>CAVWOD010000009.1:0-23087 GCA_963756355.1 uncultured Acidobacteriota bacterium | reverse complement strand
GTTCGATGACGAGGGGACTCCCTCCGAGCGCGTAACGCTTGTGGATCACGGAGTGTTGAAGAACTTTGAAATGTCGCGACAGCCGCTCACCGGCTTCCCGGTCTCTAACGGACACGGCCGCCGCCAGATCGGCGCCCAGCCGGTTTCGCGCCAGGGCAACTTGATTGTCGAGAGCAGCCTTAAAGTATCCAACGCCGAGCTGCGCAAAAAACTAGTGGAAGAAATTAAGCGCCAAGGAAAACCCTTTGGCTTGCTGATTGACGATATCGCCGGAGGTTTCACGTTTACCGGGCGCGGACAGCCGCAAGCCTTCCAGGTGCAGCCGCTGGTTGTTTACAAAGTGTACGCGGACGGCCGCCCTGACGAACTCGTTCGCGGCGTGGATATCGTCGGCACGCCGCTGGTTTCACTCACCAAAATTGTCGCCACCGGCGACACCATGGAAACCTTTAACGGATATTGCGGCGCGGAATCGGGTTCTGTGCCGGTCTCCGCCTCGGCTCCGGCCATTCTAATCTCCGAGATGGAAGTCCAGAAAAAGGAAACTTCCACGGACAAGCCGCCGATCTTGCCGCCGCCTGCGCATGATCCGAAGGCGGTGCGCCAGTGAATTGTTCCATGAGAACACCGATGAACATGCGCGATGAAAATTTCCATGGAATAATCTTCGTCTGGCGCTCGCCGCCGTGGCTGCGCTTTTCATTGATGTCGGCAGGACCTGCCAGCGCTGCCCGCCGAGGCATCCCGCAGCGACTCTCGCCCAGCCGCAACAAACCGCCGCGGCCGATTCCGATCACACCCTCGCGGCCATGCAGGATGAACTGGATCGCGCGCGCACGCGCCTGGAACTGAAAATTCCGGGCACCAATGAACCCGCGCGCCCCTATTTTATCCAGTACCGCATTCTCGATCTGGACGTGCGCACGATTGTCGCGGAATTTGGCGCGCTGATTTCCTCAACCTCCGGACGCAACCGCATCATGAGCGTGGATGTCCGCGTCGGCAACGATAATCTCGACAGCTCGAACTTCATCACCGACGAAGGCTTCAGCGGTTTCCTCGGCTCGACGGGCACGGTCGGGATCGACCGCGATTACGATTCCTTGCGCCAGGATCTCTGGCTCGCCACCGATCAGGCATTCAAAGCCGCCGTCGAGAATTTTTCCAAGAAGCAGGCGTTCATGTCGCGCCTGGCGAAGGCGCCCAGCATTCCCGATTTTTCTCCGGCGACGCCGACCGTTTCGGTCGAACCTTTGCACGACCCGGATTGGACCACGCGAAACTGGGAGCAGGAGGCCAGGACCGTTTCCGCCGCCTTGCGCCAGTTTCCGCAATTGTACAGCTCGCGCGTCACCTATCACCTGATTTACACCACGAGCTATCTGCTCAATACCGATGGCACGAAGATTCGCGCGAATCACAGCCTGGCGGCCATCGAAGCCAGCCTCGAAACCGAATCCGACGATGGCATGAGCCTGCACAATTTCTACGCTGTTTACCGCCACCGTCCTGACCAGTTGCCCGCCGCCGATGCCGTTCGAAAGGACCTCGAAAAGGCCGGGGAGCAATTGATCACGCTTCGCGTTTCGCCTCCTGCGGCCGATTACGATGGCCCAGTGCTGTTTGAAGCGCCCGCGGCCGGCTCCTTGCTCGCGCAGATGCTGGGACCCTCCCTTTCCGGCGCGCGCGGCCCGCTGGCGATGCAATCGGCTTTCGACCAATTGATGGACCGCCTGGGCGGACGCAGCGAGTGGACCGGCAAACTCGGCTCGCGCGTCCTCCCCGGCACGGTTTCGCTGCTGGATGATCCGACGGCCAAGCAGTTTCAGGGGCGGGATTTGATGGGCACGTACGATGTGGACGAAGAAGGCGTGAAAGCGCAGCGCGTCGAGCTCGTCAACAACGGGCTGCTGCTTGAATTTTCTGATGTCCCGCCGTCCGGGTCCCGATCTCGACCATTCGAATGGCCACGGCCGCGCCGCGTATCTGGGCGATCCGCGCCCGATGGCGAGCAATCTGTTTTTCACTTCCTCGGCTGGAATTTCTCCGGACGATCTGAAGAAAAAATTCATGGACGAGTGCAAGCAAAACGGCAACAAATGGTGCCTGATCGTCCGCGAAATGGATAACCCTGTCCTCGGCGTGCGCGAGCAGGAAGATCTTTCCGACATCGTCATGGGCGCCGCTTCCGGCGCGGCCACGGGCGACCGGCTGCCGTTGCTGGTATATCGCGTGGACGTCGCGGACGGCAGGGAGTCGCTGATTCGCGGCGCGCGCCTCGCCGGGCTTACGCTGCGCGCCGTCCGCAATATCGCCGCGGTTGGAAACGACGCGACGGCTTTCGATTTCATGCAAAGCCAGCAGGCGGGTTTTGCCGGAACGGCGCTGGCCGCGTTTGGCTCGGCCGATTCCGGAGTCCCGTCGACCGTGATCGCGCCATCGCTTCTGCTCGATGACGTGGAAGTCCATGGCGCGCGCGGCGAGCCGGAACGGCTTGCCGCTTGGTTCCTCCTCCACCGATTAACTGACGATCACGTAGCGCGAGCTTTACAGGCTGCTGATAAACTCAAAAAGCCGTCATTCTGAGCGAAGCGAAGAATCTCTCTTCGAATTAACTAAAAGAAAACGGGAGAGATTCTTCGCTTCGCTCAGAATGACAGGTCGAGACATTTTTTCCGCAGCCTGTTTAGCCTGCGGGTTTTGGTGCCAAGCACAGTGGAATGTGCTTGGCACCAAAACCCGCAGGCTGAAGCCCGCGCTACTTCTTCACCCGTCATCGTATAATCCTTTCGAGGATTCCTCCATCACACGTTCTCCCACTTCGGTCAAAGCAGATGGCGGCGCTTGGGTCCATCGGCTCCGCCTTGATTCTTGTCGGGCTCAAGGTGTTTTTGGCCGTCGCCACGGGCAGCCTGGGCGTGCTTTCCGAGGCGCTGCATTCGGGGCTGGACTTGATCGCGGCCATCCTGACGTGGCTTTCCGTGCGGGTGTCCGACCTGCCCGCGGATTCCGGGCACACCTACGGGCACGGAAAATTTGAAAATTTCTCCGCGTTCGTCGAAACGGGACTGCTGCTCGCGACTTCGGTGTACATCATCTTCGAAGCGTTTGTGCGCCTGCTGTTCAAGCAGGTGCATTTGCAGCCGAGCGCGCTGGCCATGGTGATTCTCGGCCTCGCGATGGGCATTGATCTGGTCCGTTCGCGGGCGCTGGCCCGTGTGGCGCGGCGAATATCCGAGCGAAGCGCTGGAAGCCGACGCGCTTCATTTTTCGACCGATGTGTGGAGCACGTTTGTCGTCATTCTGGGCATGGGGACGGTCTGGCTCGGCCAGCATTGGGGTATCACCTGGCTGCAGATCGCCGATCCCGATCGCCGCGCTCGTCGTTGCGGCCATCGTGATTTGGGTGGGTTCACGGCTGGGAAAGCGCACGATCGAGGCGCTGCTGGACGTGGCGCCTGCCGGACTGCAGGAGCGCGTCACGAGAGAGGTCCAAGGACTCGAAGGCGTGCTCTCCACCGAACGCGTGCGGGTGCGGCGCGCGGGAAACCAGCACTTCGTGGATGTCACGATCAGCGTTCCGCGGTCCGCCAGCTTCGAGCAGGTGCACGCCATTTCCGACGCCGTCGAGCAGCGCGTCGGCGAAATTGTTCCCGCGGACGTGATGGTGCACATGGAGCCGCGCGCCGCCGCGGGAGAGCATTTGTTTGACGCCATCCGCGCCATCGCCGCGCGGCTCGGCCTCGCCGTGCACGAAATTTCCGCCGACCAGCTCGACGGCCGCCTGTTTATCGAGATGCACCTGGAAGTCGACGAACACTTGAGCCTGCGGGAAGCGCATCGCCGCGCGACCGAACTCGAGGAGGAAATCCGCAAACTCCCCGGCGTGGCCGCGTCATCGCGACCGCGCCGACGCAAAAGTGAATATTCACATCGAGCCGCTCGGCACGCACATCGCTGCCGTCGATGGCCAGCGCGGCGAAATGACCGGCCTCGGCCGCGCCATCGAAAAATACATCAACACGCTGCCGCGCGAATTTCACGAGCTGATCGACTGCCACGAAGTCCACGTGCGCCAGGTCGAGCACAAAATCCTGGTGTCCTGCCACTGCGCCATGGATGGCAGCCTGCCCATCACCCAAATCCACGACGTTACCGGCGCGCTGGAAGACCGCGTGAAGGAACATTTTCCGCAGATCGCCCGCGTCACGATTCATCCCGAGCCTGTTGAGGAACGGTGAGTTTGGTAGCACAGGCACTCTTGCCTGTGCGGGCTTCGCGATATCGAACTGGCAGGAGGCGTAAGTCCGCCGTTAAGAAATCATTTTGAATTTGAGTTTACGCTGCGAGGGTTGTGGGTGGGCGTAGCGTGAGCAGGATGGCGCAGAAAAAAGCGCGCAAAAAATAAGGGAGCCCTCTCAGGAAGCGGAGCAGTTGCCGGAGATTGAAACCTGCGGCTGCCAGCAACGCGTTGCAGCGATCTCCGGCGCGGCCCTTCAACCAGTTGCGGCCCAGCAGCCCATCGTTTTTCGCGTGGCCGATAATCGGTTCGACCACCGCGCGGCGTTTCAGCCAACGTTTGATTTTATCCGTGACGCCTCGTCTCTGCCCGGTGATGAAGACCGCCGTGTGTGGATGACCGGTGAGCCGGTGCCCTTTATATCCCTGGTCGACCGCGACGCGCAGCGGGCTGCGGCCCACGATTTCCCGCACATCGTCCAGCGCCTGCTTCAGCGTGTGACCATCGTACGGATTGCCGTGCAACGCACGCGCCTGCAGGATGAAATGCCCGCCCTTGGCCGGATGCAGATTCGTGGCGATGGAAACTTTGCAGCCGAATTCGTACGGCGCGCGCGCTTTGCCTTTGCTGATGCATTCGGTTTCCGGCGCGTGCCAGGAATAAACGTAATCTCGATCGCCGCGCTGCTGGTGCGCGATGCGCCAGGCGCGTCCCAGCGTGTATTCCAGCCGCTCGACGGACGATTCCGCCAGCGCGGGCAGCGCCGCCATCTTGCGACGCACGTCGCGGATCAGCCGCCGCAAACGCACCCGCAGAAATTTCACCTGCCGCTTGGCGCGTCTCTTCTGCTGCGCGTGCAGGTATCGCCCCGTCTTCATCGCCGCTCTCCGCGCCACGCGCACATACGATTGCCGCAAGCGCAGCCCTGTCTTTTTCGCTTGCCGGCCCAACTGCTCGATCGCCGTCAGCAGCAGCCCGTGCTCGGTCGGATGCGCGATCGCTTTTTCCTGCACCGTCGTATCCACCGCCACCGCTTCGGTCGCCCGCACACTCAGCGCCCCGCCGCGATACGCCGCGGCCAGCGTCTCCTGCAACAACGTCTCCAGCGCCTCCTCTCCCACGCGCTTGCGAAAATGCGTCATCCCCGATCGCTCCAGCGGAAAGGCGTGCTGAAAATATTCTTCCCCGCAAAAATATTGCATGTACGGATCCCGCTCCCACCGCTCGCACACCGCTTCGTCCGACAACCCCTCGATGTGCTTCAGCAAATGCAGCCCCACCACCAGACGGATCGGCAGCCCCGGACGTCCCGCCTCGCGATAGTACGGCGCAAAATGCGCTTCCAGCCGCTCCCAGTCGATCAATTCGCCCAGCCGCACCAGCTCATGCCCCAGATTGATGATGTTCCTCAGCTTCGCCCGAAACAGTTCCTGCGTCCCGCTGTCCTGCGGCTTGGGTCTCGGTTTCATCCCTGCTCCCCAAAATAAAATTGCAAGATTTCGGCACTCACCATGCCGAAACCTTGCAATCTCTCCACACAAAAATCAACAACAATCGCATGTAAAAATGCGAATTTATTCAATTTTTAACGGGGGACTGCCTAAGGGTGCGGCGCCAGGCGATGGACTGAAAGCTTCTGCTTAATGATTCCTACCCGGGGTATTTCACTTCTAGTTATTTATCCGGGGCCGCATCGGGATCCAGATTCCCGCCGGAGAGAATAATTCCGATTCGCAGGTCTTCGCCTTCGATCTGGCGATGAAGGGCGGGCGACGCGGCCACGGCGCCGGAGGGTTCGACCGTGCTGCGCAGATGCTCGGTGATCAGGCGCATCGATTCGACGATTTCCTCTTCGGTGACGAGCAGGATGCGATCGACGCGCTCGCGCAAAATCGCGAAGGTGCGCGGAGATAGAGTCGCGCGCAGGCCGTCGGCGATCGTGAACTTTGTCGAGCCGGGCTCGAGCTGGCCGGAGGCGAGCGACCGCGCGGCGTCGTCCGCGTTGGCCGGTTCGCAGCCGATCACCACGATTTCCGGGCGCAGGGATTTCGCCGCGATGGCCGTGCCGGAAAGCAATCCTCCGCCCGAGACCGGCGCGCAAATGATGTCCAGGTCCGGAATTTCCTCGAGGAGTTCCAGCGCCGCCGTGCCTTGTCCCGCGATCACGCGGTCGTCATCGTAGGGATGAATGAGCGTTCCGCCCGTGGAGCGCAGCAACTCCGCGGCGGCAGCTTCGCGCGCCGCCAGCGTCGGTTCGCAAAACGAAATGTCCGCGCCGTAGGCTTCGACGGCGCGAACTTTCACCTGCGGCGCGTTGCGGGGCATCACCACCCAGGCGCGGATGCCGCGCATTTGCGCCGCCAGCGCCAGCGCCGCGCCGTGATTTCCCGACGAGTGCGTGACCACGCCTCGCGCCGCCTCCGCTTCGCTCAGCGAAAAAACCGCATTCGCCGCGCCGCGAATTTTGAACGAACCGGAGAGCTGCAAATTTTCGCACTTGAAATACAGCAGCGCGCCCGCCAGCTCATCGAGCGGATAGGAAATCATCACCTGCGTTTCCTCGATGTGCGGAGCGATGCGGCGGTGCGCCTCGCGAATCGCTTGGAGGTCGGGGCCCGCGAAAGATGGAGTGTCGGGTGCGCTCAATGAGAAAACTCTTAAGAAAGGCGCATTATGGCACAACTTGTCCCGCGATGGCGCACGCCTCGCAAAAGAGGCGCATTTCCCTTGCTTCCGTTTCGCCGCGCGCTAGAATCGATTTCACCCCCTTCCTACTTTGATAACCGCGCGCACTCAAACCAGCGAGCGGGGAGGAAACGATGAGTTCAAGTGAACGACGTATCGATACGCGCGTGAATATCCGTGTGCCCTTGCGATTCCGGGCGCTCAACAATCCGGGATCGACCGAGCAAACGGCGGAGTCGGAAAACTTTCGCAGCGCGGCATGTATTTTATGACCAACGTTCCGCTGAAAGTCGGCACGCCGGTGGAAGTTTCGCTCCGCATGCCGCAAGAGCTGGCGGGAAATCGTCGAGCGATGTGAAGTGTGTGGCGCGCGTGGTCCACGTCCGGCCGAGCTCCGCCCCGGGAGGCATGTCGGGGATCGGGCTGCACATCGAGCGGTACGAGGCCAAGGCGTCGGCGCGGGAACGCTGGGCGAGTTAGGCAGCAACTTCCAAAACGCAGTCGCTCCGGAGACAATGCAGCCTTCGGACATTGCGGAGCAGGGTTTGCTAGTGCGCGGCATCGCCGGCAGATCATGCGGCCTGCTCGAAGCGAGAAAAAATTGCTGCTGGACGCCAGTCCTACTAGAGCTTCGTTCAATTTCCGCTGGAGGAAATTCGAACTGTCGCCTTGGCGCTCGATACATTTTCAAACTGGTCGTAGACGCGAACCGTGACCGTGTGCTCGCCCGGCGAAATTTTCTGCAATCTGAAAATCGTAATTCTCGCGGGGCGCGTCGCTCAGGCCTCCGGCCGGGAAGACCAGCGTCCAATCCCCCGCATCCAGGCTGTATTGCGCGCGCGCGATGAAGCTCACCGGGCGCGCTGGCCTGGAACCGCACTCGCACGCCGCGCGCTCACGGATTCCGCCGTGAGCTGAGCGATCGACGGAGGGCGTGTTATCCACGACGAAGCGGTCGGATTCGCGCTCCGAAGACAGCCCTTCCCCGGCGGGGTTGGACGGAGCATCGCTGGCGACGATCTTCAGATAGTACGCGCCGTCAGGCATCGAGGTTGTGTCCCACGAATAAAATCGCGTGTCCAGCTTGTCCTTGAGCAATTTCCATGTGGTTTCGTTTTCGCCGCGAAAATAAATGGCGAATTCCAGCTGGTCGTCATTCGCATCGTCAGCGGTCCACAAAACGGACTGATAGCCTTTTTGCGAGACGCCTTGCGGGACCGGATCGAAATGCGCGGACCCGGCCGAGGACCCCATCGATGAAATCGCGGTGATGGTGAACGCAGAGTTGGCGGAAGATGCGGATGGCGGCGGCTGCGGCATGCGCAGCTGCGCGGGAGCCTGCGGACCCGCTACCCACCGTCGGCAAGGCAATTCCCTGGACGCGCACGCCAGGATCTTGCAGGGCGATCGCGGTTACTTCAGGAGCAATATTTTTGGGCAAATACGCGATGCTGAACCAATCGATCGCGGGAGCGGCGCTGCCGCTGCCGCCGCCGCGCAGGACAGCCTTCCACTGCACAAAACGCGCGGCGGGGCAATCGAGCTTGTCACCGGAGGGATTTGCATACGGGCCCGCCCAGTCGCTCCAATTGGAATCCGGATCGGAAGTGTTGCCCGAGCGGGCATAGATCGCGATGCGCGGGGCGCCGGCGCTATTCGCCGGCGGCGATATTTTCACCCCACCACACGGTGCGGCCCCAGCGCGAAAAAATGTGCGCGTCAAACGGCTGCGATTCGTAGGTGCCCTCGGATTCGTTTTCCGGTCCCAGCGTGAAAACCTTTCCGGGATTGGCCGCGGCGAGAAACAGTTTTCCTCCGGGGCCGGTGGCGATCGCGGTCACCTGGCGCGAGGTTGCTTTCACGAGTTTCGAGAAAACATGATTGCCTTCGAGCTCCAGAACCGCGCCGTCATTTCCGGTCCCGAGGAGCAGTTTCCCGCCGGGGAGAAGTCCCATCGAGTAGACAACATCGTCCCGCGCGCTCCACAGTTCTTCGGGAGAACCATCCGGGGCGATTCGATAGACCGAACTCGAATTTACGGTGAAGAACGGCGTAAAGGGAATGGGCTGCGGCTGCGTGCGCGGTTGCGGCCGTGTTTCCCGTCGCCGCGCCAAGCGAAATCGCAAAATTCGGACGTCGTGGTCGTGTCCGGCGTCATGGGGCGCGGTTGCCCGGGAGCTAGGCGCGGTTTTCTCGCCGACCGCGGCGACGTACAGGTCGCCATTCGCGGCCTGCAGCAGGGCCGTGATTTCCTTTTTTGAGGTTTCGTAGAGGACAAACGCGCGGCGATTATTGGCGGCTTTCGGAATGCGCAGAACCCGCCCGCTCGGCTCAGTCCCTGCCAGGACGTTTCCGCTCGCATCGAGCGCCAGCGATCGAATATGAGTTTCTTCGCTGGAATAAAAAACCTGTCCTTTGCCATCCGGCGCGACGGAAAAAATCTTGCCGGTATCGCCGGTGGCGACGTACACGGTTCCGTCCTTGTCCACGGCCAGATCCCAAATGTATTTCGTCTTCGGATCGAAGAAGACGGAGGATTGGCCGGCGGGCGTCACTTTGTAGACTTTTCCGTCGGGCGAAGTGCCGACAAAAAGATTTCCGGCGGCATCGAGGGCGAGCGCCTGGGCCGCGAGTTCGGAGGATTCGAATACGCTGGTCGACTTGCCGCTGGCATCGATTCGCAGCACTTTCGCGTTCGAGCCGCCCGCCGCGTAGAGATTTCCCTTTGAATCGGCCCGGATTTGGAGGAGATAGGCGAGGTTGGCGTCCGCAAATTCGGCGAACCGCGGGGCCAGAAACATTTTGCCGTCGCTGCGCAGCGCGACGCCTTTCGCCGTCCCTTTGTCAAATTCTTCAAACGTGGTTTGCCGCCACCAGCGCGTGTGTTCGGCAAGCGCGGGCGCGGCAATGGCGAGCACGACAGCGGCGAGAAGTATCCACGCGCGCGGGTGAGCAAGGGCGGCGGTTCTTGCGCCGCGCGGATCGCGGGCGTTTGAAAATGCATTGCGCATAAGACTCCTCAAGGAGCCGGCGACGCGCGCCAGCCTGCCGCTTACTTGATTTGAATCGTAATGGATGTGGATCCCTGAACGATCTGATCGAGCGGCAGCGACCATTCTCCCGCCGCCGATTGCCGAACGACAAGAGAACTCGCCGGGCCGCCGCGCTGGTCGAGAAGATTGATCTGGGACGCGGGGACGTTCGGCATCACTTTGTCCTGCACCACCATGGTCGGCGAAGATCCGAGCAGCGTCACGTACAGCCGGTTGTTTCTCCGTTCCCGGTTCAAAACCGAGATGAGCTGCTCCAGGCTGTCCAGGCGCGCCTGCGATCCGGATACGACGCTCATGCGGTTCAAGGTGCCCGAATCGCTGGCCAGAATTTGCATGGACGTGCCGCGCACGCGCTTGCGGAGGAATCGCGATCCGCACATCGCGAATCACCGGCGATCCGCGATACGGGCGCAATTGCACGCGCACGGTGACCGTGTCGCCCGGCTCGGCCTCGGATTTATCCAGCCACGCGCCCTCGATCGTCACCTGGCGGCGTTCCGGCATGGATTCCATGCGGAGCGTCACGCGCTCGATATTCGCCGTTTCAAACTGGTTCGAGAAAATCCTCTGGAAAATGTTTTGCACCGCGCTCGCGACCGGCAAGCCGTCGGGAATGAAGGAATCGATCGGCGGGAAAAGATTATCCAGCGTCACGCTGGAGTGGCCGGCGATGTCGATTCCTCCGGTCAAGTGCAGCGTGGTTCCTTCGCCGTACACGCTGCTCTGGATCAGGCCGTTCAGCGCGGCAATGCCCATCAGAATCGGCGTGAGCTTCGGATTCGACATCATGCGGAAGGAAAGGTGCTTGTCTCCGTCCGGCGTCGCCACGGTCATGTCGATGGGAATCAATTTCGGCGCGGCGCCCAAACTGCCTACGACAGCGGTCACGCGATCCTGGCTGAACGATCCGATCGTTCCGCCGACGTTCACAATTTTCGTCGATTCCAGATCGGAGCTGAGCGTGGTCAGCACGCGGGCTCGCGCCATGGGCATCTGAACGGAGCCGAATCCGAACAGCGGATGCCCGCAAACGTACACGCGCCCATCCACAATCGCCGTGACCGTGCACGACGCATTCAGCGACATATCTCCTTCGAGGAGTACGGCGCTGACCATGTCTCCGGGACGAATGTTTCCATCGTCGGGCCGCGAGTCGATGCTGCCGCCCTGTGTCGCCGCCATGCCGTAGGCGGCAAATTCATTCTCGAATTGCCGGATGGCCACGGCGCTGAAGCCCGAAAAGACGAGCGGGGAATCAATCGGCGTCAGAAAACTTCCGCCGGAAACGCCGGCCCGCGACGCCCAATCCGAGGGAATCTCGAATCGCGCTTCCATTTGTTGGGAAGGCGCCGCCGCGCCGGGCGCCGTCTCGGCTCGAATCGTGCCGGGCTGGCCCTTCGGCAGGCTCAAAATATTTTCAATCGGCGTGACTCCGGCCAGGGGTTCCTTGCTGAACTGGCCGAGCTTGAGGGAAAGCGCCCCGGCGAGTTTCCCGTCGATATAGACCGGGCTTCCGCTCATTCCCGCGACCACGCCGGTGTGCTCCACTTTTGGGCCCAGGAGTTGCACGAGGATGATCGATTCCTTCGGCGCCAGAAAATTCGGCATCACGCCGATCACCACCAAATCGAACTTTTCGATCTGGTCCCCGGCAAAAATCGTGTACGCCTCGCCCTTCATTCCGGGCTGGACCTGCGAGAGCGGAAAAATCTCAGGATCGGCGGCAAACAGAGCGGGCGCGAGCAGGGACACTAAAAGCGCGGCAAGCAGGATGCGCTTGCAAGAAGAGAAGAGGCGTGCCGGGCGGCCTGTTCTATTTACATGCATTAACCTTCCATGATACGCGTGCTGTCTTTGGGAATCAATCACGCGGCCCGCCCGATGAGCCACTTCGCCTAGGTCAAGTTCGTGGTTGTACTCGAAGACTCTGGTCTGGGCGGGATTTCTTGCACACCGTGGGCCAATTTGATCGGCAATGCCTCTGGGAGTCAGCAATTGGAGCGAAACCGTCATCGACCAATGCGCCCAGCAGGACTTCGCCTGGGAACGCATAATTGGTACATCCACTTCAGTTGGTCGAGCCCCAACAGCGCCTGAGGCGAAACAATCATCCATGCGCCTAATACCATAACAATCCAGCCGATCAATCTGGACAGGCTTAGCGGGCTGGCCTTGGTTCGTGAACGACGCCGAAGCGTTCTGAATTTTGGGTAACGCAGGGTCTCCCGGCCTCGGATTATTGCAAAACCGATCATTCAGCAAAGCGCCCACGAGGCCATCGTTGGTGGTGTTGCCGGCGGTAGAGAACATTGGAATCAAACCGGAATACATGGTCACAAACGTCGCGACGAATGCATCGACGTCCCGCACGTGCAGCAGCACGGCTACAATCGGCGACATAAAAAATGCGGCGCCTCCCGGGATTCCGGGAGATTCCAATCCCAGGATGAGCACGGGCGGAATCAGCGTCAGGATCTCCGCCATCGAAATGGGAAAATTGAGCAGCCGGGCCACGGAAATCGTAACCAGCATGACGGACATGCTGGCGCAACTCTTGTTCATCACCGTGCCGAAGACGATGGAAACTTCCGCCATTTCGCGAGGCAAGCCCAACTCGGATTCGGCCGAAACAAGATTCATCGCCAGGGTTTCGTAGGAGCCTCCCGTGCCGAATCCCGTAGGCCACACAGCCGCGTAGTACGAAACGATCTGCTTCCAAGAGCGCTTCGACGTCAACTTCACGAAAGTGGCCAGGAGGATGGACCAGCTCACCGTTACCAGGCCCACCCAAAGGGTCGTCCGGCCGTACGCGGTCATGCCTTTCAGGCCGAACTTCATGGGAATGCCGATCGCCAGGCAGCCGATCATCACCGGGTAATACCACAGAAGTTTCTTGAACAACCAAAGCGTGGCTTGGCTGCCCAGGATCAGACCGCGCGCGACGGAACGAAGACCTGGAATGATGGCTGCCACGTAGCCAGTGAATACTGCGATGATCAGCGCTTGAACGAGAGGCTGTTCGGAGAGCAGCGTGGAGAAGGATTTCCGCACTTGCTGAAGCCACTGGCCCGCCCCCAGAACAGGCGCGCCCGGAGCGGCAAACGGCAGCTTGGTGAGGATCGGGATCCAAATCGTGACGTAAACCAGAGAGGCAAATCCCAGGACAACGTAGGCCGCCAGGATCGATCCAAACAGGCGTCCGGCGCCTTGCCGGTTAAACAACACAAGCTTTGCCGTGGCCCCGGAAAGCAGCGCAAAAATAATGAGCGTGGCAAACGTCACAACCAACTTGGGGAAATAAGTGCCGCTCGTATAGATCGCAGCCGCCACTCGGTTCCCGGGAAACAGCACGCCGATGAGCAAGCCGCCGGCCAGGAACGCCATTACACAAAGCGCCAGCGGAATACCGAAATATGCGCCGGGCTTTGCCTTCTTGCGCGAAGTTTTGTTCGTGTCCGCCGTCATCAGAACCATTCCAGTCCTGGCAGGACTTCTCCAAGACGTTTTGAGTCGGCTTTCTCGCGAGTCCAGATAGTACCTCAGGGATTCTCCCGGCGGTCATTCGTCTTTGGAAGGTTGTTTGTTGTTCGCGCCCTCTGGTATCTTTCGCGCATGCCACCCATCGCGAAGTTAGAGTGCTCTCGTTGCCGAAAATCTGTTTCCGCGGAAACGCCGCAGACGCTGTGCCCGGATTGTTCAGGTTCGCTTTATGTCCGGTACGACTTGAGGCCGCTGCGCGGCACTAGCGGCGCGCGACAAGATCGCGCAGCATGCCGCCTCAGTGCCCTGGGCCGGCATGTGGCGCTACAGCCTGGTCCTGCCCGATGCCAAGCCGGTCACGCTTGGCGAAGGCTGGACGCCGATGCTCCAAAGCCGCCGCTTCCCGAATGTTTTTCTGAAAGAGGAGGGCGCCAACCCGACCTCCACGTTCAAAGCGCGCGGACTCGCGCTTGCGGTCACCATGGCGCGCCACTACGGCCTGAAGAAGCTGGCCGTGCCGTCGGCAGGAAACGCCGCAGGCGCTCTTGCTGCTTACGCCGCCGCCGCGGGGATCGAAGCGCATATCTTCATGCCGAAAGACGTGCCTCTTGCCAACTTCGTGGAGGCGACGGTCTACGGGGCCAAAGTGACTCTCGTCGATGGACTCATCTCCGACTGCGGACGCATGGTGGCGGAACGCAAAGAGAAAGAAGGCTGGTTCGACATCTCCACTCTCAAAGAGCCTTTCCGCGTCGAAGGCAAGAAGACCATGGGCTATGAACTGGTCGAGCAGCTTGGCTGGGAATATCCCGATGCGGTTTTTTATCCCACGGGCGGCGGAGTCGGACTGATTGGAATGTGGAAAGCTTTCCTGGAGTTGGAAGAACTCGGCTGGGTGCGTCCCGGAAAGCGGCCTCGCATGATCGCGGTGCAATCCTCCGGGTGCGCGCCGGTGGTCCGCGCCTTTGAACAGGGCGCGAACGTGAGCCAGATGTGGCAAAACGCCGCTACGTTTGCAGCCGGCCTTCGCGTGCCGAAACCCTACGGGGATTCCATCATGCTGGAAATCCTGCGGGAGTCCGGCGGCGTGGCCCTGGCTGTCTCCGACGAGCAGATTCTGGCGTCGCTCAAGGACTGGGGGAGAAACGAAGGTGTTTTTCTTTCGCCCGAAGGAGCCACCGCGACAGCCGCGTACGATCACCTGCTCGCCACGGGGTTCCTCACTGCCAAGGACCGCGTTGTGTTGTTCAATACCGGTGGCGGACTCAAGTATACGGACGTGACCGCTCAGGCATTGGGCCTGCATGCTTCGGCAAATTGATCTGAAGATAGCCCACCGAAGCTGATTATTGTAGAGTATGCGATCGCCGTGAGATGACAGCGCCAGCGCATTTTTGCCAACTCCACGCGAAGCCGCATTCGCGGAAACTGGCCTGGCACCGCCATTCAGGAAACTTTCAGCCACTTCGATTAGTATTACTATATCGGTGATGTCTGGGTAGGATGAATGCTGGCACAAAGTTCGTGACTTGATCGAACGGGCTGAAGAAACCAAGATGCATATTTCCGCGCCTTTCATACGACGGCCTATTGCCACTTCGCTTGTTGAGCATTGCCATTCTGCTTGCAGGCGGAGTGGGTTTTTATTTTCTGCCCGTGGCGGCATTGCCCCACGTTGATTTCCCGACGATCTCTGTTCGGGCAAGCCTGCCGGGGGCGAGTCCGGAAACCATGGCCTCATCGGTGGCGACGCCGCTGGAACGCCAATTCGGGCGGATCGCGGGCGTCACGCAGATGACGTCCACCAGCCAGCTTGGGCTCTACGGGAATCACTCTTCAGTTCGATCTGGATCGGGACATCAATGCAGCATCCCGGGACGTGCAGGCGGCCATCAATGCCGCGGCGGGACAATTGCCCGCCGGATTGCCAAGCCTGCCGACCTACCGCAAGGTCAATCCGGCCGAATCGGACATTCTGGATTTGGCCGTGTCATCGGACACGGTTCCAAGGAGCCGTCTTTACGATTTGTGCGATTCCTTTCTTGCGCAAAAGATATCCCAGGTCGCATGGCGTGGGCCTGGTCCGCATCTCCGGGGGAGCGAAGCCCGCGGTTCGCGTGGACCTGAATCCGAACGCGCTGGCGCATTACGGGATTGGTTTGGAGGAAGTGCGGGCCGCGCTTCGGTCCGCCAACGCCAACACTCCGAAAGGGAAATCTGGAAAATCAATCCAACCGGTGGATCGTGAACGACACCGACCAACTGCTCAAACCCGAGCAATATTCACCTTTGATTGTTGCCTATCAGAAATGGGGCTCCGGTCCGGCTGAGCGATATTGCGAAAGTGACCGAGGGAATCGAAGATCTCCGCAACTCCGGATACGCGAACGGCAAAACCGCCGTGTCCATGGGCATTGGCCGGCAACCCGGCGCCAACATTATTGAGACCGTGGACCGCATCATGCGCATTGCTCCCGGAATTGCGCGCTTCCATTCCGCCCACGGTCACGCTCGGCACCAATTTTAATCGCACCACGACGATCCGCGCTTCGGTCAAAGATATCGAATTCACGCTGCTGTTGACCGTCGCGCTGGTGGTGATGGTTATTTTTCTTTTCTTGCGCAATGCCTGGGCCACGATTATTCCGAGCATTGCGGTGCCTCTCTCCATCGTCGGAACGTTCGGAGTGATGTACCTGCTGCACTACAGTCTCGACAATCTTTCTCTGATGGCGCTGGCGATCTGCACGGGTTTCGTCGTGGACGACGCGATTGTGGTGATCGAGAACATCACGCGCTATCTGGAAGCGGGGGATTCGCCGCTGCAAGCGGCCATGAAGGGTTCCCGCGAGATCGGATTTACGGTCCTGTCGATGAGCTCTTCCCTGATCGCCGTATTCATTCCTCTCCTGCTGATGGGCGGGATCATCGGGAAGGCTGTTCCGCGAGTTTGCGGTCACCTTGAGCGTGGCGATTGTCGTTTCTCTGTGCGTGTCGCTCACCACCACGCCCATGATGTGCGCTCAATTCCTGAAATCGGAAAAGGAAATGAAGCACGGGAAGATGTATCAGGCGAGCGAACGGGTGTTTCAATGGAGCGTGAAGACCTATGCGGCCGGGTTGCGCTGGGTTCTGCGCCACCAGCCCTTCATGCTCGTCCGTCACGGGCGCGACGATCTGCCTCAGCGTGTATTTGTATATCGTCATTCCCAAGGGCTTTTTCCCGCAGCAGGATACCGGGCTGATGACCGGCAAGTATCCTGGGCGGCCCAGGATACTTCCTTCCCCGTGATGCAGGACGAAATTGAAGCAATATACCGACATCGTTATGAGCGACCCGGCGGTTAAGAGCTTGGTCGGCGACACAGGGGGCGGCGCGGAAAATACCGGGCAGCATGGAGATCGAATTGAAGCCGCTCAACGAGCGAAAGGTCACGCGTGGATCAAGTGATCGCGCGCCTGCGGCCCAAACTTGCGGTGGTTCCCGGGCCACATTTTTCTGCGGGCCAATCAAGACATCACGGTAGGCGGGCGGATCAGCAGTTCGCAATATCAATACACGCTCTCCAGCGAAAATCTCGATGACCTGCTGGAATGGGCGCCTCGCGTGGAGGCGACGATTGAAACAGATTGCCCGAATTGCGCGACATTGCCAGCGATCAACAAACGCGCGGCTTGCAAGCAAGCCTGGTGATTGACCGCGATACGGCATCCCGGTTGGGAATTTCACCGCAGGCGATCGACAACACGCTCTACGACGCGTTCGGCCAGCGGCAGGTGTCCACGATCTACACGGAATTGAATCAGTATCACGTCGTGATGGAAGTCGATTCGGCCTTCCGGGACAGCACGGATGCGCATCCGAGGCCTGTATGTGAAATCGTCGAATGGGGACCAGGTGCCCCTGAGCGCCTTTACCCACTATGAGACGAAGAATACGGCCCTCGCCGTAAACCATCAGGGCCAATTTCCCGCGGTTACGATCTCGTTCAATCTTGGCAGAGGGAGTCGCTCTGGGCGATGCCGTGACGAAGATTCGAAGCAGCAGTTTTGCATATGGGACTTCCCGCCGATATTCATCCGACGTTCCAGGGAAACGCGCAGGCCTTTCAGTCTTCGCTGTCGAGCCAGCCGTGGCTGATTCTGGCCGCGCTGGTGACTGTGTACATTGTTTTGGGAATGCTCTATGAAAGTTACATCCACCCGGTAACGATTCTTTCGACGTTGCCCTCCGCCGGAGTGGGAGCTCTTCTGGCGTTGCTGGCATTCCACACCGAATTGACCGTGATCGCGCTGATTGGAATTATTCTGCTGATCGGGATCGTCAAGAAGAACGCCATCATGATGATTGATTTCGCGATTGAAACGGAGCGGACAGGGAAGACTCCCGAGGAATCGATTTATCAGGCGTGCCTGCTGAGATTCCGTCCGATCATGATGACGACGATGGCGGCGCTTTTTGGAGGATTGCCGCTGGCGTTGATGACCGGCACCGGTTCGGAAATGCGCCGCCCCCTCGGGATCAGCATTGTGGGCGGCTTGATGGTGAGCCAGGCCCTTACTCTTTATACGACTCCGGTTATTTACTTGTATATGGACCGCCTGCAATTGCGGATCAAGGGGCGCAAACATGCGAGGATGCTTCGGAGGCCAATCCATTCCTCACCCGGCGTCCGTCAAGTAGTTGCCGCTCACCTTAGCATCTCTTCTCGTACACTGGAATGGCATTTCACCGCTCAGCGCGGCGTGGCTGTCGGCAAGTTCCATACGCTCCAAAAGGCGCCGGCCGAGGCGGTTGCAAAACATTTCTTCCCGGGGCACACTTTCTTTATGAGCACTTACGACCTGATTTGCATTGGAGCGGGGCCCACGGGGCTCGCCTGCGCCATTGAAGCCAAGCGCGCTGGAATGCGCCCGCTGGTGATCGACAAAGGGTGCCTTTGCAATTCTCTCTACCATTATCCCGTCAATATGGTGTTTTTCACGACGCCGGAACTTCTGGAAATCGGCGATCTGCCGCTCACGAGCGCCGCCGAGAAGCCCACTCGCAGCGAGGCGCTCAAATATTATCGCAAGTGCGCCGAGCACTACGATCTGGACTTGCGGCTCGGCCATCGCGTGGAGCGGGTCGAAGGCGCCGACGGAAAATTCAGCGTGCATACGCGGGACGAGCAGGGAATTCCCGCGCAATTCGCCGCCAAAAAAATCGCGGTCGCCACCGGCTATTACGACCTTCCGAATCGTCTCGGCATTCCCGGAGAAGATTTGCCGCACGTCTCCCATTACTACACGGAGCCTCATTCGTTCTGGCGCCTGAATGTAGTGGTGATCGGCGGGAAAAACTCGGCCGCGGAAGCTGCCCTCGATCTTTACCGCAATGGCGCGAAAGTCACTCTGGTTCACCGGCGCGCGGAACTTGGCTCGACGATTAAATATTGGGTTCGGCCGGACATCGAGAACCGCATCAAGGCCGGACAGGTCCGCGCGCTTTTTGAAACGGAGGTGAAGCGCATCGAAGAGGGCCGCGTGGTGGTCTCCAACCACGCCGGCGAAATCGTCATTGCCCGCGGACCAGGTTTTTGCGTTGACCGGATACCATCCGGACTTTGAATTCCTGCGCTCCCTGGGAATCTCGCTCGATCCGGAAACCAACAAGCCCACCATGGACCCGCATGACGCATGAGAGCAATGTCCCGGGAATATTTGTCGCCGGAGTGGTGATCGGCGGAAATCACACCAGCGAAATTTTCATCGAAAATGGCCGCTTTCACGGCAAGCAAATTGTCGCCGCATTGACAGGCGGGCGTTTCCATTCCAGCGCCGGCGTTTGAACTATTTTCCGCGCGATGCTAGAGTGAATTATCGATCGACATGGGCCGAAGTAGCTCAGTTGGTAGAGCAGTCGATTCGTAAAAGAAGTATCATGTACCGGTACCACGTATAATCAATAAGATAGTACGCCTATTTCACCTACAAACTCCCACGTTACGCCATTCTAGTCATTCTGATAGGCACCTGATGGGCACCGATTCAGGCGGTATCGGATCGAGCGCCTGGATATGCCATTTTGGCGTTCAGCATGTCTGGGCGCATTACCCGGCCGGATGAGCGAATACCCTTCCCTTTGAAGGGGATCCCCCGGGACCCGCTCCCGCAATGAGGACCTTTGAAGTGATTACGAAACTACCCAATTTTTTAGATTTCCGCCGCGGCGGCATCAACTGGTAGGACCACCTCCGACAAACTATTTTCAACTATTTTTGTTTCTGTTTGGACACCAAAATACCTCGCAAACACCCCGTCTGGCGCATCGGAACACACAAAGTGTGGTTAAAGGGGAACAGTCTGCCTGTCCTAATGTCGGCGTTTTGCTGGTCGGACTAAATAATGCCCATAAAAAGTGAGAAACCCGTCTACCAACGAGCACACCCTTGGGGTATAGAAAATAGTGAAGCCCCTATGCTGAACATCTTAGGGGACTTCCAAATGCCTCCCTCGGCCGTAGACGAAACTATCCGCCCTGAAAGAGGCGCAACAAAGGAGGAACTTAAAGATGTCTGCATAATCAAATATCCCAAACTTATCCGCTTAAAAAGGAAATCGATTTTACGAGTAAAAAGCTTTACAAGGATATCCCCATCCGTCGCTCTTCGCGTTGTAAAGGGTTTTGAGTCAATCAATGCCAATGAAAGACTTTGAAGACCACGTGCGCGTGAACTGCGGTGAGTATTTTGAAACGCCTATATTGGTTTAAGCGGAAATCCAATCTTAGGGTGCTATCCTGACGGATTTATGCGAAAAGCGACTCCATAGGAATATAGTAGCGTACAATATATGCTCGCGGGCGGAAACCCTGTAGCGAAAAGAAAGAAAAAGGGACACGAAACCGTTTCGCCTCGAGAAGACCCCACCACTTCAACTGGCAACGGATATGAAGAGCGGCGCGCCAATCTTCCCAACATTGATATAGAAGCCCCGCGACGGGACAACCCACACAAGCATGATTGCGAACTAATCGCCGCACAAGCCAAAAAAGAGGTTGGGGACGCCTGGCGGGAACTTCAAAAGACAGAACAACCTAAGACGAATCTCTTAGCTGCTCATTATGTGGAGAAACAACCGCAGCCACAAAACCAAGACCTAAAATCAAGAGATTTTACCGTGCCTACAATCTTAGCTGGCGAAGCCGCGCTTGCCGCTCTTCTTGCGGAAGTGAATGAAATCATTGCGGAAACGCGCAAAATTGAAAAGCGGTTCGCTCCTTTAAGGGTGGTGTTAGGCAAAAAAGAGACCGTTTCTATCACAAAAACTACAGCAGAGCATCACCTTCTGTGCGGTATTCGAGAAGCACTATTTAACATTTACTGCGATTCGCGCGACTTGTTTAACCTTGATTCACAATCTGGGGTTTATATAAGAGCACGCCAGGCGAAGGAAAAGCTGCGAAAACAGAAGGCGGGCTCTTAACCGCGAGTCAGTTTTTCTCGTAAGGAGATCAGGAAACAAAATTAGAGGAGAGAATTCAATGGACCGGCAAATAAATATTCGGCACGAAGGCAGAGTAAGCCAATACTGGCCAGAGCGTAGATACGGATACCTGACCTTTACTACCGGCGCACGAGGCGGGATGACGATTTTCTTCCACCAACAAGATTGCATTTGCGCTCCTACGCCCGTCAAAAATGATCGCGTCAGCTTCGTATTAGGCGAGCGGAATGGCCGGGAAAAAGCCGTCGGAGTTTTAGTAACGGAGTTGGCTAGTCTGCAGTGTTGAGACTACCTAATTTAAAATTCGGCAAAATAGAGCAAAATTCGGCACCACGACCAGAACGCTTTACCGCAACAAGGTCAAAACCAGCCGTTACCCGCTCAAGATAGCCGCAAGTAGCACCAAAAATGTTTAGGTTTTAGCGCCTCGGCTTTTGCTATGGCGTAAAACGCCTTCTATTCAGGAGTATGTATGTCAGCCAAGACTAGAGCAGCCCGACTGCTTGATGAGCTTTTCACGAAAAGAACCGATGACTTTAAGCCACCGATGGGCACGCCTGCGATAAAACCAGTGATTGATAAGCTGGATCATCTGTTAGAGCGGGCGAAGAATAAACCAGACCGTGGCGAGACAGATCACGAATGGATAGAGAAAGAAAGAATTAAAAAAGAAAAAGCCGCGGCTGCTATTAAGGCATTTCGGGTCCGGCGGAAAGAACAACTCGCGAAAGCTGACGAGGCCGGTAAGATGCCGGTCACTGAACTCCGGGCGCTGGCTGAAAAGAAACGACAGGATGAAAAAACCCTCAACAAACTTGTCAACAACCCAAACGCCGGAATGTATCAAGGTGATGACCTGATGGAGTTTTTGTACCACGGTGAGTGAGAGAGTTTATAGCACAACCTCCGACGGAAGGGGGTTTGCGAATGGCGGATCGCAGGGAGCCGAAGGCGACCGGAGAGCCGCCATTCGCGGCGCGAACGCCGCCGGTGCCGGCGGCCTATAGCCCAGCGCCGAGTGCGGTCTCCTCGTGTTGTACTCCACTCGCCACTGCTCGATCACCACTTGCGCTTCCTTCAGCGAGTAGAAAATCTCCCCATTCAGGCACTCATCTCGCAGCTTCCCGTTAAAACTTTCGCAGTAGCCGTTCTCCCACGGACTGCCGGGTTCGATATACAGCGTCCCCGTCCCCACATGGCCCAGCCACTTCCGCAGTTCCTTGGCCACGAACTCCGGTCCGTTATCCGAACGAATGTGTTCCGGAATTCCTCGCCACAGCATCACTTCCGCCAGCGTCTCGATCACTTCGTTGCTTCCCAGCCTTCTGGCCACGCGGATCGCCAGGCATTCCCGCGTGTATTCGTCGATCAGCACCAACAGCCGCAGCGTTCTTCCATCGTGGGTCATGGCGCTCACGAAGTCGTAGCTCCACACCTGATTGGCACGCTCGGGCCGCAGCCGCACACACGATCCATCGTTCAGCCACAATCGCCCTCGGGGCCGCTGTTTCTGCGGCACTTTCAATCCCTCCCGCCGCCAGATCCGCTGCACTCGATCCGTCCCCACTTGCCAGCCCGCTTCCCGCAACTTCACCGTGATCCTCCGATAGCCGTAGCGCCCGTATTCACTGGCCAGCGCGATGATCGCCTGCGTCAGCGCATCCTCATCCGCCCGACCGATCCCTTCGTAGCGTTGTGTCCCTCTCCACTGCCCCAGCAGCCGGCAGGCATGCCGCTCCGTTACCGGATAGTTCTCGCAGGCATGCCTGACCGCGCCACGCCGCCGCTCAGGGCTTAGAAGTTTCCCCCGGCCACGTCCTTCAGAATTTGCTTCTCCAAAGACAAGCTCCGCCACCAGCCGCTTCAGCTTCGCGTTCTCCCGCTCCAACTCCTTCAGACGCTTGGCTTGATCCAGCTTTAAGCCGCCGTATTCTTTTCTCCAGCGGTAGTAGCGTCTGCTGAGTGATTTCCGCTTCCTTGCAGGCTTGCGGGGTGGTCTTTCCGTTCGCGATTTCCACTTCAATCTGCCGCAGCAAATTCACGATCTGCTCCGGCTTGTATCTCTTCATGGGCATGACCGGTCTTCCTCCAAGTGAATTCTCTCTCATTTCACCTGGTACAAAAATCCCCGGTCAGGTCAG
>CAVWOD010000008.1:0-110823 GCA_963756355.1 uncultured Acidobacteriota bacterium | reverse complement strand
TGTCCGTGGAATGGGCTGGCGGCGAACTCGATTTGGCGCGGAAAGGCGTCTGCGGGGACGCCGGTAAGGGAGCCGTCTAAATTCGACATGATCGCTGGGTGCCGCCGGCAGCGCTTCCGTCGGTTCTCTCATACACTATTTACCACAAAGGTAACTAAGTAGTCAAGACCTTTTTGCCGGGCTGGCATTCGGGGTGTAGCGCCGTCCCTTTAGGGCGGCACGAACAAAACCACGGGCGCAGCAAGCAGCGCCCCTACGAATGCGGAAGTCAAAACATGTAAAAGCGGCGCGTCCACTACCAGCGGCTCTCTAACCTTAGACCCGAGGAAGAAGTTTTGACGGTGCAGTGGCCCGTGGTTCTCGTAGGGGCGCTGCTTGTGCGTTTTTTGCACCCCGATTCTTCTTATCGGGGCCGCGCCCGGCATTACTTCGGGGTCCCAAGGGTGCGGATTTTTCCCCGATGTTCTTCAGTCGGGACCCGGGGTCTCGAACGGGCTCAGGGGGTCGCGGCTTTCAGCCACGACAAAAAGAATCGGCGCGATCTACCCACCTCGCTGCCGCAGGCGGTTGCGCTTGTCCTGAGGCACGAAGGAGAGGCATCGCCGCAGCAACTGGTCTTTCGTCTTGGTAGTCTTGATTTTTTTCGCTGGTGCCACACTCTTCGTCCTTTGAAGGGCGCGGATTTTTTGAGTTTTGCCTCGTAAGGGCTCAAGGTTGAGGTAACATCCTAAAAAGTATGGTCTAATGGCAACAAAATCCACTCGCAGCGGATCCACTATAGCTCACCAACCTGATGGTGTATGGAAAACCGAACGTCAACAAAAACGATCAGCACTTGTTGTGTCAGCTTCTCGAAATGACAGATTGAAGAGGGTATGAGGGCTCCAAGCAGTTCCTCGGCCCCCCCTGAAATCTCACATTCTGAGTGTATTCAAATTCCTCTTCGTCCCATTTTAATGCGCTTCCTATCGCACACTCGTTCTGAACTGACGGAAAACGCAAAACGATTCTTAAGTTTTTCATTGATTTTCATCGCCGTGGGATCTTGAAGGAGACATAGGTTCACCTGACAACATGTAAGCCGAGTCGACGCCCCAAATCGCAGTTCCTCATAAACTATATTTCTCATAAGGATAAGCTTTATACTTTTACTTTTGACAAGCTTTACAATTCACGACAATCTGAGTAAAACCAGTTCGGGGACAACAGAGAAGGAAGCAGACGACATCTGATAGTTCAAAGCAGCTACTGAAGACCCGGAACTGCTTCCGAAAAACAGAGAATTTCCTAGAATGGTGCCCAGAATTTTGCCCCAGCACTGGTCCTCTTTCCGACCTGTTACTGCCTGGAATGTGCTGACTCGGCAGGACCGACGGCATCACCTACGTTCCTTCGCTCGTCGAGTTTGAGGGCAAAAAACTTTACGAAATGAGATGTGCCGTCGTACATGATGGTGCTCCTGTTGTATTCGGTGAAGGGCAAGAAAACAAGCCAGCCGATGTAGCCATCTGGTCCGTGTCAGTCATCAAGATGCTTATCCTCTCGAACGGATGGGACGTATATGTGACGTATGAGAGCGGGATACTCGTTCCCGATCTCTCTGCAATTGTGATGCGAGGGCTGCGACGGTGCTTCGAGCGTGGTGCCAAACTCTAGAGTTAGACGGGTGGTCAACGAATTCTGCATTAGATCCTCGGGCGGGCTCAGGGGGTCGCGGCTTTCAGCCGCGACAAAAAGAATCGGCTCGAACCAACCACCTCGCTGCCGCAGGCGGCAGAGCTTGTCCTAAGGCACGAAGGACTTGCACTGAGGCGCGAAGTAAAGGCACCGCCGCTGCAACTGGTCTTTCGTCTTGGTTGTTTGATTTGTTTTTCTCTACCGCGACCGGAAAGTAACAAATCCCCAAAATCAAAATCCCCGCACGTAAAACCGTCGTGCGAGGCCACGCTCCGCCCGAAGTTTAGGTATTTACTCTGTTATAATTCAAATCCATGTGGACTGCGACCATTAGCTTATTGCTTCACTCTTGGGAGTCATTCCGAAACTCCCTGGGCACGACGAGTTTGGGGTTCATAGCGCCAATAATTGTATCCGTAGTTAGCGTCGCTGCTGCCCTCTACTTCATTCTGCGCGAGCAAGGCATGGAAGCGATGAAAATTCGTTGGGAGCAGGATGCGTGGATAGCTTTGCGTGTGATCGTCGTGGTTACGGTTCTGGTGTATGGTCCTATTTTCTTGTATCAAGGATTTGTACAAACAATTTACCAAGACCATCAATGGGCTGTGCGACTGGCTAAACAAAACACAGAACTGTCCGCAAAGTTGGAGAGAAAAAGGCACAGCCTAGATATGACTGATCCCGTATTCTCGAACACTATTTACCTGCTGCAAGCCTTTTCCATCTATCGACATGCACTCGACGGATCGCCGTGTCAAATCAAAGTCACCGCGCCGCCTGAGAGTCAATCGATGGCAAGTATGGTCGCTCAGTTCTCCAACTCAGTATCTAGCTGCAACACTTTTGGGCCGTTCGAGACGAGATCCAACCCTGATGTCGAAAAGGAAACGATGGATGGCATGGTTCCTGGTTTGATTATTTTTCACGCCGTAAGGAATGACAAAGCGGCTGATCAATTGTTCATCGCACTTGGCAATCAGATACAGCTAAAGCGCAGTTATGAGATCCCACCAGGAAGTCCGAAGCACCTTGTCTGGCTTCAGTTTGGGACGAGAACCAAATGGAATAGCGAACTAAAATGAAATTCAAGATGTACGGAAGGAGTTCCGACAGGAGCCCGCGTGCCGCACCCAAAATGTTCTTGTCGCGTCGAACTTGCGCCGCCCGCCAAACGCCACTCCCATGGCATCCGGGGGCGTTTGTTTCTTGCTGAAGGCAAAGTGAACGCATAGAATAATACGATCGTAGGGCAAAACGTTAGCGGAGGTAATCCGTGTCCGACCTAAAGGAAAAGTCAAAGCCCGCTCAGAAGGTTCGAGAGATTGATGCAGGGAAAGCCGTTTCTTTCAAGGACGGTGAAGGCAAGCATCTTCGGGAAGGTGTGAAGCATTCTGCTCCGGCGAATTTTGCATTGCCTAAACCCGTCGCGATTCCACCTCCGCCCGCGGCCAGCAAGCCTAAGGATGACGGGAAGAAATAGCTCGGCGATAGAATGCAATGGCAGAGTTTAAGTTTGAAGCCATCATCGTCTTAGTAATTCTGCTGCCTGGATTTCTGGCCGCTCGTATAAAGCAACGTCTCACGGTCAATCGGGAACAGGGCGAACTGGACAAAGTAATAGAGGCCCTGCTGTATAGCTTTCTAACTTACATCCTCTTTACTGTAATTGCTCGGTCATTCCCGATAGTTGTAGCGACCGAGACGAAGGCCGCGACCACCAGTTATTCTCTTGAACCGCCCGGCATCGGTCGGCTGGTGTTGCTGCTGGTTATCCCAGTTGCCCTTGGGATTGGAATGTCCTTTGCTGTAAACAATGACCTTTTTGGCCGGCTATTTCGATGGATGCGTGTGAGCAGGAGGTCTTGGCGGGATTCAGTTTGGGATGATGTATTTCACAACTTTGGTGAAGCAGTCCAGGTCGAGTTACTAGATGGCCGCTCCATCATGGGTTGGCTCAAGTATTTCTCCGACAGACCTGAGGACGCAAGCTTGTTCTTGGAGCGCGCCGCCTGGATTGATTCCGATCTCAAATTGATTCCAATAGTGGGTCCGGGAATTTTTCTAACAAAGGAAAGTGGCATTCGTTCCATATCCTTTTTGGATTGGGCGCCAGAGGAAGCCAAAGACAAGCCCTCTCTGTCTGGCATCGAGATCAAGACTTAGGTTCGGAGAGCAGCCCCGCGCGTTGCTCGGATACCGCGATCATTGCCGATGGTACAGAGGCAAAGATACGAAAGATTCGCGAGAGCTTGGGCGGTGGCCCGAAAGTCGGAACATTATTCCGGTCCCTTTCCCTAATTGGTGCGGATGCTGTTTCGCCATGTCTCAACAAATGTCGACGTAGCGTCGACAAAGTGGTCGGAAGCAAGTCGTAACTTCGGATTGAGGCCAGCTTCCGCGAAAAACCATAAATAGACCAATTTCCCCAGCCTCTTGACTTCCTCAACGAGCGGAACATAGTCCCCATCGCCGGCGACCAGAACTGCAATCTCGTAGTTGTCGCGAAAGGCGTGGCTGAGCATGTCTTTGGTCAGGGCGATGTCGACGCCCTTGGCTTTCCTTTGCTCTGTATCCCTTTTAAAGACTTCCGGACTAAAACCCTTATCACGGATTTGCTGCCTTAGTGTACCGATGACATTCTCGTCACCCACTAAACTTGTGTAGTAATAGGCACGGAGGGCTGCGTCTTGGAGGCGGTTCGCAGCTTGAAAGCAAGGGGCGGTAACAGAACCCACGGGCAGCCACAGAAAACAATCCTTCCTGTAAGATGGGCCTTCAGGAAGGATAAGCCCATTGTCGGATAATACTTTCTGGCCACGAATTGTAAGATTTTCCCCATCAATAAAGAGCATCCACGGCCTAGAGATCACTTGGTAAGTCTGCACCTTATTTTGGCCTCATGCGCGTAGAGATTTCCAGAAGGGATCCGTCAGACGGCTTTATGCAATCGAGTTGAGAATTTTGTAGCGAACACTATCTAGAAGGTCGAACCATTTCTTTCCGGATACCGATTCAAAACCTTCATCACCGATTTCGTTCCAGACATCTTCCACCCTTAGAACTTCTTCCCTTAGTAATGGTGGGACTAGAGAAGCGAGCAAAGTTGAAGAAGACAAGAATTCCCGATAGTGCTGATCAAACAGCTTATAAAAGGTGATCCGATCTGAGTTGGATTGCGGCGTCTTTTGATAATCCTTAGCCGCATAGTATACAGTCGCAGCCGACGCGTAGAATTCAGCTAGGGACTTAGCTATCTGCTCTCGGCGAATTAGGGCACCCCTGAAATAGAATGCGGCGTAGGTTCCCAACACACCGACTACCAGGCCCCCGAGCGAACCAAGAGTTGTTCCTGAATCCATAAAGTGCATCACCTCATTTACTATCACGCTCCTGAATTAGCCAAATAGTACTACATCGAAGGTCTGGCATAGTATCCATCAGCCAGACCAAGTTTCCCATGCGAAGGTGCCACAGACACAGGTCTTGCATTCGCGGATTTTGGTATGGTTGAGTTGCTTCTAGTTCGCCCTACAAGCTGCCGCGTGGAACTGTTTGTTCTGATCTATACTCCTGGTGCGATGCCCATTCCTGAAAACATTGGCGCTGGAGCCGGCGCGGTCAAGACCGCGGCAGGGCGCGAATGCCTCGGCCCGAGGAGTTTCGCGTTTTTTGGGAACGTGTTACGGATGGGATGGAGCTGCAGCAGCTTTGGTCGCAATTTTCGGCTGAGGCGCAGGGAAAGCTACGGGCTTGTATTCGCGGGAAGTGGATTGGACCACGATCCAGCAGCAAAAACGGTGGCAGCAGCCGCTTTATGCGGCTTGGGCTTTGTTCCAGGCCATGATGATGAAGCTTTCTCCCTCGCGGCGCGTGTTGCTGCTGCTGGCTGCGTTTTTTATTCTTTTCGCCTCTCCGGCGCTCTTGATTTTCATGTTGAATAATTCGCAGCATCCCAGCCCTACCGTGGTGCAATTTTTTGTCGCCGGAACGGTGCTGTTCTTTATTTTGCTGGCGCTGGAACTGGCCGATCGCGTGACCATGAAACGCGATCTGGAAATCGCGCGGGAAATTCAGCGCTGGCTTGTCCCCACAAAGCCTCCTGAAATTCCCGGCGTGGATATTGCGTTTGCCACGCGTCCCGCGAATACGGTGGCCGGGGATTATTACGACGCATTTTTGCGGGCGGATGGCGCGGGAGGCGAGCGGCTGCTGATTGTGGTTGCCGACGTGGCGGGCAAGAGCGTTCCGGCGGCGCTGCTGATGGCTACGTTCCAGGCGAGCTTGCAAACATTGGCCGTTTCGCCCAGTCCGCTGCCGGAACTGGTGGCGGGATTGAATCGCTATGCTTGCGCGCACAGTTTGAACGGATTGCGATTCACTACTGCGTTTTTGGCGGAGCTGGATTTGAAAACGCGCGTGCTGACTTATATCAATGCGGGACACAATGCGCCGATTCTTCTGCGCGCTTCCGGAAAAATCGAGCGGCTGGAAGCGGGCGGGCTGCCATTTGGAATCAGCGTGGATTCAAGCGGCGGCGCGCCTTACGATTGCGCGTCGGTGACTACAGCGCCGGGAGATTTGCTGGTGATTTTTACGGATGGATTGGTGGAAGCTTTCGATATCGAGGACAAGGAATATGGAGAGAGCCGCATGTTTGATGTTTTGAAAACACGGCCTCCCTCTTCGAATGCGGCGGAGACTTTGAAGCGGATGATGACGGATGTGGATCAGTTTGTGGGCGCCGCGCGGCAGCATGATGATGTTACGTGCCTGGTGATGCGGGTGGTTGCGGTTCCGGAATAGGGCCTTTTTACCGCCGAGGCGCAGAGAACGCAGATTGAAATTAAAGATGCCACCCTGAAGGGTGGCGCTACACAATCTTGTATGACTGCTCGGGAACTTGCGGGGAAAATTTGCGCGAAATTGCGGGCGGAAGGGCATCAAGCCTTTCTGGTGGGCGGTTGTGTGCGCGATTTGCTGCTGGGGCGCGAACCGGCGGATTTCGATGTTGCCACCGATGCTCGGCCGGAACGGGTGCAGGAATTGTTTCCGGATAGCCTGGCGGTCGGGGCTCAGTTCGGAGTGATCATTGTGCTAGACGAGGGGGCGCAGGTTGAGGTCGCCACGTTCCGTTCCGACGTCGGCTATTCGGATGGACGCCATCCCGACCGGGTAGAATTTGCGCAATCGGCTGAGGAGGACGTGCGGCGGCGGGATTTCACCATAAATGGCCTTCTGATGGATTGTTCGTCCGGGCAAGTGTGGGATTACGTCCGGGGCCGTGAGGATTTGCGCGAGGGCATAATTCGGGCGATTGGGGAGCCCGAAAAACGATTTCGCGAAGATAAATTGCGCATGATTCGCGCGGTTCGTTTCGCCGCGCGGTTCGGCTACACGATCGAGCCGGCAACGTTTGCCGCGATCAAAAAACTGGCCGCGGAAATTTCTGTTGTCTCCGCGGAACGAATTCGCGACGAGTTGACCAAGATTTTGACCGAAGGAGCGGCGCGCCGCGGCTTCGAACTGCTGGACGAGACTGGATTGCTGCGGGAAATTTTGCCGGAAATTTCGCTCATGAAAGGAGTGCAGCAGCCTCCGCAATTCCATCCCGAAGGCGACGTGTGGATTCACACTCGTCTGCTGCTGGAAAAGCTTCCGGCGGGAGTTTCGGCCACGCTGGCCTGGGGCGCGCTGCTGCACGACGTGGGAAAACCGGGCACTTTTACGCCTCCGAAAGACAATTCGGACAGGATTCGTTTTGATAGACACGTGGAAGTGGGAATGACAATGGCAGAAGCGATTTGCCGCCGGCTGCGATTTTCCAACGAAGAGACGGAGCAGGTGGTGGCGCTGATCGCCAATCACATGAAGTTCAAAGATGTGATGCAAATGCGAGCGTCGACTTTGAAACGGTTCGTGCGGCTGAATCAGTTCAGCGAGCACCTGGAGCTCCATCGGATGGATTGCCTTTCGTGCCACGGATTGCTGGACAATTATGATCTGGTGCGACGCTTCCTGGAGGAAACTCCGGCGGAGGAAGTGAGCCCGCCAAAGCTGCTGACGGGAGATGACCTGATCCATTTGGGATTTTCACCCGGTCCCAAATTCAAGGAAATGCTGCAAATGGTGGAGGACGCTCAACTCGACGGCCGGATTAAGAACCAAGACGAAGCAGTAGCATTTGTTCGAGAAAGTTTTGGCCAGCCGAGGTGAAGGAATGCGGGGCAGGCGAAGTGCTGTTATATCTGCTAGATAGAGGTGGTTGCGGGGTTCTGAGCTATTGCTAAGTTGTTCTTTTTTAGCTGGTTACGCGGCTTGACTTCATTCTTTAGCATGTTACACTAAACAAACTTGATAGCAACACGGAATGATCAAGAACCCAATTCCATCTTGGCTGCATCTATACTTATGGCGTTTGATCTGCTCATCGTAATAAGGGCCTGGGGGTAAAACGATGTCTGAGAAAACAAGAATCATTCCCAATGAGTTGGCAATTCTTCCGGTTCGCGACACCGTTCTGTTTCCGGGGGCTGTGCTGCCGCTGACGGTGGGCCGGGATAGTTCCCTTGCATTGCTTGATTCCCTGGAAGGCGAAGAAAAACTTTTGGGAGTTGTAGCGCAACTGGATGCTCGAGTGGAAGATCCGGTTGGAAGCGACTTGCACAGTGTGGGAACGGTGGCGAAGCTCCATAAGATGGTGCGGATGCCCAACGGGAATGTGGTTGTGTTCCTGGAGGGAGTGGACCGCATGCGGGTGGTGGATATGCTCGGATTGAAGCCGTATATCCGGGCACAGATCGCGGTGCAACCCGATTTGGAAGATCAACCGGACCCGGAACTGACCGCGCTGCAACGGAACGTGATGGAATTGTTCCGGGACGTGGTGGCGCGTTCGCCGCAACTTTCCGACGATCTGCAGGGCGTGGCGATGAACATCGAGGGAGCCGGGCGGTTGACGGATTTCGTGGCCGGCACGCTTCCTTCCCTTTCGACCCTGCTGCGGCAGGAATTGCTGGAAACGTTCAATGTGCGCAAGCGTCTTGAAATTCTGGTTCGCGAGTTGAGCAAGGAACGCGAAGTGCTGGACCTGCGAAATAAAATTCAAGAGCAAGTGCAGGAACAGGTGAATCAAAACCAGCGCGAATTCCTGCTGCGGGAACAGATGAAAGCGATTCAGAAGGAATTAGGCGATTCCGACGATACACAAGTGGAAGTGGAAGAGTTGCGGAAAAAAGTGGAAGAGTGCGGAATGTCGGCGGAAGCGAAGAAGGAATGCGAGCGGGAGCTGAAGCGGCTGACGCGGATGACTCCGGCTTCGGCCGAATACATGGTCTCGCGAACCTATTTGGAGTGGATGACGTCGCTGCCCTGGACGAAATCCGTGGGGACCGAGGCGATCGATCTGAAGAAGGCTCAGGAGATCCTGAACGAAGATCACTATGATCTTGAAAAAGTGAAGCAGCGAATTCTGGATTATCTGGCGGTGAAAAAACTTCAGCCGGGAATGAAAGGACCGATCCTTTGTTTCATCGGGCCTCCGGGCGTGGGGAAAACTTCGCTGGGCAAATCCATCGCGCGGGCGATGGGCCGGAAATTCGTGCGCATCTCGCTGGGCGGCATGCACGACGAAGCGGAAATCCGCGGCCACCGGCGCACCTATATCGGCGCGCTGCCGGGGCAAATCATTCAGGGAATGCGCCGGGCGGAAACGAACGATCCGGTGTTCATGCTGGACGAAGTGGATAAGCTGGGGCGCGATTTCCGCGGCGATCCTTCCGCGGCGCTGATGGAAGTGCTCGATCCGGAGCAGAACGCGACGTTCCGGGATCACTATCTGGACGTGCCGTTCGATCTTTCGAAAGTGATTTTCATCGCTACGGCAAACTGGATGGATCCGATTCCGGAGCCGCTGCGAGACCGCATGGAAATTCTCGAACTTTCGGGATACACGGAAGAAGAGAAGGCTCACATTGCGAACCGGTTCTTGATCCCGCGCCAGGCCACCGAGCACGGGATGAAAATCGGCGAGCAAATCGAGTTCACCAACGAGGCGCTGCGCGAATTGATTCACGGCTACACCCGGGAAGCGGGAGTGCGAAACCTGGAGCGTGAAATCGCCACTTTGATCCGCAAACAGGCGCGGAAAGTGGCGGAAGGCAGCACGGAGAAACAGGTTGTGACTCCGGAAGTGATTCAAGAGGTGCTGGGCATTCCGAAGTTCCACGTGGAAAAGGAAGTGGAGGAACGGGTGAGCCAGCCCGGAGTGGTGGTGGGATTGGCTTGGACGCCGGCGGGCGGCGATATTCTCTTTATCGAGGCGAGCCGCATGCGCGGTGGCAAGCAATTGACCATGACCGGACACTTGGGCGAGGTGATGCAGGAATCGATGCGTGCCGCGCTCACGTGGGTGCGCGCCAATGCCGAACGATACGGCATCGACGCGGACTTCTTCCGCAAGCAGGACATCCATATCCACGTTCCGTCGGGCGGCATTCCCAAGGATGGGCCATCGGCAGGCGTGGCGATGGTGACCGCCCTGGTCAGCTTGCTGACGGACCGGCCGATTCGTCCCCGCGTGGCGATGACCGGTGAGATTTCGCTATCCGGCCGCGTGCTGCCGGTTGGCGGAATCAAGGAAAAGGTGCTGGGCGCAAAGCGTGCGGGGATCCGCGAGATCATCATGCCCGCGGACAACGAACCGAATGTGAAGGAAGATCTGCCGCCGGAAATGCTCGAAGGGCTTCAGATTCACTTCGCACGCACGGCCGACCAGGTGCTTGAAATTGCGCTGGGCAAGCTGCCGGCGGTGGTTCGTCCCGTGCCGGGCGGCCCCGGTGAAGAGCGCGCCGTCCTACCGGTGCACTAACTGAAAACGAAGTGAGGAGTGGTGATTCAGCCCCCAGGCGATGGCCTGGGGGCTTTTTTTTGATAAAGCGATTTTCCCTATTCGTAGCGGAGTGCGACCATGGGATCGACGTTCATTGCGCGGCGCGCGGGGATGTAGCATGCGGTGAGTGCAACGATGGTCAGCAGAACCGCAACGCCGGTAAACGTCAAGGGGTCCGTCGCCGTAATGCCGAAAAGCTCGCTCGAGAGCACGCGCGTTAACAGCCAGGATGCCGCGAGGCCAATCGCCACTCCGGCCAGCACGAATTTCGCTCCCTGGCGCAGTATCAGGCCAAACACATCGCCTGGCTTGGCGCCGAGGGCAATGCGGACTCCAATTTCATGCGTGCGTTGTCGCGTGGTGTAAGAAAGGACGCCGTAGATGCCCACGGACGCAAGGATCAGCGCGAGAATGCCGAAGCCACCGACGAACGTTCCGGCCAAGCGCTGATTGGTGGTATTCAGATTGATGCGCCAATCCAGATCCGCGGCGTCGAAGACTGGAAGATCGGCGTCCAGCTCGTGGATCGCTTTCTCAACTGTGGGCTCAAAGGCGAGCGGATCGCCGGCAACGCGGACGTGCATGGTCATTCCGGGATAATAGTTTTGAAGAATCGGGAAATAGACGAACGATCTCGGCTTTTCTCCGATCTCGTCATAGTCCGTGGTCCGCGCGACGCCGATTACCCGCCGCCAGATGCCATCGGCTTGAATCCGCTTTCCGAGGGCATTATGCCGCGGCCAATAGGTGTCCGCGAACTTTTGGTTTACGATCGCGACTGACTCCGATTTATCGCCGTCTTGAAAACCGAATTCACGCCCGGCCGCCAGGGAAATTTCCATGGTCTTGAAGTAATCAGGACCGACAAAAGCTTCCTCGGTATTCAACGATTCGTGCGGCTGGGCCGCATAGCCTTCAGCTTGAACTTCCGTGGAACTGGTATAAAAGCCGAGTGGCGCCCAGGTGGCCAGCGTGGCGGACTGAACGCCGGGGAGCGCCAGGAGCTTCGCCTGGAGTTGACGATTGAATTCCGTGCCCCGCGCGGAGTCGTAGCCGGCGCCGGAAAGGTCATAGGACGCGATCAGCACGTGATGCGGATTGAATCCCGGATCAAATTGCTGGGCTTTCTGAAAACTTCGGATGAACAACACGGCGGAAACTAGAAGCAGGAGCGAAAGAGCGATTTGCGCCACGACGAGAAAGCTGGAAAGCCGGGCCTTATGGCGTCCGCCGGCAACACTTCCAGCTTCCTCTTTCAGAACGGAAACGGGCTGGAGGTTCGAAGAACGAAGCGTGGGAAGTATGCCGAAGACCGCGCCGGTGATAAGCGAAATCAATAGCGTTGCGAGCAGAACGGAGCGATCAACCTGGATGTTCATGGATATGGGAACCGAACTTGGAGGAATAAAATTCGAGAGCATCCCGGCGGTCCACAGCGTGAAGCACATTGCTACAGCCCCTCCGCATAAGGCGAAGATCAGGCTCTCTACTAGAAGTTGGCGCACCAACCGCCACCTGGTGGCGCCGAGTGAAAGACGAATCGCCATTTCACGGCGGCGCCCGATCGAGCGGACGAGCAGGAGATTCGCCACGTTCGCGCATGCCAGCAGCAGGACGACGCCGGCGATTGCCATCAGCAGAGACAGAATCGTATGCAAATAGTAGTTAGAGGAGTAGGGAGCGCGCCAAAGCGGATGCAGCGTCATGGCGGTTTCGCCTTTGTGCGAATCGGGAAGCTGATCGGCAATCTGTTTGTAGAGAAAGCTCATTTCCGCCTGGGCTTGTCCCCGCGTCACGCCAGGTTTCAGGCGACCCAGACCAAAAAGCCATTTGGCAGCGCGGTCGTTGAGCAAGTTCGGATAGGGAGTCGCTTCGGTCTGCATTGCCAGCGGAATCCAAAGGTCGGAGCGGAGTCCGGTCTGAGTACCTTGAAAAACGGGAGGAGCAACTCCGACTACCGTGAACGGGTGCCGGTTGATTGCAATGGTCTGGCCGATCAGGGATGCGCGTCCGCCGTAGCGCGTTTGCCAAAGTCGATCGCTGATCACCACCACCGGGGCGCCGCCGGCATTTACATCCTCTGACGGCAGAAAACCGCGGCCGAGAATGGGATGTATGCCGAGCATCTCAAAATAATTTGCCGAAGTAAGCATGCCCCAGGCGCGTTCCGGCTTTCCTTCGCCGGTCAAGTTCATGGGTTCCAGTGAAAATGCGAGGAAGCTGGAGAAACTGTGATTGCGGTCGCGCAGGTCCGCGTAATCGGGATAGGAAAATGAACCCGGCTGGGAAACAGTTCCGGAAAACACCGAGGTGAATTCGTTGGCGTGCGCGAGGCCGGGGATGGGGTTCAGAAGCGTGGAATTGATCCAGCTAAAAATCGTGGAATTGGCGCCGATTCCGAGAGCGAGAGTGAGGATGGCGATGGCGGTGAAGCCAGGAGATTTTCGCAACATGCGCAAGCCGTAGCGCACATCTTGAGCTAGATCCTGAATCCAGTTTACCTTGCGGGTGTCGCGGCACATTTCCTTGGTTTGTTCGACGCCGCCCATTTCGAGCAGAGCCTTGCGGCGCGCTTCTGGCTGCGTGAAGCCCTTGGCGATGTATTGTTCGGTTTTAAGCTCGACGTGGTAGCGGAGTTCCTGTTCGAGATCCTGGTCCGCCTGCTGGCGGCGAAACAAAGAACGCAACCTGAGCGGTATTGTGTAAATCCAGTGTTCCGTTCGCATGTTCGTCTCCTTATGCGGGCGCGGCGTATCACACTTGCTTGAGCTTGACGATGCGTGAAATGGCGGTGGAGAGCCGGCCCCAATTCTCCGCTTCCTTTTCGAGTTGGCCGCGGCCCAGGCGCGTGAGCGAATAGAATTTTGCGCGGCGATTGTTTTCCGTAGTTTTCCACTCGGCGGAAATCCAGCCTTCCTGCTCGAGTTTGTGCAGCGCGGGATAGAGCGAGCCATCGCTGACCTGCAATACGTCTCCCGAAACTTGCCTCAGACGCTCGCTGACGGCGAAGCCATTGAGCGGCTCGAGGGCCAGGATTTTCAGCAAGAGCATGTCGAGAGTGCCCTGGACGAGATCGGATGGTTTGCTCATGGCCTGCGCTTAGCTCGGTAACCGAGGGTAGTATACAATTTTTGTCTTAAGTGAACAAGAGATACTCGGCGACAAGTTCGGGCTGGGTTATGATGCAATTCAATAAAAGGGTTTGTAATATTTCCTGGAGTGAGTATGGCAGGGAACCCGATTGAATAACGACAATAACAGCGCACAGAAGATGAGTGGCAGGCGAATAGCGATTGATCCAACGGCTGCGAGCGCCTCTTCCTCTGAGCCCGCATTTATAACGCCTCCAGTGGGTGCGCCTGCCTACCACGGCTTTCAAGTGCTCGAAAATGTTGTTGTGCAGGGTTTTACCTTTGGGAAAATAACCGATTTCGAGGCTGAATCCACTCAAGACGGAGACGCGTTTGTTGTTGCACCCGATAACAGCCGGGCCGGTTTAGTTTGGGATGTCGCAGACAACGTCTCTGTGTCGCAAATCTATCCTCTTGAAGAGGGTCGATGGGGTGTGTGGGCTGTGTCGTTTCCTCATCAAATGAATAGCCGGGAAAATGTTCGCCGAAACTTGGAACTGATCCTTCCTGCTCTTAAAGAAAAATGGGAACAGTGGCGCGCAAAATTCCATCAAGAAGGTGGCGATGCGGCAGAAAGTCGCTGATGCGGGATTCTCAATTATTCCTGACGTGCTGAGTGGGGAAGCTATTTCGCTGCTTTCAGAAGAGCTCTCGGGATCGCAGTTGCACCGGAGCCGGGCTGGTGTGCGCCATGCACTGAGACATCCGGCGGTCGCAGGAATTGCTCGCGACAGTCAGATCCTTGACCTGGCGAGAAGTGTCTTGGGGAGCGCGGCGGTTCCATTTCGCACGACACTGTTTGACAAGTCTGCAGATTCGAATTGGCTTGTGGTGTGGCATCAGGATACGGCCTTGCCGCTCCGGCAGAAGCAGGAAACACAAGGTTGGGGACCCTGGTCTGTGAAAGATGGCGTGATTTACGCGCATGCTCCCGCAAGCGCTCTCGGTCAGGTCTTAGCTCTACGAATCCACCTGGACGATTCAACTGCGCAAAATGGGCCGCTGCGTGTGCTGCCCGGAACTCACAATATGGGCGTCTTAGCCGACGAAGCAATCCATGAAATTGCAGGACGTGCGCCGCCATTCGACTGCTTGGTTCCGAAGGGTGGAGTTCTGGCGATGAGGCCGTTAATCATCCATGCGTCCTCGAAATCGCAATCGGACATTCCGAGGCGGGTGCTGCACATCGAATATGCGGCCTCCCTGGAAATCGCGCCTGGGCTCGAACTGGCGGTCGCGTAGGTTAGAAATCCTGGAATCTTTGGTAGTGGATTAATTCCAGCTGTTCTTTGGGGAGGGAATTGGAGGGGTCGGCGGCGTGGAGGAGCAGCAGGATTCCTTCGCGGGACATCCACATCAGGAGTTTTGGGTGGGTGGCTACGTGCAACTCGAATTTGTCGGCGGTCCATTTTTGCTGGGCCGCGGTGATTTCCTCGCGGCCGAGATAGTGGATTTCTCCGTCCATTACTTTGGGACGGACGGGATTTTGCGCATCGGGCTGTTCGATGGAGATCAATTGAATAGGGGTGGCAATGTAGCGGTCTTTCTCCGCGGCGTGTACCACGCTGCTGAGCGAAAACGGGGAAAGCGGCCAGAGAAATCCGCAGGGATCTTTCACAGGGACGTCCAATTCCAGGGCCTGTTGTGGATCCTTCGCTTCGAATTTGCAATGAAGATTTCTCCGTTGAAATTCGCAACCCAACGGACCGGAACCGGGCAGCCAACGCAGTTTGGCAAATTCCTTCACTTCCATCAGCCCGAAATCACGGGAAAGCCGGACCCAAAATTGTTCTTTGTGGGGCGTGTATTGGGGCGATTCATATCGCCGCTCGCCGGTGATCTCGAAGGTGGATTTTTCGCTCGCGGAAAAGAGTCCAGGTCTCATGAAAATCGTAGATTTCCTCATTGGGCGGTCCGAACGAACCGCCGCTTCCTTCTTCGATCAACGAGTACTCGCCTTCCGCCAATTTCGACCCTTTCAAATCCTGAGGCGATGATTGCGCGGACCGGGATGAATTGGCCGAAGTTTCTACTCGATGGCCGCCAGATTTCCCATCCAAGATTCGCTGGAGCCTGCCAATACCGCGGCAAAAATCAATAAGGCCATTCCGAACCAAGCGAACACGGCCCAGGAGGATTGCCGGGATTGCTTGTTCCTACGGCGTGCAATGTATGGAGATCGGCACCGAAGAATCCTTCGGCTCGTTTCGATCCGCAATTTACGTGGATTGCCCTAACAGATTTATCCCTGAGAGTCGCAAAGTCAATCAGGGAGTGAATCGCAAAGCCGAGTAGAATTCAGGCTCGCTGGTTTCGGATATGTCCGTTTCAGCGACACGGACATCCCAAAAGCGGACAAAGTGGGATCGATTGCAGCGCCGAGAACGATGCCAACATCAATGGCGGCAGTAGCTTAGAGGGTGTCCGGTATCGGCATGGAAACTGCCGAGGCTTATGCTGGGCGTGGGCGGGGTGTGCTGGTGGCAAGTGCGGCGGAAGGTTAGCGTCCTAATTTGACCCTTTCACCACGTAGCGGCGTTGCCCCAGGGTCAAGCCTCAGGGGCTAAAGCCCCTGTTTACAGTGTTTTCTAATGTCGGAGCTGAAGAGTCTGTGTGGCAACTCGGTTTTAGTTGTTGCCACGCGTGGCTGCATTTTGCCAAGTGGTTGAAAATAAAGATGCCACCCTGAAGGGTGGCGCTACACGATCACCCCTATTCGGCGTTGCCACACAGATTCTGAAGCTCCGACCCCCTATATATTGAGTCAATTTCAATTTAGGCTAGCATCGGCGAAAGTGGAGAGTTGACCCAGATGATTCAGAACTTGCCAAGCAGCGAAATAGAGACATTTCCCGGAAGAGTGCTTACGATGCGGTGGCGGCAGCGGTCTATGTGAGATAGGAATCAGCTACCAACATTTGTGAGAGAGCCGGAGGGAAATTTATGGGCGTGCTTTGGCAGGATATTCGATACGGAATTCGAATGCTGTTGCGGTCGCCGGGATTCACGATCGTGGCGGTGCTGACGCTGGCACTGGGGATCGGCGCGAACACGGCGATTTTTACGGTGGTGAACGCGGTGCTGTTGAAGCCGTTGCCGTATCCGAATTCCGATCGGCTGGTGTTTTTGACCGAACACTGGGCCAAGTTCCCCATTCTTTCGGTTTCTTACGAGAACTATGTGGATTGGCGGGACCAGAGCAAATCGTATGAACTGGTGGGAGCTTCGCGCGCGACGAACCTGACATTGACGGGAGCGGGCGAACCGGAGCGATTGCCCTCGCGCATGGCCACGGCGACATTTTTTAATTTGCTGGGAGTGCGGCCCGTGTTGGGAAGAACTTTCCTGGCGGAAGAAGACAAACCGGGCGGCACGCCAGTGGCGATGATCAGCTATGGGTTGTGGCAGCGGCGCTTCGGCAGTTCGCCAGCGATATTGGGAACCAGCATCACGCTGGATAACCAGCCGTATACGGTGGTAGGAGTGCTTCCGGCGGATTTTTCTTACCAGCCGCCGCTGGACGTTTTTGTCCCGATGGGTCCGTGGACGACTACGTTGCCGGACGACCGGTCGTGGCACCCGGGAATTATCCCCATCGCGCGGCTGAAGCCCGGAGTGAGCCTGGAACAGGCGCGGGCGGAATTGACGACGATCGCGCAGCGGCTCGAGAAACAGTATCCGCTATACGACACGGGCGTGGGCGCGAATGTCAACCTGATGCATGAACAGTTGATCCAGAACGCGCGGCCTGCCTTGCTGATTCTGCTGGCGGCGGTTGGGTTGGTGCTGCTGATCGCTTGCGCGAACGTTGCGAATTTGCTGCTGGCTCGAGCGACAGGACGCGGAAAAGAAATCGCGGTGCGCACCGCGCTGGGAGCGGGCCGCGGACGAATCGTGCGGCAGCTTTTAACGGAGAGCGTGCTGCTTGCGCTTGCCGGGGGAGTGCTGGCGATCATTTTTGCGGCGCTGGGATTGGCATCGCTGTTGCGCCTTGCTGGAAACAGTTTGCCGCTGGCGGCGGGAGTGAAAATTAATTATGACGTGCTGCTGTTCACGGCGGGGCTTTCGCTGCTGACCGGGATTGTGTTCGGGTTGGCGCCGTCTCTGCACGCGGCAAAACTCGATTTGCGCGACGTTTTGAACCAGACGGCTCGAGGTTCGTCGGGCGGATCGCATTCGGTGCGGCTGCGCAGCGTGCTGGTGGTTTCGGAAGTGGCGCTGGCGATGGTGCTGCTGGTGGGAGCGGGACTGCTGATCCAGAGTTTTCTGCGCCTCGAATCGGTGAAGCCGGGATTTAATCCGGAGAAATTGCTGGTGGTGGATATTCCGCTTTCGACGCGGGCGTATTCCACACCGCAAAAGCAGACGCAATTTTACGATGAGCTTCTTAGGCGGCTGCACGCGATGCCGGGGGTTCATTCGGTGGGAGCCGCGTCGGTGCTTCCGATCACGGGCGGCGGCGGGCAAATTCATTTCAATATTGCCGGACGGCCTCCGAAGGATCCGAAAGAATTTATTCTGGCGGGATACCGCGCAATCAGCCCGGGATATTTCCAGACGCTGGAAATTCCATTGCTGGCGGGGCGCGCGTTCAGCGAGGCGGACCAGGCGAACACGCAGAACGTGGTGATGATCAACACGGCGATGGCCAAGCAATTTTTCCCGGGAGTGAATCCGATCGGGCAGAAATTGCAGTTGGGAGCGCTGCCGGAAAAAGAGTTTCCCTACATGGATGTGATCGGAGTGGTGGGCGACGTGAAGCAAACGCTGGCCACCGATCCGATTTCGGAGATGTATATCCCGTATTCGCAGATGCCGGAAATTGTGGCAGTGACGCAGGTTTCGGTGGTGCTGCGCGGGGAAGGCGATCCGCTGGCCCTGGTGGGTGAATTCCGCGAAGCGGTGCAACAGATCAATCCGGATCAACCACTGGTGAAGATTCGCACGATGGAACAGGGAATGAGCGACACAATTGCGGAGCCGCGTTTCCGCACTTTGCTGTTGGGGATACTGGCTGCGCTGGCGCTGTTGATTTCCGCGATCGGAGTCTACGGCGTGGTTTCCTATTCGGTGACGCAGCGCACGCAGGAGATCGGCATCCGCATGGCCCTGGGAGCGCAATTGGAAGACGTGCTGAAAATGGTTTTGAAGGAAGGATTGGGGCTGGTGCTGTGGGGGATTGCGATCGGCGCCGTGGCTACCTTCTTGGCGTCGAGGGTGATGGTGAGTTTCCTTTTCGGAGTCGCGGCATCCGATCCGCTGACGTATTCCGGCGTGGCGATTCTGCTTGCGCTGGTCGCCCTGCTGGCCTGCTACATTCCGGCGCGGCGCGCGATGCGCGTGGATCCGATGATCGCCCTGCGATACGAATAGGAACTGGAGATTCTTCATGGGAATTTTCTGGCAGGACGTCCGCTACGGAATCCGGATGCTGGCGAAAAGTCCCGCATTCACCTTTTTCGCGGTGATGGTGCTGGCGCTGGGAATCGCGGCCAACACGGCGATTTTCAGCCTGGCCGACGCGGTGCTGCTTCGTCCGCTTCCCTATCGCAATCCCGATCGCCTGGTGATTGTTTGGGAAGATTCCTCGTTCATTGGATTTCCGGAAAATACTCCCGCGCCAGGAAATTACAAGGACTGGAAAGCGCAGAACCAATCGTTCGAGGACATGGCCGCCTACCGGAGAAGTTCCTTGAATTTGACGGGCGATGGGCAGCCGGAACGATTGATTGCCGGACGGGTGACGGCGAACTTATTTTCCGTCCTGGGCGTGCAGCCGGCGATGGGCAGGATGTTTCTGCCGGAAGACGACAAGCCGGGCGCGCCGAATGTTGCCGTTCTCAGTTATGGACTTTGGCTGCGGAGATTCGGTTCCGATGCGTCGATTACCGGGAAAACAATTCGCCTGAACGACCAGTCATTCACCGTGATTGGGGTGATGCCGCGCGGTGTGCAATTTCCGGACAAGCAAACTGATTTCTGGGTTGCCATGCAAATGACGGCGGAGGAATTGGCGTCGCACGACAGCCATTATTTGCACGTGCTCGCGCGGCTGAAGCCCCGCGTGACGTTGAAACAAGCAAATGCCGATCTCGCCGGGGTCGCGGCGCGGCTGGCAAGGCAGCTTCCGGAAAGCAACACGAATGTGGGCGCGTATGCTGTGTTGCTGCACAAGCAAATGACGGGAGACCTGCGCGACGCGATTTTTATTTTGCTGGGAGCGGTCGGCTTTGTGCTGCTGATTGCGTGCGCGAATGTGGCGAACCTGCAGCTCGCTCGCGCCGCGGGACGCGAACGGGAAATGGCGGTGCGGCTGGCGATGGGAGCAAGCCAATTCCGGCTGGTGCGCCAATTGCTCACGGAAAGCTTGTTACTGGCCGGGTTGGCGGGCGGATTGGGCCTGCTGCTTTCGCAGTGGGGAATGACGTTTCTTGCCAGATTAATTCCCGCTGGATTTCCGGGCGCGGATCAAATCAGCCTGAACACAAAAGTGCTGGTATTCACTTTGCTGGTCTCGCTGGCCACTGGAATTCTGTTCGGGCTGGCTCCCGCGTTCCGCGTGCGCGCGATGCGCCTGAATGAATCGCTGAAACAGGGAGGGCGCACGGGAGCGGGAGCAACGGGCGGACGCACACGCGACGCGCTGGTGGTGGCTGAAGTGGCGCTGGCGCTGGTGCTGCTGACGGGAGCGGGATTGATGATCGAGAGTTTTGCGAATTTGCGGAGCGTCGATCCGGGCTTTCGAGCCGATCATGTACTGGCGATGCGAACTCCGCTGCCCTATCCGCGATACCAGCAACTGGCCAAGCGAAATGCTTTCTACGATCAGGTTCTGGAACGGGTGAGCCGGATTCCGGGAATCGTTTCGGCCGGATACACAACGTGGCTGCCGCTTACGAATGCGGGAGGAACCAACGGATTCATCATTGAAGGACGGCCGGCTCCGAAACCCGGTGAAGTGAACGATGCCAACGTCCGCATGGTGAGCACGGATTACGCTCGAACGATTGGCATGCGGCTGAAAGCCGGCCGCTGGCTGAATGATGCTGACGGAGCGGAGTCGCAGCCGGTAGTGGTGATTAATGAAGCGATGGCCCGCTTGTTCTGGCCGAATGAAAACCCGCTGGGCAAGCGATTCAAGTTTGGCGGCATTGAGAGCAAGTTCGCCTGGAATACAATTGTGGGAATTGTTGGCGACGTAAGACAGATGGGCCTGGACGCGCCCGGGCGTGCCGAATTGTATATGTCTTACCGCCAGCAGCAACAGCCGTATTTCTCTCCGGAATATCTGGCGCTGAAAACGAGCGGCGATCCATTGCAATTTGCCAATGCGGTGCGCGAGCAAATCTGGGCGGTGGATCCCGAGCAGCCGGTGGCCGCGGTGATGGCCATGCAGGATCTGGTGGATGACGAACTGGCGCCGCGCAAGATACAGGCCGATCTGCTGGGAGCGTTTGCGGGGCTGGCACTGCTGCTCGCTTCACTGGGAATTTATGCCGTGCTTACCTTCCGAGTGACGCAGCGCACGCAGGAAATTGGCGTGCGCATGGCGCTGGGAGCGCAGAATGTTGATGTGCTGCGAATGGTGCTTGTACAAGGATTGAGGCTGACGTTTACCGGCGTGGCGATGGGCCTTGCGGCGGCGTTTGCGTTGAACCGGTTGCTGGCGCACTTGCTTTACGGAGTGAGCGCGACTGATCCGGTAACTTTTGGAAGCGTTGCCATTCTGCTGACGGTTGTGGCGCTAGCGGCCTGTTACATCCCGGCGCGGCGCGCGATGCGCGTGGATCCGATGATCGCCCTGCGATACGAATAGGAATTACGGAATAGGAGCTACATGAACACCATTTGGCAAGATTGGCGTTACGGCTTTCGAATGCTGGCGAAAAATCCCGGCCTGGCCGTTGTGGCGCTGCTTACGATCGCGCTGGGAATCGGCGCAAACACCGCGATTTTTTCCATCACGGACCAGGTGCTGATTCGCTCTCTTCCCGTTGCGCGGCCCCAAGAACTGGTGATTCTGCGTTCGCCGGGACCGAACCCCGGGAGGACGCGGAGCGATGGCGATGCCGCGCAATCGTTTTCTTATCCGATGTACAGGGACCTGCGCGACCGCAACCAGGTTTTTTCCGGAGTTCTGGCGCGACTGGACGCTTCTTTAAGCGTTTCGGGACAGGGCCAAACGGAACGGGCCGAAGGAGAACTTGTCTCCGGAAATTATTTCGAAGTTCTGGGAGTGCGGCCTGCCATTGGCCGGCTGTTTTCGATGCAAGATGAGACCGCGCCGGGGGCGAATCCCGTGGCGGTTTTGAGTTATGGCTACTGGACGCGGCACTTCGGCAATGATCCAGCGATCCTCAACAAGCAAATCAACATCAACGGAACATCGCTGACGGTTGTGGGAGTCTCGCAGGCTGGTTTCGCCGGAATCCAGTTCGGACAATTGCCCAACATCTTTATTCCCGTGACGATGAAAGCGCAGATGACTCCGAATTGGGATGGACTGCAGGATCGCAAGGATCACTGGCTGGCGTTGCTGGGCCGGCTGAAGCCTGGAATCACACTGGAAAGGGCGGAAACCGGACTCGCTCCGATGTACCAGCACGATTCTGGAACAGGAAGCAGCCCAATCGAAAGCGTCCGCCGATGCAAAAAATAAATTCCTGTCCAGGAAGATTCTGCTGCAGCCCGGAGTGAATGGGCGGCAAATTCTGCAGCGGGATGCGCGCAGGACCTTTGTTGTTCTTGATGACCATGGTGGGGCTGGTGCTGTTGATCGCCTGCGCGAATTTGGCGAGTTTGTTAATCGCGCGCGGCGAAGCCCGCCAGAGGGAAATGGCCGTTCGCCTGGCGCTGGGCGCCGGACGCCTTCGCCTGGTGCGGCAACTGCTTACCGAAAATTTGCTACTGGCGATGGCGGGAGGCGCGCTGGGATTGCTGGTGGCTCAATGGACGCTGGCGGCGATTGTCTCTTCGATTCCATCGAGTGCCGGAGTACATCGGAATTGAAGCGCGACTTGATCAACGCGTGCTGTTGTTTTCAATCGGGCTTTCGATTCTCGCCGGATTTTGTTCGGCCTGGCTCCGGCACTGAGAGCCACACGCGCCAGCCTGCAAGCGGTGCTGAAAGATCAGGGCTCGAACGTATCCAGCAGCTCGACGGACGTTCGGCTGCGGAAATGGTTGATGGTGTCGCAGGTGGCGTTGACGGCAGTGCTGCTGACCGGGGCAGGGCTGTTCGCGCAGAGCTTGATTAATTTAAACCATGTCGATTTGGGCTTGCGCGCGGATCACCTGATCGAATTTTCGTTGCAGCCGGAACTGAACCGCTACACACCGGCCCAGACAATCGCGTTTTTTGACCGGCTGAGAGAAGGAATCGCCACGCTGCCCGGAGTCCGCTCGGTTACCGTTGCGGAGATACCCGTACTGGCGGGAGACAATTCCAGCTCCAACATTACCATGGAGGGATACGTAGCACAGGAAAACGAGGATACCGATGTATGGCGAAATGAAATTGGCCCCAACTATTTCTCGACCATGGGAATCCGCGCTGATTGCCGGGCGCGAATTCACCAATGCGGATACCGGCAGCAGCCCGAAAGTCGCCATCGTGAATGAAGCATTCGCGAAGCGATTTGTGAAAGGCGGGAACCCCGTGGGACATCGCATGGCGCTTGGTTCGGGGAAGCGATGTGCATCCCGATATCGAGATTGTGGGCGAAGTAAAAAACAGCAAGGCAGCGCGAAGTGCGCGAAGAATCCCAGGCGTTCATGTATTTTCCCTATTCGCAGAATTCGACACTCGGATTTGCCAGCATTTATACGCGCACGTCTCAGAATCCTGAAGCGCTCTCGGCGGCACTACGCAAGACGGTGGCCGGATACGACACCGAATTTGCCGGTATTCGATCTGATGACATTTGAAGAGCAAGTGGACCAGTCTGTATTTGCCGACCGCTTGGTCACCTACCTTTCGACTTGCCTGGCGCTGCTGGCATCGCTGCTGGCGGCTGTGGGGCTCTATGGCGTGATGGCCTACGTGGTGGCGCGGCGCACGCGCGAAATCGGAATTCGCATGGCTTTGGGGGCCACGCAGAAAAATGTTTCGTGGCTGATTTTGAGCGACGTGATTCGCATGACTTTGATCGGATTGGCGATTGGGCTGCCTTGCGCCTACGCGATTGGGCGGCTGGTGCAATCTTTGCTGTATGGCGTGAAGGCCAGCGACCCGGTTGTTTTTCTGGCGTCGGCGCTGTTGCTTGCGGCGGTGACTTTGCTTGCGGGCGGATTGCCGGCTCTGAAGGCGGCCAGCGTCGATCCGATGGTAGCGCTGCGGTATGAATAGTTCCCCACGCGACGCTTTACACCATCAATCCAGGCGGCGGGTTCGCAAGTATTGGGAGGTTACGCGGGATCCCTCTCCCGCGGGATCGGGATGACTGCCCTGCACGAGCAAAGCGGCGATATTCTTGCTTGGCGTTTGAGTTGTTGAAACTTTCACATTGCGGTGTTTAGGTATTTCTCCTCGCAGTTTGCCGGGCGAGCGCCCAAGAATCCTTCCAGCAGTTTCGCAAGCCCCGGCTTTCCTCTATACTCGCGGCGTAAAAACATTCGAGGGAATTTTATGCGCCGCTTCCTGATCGATACCGACACCGCATCCGACGACGCCGTCGCGATTCTGATGGCCTTGCGCGATCCGGAAGTGCAGGTGGATGCGCTGACAATCGTATCGGGCAACGTGGCAACGGCGATCGGAGCGAAGAATGCCGGTTATACGGCTGAATTATGCGGAAAGAATGTGCCGGTGTATGTGGGTTGCACGCGGCCTTTGCTTCGCGAAGCCAGCTACGCCTATTTTTTTCACGGCTCGGACGGCATGGGCGAGATGAATTATCCGGCGCCGAAGCGGGCGGCGGAGCAGGAGCATGCGGTGGAAGCGTTGATTCGCCTGGTGCGCGCGCGGCCGGGAGATTACACGCTGGTGACGCTGGGGCCTTTGACGAATCTGGCAATGGCGGTGCGGCTGGCGCCGGATATCGTCAGCAAGTTCCGGCAGGTGTACATGCTTGGCGGGGCATCGTGCACCGTGGGAAACATCACGCCGGCCGCGGAATACAATATTTGGCTCGATCCCGAAGCCGCGAAAATCGTTTTTCACTGTGGATTGCCGCTGACGATGATCGGAGTGGAGAACTGCCGTGGGACCGCGGAACTTTCCGACGCGGAGATGGCGCACATTCGAGATTTGCAAACTCCCTACGCCGGCTTTGCATTCGATTGCAATCGCACGGCATTTAAAATGGCGCGCGAATGGCTGCATCACACTGGATTTTCGCTGGCCGATCCCACCGCCATGGCGGTGGCGCTGGATGCGTCTATCTGCACGAAACTGGGGCATCACTTCGTGGAGATTGAAACCTCGAGTGAAGTGACGCGCGGAATGACGGTGGTGGATCAAAACGGAGTGCTGAAGCAACAGCCCAATGTGGAAGTGGTTTGGTCGATCGATCCAACGAAGTGGAAAGAATTGCTCTACGCTCGATTGAGCTAAATTTTGTGGGGAGGTATGCGAATGGAACGTCCTACAGGGGTAACGGTGCTGGCGATTCTTTCGTTTATGAGCGCGGCATGCGCGGTGCTATTTGCACTGATCTTCGTGTTTGGCGGGGCTTTACTCTCTCGAATGAGCCATTCGCGGATCGATAGTTCCGTAGTGGCGGGACTGGGGGTGCTGGCGGGCGTGTTTATTTTTGGTTTCGCGGTGCTTTACGCGGTGGTGGGTTTTGGTTTGTGGAAGCTGCAGAATTGGAGCCGGCTGCTGACCATGATTTTGGTGGGAGTGAGCGGCGTTTTCTCCGTGTTGCGGGTGATGGGTTCGGTTCTCCACTTCCGCCCTGGATTCGCGGCTTTTAATTTAGTGATTTGCGCAATCGACATTTGGATACTGATCTACCTTTTAAGGCCCGATGTGAAGCAGGCGTTTGGCGGATAAGGCGCGCGCGAATCGCAATTGAAAGTAAAGATGCCACCCTGAAGGGTGGCGCTACACGATCTCGCCTCTTCGGCGTTGTGACACGAGCTTTGAAGCTGCTACGCCCTGGAATTCGAGCCCGTCTGAGATTCTTGCTCTACCAAGCCCGCAGCCCCCGTTGGCAATGTGGTAGAGTGCCCGCCATCGTGAATTTTCATCCGATGTCCTAACCATTTCATGACCGTTCCTGCCAGCGATTCCTCAGCTCGCGAAGAAAATTCATCCCGAGGCCTGGTGGCCCGGCTGGGGCCTTTCGACGCGACGATGATCGTGATGGGCGGGATCATCGGGTCCGGCATTTTTATTAATCCTTACGTGGTGGCGAGGCAGGTGCACACGCCGCTGCTGATCCTGGGAGCGTGGGGGCTGGGCGGAGCGATTGCCTTGGCTGGAGCATTTATTTACGCGGAACTGGCGGCACGGCTGCCGCGAGTGGGAGGGCAGTACGCGTATATTCGCGAGGCCTACCATCCGCTGCTGGCATTTCTGTACGGGTGGGTGCTGCTGCTGGTGATTCAGACGGGAGGGATGGCGGCGGTGGCGGTTACCTTCGCGCGGTATTTTCTGGAAGTGACTCACCTCCCGTTGGGCGATGGAGTGGTGGCCACGCTGGCACTGGTTTCGCTGACGTTGATTAATTGTTTTGGAGTGCGAGCGGGCAGTACCGTGCAAAGCGTTTTGATGCTGCTGAAAATTTTGGCGATTGCGGGATTGGTGGCGTGTGGCTGGCTTCTGGTGCACCCACCAGCGGGAGAATGGCGCCCGCTGATTGACCGCCCGGTGTCGATTGATCTGTTGACCGCGTTCGGGGCGGCGCTGACGCCGGTGCTTTTTTCTTTTGGAGGATGGCAGACCGCGAATTTTATTGCGGGGGAAGTGCGCGAGCCGCGAAAAAATCTTCCGCGCGGACTGATTCTGGGCGTGCTGGGAGTGATTGCGCTGTACCTGGCGGTGAACTTCGTATGCGTGCGCGCTTTGGGGCCGGCGGGATTGGCGCAAACCACCACGCCTGCCTCCGCCGTAATTCGATTGGCATTGGGCGAGCGGGGCGCGGCACTGCTGGCGATGGGAATCATGATTTCGACTCTGGGATTTTTGAGCCAATCGATCTTGACGGCGCCGCGCGTCTATTTTGCGATGGCGAATGACGGATTATTTTTTCCGAGTGTGGCGTGGGTGCATCCACGGACGCGAGTGCCCGTGGTTGCCATAGCGCTGCAGGGCGTGTTTGCAATCGCGATTACCTTGCTGGGACGCTACGAGCAGATTTTGAATTATGTGGTTTCGATGGATTTTATTTTCTTTGGATTATCGGCGTCCTGCCTGTTTGTGTTTCGCCGCCGCGAGCGCGCGGCGAACCGTAAGACGCGGCAGGATTCCGGAGCGGTAGCGGAGCGCAGCGGATTCCGCGTGCCAGGGCATCCGATTACAACTGCTCTGTTCGTGGCCGCGTCGTGGCTGGTGGTGATCAATACGATTTACAAATATCCGCGAAACACCCTGGTGGGAATGGCGATTCTTCTGGCCGGTGTTCCCGTATATTTTCTGTGGAGGTGGCGCCGGAAGCCGGGGACACTTACAATTACACAATGAATCCGATGCGATCGGAAATTCGTTCGCCGTACATGGAATTCGCAAAATTGCGCTCGCACGCGCGCTTCAATCTGGCTACCAGCGGATTGGCCGGACTGCCTTTAAGCGAATTGCCGGTGCGCCTGGAAGAATTGCAGCTTTCCTCGCCCGGCGGATATGGCTATCCGCCGCTGATGGAGCGTCTGGCGAAAAAAGCCGGTGTGCCGGTGAACTGCGTGGTGGCGGCTACCGGCACTTCGATGGCGAATCACCTGGCGATGGCTGCTGTTTTGGAGCCGGGCGATGAAGTGCTGATCGAGCATCCCACCTATGAACTCCTCATCACCGCCGCGGAATACCTGGGCGCACGCGTAAGACGATTTCCCCGGCGGTTTGAAGATGGCTTCCGGCTCGATCCGCGCGAAGTGGCCAAAGCGCTGACGCCGCGAACTCGGTTGGTGGTGCTCACGAATTTTCACAATCCCAGCGGCGTTCGGATTGATGATTCGTCCCTGCGCGAGGTGGGTGAATTGGCGCGGAATGCCGGGGCGCGAGTGCTGGTGGACGAAGTCTATCTGGAAATGCTTTTCGATCCTTCGGTGCGCTCGGCGTTCCATTTGGGCGAACATATTGTGGTGACCAGCAGCCTGACCAAGGCTTACGGACTTTCCGGGTTGCGTTGCGGGTGGATTCTGGCGGCGCCGGAAATGGCGGAGCGGATGTGGCGGCTGAATGATTTGTTCGGGGTGATACCGCCTCCGGTGGCGGAACAATTGAGCGTGATCGCTTTGGATCATTTGGCTGAAATTTCGGCGGGAGCGCGATCTCTGCTCGAAAAGAACCGGCAGTTGCTCGATCAATTTCTCGATTCGCGCAAGGACCTGGCGGTGGCGCGTCCCGCGGCGGGAACCATCATGTTTCCGCGGCTGCTGACTGGAACCGTGGACCGGCTGTGCGCTTTGCTGCGTGAAAAATACGAAGCCAGCGTGGTACCGGGGAAATTTTTCGAGATGCCGGAGCATTTTCGGATTGGGATCGGCGGTGAAACCGAGATAGTGCGCGAGGGGCTGAACCGCTTGGCTGCTGGGTTAAATGAACTCAATCGCTAAAATCCTGTCGCATTAAAGGAAAATCAAAAGCAAAAACTAAAGACAAACATTACCGCAGAGGACGCAGAGAGAAAGACGCGGAGGAGGTCAGGTGGCGGAGACTTTGTCTTCGCGGCGGCCACCGGTGGTTTTGGGTTCACGCGGACGGACCAGGCGCAAGAGCGCGCGGGTGGCGTGCGAGATTTCGTCGTGGCGGCGGTAGATCAGATTGAGCTGGCGCGGCAAACGCATCTGCTTGATTTTTACTTCCACCAGGGTGCCGCGCTCCACTTCCATCTTCGCGCACATACCGGGCACAATCGCGACTCCCATTTCCATTTCGACGAAACGCTTGATGCTTTCGATGGTGGGCATATCCACCGGCATTCGCAGCGGCACATTGTGCTTGCTGAAGAGCTGGATCACCGCGGTGCGATGGGGCGAATCCACAATGTGCGCGATAAACGTCTCTTCACCCAAATCCGAGATGTCCACGGACTTGCTCCTTGCCAGCCTGTGCCGGGGATAGACAACGAAGGCCAGATCATCGCGAACAAAAGGGGTGGCCGTTAACTTCTCGTCCTGCGGAACAAAGGAAATGATGCCTAGGTCAAGCCGGTAGTTCAGCACTTCGTGCGGTACGTCGCGCGAGAGCACGCGGTGAATGTCAATCTTCACATCGGGATAGCGCTCCCGGTAGCGCACCAGCACCGGCAACAGGGCATGGATGGAACTTTCGTTGACGCCGATGGAAAGCTTGCCTCCCCGCAAGTTTTGCAGGTCTTCCACGCCCTTCAGGATCTCGTTCTTCAGGTTCAGCATCCGCTCGGCGTACTCGATGAGCAACTCGCCGGCTTCGGTGAGCTTGCCGGCGCGCGAGCCGCGCACAAATAGGGGCTGGCCGACCCAGTCTTCAAGTTTGCGGACGGAGATGCTGATGGCGGGTTGTGTGCGGTAGAGTTTGTGAGCCGCCCGCGAGAAGCTTTTCTCCCGGGCGACGGTTAGGAAAACCTGTAAAGATGTTAGATCCATAGGATTACGCCAATTTCCTGCGCGTATTGAAGAAATTCAAAGATACCACCCTTAAGGGTGGCGCTACACCCCACCCATTTCAGCGTTGCCACACGGAGTCTGAAGCTCCGTCCCCCTAATAACCTGGCCGATCGCAAACCGTGAGGGACAGTATAAATTTCTTATATGAATATGCAAAGAATTATAAATTGGACTTGGCACCCATTAGGGGCTTGACTACCTATGGCGATCCATTCGAGGTGCTTATGGAATCCGTGCATGTCTTCGACACGACTCTGAGGGACGGCGAGCAATCGCCGGGCTTCTCGATGAATCGCGAAGAAAAGCTGCAACTGGCCCGTCAACTGGAACAGTTGGGCGTGGACGTGATCGAGGCGGGTTTCCCCATCGCCTCGGCGGGCGATTTGGAATCGGTTCGCACGGTGGCTGGCGCGATCACCGGTTGCCGGGTGGCGGCGCTGGCACGGGCCCGGCAGGAAGATGTGGATGCCGCTCTTCGGGCCCTTGAACCCGCGGCCAAACCCCGGCTGCACATCTTTTTAGCTACGTCGGATCTGCATCTGAAGCACAAGCTGCGAACTTCCCGCAGCGAAGCGTTTGACCAAATCTCGCAGATGGTGCGGTACGGGCGGATGCGTTGTCCGGAAGTGGAATTCTCGGCTGAAGATGCCAGCCGGAGCGACATCGATTTCCTGTGTGAAGTTATGGAAGCAGCAGCCAAAGAAGGCGCAAGCATCCTAAATATTCCTGATACAGTCGGCTATACCACTCCCGACGAGTATGCGGAGATTTTCCGGCGGGTTCGAGAGCAACTGCGCGGATACGACCACGTGGTTCTTAGCGCGCATTGCCATAACGATCTGGGAATGGCGGTGGCGAATTCGCTGGCGGCCGTCCGGGCCGGAGCCCGGCAAGTGGAATGCACGATCAATGGAATCGGAGAGCGTGCGGGCAATGCTTCGCTGGAGGAATTTGCGGTGGCGCTGGCCGTGCGGCGCGCTCATTTCAAGATGACCACCAACCTGAAACTCGACCAGTTGTATCCCACCAGCCGGCTGCTCTCGATGATTACGGGCGTTTCCGTGCCGCCGAACAAAGCCGTGGTGGGCGCTAACGCTTTCGCGCACGAGGCGGGAATCCATCAGGATGGCATTCTGAAGAATCCGTTAACATACGAAATTATTTCGCCGGAAGCAGTCGGCGTACCCGCCCGCCAGCTTGTGCTGGGAAAGCATTCCGGGCGGAATGCGCTGCGCTCCCGGCTGGCTGAACTGGGCTATTCGCTCGAGGATGATGAATTGATGGATTGCTACCGGGCCGCGATGGCCGTGGCGGATGAAACGAAGCGTGTGACGGACCGGGACCTGCTCAAAATTGTGCACCAACTTCGCCGCAATCGCGCGCCGGCTCAAGCAGCCAGCAGCGCCAGTGCGGCGCACTAGTTTTCTAAAGGGGAAACTGCCATGGGTGGAATCAAAAAGACGATCGCGCTGCTGCCGGGGGACGGGATCGGCCCCGAAGTGACGGGCGCGGCGACGCGTGTGCTGAAAGATTGCGCTGCGGAATTTGGACATCAATTTGACCTGGTGGAATATCCAATCGGGGGAATCGCGATTGACCGGTGTGAGACTCCACTTCCGGAGGAAACTCTAGAGGGTTGCCGTTCCGCCGATGCGGTGCTGCTGGGAGCTGTGGGGGGCCCGCGGTGGGACAGCCTGCCGGTGGGCAAGCGGCCGGAAAGCGGACTGCTGGCCCTGCGCCAGCAACTCGGACTCTTTATTAATGTGCGGCCCACCCGTTTGCGCCCCGCGCTGCGGGGAATTTCTCCACTGCGTCCGGAACGCGCCCGCAAATTCGATTTTGAAATCGTGCGCGAGCTGTCCGGCGGAATTTATTTTGGAGAACATGGCTGCAGCGGCACGGATGATTTGGAGACGGCTTTCGACGTCGAAACCTATTCGTCTTCTGAGGTCGAACGAATCGCGCGGTACGCGTTTGTGCGCGCGGAAAAGCGCCACAAGCGACTGGCCAGCGTGGATAAGGCCAACGTGCTGGCCAGCTCCGGGCTGTGGCGGCGAACCGTGAACCGCATCGCCAGCGATTATCCGGGCGTTACGCTCGAGCACATGTACGTGGACAACGCTGCGATGCAACTGATTTTGCGCCCGTCGGAATTCGACGTAATCCTGACTTCCAATATGTTCGGCGATATTCTGAGTGACGAAGCCGCCGCGCTGGTTGGATCGATCGGGTTGGTGCCTTCGATGAGCCTGGGCGATGGTCCGGCGCTCTACGAGCCAATCCACGGATCGGCGCCTTCGATTGCGGGGAAGGATCTGGCGTGCCCGATCGGATCGATCTCCTGCATCAGCATGATGCTGAAGGAATCGTTCGGGCTCGACGCGGAGTCGCTGTGGATGGATGCCGCGGTGGATCGCGTGGTGGATCGCGGCTACCGCACCACGGACATTGCCGAGGCCGATAGCAAAATCATCGGCTGCTCGTCCATGACGGAAATGATTCGCACTGAAATGGGCGAATCGCTGCTGCATTCGGAACGATATGGATGGGGAGTTTAAGCGGCGGAATTTTGGCGCCGTCGTGATTTGACGAGGGCTAGGTAATACGAGCCTTCTGCGCTCGCCTCTGGGGCTGAAACCCTCTTTTCAGAGCCACCCTAAATCGGGCTGGCGCTACCGAACCCCTAAAGACCTCGGTTAACCTCCGCTAAAGATACTGTCAGCATCGATTCAATTCTTTTCCATCAGGCAGATTCCGGACCAGGGGCGCTTGGCCTGGAATTTTTCCGTATCCGATACCATCGCGATCAGCCGCAAGAAGAACGGGAGCCGCTTGAACTGGGCGGCGACTGTAAATACCGAACGGACATCCACAGGCTTCCAGCCGTAACGAGTGAAAAATTCCGGCCCTTCCTCGGGTCCAAATTTTATTAGCGCGCCCGCCTTGTCCAGATGCGGATTCAATCTCTTCTTGATCATGCGCATCAGGGCCGGCGAACCAATATCCAATACCCAAGGCTGAAAGCTGGCGGGATGCGACAGATCGACGGCCAGTGAGCCGGCTTCGTCTTCCGATAGATACCCCAGCAATCCTTCGGTCACCACCAGCACTTTTTTCGCTCGTTGTCCCAATTGATCGAATAATTCGCGGCGGGCATTGCCATCGGCCAGGTCCAGGCGGATACGTTCCAGCGCGCAGACGGGCTTTTCATTGCCGAGAATTTCTTCCTTGTAGTCAAGGATGCCGGGAAGATCCACCTCGACCCATTTCAAGGACGGCGGCAGCGCCATTCGATAGGGCCGTGCGTCGAGTCCGGCGGCGAGGTTGACCACCATTTCGGCGCCTTGTTGAACTTGCTCGTTGATGAACGCATCGAACAAATACGTTCGCGCCACGAACGGCCAGCTATTTTTCTTCTGGAACGGCATGGCACTGGCGATTTCTTCGCCGCGCTGGCCCGCGAGCCGCCGGGCAAAGGGATCGCGAAACAGCGCGTCGGGCCGCTCGCTTTCGCCGGCGCGGTAGACTGCCACCCACCGCGCAGTGTCCGAGATATTCCGAATTAGAGGTTCAGCAGCGTTCGCCAAATTCGTCATCCCTGCGCACCCTTTGTGGGGTTGGCGATGTACCAGTCATTGCTCATGGGATCCTTCACCGCCGCCACTCTTCCATACGGTTGATCCGATGGCGGGCCGGACGAGATCGCTCCCTCCGCCACGGCGTGATTGTAGAACGCATCAACATTGGGAACATAGAGCATGTACATCGCCGGTCGGGGCTGAAATTCGCCGTGGGATTCGCCCATTTCAAGGGTCGAGCTTCCGATGCGTAGGGTAGCATGATGAATCGTGCCGTCGGGTGTTTGGTGGCGGCCCAATTCTTCCGCGTCGAATGCGCGCACGAAGAAGTCGATCATTTGCGCGGCGCCCTTGGGATGCAGATAGGGCTGAAGGTTCGTCAGTCCCGCCGGAATGTAACTGCCGCCTTGGTGAGTGGCGATATACCAATCGTTACCGGAACGATCGCGCACGCTTGCTTCGCGGTCGCCATAGGGCTGGTCAACGGGAGGATGAATGGAAGTGGCACCCGCATCGATGGCGCGCTGGTAAGCGGCGTCAGCATCTGGCAGGTAAAGATGAATCGCCGCGAGCGATTGCGGGCCTTGAAAAGCGCGGCCGCCGCCGACCATCAGCATCGAATCGCCCACTTTCACTTCCACGTGGTAGCCGCCGGCCGAGCCGACCGCTCGAAACATTTCCTCGGCGCCGAATGCCTGCCGCATGAAAGAGATTAATTCATCTGGCTCGTTCACCACAATATAGGGAGTGATGGTGCGGAATCCTTCGCGAACCGTTGGCACTGTTTTCACCGGGCGTTGTTCGGGCTCGGCCTGCTGGTCCGTTTGCTTTGTTAGATCATCGAAGCGTTTCTGTATTTCGGCCATGGAGAGCATCTCCTTCCGCGTGGAGATGTTCCAGGTGTAGCCGAACGGGTCGGCGAATTGTCCGGAGCGGTCTCCATAAAACTGATCCGCGACTGGCCGGAGGACTTTCGCGCCCGCGGCCACGGCCTGGCGAGCGAATGCGTCTACGTCCTCCACATAGAGGCGGAGTCTGACCGGCGAACCTCCCAATGTTTCCGCGCTCACGGTTCCGTACTCCGGGAATTCGTCGGAAAGCATGATGGGCGAATTGCCGATTCTGATTTCGGCGTGGCCGATTCGTCCATCCGGCTGCATCAGCCGCCACGTCTCTGTCGCTGCAAACGCCTTCTTGTAAAAATCGATCGCCCGCGCGGCATTTTTGAAGCACAGGTAGGGAGTGGCCGTTGGATATCCTTCCGGAATGGGGAGCACGCTCGTTTTCGTTGCCATGGAAACGCTCCTTTGCAGATCCGCCAGCAATTTGGTTTTGAAATCGCGGCGGGGAAGGGCGCGAAGATTCGCGGCGATTTCGAGGAGCACAGCGACACCGGGAGTCGCCCGCGGAATCGCGGCATCGCGATGGGCGAGGATCGCGCCCAGGTGCCGATCGAGTTGTTCGCTCAAATTTTGCTTAGGCATGTTTCTCACCCGGCTTCCGGCCCGGTTCTTTGCTCAACTGCGATCGCAGGCTTTGCAACCCACGAAATTGAAGCTGCTTCACGGCTCCTTCGCTGCGTCCGATTGCGCGGGCAATTTCCCGGATGCTTTTTTCTTCGGCGAAACGCATGGAAATTACGCGGCCCTGGTCCGCGGGAATGGTATCCACCAGGCGGAACAGGCGCGCGTGATGCTCGACCTCTTCGAGATTGATCTCCGAAGGAGCGTCGAGAACGGGAACGTCGCGGTCTTTTTCGGCTCGCCGCCAGCGGTCGGCTACGGCATTCGCGGCGATGCGGAGGAGCCAGGCGGCAAAAGGCGCTCCGCGCCATTCGAAACGCGGCAAATTGGCGAGGGCGCGGTGAAAGACTTCGGAGGTCAGGTCTTCGGCTTCGTGGCGATCACGCACACGACGGACGATGTACGCGTATACCTGGTCAAAATGGTTTTCGTAGAGCGCGACAAATTGGGAAGGGTCTTTCTGTGCGGCTTCGACGAGCAGCCGCTCGTCCGCCTGGCCGCCGGGACTCTTCCCTGCGCGTCTTCTGACCGCCATTCTTCCTCTCTACTAACATAAACTGGCGGGACGGCAAAAGGTTACGGCGGAATGGGGAGCGGCGGGCGCTGCCGTTTTTAGTAGCACAGCCACTCCTGGCTGTGTGCGTTTCGAACTCTGCAACGCAAGCACACAGCCAGGAGTGGCTGTGCTACCTGACGCTTTGAAGTTCTATGGCTTGGGCGCGGGCGCTGAGACGATGTCGGGCTTCAGAGTGGCCACCAGCGCCATGACCTCGCCCTTTTCGCGTTCCGGCACTTTGAATTTATCCAGAGTCGCCACCAGGTGCGAGGCGGTGATTTGCCAATCCGCTTCGGTGATGCCCATTCCCGCATGCGATGTTTTCATGCTGCGGCCGATATAAAAACAAGGGCCGCCCGTGGCGGCGCAAAGCTGGTCCACGATCAACTGGCGAATGCGCTGAAGCGAATCCGTGCTGTGGCCGACAAAGAATTTCGAAAGCTGCGGATCGCCCGCCAGGCGCGCGAGAAAATCATCGGTCACCGCGGCCAGAGCATCGTAGCCTCCCAGACGCTTGTAGAGTGTGGCTGTCTGCTGGGCCTGCGGCGGCGTGGCTGCCGAGGGTTGCGCGAAAAACACCGGCAGCATCGCCAGAATCAAAAACGCCGAGCTGAACTTTTTCCAGAATCGATTGTGAACCATCTCCTTTTCCCCCCCTCCGTGAGTGTGAATTGGAAAACACGATCCGGCTTGCATTGGATCAGCCACCGTCTTTTCCCCAGGCGGGCGCAGTTCCGATCAAAAGCATCGGGATGCAAAAATCGCACAAGCAGCGCTCCTAGGAAGCCATTTGTTCCTTGCTAACGCAACTCGATCACATAATCAAGTACGCGCGGTCCAACGATTTGGATTGTCCTGCGGATAAAACGAAACCCGTTTGCGGATTGAAGCAGCGGCGCCGGGTTAATTTTTGCGCATCACCAGGCAGCTCGCGATCATGTCATGCAGCGCCTGTTTCTTGGCCGTGAACCCCGCCAGCATGTATCCGATTCCAAGGGAATCAGGCCGGTGATCATCTTGGCGAAGAAACGCCCGGAAGCGCGGCCGAAAGTGATGCGGCGCCCCTCCATGTCCGTGACGTAAAGCCCCAAAGCTTTCTTCCCCAGGAGTGGCTTGCCATTCGGAGCTTTCGCACCAGGCGTAGTAAAGCCACGATCCCAAAAGAGCGATTACGAGCGCTCCGAAAAATGCGCCTATTCCCACCAGCGCAAAAATTGCGTCGGGTGACTCTCCGGGGTGGATGTTCTGAAGCCCCGCCAACACTCCGGTCCCCGCAAGCATGATCAGGATGATCGCGCCAAACGGAATACCGATAATGAGCGCGTCAATAATGTAAGCCACGAATCGCAGCCAGAATCCGGCATAGAGCGGCCGGTACATCGCGGCAGCCGGAGCAACTTGAACTGGATATCCCGGCGCCGCCGCGGGAGCGGGTGCGCCCAAAGATTGGCCGCACGAGCCGCAGAATACGGCTCCTTCCGGTGTTGCTGCACCGCAACGTGAGCAAAACATTCTTTGTCCTCTCCTCCACAACCATCGGCCCGGCAGCTATTTCAATTCCGTGAAATCCGGTGAAACTTCGCTACAGTTTTCGAATCACCAGGCAGCCTGCCATCATGTCGTGCAGCGCCTGCTTCTTTTCCGTGAATCCGGCCATGATGTAACCGATCATCAAGATCATTCCGGAGATGATTTTGGCGAAATATCGTCCGGTGGCGCGGCCGAACGAAATTCGCCGGCCGTCCATGTCGGTCACCAACAGCCCCAGCGCCTTTTTCCCCACCGTCCCTTGCCACGAGGAACTTTCCATCATCGCAAAGTAGAGCCATTGCACCAGGACCGCGAACATTTCGATCATGAAAACCGTTCCAAGCGCCGGGCCGATCGTCAGACCCGGATTTTGCCGCGCCATTCCCGCGCCCATGCTCATGCCCAGCGCCGCAAACAGGATTCCACTAGGAATTCCCAGGGCGATTCCCACCAGAATGAAGTCAATGATGATCGCGACAAACCGCAGCCAAAATCCCGCGTACACGGTGCCGCTAGCGGGAATCGCTACAGAACCTGCGGCCGGATAAGTGTTCACAGCGGCAGTGGCAGCCGCGGTTGCCGCCACCGGCTGGCCGCACGTTCCACAAAATGGTGAACCTTCCGCAACCGCCGCGCCGCATTTTGCGCAAAACATGACGCCTCCTTGTGCGGTTCCACGCCGCATCCGATGGGATGGCCGGACTTGCCGCGCATCGTACTTAGCCTCTCGGCAGGGGTCAACAGGCAAATCTTGCCCCACATTCGCGCAAAAAGTGCTTGCGGGCCGCTCGAAGCGATACTAGGCTGCGCGGCACGGGATAGCCTCAGCGTCCCTTTTGGGTTGAACCCTGGGCCAGTTCGTTCATCGCATTAAGACGAGTGGATTTTCGCCGGCGCTGGTTGGCGAACCGCCGATGCCGGACAAATGCAGGGAGAAAAAATGAATCTGAAGAAACTGGTAATCGCCATCGTGGTGGCGTTCATCATCCTGCTGGTCAGCGGATTTCTGATTCACGGAGTATGGCTGGCGAACACCTACACGCAGATGCGGGCCTCCGGAATGAACTTTCGTCCGGAAACCGACATGATGCACAAGATGTGGGTGATCTGGGTCAGCAACCTTGTGTATGCGTTTTTGTTCGTGTTTGTCTACGCGCGCGGTTCTGAAAACAAGCCGTGGGTGGGCCAGGGAGTTCGCTTCGGAATTATCGCCACGCTTTTCACCGTGGTGCCCAACACGTTGAATGATTATCTGGTCTACAACATTCCCTATACGCTGGCAGTCAAGTGGATGATTTCGGGACTGGTGGTGCTGGTGATCATGGGTGTGGTGGTGGCCGCGATTTGCAAAAAGCCGCCGACGCCAGCGTGATTCGCCGGAAATCAACGCTCGGCCGGAAATGAAAACCGGCTGATACGATTCTATGGATTCGGCTTCGCCGCAGCGGGCTTTGCGGCTGCCGCTTGCTGCACTCGCAAGGCCTTCATAAATTCCGCGTAACTGGATTCGAGATATTTGGAATAGCCATCCGGATCGATAAATGGATTGGGCTTGTCCCCGCGCCGCATCCGCTCGATCTTTCCCAGCAAATTGAAGAAGCCGCCATGGGAACCGAGGAAAACATCGCACGGAAGCTGTCGTAACCGGCGGAAGGTATATTCGTAATCTCTGGTGATATCCGGATATTGCGGGTTATCGATCAGCCGGATATCTGGAAGCACGGTGGTGCTGCAGACAAATACGACTCGGTAAGACTTCCCGGCATCCTCTTCGGTCATGGTCCAGGTGGTGCATCCTTTGGTGTGGCCGGGAGTAATTTCGGCGGTCATTACAGTGCCGCCGAGGCTGACGGTATCGCCGTTGCGTAGACGGCGGTCGACGTGCACCGGCTGAAAAGCATACTTGTCTCCAAAATAGGGGTCGCCGCGGCCGCCGGCTTCCAGCATCGGTGCGTCCCCTTCGCTGGCCACCATTTGCGCTCCCGAAAGTTTTTTCAATTCCGCGAGGCCGCCGGTGTGATCGTAATGAGCCTGGCTGTTCAGCAAGATCTTCGTGTCTTCCAGGTGAAAACCGAGCGTCTTCACATTGGCTTCAATTTGCCGTGCGGTCTCCAGGAAGCCGCCGTCCAAAAGTATGTTTCCCTTCGGCGTGACTACTAAGAACGAAGTGATATCCGAAGCTCCCACGTAATAAAGATTTCCCATGATTCGGAACGGCGCCACCGGTTGATTCCGGGCGCGTTCCCCTTCTGTCGCTTGCGACCGGCCGGGAAGGGACCACCCGATGAACGCCAGCATGGGGAGTGCCAGAGGTATTCCGAAAATGATTCCAATTGGTTTCTTCATAGTGGATGGAAATTTTAGATCAGCTTTTATCCGCGGGGGTATTTCCAAATTCAGTGCCGGCCCCGATTCGTCAATTCCTCGAGCGCGGCCCTTGCGGCAGCTGGATCGACCGTTGCTCCGGGACGAATTTTGTCGAGCTGCAGCATCCCGATGATCATGCGATCCAGCAGGCGATCCGGCAAAAACCGCTTCATCGCGCGCACCACATTGGCTTCGCGGGTTACCGGATAACGCGCTTTGGGAGGCGTATCGCGCAGCGCACGCAACACCACGCGCGCGCAATCTTTCGGAGTCAGCTTCGCGCGCCGGGTCACCTTCTTCCAGTGCGCCAGGAAATTTTGATAGAGCTGCGCGTAAGGCCCGGCAATCGATCCGTGCGTATAATGCGCGGAAAGTCCAACCGAGGCGGTTTCCATGCCGCTGGGGATGTATCCTGGCTGCAGCATGCTTACGTAAACGCCGAACGGATAGAGTTCCAGCCGCAAGGTATCCGAAAATGCCTCTACCGCGAATTTCGTGGCGCTGTAGGGGCCGAATAGAGGGTTCGCCATAACGCCGGCGACCGAGCTCATGTTGATAATCCGGCCGTGGCGGCGTTCGCGCATTCCCGGCAGCACGCGCTTGGTCACCCGGACCGTGCCAAAATAATTGGTCTCGAATTGCTGGTGCAGATCGGCCAGGGAAATTTCTTCCATGGTGGCGATGACGGCGATGCCCGCGTTGTTTACCAGCGCATCCACGCGTCCGGCCATGCTTTCGATTTCGCGGACCGCGCGATCCACCGAAGCGTCATCGCACACATCCATTTCCAGCACTTCCAGGGGCACTTTGGATTCGCGGGCGGCGGCCTGCAGGGCTGCGCGGCGTTCCGCGTTTCGCCCCGTCGCAAACACTCGAAAACCTTCGCGCGCCAGCAACAACGCCGCCGCTTTCCCCAGCCCCTCCGTCCCGCCGGTGATCAGCACCGAATCCAAATATTCGCTCCAGCCGCGCCCTCGCGCCTGATTCATTTTGCCGCCGAAACCGCGGTGGCGTGATTATGCAAGGAATCTTAGGCTCGCGCGGGCAGCGGGTCAACAAGCGCGGCAAAGGGGATAGGAGACAGCGCGATCTGAAAACTGCCCTCTCGTGCCCTATATTGTGGTGGGCGTACGCGCGGACGCTAGAGGAGTGCGGGCGCCGTGCGCGGGGTGTGATTTCATTGGTCCGATCAGCGCGTTTATCGGGACCCAGGCGATCCCCAGCATGGCCGCGTTTTTGGAATAAAGTGTTCGGTTTGTGCCGGTTTTCTCCGCCAGTCGCAAGCGAACCTGGCGGGATTACGATAGAATCGCAACGATTCGTTACCTCTCGGGGCAAGATTTCGAGGAGCACAAATGCAATATTCCGAAGCACACCAGAGAACGGCTGCAGTGATGGAAGCGATACCACGCTCACGCCGCGACAGCAGGAGCTGGTTTTTTGTTAGCATGGCTTCTATCTTGCTCGTCATCGTCGCCGTTGGCTTTGCGAAGTCGTTCTATCTCAGAAACATTATTCATAAGAGCCATGCAGTCTCGACTTTGCCTGTCTACATCGTCCTGCACGGCATTGTGCTCACCTCGTGGTTTCTGCTTTTCCTCGGTCAGACCTTGCTGGTGGCATCCGGCAGAGTTCGCCTCCATCGCTCGCTCGGGGTGGCGGGCGCGGCGCTCGCAGCCGTAGTGTTTGCATTGTCCCTGCTGGTTGTAGTTCGTTCGGTGGTTCGAGAAACGCCGCTCGTTGTCATTGGAGACATAGTCGTTTTGTTTCTATTCGCGATCTTAGTAGCAGGAGGCATCTGGTTTCGTCAAAAACCAGATGTGCATAAGCGGCTCATGCTTATCGCCTCGATAAGCATTGTGGCTCCGGCACTCGCTCGCTGGCCCGGCGCTCAGTCGATGTTGCCTGTCTCCGTAGCGGGGCCACAACTCCTGCTCTATGCGGCGCTGATTCTGTACGACGTTTTATCACGCCGACGAGTGCATCCCGCGACGGCCTGGGGTGTCGCCATGTACGTTGTCGCGGCCGGGGTGACGATTCCGTTGGCCTCCAGCACACTCGGGCATGCGTTCGTCGAGGCTCTAAAGTAGGAAGCAGCCCGCAATTGCCTGGTAAATCGCGTAGCCGGAAACTTGAACCATATCGGTCTTTCGCCCAGCTACAGTAAAGGTCAGGACGCCCGCATGCCCGATTCAGTTTGCCGTCGAAACCGCGGTAGGTCAACGGGCGCGGGAAAGAGATTCGCGCAGCGGTGGTAAGATAAGCCCCCTCTTCGGGCAGTTATGGAATCCTGTTTTCGGAGGTTCGCAGCATGGCTACTTCTCCTTCTTCCACTTCACGCTCCGGCGCTCATCCCAGGTTCACGGTCCGGCGAGCCGCTCCGCAGGACGCTGAAGCCTGCGGGCGAATCTGCCATCAGGCGTTCACGGCGATTTCGAGCCATCACAATTTTCCTCCGGATTTCCCGTCGCCCGAGGTTGCGGTCGGCCTTTTCTCCATCATGTTTTCACATCCCGGATTTTTCTGCGTGGTGGCGGAGGAGCATAGAACAATTGTTGGCAGCAATTGCATGGACGAGCGCGACTCGATTGCCGGGATCGGGCCAATTACCATCAGCCCGCAAATTCAGAATCGCGCCGTGGGCCGCGAATTGATGCGTGCCGCGATGAACCGAGCCACGGAAAGGAACGCGCCCGGAGTTCGCCTGGTGCAGGCGGCGTTTCACAACCGTTCGCTTTCGCTTTATGCGAAGCTCGGTTTTGTGGTTCGTGAACCGCTATCCTGCATGCAGGGTCCGGCCATCGGAAAAATTCCGCAAGGCTACACGGTTCGGCCCGCCGCTGCTTCGGATCTGGAAACCTGTTCGGCGCTTTGCGAACAAGTCCACGGCCATCGCCGCACCGGGCAATTAAGGGACGGGATCGCACAATCGAAAGCGTTGGTGGCGGAACGCGCTGGAAAGATTTGCGCGTATGCGTCTCATCTCGCTTTTTTCGGCCACTCGGTGGCGGAATCCACTGAGGATCTACAGGCGCTGATTTCCGCGGCCCCAAGCTTCGACGGCCCCGGAATCCTGGTTCCCACGCGCAACGCCGGACTGTTCCGGTGGTGCCTGGAAAACGGGCTGCGAGTCGTTCAGCCCATGACGCTGATGACCATCGGCCTTTACAACGAGCCGGCAGGAGCCTATTTGCCTTCGATCCTTTACTGATTCCGCGCGAGCAGATCGCTCAATTCCATGTGACGCATCCGACGCGCAAGGAATCAAATCTGTTTAACCGGTGCCGGGAGGGGATCGCGCGATGATCAAGAAAGTGAAAGCGGGATACAAAGTCACTTCGGAAGATGGAAAGAAAAATCTGGGCGGGCCCTACAAATCGAAAGCAGAGGCGGAAAAGCGGCTACGCCAGGTGGAATATTTCAAACACAAGAAAGACTGATTTTTTCGAACCGTTTATCATTTAAATCCGGCCGTTTCGGCGCTTCCGGGGATTTCCACAGACCTGCGAATTTCCACAAGTGGGCTTGAAAAAGAATTTTTCGGGGGACTTGACGAAATCCTGAAAAGTGCTAAACTCTCCTGTTGTCAGCAGCCTAGATTTCTGTTGGGTCGCTGACTGTTGCCTGCTTGCTTCGTTTCTTCGATTGATTACGAGGTGAGATTGGTTACGAATACCGGATAGAAAGCCGTCAAGCTTCGAGTTGATCCGTCCTGATGTGTGTGGACGGATGCACCCGGCGCTTGATGCCGGGTTTTTTGTTTTAGAGCGGATTTTTTAGGCAAGTGAATCCGCACCCCGCCTGGAGCGGGGTAAAAAGTTCTTTGACAACTGAATGAAGTTGGCATTTACGCCTTGCAATCCTGCAAAGGCGTAACTGCAAATTTGCTCGAGTAGCGCAAATGTGGATAGGCAGTGCTTACTCGATTGGCCGGGTGTCTGGGTCCGCTTGCAAGACGGATCCCCAGGCGAGGCGACGAGTTGAGTAAGTTTTATGGTTAAGCTACTAAGGGCGTACGGTGGATGCCTTGGCGCCAACAGGCGATGAAGGACGTGGCAAGCTGCGAAAAGCCTCCGGGAGTCGCAAGCAGGCTTTGATCCGGGGATGTCCGAATGGGGAAACCCTATCCGGTGAAACTCAGGATAACGGCCCGCTGAATACATAGGCGGGTACGAGCTAACCCAGGGAAGTGAACCATCTCAGTACCTGGAGGAAAATAAATCAAACGAGATTCCGAAAGTAGCGGCGAGCGAAATCGGAACAGCCCAAACCGGTGTGTTTACACGCCGGGGTTGTAGGACCGCGTGAGTAGAGTTACCAATCCGGAGACTAGGCGAACCCGCTGGAAAGCGGGGCCATAGAATGTGATAGCCATGTAGCCGAAAGTTTACCGGACTCGAAGCGGGATCCTGAGTACCACGGGGCACGAGAAACCCAGTGGGAATCTGGGGAGACCACTCTCCAAGGCTAAATACTCGTTGGCGACCGATAGTGAACTAGTACCGTGAGGGAAAGGCGAAAAGCACCCCTGCGAGGGGAGTGAAATAGAACCTGAAACCGTATGCCTACAAGCAGTCGAAGGGCTATGACACGACTTCGGCTCGTGTAATGCCTGACGGCGTGCCTCTTGCTTAATGAGCCGGCTAGTTATTCTCACAGGCAAGGTTAAGCGTAAGCGAGCCGTAGCGAAAGCGAGTCCGAATAGGGCGTTCAGTCTGTGGGAATAGACGCGAAGCGGGATGATCTACCCTTGGCCAGGTTGAAGGTCGCTTAACCGCGACTGGAGGACCGAACCGTTGTGAGTTGAAAATCGCTCGGATGAGCTGAGGGTAGGGGTGAAAGGCTAATCAAATTCCGTGATAGCTCGTTCTCCCCGAAATGCCTTTAGGGGCAGCCTTGTACGATCTGCTACGGTGGTAGAGCACTGAATGGACTAGGGACCCATCCAGGTTACCGAATCCAATCAAACTCCGAATGCCGCAGACAGCAGTACGGGAGTGAGACTACGGGGGATAAGCTCCGTGGTCGAGAGGGAAAGAACCCAGACCGCCAGCTAAGGTCCCGAACTGTAAGCTAAGTGGGAAAGGAAGTGTAAGCGCTAAGACAGCCAGGAGGTTGGCTTAGAAGCAGCCATCCTTTAAAGAAAGCGTAACAGCTCACTGGTCAAGCGTTTATGCACCAACAATCCAACGGGGCTCAAGCTTACGACCGAAGCTGCGGAATTCTAGAGGCTTGATACTGGAAGCTAGAAGCTGGATGAAAGAAAACGGCGAAAGCTCGATTCGAAGTTACCGTGATTTGCGGGTTTACCAGCGTGGCTATGCGGCCGCGCTGGAAATTCACAGCCTCACGCTCAAGTTCCCGTCCTTTGAACGGACAGAGCTTGGATCGCAACTTCGCAGAGCGTCTTCGTCAATTCCAATCAACATCGCCGAAGGTTACGGAAGGAAGAAATCTGCGGAAGATTTCCGGAGGTTTCTGGTAATTGCGCTGGGGTCTTGTGACGAGACTTCAGTCCTTCTGGACTTCGCCCACGATCTGAAATACCTGGATGATGCGATCTTCACTGATCTCAAGACGCGGTACGAAGAGATCGGTAAAGGTCTTAACAAGCTCATCCAAGTTTGGAAGTAGTGGTTCCAGCCTCTAGTTTCGAGTTTCAAGCCTCTAGATTTGGTAGGGGAGCATTCTGTGGAGTCTGACGGTAGACCGAGAGGACTACTCAACGCCACGGAAGAGACTCTGCCGGCATAAGTAGCGATAAACACGATGAGAACTCGTGTCGCCGAAAGTCTAAGGTTTCCTGAGGAAGGTTAATCCGCTCAGGGTTAGGCGGGACCTAAGGTGAGGCCGAGAGGCGTAGCCGATGGATAGCAGGTCAACATTCCTGCCCCGCCTGGCGAACGTTTGACGATGGGGAGACGCAGAAGGATACAGGATTCGGGTGATGGACGTCCCGATAGCCCGGTGTAAGCCGGATCCCGCAGGAAAATCCACGGGGTCATTCAACGGTGAGACCGGTCTCGAGGCCACACGGCCGCAAAGTCCTCGATTTCACGCTGCCAGGAAAATCCTCTAAGGAGTTCGACAGGCGCCCGTACCACAAACCGACACAGGTAGACGAGGTGAATATCCACAGGCGCTCGAGAGAACACTCGCTCAGGAACTAGGCACATTAGCCCCGTAACTTCGGGAGAAGGGGTGCCCCGCTAGGGTTTATAGCCCGAGGGGGCCGCAGTGAAATGCGTTCGGCGACTGTTTAACAAAAACACAGCTCTCTGCTAAGTCGAATACGACGTATAGGGGGTGACGCCTGCCCGGTGCCGGAAGGTTAAAGGGAGGGCTTAGCTGCCGCAAGGCAACGAAGGCCTGATCTGAAGCCCCGGTGAACGGCGGCCGTAACTATAACGGTCCTAAGGTAGCGAAATTCCTTGTCGGGTAAGTTCCGACCTGCACGAATGGTGTACCGATCGAACGACTGTCTTGGCGAATGGCTCGGCGAATTTGTGGTTCCGGTGAAGACGCCGGATGCCCGCATCTAGACGGAAAGACCCCGTGCACCTTAACTGCACTCTGGTCATGATTAACGGAACTGTCTGCGTAGGATAGGTGGGAGCCTGGGATTCCCTGGTTTCGGCTGGGGAGGAGGCAACGGTGAAATACCACCCTGATAGTTCTGTCGCTCTAACTTACAGCCCTGATCGGGCTGGAGGACACGGCCAGACGGGTAGTTTGACTGGGGCGGTCGCCTCCTAAATTGTAACGGAGGCGCTCCAAAGCTCGGCTCAGGCGGATTGGAAACCCGCCGTGGAGTGCAAGAGCATAAGCCGGGTTGACTGCGAGACTACACAAGTCGAGCAGGAGCGAAAGCTGGGATCTAGTGATCCGGTGGTCCTGCGTGGAAGGGCCATCGCTCAACGGATAAAAGGTACGCCGGGGATAACAGGCTGATCTAAGCCAAGAGTTCACATCGACGCTTAGGTTTGGCACCTCGATGTCGGCTCATCGCATCCTGGGGCTGTAGAAGGTCCCAAGGGTTAGGCTGTTCGCCTATTAAAGCGGTACGTGAGCTGGGTTCAGAACGTCGCGAGACAGTTCGGTCCCTATCTGGTGTGGGCGCAGGAGACTTGAGAGGAGCTGTCCCTAGTACGAGAGGACCGGGATGGACGGACCTCTTGTGATCGAGTTGTCACGCCCGTGGCATCGCTCGGTAGCGAAGTCCGGAAGAGATAATCGCTGAATGCATCTAAGCGAGAAGCTCGCCTCGAGATAAGGTTTCCCAAGGCCGCTGCGGCGGTCTAAGAAGGCCAGTCGAAGACTACGACTTTGATAGGCGGGAGGTGGAAGTCGCAGCAATGGTGTAGCTGACCCGTACTAATCGGCCGTTCGGCTTGCCATAAAACTTTCTCAATAGCGTTACGCATCCTGTTTTTGGAGCGAAGACAGGAAACGCGCAGCGAGTAGGCTTTGCCTCCCATTCGTATTACTTGAAACGAACATTTGCAGTTACGCCAACTTCATTCGGTTGCAAGGATCGATTCGCGCATCCTCGAAAATTTGATTTTCGAGTTTCGATTTCGATCTTCCGATTTCGTGAAGTTTTTGGTTGGGGTTTCCAGTTTCTAGACTCCAACCTCTAACTTCCAGACTTTCCTGGTGGCCTAACCGCGGGGGTCACACCCGTTCCCATCCCGAACACGGCAGTTAAGCCCCGCAGGGCCGATGATACTGTGCTGGCAACGGTACGGGAACGTAGGTCGCCGCCAGGATTAAATTTCAAAGGGGCCCTTTCGAGCAATCGAAAGGGCCTTTTTTATTTTCCGTGAAACGAATGCTGCCTGTCGACATGCCGCTTGTCGTTGAATCCCACCTTCCATTCGCTTCTGAATTCTCACCTCACTGCTGACGCAGTTCCGCGGCTGGCACGAAATGCCATGGTCTGTTACTCTCGCCAAATTACTCGGGGGAATTCGAATGAATCGAACGCGCGGAATCGGGTTAATTCTTGCGAGCCTTCTCACCGTAGGTACGTTGCTCGCGCAAACTGCCGGGAACTGGAGCTCACTGGCGCGGGAAATTTTCAAGCAACTTATTGAGATCAATACTACGGATTCAGTTGGCAGCACAACTGTTGCCGCTGATGCGATGGCCAAGCGCTTACGCGATGCTGGATATCCCGCCGCGGATATTTTCGTGGGCGGGCCAAAACCTAAGAAGGGAAACCTGGTGGCGCGCCTGCACGGCACCGGAGTGCGCAAACCGATTCTGCTGATCGGCCATTTGGATGTGGTGGAAGCGCGGCGCGAGGATTGGTCGATGGACCCGTTCCAATTCACCGAAAAGAACAGTTATTACTACGGCCGCGGCACGCTGGACATGAAAGATGGCGACGCCATTCTGATGACCACGATGATCCGCCTAAAGAAAGAAAATTATAAGCCCGATCGCGACATCATCATGGCGCTGACGGCCGACGAAGAAGGCGGAACGTCGAACGGCGTCGACTGGCTGCTGAAAAACCATCATGAATTGGTCGATGCCGAATACGCGCTGAATCCCGACGGCGGCGGTTTCCCGATCAAGGATGGAAAGGAATTGCTGGTCGCCATTCAAGCTAGCGAAAAGCTTTATCAAGATTTCGAACTGAAAGTAACCAATCGCGGCGGACACAGCTCGCTGCCCGTTGCGGATAACGCGATTTATCACCTGGCTGAAGGACTGGCGCGCCTCGCGCAATTCAAGTTTCCGTTTGAGCTGAATGAAGTGACGCGCGCTTACTTCACCGCACATGACGAAAATTGCAGCGCGAAAAACGGCGGAGGACATGAACGGAGTGCTGCAAAATCCGCCCGATCTGGGCGCGATCGCGCAGCTTTCCGAAACGCCTTTTTACAATGGGATTACCCACACCACTTGTGTGGCCACGCGCCTCGATGGCGGCCACGCCAACAACGCGCTTCCTCAAATGGCGCGCGCCATTGTGAATTGCCGGATTCTGCCGGGCCATTCGGTCGACGAAGTTCGCGAAGCCTTAATCAAAGTTCTGGCTGATCCTGAAATTACGGTGACGGCCCTTTCCGAAGCTGGTTCGGCGGCGCATTCCAATCCTCCTTCGCCGCTGCGGCCCGACGTGATGAAAGCGCTCGAACGCGTAAGCGCGGAAATGTGGCCGGGCGTGCCGATTGTTCCGGTGATGGAAGCGGGCGCGACGGATGGCGTCTATACGCGCGCGGCGGGGATTCCCACCTACGGCATTTCGGGAATTTTCAATGACATCAACGACGATCGCTCGCACGGCCGCGATGAACGCGTGCCCATTGCGTCGTTTTATGAGGGCGTGGAATTTTATTATCGATTGGTGAAGGCGGTTTCATCGCCGCGCTAGCGGGTAGTGTCCTAATTTGACCTCTCACCACGTCGCGGCGCTGCCCCAGGGTGAAGCCTCAGGGGCTAAAGAGTCTGTGTGGGAACTCGGTTTTGGCTATTGCCACGCGTGGCTGCATTTTGCCAAGGTTGAAAGCAAAGATGCCACCCTGAAGGGTGGCGCTACACGATCACCCCTACTTGGCGTTGCACACAGACTCTGAAGCTCCGACCCCCTAAAAATTGAGCCAATTTCGATTTAGGACCACACTCGCTAGCGCGGATGGTTCGGCGTTCGGTTATTGCGTAAATGCGCGTGTGAACACGTTATTGAATTCGAGGAGTACTGGGGAACAACAGTTCCGGCGGTTGCCGCCTGGCCCATTTTGTCCACGGCTTCGGAGTCGCAAATTTCGCACCGCCCGTGCCGGCTTAGAGCCACCGCTTCCCGACAGTCCGCGCACCACCAAGTCTTTGGCTTCAAGAGCGACCTCCTGGGTACGAGCCGCTTCACTGGCACCGCCAGAATAAAACGAACAAGCGAATAAACCCATGGGTGCTTGGTCCCTTTCTGGACTGAGGAAATCGGTACCGGTGTACTGGGAGGAGCTCCGTTCCAAAATGGAACTCGCGCTACGCAAGAGTTTCTTGTTTCGATTAACACTTGAAGAATTGTAGGTTTACGCGCGTGCTGGACTACCGGGTGCGCTGATCAGTTTCCACGTGGCCGTCTCGCAAGCGAATGATGCGGTGGGCGCGTGCTGCAACGTCAGGCTCGTGAGTAACCAGGACGATCGTGTTGCCTTGTTCATGCAGGCGCGCGAAAAGGGCCATGATTTCCTCGCCTGTTTGCGAGTCCAAATTTCCAGTCGGCTCATCCGCCAGAAGGATGGAAGGATTGTTAACGAGCGCGCGAGCGATGGCCACGCGCTGCCGCTGGCCGCCGGAAAGTTCATTCGGTTTATGCATCATCCGAGTGGCCAAATCCACCTGCGAGAGTGCCTTTTTAGCGCGTTCCAGACGTTCTTCGGCAGGCGTCCCGTTATAAATGAGCGGCAGTTCCACGTTATGGAGTGATGTGGCGCGCGGCAGCAGATTGAAGGTTTGGAAAACGAAGCCGATCTCTTTGTTGCGGATGTAAGCGAGTTCGTCGTCATCCATCTCACTTACCAATCGTCCCGCCAGCCAATACTTGCCGCTGGAAGGCGTATCCAGGCAGCCGATCAAATTCATCAGAGTGGATTTCCCGGAACCCGAAGGACCCATGATGGCCACGTATTCGCCCTTGGGAATATCGATATCCACGCCGCGCAGAGCGTGCACCTCTTCCGAACCCATTTGATAGGTTTTCCAAAGATTTTTGGCGCAGATGACCACGCCATCCGTCACCAAATCCTGGCGAAACGCGTCCGCTGCTGTCGTTTCTTCGACCGCCATTCGAAAAACTCCCCGGAAATTGGAGGCTGTCTAGCTCTGACTTTCTTCGATCTTAGGCGCGGTGTTGTCTATTTTCACGCTGGCGCCCGGCTTCAGAGTTCGGAGTGCTTTGTAGCTGCCGATGACAATTTCATCGCCATCCTTCAAGCCGCTGGTCACTTCGATGTCCGTCACTCCGGTGATTCCCGTCTCGACAGGCACAAAAATGGCTTTCTTTGCGCGGATCACGAAGACGCCTTGCACTTCATCTTTGCCCGTGGCGGAGGTTGTGTCGGACTTTTCCGCGGCCAGGGTAACGCTGCCCGCGTCCTTTTTGTTCGCCAGTTTTTCAGCTTCTTTCAGCTCGCGTTGAGTGCGCACGGCCAGCGCTTGAATGGGAATTGCCAGCACATTTTTCTTTTGCGCGGTCTGAATTTTGGCGGTAGAGGAAAGCCCCGGGCGCAGGCCTTGCGGAGGATTATCAATGGTCACGATTACTTTGAAATCGCGCGCTTCCTGGGTATTGGCGGTGGTCTGCGTGGTCGCCAAACCGGAAGAGCGCAACACAGCCTGATCGCCCACCACGGAGACGTGTCCTTTGTAGGTCTTCCCCGGCAAAGCATCGATGGTGACGTCCGCAGCCTGGCCGCTCCTCACGTTGGTGATGTCGGTTTCATCCACTTTCACTTCCGCTGTCACAATGGACATATCGGAAATCGTCATCAGGTAGCTGCCCTCGGCATTCTGAATGCCGGGAACTACGTTCTCGCCCACGCGCACGGCGATATAGGTAACCAAGCCGGCGATAGGCGCCTGATAGGTGGTTTTCCGGAGCACGTCACGGCTATGGACCAGCACGGCGTTATTTTGCGCCAGGATCGAGCGGGTCTGCTCGAGCGCTGCGCGTGTTTGCTGTAACTGGGCCTGCGTCGCATCCACTGCTGCGATGGCGGAGTCGTAAGCGGACTTCCGGGCGTCATAATCTTGCTTGGCAATCAATTTTTCCTTGAAGAGATCCTGTCCGCGAGCCCAATCGAACTTGGCTTTCTCCAGATCCGCTTCTCGTTGTGCCAGGGTGGCTTGCGCCGACCTGTAATTGGCCTCCGCGGAACGGATGCCTGCTTCGGCGGAATTAATCGCCGCTCGTTGGGCATCTACGTCGGCGGATGGCTGGATGCTCTCGAGCTTCAAAAGCACGTCGCCCTTATTGACGTAATCGCCTTCTTTTACAATGATTTCAGTGATCTTCCCGAAGCCTTCACCCAGCACATTGGTGTACGTTTTGGGGCGAACCTCTCCGGAAGCGGTGACCAGCGAAGTCAGGTCCTTCGGGCCTACCTTCCCGCTCTGTACCGTCACTACGCCCTTTTGCGCCTGCAGCACGCTGAACAGAACCACCAGCCCCAACACCACTACAATGCCGGCGCCTATTGCAATTTTCTTCCACTTCTTCATGGCGAGATTCCCTATCCCACTCCCTTCTCCAGAGAGCAGGCCTCCTGATCTATAAATTCATACGACCCAAAGCAGCGAAAAGTTTCTATCAGGTCAAAAATGAGGAGCTGGAGGAATGCGTGGACCTGCGGGTAGCCACTTCCCCTTACTCTGCTCCTTCTGGGGTACAAAACGTACCTTCCACTTGAGACAAGTAGATACTTTCATCATAAGACCACGGAACCGAAAAGGAAAGCGTTTCCACCGCCCCCAGGCAGGCAACCATTCTGGCGGGATTTAGCTCCTATCCAACAAGGAACGGCCGGCGGAAATCTAACATTGACCTGTACTTCCGGCCAGGCTAGAATCCCAGCTTACCTGGGCGCAGGGGTGTCGGCATGAAGCAGACCAATAAAGCATTTCTCCTTACTCTTTTAACCATAGGGCTGGTCTTGCCTCCGGCATTGCTTTCCCAGCAGGATCCGCAACAACCGCCCGACAAATCCCAACAGAAAAACGGAAAGCAGAAGAGTAATCGAGAACTAATGAAGGAACTTGAGCCAGCTTACAAAAAGTGGCTCAACGAAGACGTCGTTTATATTATCTCCCCCGAAGAGCGCCAAGCCTTTCTGCGATTGCAGACCAATGAAGAGCGCGAGCAGTTTATCGAGCAGTTCTGGCTGCGCCGCGATCCCACTCCAGACACTCCGGAAAACGAATTCAAGGAAGAGCACTATCGCCGCATCGCTTACGCCAACGAGCATTTTGCTTCAGGAATCCCCGGGTGGAAGGCCGATCGCGGCAAGATCTACATTATTTGGGGCAAACCGGACTCCATCGAGTCTCATCCCTCGGGCGGTTCCTATGACCGGCCTTCCTCGGAAGGCGGCGGTGAAACGGCCACTTTCCCCTTTGAGGTTTGGAATTACCGTTACCTGGAAGGGGTAGGCAGCAATATCGACCTTGAATTCGTGGATACTACCATGTCCGGGGAATATCACTTGAGCTTGGATCCCGGCGAAAAAGATGCCCTGGCGCACGTGCCTGGCGCTGGTTTGACTCAAATGGAAGCCATGGGCATGTCGGACAAAACTCAGCGATTCCAGAATACGGACGGCACAACTTTGGGCACTGCCATCGGCCAGCGTCCGGAGAGTATGGAGGAATTTACTCGCCTCAATACCTGGGCCAAAGTGCAACAGCCGCCGCCAGTTAAGTTTAAGGATCTGGAAGCCCTGGTTACCTCGAGGATCGTCCGCAATCAACTGTCGTTTGATTACCGGTTTGATTTTTACCGGGTCACGGACGATACCGACATGGTGCCCGTTACGGTTCAGATTCCCAATCGCCAGATGAGCTTCCAGGAAAAGGAAGGCGTTCAAACTGCAAGCCTGAACCTTTTTGTGCGAATTTCGACGCTTGGCGGACGGGTGGTGCAGACCTTCGAGGATGTAATCGTCAAGGATTTTCCAAGTTCGTTGCTCCAGCAATCTTTGAAGGGCGTCTCGGTTTACCAAAAGGCGGTGCCGCTGCGTCCCGGACTGTACCGGCTGGACATCGTGATTAAAGATATCAATAGCAGCAACGTGGGCGTGGTGAACACGCGCCTGCCGGTTCCGCGATTTGAAGAAGACAAGCTGGCATCCAGCCAGATTGTGCTGGCCGATGAAATCGTTCATGTTACCGCGCACGAAATCGGCCTGGGACAGTTCGTTGTGGGTGATATGAAAGTACGCCCCAAGCTGGATGCTACGTTTGAGACCAGCGACAATCTGGGCATCTATCTTCAGGTTTATAATTTGAAACCGGATGAAAAGACTCATCAGCCGAATGCTTCCATTCTTTACGTGATCACCAAGGATGGACACAAGGATGGCGATACTCCTGTTTTCCGGCTCGAGGAATCCACCCAGCAAATGGGCGATCATGGGGATCAGATCACGCTGGACAAGACCATGAAACTGGCCAGCGTGCCACCGGGGAAATATAAACTCGCGATTCAGATTACCGACAATCTGGCCAAGCAGACGATCTCTCAATCCGCGGACTTCACGGTGAAGACGGCTGCGAAATAGGCGTGGGGAGGTAAGTAGTGATGGCTCGAATCTTTTGCGCGCTCGGCTTGCTTCTTAGCCTCGGCCTGGCGGCGAACCCTGTTGCGGCGGTGCCGCGCTCGGGCCGGATTTCCGGAGTCGTAAGCGATATCACCGGAACACCGCAGTTGGGCGCCACCGTGTTCATCGCGTCCGAACAACTCTCCCGTTCCTCGACAATCGACCTGTTGACCAACGACCATGGGCGCTTTTCCACGAACACTCTGCCCCCGGGGCTTTATTCGGTTCGCGTGAGCCTGGCTGGTTTCCTCCCCGCGATTGAACAGCACATCCGGGTAGAAACTGAGCACACCACTCTGCTCCAGATCGAACTCGGCACGGTCTTTTCTTCTCTGGAACAGCTTCGCAGGCAGCCTGTTCAGACCGTGGACGCGGACGAGTGGAGTTGGGTGTTGCGAACTTCCGCAGCCACTTTGCCGATCCTCCGTTGGGGCGACGGTGAAGTGATGCTCGATGGCGGCCCGAGCCAATCGGAAACAAATCGAAAGCGCACGGCTCGCGGATCGATCGAGCTTACCTCCGGAGCTGCCCATCCGGGTTCTGTTTCCAATCTAGCCGATTCACCCTCCACTACCTTCGCCTATGACCAGGGAATCGGCTCGTTGGGGCGGTTGGTGATGGCGGGGCAGGTGAGTCATGAAGATTCTGCCACCGCTGGCGGGATTTCGACGATCTGGCTGCCATCCGGAAACATCTCGAAGGGCCCTGTAACTCGCATTCTTGTGCGCCAATCAAACCTTGGTCCCGTTGGCCCTGCATTTCGCGGCGTGCTGATGCAGCATGAGGATCAGCTTGCGCTCGGCGATCGGGTGAGCGTTCATTACGGCGCGGAATATGTTCTTGCCAGCCTGAACGGCAATACCAGTGCTCTCCATCCGGGTGGCGAGGTCACGGTTCAGCTCACTCCACTGTGGCGCGCAGCGCTGGTTCTTTCCTCCACTCCCAGGCAGGATTACGAATCCGCGGACGACAATTTGCGGGCCGCTCTGGATGGCTTGGATGCGTTCCCAGCGGTTATGCTTCGCAATGGCCGGCCGCTGCTGGCCAGCAACTGGCACCAGGAAATCGCTCTCGAGCGTTCGCTCGGGCCGAAATCAAGTTTGCTCGCGTCCGTGTTTCATGATCATTCGGCGAATACTGCCGTGTTTGGCCATGGCGGAGTCAGTTCTCCCGATTTCCTGCAGGACTTTTTTTCGAACGCATTTACCTATGATGGCGGTTCGCTCGATTCCTGGGGATCGCGCCTCGCCTATCAGCAGAAAATCTCGGACAGCTTGAGCGCCACTCTGGTTTATGCCTGGGCCGGCGCGCTGACCCCGGAAACTCTCGACGCTGCGGGAAGCCTGCGCGATTCCCTGGATGTCCGCTACCACCACAGCGTTGCGGCACATATCACAGCGCGCGTGCCCAAATTGGGCACTCAAGTAACCACGGGCTATAAGTGGGTGAATGGCGAACTCGTTTCGCGGCAGGATCCTTATGGCGAGGCTCTTTACCATACTGATCCGTATTTGAATTTGACGCTTCGCCAGTCCTTGCCGAATTTTCTGCCCGGACATATGCAGGCAGTTGCGGATTTTGGCAATCTTTTGGCGCAGGGGTACGTGCCCGTCACCACCCGAGAAGGCCAGTTATTCTTGGTGCCTTCCTACCGTTATTTCCGGGGTGGGCTTAGCCTGAAGTTTTAGGGCGATTTCAGTTGTATAGAAACTGGTATGTTCTATCCCAAAAGCAATATCCTTCGGGGCAAAGTAGATTCAGGTCTCAGTAAACATAACAAATCAGGACACTTAAAAGAATCCGGATATTCTGTTATCTGGAACCCCACGTGCATCATTTTTCTGCGTATTAGTGTGCCGATTAAGGAACCGGGCCAGCGATGAACGAGAGTCTTCGAATGCGATTGGGTGCAGTGGCGTTAGCGTTGCTCACGCTGACTGCTATCGTATTCGCAAGCTTGAATTTTCAGCAGCGAGCTAGCTTTATCCCTCCCGATGACGGCGTTTCCTGGCTGGATACCTCCTCCGGCGTTCAGGCCTGGCACATTGTTGAAGATTCACCGGCCTCCCGCGCCGGCATCAAACGCGGCGACTTCGTCAAATCAATCAACGGAAATTCCATCGCACGGGCAACTCAGGTTACCCGCCAGTTGGTCCGCGCGGGAATCTGGACGGAAATTCGCTACGGGATCGAGCGAAACGGCCAGAAGTTCGAAGCCAAGCTGATCACCGCTCCTTCCGAGAAACCGTTTCAGGTGGAGAATTTTTTGCGCCTGGTCGGCCTGCTGTACCTGACGATTGGCCTGTTTATTTTCCTGCGCCGCTGGAGCGCTCCGCGCGCGGTTCTTCTTTATTTGTTCTGTTTGGTGTCTTTCGTCCTCTATACATTCCATTTCACCGGCAAGATCAATTTTGACGGCCGCTGGGCTTTGTTCGATCAGGAAATCTACTGGGGCAATGTGATCGCCTGGCTGTTGCAGCCTGCGCTGCTGGTTCATTTTGCGCTCACGTTCCCGGACCGGCGCCGCCGCGGCGATCCCTATCTCTGGCTGGCTTACGCGATTCCCGCTTTCTTGCTTTTTATCCACATCAGTGTGGTGGACCAGGTTTTCGGCTTCGTTCCCTGGCTGGGCGCGCGCTACGCCCTGGATCAAATCGAAATTATTTATCTGGGCGGCTACCTGGTTCTGGCCGCGGTTATTTTCCTGCGGAGTTATTTGCGCGCTCCCAGCGGAATCCTGCGCCAGCAATTGAAGTGGACCACCGGCGGAACGTTTGCCGGAATTTTGCCGTTCCTGGTTTGCTACATCATCCCGTTTGCCTTGGGCGTGGTGCCGCGGCCGTGGATGAATTACTCGGTTATTTCACTCGCGTTGCTCCCGCTGTGCCTCGGTTACGCCATCATCCGTTATCGCCTGATGGACGTGGACATTATCTTCAAGCGCGGCCTGGCTTACACGTTTGCTACTGCCGGAGTAGTGGCCGCTTATTTTTCAGCGGTTGGATTGATCGGCGTGCTGTTCCACACCGCGTGGCCCACGGGTTTGGGCGGAGCGGTGATCGCGATCGTCGTCGCGGCGTTTTTGTTTCAGCCGCTGCACGATTGGGTGCAGGCGCGGCTCGATCGCTTCTTCTACCGCGATCGGCTGGATTATCGCCGCACGCTGATTGAATTTGGCCGCACGCTCACCAATGAAGTGCGCCTGGAGCCGTTGCTCGGCTCCGCGCTCGATCGCATCTCCCAAACTCTGCTGGTTGACCGCCTGGCCGTGTTCCTCGAAGAACCTTCGGAATCGGGGCAATTCACGCTGGTCCGCTCGCTTGGGCTGCATTTTAGCGGGCCTCTCGATCTGAGCTTCCTGAATCCCACTCGTCCGGCGCTGCAGCGCGGCTGCCTGTTTTTTGAATCGGCGCGCGCCGCCACAGCCGAAAACGATTCGGTCCGCCGCACGCTCGAAGAAATGGATTTGAATTATTTTATTTCCTGCCGCTTCCGCGACCGCATCGTCGCCGTGCTCGGCCTGGGCAAAACAGTCGACGGCGATTACCTGACCAGCGATGACCTGGAACTGCTCTCCACCATCGCCGGCTACGTTGCAGTCGCGATTGAAAACGCCCGCCTCTATCAATCGCTCGAACAAAAAGCCAAGCAGATCGAACGGCTGAAGGATTTCAGCGAAAACATCGTGGAATCGCTCAATATCGGCGTGCTTACCGTCGATCTAGAAGACCGCGTCGAATCCTGGAATCCGCAACTCGAACGCCTGCTCGAAGTCCCGCGCGCGGAGGCGATCAAGCGCAAGCTTTCCGAAGTGTTGCCCGCGGACCTGGTGGCCGAAATCGAATCGCGTTCTGCCAATGATCACGTTTCCGGCATTTACAAATTCCATCTGCACGGCCGCGCCGGACGCCGCCTGGTGATTAATGCGTCCATCGCTCCGCTGGTCGGCAAAACGGCCGAGCGCCTGGGCCGCCTGATTCTGCTCGACGACATTACTCAGCGCGTGCGCCTGGAAGAGCAAATGGTGCAGACCGAAAAGCTCACTTCGCTCGGCCTGCTTGCCGCCGGTGTGGCGCACGAAGTGAACACTCCACTGGCTGTGATTTCGAATCACATCCAGATGCTCGCTAAACAATTGCCTGCCGATGATCCGCGGCAGGTGACCATCGAAAAAATCGTCAAGCAAACTTTCCGAGCCAGCGAAATCGTCAATAATTTGCTCAATTTCTCGCGCACCGGCGCCGCCGAATTTGTCCCCTTGAATCTGAATTCGGTGCTCGAGGAAACGCTCAGCCTGGTCCAGCATCCTTTCAAGACCGCTCGCGTCAGTGTGATCCAGGCATTTCAGAAGGAATTGCCGCCCGTCCTCGGCTCTACCACTCGCCTGCAGCAGGTTTTCCTGAACCTGTTTATGAACGCGCGCGACGCCATGCCCAATGGCGGCATGCTCGAGGTTCGCACGTTCTCGCAGAATGGCTCGGTGGAGGTGGAAGTGGCGGATACCGGGCTAGGCATCGCCACCGAACACTTAAATCGCATTTTTGATCCATTTTTCACCACAAAATCGCTGGGAAAAGGAACTGGCCTGGGTCTTTCCGTCAGTTACGGCATCATAAAAGAGCATGCAGGAAAAGTCGAAGTTCGATCTACCCCGGGAAAAGGCACCTCTTTCCGCCTGGAATTCCCCACGGCCCGGAAGGCCGTCCATGTCTAAAGGGTCCATCCTCGTCGTTGATGACGAAATTGAAATCCGCGAGGGCCTGGAAGCGCTGCTGGCTTCCGAAGGCTACGTCGTCACGCCCGCGGAGTCCGGCGAGGCCGGGCTATTGCGCCTGGATGAAGGCCCCTTCGACATGCTGCTGCTCGATGTGAGCCTGCCCGACCGCAACGGCCTGGAATTACTGCGCGACATTCGCCGCCGCGATCCCGATCTTCCCATAATACTGATCACCGCCTACGGCTCGATTGAAATGGCACGCGCCGCGTTCAAGGGCGGCGCACAGGATTACATCACCAAGCCATGGTCCAACGACGAATTGCTCGCCCAGGTCGCGCTAGCCATTGAAGGCCGCCGCCTGCGCGAGGAAAACGTACAGCTTAAACGCGCCCTGAAGCAGCGCTACAATTTCCCCAACATCGTCGGCAAAAGCGAGAAAATGCTGGCCGTTTTCGACTTGATCACTCAGGTCGCTCCGTCGCGCTCCACCGTGCTGATCCACGGAGAAAGCGGCACCGGAAAAGAATTAATCGCCAAGGCCATTCACTCCGCTTCCACGCGCGCCGATAAAGCCTTCATCCCGATCAACACCGGATCGATTCCCGTCGACCTGCTGGAATCGCAATTGTTCGGCCACGTGAAGGGCGCTTTCACCAGCGCCATCGCTTCCAAAAAAGGCCTCTTCGAAGTGGCCGACCAAGGCACCATTTTCTTCGACGAAATCAGCACCATCAGCCCGGAAACGCAAGCGAAGCTGCTGCGCGTGATTCAGGAACGCGAATTCATGCGCCTGGGCGGCACCGACACAATCAAAGTGGACGTTCGCATCCTCGCCGCTTCCAACGAAGATTTGATGGGCCTGGTGCGCGAAGGCCGCTTCCGCGAAGATCTGTTTCACCGTTTGAACGTAATCGCCATCAAGCTGCCGCCTCTGCGCGATCGCAAGGAAGATATCCCGCTGATGGTCGATCGCTTCCTCGAGCGTTTCTGCCAGGAAAATGGCAGGCCGCGCCGCTGGTTCACGCGCACCGCCATGAAGTTGCTGATGGATTACGATTGGCCGGGCAACGTCCGCGAGCTCGAAAACGTGGTCGAGCGCGCCGTGGTGCTTTCGACGCAGGATGAAATGGACGTCGAGTTGCTCCCGGAATCCGTGCGCACCCGCGAAATCGTCAAGGGCGTGCGCCTTGAGCTATCCGAATTTCTTCCGCCCATGCCCGGAGAATCCGGCGTGCGCGGTTCCGCCTCCACCCATTCGCCGTCGCTCTTCGAAATTCTCGAGGAAGTGGAACGCCGCATCATTGTGGACATGCTCGAACGCACCAATTGGAATCAAACCGAAGCCGCAGAACGATTCCAGATTCCACTTTCCACGTTGAACCAAAAAATCAAGCGCCTCGGCATCGAAACCCGACGCCGCGCCACGCCGTCCCGCGGCCCCGGCTCCCTGGGCGACGATCCCTCCGCCTATTCCGCAGGCAAGTAACGATCTTTTTCTTATTCGCTGCATCCTTGACTCGCAATTCGCCGTGGACTAATTTCCTTCCCTGAAAGCAAGACACAGGCCGAAGCGATTGCCAATGCCGAAAGCTGATTCCGCAAAACAGCGAATCCCCAAAGCCAGCCGCCCCTATATGCCGGGCTATGGACTCCCGCCCGCATCGAAAGGAATGATTCCCTGGAAATGGGCCGCAGCAGCGGCTGGCAAGTTCTCACAATTATTGGATCGCCACCACCAAGCCGGATGGCGCGCCGCACGTGATGCTGGTCTGGGGAGTTTGGGTTGGCGGCGCTTTTTATTTCAGCACCGGCCGCGAATCGCGCAAAGCAAAAAACCTGCGCGCCAACCCGCGCTGCACCATTTGCACCGAAAAAAGCCGCGAAGCTGTGATTCTGGAAGGAACCGCACAAGAAATCACAGACCCCGCGCAAATCAAAAAACTCGGCATTCCTTACCACAAAAAATACAAACCATGGAAACTCGATCCGTCGCTCGGCCCGATCCTGTCCGTCCGCCCCACCCGCATCTTCGCTTTGGACGAAAAGAGTGGCCTAAATACTGCCACCCGCTGGGTGTTCCCCGCTTAGTGCAACGCTCGATGTTTTCGTTTCGAGAGATCGGGACATCGGGACGGCATTCTGCCGCACGATGGAACGCGCGGCCTCAGGCAGGGGGTCATTCCGAACGAAGTGAGGAATCCAGAGTTGAACGAGGCAAGCCAAATGAAAGATTATTCCCCGGCGATGTCTATCGGCCCTGAAGCTTTCTCGCTGACGGCGCACCGCTATTTGTTCACTTTCTCCCCGGCGGGCTTCCAGCCGCGCGGCATAATCGTGGTGCTCAAATCGAGGCCGGAAAGATCCACACCCTCCAGATTCGTTTCGCGCAGAATCGTTGTAGTCATATCGGCGCCGCGAAATTTCGCTCCCCGCACATTCACATCGCGAAAATTTGTCGCCACCAGGCTCGCGCCTTCCAAATTCGCGCCCGCCAGATCGGCGCGGAATAATTCCACACCGTTCAATTGCGCCTTGCTCAAATTCGCGCCGGTAAACTTCGTGTCCGTGCAGTCCGCGCGCCGCAGGTCCGCGCCTTTCAAGTTCGCCTCGCTCAAATCGGCGAACGTCAAGCTGGCTTCCAGCAAATTCGCGCCTTCCAGATTCGCTCCCCGAAGATCAGCGTAACCCAGCCTTGCGCCCTTCAAATTTTCGCGCTGCAGGCTAGCTCCAGCCAAGTCAGCCCTCACGCCGCCGTCTTCGCCCCTTAGAAATTTCGCGTGATCTGCGATGATTTTCTTCAACTTCTTGCCTTTATGCACGGTTCACCCTGGCGCTTCAGTTCGGTAAATTTCGAGTCTGCATCGATTCCGCGGCATCCGCAAAAACACCACATCTTGATCGGATACGTCAATTCTACTAGAACTCGCCGTCAAGCGCACCGCAAGGAAAAGCTTGTCACGCCAATTCCCACGAACTGTATTGCCGTCATCCCGAACTTCAAAATTCGCAAACCCGTTCAAAGGCTCGGCGTGAGGGATCCCGAGTCAGCGTAACCCCCAAGAATAAAACGAAGCCTCTGTATGACGCCGAATCGCCACGCGTGGCTGCATTTTGCCAAGTTGAAAGCAAAGATGCCACCCTGAAGGGTGGCGCTACACGATCACCCCTACTTGGCGTTGCCACACAGACTCTTTAGCTCCGACAATATCGCTTGCAAGGGAAGATTCACTCGGGATCGGTGCTGCGAAGTGGGGCAACGTCAAATCACGACACTACTCCCCACTCACAGCACGAATCCAATTCCCAGTGTTATGGTAAGGTAATCAGCTATGCGGATTATCGAAAAACTGAAAAACCGGGCCCGCGCCTTTCCGCAGCACATCGTCCTCCCAGAAGGCGAAGACGTTCGAGTGATCCAAGCCGCTGCCCGCGTCACGGCTGAAGGATACGCCAAGCTCACCTTGCTCGGCCGGAAAAACTTAGATCGAAGCCGCAGCCAAGCAAATCGGCGCCGATCTTTCGGGCATCAAGCTGGCCGATCCCGCCGCCAGCCCGCGAATCGATTCCTACGCGCAAATTTATTTTGAACGGCGCCGCGCGAAAGGCGTGATGCTCGATGAAGCATCGCAAATCGCTCGACGCCCGCTCGACTTCGCTTCATTGATGGTCTCGGCCGGAGACGCCGATGGCGCGGTGGGTGGCGCCGTGAATTCCACCGCGGAAACAGTGCGCGCCGCACTCCATGCGATCGGACTCGCGCCCGAATCAAAATTAGTTTCCAGTTTTTTTCTGATGGTTGTGCCGCCGCGCGACGGCCTCGCTTTCGGCGCGGACGGCGCGATGCTTTTCGCCGATTGCGCCGTGATTCCCGACCCGACTCCGGAAGCGTTGGCGGAAATCGCTCTGGCCACCGCCGCTAACGCCCGTGAATTTCTGGAAGCCGAGCCGCGAGTCGCTCTGCTTTCCTTCTCGACAAAAGGCTCCGCCGATCATTTGCACATCGAAAAAGTTCGCGAAGCCCTGCGAATCATCAAGGCCCGCAATCCCAGCCTCGCCGTCGATGGCGAGCTACAAGCGGATGCCGCGCTCGTCCCTTCCGTCGGCCACTCGAAAGCGCCCGGATCTCCCGTTGCAGGAAGAGCCAATGTGCTCATTTTTCCTGATCTCGATTCCGGCAACATTGGCTACAAATTGGTGGAACGCACCGCCGGAGCCATCGCGCTTGGCCCGATTCTGCAAGGGCTGGCTCGCCCGGCAAACGATCTGTCCCGCGGCTGTTCCGCGGACGACATTGCCAACGTAATCGCCATCACCGCCATTCAATCCCTCGCGCGAAAAAATCCCGCTGTGCTTCCTCGAGGCTAGATGGATTCGTCTGGGCGCTCGAGGCAATCCATCCGCGCGGGATTGCCGCGCCCGGCCAGTGCACTGGGGCTGAAACGATCGACACGTAAGCCTTTTTGGAAAGCCTATTTAGTCTTCGAAATTCTGGTATTCCTGGTCGCCGGCTCGATCGCGCCTGAAGCGCGCACGCAAGAAACCACGCAGCAAGAGCACGAAGGCGATGAAATCGCCGTCAACCTTGCCGCTGGCAGCGCCACCATCCTGGTTGCTAAAGATGGCATCGTGGTCGTGACCCTGGAAAATCCCATTGAACCGAATACACGGCCGCCCGATATCGTCGCGCTGGGTTCGGAAAGCGCCGGCGTCTTGTTCGGCGCGGAAAACTGGCACGCCTTCTGGCCACCCGCATTAATCGCCAGCCTGGGAGTTGAATTGCCGCGTATTCACGCACAAGGCGCTCCCACGGGACCAAGCCTGAAGGCCGGCAATATCGGCTACGGAAATAAAATCGAGTTTATCGGACGGGGAGTTACCGAGCGGCTTCGCCAGTTGGTCTCTCTTTTTCATGGAAAACTCGATGTGCAGGAAGATGAGCCGGTGCTTCAATTGATTTTGACGAATTTCGATACGCGGGAAGGCTCCGAAGTGTGGCTGCTGCAATACGCCGTTACACAATCCCAGGAGCGCGGCGATTACTGGCAGACCAGCCTGAGCACGCCCAGCTACACGCAACTGTGGCCGCCCGAGAAAGGGCAACCGAGAACTTTGCTATCGGCGCAATATCCCTCCGATAGCTCCGCTCCCACCCTGCTCGAATTGCTCAAGAAAAATGATCCACGTCTTGCGGCGCTTTCGTCCGATTCAACGCAAGCCGCGGTGAAAGATTCCGTTCTCAGGGGCGATGTACAAAAACTGAAGGTGGCCGACGCAACGCAGTTCCTGCGAGCTGCGATCGACGCCATCGCGACCAAGGATCAACGCCAGGAAATCGCGACGATTGACGCCAGCGGTTTCGCATGGATCCTCCCGCCTCCGCCGGAAGAAAAGCAGACTGAGCCGTCCAAGGAACGTCCCGCCGGAGCGCCCACTCTGCGCAAACCGCCACCCGGCGCGCCAACGCTGCAGAAACCACCGTCGCAATAACACCAACGCGTTTGGGCGCGGATAGCGCGGAACCAAATTATTTTGATTTCTGATTCTGGGCGAGGTTGAGCTGTAATCGTCCGTTCTTCTCGGCAACGGATCGCGCCAGTTCTTCTTTATAAGTTTCCAGGCGCTTGCGAACGGCGGGATCGGCCGTCCCAATAATCTCCGCCGCGAATATTCCCGCGTTCGTCCCGCCGGGCTTATCGATGGCCATGGAAGCGACAGGCACTCCCGCCGGCATCTGCACTGTTGAAAACAGCGAATCAATTCCGTTCAATACCGTTGTAGCCATCGGAATAGCGATCACGGGCAAAGTCGTCAGCGCCGCCACCACTCCCGCCAGGTGCGCCGCGCCTCCTGCTCCAACGATGATCGCTTTCAAGCCTCTGCTCACGGCCGTCGTCGCGTATTCGTGGGTTCTGGCCGGCGACCGGTGCGCCGACATTACTTCCATTTCATAGGGAATTTCGAACTTGTCCAGAATCTTGGCGGCTTCGGACATCACCGGCAGATCCGTGTCCGACCCCATGATGATCCCTACCAACGATGATTTTCCTGGAGTTTGATTGCTCAATTTGTTTGCCCTATTCCTTGGGAGTCCGCCGAAATTTCCGCGGTTGCAACCGTCTGGATCGAATCGCCCTTCTTAATCCTGCCAGCCGTAATCACCTTGCACAAAATTCCCCGCCGCCCGCGCAATTCCTCTCGCAAGCCCTGCCGGATCGCATCCATCCGATCACAGGGATGGCACGGCTCGCTCACTTCCAACACTGCTTCGCCGATTTCCAGCCGCTCCCCGTCCCTCAACGTGCGAAGATCAAGTCCCGCGGTCGTGATATTTTCCTTCACCACACCGGGAGCCAGCCCCAGCATTTGAAGGGTTTCCATTTCCACCAGGAGCACTTGGCGCTGGCTCTTTTTTCGGCCATGAATGCAGCCAGCCAGCCCCTTATCGAAAATCAATTCTGCTTCTTTTAATTCTTCCATCGGCAAGCGATGAACCAGCGCGCGAAAGATGTGCAAAACCTCAGCCACCCTTGCCTCCGCTCGCGGAAACTTGTCGATTCACCCCAACTTTTCCGATATCTCGCCGGAACTGCATCCCATGGAAGCTAATCCTACTAATGGCATCGTAGGCCTTGGACGCCGCGTGACCCACTGATTCACCAGATGCGGAAACGCCAAGAACTCGACCACCACTTGTGTAGTAGACGCCTTCTTCGAGCCGCGTGGCCGCGTGAAACACCTTCACGTCTGCCACCTTGCTCGCCTCGGAAAGCCCGGAAACTGGCTGGCCAGGCTTCACATCTCCCGGGTACCCAGCCGAGGCCAGCACCACTACTACGCTCGCCCCTTCTTTCCACAAAGGCTGCACGGAAGCCAGCTTGCCCTGCACTAGCGCGTCGAGAGCCGCTGCCAAGTCGAATTCCATTCTCATTAATATCGCCTGGGTCTCGGGATCTCCCATTCTGCAATTAAATTCCAGGACTTTGGGACCTGCCGGGGTAAGCATGATTCCAAAATATAGAAAACCGCGGTAAGTCCAGCCCTCCTTTTTAATGCCCCGGATCGTCGGAGCCACAATCGATTCGCTGATCAATTCCTTCAAATCACCGGGCATCAATTCGTCTGACGAATAGGCGCCCATGCCTCCCGTATTTGGTCCCAGGTTACCGTCAAATGCCCTCTTGTGATCGCGGCTGGGCGCCAGGGCAAGCACACTCTCGCCGTCCGTCAGTACGATATAGGACAGCTCCTCTCCCTTCAAGCGCCTCCTCAATCAGGACCCGGTTCCCGCCACTCCCAAACTCTCGCTGCAGCATCAGCCGCTCGATAAATTCCTTCGCTTCACCTCGCGACGAAGTAACCAGCACGCCCTTCCCCGCGCATAGCCCGTCCGCCTTGATCACCGCCAATCCGTTTATGTTGTCGATTGTGGCGCAAGCGGCAGCGGCCGAATCGAAAATTCCGTGCACTGCCGCCGTGGGAATTCCATAACGCAACATGAATTCCTTGGCAAATATTTTGCTCCCTTCCAGTTGTGCGGCAGCTCGGCCGGGGCCTACGATCTTCATCCCGCGCCGCCCGAATTCGTCCACAATCCCGGCGACCAGCGGAATTTCCGGCCCGACTATGGTTAGATCGGGCTGCAACCTTTCAGCGAGCGTTACCAATGCGTTCCTGTTGCTCACGTCCACCGGGATGCATTCTGCTTCGTTTGCAATACCTCCGTTGCCCGGAGCACACCACACCTGCTCCACCAGCGGGCTCTGCCGCAGTTTCCATACGATCGCGTGCTCCCGGCCGCCTCCGCCAATAACTAAAATCTTCATGTTTAAAAGTCCTGGCAACGATAATCGCCGGCACCTGCTCTGTCAACTGCTGTGCGCCAGTTTCGCTTGCTCCCTCGCGCTGTTCAATGGTTACATCTCTCTGTGCTCCATTCGATTATGCCGTGGGATTTCGCGCTCATTCTCCTGCTGCTGGGTGTCGTGGTTCCCTGGCGTGGCGCGGTCCGTGTTCGTAAACTTCTTCGCCAGCCGCAACTGACGTCCGCGGACCGCCTTGCTTTGTATGCCTCGACGATTGCTTTTCAATGGTTTGCTTCCGGAATTGTGCTATGGCGCGCGCTCGTGCGGAATATTTCTCTATCCGAGCTTGCGCTGGTAATCCCCAAGCCTGGACTTACCGTTCTGGTCGCCACCGTGCTCTCCGCGCTGGTGGTTACCAATCAAATCGTGGCGATCCGGCGCCTTGCTCGCTTGCCTCCGGAGCGTCATGGATTCTTGGGCGAAATGGCGCGAAAGGTAATGCCCCAGACGCTCGTCGAATCCCTTGCGTTCATGGCCCTTGTGGCTACTGTGGCTCTGTGCGAGGAATTCATCTACCGCGGATTTGTGCAAGCAATTTTCGAACGCGCGGCGGGGTCCGCGCTCGTGGGTGTATTTGCTTCGGCGCTTTTCTTTTCCATCGCGCACCTCTATCAGGGAAAACGCGGCCTGGCCACCACGTTTTTGGTCGGCCTTCTGTTTGCCGGAATTCGTGTTTGGACGGGGAGCTTGATTCCCACGATTGCCGCGCATTTTGCGGCCGATTTGTGCGCCGGTTTGATCGGCGCGCGCTGGCTTCGCTCCCCTCACGGCCAAGGGGACGCGAGCTTGGCCCGGGAAGAAAGGTCTTCGGATTGAACCGCGAGCGTCTATGCATTAAGCTAATAAATATATTTCATAATTAGCTTATAGCTATATGCCGAAAACGGACGATCAAATCCGCTCCTTGCTTGCTCCTTTCAAGGTTGATCTGGACCCGGGCCAAATCGCCTCGGTGCGAAAATTTTTGGATTTGTTGGAGCTGTGGAACCGCCGCATTTCCCTGGTCTCGCTTGCGGATATCGGCCAACTTCTCGAGAGACATGTCGGAGAAAGTCTTTTTGCATCGTCCGCAGTTCCAATCCGGCATGGTCGGCTCGCCGACCTTGGTACTGGAGCTGGTTTTCCTGGCATTCCTCTTAAAATTGCGAACCCCAGCATGGACTTGACTCTGATCGAATCGAACCAGCGCAAAGCAGCTTTTCTTTCTGAGGCCGCCCGGTCACTTCATTTTGGCTCGTGCCAGATTGTAAATTCGAGATATGAAGATTTTATGTCCACAGTCGAGTTCAATTTCATTTGTTCTCGCGCCGTAGGCGAATATGAAGATATGCTGAAGTGGTCGCGAACCAGACTGGCTGTAGACGGGCAGATAATTCTCTGGCTAGGGATGGACGATGCCGCCCTACTCTCCAAAACGGCCGGCTGGAAGTGGAGAGAGGTGCTTCCGATTCCAAACTCTAGCCGCCGGGTTTTACTCGTCGGAAGTCCTGATTCCCACCGCAGCGCCGCAAATTAAATTGCAGCATCCAAAACTGATATTGATGCAAAGCAAATTTATTGAATCTCCGTAATTATTGGTTCGGCCTCTTCGGTATTTCATGCCTCGAGCACCTATTCGAACGATCTATCAAGTTAGAATTTCGGTATCTGACCCAGATCAATCGTTTGAGATGAAAATAGTTCCACGTGGAACACTCAGTTCAGCTGCTTCTTTTCACCAATTGCTCTGCTCATCCTGCCAATACAACACCGCGATCTTCCATCTAGCACTGTTCCACGTGAAACAACTTGCTACACCCGTACCGTCTTTGATAGATTCACCCCGAAAACTGGGGGATCCTCTGGCTAGAGTGATCGCGATCGCAAATCAGAAGGGTGGCGTGGGTAAAACAACCACCGCGATCAATCTCGGAGCATCTCTAGCTGCCGCCGAGCAAAAAACTCTAATTATCGATAACGATCCCCAAGGAAATACCACCTCAGGCCTCGGTTTCCCCAAAGATCCCGCTCGCCGCACTCTCTATCATGCGTTGATTCTGGACGAGCCGTTAAGCCGCATCGTTATCCCCACTCAGGTGGAAGGGCTCGATCTCATCCCATCAGATAAGAATCTGGTTGGCGCGGCTGTCGAGCTTGTGAACATGGAGAATAGGGAATACCGGCTCCGCGCCATTATGGACAGGCTCAGGCCGGATTATAAGTACATCATCATTGATTGTCCCCCCGCCCTTGATCTTCTGACCATCAACGCACTGGCGGCAAGCGATTCTGTTCTCGTGCCGATCCAATGCGAATATCTGGCCCTCGAAGGAGTTTCCGAGCTACTGGATACCCTGATGCGATTGCGCCGAACCCTAAATCCCTCCCTAGCCATTGAGGGCATATTGCTCACGATGTATGATGAGCGGACAACTCTTTCTAAGCAGGTCGCCGCAGACCTTCGTAGTTTTTTCGGAGCCCAGGTATTCGAATCAGTGATCCCGCGCAATGTGCGCCTGGCCGAAGCCCCCAGCCATGGCAAGCCAGTCATATTCTACGACATACATAGTAAAGGGGCTGAGAGCTATATCCAACTGGCAAAGGAGCTTATCGCTAATGACCAGAAACGCGTTGGGGAAAGGGCTGAGCGCGCTCATTCGGGATCCTGAACCGGTTCCCACTCCTAAAATAAGCCCCTCAACCAGCAGCGCCGCCACTGCCGCCCAGCCAGCTCTTGCTCCGGCTGAGAGCCTGATCCAGATCGATATTGACCTGATTGATCCCAGTCCCTATCAGCCCCGCACTCGATTTCAAGAAACCGCACTCGAAGAACTGGCCCAGTCGATTCGCTCGAGTGGAATCATTCAGCCGCTCCTGGTCCGTCGAAGAGGTGCCCGCTACCAGCTCATCGCTGGAGAACGGCGCTGGCGTGCGGCTCAGCGAGCCGGCCTGCAGCGCGTTCCCGCCGTGCTGAAAGAAGTGGCGGAAGAACTCGCGCTGGAAATGACGCTCATTGAGAACCTGCAGCGCGAGGATTTGAATCCAATCGAGCAGGCCAGGGCCTTCGATCGATTGATCGAAGAATTCCACTTAACTCAAGAGCAAGTAGCCGAACGAACCGGAAAAGATCGCGCCACCATAGCAAATGCAATTCGCTTGCTTCGATTAGAAGACGCGATTCAGGAGATGATGGAAGACGGAAAGCTCAGTGCAGGCCATGGCCGTGCATTGCTTGCTATTCCGGAAGGCCCGGACCGTGTCTCTCTCGCCAGGCGGGCGTCAAAGGGTGGCTTTTCCGTCCGACAGCTCGAACGCATGAGCGCGAGATCATCGAGCGGAGTTGCCGCAGCGCCGCCGGTTGTTGCAGGCCACGACGCGAATACCAGGGCGGCGCTCGAAGAGTTGCAACGAGCTCTCGGCACACGTGTCACGCTGCGGCCTAAAATTGGCAGCCGCCCCGGTCAGCTGATTCTGGAATTCTACGACGATGCGCAACTGAACGGAATTTACGAACGGCTCTTGGGCCATTAACTACAACTGTAGTATTTAATCGCTTACAACATACCTCCCATGGCCAGCAAAGATTCCAAGCAAATTTCAAGTTCCGCGAATTGGACAGGCTTTATCGAACGTGGCGTCCGGTTTGAGGGCAAGCTCGAGGTAACAGGCATTTTTCGAATCGATGGTGAACTCAAAGGCACCGTGATCTCGGATCACAGCCTGGTGCTGGGCGAAAACGCTCGCGTGGATGGGCAGATTGAAGGGAATCACATCTTGATCGCGGGAAAGTTTGACGGCACGATTTTTGCGAAAACTCGAGTTGAAATTCAATCCAAAGCCATGGTGACCGGCGATATCTATTCGCCCTGCCTGGTGATCCTCCCGGGAGGCATGTTCGACGGAAACTGCCACATAATTGCTTCGACTCCGGTTTCCAGAACGATTGCGATTCCGGTTCGCTCGGTTCAGGTGTAGAAAGCAAGCGCTCCTGTCCTGACCCGAGCGAGGAACTCCCCTTTCCCTAAGTGGCGCCGCACCTTTGTTCCACAACACCGCACCTCACTTGCAACTTCAGCGCTGTATAATCATTATTCAGGATGGGAATCTTTGGGAGGTACCGATTTGGCGGAAACGGTCAGGCTCACTACCACTGCAAAAGCGGCTGGATGCGCGGCCAAAATGAGTCCGGGAATTTTGGATTCTGTACTTCGAGGCCTGCCCAAGCAAGCTGATCCCAACCTGCTGGTTGGATTTGAAACCAGCGACGATGCGGGCATCTATCGCTTGAATGAGGAACAAGCCCTGGTTCAAACCGTCGATTTTTTCACGCCCATCGTCGACGATCCTTTCACCTACGGACAAGTGGCCGCCACCAACGCGCTGAGTGATGTTTTTGCCATGGGTGGCCGCCCGATCACGGCACTAACCATCGTGGCGTTTCCCGCGGCTGGACGGACGGAGATCCTCGAACAGATAATGCGCGGCGGCCTCTCAAAGATGATGGAAGCCAAATGCACCGTGCTGGGAGGGCATTCCATCCGCGACGATGAAATGAAATTTGGATATGCCGTCACCGGCCTGGTCCACCCAAAACGATTCTGGCGCAACGTAGGCGCGCGGCCGGGAGATGTGCTGCTTCTCACCAAAGCGATTGGCACGGGCATGATTGCGACGGCGCTCAAGCAGGGAAGCGCCGGCGAAGAGTCAATTGCGGCATCCACGGCTTCCATGACGCAGCTCAATAGCGCCGCTGCCGAAGCGCTGCGGGCGGTGGAATCGGCGACAAAAGGCAAGGGCAGCCCGGTCCATGCTGTAACGGACATAACCGGTTTCGGCTTGCTGGGCCACGCGCGCGAAATGGCCGTCGGCAGTGGTGTCTCGTTTCGCCTCGATCACACCTGCGTCAGCTACTTGCCGGGCGCGGTCGAAGCGTCCCGGCAAAATTTCATTTCGGGCGGCTTGAAAAATAATCGCGATTTTCTGGAAGGCTGCGTGGAATTCTCGGACCGCGTGCAGGAAGAGTATCGGAATTTATTCTTCGATCCTCAAACTTCGGGAGGATTTCTGATCGCGCTCGCTCCCGAAGCAGTGCGGCCCGCGCAAGAAGTGTTCAGTAATCATGATATCGCGTTCCAGCCTATCGGAGCCGTTTTCGAGAAGCGTTCACCGCTGATTGAAATCTCCTAATGCCAAAAATTCCGGATACACATTGCTCCTAATCTAGTTCATGGACACGATCACACACGCCATCGGCGGCGGCCTGCTCGGCAAGGCATATTTTTCGAACGATAAGAATGCGTTCAAGGGCCGCGTCGCGATCCTGGCGGTCACTCTTGGTTCCGTTTTTCCGGATAGCGACATTCTGATCGAGGCGTTCAGCCACGATCCTCTCGCCATCGCAAAAATCCATCGAGGGTTCACTCACTCTTTTGTCGGTTTGCCCATTTTTGCGGCGGTTTTTGCGTGGCTCACGCGGTGGCTGCTGCGGCGTTGGGGCCGCGATTGCCCTTCGATGGCGGTACTCTTCATGGCTTATGCCGTGGGCATCGCAAGCCACATCCTGCTGGACGGCATGACGTCGTTTGGAACGCGCATGTGGATGCCGATATCGAATGCGCGCGTGGCCTGGGACCTGCTGTTCATCATTGATTTTAGCTTTTCAGCGATTCTGCTGGTTCCTCAAATTGTTGCCTGGGTCTACTCGGGTCGCGAAAAAAGCATTCAAAAGGCCGCGGGAATGTGGGCGTTGTGCGGAATGGGAGCGTTCGCGGCCTGGGGAATTGCGCGCGCGGTTCAGTTTCCGTTTTCGTTGTGGTCGCTATTCGTGTTCATCATCGTGCTTGCCGGTTTATTTTTTCTACCGCTGCTGAATGGGAGCGGCTTCGATGTCGGCCGGGGCGCCTGGTGCCGCTGGGGAACCTACGTGGCGGCGGTCTACCTTATCGCTTGCGGATTCGCCCATCATGCCGCCCTGAAACGAGTACAAGCGTTTGCGGATGCGAATCATATCTCCGTGCACCGCATGGGGGCATTGCCGATTCCACCGTCACTTCTGGATTGGATGGGATTGATTCGCGCGGAAGGCGGCGTTTATGAAGCGCGTTTCGATTTGCGCAATTCGCAGCCTCCGGTTTTCTATGCAATCGCCGATTCGCCGCCGAATCCCTTGATCGCCAGAGCACGCACGCTCGAAGAGGTGCGAACGTATTTTTGGTTCGCTCGTTTTCCTATGATCCACTATATAGCGGGCGGCAATCGCGAAATCGTCGAGTTCAGCGATCTACGCTTTTTTGATCGCAGCGGCAAAAGGCCGGCTTCCTTTGTTTTCCAGGTGGTATTTGATAAAAATGGAAAATTGCTCGAGGAAGGCTGGGTAGGCAAGCTGACCTACCCGCACCCCAATGCGGATAGTTCTGCCGCGACGGGTGAGAATTCAAAATGAACTTCCTGATCTTTAGCGACATTCACGGCGATCTGCGTTCGCTGGAACTTTTGCTCGCCCGCCCGGCGGATATCTACATTTCCGCGGGCGATCTTTCCAATTTCGGCCGTGGACTCGACCGTTGCGGAGAATTGTTCCGGCCCTTCGCGGAACGTGTGTGGGTGATCCCCGGAAACCACGAAACGCAGGAGCAGTCAGCGGCCTTCTGCGAAAAATATGGATTGATCGATTTTCACCGGCGCATCCAAACCGCCGGCGCGGACCCGCAAAACACATGGGCCGGTCTCGGTTACAGCAATCCCACGCCGTTCGATACCCCCGGAGAATATTCCGAGGAAGAAATCGCCGAAGCCCTGGCCGCGTTCGAAACAGCGAAACCTCGTTATCTGGTTGCCCATTGCCCTCCGCGCGATTCCAAGCTGGATGAATTTGCTCCGGGAAAACACGCCGGCAGCCACTCCGTGCGTGCCTGGGTGGAACGCAATCAGCCTGCTTATGTTTTCAGCGGACACATTCACGAATGCGCGGGACGATCGGATCGCATTGGATCCACGCGCTGCATCAACGTGGGAAAAGCCGGCTACCTGCTGGAACTTTAATTCGCGGAAAAATTAGAGGCTGACTTCGCGGGCGGAGTAAATCACTTCGGAAACTTTGCAGATCTCGGAAAGCCGCGCCCGCAGCGTCTGCAATTCCGGATCGCGCTGCGATTGTTCGGCGGCTTCCTGGCTGGCCCAATCGCGAATATCGTAATAAAGATTCGGTTGCCGCAGCGAGCGCAGCAGGCGGTCCGTGCCGTAATCCTTACGGCGGATTAATTCAAAAAGCTGCCCGGCCAGTGTTTCAAATTCCGCTTCCTTGCCCGGAGAAACTTCCGCCAGCACAATCGCGACGACTGGTTCCGGCATCGCCCTTTCTCGCTTTCCTGAATAAAATTTATTTCGTATCCACCGGGTAGATCACCAAGTGGCGTTTTTCGCCGGCGCCTTCGCTTTCCGTGCGCAGCCCCGCCATGTTGCTGAGTTCCAGATGAATTACGCGGCGCTCCCGCGACGGCATGGAATTGAAATGGAATGGCTGGCGCGATTCGCGCACCCGCTCCGCCGCCACGCGCGCGGATAATTTCAATTCCTCCAGGCGCACCGCGCGAAAATCGCCGGCATCGAACCGCAAGTGTTCATGAAACGGCTGGTCCAGTCCCAGCCACCGCATCGCCAGATATTCCAGGGCGAAAAGAAGTTCGCCATTCCGCTGCAGCAGCAATTCCAGATCGCCGCCGCTGAAATTCACCAGCACACCCGCGGAACCCGGGCCGCCCGCTTCCGCAGCCAGGTCTGCCACGTTGTAACGCAGATCCAGATGCATCTGCTTCATCGCCAGATCGAGAAAGCGGCGCAACTCCGCGGCCAGCGCCGCCAGGTCCAGTTTGCCTTCGCGAATAAAACGCTGGTTCATGGTCCCCGTTCGTTCCCGCGAGAATAATTGGTTCGCGGGCTGCGTCAAGTGTTTTTTCCGTTGCCCTTGGGCCCTTTGCCTTTGGCGGGAAGCGGCGCGGTACGATTCAGATACCATTGCTGGCCCATACCCACCAGGTTGCTGGTGAAAATATAAAGCACCAACCCGCTGGAAAGGGTGAAGAAGAAAATCCCGAACATCAGAGGCATCAGAGTCATCATTTTCTGCTGCATGGGATCGACCGTGGTCACCGGCGTCATCTTCTGCATCAGGTACATGGTCACCGTCATCAAAATCGGCAAAATGTAATACGGGTCGTGGGCCGACAAATCGTGAATCCAGCCGATCCACGGCGCGTGGCGTAATTCAATGGCGCCTTGCAGCATGCGATACAGCGCCCACCAAATGGGCATTTGAAAGAGCATGGGCAGGCAGCTGCCCATGGGATTGATTCCTTCGCGCTGGTAGATCGCCATCATTTCTTCGTTCATTTTCTTCTTGCGCGGATCGGTCATCCCATACTTTTGATATTTCTGCTTGATCGATTCCACTTCCGGCGCCACTTTCTGCATCCGCTGCATCGAGCGCCAGCTCTTCATCTTCAGCGGGAACAGCGCCAGGTTGATCGCCAGCGTCAGCAGCACGATGGCCCAGCCGTAGTTCGGAACGTAGCGGTAAATCCATTTCAAAACTTCAAACAGCGGCTTGGCGATGATTCCCGTCCATCCGAACTGCACCAGATCTTCCAGCGGCGGCTGCAGCGCTTCCAGTTGAGCAAGATCTTTGGGGCCCACGTAAACGCGGGCGCTTAGAGGGCCGGGGGCGGGGGTGCTGGCGGCCATTTCCGCCACGGGTTCCTTTTCTGTTTTTTCCCCGTCCGTTACATCGCGCTGCTCGGCCCAGTGCCATAGATCGAGCCCCGTGCCATTCGAGAGAAACGCGGCAGTGAAAAATTGGTCTTCAATGCCCACGTATTCCATCGTGCCGGGCTGTTCCATGCGCTGTTCCGGATGGCTGGAAACTCCCAGTTTCTTGTACGCCAGCACGTTCAGCTTGCCATTCGTCGAATAAAAAACATTCAAAGTTTGCGCGGCCTTATAGGCATTGACGTCGCCGAAGCCGCCGCGCCACGCAACCGCAACAGACAAGGGCTTGCCATCCAGCGTCGCGGAGACATCCAGGTTAAAAAGGTAACCCGTCGAAAACTTCAGGTGTTTGCTGACGGCCAGGCGGCCATCGCTCCATTCAAAGGTGATTTCCGCCGGCGCCTGCACGCTATTCTGCGAAAGATTCACCTGGTAGAGCGCGGAATTCGCCATGTCCTGGAGTTGCGGGTCATCCAGCACAAGCGAGAAGGGCCACGTGCCAAGCTGCTTCGAAGTTTGAGCGTTCACCAGGTCGAGAACGTGCGGCGGCTTCTGATCGTCCGAATATTTTTTCAACTGCCAGCTTTGCACCACCGCGCCGCGGTTGGAAAATTCCACACGGTAAAGGGCGCTCTCGACGATGTATGTGGCTTCCTTATCGGCCGCTTTTGCCCCGGCCGCAGGCGCGGCGGACGCGGCAGGCGCGGTGCTCGAAGCCGCAGGCGGCGCCGAAGGTATCACCGGTTGTCCCGGATGGGACATCTGCTGGCTCGGAACCGGTTGCGGCGCGGGAGCGGGCGGCTTGTAGAAACGGCTCCAAACCAACAGGATAATAATCGACAAAACGAAGGCCAGCAGTGCGCGGCGCTCGGGAGACATTTCGCTCAACGCGTTACCTCCGCTCTCGGAGCTACGCAATCGTCCGCCGCTTTTGGTGGCACAGGCACTTCTGCCTGTGCGCGAATGCCCACATATTCGCCGGAAACACAGCCAGGAGTGGCTGTGCTACTGAAAGCCGAACCACTATCGGAATTTTCAGCGAGCAACTCAGGAACCGGATCGTACCCGCCGGGCGAAAACGGCCTGCAGCGCCCCAGCCGTTTCACGGCCAGCCAGGCTCCGCGCCGGGCACCCCACCGTTCAATCGCCTGAAACGCATATTGCGAGCACGAAGGATGAAATCTGCAGGCGGCTCCAAAGAAGGGAGAGAAAAAACCGCGGTAGACGCGCACCGCAAACAGCAGCAGCCAGCGCGCAGCTCCGGTGCGATGCGCGGACGCCGATTTGCTCTCTACCGATTCAACGCTCGCTTCCTTAAAGCTCAAGCGCGCGCCACGAATCGATGTACCAGCGACACCAATTCCGTCGCCAGTATTGTGAACTGCGCGCGAGCTACCGAGCCGCGCGGATGAATCACGATGTCCCATCCTGGGGCAATCTCCTGGAGGTGCAGCCGCAGAATTTCGCGGATGCGGCGGCGAATCCGGTTTCGTAAAACCGCGCCACCTTGTGCAAGCTTCACGCTTAGTCCGAACCGGCTTCGATCCAGCCCATTGGCGCGGCCGAAAATGACGAACGAAGGACTAGTCTGCCGCCGCCCCTGTTTATACACCACTTCGAATTCCGAGCGGCGCACCAGGCGAACGGCGCGGGGAAAGCCCAGCCGCGGACTAGATGGGCGTAAGGCGATGGCGTCCCTTCTTGCGGCGTGCCGCCAGAACTTTTCGTCCGCCCACGGTCTTCATGCGCGAGCGGAAGCCGTGTGTCTTGTGCCGGCGGCGCACTTTGGGTTGAAAGGTGCGTTTAGTCAACTGTCTCTCTCCTGTTCAAATCGTTTCCATCGTGCGCCGGCCATCCCGCAAGCCGCGCCGCCCTGCCAATTAATCGGACAAGCGCCGAAGGCGCTGCAGCGATGCGCAGCGCACACACTCGGCCCGCCCGAACGAGCATAAGCGAAACAAGTAGTTTAGTCGACCCGCGCAACCCGGTCAATAAGAGGTGGGGGATTGCCGAATAGTCTCCGGCAGTGCATTTCCGTGGCAAAGGACTGGGTCCAGTTTGCTACGCTATTTGACTGTGAAACGAACCGGTTGGCTGATTTTCACGTGTATCGTTTCGGCTGGAGCCATTTGGCTTACCTGGGCGGTCCTGCGAGACAGACAGCTACAGCGCGGCTTTGCCGCGATCCGATCTGGTGCTACTGAACAGGAAGTTCTAAGAAACCTCGGCCGACCCAACCGAGTTGAGAATTGTGGCGGGTTTATGGGGCCGCTCCGAGCGGATCAACTGGATGGATGTACCAGCGAATATTTGTATGCGTCGCCTTTTGCGCCCCTGATGCCTCAGTATTTCGTTGTGAGATTTAACTCAGGCAATCGAGTGCAAAGTTCGTCCGCTTATTCATCCCCGTGATTCACGGTAACGGGATGCGATACAGGTTGCGCCGGGTATTCAGCCGGGTGAAGGCGTAGACCAAGGGGCTCAACGCGGATTTCACGAGCGAGGGAATCACCGCCGCGGATTTCACACCTTTCATATCATCCGTGGCGGCTATTCCGCCGGGTGGCAGTTTTGGCAATCCCGAATCCGGCAGCGTAGGAACCACGTAGGTGACATCGCGCTGCCGCTGAAAATAGAGCAACGCGAATTTTCCCGTGACGTCCCAATAGAGATAGCAAAATCCCACGCAGATTTTCTCTTCCTTGCTGCCGTCCACCGCAAACGCCTTGACGGCAACCGTGTGTTCCGGGTCGGGGTCCGGAACTCCCGCGGCCACCCATCGGCCGTCCGGTGAAACTCCGAACACGTCGAGAACAGGCTGTGAAATAATCTTGGTCCGCGAAGAGCCGTCTGCTTTCATACGATAGAGAAAATTCGACCCGCCTTCCAGCGCGCGAACGATCAGGTCTCCGCCGGGAAGAAACCTGACGGAATCTTCGCCTTCCGACGACGAGATCCGCACCGGGGAAGAGCGGCGATTGGTGGGCGCAATCCAAAGGCTGGAGCGGCCATGCTCGTCAAACCGCACGAACGCCACTTGCTTGCCATCCTTGGAAATCGAATATTCGCCCATGGAATAACCCGGCAGCACGCATTCCGATTTTCCGCTGGCTAAATCTTTCACCCAAAGTTCGTCGTCCTGGGTTCGCCCGTTCTCCAGCAGGAAGTACAGCAGCTTTCCATCCGGGGAAAATAAAGGCGCTCCGCTATTTCCTTCCGCCGAAACCTGGTGGTCGCCATCGGAATCGTGAATCCACGCGCTGCTATCCTGCGAGCCGACGGATGTAATGATCGATCGGCCGTCCGCGGCGATGGCGATGCCCTCTTGCGATGTGGGACCGAACGTCACTTGCTCCGGTTCCCCGTCGGGAAATCCTTGCCTCCAGATATGAAATGTCATCCGTCCAACACTCAGGAAAAATGATTTCCCATCGGGAGACCACGCGCCGGCGAGACAGGTGCGGTCAGGTGGGCCTACAACGCGCACTTGTCCACCGCCGCCTTGGAACGGAACAATCCGGCACGGCAGAAGATCGCCGCGGCTGTCCATTTCCACGATCAGCACCCATTTGCCGTCCGGCGAAAGATAGGAATGGTGAGCCATTCCGCGCTGGTTCGCGGGGACATAGACGTCGCGGCTGTTTCCCCGGCCCTGGTCGGTGGTCACCACCGCCATGTGCAACCCTTCTTTGATCTCGGAGAAAAGCGGATGCTTGCCATCGCCGATCCAGGTCAACGACGAAGAGTTCGGGAACAGCAAGTGAGGCTCGCCGCCCAAAACCGGCACTTCCCAAGTCTCCCACGGCGCAAATAATCCGTAGTCAATCCGCGAACTATCCGGAGTAAACGCGGGAGCCAGTTTCTGCCTTGAATCGTGTGTCACTTGCACCGGCTGGCCATCCGGTAGGAATTTCACATAAAGCTCGCCGAATCCAAGAAAGGAATCCGTCCCACGGATGAAGGCCAGCATCCGTCCGTCCGGAGAGATCGCCGGGTACACCGCGGAATCCGTAAAGAATGTGAGTTGCTGCCATTCCTTGCTGGCTGGAACATTGCTGCGCGACGATCGGCGAAGCAGCAGCGCCGCGCCCACCAAAATCGCAAGCGCCAGAACGGCGGCGGCCACATAATAGGCGCTTCGTCTGGACGGTTTTTGGGCCCCGCTCCCGGCCGCCGGTTCCGTTTTCGATTCCGACGTTTCCGATGGCGCCGGCGATTGCGCGGGCAATCGTCCGGAGCTGCTGTCGCGGCGCAGCCGTTGCAAGTCTGCAAACAGGTCGGAGGCGTGCTGGTAGCGCAGGGTGCGGTCTTTCTCCAGCGCCCGGTTGATAATTTCCTCGAGCCTCGCCGGCAGGTCGGGATTCAATCGCACCGGCGCCACCGGCTCCCGGTTCAGGATCGCCTCGAAAATAATTCCCGAAGTGTCTCCGCGGAATGGCAGCGCGCCCGTGGCCATCTCATACAGCACCACGCCGAGCGAAAAAATGTCCGTTCGCGCATCCAGTTCCTTCCCGCGCACCTGCTCCGGAGACATGTACGAAACCGTTCCCACCGCGCTTCCCGGACTGGTCAGAAATTCTTCGGCGGTCGCTGTCGGCAGCGCGGTTACGCCTTCCACGGCGGGCGCCACCTTCGCCAGGCCAAAATCGAGAATCTTGGCGTGCCCTCGCTTGGTGATAAAAATGTTGGCCGGCTTGATATCGCGGTGAATGATTCCCTCGGCGTGCGCGGCGTCCAGAGCGTCGGCCATTTCAATTGCCAGGGAAAGCAGCGTCTCCAGATCGATGGCCCGCCCGCTGATACGGTGCTTCAGCGTCGAACCTTCCAGACATTCCATGACGATGAACGTTTGATGGTTCTCTTCACCCACGTCGTAAATCGTGCAGATGTTGGGATGGTTCAGTGAAGACGCAGCCTTTGCTTCGCGGCGGAAACGGCTCAGGGCCTGCGCATCTTTGGCAACATCGTCGGGCAGAAACTTCAAGGCCACAAAACGATCCAGGCGCAAATCCTGCGCCCTGTACACCACTCCCATTCCGCCGCCACCAAGCCTCTCAGTGATGCGGTAATGCGAAATGGTCTTGCCGATCAGGCGATCCGCGCCAGCCATGTGCCCCGATGTTAGGTGCCTAGTATCGCCAAGTCAACGAGTCTAACTTCAAATGCCGCAGTTGCCCTTGTAGGGGCCGGCTTCACGTTTACCCTGCTCAGCCTGAGAAACGAAGGGAGCTCCGAAGGGCCGTGCGGTCTGTAGACGTTGTAGGGGCCGGCTTCAGCCCCGCCCTTGGCGAGGACCAAGTTGCTCTCGAGTTGCAGAAAGCGAGAGCCTCAACCTGCAGTGCAATGTTTCGGTTTCACAAAAAAGATTCCTCGAACCAGCATAAATTCCATATCGAATGCCACCCACAAAAATTACGGTTGGCCAGCCACGCGAATTCTGATAAACCACCCATGCTTTTAAAAAGGAATCCCCATGAACTACCTGCGCATCTTCCTAGCAGCACTCGGCGCCTTCGTAGCCTATTTCGCCATTGGCGGACTCGCGTTCACCTCCTCCTCGATGAAAAATGAATTCCTGAAATATCCGGCCGTCTATCGCCCTCAGGAAGGAATCATGCGCGTGATGCCTTACGGAATGGCCGCCATGTTTGTGGCCATGCTGGTGCTCGCTGTGATTTACGCGATGCTTTACCAGGGCGGCTCCGGCCTGGCCGAGGGTGCGCGCTTCGGCGTGCTAATCGGAATCTTCGCGGTGTGCTCGTTCGTGATCCACAACTACGTGAACCTGAATATCGGATTGAAGCTAACGGTCCAACAATCCGTGGCCTATTTCGTGGAATGGATCGTCGTGGGCATCGTGATCGGCCTAATTTACCGGCCCGCCCGCTAGTGGTGAAAGTAGAGATAAGCGATCGCGGCAATAGCCACGGCCATCGCGGCAAATTCGATGATAACCCTCGCGTTGAGCCGCGCCGACGCGGGAGCAACAATCTCAGAAACCATCGGCGTTGGTTTTTCGACGAGAATCTCGCCAGCCGGCTCCGCAGCTCCATTCTTAGCGGAGCCTCCCGAATCAATTTCCCGCTCGGACCTGCTGTTGTCGCCAGCCATGTTCCAGATTCCCCTAGCGATGAATACTCAGCAATAACCAGCCAATCTTAAGTGCCCACGCCGACTTCAGTCAAACAGGCGCCGAATCGGGTGCTGCCCTGAATTGAGATTGACGCGGTTTTTAGGGGGTCGGAAGCTCCATCGTCCGTCTAGCAAAGTCGAGTAGGGGTGAACGTGTAGCGCCACCCTTCAGGGTGGCATCTTTAACTTTCAACTACTTGGTCGAATCCGCGCACTACCCTCACTGAACCTGCGTTGACGCTATCGGAGCCCTCGCCTACAATGAAATTTGTTCGCGCACGCATCATCCGGCGCGGATTCGGCGAAACATCCCTTGAACCGGCAATCTTGAACTAGATAAATGGCAGCTTACAATGTTTGAGAATTTAACCGACAAATTACAACGCGTTTTCAAAAATCTCCGCGGCCAGGGGAAACTCACCGACGAGCACCTCGAAGCCGCACTGGGCCAGATCCGCGAGGCCATGCTTGATGGCGACGTCAACCTCGCCGTCGTCGACGAGTTGATCGAGCACATCAAAGCCAAAGCCGTCGGCGCGGAAGTAATGCTCCAGCTTTCTCCTGATCAGCAGGTCGTCAAAATCGTTCGCGATGAATTGGCCGATCTGCTCGGTCGCGAAGCCAAGCCGCAATTCGCTTCACGCCCCCCATCCGTCTGGCTGCTCGTAGGACTGCAAGGTGCCGGCAAGACCACCACCACCGGCAAAATGGGCAAATGGCTCTCCGAGCACGGCCACCGGCCAATTCTGGTTTCCACGGACGTCTACCGCCCCGCCGCCCGCGAGCAGCTTGCACAGGTCGCCAAGGCCACTGGCACTCCTCTGTGGCCGGGCACCGGAACCAGCAAGCCTCTCGAAATCGTTCGAGGCGCTGTGCGCGAAGCCAAGCTCGCCGCCTGCGACGTAATCCTGGTAGACACCGCGGGCCGTCTGCACATCGACGACGAGTTGATGTCTGAGCTAGGGGAGCTAAAGCGCGAACTCTCCCCAGCCGAAATCCTCTTCGTAGCCGACGCAATGATCGGCCAGGACGCAGTAAGGTCCGCGGGCGAATTCCACAAACGGCTAGGTATTACAGGTGTAGTACTAACCAAGCTCGACGGTGACGCCCGCGGCGGCGCCGCCCTTTCCATCCGCAAAGTGACCGGCGCACCGGTTAAATTCGTAGGCGTTGGCGAAAAGTACGACGCCATCGAGCCTTTCTATCCCGACCGCATCGTCTCTCGCATCCTAGGAATGGGCGACGTTTTAACCCTGATCGAAAAGGCCCAGCAGCACGTCGACGAGAAGCAAGCCCGCGAACTGGAACGCAAACTTCGCCAGGACGATTTCACCCTGGAAGATTTTCGCGACCAGTTGCGCCAGCTTCGCAAAATGGGTTCTCTCGAATCACTGTTGGGGATGCTACCCAAAGTCGGCCCCTTCGCCAAAATTCCCAAGGATACCCAAGTCGACGAAAAGCGCCTCCGCTCCGTCGAAGCCATCATCAATTCCATGACTGCCGCCGAGCGCTCCGATCACAATCTGATCGACGGCAAGCGCCGCAAACGCATCGCACGCGGCAGCGGCACCACCGTCCAGGAAGTTAACCAGGTCCTCCACCAGTATTCCGACATGCGCAAAATGATCAAGCAATACGGCAAAATGGCCACAGGCAAAATGAGAGGCATCGGCAAGCTCCCCGCCCAGCAGTAACCGCTTTTCGTCGCCCCACCGCCGGCTTTCTCGGCGTTCTCTGCGCCTCGGCGGTAAAGTTCTTTCAAAAACTGCCACATCGCATTTCACGTTAGGCGAATCCACCCGAATTCGCTATAATCGCTATCCCTTTAGAACAGGAGGAAACACCGAGTGTTGGCGATTCGTTTGTCGAGAATTGGCAAGAAAAAGCGTCCCACCTACCGCGTCGTGGTGTTGGAAAAGACCCGCCCGCGCAATGGCCGCTTTGTGGAAATTGTGGGAACCTATGATCCGCTCGTAAAGCCCCACCTGGTCAAGCTGGATGCCGAAAGGATCAAGTATTGGCTCGGTTGTGGGGCCCAGCCCAGTGAGACAGTTCGCAGTTTCCTACGTAACCAAAAAATCCTGTAGCGCGTCGAATCCTTCAGTGAGTGATTGATAGGCCCAGCTCCTGGTCATGCTGCTGTGGGTGTACCCCGGCACGAAGCCGGAGTCCCTCCACCAACTTGGGCGTTCACGAAGGAGAGGGAATGAAAGATCTTGTGGAAGCGATCGCCAAAGCTCTCGTAGATCATTCCGATCAGGTTCAGGTTCGCGCCGTGGAAGGCGAACAAGTGACGGTGTTGGAGCTTCGGGTCGCCCCGGATGACCTCGGCAAAGTAATCGGCCGCCAGGGCCGCACGGCCAAATCCATTCGCACCCTTCTCGGCGCGGCCGGCATGAAGTTGAAGAAACGTTTCACGCTCGAGATTCTGGAATAAACGCTAGAATACTTCCCCGTGGAAGACAATGATTCGCCCCGCGTCACTCTCGCGCGCCTGGTCCGTCCCCACGGCCTCCGTGGAGAAATAGCCGCGGAAATCCTCACTGATTTCCCCGATCGCCTCACCCGTTTGAAAAATGCCGTTCTATGGGACGGCAGCAATCCGCCCCGCCCCGTCACCATCCGAAAATGCTGGCTCAGCCAAAGCCATGGCGGACAGGCTGTGTTTCTCTTTGAAGGTTCCGATTCCATCGAAGCGGCAAAACGCCTGGTCGGCCTGCAAGTTCAAATTCCCCTGCACGAACGCATGCCGTTAGGCTCCGCCCAGTATTACGTCACCGATTTGATCGGCTGCGAAGTCTGGGAAGATTCCGGAACCCTCGTCGGCCCCGTTAAGAATGTCGCCACCGCCGGCACCTCGGTCCTCGAAGTAGATACCCCCGACGGCGAACTTCTCATCCCTCTGGCCCAGGAAATCTGCGTCCGCATCGATCCCGCCAGCCGCCGCATCGAAGTAAAACTCCCCCAAGGCCTCCGCGACCTGAACCGCAAATCCTGACCCACAGGTTCCGATTCTCACCCGCCCGCGGTCATCCCGAGCGTCACCAATTGCCTCCGAACTTACAGGCTAGACGCGAGGGATCCCGAACAAGCTCCCAATGCCGCTCACCCTTTGCCTGGCACAACTGACTCCAACGCTCTTGAAGAAAAAGCGTACCGATGCCCAGCCGATTGCCGTCATCCCGAGCCTTAAGAGTTGTCTTCACGCTCAACGGCTCGGAGCGAGGGATCCCGAGCAACCTTCCAATGCAGCTCCTTCGCTGCTTAGTACGATTGTCACAATGCTATTGAGAGAAGCGAAACAGGAAATTTATCGTAAACTCAATCCGCAGCAACCCGGGCGAAACCAATGCAATTCGACATCATCACAATCTTCCCCGAATTCTTCACCGGCCCGCTCGATCACGGCATCATCCGCCGCGGCCGGGAAGCCGGCTTAATCAATGTCCAGATCCACGATCTCCGAGAATTCACCCACGACCGCCATCGCACTGTGGACGACCGCCCCTTCGGCGGCGGCGAAGGCATGGTCATGAAGCCCGAGCCTCTTTTCGAGGCCGTGGAATCGCTCGTCGGTCCCGGCACCGCTTCCTCGACGCCGCCAACCGCGGTCGTGCTGCTCTCCGCCTCCGGCAAGCTCTACCACCAGGAAACCGCCCGCGCGTTTGCCACGAAATTCGAGCGCATCATCTTGATCTGCGGCCGCTACGAAGGAGTCGACGAGCGCGTAGCCCAGCACCTGGCCACTCACGAAATTTCCATAGGAGATTTCGTCCTTTCCGGAGGCGAACTCCCCGCCGCGCTGGTCCTCGATTCCGTCACGCGCCTGCTGCCCGGCGCGCTGGGCAACGAAGCAGCGCTGTAAATGAATCCTTCGCCGCCGAAGAGGCCGTCCGCGCGCGCGAGGCCAGACGTTGCCGACACGAATTTCGGTTACGCGAAGCATCGAACCCGCGTCACCAATCACGGCATCCTCGATTTCCCCCATTACACCCGCCCCCAGGAATTTCGCGGCTGGCCCGTCCCCGAAATCCTGCTCAGCGGCAATCACGAACAAATCCGCCGATGGCGCCGCGGCAAAGCCATCGAAAAAACCCTGCGCAATCGCCCCGACCTCCTCGACGAGCCTTCCTTAACCCCGGAAGATGCCCGCCTCCTCGATTCCTCCCGCAATTCGTAATCCAAGCCGGTGCTGTTCCAAATTCAGATTGGCTAGGTTTCTAAGGGGTTGGAGCTTCAGAGTCTCTGTGGCATCGCCAAGTTAGGGTGATCGTGTAGCGCCACCCTTAAGGGTGGCATCTTTACTTTCAAGCACACGGCTGCTAGCAGGCAAGCTTGACTCCCAACGAGCCGCCTGATTCGAATTTCATTTCAAGCCGTTCGCTCTATAACCTTCGAACCAACAGAAGCGACTGGTCATCGAATTGTGCTCCGTGCTTGTTCACAGCCTCTTGCAGCGACCGGCAAATTTCCTCCAACGGCTGCTTCGCCGTTCGCTGAAATTCCGCCTCCAGCCGCGCCAGGCCAAATTCCTCTCCCGCCGCGTTGGCCGGCTCGATAAACCCGTCCGTATAAAGGGCGAACACGTCTCCCGGCTCGGTTCCAATCTCGCTGCTTGAAAAATTCCCATCAGGCAGAATTCCCAGCGGCATGTCCGGACATTCCAATTGCGCCACTTTCCCGCTCGCCGCCGAAAAATGCAGAATCGCCGGATGCCCCGCCAGCCCCACCCGCAAACCGTCTCCACTCCGCGCCAGAAAGCAAAACGTCACAAACATATCCGGTTTCTTCAGCGGGTAAATCACTTCATTCAACCGCGCCAGAAGATGCCGCGTATCATCCCCCGAGCTCAGCAACATCCGCGACGCGCTCTTTACCATCCCCATCACCACTCCCGGCGCCACGCCGTGCCCCGAAACATCCGCCAGGTAAGCCACCCAATTTTCATCCGACCCGGCCAGGTCGATCAGATCGCCGCCCACTTCGCCGCTCGGCAAGGAACGCCCATAAAATTCGTAGCCGCCCAGCTTTGTGGCAATCGCGGGCACCAGCACCTGGTGAATTTCGGTAGCCAGTTCAATTTCCGCATGCACGCGAAAATACCGCCGCCCTTCGGTGATCGTCACATAAACGAAGCACGCATACCCCAGCGCCACCACCACCATGATGGCGTATCCATCCAACTGCAGCCGGCTGTGTATGCTGCGCGATCTCCGCCGCATTCAACTCCACTGCATGTCGAAACGAGGGATTCGAATGGTTGACTATGTTCATCAGGAAAAAATGAACCGCAAATATTGGAACGAACGCCTTCCAGAATTGCTTGCGAAGCGCGAATCCCGCAAACGCATAAAAAACGGGGAAAATGCCCGAAATCAGCACGCTCCAAATAAACGCGGCTTTCGGCGTCCGCCCCATTTCCGAAACGTCGCTGGCAAACCCCACCGCGCTGAAGACGAAGAAAACCCCCAGCAGAAACAGAAAAAACGATTTCCTTGTAAGCGTTTTCCAGAAGGATATGGATTTGTTCATAGGATTTTCCCGCGCGCACGCAAATCCTATCACGGCACGCGCACAGCCGCGCGGTCTTCCCGGCCCGCTTCTTGGCTGGCGGTAAATGACGCCGAATCCCGCTGCGTCAACGCAACTAATGCTTTGCGTTCCGCGGGAATCAGTGTAGTTTTCGCACCAAGGGAGAAAACGCGCCGTGTGTTTTTCAGCGACAGCGAACTTTGTTGGCAGCACCGCCCTGGGTGCCGTCGGCATCGTCACCTTGACCCATGTGAAGCACCGCCGCGAATTGCTGTTCGCGTCCCTCCCCACTCTGTTTGCCATTCATCAGTTCACCGAAGGATTCGTATGGCTGGGCTTGGACGGAATTCTCTCGGCGAAAGTGGCGCACAATATGGGCGCGGCGTTCATGCTCTATGCCCAGGGGCTTCTGCCTTTTCTCTTGCCGCTCAGTGTGCTGCTATTCGAGCCGGACCGCAAGAGCCGCAGGCGCATGCTGCCGTTCGCCGTCCTCGGCGCAGCCACCACGCTTTATATTTTGTGGGCCCTCACGGCCTACCCCTTTCAGGTCTACGTTCGGGGAAACAGCATTGTGTACATCAATCAAGCCACCAACAATACCTGGGTCGCATTGCTCTATGTGATTGCCACGTGCGGTTCGCTGTTTTTTTCGAAGATCAGGGCGATGGTTATTTTCGGCTTCGCCAACCTGGCGATTCTGCTGGCGGTCATGGCGTTCAAGCGCTACGCGTTCACTTCGCTGTGGTGTGCCTACGCCGCAGTCGCCAGTGTCATCATCCTCGCCTACTTCTGGAGAAGCAGCAAAATCCGCCCCTTCCTCTACGCCCACCCCACGTAAACAGCTTGCGGAAAAATGCCGGAAAGCTGTCATTCTGAGCCCGCCTCAAACGGGCGAAGAATCTCTCTTTGTTCTAAGCCTCATGGAATGAAAAACGGTTCGTTACGAGGCTTTTCTAAATTCTCTGCCAAGTGACTATTTCCGTAAACTGGAAAGCCCGCTCAGGGCTGCGGCGTTGCCGGAATACGAATATCGGAGCTCGAAAACACGAAGACCGTATTTCGTTCCAATTGGATGTTCTTACTTTTTGACACGATGGCAAAACCCTGTTCGGAATCCGCCGGATAGGGCGATAGAGAAAGGTCGGGAAATCCGTAGATGCCATGTGCCTTCGCTGCCGGAACACAAATATCGCGCGCCTGCCCTTTACCTTTCGCCGGGTTCCTTCTGCAAATGTTCATGTATATAGGCTCAAGTCCGAGATCGGCGATCTGATTCTGTTTCTTGGCTTCCAAACATTCCTTGTGATGCGCGTCGTCATCGCAAGGAAATCGATCAACCATGGCCGGTGAAGTAAGCAATCGCGTCGCAAGCGGCGCCGCCACGGCCTGCAGTTTCAAGTGGCCAGAAACTTCCTGATTATTTCCGAACCTGACCTTGTCAAATCGAAGCAGCAACAGCGAATCAGCATTGCCCTTCCCACTCGCATGCGAGTCAAGAACCCGCCCTAGAACAACGATGTTGCCAGGAGACGAAGGATCAATCGAGTCAGCCTGATACGCAATAACGGCAGTTCCTGCCTTCACCTTCCTCGCATCCAGCGTTCTTGCCAAAGTAGCAACAAAAATCCGTTCGCCCGGCGCAGGCGGAGTTGTTTTCGCTGTATCCGTGGCACGCCAGCCTGAAGCCTGGGACCGGACAGATCCGCAAAACACCGCCAACTCGACGCAGGACAGCGATAAGAGCGAGAAGCACACAATCGAGATGGGTAACGTCTTATTCACTTGCGGCACACTCGAAGTGAACTCCTTTCAACGAATCCGATGCATAACACTTCAAATCAGTTGTGGTTGTCAATCTAGCGATCCGGTGCCGCCACTCCCAAATCAGAACTTCTAGGAAATCCGCCCCATTTTCGCTATACTTCCCGTTTACCAATATTGAGCTGGCCCCGCCTGAGTGGGTCTGCCGGGAAACTCTGCCATGAATCGAACTATCGCTAAAGCGCAAGAAGCCATGCTTCGCAAAGACCTCCCCAAATTCCGCCCCGGCGATACCGTCCGCATCAACGTCCGCCTGAAGGAAGCCGAAGGCGAAAAGGAACGCATCCAGCCATTCGAAGGAGTGGTGATGGGCCGCCGCGGCACATCTGGCAGGCGCCAGCTTCACCGTCCGCCGGGTCAGCTTCGGCATCGGAGTGGAGCGCATCTTCCCGCTGCATTCCCCGATGATCAGCTCGATCGTGGTGGTCCGCCAGGGCCGCGTCCGCCGCGCCAAGCTCAATTACCTGCGCGGACGCAAAGGCAAAGCCGCCCGCATCAAGCGCGTCGAGCGAGTCGCCGTCCCGGCAACCGCCCCAGTCGCCGAATAAACCATTTTTTGCAGCCCCAGTAGATGCCCGGCGCCGCCAAGCGATTCCGTTGGGTCTATTTCCCACCGCTCTTTCATCTGTCTCTCTGCTCCCTGGTCGTGCTTGGGTTGACAGTGCCGGACCTCAAGTCCTCAGTGACCACCTGGAATTTTTTGATGTTGGCGGACCTTCCCATCTCACTTGTGGCGTTTGCGCTGGCCTGGAATCATAGCTCGCTCGCTGCTGTGTGGATCGCGGTGGCGGGCACGCTCTGGTGGTATTTGCTAGCCTGTGGAGTGGATTTCGTGCTGGCTCGATTCAAGCACGGCGGAAAATCGTCTTAGACGTTGTGTCCCTCTCGCTATCTCCCTGATTTTTTTCTTCCCGCTCCAGTAAATCGATGGGAATCCCTGTGCTAGAATCCCGCCCACATGGGGCGCCAGTGTTCATCGCGCTATGAACGGGCAGCCCGCCAATGCGGCTGGCAGCGCATCGCCGGGCTCGACGAAGTGGGCCGCGGCTCGCTGTTTGGTCCCGTGGTAGCCGCCGTCGTAATTCTCAATCCCAAGCGAAGAATCGTCGGCCTTGACGATTCCAAAAAACTGCGCGCCGATCGCCGCGAGCAATTGGCCCAGCGAATCCGCGAACACGCCCTGGCATGGGCCATCGCCGAAATTGACGCCAGCCGCATCGATGCCTGGAACATCTACCAAGCCAGCCGCCAGGCAATGGTCCAGGCGCTATCCCTGCTTAAAATTTCGCCCGATTATCTTCTGATCGATGCCATGGAGCTCGATCTCGCCATCGAGCAGCGTTCCCTGATCCACGGCGATTGCCGCTCCGTTTCCATCGCCGCCGCGTCCATCCTCGCCAAAGTAGAGCGCGACCGCATGATGGTTCAGTTCGATCAAATCTATCCGCACTATGGCCTGATCAACAACAAAGGCTACGGCACGCCCGAACACCTCGAAGCATTGCGCCAGCACGGCCCATCCCCGTTGCATCGCTACTCCTTCGCCCCGGTTCGCGAATCCGCCTGCTGGGCCGCCAACGCCACGCAACCCCCCTTGCCGCTCGATCTGCCAACAGTCTCCCTTCCCTCCGAATCCTAGCAACTTGGCCTGCGCGACTGCCTGTCCCTTCTAATTCGGGTTGCCTAGGCTTTCCGCATTGCGGTCATCCCGAACGAAGTGAGGGATCCCGGGCAAATCCCAAACGCTAGAGCAAAAGTAAAATCCTCCGCAGTTCCTCCCGCTCCACATCCCAGCACGCCACCCACAACCCCCAAATTCCCCCCAGGCACTGTTATCGTCTTTCAAACGCTCCCAAGACGCTTCGTTGACCCCGCTTTTTCGCGTGTGCTAACGTACTTAGGACTGTTCTTCGCCCGTCTCTGCCGGCTCATCCGCGCCGCCCGCGGGCGTGGAGCAACCGGGATTTTTCGATGACCTATACCAAGAGCAAAGCCCAAGAATCGGCGCTGAAGTATCTGCAGCAGGGCAAGCTCGCCCAAGCCATCGCGGAATATCAGCAAATCCTCAAGCACGAACCGAAAGACCAATCCACGCTGATGACTCTGGGCGACCTCTATGTTCGCAATGGCGATACCCAGCGCGCCACCGATTGTTTCGAGCGCCTCGCCAATGTTTTCCTGCACGACGGGTTCAACAGCAAGGCCATCGCCATTTACAAAAAAATTGCCAAGCTCGCTCCGGCGGAAACTTCGCCCCTCGAACGGCTGGCGGAACTTTACGTTCAGCAGGGCGTGCTGAGTGAAGCCCGCACGCTGTTCCTGCAGCTCGCCGAAATTTATGTGAAAGCGAACCGCAGCCAGCAGGCCATTGAAGCGCTGCAGAAGTTGCTCGAAGTCGAGCCGGATAATCATCGCGTCCAATTGAAGCTGGCCGATCTCTATCACGCCATGGGCCAGAAAAAGGAAGCGGCCCTGGTCTGTGTCAATTTTGCGGAGCGGTTGCTCGATCGCGGCGAAGTGGCCGAAGCGCAAAAGCTGCTCGAGAAAGCGATGGCCGGCGATCCAGGCAACCTGCAGGTGATCCTTTTGAAAGCGCGGGCTCTCTCCGCCGGCGGACAGATGCCCGCGGCCATTGCCCTTCTCGAAAGCCAGCCGGATTCCTCGAACGGCGGGGAAATGACCTCTGTCTTTCTCGACCTGCTGCTCAAATTCGGAGACATGACGCGCGCCATCAGCCTCGCCCAAAAAGTCCTGGCACACGGCCGCCAGCATTATCGCCATGTGTATACCGTGGCATCCGCCATGCTCGAATCCGGCAAAGCCGAAGGCTCACTCACTCTGCTGAATGAAATTCGTGAAGTCATGATCGAAAGCGGCGAGCAGGAACATCTCGCCAAGTCGCTCACCAGCGCCGCCGAACAATTGCCAGGCAGCCTCGAGCCCCGCGAGTGGCTGGTCGACCTCTACCGCAAGACAAGTGATTCCTTCCGACTCGCGGATTCCATCAAGCAATTGGCGGAAGCCTATAGCGCCGCCGGAAGACTCAAGGAAGCGGAAGCGTTGTACCAGGAACTCCTCGAGCGAAAACCCGATGATGAAGACTTGCTCAAACGCCTGAATCTGCTCCGCACGCAGACCGGCCGCGAGCCCGTCAGCGTTGCCGCCGTCTTGGAAGAAGAAGCTCCTATCGAAGAGCCGGCTGTTCCCGAAGTGTTGCCGGAACCGACGCTGGATGAAGATACCCAGCGCTACGTCACTCAGGCGCTTACGGATGTGGATCTTTTTTCCAGTTACGGCCTGTCGCAAAAGGCGGTTCAGCTTCTCGAAACCGTTCTCCAGCGAGTGCCCCATCACACGCCCACGCTCGAACGCCTTCTCGATTTGTGTGTGGGCGCGGGAAATGAACGCCGCACCGCCGAAATCGCTGCCCGGCTCGAAAAAATTTATGCCGATCGCGGCGATGCGTCCAATGCCGATCGCTTCGGAGAATTTCGCCGCCGTTTCCAGCGCGCCGCAGCCGCCTCAGCGGATGCCGTAACCGCCGAGCAGCCTGTAGCCGGCAGCGCGCCTGCCCCTGCTGAATTCACGGTAGCCCCGGTTGAATTGCCGCCCGTCGAAGAGGAACCGGTGGCCGCGATGCCTTCCATTGACGTTGCGGAATCGCCGCAGCCGCCCGCGCCGCCTCCTGCGCCACCAGTTGCCCCTCCGCCGGTTGCGGAAGCTGTGCCGGCGCACGAAGCCTCCGCCGAAACGGATTTCGAAATTGATTTGACCGAAGACTGGGCCTCGCTTGCGTCGGAAATCGAAAAGGCGGGAACAGCCTCGGCCGAAAATTCCGATTCCCCATTGCCCGCGGAACCCGAGCCGGCCGAAGCAGCCGAGATGAGCCCTTCGCTGGAAGATGTTTTCGATTTTGAACTCGAGTTGGTTCCCTCCGCCGCCGCTGTCGAAGAAAAGCAAGAGCAGTCCGCGATGTCCCAGGATCAATTCCTCAGCGAACTCGCCGCGGAAGTGGATGGCCTGGAACGTTTGCCCGATGAAGCTCCCGCTCCCGCAAGTTCCGCGGCTGCTTCCAAGCCGCCCAAGGCCCCCGCGCCCTCGAATGGAGATAACGTCGATCAATTGCACGACGTGTTCCAGGATTTCCGCACCGAACTCGAGGAAATCGGCGAAGAAGACGAAGATCTCGAAACCCATTACAACCTGGGAATCGCCTACCGCGAAATGGGCCTGCTCGATGAAGCGATCGGAGAATTTCAGAAGGTCGCCAAGTCCGTTCAGAACGGACGCCCCTTCCGTTACGCGATGCAATGTTCTACTCTCTTGGGCCTTACGTTCATGGCCAAGAACGAACCGAAGATTGCCGCGGTATGGTATCAACGGGCCCTGGAAACTCCGGGGCTTGACCAGGAATCCATCCTCGCCTTGAGGTACGATCTAGGAATCGCACAGGAGCTTGCCGGAGAAAATGCCGCCGCGCTGGAAAGTTTCCGCCAGGTCTACGCGATGAACATTGACTACCGCGACGTGGCCGAGCGAATCGCCTCGCTTCCGAAACATTGATGACGACTCGATGAATCGCCTCCTCCGCGTACTGCTGATCCTGGTTTGGCTCGAGCTGGGCATGCTGCTGGTGCTGGTTCCCTGGTCCTCCTTCTGGGAAACGAATTATTTCTTGAATCGCTTTCCGGTGTTGATCCCGATTTTGTTGAATCCCTATATTCGCGGCGCGATTTCCGGCCTCGGCATTTTGGATGCTCTGCTGGCCCTGGAATCGTTTCGCCGCCGCCCTTCGGCTACCGTTGCCACACATAGCTAGGCCGATCCTCTGTTACGTCACCGGACGCAGCGAACTTCCGCCGGAAAAGAATGGCGACTTATTTCCCTCCATCGCAGCGGCAGTCTCCGCCGGAATCGATTGGATCCAGATTCGCGAAAAAGATCTGCCCACTCGCGGTCTTCTCGATTTGGCACGGAAATCCGTTTCGCTGGCTGCCGGAACAAACACAAAAATCCTGATCAATGACCGTCTCGATGTGGCCCTCGCTTCCGGCGCCGCCGGAGTCCATCTCGGCGGCCAGTCCGCTCCGGTTGCCGAGGTGGTCCGCTGGTGCCGCTCCGGCCACGCTCCCGATGGGTTTTTGGTGGGCGCTTCCTGCCATCAATTGCCGGAGGCGCTGGCCGCCGAACGGGACGGCGCGGATTATCTTTTCTTCGGTCCGGTGTTCGACACTCCCTCGAAGCGCGCCTTCGGCCCGCCCCAGGGGATTGGCCGGTTATCGGACGTTTGCCGCGCGGTCCGCCTGATTGTGCTGGCGATCGGTGGAATTACGCTCGGGAACGCCACGGATTGCCTGTCGGCTGGAGCTCGGGGAATCGCCGCAATTCGCTTGTTTCAACGGGCCGGTAATTTATCTCCCATTGTCGATTTGCTGCATCGGCCGGAGTAAGATTCTCGTGCGCCCTTTGCCCTGAACTTTTGAAATGCCCAAGCCGGTATCGAGGGCAAAGAATCAATGCACCCCGGAGCAGCAAGAATGAATCCAATGGGGTATTCACCTATGGTGAAATTCACTTCAAGGGAGAATCGTTCATGAAGAAATTTGCAGTCACTTTCGCGTTGATATTTTTGCTCTCGAGCGCCGCCGCACTATTCGCAGCCGATAAACCCGCCACGTACGAGGGCAAGTTGGTGGACAGCAAATGCTATCTGGAAGACACCGCCAAAAACGCGGGAAATGAACATTCCGGAATGAAAGGTTGCGGCACCATGTGCCTGAAGGCCGGCACTCCCGGCGCGCTGCTCACCAGCGACAATAAATTTTATGCCCTCCTTGCTCCGTCAATTGCCTTGGCGCCCTACGTCGGCGAAACGATTCGCGTCACCGGCACGCTTCACGGCACTGCCCTGCAAGCCGACAAAATCGAAGTGAACAAAAATGGCAAATGGGTTTCGGTGGATATCGGCGGCATGATGTAGCTCCCCGGCGGGACCGTGACGATCGGTCCTGCGCGTAATTCGAGCCCTGAATGCAACCGGGCGTGAGGCGGCGCAAACCTCACACCCGGCTGTATTCTTCTCCCTGTTTTGCGAATGCCGCGGAGGCCTTTCCCGATGCGAAGCAATCGTGCGTTGGTCGTGGTGATCGTTTTATTGATTCTTCTCGCGGGCGGTTTTTTCGCCGCCACTCACATCGATATCAGCGCGCTGCCGGAACCTGGCGCTCGAGAAACTTATTTTGCCACGCGAGCCAAACGCTGGATCATCAGCCGCGCGGCTAAAAAATCCAGCGCGCCCGGCGGCGCCGTAAATATGGCCAGCGGACGGACGATTTTCATGGGTGAATGCTCCGTGTGCCACGGCAATGACGGGCGCACACCCAGCAACGCGGGCCGCTGGATGTACCCGCGGACACCCGACCTGGGCTCGCGGGAAGTTCAGGAATGGTCCGATCCGGAGTTGCACTGGATCATCAAACACGGAGTGCGGCTCAGCGGAATGCCCGGCTTTGGAAAAGTTTATGACGACGAGCAGATTTGGCAATTGGTTCACTACGTGCGCGGATTGGCCGCCGTTCCGGCAAATCCAGCCGAGCAACACTGATCAAGCCGACAATAAGAATTGAATCCAAAGACCAGCGAATCAAGCTGGAGAATGAGAGTGTGCAGTCTGCTCGCCGCGCTGCGGAAACTGTTCGTTAGGATGTTATTCCGAGCCCGTCTTCTGGGCGAGGAATCCCGCGAAGATCCCAAATGCTTGAGTAGCAGAGATTTGTTTTACTGACCATCTTGCGAGGATGCTGCAAATAAAAGTGGCTCGCCGCGATTTCCGCAGCCTGCCTAGGCGCCCAGCCAGCGGCCTACCGGTTGGCAACTTTCCACGTGGTCGCAAATCACCTTGATTGTGGCGGTGATCGGAATGGCCAGCAGCAAACCCATCCCGCCCCACATAAATCCCCAGAACAGCAGCGAAATCGTCACCGCGACGGCGTTCAAGTGCACCCGGCGTCCCACTAGCGCGGGAAATAAAACATTCGCTCCCATCAAGTGGAAAAAGCTCAGCATGCCGATGATGCCCACATAAAAAAAGCCGGTGTGGTGCGTGCGCAGTCCCACGATCAGCGGCGGCACCCAGGACATTACCACGCCGAGATATGGCACCAGGTTGAGCAAACCGGAAGCCAGCGCCACCAGGAACGGAAAATCCAAGCCGATTGTCCAGAAATAGATCCAACCAGCCAAAATCAAAATCACTCCCACCAGTCCCGTGCCGATCACGTAACTGCGCAGCATGATGCTCACTTCATCGAGCGTGATTTTTACTTCCGTGCGTTCGCTCGCCGGAAAAAGCTGCATCGTCGCGTGCCACACCTGCCGTTTCGCCGCCAGCATGAAAAACACAAGAAATGGCACAAATGTGGATGCCAGGATGGCCGTGTAAAGCGAACCCAGGTGGTTCAACACGGCATTGCGCACGGAGTGCGAATCGCTCACCTGAAACACTTGCTGGGGCAAGGCGGTGGTCGTGGCTGGGGTCGTATCTTCCTGGGATATTTCCGAAACGTGTTTCTCGATTCCCGCCAGCTTTTGCTCGATCGCGCCTGCCACCGACCTCAATGGCGCGCGATACTTCGGCCAATCGGAACCGAATTGATCCAGCCGAACCACCAAAGTCCAAGCCAACGCAAAAAGCAGGCCCAGCGTCACAAATACGATCAGCAGCGATCCCAGCGCGCGCGGGATGTGCCAGTCTTCCATCCAGGAAACCACGGGATCGAGAAAATAGGCGAGCAACACAGCCACCAGCAGCGTCACTAATACGCTCGACGCCCAGTAGCAAAATGCAATCACAATTCCGCCGGCAATAATTCTTCCGGCTGGTGAACCCGCGGCGCTGAGACGCGATTCTTGAGCTGGCATGGTCGACACTGGCGTTACGTTATCATATTCGTGCCGCTGCTTAAATGTCCACGGAGACTCGGTGCCTGCAAAGCAGCACCCCTTCGCTCTTCAGGTCCGCGCGCATCAATCGCCAAGGAACTGGCGAAATCCCTGTTGTTGATGAAATGGAGACAGTGCCATTCAGAAACGCATGCCAACCAAAAGTGACGTGCTAGACTCCATTACTATGCCGCCCAGCGACATTTTGATACCCAAGTCAAAAAACCTATTTGGCACCGATGGAATCCGGGGAATCCCGGGCGAACCGCCATTGGACGACGCGACGCTCTATCGCGTTGGACGCTCTCTCGGCAGCTATCTGGCCAAGCACGAGCGCGAACATTCCCATCGTCCTCGTGTGCTGCTGGGAATGGATACGCGCGAATCCGGGCCGCACATCGCGGAGCGGTTGGCGCAGGGCTTGATCGCCTCGGGAGCCGAGCCCGTATTCGCGGGCATTCTCACCACGCCGGGCGTTGCCTGGCTGGTGAAACAGGAAGGCTTCGCCGCGGGAATGGTGATCTCCGCCTCGCACAATCCCTATCACGATAACGGTGTGAAGCTGATTTCCTCGAGCGGGATGAAATTTCCAGACGCCATTGAAGCGGATATCGAACACGACATGGGAAACTTCCCCGTGCCGGTTTCCCCAGCACCTGTCCGCCTGCAAGCCGATTTGCACCTGCATGACGATTATCTGGAAGGTCTCCGCGGCGCGGTGCTCGAAGGTACAAAACTGACCGGCATGAAAATCGTGCTGGACTGCGCGAACGGCGCCGCCAGCAAACTGGCGCCGAAACTATTCCGCTCGCTGGGCGCCGACGTAATCACGATGAACGATCAGCCCGACGGCCGCAATATCAACGCCGGCTGCGGGTCGCTGCATCCGGAAGTGGTGCGCGCCAAAGTGCTGGGAGCGAAGGCGACGCTCGGCGTGGCTTTCGATGGCGACGCCGATCGCGCCATGCTGATGACCCGCGACGGCCGCTTGATCGACGGCGACGGCGTGCTGCTGGCCATGGGCCGCTACCTGAAATCTTCAGGCAAATTGAAGACGGGAACGATTGTCGGCACTACGATGGCCAATTTGGGCTTGGAACGCGCGCTCGACCGTTCGGGATTGAAGCTGGCTCGCACAGGAGTGGGCGACCGTTACGTGCTCGAGGAAATGATTCGCATCGGAGCGAACCTGGGCGGCGAGCAGTCCGGCCACATTTTATTTCTCGACGACGCCACCACCGGCGACGGCATGCTCACCGCGCTGAAAATCGCCAGCCTGATCGCCCTGCGCGGTCCGATTGACCAGTTTGTTTCGGATTTGAAAGTTTTCCCGCAAACCATCGTGAACGTGAAAGTGCGCACCAAGCCCGCGCTGGAAACGCTGCCCGCCGTGCTCAGCGTGCTTGCCGAAGCCGAACGCGCGCTGGGGAATTCCGGCCGCGTAGTGCTCCGATATTCCGGCACGGAACCGCTAGCCCGCGTGATGGTGGAAGCCGAGCACGAAGCCGACGTAAAGCGCTGGTCCCACGACATCGCCGCAGCCCTGAAAACCGCCATCGGCGTCCAGTAGCACAGCCACTCCTGGCTGTGTCGGATTCCCGCGCTATCCCGAAAAATTCACACAGGCAAGGATGCCTGTGCTACCAAAGCCGCCTCTTCCGTGACAATGCAACTAAGAGTTTTAATCGCGGAGGCTCTCCTGAATGTTTGGCAACGAGCACAAGTAGCACAGCCACTCCTGACTGTGTGCAGTTCCATATAAATCCTCCCTCCAGGGAACTTTTCCCCATTCTCCGCCATTACCGTAGGTGAAAGCAGTTGTAGGGGCCGGCTTCAGCCGCGCCCTGCTTTTGGTTTTAGTTTTGCTTTTGCTTTTGCGCCGGGCAACTCGCTCCACAACGGCCGGCCTCCAATGCTGCAAGAAACCAAGCCAGCTTCGTTCTAAGGTAGAGCCAAGATCGGTTGCGCGGATTGCTCAACGTAAATGACGAACGATGAACAACTGATGCTCGCGTTCCAGGCAGGCTCAAACGAAGCCTTCACGGAACTTTTCGAACGCTACCGCGAGCCGGTCTACGGTTTCTTCCGGCGCCGCCTGGCGGATCCCGCCCGAGCCGAAGACCTGGCCCAGGAAACTTTTGTAGCCATCCTGCGAGCCGCCGCGCGATACGAACCGCGAGCATTGTTCCGCACTTATCTATACGCGATTGCGCTGCGCCTGCTGCACGCCGAAAGACGCAAAGCGGCCGCAAAGCCGCGCGAATCCGTTGACGCAGAACAACTCGCCGATGCCGCCGATCCCGAAGCAGCGCTCTTTCTCCGCCGTGCTGTAGAGCAACTCGAGCCCGATCATCGCGAAGCGTTAATGCTCCGCGAATACGAACAATTAAGTTACGAAGAAATTTCGCAGCTATTGCGTGTGCCGGTCAACACAGTCCGCTCCCGCCTGTTTCGCGCGCGCATGGCGCTCAAGAAATTGCTATCGCCGATATCCAAAGATCTCCGAACCGAGAAAGATTTGAGGCACCAATCATGAAATATCTAACGCATCCAATCGAACCCGAAGAAGTAATGGCCTATCTCGATGGCGAACTCGAACCCGCCCGCGCAGCGGAAGTCGCAGCTCACCTCGACATCTGCGCGGAATGCCAATCCGTAGCTGCCGCGCTGAAATCAGTCTCACGCGAAATGCTCGCCTGGGAAGTGGAAGCCTCTCCCGTGAGTCTCTCGCAACGCGTCAGCGAGTCAGCGCGCATGCCGGACGAAAACGTAAATAAGAAACAATCCCTGAAGCAATCACCAATTGCGGCATTGGAGCGGCTTTCGGAGCGATGGTTTGCGAATCGTTGGGTATTGGCTGGTGCTGGTGCGCTCGCCACCTTGAGTATTATTTTTTATTTTACTCCCGTTTTTTACCATCTACGCACGATTCCTGGCTTGTCTCAACATCCAGTTTCCGTAGACTCCGCCAGAGCGGTCTTTCCAATAGATCGCGCTACGGGAGGCGGAATATCAGGAGAGGTGGCCGGTGCTGGCACGGGTTCAGACCGCGGAATCACCACTGCGGGGAGATTGCGGGAAGAAGGAGCGCAGGCCGGAAACAATCTCCTCGCTGATAAGTTTGGCGCGATTGCCCACGGCCCGATGATCGCGCGCACCGCGTCGCTGACCATCGTGGCCAAGGATTTTTCCGGCACGCGAGCCGCAGTGGAAAAAATCGTCAACGCGCACCAGGGCTACCTGGCCGACCTCACTTTAACGAATCAAAAAGATTCGCCGCAAACGCTTACCGGCACGCTGCAAATTCCGGCCGATCAATTAAACGCCGCAATCGCGGAATTGCGCGCGCTCGGCCACGTCGAGCAGGAATCGCAATCCGGCGAAGAAATCTCCGCCACTTACGTAGATCTGCTCGCTCGGCTCCACAATTCCCGCGAATCCGAAAAGCGCCTCACCGAAATTTTGCAGCAGCGCACCGGAAAGCTTTCCGACGTGCTCGCCACCGAACAGGAAATCGCCCGAGTCCGCGGCGAAATCGAGGAAATGGAATCGCAGCAAAAGCAGATGGAGCACCGCGTTCAATTCACCTCCATCAAGCTGCAAGTAACCGAGGAATTCAAAGCCGCCCTCGGCGTTCCTTCCTCGATTTCTTTCACCCGCCTGCGCAACGCACTGGCCGATGGCTTCCACAACGCCGCCGAAAGCTTCTTCAACTTCCTCGAATTCCTGCTCAACATCGGCCCCGCGCTTCTCCTGTGGGCCGCTCTGCTCATCTGGCCAACCCGCCTGGCCTGGCGCCGCCTGCAGCGCCATAGAGCGAAAAATGCTACCGCCAGCGCCGCATAAGTCCAACCTCAACGGGATTCAACCGAGTTTGAATACGTGATCCATTGCGCAGTTTCCAAAGATAATAGTGCTGGCTAGACGAACCTGTGAGAAACAGTAGTGCGGCTCTAAAAATTGAAGCCTCCCAACAATCGCCTATGAAGCTAAATCCTGTCCTTGTAATAGCCTACTGATTATCCACAGCCCCACACATTTGTGGCATAGCACGTGCTCCACATATATAGGCTGTCTCTCAATCCCGGGGTGGGTCCGGTCTCACCGAACTGAGGCTGGATTTGGTTGGTGTGTTACTGAAAGTTGAAGGGGTCCTCTGGCGGGGATCCCTTCTTTGTTTTTGGGGTGCTTTTTTCGCTAGCCACGCCCAGTGCACAGCCACTGATTCTTAGCAGGCAATTTCGATTCTGAATAGCCAGCTGAACAATTCTCCCGGGACCGGCAGGCTCTGATTCCCCCCGCCCGACCACTGGGCATAAAGCTCGCCGTAGCGATCCGTCACAAAAATCCCCCAGGTAGCCGGTCCACCAAAGGTCAGCGCATCCTTGCCCAGATAGGCCCGCGCGGCGCGCCCGCTCATATCCGCGGCCAGAATGATCTCCTTGGGTGAAATTTCCGCCAGCGCCGCGGGTGGCAATTCCGAGAAAATGATCAACGCCTGCGTATCGAGTTCCACCATCCGCGCAGCCTGCCCCGCCAATTCCCGCAGAAATTTACTGGTCGCCGGGCACCCTGCATCTAGAAAGCCGATAATCAAATTTTTCTTTTGTTTAAAATCCCAGGCGCGAACGGTGCGCCCGGCGGCCGTGTGGGCGGTGACCGGCGGGATCATCTGGTGCGTTGTGAGCATGTCGCCTCGAAGAAAATTCATCATACCACTGACGCGGCCGGGTATTTTGCCGCTTGCGATTTACGGCTCATACCTAGAGCATGAGGGAAAAGAAAGAGAGATCCTTCGCCCTAAAGCCGGGCTCAGGATGACAGAAGTGCGGAGGACATCGCCTTTGAATTGCCTTCGTAGGGGCGCTGCTTGCTGCGCCCGCTTGCGGAGTGGATCCTATTTCTCTGCTCCACAACTTCCTTCCTGAGGAGGGCTGCGGAGGATAGATTCTTCTCAGGTCGGGCTGATGATGAAGGTGATGCGGATGCCCGGGCGCGCAAGACTCAGGATAAACACGCTGCGCAATCACAGGGCCTCAAAAGGCCGGGCGCAGCAAGCAGCGCCCCTACGAGGGCATTTTTGGTCTACGTTGGATGAAGACGGAGCGGAACGAACCAGGATGACCGGGGGTCATACACTGCACGGCCTGAATTGTGGACCATCCCGTTCAGGCCGTGCCAGTGGCTATCTGCCTACGTAACCGTAAATCCTAGCTGCAGCCGGACGTTCCTCCGCAGTTTTCGCACTTATAGCAGCTTCCATTGGGCGTCATCAACATGCCGCATTCGGCGCACGAAGGAGCGTCGTCGATCGGCGAGTGGGCCCGCGGACGGCTAACCACTTCCGCGGCCTTCACGGCCGGAGGAGGCGCCACGGCCACAGGCGCGGTGGCCGATCCGGTCAAAGCGATTTCTTCTCTGGCGGATTCCTGGTTCACCAGGTAATCGCGCGAAATGAATTTCCCGCCCAGCCAGCGGCCGATGTAATCCACGATCGATCGCGCGTAGGGAATGTCCGGGTTGCCGGTGAAGCCGGATGGCTCGAAGCGCGAGTTGATGAATTTATCCACCAGGGCCTTCAGCGGCACCTGGTATTGCAGCGAAATCGAAACGGCCAGCGCAAAGCCGTCCATGATTCCGGAAAGCGTGGAGCCTTCCTTGGCCATCTTGATGAAAATTTCGCCGGGGGTAGCGTCTTCATACATCCCAACGGTCAGGTAACCTTCATGGCCACCGATCGAGAATTTGTGGGTGATGGATTTGCGCTCGTTCGGCAATTTACGCCGCCCGGATGGGAAAAGTTCTTTCTGCGCGGTTGCAGCAGTCGCGGCAACAGCAGCATTCACAGCTGCAGCAGCAGCCGCTTCCGGCTTCTCGCCAGCGCCAGGTTTCTTTCCTTCCGACGCGGACATCGGCTGCGACCGCTTGGAATTATCGCGGTAAATCGCCACCGCCTTGATTCCCAGCTTCCAGGAATCGATATAGGCCTGCTTCACGTCTTCCACCGTCGATTCTTCGGGCATGTTAATGGTCTTGCTGATCGCGCCGGAAAGGAACGGCTGCGCCGCCGCCATCATGCGCAAATGCCCGCGCCAGGCGATGGAACGCGTTCCCTGAGAAGGCTTGAACGAGCAATCGAAAACGGCTAGATGCTCGGGCTTCATTCCCGGAGCGCCTTCCACGGTGCCGGTGCGATCGATGTAATCCACGATCTGGGCCACTTCTTCGGGAGAATAATCCAGATGCATCAGCGCGCGCGGCACGGTGTTGTTCACGATCTTGATTACGCCGCCGCCCACCAGCCGTTTCTGCTTCACCAGCGCCAGGTCCGGCTCGATTCCGGTGGTATCGCAATCCATCATGAAGCCGATGGTGCCGGTGGGAGCCAGCACGGTGACCTGCGAATTGCGAAAACCGAATTTCTCGCCCAGCTCGAGCGCGGCATCCCAGGAATCCTGCGCCGCATGCAGCAATGAAGGTTGCACATGCTCTTCCTTGATCGGCCGCAGCGAATCCCGGTGCATGCGGATCACGTCGATCATCGGCTCGCGATTCTCGGCGAAGCCCGCGAACGCGCCCAATCGCTCAGCCACTCGCGCCGACTGCGCATACGCTTCGCCGCACATCAGCGCGGTGACGGCGCCGCACATATCGCGCCCCGCATCGGAATCGTAAGGCAACGCCAGTGACATCAGCAGCGCGCCCAGGTTCGCGTAACCCAAGCCCAGCGGCCGGTAATCGTGCGAGTTTTGCCCGATTTTTGGCGTCGGATAGCTGGCGTTATCCACCAGGATTTCCTGCGCCGTGATGGTGATGTCCACGGCATGCCGGAATGCTTCCACTTCAAACTGATCATTCGGTCCCAGAAACTTCATCAGGTTCAGCGAAGCCAGGTTGCAGGCCGTGTCGTCCAGGAACATGTATTCCGAGCAGGGATTCGAAGCGTAGATGCGGTCGGTGCCCTTGCAGGTGTGCCAGCGGTTGATGGTGGTGTCGTACTGCATGCCCGGATCGCCGCACTGCCAGGCGGATTCGGCCATCTCGGTCAACAGATCGCGGGCGCGGAATTTTTCCACCGGCTGGCCGTCGTTCACGTTGCGGGTCCACCAGTCGCGGTCGTCTTCCACGGCCTGCATGAATTCATCGGTCACACGCACGGAATGATTGGCGTTCTGGAAGAAAACGGAGCTATACGCTTCGCCGTCAATCGCCGGATCGTATCCCTGCTCGATCAGCACCTGGGCCTTGCGCTCCTCTTTCGTCTTGCAGCCGATAAATTCCTCGATATCGGGATGATCGACGTTCAGGATCACCATTTTGGCGGCGCGGCGCGTTTTGCCGCCGCTCTTGATCACGCCGGCGAAGGCATCGAAGCCTTTCATGAAGCTCACCGGACCGGAAGCGATGCCGCCGCCCGAAAGAGTTTCGCGGCTGCCGCGCAAGGAAGAAAAATTCGTCCCGGTGCCGGATCCCCACTTGAACAGCATGCCTTCCGTCTTGGCCAGGTTCATGATCGATTCCATGTTGTCCTGGACGGAATTGATGAAGCAGGCGGAGCATTGCGGCTTGGGCTGCACGCCCACGTTGAACCACACCGGAGAATTGAAACTCATTTTCTGCTCGACCAGCAGGTGGGTCAGTTCGTCGCGAAACGCCTCGCGCGATACCGGGGAGGAAAAGTACCCACCCTTTTCGCCCCAATTGACGATGGTGTTAGCCACGCGGCTGATCAATTGCCGAACCGAAGTCTCGCGCTCCGCCGTATTCGGCTTGCCGTGGAAATATTTCGACACCACGATGTTGGTGGCCGTCTGCGACCACGCCTTGGGCACTTCCACATTTTCCTGGCGGAAAATTGTCTGGCCCTTTTCGTTTCCGATCAGGGCGGTCCGGCGGTCCCATTCCACCTTGTCGAACGCCGACGTTTTTCCGTCGGTAAACATCCGCCGGAATTCCAGTCCGGCTGCTGGGCGCTGTTCCTTCACTTCGGTTTTCATTTTTGCTTCATTCAAATCAAATTTCGATTCTGCCATTTTTGGTTCCGCCATCTCTGCCTCCGCGCCGGCAGTGTTGCCGATTTATGAGATTAGATTAAGTGGCGGGCACGGCGTGGGGCACGCATCAGCCAGTATACCCCAAGCGCCTTACCCAAGACATTGCGACGGTGGACTGGGAGAGAGACGCGCCGTCCGAATCGGCGGACTGGAACCAGCCGGGCTGGTGAGAATAAACCGTCGATCGACGCCGGCTAATTTCATAAGCAAAAAAAAGAAAAAGAGGTTCCAGGCACAAGCAGCGTTGCATCGCTGCAATCGCGATGTGCTGAACTCAATTTAAAATTCCTTTTGCTGGGTCTCCGGGCCGGCGTCGTGGCCGTGCGGCTGTCTCTCACTGAGGCCGAACCACGATCCCCCGAATCTGAGGCAGGAGTATCGCGGTCCGTGAAAAAGTTGTCAAGAAAAATTCGCCTCTGACATACAAAATGTTTGGGTTCGCGTGTCGAAACTATCTACCCGTAGTGGTCGAGTTCTGAAACGGCACTCGCCGAACCTGCGCGTCCGCCCCGGAAAAAATAATTTTTGCGCGGGATTTTCAGGCCGGAAATTTCCATTCCACAGCCGCAAGTCCTGCCTGTGCATTTTGATATCGCATGGCCGCAATAAAATTTTACCGCGAAATAAAACGTTCGAATTCTGATTTTCGCGGAACTCCTGAAGAGAACGACTGCGAAGTATGTAGTAGCAAGCCTATTCGTGCCGCAGCGCTTCCACGGGATCGAGCCGCGCCGCTTTTACCGCCGGCCACACTCCGAAAACCAAGCCCACGCCGATCGAAACCACCAGGCCGAGCAGCACCGCCCAAACCGGCACGGACGAATGCATGTTCGTCAGCCGCGGAATCAGCGAAGCAATTCCGCCGGCCAGAAAAACTCCGATGAATCCGCCGGTCCCGGTCAGCGTCATTGCTTCGAATAAAAATTGCCAGGTGATGTCGCGGCTGCGCGCTCCGATGGCTTTGCGCACTCCGATTTCGCGCGTGCGTTCGGTGACGGAAACCAGCATGATATTCATCACGCCTACCCCGCCGATCAGCAATCCAATCGAGCTGAGCACCACCATCACCAGCGCCACGCCGCCAATTATTTCGTTGAACTGCTCCACTTCCTGCAATTGCGTCACGATGCTGAAATTATCCGGCTTGTCATACGGCACGTTGCGCCGCCGCCGCAGCACTTCGCGCGCTTCGTCCACCGCCTGGTCCAGCTTTCCGGGATACGCCTGAAAGCGAAAACCCACTTCATTCGCAAACGGATAAATTTTGGTGAACGTGTAGTAGGGGATCGTGACGCGCTTATCTTCGTCGTTTCCGCCGAACCCGCCTTGCGGCTTTTCATAGATGCCGATCACCTGGTAGGTCGAGCCATCCACCCGCACATCTTTCCCCACGGCATCCTCGGCATCGGGAAAGAGCGCCTTGGCAAGATCCTCGCCCAGCACCACCACCATGTCGCGATGTTCGGTTTCCGCCTCGGTAAAGAAGCGCCCGAATTTCATCGCCGCGTTTCCGTAAACCAGGACGAAGGAAGGGAAGGTGCCGCGGAAATCGCTGCCATTGACCTCATTTTTCTGGTAGCGCACCGCATGATCGTGTTGATACTCAAAAATCGAGGGGAGCGATGCGCTGGATCGAGGGAGACGAATTCAGATCACCTCGGCGTCTTCCAGCATCAGCGGCTTGCGTTCCGTTCTTCCTTCGTGAATCGCCCCACGTGCGGACCCTGGGAAAGCCGGCTCACATAAGCGGTATCCGCTCCAAACCGGTAATGATCTCGCTGATCGTTTGCTCGAATCCGGTGAGCAGCCCCGCCACCAGGATGATCACGCCCACGCCGATCACCACGCCTAGCACGGTGAGCAGCTGCGGATCTTGTGGGTGCGCAGCGTGTCGAAAGCAAGGGCCAGATTTCCGTGAAGATCCTGTTTCATTTTGCAGTCCTAATTTTCGGCGCGCAGCGCCTCAATGGGATCCAGGCGCGAAGCGCGCACCGCCGGGTAAATACCAAAAAACAAGCCAATTACAGTCGAAAGGGCGAGTGAAACCACCACAGCGTTCAGCGGCGTAGTCATCGGAATGGGAGTGGTGGCGCGAACCAGCAGGCTGATGCCTACCGCCAGCAGTATCCCTATCGCTCCGCCCGTCATCGAGAGCACCGCCGATTCCACTAAAAATTGCATCACGATGTGCTTCCGTCGCGCTCCCAGCGCTTTGCGGACGCCGATTTCACGCGTCCGCTCGGTGACGCTGGCCAGCATGATGTTCATGATCACGATGCCGCCCACCACCAGAAATACGGAAGTGAGCCACACGGCAATCGCGAATAAATTCCCCGTAATCTGGTTCCACAGCCCGGTGATCGAAGAAGGCGCGATGATCCCGAACCCATCGGGATCGTTATAGGGAGTGTGGCGCAGCGAACGGATGATCACGCGCGATTCGTCCTGGGCCGCGTCCATGATCTCCGGCCCGCGCGCTTGCACGAAAATCACCACGGAATCGTCCGGCGCGTGCCAGGACTTGCGATACGTGGAAAGCGGAATCATCAGGAAATTATCCTGCGATTGGCCGAAGACAGTGCCGCGCGCTTTGGCCACTCCCACCACGATGTATTGATTCGATCCCGCGCGCACTGCCTTGCCCACCGGGTCCACTCCCGGAAAGAATTTCTCCACCAGATCGTTGCCAATGAAGGCAACCGGGGAATGGTGCAATTCATCGGCTTCGGTGAAGAAGCGGCCTTCCGCGGTTTCGAAATCGCGTATTTCGGCATAGTTGGGCGTTGCGCCCACCAGGAACGCGTCCTCGAAAAGCGCGCTTCCGGAACGCATGTCCGTGGTGGTCCGTTCAACAGCGCCCACTTTGGATGACAACTGCACGCCGTCGCGCAAGGCTTCATAATCCGCCAGACTAAGGGGCGGACGCTTTTTGGCTTTGATGAAATCTTCCAGGTTGGTGATGATTCCAAAACGATCCACCACGAAAGCGTTCGCGCCCAGATTGGCGATCTTATCCGAAACGTAAAGGTTGAGCCCCGCCACCACGGACATCACCGCCACCAACGTGGTCACCGCCAGAATCACACCCAGCAGAGTGAGAAAACTGCGCAATTTGTGCGCGCGCAAGGTATCCAGCGCAAGCCACAGTGTTTCGCGCAGAGCCACCGTTGAACGCGCGGCATCCAGGCGGATTCGCGCAGCAGCCACCGGCCGGGCAGAACTATGTGTAAGGGAGAATCCCATCTTATAAGTATAGACGGATATCAATACGAAATAGTTCTGACTAATATAACCAAATGAAGCACCCCAAGCGCACAGCCATTCCGAGGTGGCACAGCCACACTCCTGGCTGCGCTCCTTTCCTGCAACCACACCCACCCGCCACCCTGGGAATACACTCTGGCTTCCCTCCAGTAAGTAGCTTGAACGAAAGCCTTTGGCCAATCGCGAGGCAATCGTGCCGATACAAATTTCAGATTCCCCAAACCGAGCCCCAAGTTTCCTGCAACCCATCAATTCCCCGATCAAAATTATTCACCCAATCCGCCCCTCGGTTAGAATAAAGCGGCAACCGGAAACCACTCGTCCGAATCCCACAAGACGGACCGGCGAAGGTCTCTGTATGATGCAGCGATTTTTCCTATTAACCGTGGCGATGGCTGCGGCAATCGGGGCGGCCACCGGATTTCCTCAAACGGCCGCTTCAACTGCCAGCCCCGCGGTGGTGCGCAATGATGCCCGTCCGCTCACTGCCGAAGAAATTCGCGCCTTGGCAGAGCGGGCGATTGCCAATCAAAACCGCGACGACGAGGCGGAGGCCGATTTCGAACACATCGATCACCTGATGGATCGCGCGAGCGCCACCGACGCACAGGCAACCGAAAACAAGACGTTTCGAGTAGTCCCCACCGGCACCGGAACGCTGAAATTGCTCCTCAAGGAAAACGACCGCCCGGTCTCCGCCCAGGAATACCAGCGCCAATTAAAAATCTGGGTGCAGATACTGGAAGTAGCCATCCATCCCGACGATCCCCGCCAGAAAGCGTCGCTCGAAAAATGGCGGAGGCGGAGGAAGGAGCGCGAGGATCTGGTGAATTCGGCCCTGGAGGCCTACCGCTTCGGCTGGATTGGCCGCGAGATGCGAAACGGTCGCGCCGTCACAGTCCTCTCGCTCGATCCAAACCCTCAATTTCAACCGCGCACGCGCGCGGCCGACATTCTGACGCATGCGCGGGCCGTCATCTGGGTGGATGAGGAAACCGGCCAGATGATGCACGCCGAAGCAGACATCATCCGCGACATTTCCTTTGGTGGAGGAATTCTCGGCAAAGTCTATCGCGGCGGCCACTTTGAAATGGACCAGGCCGAAGTGGCGCCGGGAATCTGGCTGCCCACTCGATACAAATATGATTTCACCGGAAGAAAATTTTTCTTCAGCTTCGAATTGCATGAACTAACCGAAATCACCCATTACCATCGAATCGGCTCGCCAAGCGAAGCGCTCGCCGCCGCCCGCCGCGAACTGCAATCCAATCCCTCCACCGCGGCCGGCGATCCCTGACCGCAATCCAGTTCGCTAGTCATCTTGAGCAAGCGTCCTCGGTTCGGCAGTCATCCCGAGCCAAACCTGTCGAAGAAGCTTCTAAAAACTCGGCGCGAGGGATCCAGAGAACCCGTACCCAATCGCACTCTCGGCAAAATGCCCAGCCGTTTTTCGCTCGCCCCTCCCCGCTTCTGCTAGAATCCACTCTGCTCCCGCGGCCGCCACAACACGCTGGAGACAATTCTTCGCGATGGAAGGAGATTTCGAATGCCGCGCAAGACTCTTGCCCCGCTTGTTATTTTTCTTGGTTTGCTTCTCTGTGGAATTTCGCGCGGCCAGGAAAGCGGCGGCCTGAAACTGGCCGATCTCCCTCCCGCCGTGCAAGTAACGGTGAAGGAGCAAAGCCAGGGCGGCACTCTTAAAAATCTCTGGGTAGGCCGCAACAAAAACGAAAAAGTCTATGGCGCTGTGATCATGACGGGCGCGAAGCGCAAGGAAGTGGTGATGAATGCCGAGGGGAAAGTGGTGGATGTGGTGCAGGATTTTACCATCGAGTCGATGCCCGCGGCCGTGCGCAAGACATTCAAAGAGCAAGTCCAGGGCGCTACAATTGTAAACACTTCCAAGGAAACCGAAAATGGCGCCGTGAAATATGTGATTGAAACCGATATCCAGGGCCGCAGCCGCAATATTTCCATCGACAATGCAGGCAAGATAATCCAAATCGAGGAGCAAGTCGCGCTCGATACTTTACCCGCCGCCGCGCGCAGCCGCATCGAGCAGCAAGCCGGCAAGGGTAAAGTTCTCAGCATCCAGATGCTTACTGCTGGCGGCAACCCCGCCGTCTACGATGCCACCATCGAAGTCGCTGGAAAGCGTTCCGAAATTCGCGTCGCGGCTGATGGCTCGGTGCAACCCAAAGAAAATTAGAACTTGGTTTTTAGGGGGTCGGAGCTTTGGCTCCTCAGTGGCAACGCCGAATAGGGGTGATCGTGTAGCGCCACCCTTCAGGGTGGCATCTTTGGTTTCAATGACATGGCAAGATGGGGCCTCGCTTGTCAAAATATTCATGAACTGAGTTCTCGACGAATCTGCGTTTGAAAGGGACTTATGACATGCGAACACGAATTGCGTTCTTTCTTGGTTTCCTCACTCTGCTCTTGCCGGCAGCCCCAAATTCTTTCGCTCAATCTTCCAAGTCCGCGGCCGCTTCCACATCTTCCGCTGACTCCAGCCCCGCGCAGCGCCGCCTTTCGCATTTGCGCCACGGCATCAATTTAAGCGATTGGTTTTCCCAGTTTCCCAACCCGCCCGGCTACACCAGGGAATATTTCGAAAGCGCGATCACTGCGCAAGACCTCGCCTTGATCCGCCAAATGGGATTCGACCATGTCCGGCTCTGCCTGAATCCCCAACCCATGTTTCATCCCCATGTAGCCGACCAAATTTCTTCCGATTACCTCGGCTATCTCGATTCCGCGATGAAAATGATTCTCGATCAAGGTCTCGCAGTCGAACTCGATATCCACGCCGGCTCCGACTTCAAGAAGAAATTGGCCACCGACGACGAGTTCGTCGAGCAATTCGCCGATTTCTGGCGCGCTTTGGCGCTGCATTATTCGCCGCTCGATCCCGATCTGGTTTTCTTCGAAGTGCTCAACGAACCCGAACTTCACGATCCTTACCGCTGGTACGGAATCGAATCCAAACTCGTCACCGCCATTCGCCAGGGTGCCCCGGCAAACACCATCATCGTCACCGGCGCGCACTGGGCCGACGATGATGACCTGGTTTTCCTCGAACCGCTGCGCGACACCAACCTGATCTACACGTTCCACTTTTACGAGCCGCACATTTTCACGCACCAGGGCGCAACCTGGTCTGAAAATTACTGGCGCCTCCTGAAAGGCGTCCCCTACCCCTCCACTCCCGAAAATGTCCAGAAAATCGAATCGCAAACGCCCGACGCGATTCATCGCCTGGCCATCGCCCGCTACGGAATGGATTATTGGAATGCCGCGCGAATCGACGGAGAAATTACGCAGGTGGTCGATTGGGCCAAACACCGGAATGTTCCGGTAATTTGCAACGAATTCGGCGTGCACCGGAAAACGGTCGACCCCAAGGATCGCGCCGCCTGGATCACCGACGTGCGC
>CAVWOD010000007.1:0-336177 GCA_963756355.1 uncultured Acidobacteriota bacterium | reverse complement strand
ATCAAACAAGCAAGACGAAAGACCAGTTGCTGCGGCGATGCCTCTGCAACCGCCTGCGGCAGCGAGGTGGGCGGTTCGCGGCGATTTTTTTTTGTCGCGGCTGAAAGCCGCGACCCCCTGAGCCCGTTCGAGAGGTTGGGTCCCGATTTAGAACATCGGGGAGAAATCCGCACCCTTGGGGCCGAAGAAATGCCGGGCGCGAATCTGCAAGCACGCGCCCCTACGAGAACCACAGGCACTGCACCGTCAAAACTTCTTCCTCGGGTCTAAGGTTAGAGAGCCGCGGGTACCGGACGCGCCGCTTTTACATGTTTTGACTTCCGCATTCGTAGGGGCGCTGCTTGCTGCGCCCGTGGTTTTGTTCGTGCCGCCCTGAAGGGACGGCGCTACACCCCGAATGCCAAGCCTGGCAAAAAGGTCTTGACTTCTTAGTTACCTTTGTGGTAAATAGTGGTATGAGGGAATACGACGGAACCGCCTGCCGGCAGCACCCAGCGATTATCTCAAATCTCGACGGCTCCCTTTCCGGCGTCCCCGCAGACGCCTTTCCGCGCGAAATCGAGTTCGCCGCCAGCCCATTCCACGGACACGAACCGAGCTCAAAAATGCCATCTCTAATCGCCTGGCTAATCGCCAGAGCGAAACGATTAGAAACGGGCCTAAACCTTTTGGATTCAGTGCGGATTGCGTTTCTAATCGCCTCTATATCGCGTGTTTTTGAGGGGCTTAATTTGCTCGGCAAAAAACGCAAATTTAACGCTTCGCGAAGTAGAAATTGGAGGCTAGAAGCATCGGCCGAGGGCCTGCGCGCAATACCGGGCGCAGCAAGCAGCGCCCCTACGAAGGTCAAAGTCAAAAGCCCCACCCTTTCGGTTCGTCGCGAATGGACGGGCCACCCGACGCGCCGACGTTGCCAAAAACCGGGCGCAGCAAGCAGCGCCCCTACGAAAACTACCGCCGAACTACGGGCACCCGGCCCTTTCTGATTTTTTTGTTCTCTCCTTGACAGCTTAGGAGTGACTGCGCTAGTCTCCTAATCGTCTTAGGAGGGCTGATGACCGGCCAAGCGCAATTGCTTCCTGGCACTCTTGATCTCCTCATTCTCAGGGCTGTCTCGCTTGGCCCGCTGCATGGCTACGGAATCCTTCTGCGGATCGGACAAATTTCCGGCAACGCGCTGCTGATCGAACAGGGCGCGCTTTATCCCGGCCTGTTTCGCTTGGTTCGGCAGGGTCTGCTCAAGCCGAGCTGGGGCACTTCGGAAAACAATCGCCGCGCCAAGTTTTACGAACTTACCGCGGCGGGCCGCAAGCGTCTGCTGGTCGAGACCGACAACTGGAATCGCCTGGTGAACGCGATCGGCGCGGCGCTCGCCGCGCAACCGGAGGAAGTATGAAACTCCTCGACTCGCTTCGCTTCCGCATCGCCACTCTGTTCCAGCGTTCGCAGGTGAACGACGAGATGGAAGAGGAACTTCGCTCGCACATCCAGCACCGCGCCGATGATCTGGAACGTTCCGGCATGAATCGAGCCGAGGCCATGCGCCGCGCGCGCATCGAGTTCGGCGGCCACGCGCGGTTCAAAGAGGAATGCCACGAAGCAGCCGGCTGGAATTTTTTCGACATACTCGTACAGGATTTGCGTTTCAGCCTTCGCCTGTTGCGCAAATCTCCCGGATTCACCATCACCGCCGTTGCGACGCTGGTATTGGGTATCGGCGCGAACGCCGTGGTTTTTGGCATATTGAACGCGCTGATCATTCGTCCGCTGAGTGTGCCGCGGGCGCAGAGCCTGTACGAAATCGACCGCGGCGACAAGTGGGAGTTCCAGTCGTATCTCGACTACCTCGACCTGCGCGATCGCAACCGCAGTTTTGAAGGTCTGGCAGCGTATAACATCGCCCAGGCAGGGTTCGACACGGGAGAAAATCCATCGCGCGTCTGGCTCTATGAAGTGAGCGGGAACTACTTCGACGCATTAGGAATTCAGCCGTATCTGGGCCGTTTCATCCACGCTTCCGATGAGCAGGGGCCGAACAGCGCGCCGTATGTGGTGCTCAGCTACGCGTTTTGGCACAGCCATTTTCAGGATGATCGTGGCGCGGTGGGCCGTATTGTCCAAGTAAACAAACATTCCTTTACCATCGTCGGCGTAGCTCCACCGGAGTTCCAGGGGACTTTTTTGTTGATGATTCCGGATTTCTATTTGCCGATCGTGAACCAGGAGCAGGTGGAAGGCGTGAATCTGCTGAACGAGCGCGGCAAGCGCTGGGTTTTTACGGTCATGGGACATCTAAAGGCTGGGGTCACTCCGGCACAGGCGGTGGCCGATCTGAACTCGATTGGCGTCTATCTGGGAAGGACCTATCCGAAAGACCATAGCCATGTTGATTTCTTGCTGTCGCGGCCAAGCCTTGCGGGCAATGTTCTTGGGGCTCCAGTGCGGGGATTCGTGGCGGGATTGATGCTACTGGCTGGATTAATCTTGCTGGCCGCCTGCGCCAACTTGGGCAGCTTGTTTGCCGCACGCGCGGCGGACCGTTCCCGTGAAGTTGCCCTGCGACTCGCTCTGGGAGCAAGCCGCCTGCGCATTCTGCGGCAACTCTTCACCGAGGCCATACTGATTTCACTGGTGGGGGGCGCCATCGGATTGTGGGGCAGCGTTGTGCTGTTGCGCTCGTTGAGTGTGTGGCAGCCCTTTCCCCAATTTCCGTTCAGTATCCCCGTGAGCCCGGACGCAAATGTTTATGGAGTAGCTCTGTTGCTGACTTTAGCGAGTGGACTGCTGTTTGGCGCGGTCCCGGTCAGGCAGGTACTGCGCACGGATCCCTATGAGATCGTCAAGTCGGGATCGCTCGGCAAAGTTGGGCGGCGGATTACCATCCGAGACCTGTTGCTGGCAGCGCAAATCGCGATCTGTGCGGTGCTGGTCACTTCTTCGATGGTTGCCGTGCGCGGACTGCTGCGTTCGCTGCGCAGCAATTTCGGCTTTGAACCACGGAACGTGATGCTGGTGGAGACCGCTCTGAATATGGCGGGTTACAGCAGCGACAAAGTGCCCGCCATGCAGAGGCGCATGATCGATGCCATGGAGACGATTCCTGGTGTAACGTCGGTGGGATTGGTTCATTCGCCACCCTTACATATGGGCTGGTCCGGCTCGAATGTCTTTACCGACGAAACAACAGATCTCAGGCCAGCGAATGCCGCTGCTTCGTCAATACTTTTCAAGATATCTCCCGGCTACTTCCGGGCTGCCGGCACAGCCCTATTATCGGGAAGGACTTTCACCTGGCATGACGATAAAGACGCGCCTCGCGTGGCGGTGATCAACCAGGAGTTCGCGCGCAGGATCTTTGGCTCCATGACTAACGCCATGGGCCGTTATTACAAGCTACAGGATGGAACGCGCATCCAAGTAGTGGGAATCGTGGAAGACGGGAAATATACCGTGAATCTCACCGAAGATCCCCAGTTGGCGATGTTTCTGCCCATCCTGCAATCACCCTGGAGCGAGACGTGGCTGGTGTTGCGCTCGAACGGCGATCCACAGCAACTGGCGGCAGCCATAAAAAGTAAACTGCGAGACTTGGATGCAGGACTTCCTTCCTTCATCCAAACGTGGAACCAATCGATGAACGGAGCACTTTTTGCTCCGCGCGTGGCGACGGTATCGCTGGGGGTTCTGGGCGTGATGGGCGCAATGCTGTCGATCACCGGAATCTTTGGAATGGCTGCGTACTCGGTGAGCAAGCGGAAGCGGGAGTTGGGAATTCGAATCGCCCTCGGCGCGCAACCGAAGGAAGTGTTACAGGCAGCGTTGGGACGGGCATTCAAGTTGCTCGCTTTTGGTTCAGCCGCGGGATTGCTTTTGGGGATTCTCGCGGCGCGGGTGCTGGCTTTCATCGTGTATCAGGCAACTCCGCGCGATCCGCTGGTATTAGCTGGTGTTGTTGTGGCGATGATGTTTCTGGGACTGCTGGCTACCTGGATTCCTGCGCAACGCGCGCTGTCACTTGATCCTTTAATCCTGCTGCGCGAGGAATGAATTGGGCGCAATGAATTACGGCCAGGGCGCGGAAAGTCGCGGAGATAGTGCGGAGGGGATCATCTAAGGAGCGCTGTGGCCGGAGCACTGCAGCACGCCCAGGTAGGCGCTCCACGGACCGACGGCTTCGCGGTACTGGTGGGCCATGATCCTTGAGATTTGGTGGAGATGAGTCAGGTCATGAACCGCCCAGGTGGCCAGCAACTGTGACAGGGTAACTGCTCCGAGTGCGGGATGCCGCCCACGCAGATCGAAATCCTGTTGCCGCAGATTCAACGCGCGCAATTCGTCCAGATTTTCCGAGCGCACGCGGGAAAATTCATCCAATAATTCCGCCAGCGATTTACTTTGGCTCCCGCGAACGTGGCCCGAACGATCGAAAGAATCGAATGGGCGAGTCTCGCCAAATTCCAGAATTCTCCTCGCCCGCTGCATCCAATCCGTGCGTTCGCCGTGAATCAGATGGCCCACGACGTCAAACGCGCACCAGGTGTTTTCACCTTCATTTCGCAGCGTCCACGATTCCGGCAGATCGCGCAGAAGCGCATTGAGGGCGGCGGGAGTGCGAGCTAGAAGCGACATAGTGTGCGTCAGGTTGTGGTCCATCATGGTCCTCAATTTGTGCGCGGCGCCCGCGCGTGGCGAAGTTCATTCATCATTTTTCACGGAGAGCGAGCCGCCCAATTGAACTTTCGAGAATCCGAAGCGGTCGCGCAATTTGTCGGCGGCGCGCGTGAGGCGTTCGAGTTTTTCGCGGCGGCCTGCATCGAGCAGGTCGAGCTGGCCTTGCGCGGTGGCTGAGGTGAATTCGGAGAGAGCCACGCCGACGAGGCGAATTTTTTGCCGCTTGTCCCAGGCGTGAGTGAATTGGCATTGGATTGTGGAGAGCACGATCGCGTCGAGATTGGTGGGTTCGGGCAGCGTCTTGGCGCGCGTGATGGTTTTGAAATCGGCGTAACGCAGCGTGAGCGTGATGGTGCGGGTGTAAAGGCCGGAATCGCGCAGGCGCTTCGCGGCTTTCTGGCAGAGATAGCTGAGCGTGGAATCGAGCAATTCGCGGTCTTCGGTATCCGTGCCGAAGGTTTGATTGTGCGAAATGGATTTCGGCTCGGCGTCGATGAAGAATTCGTAAGCGTCCTGGCCGCGCGCTTTGCGATAAAGCGCCGTGCCCCACTGGCCGAATCCTGCTTCGAGTTTTTCGAGCGGCCATTCGGCGAGCTGGCCAACGGTATGGATCCCCAGAGCGTTGAGGCCGGCTTCCGTCACTTTGCCGATGCCGGGAATTTTTCGCACGGAAAGCGGCGCGAGGAATTTTGCTTCGGCTCCGGGCGGAACCCAAACCAGGCCGCGCGGCTTGGCTTGTTCCGAAGCAACTTTGGCAACGAGGCGCGTGGGAGCGAGTCCGGCGGAACACGGCAGCTGCGTGGTGCGCCAAATTTCCAGTATCAATTTGTGCGCGGCGGCGAGCGGAGGGCCGTGCATGCGTTCGGTGCCGGCCAGTTCGAGGTACGCTTCATCGATCGAAGCCATTTCGACGACGGGAGAATATTTCGCCAGGATTGTGGAGATGCGGTCGCTCCATTTCCCGTAAAGATTGTGGTGGCCGTCGAGAAAAATTGCATGAGGGCAAAGGCGTCCCGCCGTTCGCAGCGGCATGGCCGATTGAATGCCGAACTTTCGCGCTTCATAGCTGGCAGCGGAAACCACGCCGCGCTGGTCGGGCTGCCCGCCAACGACCACCGGCTTGCCGCGCAATTCCGGCCGCGCCAGCAATTCGACGGAGACGAAGAACGCGTCCATGTCGATGTGCAGAATGGAGGAGACAAGCGGCGGATTATCGGAGATTGGCGAATCGTGCTTCGCGCGAAAGGTGGCCAGCTTGGGCATGGCAGTTTTCTGAGGAATACCTTACACCCGATTTTAGGGTTTATGCAGCAATGGATAGAACTCCACTTTGAAAAGCTTTGTGATCAACCAAGTAGCATGTTACAAGCCAGATAAACATGGTGGTTACGATCAGCGTGCATTAGGCAACCCAAATGCCGAACCGATTCCCGCCAGAGCTGAGTCGTCTCCTCAAGTCCTACGTTTATCTTTACTCAGACCCTGCGAACGGGAAACCTTTCTATGTTGGAAAAGGAAAAGGCAATCGAGCGTTTGCCCATCTGAAAGACACGGACGAGAAAGCAAAGAATCTGAGAATCAGGGCGATTCGCGCCAGGGGGCAGGAACCTCAAATCGACATCCTTTGCTATGGCATTTCTAATGCCATGGCCTCGCTTGTCGAGGCCTTAGCAATTTCCTTGCTAGGACGTCCGCCTCTACTCAATCTAGTTGGAGGAAAATTCACCATGGGTTTTGGTCGCGTTTCTGTGGGAGAACTGCTTATGAGAGAGAGTGCCAAACCAGCGAAGATTAGAGAAGCTTTCATCCTATTCAGAATCAATGAACTGTACCGCAGCAACATGAATGCGCGTGAACTCTATGAGGCGACGCGTGGGATTTGGCCGCTCAGCCTGAGGAGATACAAAGCCAAGTTCGCCATGGCGGTTTACCAAGGTATCGTTCGAGAAGTGTACCAGATCGATCGCTGGGTACCGGCCGGGTTTTCGGAGTACGTTACACGGAAACGAGAGGATGTCACGAAACGCGGGAAATGGGAATTTGAGGGCATGGTAGAGAAAAAGCTGTCCAAACGCTACGTGGGAAAGAGTGTCCGGAAATACTTTTCGAACTACAGCCGATCATCTTTTCACTATGTTGGATGTTAGGTTCCTTTCAACTGTCTTCACGTGCCCCGCCATGGGCGAGGCCATGTGATGCACGTCGCAGACCGAAATCAGTTGAGATCAACAAATGACAGGCGTCAGGGGGCCGAATTAATTCCAACTGAAACTTGCTCATCGCGTAAACTAATGTCTAGGGTTGGATTTCAAATGGGTACAGAAAAAGAGTCGGAAGAGGAACGTGACCATCCGGCTCAACCGAGAAACACTCAAAAAAGCAAAGGTGATGGCTGCGCGGCAATCTATCTCGATCAGCGATCTGCTTGCTCAGCAGATTGAGATTCTGGCAGGCGGAGAGGAAGGCTATGAACTCGCACATCGGCGGGCACTTGACCTGCTCGATCAGGATTTTCACCTAGGTGGCGCAGCAGTTCGCGCTTCTCGAGACGATCTCCACAAGCGGTAGTCCGTTGGATTGATACGAATAACTTGCTCGACACGTACGATGTAGTCTCAAGAGAATCGGGCGCGGCTGAAACCGGCCCCTACACTTCAGAGTTTGATTGGCGGTGATTTTTCGCGCTCGGCAGCGATGACTCTGGGGATGCCTGCCAGGTCTTGGGTGGCGCTTACGCGGATCCAGCCGCGGGCGGCGTTGAGTAGGGGGCCGACGTGGTCGAGAGAATCGTAGCCTAATTCGATTACCAGGATGCCGCCCGGGACCATCAATTTTTCGGCTTGGCGGATCAGAGGGTCGTAGAGTTCCGTGCCGGTTTCGCCGGGGAAGAGGGCGATTGCTGGTTCGTGGCCGCGGACTTCGCGCGGGAGTGTGGCGGCATCGCGGCGGCTGATGTAAGGAGGATTGCTGACGACTAAATCGAAGCGGGCGCCCGCGGAATCGGGCCATGCGCTTAGAAATGCATCTAACAAATTGCATTCGATGAATTGGATTCGATTCGCAGCGCTGTGGCGGGTTGCGTTGCGGCGGGCGACTTCCAGCGCGGGGGCGGAAATATCGGTGGCGAAAATTTCGGCGTGCGGAAATTCGTGGGCCAGGGCTATGGCGACGCAGCCGGAGCCCGTGCCGATATCGACGATCCGCAATCGTTGGCTGCGCCTTTTTTGGCCGAGGCGCTCGAGGGCTACTTCGATTACGTGCTCGGTTTCCGGGCGTGGAATCAGGACATCGCGAGTGACTTCGAATTCCAGGCCCCAGAATTCTTGTTTGCCGGTCAGGTGTTGAGTCGGCTCGCCTGCGGCGCGGCGGGCTATCAAAGCCATAAATCGATTCAGATCTTCGGCGGATAGGATTTCTTCGGGGTGGGTGTAAAGCCAGGCGCGGTCGCGTTGCAACGTGTGCATCAGCAATAGTTCGGCTGCCAGGGTATGTGATGGGACGTTTGCTTCGCGCAGTTGAGCCATCGCAGTTTTCAGGGCGGCGCGGACGGTTGTTGGGTTTCGCGTATCGGCGGTAGACATGAGAAGTCTAAAGTGTGGATTTTAGCTTGTGAGTCTAATGCTCGGCGTCCTCAGGGGTTAAAACCCCTGAGTTTTCAGTTCGTGTATGTCGGAGCTGAAGAGTCTGTGTGGCAACTCGGTTTTGGTTGTTGCCGCGCTGGCTGCATTTTGCCAAGTGACTGAATGCAAAGATGCCACCCTGAAGGGTGGCGCTACACGATCACCCCTACTTGGCGTTGCCACACAGACTCTGAAGCTCCGACCCCCTAAAAACCCTACGAAAATCAATTCGCCGAGCGCAGCCCTGATAGAAGAATCGGGGTGCATAAAACGCACAAGCAGCGCCCCTACAAAAAGCGGGCCTGCTGAAATCAGGCTTCGATTAGTTCTTGTTTCAGGCGCTCGGATTCGAAATGGGCTACCAGCGCGTCCACCAGCGGGCCGAGTCTGCCTTCCATTACTTCGGTTAGCTGGTGCAGCGTCAGGCCGATACGATGGTCGGAAACGCGATTCTGCGGAAAATTGTAGGTGCGAATTTTTTCCGAGCGGTCGCCGGTTTTGATCTGGCCGCGGCGTTCGGCGGCGATCAGCTGGTGCTGTTTTTCCTGCTCCATTTCGTACAGGCGGGTGCGCAACACGCGCATGGCCTTGGCGCGATTTTTGATTTGCGATTTTTCGTCCTGCTGCGAAACCACCAGCCCGGTGGGAATGTGCGTGATGCGAACCGCGGAATAGGTGGTGTTCACGGATTGTCCGCCGGGACCCGAAGAACAAAATGTATCGATGCGCAAGTCTTTTGCTTCGATTTTGATATCAATGTCATCGGCTTCGGGAAGCACGGCCACCGTTGCAGCGGACGTGTGGATGCGGCCTTGCTGCTCGGTGGCCGGCACTCGCTGCACGCGGTGAACTCCGCTTTCGTATTTCAGTTTTGAATAAACTTTTTTGCCCTGAATCGCGGCGATGATTTCTTTCACTCCGCCGATCGAGGAAGCCGAGGTTTCCAGCACTTCCACTTTCCAGCCTTGCGATTCAGCGTAGCGCGAATACATGCGGAATAATTCGCCGGCGAAGAGCGAAGCTTCGTCGCCGCCGGTGCCGGCGCGAATTTCCACGATTACGTTTTTTTCGTCGTTGGGATCCTTCGGCAGCAGCAGAGATTTCAGGTCCTGTTCCACTTTCACTTTACGGTCTTCGAGTATGTGTTCCTCGTCGTGGGCCATTTGCTTCATTTCCGCATCGTCCGCTTCGAACAGCATCTGCTTCACGCCGGCCAGGCCCTTTTCGATTTCTTTCCACTCGCGATATTTTCCCACCACTTCGGCGAGTTCGGAATGGGTGCGAGCGAGCTTCTGGAAGCGCGCGGAATCGGATTGGATTTCGGGCGAGGAGAGTTGTTGCGTCAATTCCTCGTAACGCGATTCGATGTGATCGAGTTTTTGGTACAGCGTTAAATTAGCCATGGCAATTCACCCACGCGGAACACGGCAAAATGAAAGGGGATGTTTGGAAAAATGCGGTGATTCAGCGCCCGGTTAGCCGGGTGGGGCGGAAGTCGCTAATAGAATGCGGCGAACATTGCAATTCGGTATGAAATCAGAATAGCTGCAATTGCGGACAGTGTCAAAGGTGGGTTTCCAGGAAGGCAGGAAAGGGATTTACCGAAGAGGGCGCTGAGAGCGCCGAGGCGGAACAACCATAAAACCGCGGGCGCGGCTAAAGCCGGCCCCTACATACATTTAGGGCGGGTTCGCGAGTAGCACGAAGGCGCGGTGGATGCGATAAAGGACGAAGGCGGTTGCGGCGCCTGCGGGGATTGCCAGCCAAATGCCGGCGTCTAGGACAGTTGTTGGTCCGTACGTGAGCAGCAGGAGCCAGCGGTGGCGCGAATCCGGAGCAGCAATTGAGAAGCGGCCCCAAATGCCCAGCAAATCCAGTAGAGCCGGAGAAAGTATTGCTCCCGCCAGGGCCCATTGCCAGGCGAATCGCCAATTGGCGGCGCGGGCGATCCGGCGCAGAAGAAAAGCGCCGAGAAACGAACTGAGAGCTCCGAAAATCAGCGCGTAGAAATTGAAAAGCAGCAGGCCGATTGCGCCGCGCATGGAATAAGCCTGCATCAACGGCGCGCCGAACAGATCTTTCAGCCAGATGCAGATGCTCATGAAGGTGCAGCCGCAAATCCAGGCGGCCAGGTAATAGATCAGGCTGCCGCGTCGGGTCATATTCGGCGTTGAATTGAGGGAAACTGCTGCCAAACTTTGATGCCGCAGAAATGGGAGCCTTCGGTGCAAATGGGAGTGGCGATTCCAGCGCGAAGGTAGCAGGGCGGGCCGATGTAGCGGCCGAGTTCGGGATGGGCGGCGCGGACCTGTTCCACTTCTTCCATGGAGGCCTGGTAAATTTCTTCTTGGGCGTTGAAGCAGGTGCGCATGGTCCATTTATGGAGCAGATGAAGCAGCGAACCGGATTCCACCAGGCGAATCGATTTTGAATTCGGCAGCAGATAGAGAGCGAATTCGCGCGGAACTCCGCGATCGAGCAATTCGTTTTTGGCGCGCCAGGCTTCGTGCATGGCTTGTTCGTAAACTTCGCGGGCGCGCGGGTTTCCGGCAATCAGCATGGGCATGATGGCGTCGGGCTCGCGCGTATCGGCCAGCGTAAGCAATGGGCGCGAGCCGGGAACCATGCGGTGGCGCTGGTCCTGGGAATCGGCGGTGTGGCTGATTTTTTTGGCGAACGTGAATGTGGCGTGCTGCAGCGCGCGCATCATCGGAGCGTGTACTCCGATATTCAGCGTTTCCAGGCGATAGGGATTTCGCGCCGGATTCAGCAGGCGGTCGATTGCTTCGGCGTCGGAGCATTCGGACTGGGTGAGGCCGATGACGGCACGATAGGCTTCGGCGGTCACGGCCGTGGCGCGCGGAGAAGAATCAATCAGCAGCGAGGTGCGCCCGGCGAGGCGCTGGTCGAATTCGCGCGCGAAGGCTTCGCCATTGGCGGGCGCGGCGTGCCACTCGGGAAATTCTTCCATCGGCTCGGGGCCAAAGCGATCGAAGAATTGAGGATCGATTTCGCGGACGCGCGCAACCATCTGGCTGATCACCTGGCGCGCTTCGCTGGGAGTGTCCGAAGCAGCCTGCATGCGATAGCAGACGGTGCAGCACGATTCCGGAAACGGTATGCACCATGGTGGTGAAGGCTGCGATGGGGAGAACGTAACGAGCCACTTCAATGGCGCGCTTTTCGGCCTGGCGATCCACTTTATCAATGCGCTTGGGATGCGACATGGCACTGAGGTGCCAGATGTCTCCCAGGATTTCACGCGCGCCGGGACGCAGCAGTTGGGTCAGTTCGCGATAGTGATCCCAGGCGCGGGCTACGGCGCGTTCGTAAATTGCTCGCTCTGCCGCGCCGAACTGAGGGCTTTCGGGCGGCACGTAGGCCTGGGCTTTGTCGAGCCGCACGTAGCGCTGGCTTTGCTGTTCGGAATTATAGAAAGGATGCGCGTGGAGAAACGACCAGACGAATTGGCGGCTGATGTTTTCGAGGCCGAATTCGAAATGGGCGTGCTGGAAAACGGTGTGGTGTCCGCCATAAAAAGTGGCCGCGCCAATATTGATGCGCTGCTTTTCGGTGATTTCTTCGGGCGCAATGATGCGCGTGGAATAGCAGGTTCGCGCGGCGGCGATGGCGGAGTCGTAAGGATGCGCGAAGGAATTGCGCAGCGTGACTCGCGGCGCGGCGGTTTCCACGGATTGATCCGGTTGCGGCACGGTGGATGCGGATGATTGTGATGACATTGCGCACCGGCATTCTACAACGCGGCTCGGACGCCGCCAATCAAATGCAGCGGGGCAGCTCGATACGCTCCCTTAATTTCGCGATGCGGTGCCCGGCCCGTCAGGATGGGCGGTGAAGAAGAACACTTCCGCCCAAGTATCTGTGACTTGCCCGGGATTCCTCTCCCGCAGGAGCGGGCTCGGAATGACGGAAATGCCGCACCGCGCAGCGGATCGTGGTCAGGAGAAGGCGCACCTTTCCCTGAGCGGGAAAAGCGCGATTCGCCAAGAGGCTTCGGCTGGAAGTTATTTCTTGGGGGCTTTGTCGGCGTATTTCTTTTGGAAGCGCTCGACTCGGCCGGCGGTGTCGATCAATTTCTGCTTGCCGGTGAAAAAGGGATGGCAGCTCGAGCAGATTTCCACTCGGACCAGTTGGCCTTTTTGGGTGGAGCGGGTTTGGAACGTGCTTCCGCAAGCGCAGTGGACGGTTACGGCGTGATAATCGGGATGAATTCCTTCTTTCATTGGGCTGCTCCAGTTCTCGGGCCGGTCTGCGCGGCGAAGAGCGATTGGGAGGCACACAGCCGCGTCGCTAGGTCCGAACGAATTGCCAATGATACGCGAATTCGCCGATTTTTCCAAATGGCGGCGTGTTTCGCCGTTGTCCTAAGTTGCCGCTAGTCCGGGACTTTAGGGGGTCGGAGCTTCAGCTCCGACATCAGAGGTCGCTAGAAAATCGGGCTTTAGCCCCTGTTAATGCTCGAGCTGGAGTCCGGCCCCCCAAGAGTCGGCGCAACGCCAAATTAGGATGCTACCCGTGTTTCGGTAAAGTCCTAATTTGACCTGCCGCCGTGTGGTGACAATCCTTTCTGCATGGAGCTTCCTGAAGAGTCTGTGTGGCAACGCCGAATAGGCGAGATCGTGTAGCGCCACCCTTCAGGGTGGTATCTTCAAGTTTCAACTACATGGCTGAATGCGCACAGAAATAACGACAGCCAGAACCGAGTTACCACAGAGACTCTGAAGCTCCGACCCCCTAAAAACCTAATCAATCTGGAGGTTTACCGGGCACCGGACCAAGACTGTTGGAGCAACAGGTGCGTCGGCAGAGAGGAACCGGGGAGCATTCTCCACCTCACTCCTCGCGGAGAGCCTGCAGCGGATCGATCTTCGCCGACCTGCGCGCCGGAATGTAACAGGCGAGCATCGCAACGCTGCCAGCAGCAAGGGTGCGCCGACGAGCAAGCGCGGATCGTCCGTTCCCACCTGAAGCGCCTCCACAAAAATGCTGGCCAGCGCGGAAAGTACTTTTGCCAACGCGATCGCGCCCAGAAACCCCAGAACCGTTCCGACGCTTACCAGCGCCGTGCCTTCGCGCAGCACCAGCCGCAGCACCTGGGCCTTGCTTGCGCCCAGCGCCATGCGAATTCCAATCTCCTTGCGCCTTCGCGCAACCGCGTAGGCCGTGACTCCGGCCAGCCCGATAGCGGCCAATACCAAGCCGAACACTCCGATTCCGCCGTAGGTATTGCGCAGCGAACCGCATGGAGGACCGGCTGAGCTCCAGGTAATCGCCCAGCGTTCGGACATTGAAGACAGCCAGATTCGGATCGATCGAAGCGATCTCGCTCCGAACGGCGCTCAGCGCATCCGCTCCCGCATCCGAGCGCACCATGAATGGTGATGCCACCGGCTGGCGGGCGCGCAAAATCGCGCCGCGTCAGCGGCAGATAAACCACGGATTGGCTGATCGTCCGGATTCCGTTCTTCAAATCGCGGACCACGCCGACCACTTCATAGGACTGCTTGTCTTCACGAACGCGCTTGCCGATCGCATCTCCATTTCCAAAAAGTCTGCGCGCGGCGCGTTTCATTCAGCACTACCGGCAATGCAGTCGTTTTCGATGCGTCCGCCGGACTCCGTTGATCGCGCTCGTCGAACTCCCGGCCGGCCAGCATCGGCTCGCTGAGGATGGCGAAATAGCCCGCGCCCACGGTTTCCTTGACCACGGACTGCTGCACGCCCGAGGAATCGTCCCGCGTCATCCGCGGTCAGTTGGGTGGTTCCATAATCGTCGTCTTCGATTGTAAAAGGGCGGTTGCGCCGCCAAGGCGACGCTGCGCACCGGGCCGACATCTTTGAGCCGCTCGGGAAGCTTCTCGAACAGAGCTTGCGCTTTTTCGGGCGAGTAGCCATCGCGCACGGGATCGATGGACAGAAGATACATCGTGTTCGCGATCGAATTTGGTTTGGATGCTGTTGACTCTTGGTGATTCCCATCACCAGGAACCCGGTGATCAGCAGCAGCATCAGCGATCCCGCAACCTGGGCCACCACCAGCAAGTTGCGCAGCCCGAAGCGCCGGTAGCCCGGCAACTGGATCGCCGCGCCCTCTTTCAGCGCCGGCGCCACGTCGGCTTTCGTCGCTTGCAGGGCGGGCGCCAGGCTGAATCCGATGCCGCATACGCAGCGCGAGGGCGAACGTGAACACGACCGCGCGCCAATCCAGACCGAAATCGATTATCCTTCGGCACGCCCATGCGGCAGGTTGAAGTTGCGAGTTCAGCACCGAAAGACCAGTACGCGAGCGCGAATCCGGCGATGCCGCCCAGCATTGCCAGCAAAATGCCTTCGCTCATCATCTGCCGGATCAGCCGAAAACGGCTGGCCCCCACCGCCAGGCGAATCGCCAACTCCTTTCGGCGATTCGGCGCCGCGCGCCAGCAGCATGTTCGCCAGATTCATGCACGCAATGGTCATGATCAGGCCGATCAGCACGGCAAAGAATCCCACCACCACGGGCTTCAATTCGCGCGGGAATCGGCACCATGGTGCCGCCGGCGAGCAAAGTCACGCGTCTGGCTTTGTCGGCCCGCGCCGGATTCGAAGGATCCTGCTCGTCGAGACGGCGCGTGATCGCGTCGAGACCGGCTTCGGCGGATTCAATCGTGACGCCGGGCGCCAGGCGCATCAACGCCAGGAACGCCTTCGCGTTGCGTTGATGCAGCACGTCGTTCGCGAGTTCCGGCGCGAGCGCGGCCGGCACCGTCGACCGGCACGAATAGCTCAGACGGATTCAGGGCAGCGCGCCTTTGAAATCCTTCGGCGTGATTCCCACGATGGTCGCGGTTTGCCCGTTCAGGCGCAGCGTTTGTCCCAGCGCATCGGGCGAGGAGTTGAGCCGATTGCGCCAGAAACGATCGGTGATCACCACCACCGGGCGCGTCGCCGGGCTTGTCCATCTCGGGGCTGAGCACTCGTCCCACGCTGCGGCTTGACTCCGAGCACCGAAAAATAATCGGGCGATACGAGCTGTCCGAAGACGCGCTCCGGTTTCGCATTCACATTGCCTTGGAACGTGACATTGAACGGGACGCCGTTCTGAAATGCGGCGACGCCCGCGAACAGGCTCTTTTGAGCGCGATATTGCTCGATGTAGTAATACGACACCGGTTCTCCGGCATCACCAGCTCTTCGGCATTCGCCGCTGCCGGCAAGCTCGCGAAACATCCGCGCCCACTTCGTGCTGAACACGTATGTCGTCAGCCCGATGCCCAGTCCCATCGAAATGATGCCGACCAGCGCGAATCCGGGCGACTTGATCAGCGCTCGCACCGCATAGCGCATATCGCGGCGCATCTCGCTCAGGTATTCCATCGGCACGCGAATCGCGATGTCCGCGATCAGCCGGATCAGCCCGGCCACTCCGTGCCTGCTTGGCAATCTCTTCCACGACGTCCTCCCCGAGTTGCATCACCTCGGCCCATAAACCAGTTTGAATTCGTGCGGAAAAGCTTCCGCCAGCCGCCGGTAGATCCGCAATGCGAAATTCATTCCGTCACCATGGCTTGCTTCACCCGAATCGCGCGGACCAATTCCTGCAGGCGCTCGCATTCCGCGTCCAGCACTCGCCTGCCGAGGGCCGTCAGCCGGTAATAGCGGCGTCGCGCGTCGTCCAATTCCGGCGCGGGCCGTTCGTCGGATTCCTCGATCAGTTCCGCTTCGATCAGCCGCTTGATCGATCCATACAGCGTCGCCGGCCACAGCCGCACTTTCCCGGCAGTGCGATTCAGCACCTCCTGCATGATTCCGTAGCCGTGCTGCTCCCCACCCGCAAGCGAGAGCATGATGTGGAACCACTGCGTCTTGAGAGGAAGAAACCTTTGAGATTCGATCTCAGTCATAGCATATATATATCACATGATATATATATGTCAAGAGAATTCTGAAGGAATGTTGAAGTTTTGGGCCCCTCCGGCAGAGGGACCACAGGCAAGCTAAAAATCGCGGCACGAATCATCCGGGCCTACGGGGAAAAAGGTCAAGTTTCTAAAGGGATTAGGAGACGAAGGCGCAGCCGATTCGGGAGTGCTGGGTTTCGGTTTTTAGGACGTAGACTTTTCGGAGGCTTACGCGGACTGGGGGCAGGATGGGGACGTGGAGGATGGCATGGAATTGGTTTGGAAGGTCGTCGGGATTGTCGACTTGGATGGCTACGCCGCCGTAGCTCAGGTCGATTACTTGCGCACTATTTCCCGCGCCTTCGCCTAGGGTGGCGTAAGCGCGCGTGCCGGCCAGCGAAACGCGTTCCCATTTACGCTGCTCGCGGGCGCCTGGTTGCCGGGCGGGCGTGAACGTGGGAGAGGACGCGGGCTCTGCTTCCCGTGCTTTTGCCGGAACGCCGAACGGTGAGGGCGTCTCGTGGTGGATGGGAACTTCGCGCGGAACAAAATCTTCACGCGGTGGGGGTGTGACGCGCGGAACGGGAATTTCACGTGGCGCGGCTTTTTCCTCGGGTGCAATTTTTTCGCGGGGGATGACCGGCTCGCGCGGTCCCGGAATTTCCGGAGCGTCAGGCGAGGTGCGCTGGGAAGCCGCTTCCCGGGGGGTGGGGGGCCTTTCAAGCTCAGCCGCTCGGGAGTGCGATCGAGAGGACTTCTTTTGATGATAGAGCCGCTCGTCCGCCAGCTTTAGCAGGGTTTCTTTTTGCTCGCCGTCCTGCGGGTGAACGGAAATGCCGAAATCCAACGAAATCGGAATATCGAGGTTCAACGATTTTACCGCTGCTTCGTAGGCGGCGCGAATACGGCGGCAAAGAGTGGCAGCCTGTTCGGGATCGGCTTGCGGCAATAGCAGGGCGAATTCATCTCCGCCATAGCGAAACGCAAAATCGGACGCGCGCAACGTTTTTCGCAGAGTGGTGGCGGCGGTTTGAAGAATTTGATCGCCTTGCATGTGGCCGTAGCGATCATTTACATCCTTGAATTCGTGCAAATCCAGAATCGCCAGCGCCAGATGCTGGCCATAGCGGCGCGCGCGATTCAATTCTTTTTCGCAATATTCCTCGAAGAGGCGGCGATTGTAGAGGCCGGTGAGGGGATCGGTGGAGGCGTTGTTCTGCAATTTTTTTAGTTCGCCGAACTCCATCAGAATGGGAACGCGCAGGTAGTCCGAGGATGCCAGAACATCCACCATCGCGGTGCGCATGGAAATGCGCTTGCCCAGGCTTTCGGAAAGTTCCTGGCGGCGCAGCAGAATCTGATCCCAATAAAGCAGCGCTTGCTCGTCATCCAATTCCAATTGGGCCATCGTTTTGAAAAAACGTTGCAGGAATTGGGCGCGCGCGGGCTTCTCGACCGTTTCGAGCGTTTCGACCAACAAATCAAGAAACGAGTCTTCCGCTCTGGATTGCTGTTTAGGCAAATCGCCGGGCTGGGGCATCAGTTGTTATCCCATTCTAAGCTTTAGCTTAGAGAGATACATGCAGGGCGTAAGTGTGAGTGCAAGGCGAAGGCCAATTAGGATGGAAAACGAATATTGTCCAAGGCAGTAACCATTGTTTCTTAAACACTTACGGGGCCGCATAGCTGGCTTTGGAACGTCATTCTAAGATGGGTACGAAAAGAGAACTGGCGTGCTCTTTCGCTCCGTAGAAATGCAACTAAATGCAGACAGATCAGAGGCAGGAACTGGTGGGCCGTGCCGCCTTTCGCGACCGAAATCGTTGGGATGCCCCGGTCATAGGCATCGAGGTGCAAGAAAACGCACAAAATGGGCGAAAGTGACGGGGATCCACAAATGCGAGAACCCGTCCAAACCAATAGTGGAGACAGAACAGGCGCGGTTAGTCGAGCGGCTTGAGGAATTCGACACCTACCAGCGTCATATCTCCGGCTGCCTGCAAGCGACGGACGCGCGCCTGAATGGGAGCCATGGCGGCAGGGATCATTCCGGCGGAAGAAGGAGGTGGCGCGGGAATTGTGAGCGACAGCAATTCGTTGGGCTGGATGGAACGAGAACTGGCCAGGAATGCTCCGCCGGAGCTGATGTCGAGAGTTTTGGAAAGATCGAGGAAATCTTCGCCATAGCTGTCTGTGCCGCGGATGAACATAGGTACTTGTAAATGAAGCCTGGGAGAGCGGCGCCGCTCCTCTGGATAAGAACTCATACCGATCACATCCTTCCGTGCGGGAAAAAGTTTTCCCTGCGCTGGTACCGGTGCACTAGTACGTAGATACATAGGCACTTTTGATGCTAACCCACAGCTTCCTTTTGACAGACTTCCAAGATGATGGTTCAAAGCAGTTTACGGCCATTCAGCCAAAAGGAATGAAATTGGGTTCCGATGCGTTACTATGCGATTCGCTCCCTAGGTTTTCAACATATGTGCAAAATAGGACTCATGGTCCATTGACACTTGCTTTTCCCTTTGCGACTATCGGTTTCGGTTCGTCCCCCACAAGAGAAAACCTTTACCTTCAAATTATAAGGCAAAGTTCCGGCTTGGCTACGGGAGAAACCGTTTTGGACAAAAGCTCTACCATCGAGCAAAAGGCTACTAGTGCGGGCGTTTTCCACTTAATGGCCAGCTTGCTGGACGCGCTGGACCGCCCTCTTCTTGTCGCGGATCGCACTGGACAGGTGATCTTCGCCAATCTGCACGCCCAAGACCAACTCTCCACGGACCACACCTCGGCATCCGGCACGCTCAATCTTTTCAAGGATTTACTGCATGTGAATGCGCAGGAAGTGATGGGGCAATTGGAGCGTGGCGAACAAGAGTTGAATTTGCTGATCAAGTGTCCGGAAGGAGACTGCCGGGCGCGAATCCGGTGGCTGCCGGAGCCGGACTGGCTGGTGGCCTATGTGGAAGCAGCGCCAGTAGATAGTCCCTCCGATGAAGCAGAGATGCGGCAGACCGTCCAGGAATTGATGCAGGAACGGGAGATCACCTACCGCAACCTGCTGGCGGCATATCTGCGGCTGCAGGAAGTGAACCGGCAGAAAACCGTGTTTCTGGCTTCGGCGGCCCACGAATTGAAAACGCCGCTCGCTGTGATGAAAGGTTATTACGACCTGCTGCTGACCGGTTCGCTGGGAAAGCTGAACGAAAAGCAACGGGAAATTCTGGAGGAGTCCAAGGAAAGTTGCGACCGGCTGGTGCGATTGGTTTCCATGTTCCTGAATTATTCGGCGCTGGAGAGCGGGAAACTGGTGCTGCAGATGCGCGATAACGATCTGCGCGATTGCGTGCAGGACTTGGTCTGCCGCTGGCAGGACCCGTTCCAACGAGCGAAGGTGCGGCTGGAAATACAGATTTCACCCGAACTGCCGATCTTCAAATTTGATTATCCAAAAATTCAGCAATGCGTGGCCAACCTGATCGATAACGCGCTAAAACACACGCCGGCGGGCGGAAGCGTCACGTTGCGCGCCGCTCCCTACTTCTGGGAACGGCGGATTACAGAAGCTGCTCCAAACGCCGAGCGCCGCCGCAGCCGCGAGCTGCAGACCAACAGCGTGCTGGTGTCTGTTTCCGACACGGGAGTGGGCATCGCGGTGGAATATCACCAGGAAATTTTTGAGGAGTTTGTCCGCGTCGATCCCTCGACTTCCGGAATGGGATTGGGGCTGGCGATTACCAAGCGATTGATTCAGGCGCACCGGGGAAAGATCTGGGTGGATAGCGAGCCGGGACGCGGCAGCACTTTTAAATTGCTGCTACCCACGAACCTGGAGTGAGCGGGAATTAATAAGATCGAGCGAAATTAGAAACCGAGGAAGGAAATAAATGGCGCTGAAAGAAAAGATCCTGGTGGTGGACGACGAACCGAGTATCCGCAAATACCTGCAGACCCTGCTGGAAGTGGATGGCTTTGAAGTTTCGGCGGTGTCCAGTGGAAAAGAAGCGCTCGAGCGAGTGACCAGCGGCGACCGGCCGGATTTCATCATTCTGGATGTGCTGATGCCAGAAATGGATGGCCTGGAAACACTGCAACGGCTGTTGCAATCGGATCGCACGCTCAACATCGTGATGCTTTCCTGTTCGAATGAAGTGGGCACAGTGGTGGAGGCGATTCGGCTGGGCGCGCAGGATTATCTGACCAAGCCATTCGAAAAGCCCGAACTGGAAGCCACCTTGCTGAAGTGCCGGCAGAAAAAAGAATTGAGCGCGGAAAATAAAGCTCTGCGCGAATATTGCGAACAATTGACCGAGGATCTTTCGTTTTTGGCCGCCAGCCCGCAGATGCTGAAAATTCGCCAGCAAATTCTGCAGATCGCTCCGGTGGATGTGCCGGTATTTATCAGCGGCGAAAGCGGAGTGGGCAAGGAAGTGGTGGCGCGGATGATTCATCTGCGTTCCACCCGGCGGCAGCAGCCCTTCGTCAAGGTAAACTGCGCGGCGCTGCCCGGTGAATTGCTGGAATCGGAACTTTTCGGCTACGACCAGGGCGCATTCACCGGCGCGGTTCGCGCCAAGCCCGGAAAATTCGAACTGGCGAACAAAGGCACAATTTTCCTCGACGAAATCGCGGAAATGAGCCCTCATTTGCAGGCCAAATTGCTGCACGTGCTGCAGGACAACCAGTATTCGCGGCTGGGCGGGCGATCCGTGATTTCGACGGACGTGCGCGTGCTGGCCGCCACCAACATGAATGTGCAGGACGCCATGCGTTCCGGCCGCTTCCGCGAAGACCTCTATTACCGGTTGAATGTGCTCTCGATTCATATTCCGCCGCTGCGCGAGCGCACCGGAGAAATCCCCCTGCTCTTCCGGCATTTCCTGGTGAAGTACAGCGAGAAATTCCAGAAGACGGCGCCCGATCCTTCGACGCACTTGCTGGAAGCCGCGCTGCGCTATCCGTGGCCGGGCAATTTGCGCGAGCTGGAAAATTTCGTCAAGCGCTACGTGATTCTGGAAGATGACGAAGGCAGTTTCCGCGAATTGCTGGAAATGGCCGCCACGCAGCAGCGTCTTACTCCGCGGCATACCGAAGAACAAGTGACGCCCACGCGCGAACAAGGCGGCTTGAAAGCTCTGGTGCGCGGCTTGAAAGATGAAGCGGAAATGGAAGCGATCGCTGACGCGCTGGAGAAAACAAATTGGTGCCGGAAAGATGCCGCGCGCATGCTGGGCATTAGTTACAAAGCATTGCTTTATAAAATGCGGCAGTTCAACCTGGACCCGGGGCGGGCGGCGCGCAACGCTCGCGCGGCGGAGGTGCCGGCGCCGGTTACGAACGACAATTAGCGCGGCCAGTTGCAACTTTTCGGGAGGCGGCGAATTGCCGCCTCTCTTTTTTTCGAGCCTGCTTCCATTTCCATGCCAAACCAATTTGCAATTTTCCTTTCGTCGAACAAGAGCAAACATAGTTTTTTTAGCGAGCGAACGCGCCGGCTGACATTCGATTCCGTCGCTGGATTAGGAAAAATCACTTCCTCGTGCGGTCCTATACCACTGCAATAACTTTCACATTCAAGGCACAACGCTTGTTCATATGACCATGTTGGCGGACTGCTTGCTGACCGGGATATCCACAAGCGCATGGCCATTTCCATTTGCCTGCTTCAAATAAATAATTCTGCATCTGCGACGGAATTCGGCGATAATCGCTACTCGCTGTGGTGAAAGGAGTTGCGGGGGCTATAAGAATGAAGATCGAACATGGGCGTACCCACGGGCGGAAAATCAGTTTTTGAGAAGATCGTTATTCTTTCCGAAGCGTTTGGTATAGCGATTGCTGCATTTAGAGTGGGGGAATTCAGCCTAATTTTGTCTAGGAGCAGCGGGGATGACGGAGCGTCGCACAGCTCGCCGTTACGACTTGTCTCTTCCTGTCCATGTTCGGATTCCATTGAATCGGGAACCCGCATCGCACACAGGTCAGACACGAGACATATCCACCCGGGGGGTTTATTTTACCGTTAGTAAAGAACTCTTTCCCGGGACAGAACTTGATTTTACTTTGACTCTACCGGCCGAAATCACGCGGGGCACGGAAGTGTTTGTTCGCGCCCACGGGAAAGTGGTTCGGGTGGAAAAGAGAAGCGATGATGGCCACGAAACGATCGGGGTCGCGGCCGTTATCGAACGATACGATATCATCCGCGGTGAGCCCGTCTAATCGGAAGATGAATACGGGGGATGGGCGGCTCGCCCACGTGAGCCGTTGTGTTCTTGGTTTCAAACTCTTGAAAAATTCGTGAAGGCCGCCGGACGACAATGGAATTCGTGCGTCTATTTTGTTTTACTGTAATATATGGGCGAGGAAAGGCGAACCCTTATGGATCCGTAGAGACGCCTCGATCAACGTCCGCGATATAAGGCATCGGGATGCAATAACACACATCGGGGTGAACTGTGGGCGCAGATCGATTGCACTGGCGAGCGGTTGCACAAGAAGAATGCCTTGCGCGCCTGGCTGGGTCGTCCTACCATGAATTCATCTTCAGTTCGAGGAGGGTCCGATGAATGTAGCGGACCTGATTGCATCCCGCAAAGAGATTTATTCGCTGAGCGACGAAGCCACCGTCCACGAGGCGGCCCGCTATTTACGCGATAAGAAAATTCGCGCTGCCGGCATCTGCAATAAGGAAGGGAAGCTGGTGGGAGTGGTTTCGCAAAGCGACATTTCCGACAAGGTGGCCGCTGAGAATCGATGTCCGGCGTGGATGAAGGTGACGGAAGTGATGACCGGGAATCTGGTTACCGTTCCGCCGGAGACGCCCTTGGATGCCTGTTTGCGGCTCATGGAGCAGCACAGCATTTATCACTTGCTGGTGGTGGACGAAAAAGGACGATACCACGGCGCGATTTCGGTAAGCGACTTACTCACGGTGATTTCCTCGGATCATAAAGCTCGCGCGGACCTGCTGGAAGATATTATTTTTCCGAAGCGATAACGATCCAGAAAATTTCCGGGCGGCGGAGTTCAGCCGTTTATTCGAGCAACCGATTGAGGACTTGCACCAGGCGCGCTCGAGCCTCATAACCCATTCCCGTAAATTCCACTCCCATTCCGGCGCCTTTCTCGCAGTTGCGGACTACGGCGCGCGCGCGCACGTCGCCACCGGGCAATTGAAAAAATAATTTCAAGATCACACCCACCTGGGGCGGATTCGGAGTTTGAATGAATAACCCTCCCAGCCCCAGTGTTTCGATTTTCGAGACGATTCGATCGCCCCCTGATTGCCAGGCGACCAGCACTCCTTTAGGCAAGCCGACTCGCGGATACCGCCGTTCTTTCTTTTTGGTAATCATGTGCCCCGTTCAGGCACAGACTAGCCCTCAAAGCGAAAATGCCATAGCGGCATATCCGGAACGTGTGTGGAAACGGCCATGCTCTGTGCGGGGAATTTACAGCCGGCTCATTTTGACTGTATTTCTATGAAGTTGCCAGCGGTGCTTCGAGGTTGCGACGGCGGCTCGAATGGCTCAGGCAGCCCAGAGAGAGCGGCAGCGCCAGCAAAGGAACATTTTTTTCCACAGGAGATTGCTCAGGGACGTAGAGAAGGAAATCAGTATTCGGATACGGAGTTATCCCGAATCGGGACTTTTCCCATCCTTGGATCGTGAAGGAATACCAGCTACTTAATTTGATTTTAACTGTTAAGTGGCATGCGGAGATTTGGGTGGGCACATCCTGTAGCAGCACTTAGGCGTTGAGCCGGGTAGTGGAAAAGTCGATTCCCACATGTGAAATGATTTTCATTCAATGTGCGCAAAAAGCGTCATTTTGATAAAAAGTTTTAGTACTCACAAGTCTTGCTCCATTGGATCGGCAAGCTACAGATGGTGCAGGCGTTATAGATTCGCGGGGCGTGAAGGAGGTCCAAAACAGGCTACCAAGCCCTAAAACGGGACTTTGGGCGTCCGAGTGCACAGTACATAGCTGCAACTTGGGTGTCTTCGATCACAGGCCTGCTTCGAATCGAGAAGGAACGGATGGAGTTTTTATCTGAGCCAGAGTTTGGCTTAAGGGAAAAAACACACAAACCATGAATGCAGTCTCCAGTGGCTTCTCACCAGGTCGAATGAACGAATTGCCGCCCGACGATGTGGTATTCGGTTGTTCGGAAGCGATGCGAACAATCCGGCAGAAGGTGGAGAAAGTGTCGGGCACGAATGTCCCGGTATTGATTCAAGGAGAAAGCGGCACGGGCAAGGAGATTCTGGCGCGGTTAGTTCATCGCAATTCCGCCTGCGGGACCGGACCGTTCGTCAAAGTGAATTGCGCGGCGATCCCAGGCACTTTGCTGGAAAGCGAATTATTTGGATTTCAAAAAGGCGCATTCACCGGCGCTCATGCCAACAAGCCCGGGCGAGTGGAGATGGCCCATCGCGGAACTTTGTTCCTGGACGAAATCGCGGAAATGGATTTCGGCCTGCAGGCCAAGCTGCTGCAATTGCTGCAGGACGGGCAGTTTTGCCGCATCGGCGACCAGGAAGATAAACGCGTGGAAGCGCGCGTGATCTGCGCCACCAACCGCCAAATCGAAAAAGAAATCGCCGGCGGAACGTTCCGGCAGGATTTGTTTTACCGAATCAACGTGATCAATATCCAGATGCCGCCGCTCCGCGAACGCCGGGAAGATATCCCCGTGTTGATCAACTACTTTCTGCTTCATTTCAATCAGCGATTTCAGCGGCAGGCGCCCCACTTTTCGCGGGAAGTGATTGACATGTTCCAGAGAAAAGATTGGCCCGGAAATACTCGCGAACTGGAAAATGCGGTGGCTCGTTACGTGATTCTTGGCTCCGAAGAAGCGTTCCGGAACGAACTATTCGAGCGCAAGCCGGCTCCCATCAATTTTGAGGTCAGAGAAGACGGTTCGATTCCACTGAAATCGATTGCCAAGCAAACCATTCGAGACATGGAGCGCACGCTGATCCTTCGCGTGTTGCAGGCCAACCATTGGAATCGGCGCAAGACGGCTGAAGTATTGAAAATCAGCTACCGAGCTCTGCTCTACAAGATCCGCCAGGCAGGATTGCCTCCCAAACGCACACCGCGCAAGCCGGCGGTCAGCGGGGAGTCCCCCAAAAGCTCCACGGCCGAATAGCATCGAATTCGCGTTAACAGTAGAGCGGCAAGGCTTTAGGCAAACCTACAGATACGCCAAAAAGTACTAGAACCAAGAGGGAACATATTTATCCCAGCGGTGAAAACGTTTTCATCCGCCGTCCGAAGATCTTCAGTCCAAATCTCTAAGTGATTGAAAATAAATAGTGTATTGCGGGACGAGCATGGTCACAAGTTTGCATAAGTAGAAGCTACCGGGTCGTGCGGCCGAATCGGTAGCCGTTTCGACCGGGACAAGGCTTTTGCCACAGGGGTTGCCAATTACATGCTGAGAATCGGTGGACAGAGAGTACCACCCAAGACGCTCTTGATGATCGGGTCGGATGTCCTCCTGATCGTGGGTGGCCTGCTGGCTGCAACTGTTCTTCGCTTTTATAACGGTGGAATGGTCCGTCCCACTCTGCATGCCAGCGAAACTTTTTGGCGGTTCGGGATTGTGGTGCTGGTTTGCGAAATCTCTCTTTATTACAACGACCTTTACAGCACGGAAGTATTGAACCGGCGCAATCTTGTGGTGATTCGACTTTTGCAAGCGCTGGGCGTGGCCTGTGTTTCGCTGGCGCTGCTCTACTACGTGGAACCGAATCTGAGTTTGGGACGAGGCATCGCGGCGCTTGCCGCTCCGATGATTTTGGGAGCGACGCTTGGATGGCGGACTTTGCTGGATGAAACCGGCTTGTTCTTTCGCGGTCCGGAACGCGTGCTGATTCTTGGCACGGGGCCGGCGGGAATCGAACTGGTGCGCGAAGTGCTGACGCGCCCCGAATTGCACATGAAAATTGTGGGTTTTCTGGACGAACACGGCGAAAACATCGGCAAATCGCTGGTAAATCCAGGCATTATCGGCGCCGTTTCCGAAGTGGAAAAAATCGTGGACCGCGAAAAAATCGATCGCGTGGTTCTTTCATTGAAAGAACGCCGCGGAATGACGCCCGCGCCGCAGCTCTTGCAATTGAAGTTCGCCGGCATTCGCGTGGAAGACGCGCATTCCTGCTATGAAGGCGTCACCGGACGGATTCTGCTGGAACGGCTCACGCCGAGCTGGCTGATTCTATCCGACGGCTTCCGCAAATCGGCATCCTTATTGGCGCTGAAACGATTCGTCGATTTATTCGTTTCTTCGGTTTTATTGATACTGGCGATGCCTGTGATGGCGGCGACGGCCATAGCGGTGTGGCTGGAATCCGGCTCTCCGGTTTTGTTCCGGCAGACACGAGTGGGTTTGGCCGGAAGGCCGTTTGATGTATTGAAATTCCGGTCGATGGTACAGAACGCCGAAAAGGATGGGCCCAAGTGGGCGGTGGCGGGTGATGCGCGAATCACGAAAGTGGGTAAATTTATTCGCAATTGCCGGCTGGATGAGCTGCCGCAACTGATCAACGTGTTGCGCGGCGAGATGAGCCTGGTAGGTCCCAGACCGGAGCGGCCGCACTTCTGCGAGATGCTGGAAAAGCAAATTCCATACTTCGGGCAGCGCCATGCGGTTCGCCCTGGAGTGACGGGCTGGGCGCAAATCAAGTATCCCTACGGTTCCACCGTGGAAGACGCAAAAGCGAAGCTGGAACTGGATCTCTTCTACATCAAAAATCTGTCGATTACGCTGGATTCCGCGATCATTTTCGAAACCGCGAAAGTGATGTTGCTCCGCCGGGGCGCGAAGTAACTAAAGTAGCAACTTCCATAGAATATACATGTTATCGGCCATAGTTTTGCCTGACGGAAATGGTTTTTCCGCGGAAGGGAAAAGGATTTCACTTTTCCCTCCGTGGAAAGTAACAAAAAATGACCTAGGTATAACCCGAAGAATCAAAGGAACTTAAATAGTCCCAGGACTGTGCATTTGGCACCCTGCTTGCTTAAATACTGACGAGACTTTCCCACCATCTGCAAAGTGTGGGTTAAGCGGTCCCAGGCGATTCGAACGACAGGAGAAATAGGGAGCTTATGAAGCGCAGAATCGAACTTCTGATGGTGGTGGTGACAGTTGGATTCTTTGCCGCAGCCAGCCCCTCGGTACGGGCCCAAGACGCGAAGGGCAAGCCAGCCCCTCACGCGCAGAACTATAAATCCGCGGTGCCCGTGCCGGATGATTGGCGCGCAGCAGCTATCGCGGCGCCGGCAATCAATCCGAACGAATACACGGTTGGTGAAGCCGACATCCTGGAAATGAGCGTCTGGAAAGAGCCCGAGTTGACGCAGCGCGTGGTGGTTCGGCCGGATGGAAAGGTCGCGCTGCCGCTGGTCAACGAAATGAAAGTTGCGGGGATGACGCCGTTCCAGATTCAGCAATTGTTGACGGACAAATTGAAAGCTTATTTGGTGGCGCCCCAGGTGACCGTGACGGTGGCGGAAATTCACAGCAAGACCGTGTATGTGACGGGAGAAGTGAACCGCGCCGGAGAATATCCGCTGCTGACTCCGATTACCGTGTTGCAACTGATCGCGCGCGCGGGCGGCTTTACTGCTTACGCCAATAAGAAGGCCATTTTCGTTATGCGCAATGTGGACGGCCACCAGGTGCGCTACGCATTCGACTACACCAGCGTGATCCACGGGAAAAATGGCGACCAAAACATCGAGCTGCGCACGGGGGATACAGTCGTAGTTCCATGAGGCCGATGATGAAGACACGATCCATTCGAAATTTCCTGTTAGCAGCGGGCCTGGCGGCCGTTGTGGGCATGGGCACCCAGACGGCGCAGGCACAGGACCAGCCACAGAGTTCCGGGTCGAAGCAGGATGCCGGTGCGAAAAAGGATGCGAATGCGTCCGCGGTTGCCACGGATGCGAGAGTGGACGCGAATGTGACGGCAGCGGCGGTGACGGACGAACCAATGCCGAATCCCGCGCCAATCGCCTATGCACCAATTATCGGAAGCGATCGATTGTTTGGATTGGGATCGGGTCCGCGGCTGCAGCTGCTTTACGGGTCGTCCTTTACCGGCACCTACGATACAAACCTGGGCAGCGGTGGGACGGGCGGCGCGCTTTCTGGTTGGATTCCCATGGTTGGATTGATTGGGAACACAGCGCGCTCCTACTACATGGTGCAATATTCAGCGACGGTTACGGACTTGAAGAACGGAAACAACGGGATTCAGGCCTACCACCAGGCGACGATCACGGCGGGAGGCGAATTCAACCGCGGAATCGGGTGGGACGTGAGTGCGTCAGGCCATTATGGATTGGACCAATTGCGGCTGCTGGGCGGCTTAAGCTTCGGAAGCGTGCAGGACGTAGCAGTGGCGTCGGGGAATAACTCGGCATTCGTGCTGAATAACCAGCCAGTTTCGTACATTGATGATTCTGCTGGACTTCATTGGCATCCGAGCGCCACCCAGAGCTTTAGCATCGCCGTGGCGCATACGTTTTACTTCATCAGTTCGGCCAGCCTTGGGCATTTTAACCTGGTGTCGTTGCATCTTTCTTATCAACGCGAGCTGAGCCGGAAATTAAGCGTTGGCGCATACGAAACCACGGGCCACAACCTGGACAAATCCAGCTGTACATATGCGAATACCGGGGGCAGCCTGGTGGTAAAGCCCACGGAGCGGTTAACCATCAGCGGCGGCGCAGGTCCGACGTTTGGATCCGCTGGCTGTACCCCCCAGCTAGGCTATAACGCCTCTGGTTCGCTGGTTTATCAATTTCGCGGGCGCTCGGAGTTGTATACGACCTACACGCATCAGGTTTACGCCGCGGTGCTGCTGCCGACGGGGCAAACTCAGGACAACGTCACTGTGGGCGGCGTACGCGGGATTACGGCGCACTTCCGGTTGCGAGCGGATGGCGGATACATGAATTTGAGCCAATCGGCCAGCAATCCCCTGGGCAACGGCCACGGTTTATTTGCGGGTCCCACGGCGGAGTGGAATTTAACGCCTAGCTTGATGCTATCAGGTTCCTATCACTATTATTATCAGACATTTGGCATCGCGCCAACGGCAGCGGTCCAGAACCGTAGCCAGGCGTTGGTTTCCTTGAACTGGCAGCCACCGCCGAAGGGACTTTCGAAGTAGAGGCAGGAAAGAACGGAACAATATCGAAGACGAGCAATTCAATAAAGGGAGTTACGGAATCACATGAGCACTGACACGATGGACCAGCCGATCGAGGTAATGAAGGAATACTGGCAGAGTGTTCGCCGGAGCGGGTGGTGGATTTTCTTGACCACGCTTTGGCTGACTCTGGCGTTGATCGTGGTGATTGCGCTGCTGCCCGATCAATATCAGGCCACCACCACCATTCTTGTCGACCCGCAAATGGTCTCCGATCAGTACGTCACTCCCGCAATTAAGGAGCTTCTGACGGACCGCTTGCAGACCATCTCGCAGCAGGTGCTGAGCACGACGCGGCTGCAAGAAGTGATCGACCATTACCACCTTTATCCGGAGCTTCGCAATTCGCTCTCGCGGGACCAAATCGTGGTTGTGATGCGCGAGAACGTGAACATCGAAGTGAAGCATGCCTCGGGCAATGGTCCGGGATCGTTCACCATTACGTATCAGGGCCGCAATCCGGTGGTGGTGGCACAGGTGGCCAATGACCTGGCGACTCGCTTTATCGCCTGGAACCTGCAATCGACTGAGCAAGTTACGGAAACCACCACGCAATTTTTGAACGAACAACTGGTGGAAGCGAAAGGCAATCTGGAAACCCAGGAACAAAAGGCTCGCGAGTTCAAAATGAGCCACCTGGGCGAAATGCCGGACAACCTGCCCGCCAACCTGGGCACGCTCGGCCAACTCCGCGCCACCTACCAAACCAATAATGATGCGTTGAACCGTCTGGAGCAGGAGCGATTCGAATTGACTCGTTTGCCAATCGCCATGCCCCAATCCGGTAATAACCAGTACGTTCCGGGACTTAGCCAGCGCGAACGGCTGGCAATGGAACGGGATAAACTTGAAGACCAGTTGATGGACCTTCGCCGGCGGTATACGCCGACGTACCCGGAAGTAATCGATCTTACGGCCCGCTTGCAGCACGTTCAAGAAGAGCTGAAAGCGTTGCCCGGCGCCGACTCCAAGAGCACCACTGCCGATTCCAGAGATCTTTCTCCCACTGCCGTGCGTCTGGAACTGATCGCGCGCGATATGAAGCGGTTGACGGAAGAGCAGAAAGCGCTGGGGCAACAGATGGCCGCTTATCAAACGAAAGTGGATGCGATGCCCCTGCGCGAGCAGCAGCTTACCGATGTGACGCGCGATTACGAGATGTCCAAGGATCAGTATAAAAACCTGCTTTCCAAGAAATATGCCGCGGAAATGGCCGGCGACCTGGAGCGCAAGCAGAAGGGCGAACGGTTCACCATTCTCGATGCAGCGGAACCGCCGCAAAAGCCTGTAAAGCCGAACCGCGGAATGATGATGATTGCCGCACTTTTCGCTTCGTTTGGCTTCTCGATCATTCTGGTGGTCGCGAAAGACAAGTTAGATCCTCGAGTTCGCGCGGAACGGGAAGTGAACGATCTGTTGCCGGCCTCCGTTTCCTTGCTGGCCACGATTCCTTCGATTGTGACGCCTTCTGACCGGCGTCGCCGCGTTCGATTCGCAGTTTTTGCCCTGACCACCTCGGTGTTCGCATGCCTTCTGGTGGCCGGATTCCTTTGGAGGGTACACCCAGTCCTATGAGCCAACTACCTGGTCAACTTACCGACGATGTGCTGATCCCGTCCGCCGGGCAACTCTGGAAGACGGATCCGATGACGCATGGCGCCTCGGCCTCGAGCAACGGGTTCCGGAAGATCGACCTGACTCCGGATGAGAATAGCCGGATGGTGTTTCAGAGCGATCCCAACGGCATCGCCATCGAGCAATACCGCCTGTTGCGGCATAACCTGACAGAACAGTTTCCGCAGGGCGGGATCTTGATGATCACCAGCCCCGCGAAGGGCGATGGCAAAACACTGAACGCCATCAATCTGGCCTGGTGCCTGGCGGAAAGTAATTCGCCCACGCTTCTGGCTGAATTCGACCTTCGCCAGCCGGCGATCGGCAGCTCACTCGGAATCCGTCCGTCGCCGGGCGTGGAATCGGCGCTGAGCGGCGAAGTTTCCCCGGAATCCGTGGTGCTCTCGGTAAACGGCTTGCCGCTGTATATTGCGGCGGCTTCAAAGGCTGTCCGGCATCCCCTGGCGGTATTTAAAAGTCCCGCGACCACCGAATTCCTGGCATGGGCTCGTAAGAAATTCCGTTGGGTGGTAATGGACGCGCCGCCGGTGATCGCTTCCGCGGACGTTCCGGAACTGGCGCCGATGTCTGATGCGGTGCTCATGGTGCTCCGAGTTCACTCGACTCCGCGCGAATTGGTTCAGAAATCGTACCAATTGGTGGGGCAGCGCCTGCGCGGCGTAATTTTGAACGAAGCAAACCTCTGCTGGGATTCCTACTACCGTTACATGAGTGCGTATCAGCCACTCGACCGGTAGTCCCAGGGTGGTCCAAACGGTGCAGGACGCGATTCATTGTGGTCGCGTCTCTGAGGGCGGCCGGAATCTGAGATCGCGAGAATACGGATTGAGGCTCCGCGAAATTCAGCGGGCTTCGGAATTGGCAGGTTCTCACGAGACTCGCTCCTCTGTCCCCGCTCAAAGCGGTTCATCGTTTCCCATCTCATCGGTCCTGGTGGATGGAATCCCCAATTTGATCCAGGTGGTAGCTGGCTGACGCGCAGTGATTTCTCCGGGGGGAACGGGCATTCGGGGCTTCGCGAAATCGTATGAGTGACTCGAACAAAGAACTTCGAACACTGCTGCGTCAAGCTCCGCACTATTTGGGCGGACGCGTAGGCGTAATTTTGCTCGGGTTCGTTTCCTTTCCCCTGTTCACGCGGCTGTTTTCAGTGGCGGATTACGGAGTGATGAGCCTGGTGGCGAAAGTGGTGGCCACGGTGACGGTGCTGGCCAAGCTGGGCATTCAGAATTCCGTGGTGCGTTTCTACCACGAACACACCTCTGCCAAAGAGCCCGGAGCGCTTCGCCGCTATTTTTCCACCTTCCTGATTGGCACCATGGCGATCGCCGCCGGAGTCACAGCTCTTTTCATCATCATCACCTGGGGCCTGCCTGTTTCGCTTGTATCGCTCCCCTTGAAGAAACTGTTCATTCTGGCTTCCCTGCTGATTTTCACGCGGGCGGTCAGCTCGATTCTGAGCGGCTTTTTGCGAGTGGAAGAGAAAACCACGGCGTTCAATGTTCTGGACGTGGCTTCCAAAGCGTTGATGATCGTGGCGGTTTGCGCGCTATTTTTTGGCTGGCAGCGCAGCGTGTGGGCGTTTTTTGCCGGCAGCATCCTGGTGGATTTGCTGCAGGACCTGGGAATCATCGTCTACTTTTTCCATCGCCGCCTGTTAAGCCTGGGAATTTTTGATTCCGCCCTGTTCAAAGGGGCGCTGGCGTTTGGAGCGCCGCTGATTGTGTACGAGTTGGGCTTCATGATTCTCGATTCCGGCGACCGGATCCTGGTGCAGCACTATCTGGGCGCGGAACCGCTTGGCTATTATTCGGCGGCCTATAACATGGCCAGCTATTTCCTTGAAGCGCTGATGGTGCCGCTGAATCTGGCGCTGTTCCCCATTTTCATGCGGTTGTGGGTGAACAAGGGGAAAGAGGAAACGCAGGCATTTTTGTCGCGAGTCTTCGACGTATTTCTGGGCGGCTCGATCGGCTTGATCGCGACGATGATTCTATTGAAACACGATCTGCTGGTGGTACTGGCATCCAGCAAATTCCGCGCCGCGGATAGCCTGTTGCCTTCGCTGCTGATCGGTGTGTTGTTTTACGCGCTGGTTACCCTGGTGAATCCCGGCCTGTTGATCTTCAAGAAAACGCAGACCATGGCGCGGCTGATCATTTACTCCGCGATCTTGAACGTGGTGATGAATATCGTGCTGTTGCCGCGAATCGGCCTGCAGGGAGCGGCCATTGCGACTCTGGTCAGTTACCTTTTCTTCTTCCTGCTGACCATGCATGCATCCTTCAAGCTTTTGCCCTTCGCGATTGAAGGTGCCGCAATTCTGCGATATGTGCTGGCAGCGGGCTTGACGGTTGCGATTCTATTCAAAATGGACCTGGGAAATGCGTTCTTGAACGTCGGTACCAAAGGTCTATTGGGCCTATTGATTTATCTTGCGATCCTTTTCCTGATCGATCCCAGGGTCCGCGAGTTGGCGGGCAAGATCAATTGGCCCGGCGCGAGGCAACAGAACCAACCGACCGTTGCGGCAGCTATTGAAATGCCGCGAGGCGGCAAGAATTAGCGAGCACGGGTATTTGTTTTCCGTGATGACTCAATCTGGAAAGGTGGAGAAGTCGGATTCCGGCATTTACCTTCCCGGGTGAATCAAGTGAGGAAGCGAGCATGGGTTTCGGATTTGGACTCGGACTAGAATCCAGCCTCGGGCTGATGATTTATATCGGCGCGATCATTGCTTTTATTCTATCCATCGGGTGGAAGCCGCAAATCTGCCTCTACTACCTGGTGCCGCTGCTGCCGATGCAAACCATTCGCTATCGCATGATTGTTTATCCGCTGGGCCAGCACTTTGTGGACATCATGCTGTTGGGCGTGGTTCTGGGCACGTTGATGCGCGGCGGCAGCCTGATTCCCAAGACTCCGATGAACCGCTTGTTCGCGATTCTGGCGGTGATGTTCTACGTCTCGATGTGGCGCGGCTGGTTTTTTATCGGCGGGTCCTCGCCTCTTTCCTTTTCGGACGAACGATTTTCGGATTGGAAGAACTACATGGTGCTGCCGATTCTGTGCCTGATCGTGATGATGGTGATCAAGAACACCAAGCAGATGAAAATTCTTTTCTGCTTGATGTTGCTCTCGGCGCTGCTGGTAAATCGCGAATACGCCCACACGGTCAGTTCGCGCGACATCGGCCACTTCTCTTACGGAGTCCGCTCGGCCGGTTTGCTGGGTTACGCCGGTGAAAACGGATTCGGCGCGTTTGAAGCGGGATTCCTGGTGTTTTTGCTGGCCTTCAGCACCTTCACGAAGAAGCTCTCTTACAAAATCGGAATTATTCTGTTTGTCGGCCTGGGGCTTTACTGCCTGCTGTTTTCTTTTTCGCGCGGCGCGTATGGAGCCTTCCTGCTATCAATCATATTTTTAGGAGTTATCCGCGATCGCAAGCTGCTGATTTTCGCGTTTGTTTTGCTGGCGGTGTGGCAGGTGGTGCTGCCGACCGCGGTGCAGGAACGCATCACCATGACCTATGACAAGGGCGAAGGCCTGGACTCCTCGGCACAGGAAAGAGTCGACTTGTGGCAAGACGCACTTTCGCTCATCGTCCACGACCCGATTTTCGGCACCGGCTTTGATACGTATGCCCAGATGCACCGCGTGGGTATTTACGAAGACACGCACAATTACTACCTGAAAGTGATGGTGGAGACGGGAATTGTTGGATTCATTTTGTTCCTGTCGCTATTGGGAAAGGCGTTCTCGCTGGGATTCCGTTTGTTCCGCAGGGCTGACGACAATTTCATGAGAGCGCTCGGGCTGGGATTTGCCACCATGATTGTCGCTACAGCGGTAGCCAATCTTTTCGGCGACCGCTGGACCTATTTGCAGGTGAATGGATTCATGTGGGTTCTGCTGGGCTGCGTGATGCGCAGCTTGCAGTTGCTGCAGCAACAGCAGGAACAGGAATCGGAAGCAAAGGTTCCACAATTGACCCCGGTGGCATCGTTTACTGGCACGCCGGGAAGAATTTCGCCGGCTTAGTTCGTTAGATCGAAGGAGCCATCTGGACTGCGAGTTGGGGGATGCATTCGACGCGAGTTTGCAAAGCACCTGTTCCCTCCCAGGACGATGGGCAAATCTTGTGACAGAGGCTGCTTCAATTACGGAAGATACGTGCCTGCAGGGTGAGCCGCGCGCGACGAGTGCGCCCCGGCCGCTGGTTGCCGTGTCTGCTGCAACGGCCCCTTTGCCGCATGTTCTTTACCTGATCGATCGGTTTGTGGGGCCTTATAGCGGCGCGGAATCGGCGCTTGTAAAACTGATTCGTCTTCTGCCTCGCCAGAAATTCCGCTGCTCGCTGGTAATCTTCGGCGTGAATCCGGCATTGGATTTGTCCAAGATTTTTTCCTGCCCGGTGTATTGCTTCAATCTGCGCCGCACCTACGATTGGAACGCGCTGAAAACGGCTTGGAAGCTTTCTTCCCTGATCCGGCGGGAACAGGTTTCCATCGTTCATTCCTTTTTCGAGACATCGGACCTTTGGGGAGGAATGATCGCCAAGCTGAGCGGCTGCCCGATCCTCGTCTCCAGCCGTCGCGACATGGGAATTCAGCGCGAGAAGAAACACGATACCGCCTATAAATACATGCGGAAATTCACGGACCTGGTGCTGCCGGTTTCGAACCAGGTGCGGGAATTCTGTATTCAACGCGACGGGCTGGATCCGAGAAAAGTCGTGACGCTTTACAACGGCGTGGAAATGCAGCGCTTTGAAAATAGCGGCGGCAACGAAGCATTACGCTATGCCTTTGGACTGGAAGACTCCTCGCACATCATCTCGGTGATCGCGAATATTCGCCCGGTGAAGGGACTGGACGTGATGATTCGCGCCGCGGCGATTGTTTGCCGGAAATTTCCACGCGCTTATTTCGTGATCGTCGGCACGCCCCACAAAATGTTTTTTGTGAGGGAACTGAAGGCGCTGGCCCGCGAATTGGGCGTCGCCGAAAATATTCACTTCCTGGGCGGCCACGACGAGATCGAACGATTCCTGAAAATCAGCAACGTATTTTGCCTGCCGTCGCGCAGCGAGGGATTTTCGAATTCGCTGATTGAGGCGATGGGATGCGGCTTGCCGTGCGTGGCTACGGATGTGGGCGGCAATCACGAAGCGCTAGAGGAAGGCGTGAGCGGCTTTCTGGTTCCCAACGAAGATTCCCAAGCGATGGCGGAGCGAATCCTGAGCCTGCTGGAAAATCCAGAACTGGCGCGGCGATTGGGCGCTGCCGGGCGGCGCAAAGTGGAACAGATGTTTACGACGGACGTGATGATGTCCACCTTGATCGGCCATTACCAATCGTTGCTGAATCAAAAATGCAACGGAAGGCAATCCTGAAATGTTTGAACTCGCTCAAATTGTCTTTTGGACCTGCGCGGCGATTCTTTTTTATGTGTATGTAGGATATCCGGCGTTGCTGGCCTTGATCGGAGCGTTTGTGCACCGTGAAAAGCCGGCGCCGGATTATGAGCCTACGCTTTCCGTTTTGATTGCCGCCTACAACGAGCAAGCCAACATCGGCCGGAAAATCGAGCAGACTTTGGCGCTCGATTACCCCGCGGACAAAATTGAAATTCTGGTGCTTTCCGACGGGTCTTCGGACCGCACCGATGAAATTGTCCGGAATTATCCCGATCCCCGCGTGCGGCTGGTGCGGATTCCGGAGCGGCACGGAAAAACGCACGCCCAGAACGAAGGAGTGCGCGCCGCGAAAGGCGAAGTGCTGATTTTTTCCGATGCCACCACTGTGTACCACCCCATGGCATTGCGCTACCTGGCTTCCAATTACCGCGATCCCAAGGTGGGCGCCGCCAGCGGACGTTACCAATATTTCGACGCCGAAGGGAAATCGCCCACGGGCCTGGGCACCGTGGCGTTTTGGAATTACGAAAACTTGATCAAGACCATGCAATCGCGCATCAAGACAATTTCGGGATGCTGCGGCTGCATCTATTCGGTACGCAGAAAGGCTTATACGGACCTGCCCGACGACATCATCAGCGACCTGGTTCAGCCGCTTTGGGTGATTCAGAAAGGCTATCGCGTGGCGTTTGAAGACCGCGCGCTGGCGTATGAAGAAACCACCAAGGGAACCAAGGAAGAATTCCGGATGCGCGTGCGCGTGGTGACGCGCGGGATGAACGGGATTCTAAGCGTTTCCGATTTACTGATGCCATGGAAATACGGCTGGGTTTCGATTCAATTGCTCTCGCACAAGGTGCTGCGCTGGCTGGTTTCCGTGTTCCTGATCTTGCTGTTTCTCTCGAGCGCGGCGCTGTATCAGCATCCGTTTTTCCGCGCGCTGTTTTTGCTGCAAATGGTTTTCTATCTGGCGGCGATGCTATCGATCGTGTTCCCGCTGCACCATCGATGGAAGCTTTTGGGAATTCCACTTTATTTCTGCACGCTAAATGCGGCGGCGCTTTGCAGCATGGTGGAGCTGGCGCGCGGCCGCAAATACGTCACCTGGCAAACGGTGAGGACCTAACGACCATGAAAATTGAATTTATTTCGCAGGACGATCCGCTTTACATTCTTCCCTTCTTCGAGGAGTTTTTCCGCAATTACTCGAAGGATTTTGAAATCGCTCAAGTCTCGATCAGCCGCGCCATGGGCAAACGGCCGCGCACGCAACTTTTGAAGGAACTGGCGTGCCTCTACCGGCCCACTGGATTTGCGCGCATCCTCGGGCGCGTGGGCTTTTCCAAAATGATGGGAGCGCTGCCGCGCAGCCGGGCCTCGTCGCGATTCTATACGCTCGCTCAATTGTGCCGCGCCTATGGAGTGCCGTGCCAGCCGATCGGCAATCCCAACGCCCCCGAATTCATCGAAACCGTGAAGCAGCGCTCGGCCGATGTGATCGTTTCGGTGGCTTGCCCGTTCATCCTGAAGGAAACCTTTCTCAATTTGCCGCCGCTTGGCTGCATCAATATTCATCATGCGCCGCTGCCGCGCTACAAGGGCATGATGCCCACGTTCTGGCAGATGTTTCATGGCGAGAAAAAGGTGGGCGTCACGGTCCACTACATGGTCCCGAAATTGGACGAAGGCCAGGCTCTTCTGCAGGCCGAGCTTGAAATTCAGCCCGGCGAATCACTGGATCAATTAATTCAGCGCTCCAAGCGGCATGGCGCGCACTGCATGGCCAAAGTATTGAAGCAGGTGGCCGCGGGGACGCAGCAAGTTCTGCGGATGGAACCGTCCGAAGGCAGCTACTTCACGTTTCCAACCCTCGAACAGATTCGTGAATTTCAGCGCCGCGGATACCGGACTATTTAATTTGTGATTGATTTCGAGCACGGCGCGGTGAATGCGCCGCGTGAAAACCGCCGGCAGTCTGAAATCGCCGCTTCGTGGATTTGTACTGGCTGCGCGGGATTCCTCGGGCCGAAATCGGGCCCTCGGAATGACTGCTTTACGGGGCCCCGTTGACTGACAGTTTCTCTAGGCGACTATGTCTCCTCACTCTCGAATGAAACTGAGAAACACGGCGAAGTGGGCTTGGATGGGGTTTCTTTACTCCACCGGGCAACTGAGGCGTGCACGGAAGCGATTAGCGGAACGCGGGATTGTCGTCCTTACATTTCATCGCGTTCTGGATGACCGGGAATTCGCTTCGACATTTTCTCCCCAGGGAATGCTGGTCCGCCGGAGCACATTCGAAGGCTTCTTGCGCTACGCGGCGGAAAATTGCCACATCGTGAGCGTGGATGGCCCGGAAGCTCAGCGGGATAACAAGACCTGTTGCCCCAAGATTGCGGTTACCTTTGACGATGGATGGGAAGATAACGCCCGCACCGTGTTTCCCATCACTCAAAAACATGCAATTCCCGTGACGATTTTTGTGGTCGCCGGCAAACTCGGTGAAGCGTCTCCCTTCTGGCCGGAACGTTTTACGGGACTCTGGCGGAGCGCCGAGGGTTCTCCCGAAAAAATCCATCGACTCGCCGACCTTGCCGGATTAGCTTCCGCGGGACAGAATGGCAACGGCCAGGCGTCCTTTGAAATATTATTGAAGCGAATGAAGGAATTGCAACCCGGCGAGCGCGATCGTGTGCTGGAAAAAATGACCGCGACGATTGGGCCGGATTCTCCACCCACTTCGCGGGACGCGCTGGACCGGACCATGTCCTGGGAAGAAGTGGGTACGCTGGCTCGCGCCCACGTCAATTTTGGATCGCACACGCAAACGCATCCCATTCTTCCGCAACTCCCCGCCGATGCCGTTCGCCAGGAATTGACGGATTCGAAAGCCGCGATCGAAGAAAAACTCGGCAAGCCCTGCGAAATTTTTTCCTATCCCAATGGAGACAGCTCGGCGGAAGTTCGCGAGGAAGTGGTTCGCAGCGGCTACCGCCTGGCGTTCCTAAACAATCCTGGATTGTGGACTCGCGAATGCGATCCTTATTCGATTCCGCGCGTGAACATCTGGGAAGGAAAAATGGCAGGTCCTTCGGGAAAGTTTTCGCGAATCGTGTTTGAATACACCGTCTTCTACAAGAATCTCTAACCGCCTGTTCAGCTCCGCCTCGCTTTCCAGATCTGCTTGCCGTTCGCCCGCAACGATAATTCCGTGCCGCTTGCCACCTGCCCAAGTGCTGTTTCGACTTGCAGCGCACCTGGCAGGTACAGGTGGGAGGTACAGGTGGGGGGCCTGTCCTAACGGACAGTTTGTGTCTGTCCTTTGGTACAGGAGGGGAGGGAAAGGGATTTCTCTTCGGTGGAAGTGGATTGGGTAAATGGCCTCTTGTGTTCCTAGGCTGTACACGCTAACCCCTTTATTTAGCTGGAGATGGTATGGGCTTTGGATTGCACCTAGAGGCTGCATGGGTAAGCTTCGCGTGTCTCTAACGGCTGGCAGTACTGTGGAACGATCATCCCTCCGGAGGTGGTTTGTGAACGAGCAAGTGACCTGTCAACAGCATGGTACAGGCCCCGCACACGGCCGGTCTCGCTCACATTCCCAGTCATTTGGGGATGCCGGAGCAGAACTCCTCGCTCGACTGCGCCCCGGGAAAGTGCTCGTCCTGCTGATGATCCTGGTTGGATTTTCGATCGTGGCGCCGGGAACGGTGCAGGCGCAGGGTTCGCCAGTAGTCACCCTGGCGCCTTCGAGCTTTACCTTCGCCAGCCAAACGGTAGGCACGCAGAGCGCGGCGCAAACTTTGACGGTGACGAATACCGGCACCTTACCTTGCAGTTGGTCAGCGGCTCATTTACGGGAAGCAACGCCAGCGATTTTTCGTTTACCACCAACTGTCCATTCTCGTTGGCAGTCAGGCGCGTCCTGCACCGCCAACATCACTTTCACGCCCAGCGCGGCAGGCACGCGCACGGCAACTTTCCTGGCCGCGGATAACGCAGCGAACAGCCCTCAATCCATCAGCCTTTCTGGCACGGGAACCGTTACAACAGCGCCGGCCGTTACGTTGTCGGCGGCTAGCTTGACGTTTGCGAATCAGGCAGTGAATACCACCAGCGCGGCGCAAGGCGTCACGCTCACCAATACGGGTACCGCTGTCCCTCACCATTTCGAGCATCGCAGCCGGCGCGCCATTCTCACAGACGAACACCTGCCCGCTGAGCCCTTCGAAGCTCGCTGCCAACGCGAGTTGCACCATCAGCGTCAAATTTTCGCCGACGGTCTCGGGAAGCCAGTCCGGCTCGGTCACCATTTCAGACAACGCCGCGGGCAGCCCGCACCAGGTCGGGCTCACGGGCACGACGCCGGCTTCCGATACCACTCCTCCCACGGTTTCGATGACGGCTCCCACCGCGGGATCCACTTTGACCGGCACGGTTACGGTGTCCGCCAACGCGGCCGATAACGTTGCCGTGGCCAGCGTGCAATTCAAGCTCGATGGCGCCAACATTGGCGCGGCAATCACTACTTCGCCTTATTCGATTTCCTGGAATTCCACCGCAGCTTCGAACGCCGCGCACACCTTGACGGCCGTGGCCACCGATACTTCCGGGAACACCACCACTTCGGCCGGCGTCGGAGTCACCGTTTCGAATACGCCTCCGGTGATTTCATCGTTTATCGCCACGCCTGCGTCGATCTCGAATGGCAACTCGTCCACGTTATCGTGGACGGTCACGGGCACGCCGGCGCCCACGCTTTCGATCAGCGGCGGAGTGGGCACGGTTACGGGAACCACGTCAAAAGTTGTGTCTCCCACGACGACCACCACGTACACGCTGACGGCGACGAACAGCAACGGCACGGTGACTTCGCAGACGACCCTCACCGTCACGGCGGAAACGATTCCGCCCACGGTTTCGATCACCTCGCCCACGGCGGGAACGACAGTGAGCGGAACAGTGACTCTGATGGCGAATGCCTCGGACAACGTGGCCGTGGCACAAGTGCAGTTCAAGCTGGATGGCGCGAACCTTGGCGCGGCAGTGACTGCGGCGCCCTACACGATGTCGTGGGATACCACGCCGTCGACCAACGCCAATCACACTTTGACCGCGGTCGCTACCGATACTTCAAACAATTCGGCCACTTCTACCTCGGTTATCGGTGAAGGTATCGAATCCCAAGCCGGCCATCAGTTCGTTCACGGCGAATCCCACGGCGATTAATTCGGGATCAAGCTCCACTCTTTCATGGTCCGTCACCGGAGCGCTGACGCTTTCGATCAACGGCGGAGTGGGCAGCGTGACGGGAACTTCCTCGATCACGGTTTCGCCCACGGTGACCACCACCTACACGCTGACCGCGACGAACAACGGCGGCACTTCCACCGCTCAGACCACCATTAACGTTACCCCGCCGCTTACCGCCGGCGCGGTGAATGTGATTTTGGACGACGACCTGGCGGATGACACCGACGACGTGGGCGACATGGCGCTGTTGTGGCAGCTCACCAAACGGAAAGAATCGAACGTGCTGGCGATCATCATCTCGTCCACCAATCCGTACAGCGCACCGGCAGCGGCTGCGATAGCCTCTTATTACAATCACGCCGCCACGCCCATCGGCGCGTATCAAGGCAACACGCCGAACAGCTACAGCAGCACGTTCAGCTATTACACCCAGCAAGTGGCCGCGCAATTCGGCAACTCCAGCCAGACGCGCGCGAACTTCCCGGATTCCACCACGGTCTACCGGCAAGCGCTGGCGGCGGCGCCGAATGGCAGCGTCTACATCGTGGCCGGCGGCTTCTACGAACCGCTGATGGCCCTGCTGAAGAGTCCGGCGGATTCGATCAGCCCGAAGACCGGCTCGCAACTGGTGGCCCAGAAAGTGGCGGCGCTGATTCCGGCGTCGGGCTGGTTCCCCAGTTCGGGAAATCCCGGCACGTCGAACTTCGCATTCGATTCGGCGGCAGCCAGCTATGTGTTCGCCAACTGGCCCACGGCCATCGTTTCGGTGGGCAACGAAGTGGGCGGCTCGACCATCACCGGCCCGGCAGCCAATGCCAGCACCAGCACGAACCCGATCAAGCTGGCTTACAACCTGTTCTGCAGCAACGGCCAATACTGCCCGAACATGGTGGGAGCGTGGACGCAAGCCGCGATCCTGTACGCGGTGCGCGGCCTGGGCACCACCTTCGTCTTCGGCGGATCGAACGGCAACACCACGGTAGATGCCTCGACCGGAGCCAACACCTGGACGCAATCGCCAGCCAACCAGCGTTTCTACATCGAGAAGACCATCTCCGACGCAGCGCTGGCCAACATCATCAACCCGCTAATCCAGGCAGCCCCATAACCCAGCAGCCCTAGCCTTAGCCCTCTCAGCACCCGGCGCAGCCGCACCCCACGGCTGCGCCGGATCTGTTTTGCGCCTCGGAGTCAGCCGACAGCAATGAAAACGACTAGAGAGCTCAAATCATATCTAGGCACTTTATTATCTGTATGTTACAGGCTAATGAACCGCTGTGAACCTATTGTCCATTCCACGGGAAAATGATTCCACTTTTCGAGTCCTCCAGAAACCTCAATAGTCGCTAAGGCATTTATAATCAGTTCGTTATGGGTTCCTGAAATGGTCCCTGAAGTGCAATGTCTCACTATATGCAGCCCAACACTAAACGTCCTACCCAAGATTCGCACAACCTTGATTTTCTACGAGCCACTGCGGTGTCACTGGTGGTTGTCTTCCACCTGCTCTTGTTCTTTGGCAAGGTGACAATCGGCCACGTCAACCTGCGATGGATGGGTCTGGTGGGGGTATTGTTGTTCTTTGTACACACCAGCCTGGTCCTGATGTTTTCGCTGGACCGCGAACAAACCAAATTGGGAGGCGCCAAGCTCTATTGGAGCTTTGTGCTGCGGCGCTGCTTCCGGATTTATCCGCTCAGTGTTTTGGCCGTCACGGTAATTTACCTGCTGCAACTGCCGATGAGCCATCTGGCGGCGGGCCACATGTTCTACATCCCCACGGGTGCGTTCGGTTTTCTATCGAACATTCTGCTGGTGCAGAACCTGACGAATAAGGAATCGATCCTTGGCCCGTTGTGGAGCCTGCCCTACGAAATGCAGATGTACCTGTTTCTGCCTTTCTTGTTTTTGTTCGCGAACCGGATTCGTTCGATTCGCCCACTGATTGGGCTGTGGTTTGTGGCGGTGGGAGTGGCAATCTTTCACGCGCGATTCGGCCACATGCCGGACGTGGTGAAATATGTTCCCTGCTTCATCCCTGGAATCATTGCCTATAAAATCTGGTCCACATCGCAGCCGCGCTGGCCGTTCAAATACTGGCCGCTGGCGCTGGGGGCGATCGTTGCTGCCGCAATCCTGTTCGTGGATTACGAACGTGGATGGATCATCTGCCTGATGACCGGCTTGCTGGTTCCGCGCTTCGTGGACATGCCGAAAGGGTGGGTGCAGAAATCCTGCCAGATGATCGCGAAATATTCCTACGGAATTTATCTGGGACATTACCTGTGCCTGTGGGCGGCCTTCGTGAAGTTTGCTTTCCTGCCGATGGCGGCGCAATGGGCGATCTTCCTGGTTACCGTGGTTGCCTTGCCGGTGCTGGTGTTCCACACCATCGAAGAGCCGATGATCAAAGTGGGCAAACACCTTGCGCAGCGAGTGTTTGCCGCGCAATCCGCGCCACGCGTACGAACCAGCCTGGCCGCCATGCCAGACGCAGGCTAGACAGCTTCCTCTAGCAGAAACGAATGTTATTTTTCAATTCTTGTTTGCCTAGGGGTTAAACCCAAAACGACGCGGTCACCGCACGTCCTCTGCGAGACGCGCCCCCCCATGGGGATCTCAGATGAAGATTCAGTAGAATATCTTGTGGCCGCCCCGTAAGAGGTAACAACTAAAGGTCACGAGGAACACTGCCTGTTTCTTGATCTCCTTGCTGTTCGCCCTTTTCTTCGCACCATCAATCCTGGCATTCGACCTTCATTTCGTAACGAACCAGGCGGAAAGTTTCGTATGCCCTGATTCGATTTGGGTTTTGGGTCGGGAAGCGCGCGATCACTCGCGCGCCCCATCGAGGGTGGTTTTCTCGCGGGCCGCTGCAGAGAGGCTTGTGAGGAGAAACGCAATCTAGCGCTTGATCAGGTCGCCATCGCAGAGATGCGCGACGGCCAAATTTCATTGGTTGAATCGCAGCTTTCAATTCCCCAAGCAACACATGCATCGCCTAAGACTCCCGAACAAAAACCTACTTGACTGTCAACTTCGGACTGGTTGGAGGATTCGGTTTCGGCGCGACCACTCCGCCGGTAAAGAATTCGTACGCGCCGAGATCGCACGCCGAACCTTGCGGCCGCAAAACGCCGTCCTTATCTGTCGCCGGACACTGCGAAGACACTCCGGCATCAATCACCGGGCTTCCCGACTGTTGATGAAAGTTGCTGAAATTGGCGGTGAACTTCGGATCGACCGTCAGGGAACTGGTGCAACCGGAAGTAGCAGCGCCGTTTCCGAAGAAGAGGTTGTGGGTACAGCTGATCGTGCCGGCATCAATGTAGGACTCGCCGGAATTGGCGTAAAAAACGTTGTTCGTCAACACCGGTATCACCGGCCCGGAATTTCCGGAGATGGCGGCCTGTCCGCTGCCACTGAGCCCGCCTGCACCGTTGTTGTAAAACGTGTTGTTATAGACCTGCGCGTTGCAACTGCCGGAGCACGCCGAGCCCGCGTTTAGAATCTGGGCGAAATAAATTCCAGCATAGTCGGCTGAGCCGTCGTTCGGATCGGGCCCGGCGCCCGCATTCACGATGATGTTGTTGTAGGCTTCCACTTTGCCCTTGGAAGGATCCACCGTGGCGAAATTGAGTCCGTCGCAGCGGATATCGTGAATGTAATTATCGTGGACGGACAAATCGAATTGCTGGTGGCCGTTGTTCGCTCCGCTGCCGGTGGGCGAGGAATGGAACTGAATGCCGCGGCACGCCTTGCTGGGGCCCACTTCGTTCCAGCCAACATCGATGTGGTTCGCATCCGTGGACCAATAGACAGCATGGTACAGCTTTGAATTGTTGGACTGGCTGACGCTGGTGCTCACGTCATGCACTTTGTTGCCGTAGAATTTCATGAAGGTCGAGAAGTCCGCCTCGAAACAGGCGTCTTCGGAAACTCCCTCTGTTCCGTTGGGGCAAGTCATGTCGTTGCCGATCACGCGCCATCCCGTGGTGGCTTGCACTTGCCCGCCCACGCCGATGGCGGCGTTGCCTTGCAGAAAGAGATTGGCGATCGTCCAATAGTTGGCCACGTTGGCGACGTTGGGCACGCGGATTGTATCGGTGCCGTTGTTCACGGCTCCCAGGGTAACTGTCTCTCCCGGATACGCGGACAAGGCGATCGGATTTCCAGAGGTTCCGCCCGTGTCGGAGATGCAAATGTTGCAGCCGTCGCCTTCCTGCGGGTCGGAACCGGTGGCTGTTACTCCCGCGCGGATGTAAATAATGTCCCCGGCAACCAACGCGCTGTTGTGTACAGCGGCCGGCACCGTCTTCTGGCAATTGGGCCACAAGCCGTTGCTGCTATCGCTGCCGCTGGTTGCGACGCAGCGGATGTTTCCCGCGCGAACCGTAAAGCTGACCGTGCTGTTCGAAGCCACGCCGCCAACCGTCACTACCACTGCACCGGACTTGGCCGCGGCGCCGAGCTGCACTGCAATTTTCGTGTCGGTCCAGAACTTGACGGCAGCCACAGCGCCGCCGCCGACAGTGACACTCGAACTGCCCTGGCTGGCGCCGAAATTGTTGCCGTAGATGGTCAGCCAGGTTCCGTTATTGTTTTCGCCGCCGGAATTCGGGCCGCTGTCCATGTCTGTAAACAGTACGTGAGGCGAAGTACCGGATATGGAAGTAGGAAGCGGAGTTCCACCTTGAGCTGACGCGCGGTTTGCCGCGAGGAACAGGACCAGCACGATGCAACCTAAAATTACGGAAACGCGTTTCATGAGAGTCACTTTCTCCTTGGGATCAAATAGTTCCGGGCTGTGTCCGGCATGGGGAGCAGCTTCCCTTTAAACCGCGGGTCGCCGCTGCTCCGCCTAAATTTGTTTGTGCTTCTGGCGAGTATGTTCATGGCGTTGCTGAATTTCCGGGATATTCGCGCGATCCGCCAGGATTTCCGCGGCGCTTCTCTTCACCGGAGGAACGGCCAGTTTTCGTTCCATTCGCAAATTGAAACGCGCCAAGATCGATGTTGGATTTTTGAGGCTGCGCCAGGCCGTCGAAATCGGTTTGAATGCCGGGGTTCATTCCAGAGGCAACCGCGGGGCTTCCCGCGGCAAGGTGGAAATCGTGGCCGTCGGCATTCACAAAATGCGGATTGGCGTCGATATTTCCGGAAAGGAATTGCGGCCCGGCTTCCGCGCCGAAGAACAGGTTGTGGGAGCCATGAATCAAGGAAGTGCCGCTATCGGCGCTGAAATATTTCTCGCCCGGCAGCGCCACGATAATGTTGTTCTCGAGTTCGAGAGTCATCTCGGGAGAAGTTTCGGGATTGCCCCCGGCGATGGCGCCGGAATCGTTGTTTCGGCGCGAACCGCAGTTGTAAAAAGTGTTGTTCCAGATCTGCACCACGCCCTTGCCGGGGACGCCGCTGTTCACTGTTCCAGGAACATAGATACCGGCATAGTCCGATTCATCGTCGGCGGGATCAGGGCCGGTTCCCGCGTCGTAAATAATATTGTTGTAGGCGATCACCGCGCCCTTCGAAGGATCGACCGTGGCGAAATTGATCGCATCGCAGCGGGTATCGTGAATCAAGTTGTCGTGAACGATCAGATCGAACTGATTGAATCCATCGCGATGCTCCATCGAGGTGGGGCTGGAATGGAATTGAATCGCGCGGCAGGCTTTGTTGTTGGTGATTACGTTCCAGCCGGCGTCGATGTGGTTTGAATCGGTGCTGAAATAGACGGCGTGATATTGCTTCGAGGGGCTGGGCTTCACGTCCACGCTGACGTCGTGCACGTTGTTCCCATAAAATTTCAGGTCCTGCGAACGGGAAGCCTCGAAGCAAGCATCGCTTCCGTCTCCATGGGGACAGGAGAAATCATTTCCGATGACACGCCAGCCGGTGGTGCCGTATCCCGGCGCGCCGCCCAGGCCCATGGACGCGAAGCGGCCGCGCACCGTAAGGCCCGCGAACACCCAGTAATCTGGATGAATGGTCAAGTTGGGCACGCGGATTCCGACATCGGGGGATTCCGTTGTTGCGATCGTTACGCGCGCGCCGGGATAGGCCACAATCGCCATCGGCTTTTCTTTCGTGCCACCTGAATCGATGGAAAGCGCGGCCGAATAATTTTCTTCTCCGGTTTGCGTCACGCCGTCCATGGCATAGGTAATGTCGCCGGGTTTCATCGAATTCTTTGCGCGCACCAGGCTTTTCCAGGGATGTTCGAAACTGCCGCCGCTTGATCCGCCATTCACAGCCACAAAAAAGATGCGGCCGGGCCGGACTTCGAAGAGGACTCCATTGCTGGCGGCAAACCCATCGCGGTGCAGAACAATTTCGCCGGAGCGCGCGTCGGCGCCGAGTTGGAAGCTGATTCGCTGATCGGTCCAGAGGAGGTAGCGGGCGGCCAGACCGTTGCCGATGGTCACTGTGGAAGTGCCCTGCGCGCTTCCGAAATTTTTCCCCCAAACCGTCACGATTGCGCCTTGATTGCCCTCGCCGCCGCTATTTGGGCCGCTGACCAGATCAGAATAGAAAATCCTTGGCGGAGCGGATTGCGCCCGGGCGAGCGGCGGCACTGCGGCGAATATCGCCAGGGCGAGCAATACCGAAACCCTCTTTGTCCCACTCGACACTTAAGAATCTCCAATGCATGGCTTGCCTGGGGCCGGGGACTGCTTGCACTGCAAACGGAATCTCAGGAAAAAATCGCCGCGTTACGCGCCGGGCCGAATTGCCGGTAAATTGCAGACCGGCAAACCGCTACCGCCGCCGTGCCCTTGCAGGTCTGGCGGCGTCGCGCGTACCCATTGGCGCCGGGCGAAGCTCGACGGCTCAAGCGAGCTAATTGCATCCAGCGCTTTGTGTAAAAGTGCGAACCACGATCCTGAAAATCGATGCTTAGAGCTGGGATGCCGCGCCGGAAGAAGGGACTGTCGGCGGGAAAGGGTACATTCATGGTAGCGGAGAGGGTTTCCGCCGCACAGCCTGCAAATTTAATTTGTGTCCTGACGTGCATCAAAGTCCTGGCGGTCTCGGCTCCTGCGCTCCGCGAACTTTGCGGTAACTTTCATCCTTTCCATCATATGACTTCGCTTTTGGGCGAAACACTTGGCCCAACGGCCCTGTGTCCCGAATGAGATAACTGTACTTAAGAGCAGGTAAAGTTCGGATCAGCGCCCGTTTGCATCTAGAATCATCAGCAAGGCCGCTTCGTTGAGCGTCAACCCGCCAAGATACGGGCCGTGCCGGCAGGACTTGGTCCCTTCCGGCCATTGCAATCCGGTTCGTTTGGTTGATTGACGCGCGCCACCGCTTAACCGTACACTATTTCCGTACAAGATGTACCTGTCGCATGTACATGGAGGAGTTCGCCATGAAATCGTCGGCATTGACTCGGCCGGAAACGCACAAGGTCAATCGTTCCGAGCTACGAAAAAACCAGAGCGCGACTCTTCGCATGGCTCGCGGCACTCAAGTGGTGGTTATCTCCGCGACCCATGAGGAGGATGAGAAGCTGTTATTGGACAAAAAGTACTTCGAGGAACTGCTTCAGCGCTTGCGTTCCGTTGTGGAGACGCTGGAGATTGCGACCGATCAGAAGCTATTCAAGCAGATTCTGGGCGCCGCAGAAAATCTGGAAGAGAATACCCGGCTCGGCAAGCTGTATTCGTTTGAGCAGGCGTTTGGGAAGGATTAATTGTACCGCTCAGAGTTTACCGCCGAGGCATTGGAGAACATCAAGAAGCTTCCCAAAAGCGTCAAGAATTCCTTGAAAAAGGAATTTCAGAAGAAAATACATGTTGACCCCACAGGATGTTCGGAACCGCTGACTGGAATGCTGCGTGATTTTCGGAGCTTTCATTTTGGCAATTACCGGGTTGTTTTCCGCGTATTCGAGGATATCCGCACTGTTTCCGTGGTGGGAATTGGGAAGAAGGATAAGAAACACCAAACCGGCCTGTATAAGCGGCTGGAAACCTTGGCACAAACCGGTAAATTGGCTTCCGCGGTTTTGGAAACGTATCGATCGATTGACCCGTGAATTTCGACGCGCTCGAAACCACGAAGCGTGGAATCAAAGGGATAATATTACGCACCCGATTCGAGTGCGCCTCAGCGACGTGCAGACGGCAGGAGTGGGTGTGCTGCTTAGGGCGTCAAACCGAGGTTGAGTTGGCGGGTTTGGTTATCTTGGCGGTTGGTTCACCTTGGCCAAGCCAGTTTTTTAGATTGAGCAGGCAGAGCGCCCGCGCGATTCCGTAGGTCAAATAGAGCAGCAGCATGGCTGGAAGATGTTTCAGTGGTTTGCCGTTCTTGATTCCCTGGGCGGAGAGCAGTGCAGGAGGCAACAGGATGGCCACCGCGGAGGCGAGCAGAAGCATCGGCCCCCAACCGGCCACGGCCAGCGCGAGGCCCGCGATCAAGCCGAAAATAGCAGCCAGAGTCCAGATGGCAAAAATAACGGCGCGAAGATTGGCGAGCGACGGAAGATTTCGCAGAAAGACGCGGAATGTATGAGTGCCGTGCCAGCGCTGCTTCCGGTAAAAATCGGAAAGCTTTACAGGCACTCGCAGGTGCACCACCGCAATTGCGGGAATCGCCAGAATTTTGAATCCGGCGGCGTGAACGCGAAAACAAAATTCACAGTCTTCGTTGGTTTCCAGCGAGCCGTCGTAGCCACCCACTCGCAAAAAGACATCGCGCCTTACAGATAAATTCGCGGTTCCCACGTAACCCGCTTCGCCGCGCTTTTCGCGCCCGCGCCAGAACCAGATGCGCGACACCCACGAAGCATCCGCGGGCATCAGCATTTCCGCGCCCACCACTCCAGTGGTTTCCGAGCGCAACGCGCTAGTGACGCCGGAGAGCCAATCTTCTTCTACCGTGCAATCGGCGTCGAGGAATGCGAAGACGTCTCCCGTTGCTTCCGCAGCTCCCAGATTCCGCAATTCGGAAATGTGCACGCCGGGCTTTTGCAAAATGCGCAAAGGGAGCGTGGATGCGAATTGCCGGGCGATTTCGACCGTGCGATCCTGCGAGCCGTTGTCCACCAGGATCACTTCGAGCAATTCGCGGGGATAGGAGAGTTGCGTGAGCGAAGCGAGGCATTGCGCGAGAAACTTTTCTTCATTCCGGGCGGGAATAATCACGGAAACTTTCACGGGATTTTCGGCGGAGGTCATTTGCGGAGCCCTCCGGCGGTAAATTCCCGTGCTGGTTCGGTTGCCGCCGCCTGGAGTTGTTTTTCAACGGCAGTTTGCACGGGCGAAACTTCTTCAAAAATGTTCAAGTATTTGCGCGCCATCGCCTGTGAAGAAAATTGTTGTTCCACTAATTCGCGTCCGGCTCGCGCAAAGTGGGCCGCTTCCGGCGGATTGCCCAGCAGCCGCTCGATCGCACTGCGCAATCCGGCCACATCGCCAACGTCAATCAATAATCCCGTCTCCTGGTGGCGAATGATTCGCGGGATGCCGCCCACGCGAGTTGCTATGATTGCGCGCTCTGCCGCCATCGCTTCCAGCAGCGACATCGGCAATCCCTCGTTGATCGAAGGAAGCGCAACCAGGTCCAGCGCCTGGAGAATGTCCGGCACATCGCTGCGGCCGCCGGTAAAAATCACGCGGTCCGCGATGCCCAATTGTTTCGCCAGGTTTTCGAGCTCCGCTTGCATCGGGCCGTCGCCGATAAACACGATTGCCGATTCCGGAAACCGCTCGAACGCTCCCTGCGCCGCGCGCAATAAAACGTCGGGCCCTTTCTGCACCACCAGCCGGCCAATCATTCCGATCAACTTGCGATTGCCTTTTGCGATTTCGTTTGCAAAAGCGGAGGGCTTCGGCAGAAATCGCCTCAAGTCCACGCCGTTCTCAATCGTCACCAGGCGACTTTTCTTCACTCCGGAAGCGAGCAGCTTTTGCTCCACCGTTTCAGACACCGCGATCACCCGTGAAAAACGTGAAAGCGCAAAGCGGTCCAGGTGCGCATAGATCTGAAGCGAGCGGCTCTGATTGGTCCAGTTGTGGCAAGTGCCGGTGAGAGGAATTCCCGAGCGGCGAAATGCCGCGTAGCCGTAGATGTCCGCCTTGTAACCGTGAGTGTGGACCACGTCCACGCCGCGGAGCCGCGCAAAATTGCGCAAGGCGCGCACCGCTTTTCGATCGAACCGTCCGCGGCAGGGAAAAATCTCAACGGAAAGGCCCGCCTGGCGGGCGCGATCGGCTATTTCAAGGTTGGGGCTCTGCTCATTTTCAAACGCGCCGACCACAACCTCGCAGCCCAGATCGCGAAGCGCCTGCGAAAGCGTCAGCAAGACGCTTTCCGCGCCATAAAATCCGCCGCTGCTGATCAGTTCGAGGACGCGCATGGAAGTGTTTCAAGGCTGGCAGGCGGTGCTTTCGCTCAGGCCATATCTCGAGGCTCGTCGCGGCCCACGAAGCGGGACCACAGCCGGTGATAAATTTTATCTCCCAGAATCTGCTTCACCATTTGCTTGGCCTGGTATTTCGCGCGCTCGGTGTGCAGAGGGGCGCCGTCGAGGGTCAGTTTTTTCTCCAGGCCTTCGCCGTCCATGGTGCTGCGAATCGTCAACCTGCCGAACAGCATCACGCCCGAGCGCATGCCCGGAACGATCCACGGGTCGGAAGTGTAGACGCGCCGGTAACCGGCGCGAGCACACCCTTCCAGAACGCGGCGGTCCCAGCGGCCATAGGGAATGGAGATCGCGTCCACTCTCATGCCGAGATTTTCTTCGATCGTTTCGCGTGAACGGCGCAATTCCGTGTCCAGATCGGAATCGGAGCAGCCGGGCAGCCGGCGATGCGACCAGGTATGCGATTGCATTTCATGACCCATGGAAACCATTTCGCGCGCCTGTTGCCAGTTCATTGTCTGCGGGCGTTTTCCAACGTCGCTGCCTACCAGGAAGAAAATGGCTTTCTGGCCGTGCTTTTCCAGCAACTCCGGGGCAAAGCGGTAATTGGAAATGTGCCCGTCGTCAAACGTCACCATGGGTACGACAATTCCGCTGGGCGCCTTCTTGCGCAGACGGTCGAGCATCGCCAGGTGCTGATCCAGCTCACCGCAACTAATCCGGTAAATGTCGGTGGAATGCTCCGGCTCGATTTCATGATAGGTGATGGCGCACGGCCGCGCGTCCGTGGGAATCGCGAAATCGATGGAAGCGGCGGCCGGCGATGGATTTTTTTCCGTCACTGCGGTCTGCATCCTAGGCCCTGCCTTCTTCGGATTTATGAAGAACTCCGCCGGCCGCGGAAACCGCCGCGCATTCTTCCGGCGTTTCCAGCGGCACCGCGCCTTCCGCCTGCAGCAAATCGCGGAACGATTGAAAGGAGTGATTTTTCAAGAGTGAAGCCACGCGGCTCTGCATTTGCGAAAGGTTGGTGTAATGCCGAAAGCGCGATTTCAATTTATCCTTGATTCGCGGCTGCTCCGGGTCCACTTCCCAGGGATGAAAATACACCACCACGCGCTGGCGGTCTTTTTGTTCGAAGTGGCGGAACACCCATTCGGTATAGGCATACGGGAAAATCCGCAGGTACCCTCCGCCGGCAGCGGGAAAATTCATGCCGGCGAAGCGGACGGTTGCCGGAGGAAATTCGCGCAGCGTCATACCGTTGCCGCATTTCAAGGTGTAGGGAAACCTTTTTGCTCCGGGAACGCCATAAAGATCATGCTGGATGGGATAGATGCTGGAATCGTATTGGAATCCTTCTTCGGCGAGGATGTCCAGCGCCCACAGGCAGTCCTTGGTGATTGACCAGGTGGGAGCGCGATATCCCAGCACGCGGGCGCCGGAGATTTGTTCGATCACATCGCGGGCCCGGCGAGTATCTTCGCGGAAAACTTGCGGCGTCAGGCTGTAAACCGTCCGGTGCCAATAACTGTGGCAGGCCAGTTCATGCCCGCGCGAATGGGCGTCGCGCACCAGATCCGGAAAGCGCTCCGCCACCCAACCCATAAAGAAAAATGTGCCCTTGGCATTGTGCTGGTCGAATAGATCGAGGACGCGGCGAGTATTGTCCACCACTCGGGATGGCCAGCTCGGCCAGGAATCGCGAGTCACCGAGCCGGCGAAGGCCTCTACCTGGAAGTAGTCCTCGACGTCGACGCTTAAAATATGCCGCAAGTGATGGGAATCCATCTGGAAAGTTACCTTCCCGTTTCAGCTACAAGCAAATCGTTTGGTGGTCCGGTTCGAAAATTCGAAAGCTTTTTCGCCTAAGATAGAATATACAAATCCCGGCCGCGACCACGGAAAAAAACCGTGCGAATTGCCTACTCGTAACATCTCCCGCTCAGTTTTGGGTTGATTCCGATCTGGAAAATCTAGACTGCCGGTTCTTTTTCCGCCGAACGCCCCCATCGGTATCGAATTGCCGCTCGCAAGGCCGGTCTGAATTTGCAACGGCGCACACGAGGCACGAACTCAAGCAAAACTCTTTAGCCTGCAAAAACGCCGGCCGAATCGATTACTTTTCGACGCGAATCAATTTCTTTCGCAGATAGATGGCGCTGATCAGCAGGCCAAAGCCCATCAGAAATAGTCCTCCAGCCTCCGGAACGCTAATCGAGCCTGCCACCGGAATTTGGGCCGAGCTTGTCTGCGCGGAAACAGTTTGAAGGCGGGCGGTGGACGTTGCAGCCGAACTCACGGACGCGACCGAACTCTGCGCAGTTGCTTGCCCGCGGTCCGCGGACACGTGGTTGGGGCTGAATGCGATAATTCCAGCGATTCCGGTAAGCAGAATAAAGGGTAGAAGGGCCTTCTTCATCTAGAGCTCCCGTTGGTCTGACATAAGAAACATTTTTCTCAAGTCGCGCTATAGGTATGGCAATTGATCTGCCATTTGGGAGAAACCCTCAACCTAAAGAAAATAGGACGCTTACACAAAATTGGTCATTTGGTTCCCTTAGGCAGAGGAAAAAACACGGCTATTTGTGGTACTCGGGTACCCCTGTTTTGATTCGAAACAAGCAAATTTTGACTGAGGCAATTGTCCGGGCGGGTTCTCCAAATCGCCTGTGTTTGGATTTGAAACAGGGCATTCTCCAAGCAATGGCAATGAAGAAATATTTGTTGGCGGCAGCAACGGGCGCAAAGGAACTGGCCCGTCCCAAATTCTCGCGCAGCGATGACGGTGCAATCTGGAATGGAAAAAGAAACTGGCAGTCCCTTTTGGAATTGTACTTCAAGCCTCAGTTGCGGAGTTGTGCACAGTGTTTTGCTTCTATCCTTGCGCATTCTGGCATGCGGAGCTAATTCTTAATGTAAGGGAGAGTGGGAGAAGGCGGTCTATCCTGGCTTGAACCGTTCATGCGAGTCATTCGAGTGCGCACCGGTTTCGCTGGTTGGGTAGGTAGCCATCTTGTCCTTCTTTCGATCCCTGCGCAGGGGGATCTGCCCGGCGGAGCTTTTTCAAATTTCACAATGCTTGCTAACGAACGATCGATCGGCGAAGGCTCCAGAGGATCTTCCACAGGTGTGGCAGTGAGCGATCCCATTCACGTCGATCACAAATCCAAGCTGCGCCTCGAGGAATACAAATCTTGGGATGAATTGGCGCTGATTCGAAACGCCTGGGAAGGGCTGTTAGCGGAAAGCCCTTCCCGGACGATCTTTTTGACATGGGAATGGCTGAAGCCCTGGTGGGACGCGTTTGGCGAAGGCCGCCAAATCATAGCCCTGGCTGCGTGGGATGAAGAAGGAGGGCTTGCGGGCTTGGCTCTGCTGACTTCCGAGCAGCGCCGGCTGGTAACAGGAATTACGTTGAAGACGCTCCGGCTGTTGGGAGACGGCAGCACGGATTCCGACACGTTGGACTTCCTGGTCCGCGAAGGTTATGAGGGGCCATTCGCAAAGAGTGTGCTGGATTGGTGCACGCAGCATAAATCGGAGTGGGACATTCTCGAGCGGAACACAGTACCTCAGACGTCCGTCGTCGCGCGGGAACTTCAAAACGAGTTTGCTCTCCGCGGCTGGGTGTGCTCCCAGCGCGAAAATGTGCATCAAATCGTCGCCCTGCCTGGCAAGTGGGAAGAATATCTAAATTCGCTTTCCAAGAACATGCGTGCTTCCGTGAATTCCAAGATGCGCAGGCTGGAGAAACGCTATCAAGTGCAGCGGCGCAGGTGCGAATCGGCGGAAGAATTGCCTGAATTCCTCGAACAGCTTTTCCGCATGCATGGGATGCGTTGGAAATTGCTCGGACAATTGGGAAGCTTCTTTCTGCCTGCGCGGCGGCGGTTCTACTCGGAAATGGCGCGCGCATTCCTGGATCGCGGGTGGCTCGATTTCTGGATGCTGGAACTGAACGGAAAGCCGGCGGCCGCCGAATTCGGTTTTCATTACGGAAAAACCTATTATTTCCTGCAGACCGGGTTCGATCCCGCCTATTTTGCCGATAGCGTCGGATTTGTCTTGAAGGCGCAGATCTTCCGCGAGTTGATCGAACAGGGAATGGAATCTTACGATTTCCTCGGCGACGATGATCCTTACAAGCAGAGATGGGCACCGCAAACACATCGCACGCTTTTCAGAACCTTCGCGAGGCCCGGGACCCGCGGATCTCTGTTCATCGGACTCACTCGCTCCGCCACCCGCAGCAAGGCCTGGCTGCGCGCTCGCTTCCCGAAACAGGCTTGGGAGACGCTTCGGGTCGGCTATCGCCGCCTTTTCAATAAGCAGCAAGGCGCTCCCAAACAGGGACTGGCTCCGAACCAGAGCAGCGAAGAATAAGCTCATCCGTATCCGCTCAACGGATCAGGCGGATCGCGCCTATGCCTGTGGCCAGAAATCGACGCAGCCGGGCGGGAAGTATCACTGGATGTTTGTGGGAATCGCCCTCATGGGATTCGGGACCGGCAGGGAATGTTTTTTCCACACTCTGGGAAAAGAATTTCTCTCGGAGAGGTCTTTTCCCGGGGGCTTTTCCCGGAAAGGCCCGAGAAATCACTCACTTTGCTGGAATGGAAGCACTCGGACGAGTTTGGCGAATTTATTGCATAGAGTTGGGGTTTGACTTCTTGCGCCCGAAAATCCGGACGCGCTTCGCCGCAGGGAATCGCTGCCTGGCAATTGCGTGACAGGAGAAGATCGTGAACTCGTCCATCAATGTTCTTCAATCGGATTACCAACCTCTCAAGCAGGTCCTGCTGGAAGAGGAAGCCGCCTTTTATAATGACTATTTCCCATGGGCGCTCAATGTGTTCCCGACCGTGCGCATTTCTTTCGATCGCCTGCGCCAGGAATTCGCCAAACTCGAGCATGCCGGAATCGCCTGGCAGCGCGAGGAAGCCATGCGCAACATCTTCCTACTCTCCTGCGCCATCACCGATATCGTGGATGATTATTTGATGGGCAAAGTGCACGATTTCTCCAAGGTGAGCAACGTCTTCCCGGTTTTCAGCCTTCCCGTCGGGATTCTCCACAAATCGCTGGCGCTCAAACGCAATGTGAGGAACTGGAACCTTTCGCACCTGCACCAGTGGAGAAGCAACTGGCGCAGCGCGGTGATCGATTTCCTCAAGGAATTCACTGCTGAGAATCGCAGCGCCAATCCGGCTCTGCCCGATGTCCGGGACCGCTATCTCCGCTTGATGTCGGAGACCCTTCCTGAAAAATTCCTGGATTCCTGGATTCGCAATGCTGCCGCGTTCCGCACCCAGGAATTGACCGCCGCGGATACCCTGCGGCTTGGCGATAAGTTCGCCGCGATGTTCCCGGACCGCAGCCGCGCCGTGTTGGTGGTCGGCTCGCGAACGGCAGGATCCTATTTCGCTCCGCTGCTGCACGCCTATCTCGCGAACCTTGGTTATCGGGATGTCGCTTCGATGACGCTGCGTCCCAAGAAAGATGCCAGCCCCTCCGAACAAATTGAAATCCGTGAAGCCGCGAAAAAGAATGCCCTGACGCTGGTGATCGACGAACCGCCTAAGTTCGGCAGCGCCCTGCTGAAGTGCGTGAATATTCTGGAGAAATATGGAACCAAGCGAAACTGCGTGGTTTCGCTTTTTCCCGTGCACCCCAACAACCGGGAATGGCGTGAAAACGAATTGTTCATGGCCATGTCGGCAATTCCCATGCTGGCCCTCGACCCCGAGGAATATGAACGGTATCAATTATTGGATTCGCGCCACGCCGAACCGCTGCTACGTGAATATTTTCAGAATCGCGGCTGGCAGGATGTTCAAATCGCGCCCAGCAGGGCCGCCGAGGAAATTCACGCTCAAATCGAAAGCACTTCGGAAAAGAAATTCCACGCGCGCCTGAAGCGCTGCTATGAAGTGCACCTGCGGGATTCCGCGGGAAACACGGATTGCCGCTACGTGCTGGCCAAGGGCGTGGGCTTTGGATGGTACAGCTACCATGCGTTTCTGGCGGGCGAGCGTTTGGAAGGATTGGTTCCCTCCATCATCGGCATGCGCGACGGCATTCTTTATTCAGAATTCGTTCCCGGCGGCAACGCGCAGCCCTATCTTGCCGACCGTTCTCAGTTGACGCGGTTGCTGGCCAATTACGTCGCCAGGCGCGTGGAAACCTTGAGCGTGCCGGGAGACGCCACGGTGCAAATGTGCACCGGAATCGGCCACAACGGCTTCGAACATCTCGCCGATACGCTGAGCCGCGCGTACGGTTACAAAGCCACCGCCGGCTTGCGGCGCAATCGTATTCTGGAAGGCTTGGGCAAGCTGGGAAATCCCCGCCCTACTCTTACCGATTCCAGAATGCGTTTGCTCGAGTGGGTGGATAACGGCAGCACGTTGATCAAGACGGATTACGAACAACACGGGCAGGGCAAAATTTGCTTAAACGTAAGCGATCCCGCCTACGATCTGGCCGATGCCACTCTGCACTTCCAGCTTTCGGAAGCGGAAGAAAATGATTTGCTGGAAACCTATGCCAGCCAATCCGGAGATTCCGGAATCAAGCAGCGCATTTATCTCTACAAGTTGCTGGTGGGCACTTTCAACATGGTCAACGCCGTGTTGAATCTGGAAGATCCCAATCTTGCTTCCCGGCAACAGGAATTCAATCAGGATTATCTGGACGCCTGGCATTTTTCCATGATTCAAACAACGCGATTCAGCGCGTCGCTCAGCAAGCGCCCCACCGAACGCACCTGGCGTTCCCCATTGATTTTCCTGGATGTGGATGGCGTGGTGGACAAGCAAATTTTCGGCTTTCCTTCCAATACTGCCGCCGGAATTCAGGCCATCGGCCTGCTGAATTCCCACAACTTCCCGGTGGCGCTGAACACGGCGCGTTCGCCCATGGAGCTGCAGGAATATTGCCGCGCCTATGGCTTCCTCGGCGGAATTGGCGAATATGGCGCCTATGCCTGGGACGGCGTTTCGGGAGAAGAACGAGTCTTGATCAGCGACGAGTGCCGCGAAGAAATCGAGCGGCTGCGCGAAGCGCTTTCCAGTATGCCCGGCGTGTTTCTGAACGACTGCTACAAATATTCCCTCAAGGCCTTCACCTATTCCGGCGGCCGCACCATTCCGCTGCCCCGGTTAATGGTTTCGGATTTGATGGATCGCATCGGTGTGAAGCGCCTTACTGTGCGCCCCACCTATACCGACACGTGCATCATTTCGAAAGAAGTGGATAAGGGAACCGGCATGAAGGCGCTGCTCGAAATGGTTGGCCTTGAGAGCGCGGAAACCATCGCCATTGGCGATACGGAACCCGATCTCGCCGCTTTCCGCGTGGCCACTCGCAGTTTTGCTCCTTCCAATTGCACTTGCAAATTGGCGGCTCGCTCGATTGGCTGCAAAGTGGTTTCCGGCTCCTATGAAAATGGCTTGCTCCAGATCGTCCGTCAAATTCTGCATCCCGATGGACAGGAGTGCGCGAAATGCAACCTGGATGTTGCCGCGCGCGGCGAGTGGGACCAATTTATCTTGAATCTTCTGGCTGTCTCCGATCAAAGCTGGCCGAAACTCCTGGTGCGCACGATGATGCGCCCGGAAATCTTTAATTCCTTCGCCAAATAAAAACCCACTTTCGGATACTTACGGATCGGCGCTGTATCTCTGCTTGAGTGTTACGCTGGCGAGGGGCGCGGCTAAAGCCGGCCCCTACACTTTACAAAACAGCGCCGGGCCACGGATTTCCATCCCTGATTCACCCCGCGAAACAAATTTTCTTTCTTACAATTCCGCATTACTCCCGGTGAAAGTTTCCACTAGGTCACAAAATCCCTCGTGTATTCTTCCGGTTCAGTTCATCGCTCAATTCCCGTTTCAGGCCCATTTTATGGCCCTTTTTGACACTTGTGTTCCGTTTTGGCCATCGGTACAGCAGTACTACCTGCTCCGAATTTGTTCTCGCCACCAGTGGTTACGCGGCTCAGACCGCTACAGACTGCTCGCGGATGATGAAAATGAACTCGTCAAATCAAACTCATTCAATCCGCGTCCCTTCCAAGTTTTCCAAGACAAAAACCTCTAACTCATTTCCAGTTCTGATATTCGTGCTGCTGCTTGTGACGGCTGCAGGAATATCAGGATGCGGCTTGGCTGCCACTACGTCCACCAGTGCCAACGGTCAGCTCGCGGCCACTCCGGGCTCGCTCACCTTTGGAAATGTGACGGTCAATTCGAGCAGCACCTCAAACGTTGTCCTGGAAAATATGGGCAGCACGGATTTGACGATTTCAAAGGCCACCGTCACCGGCACCGGCTATTCGATCACCGGACTGACAGTGCCTTTCACTTTGAGCGCGGGAAATAGCAGCGTATTTACCGTGAAATTTGCTCCCACCGCCGGCGGGCCATCGAGTGGCTCAATTACAATCGGCGATAGCGGAGATATCTCCGTTACGATCTCTCTTTCGGGTTCCGGCAGCACCGGCTCGCAATTGACGGCCACTCCTTCTCCCGTCACATTTGGCAACGTCACCATGGGCGCCACCGGCTCGCAGACCGTAACCCTGAAAAATACCGGAAATGCGACTCTGAATATTACGTCTGCCACACTTACCGGCGCCGGCTTCACCATGACGCCGGTGGCCACTCCGTTGAGTTTGACTGTCAATCAGACCAGCACTTTCACGGCGAAATTCACTCCCACCGTTCTGGGGGCTGTTTCGGGAAGCATTTCGATCGTCAGCGACGATCCTGCTTCACCCACTTCCATTGCTCTGAATGGAACGGGCGTGGCCGCAAGCACTCCGCCACAATTGACCGTAACGCCTTCGCCTGTTGCCTTTGGCAGCGTCACGGTGCAAAGCAATGGCGCGAAGCTCGTCACCTTACAAAATACCGGCGCGGGAACGCTCACCATCTCGGCGGTCACCGCCACCGGAGCCGGCTTTACTACCACCGGCCTGACGCTTCCGCTGAATTTAACCGGAGGCCAGAGCAGCTCTTTCGTCGCGATCTGCGTTCCCACATCCGCTGTCGCGATGAGCGGAAGTCTTTCGATCACCAGCAATGCGGCCGGGTCTCCAGCGTCGGTTGCAATGAGCGCCACCGGGGTAATGACGTCATCGCCGCAACTGACCATGTCTCCTTCGCCCATCAATTTCGGCAATGTCACGGTGAATACTACTGGCGCGCAAACCGTCACTTTGAAAAATTCAGGCAGCGGAACGCTTACGGTTTCCGCCGGCAGCGTTTCCGGCGCGGGCTACACCATGACCGGTTTGACCACTCCGTTGAACCTGACGGCGAATCAGACCGGCACTTTCACAGTCAATTTCAAACCAACCTCGGCTACGGCTTTTTCCGGCACTCTCTCAATTACCAGCAATGCCGCTGGTTCACCCGCAACGATGTCGCTTTCCGGTACGGGCGTGGCGGCTCCGGCTCCTGTGCTCACGATTTCTCCTTCGCCCGTCGCGTTCGGCAATGTCACCGTGAATACCACCGGCTCACAAACAGTCACTTTAAAGAATTCGGGCACCGGAACGCTCACCGTTTCCGCCGCGGGCATTTCCGGCACCGGTTACACCATGACTGGTTTAACCACTCCGTTAAATCTGACGGCGAATCAGTCCAGCAGCTTCACCGTCAATTTTAAGCCAACCACGGCAACTGCTTCCGCCGGCACCATTTCAATTACCAGCAATGCGCCAGGCTCGCCCGCAACCCTGTCGCTCTCCGGCACAGGTGTCTCGGCGGCAGTTCCTCAATTGACCGTCAGTCCGGCGCCGGCCGATTTCGGAAACGTTACGGTTGGATCCACGGGAACACAAACCATCACACTGCAAAATTCGGGAACCGGAACGCTCACCATCTCCGCTCTTTCCATTTCCGGCGCGGCCTTTACGATGAGCGCGGTTGCCACTCCCGTGAATTTGACCGCCGGTCAATCCACTACGTTCACGGCCAGCTTCAAACCAACGACGGCGGCCGCTGCCTCAGGCAGCGTCTCGATCACCAGCAACGCTGCCGGCTCTCCGGCCACGCTCTCTCTGACTGGAACCGGAGTGGCCGCACCAGCGCCGGTAGTCAATGCTTCGCCATCTCCGGTGGCTTTCGGAAATGTGACGGTGAATACCAGCAGCAGCCCGATCACCGTTACGTTGAAGAATACCGGTAACGCCACTCTGACAATTTCTTCGGTCGCGATCGCCGGCACCGGTTTCACCATGAGCGCCCTGGCCACTCCGGTGAACCTGACCGCGAACCAGACCACTACGTTTACCGCAACCCTGAAGCCCACGGCGGTGGGCGCGCAATCCGGCACCATCACCATCAATAGCAACGCCACACCCAGCGCGATGCAGCTTTCGCTCACCGGAACTGGCGTTGCCGCTCCCGCGCCGAAGATTGTGGTGAATCCCACCAGCGCGGCTTTTGGCAATGTCACTACCGGGACCACCAACTCTCAACAGATCCAGATTTCGAACACCGGAAACGCAACATTGAACGTCAGCTTGTCCAGTTTCACCGGAGCCGGCGTCACAGTGACTGGAATCACCGGCACTGCCAGCAGCATCCCCGCTGGAGGCAGCGGTAATTTCAGTATCCAATTCGCTCCCACCGTGGCCGGGACTGGTGAATGGCAACGTCGTGCTCGCCAGCAATGATCCCAATGCCGCCACCACCACGATTCCGGTGTCTGGCACCGGAGTTGCGCCTACTCTCACGCTCACACCCAGCCCGTCGAGCTTGGCGTTCGGTTCCGTCGCGATTGGCGGCACCAAGCAACTCTCGGTCACCCTAACCAATTCGGGAAACGCGGATGTGAACATCACGGCGATCAATGTCTCCGGAGCGGCGTTTGCTCAGACTGCCGGTTCTTCGGCGCCGCTTACACTCACTCCCAGCCAAACGGCAACCGTTACGGTCACATTCACGCCGGCCTCCGGCACGGCGGCCAGCGGGAGCATTTCCGTCACCAGCAACGCGCCCACCGTCACGGTAACTATGTCCGGCACTGGAACGCATTCGGCGGTGGTGAGTTGGACGGCGAGCACCAGCACCGTCATCGGCTACAACGTCTATCGTGGTTCAACCACTGGCGGTCCGTACACTTTGCTTACGTCGTCTCCCGTAAATGCTCTCACCTTCACGGATTCCACCGTGGTGGCCGGCCAGACCTATTTCTATGTCGTGACCGCCGTGGATTCCGGCGGCAACGAAAGCGTCAATTCAACCGAAGTTTCAGGGACGATTCCGGCCCCGTAGCGAATTTACCCCACGTAAGGCCCACGCCGGTGCCGGCGCTCCCCCGTCGGCACCGGTTCCTTTTTTTTGGAAGCCAAACTTCCACCTACTTTTGCAAATGACGCGAATTGGTCCCCGTTACCCTTCTGTATAAGGGTTGCGACGCGCGTATTGCGGACACCTCCTAATTCCTGTAGCTTGAAATGACGTGGCAAAAGTGACCGATAAACGGAAGCTTCGTGTTTGCCTGCTTTCGAGCCATCCGCTCGTATTGCAGGACTTCGAGCGCGCTCTCACCGGCTCGGAATTTGAGCCATTGTTGCGCCCGCTCGAATCCACCCTGGTGCCGCAATTGCGCAAGATGACCATGCCGCGCGCGGCGATCTATGTGGTGGATGCCAGCTTGCCCCGGCCCGCGCTCGAGGCGCTTGTGGGAGGAATCCTGGAACATTATCCGGCGGCGCGCGTTTTGGTGGTGGCCGAGGATTTCACCGAAGCAAATAGTTTTTCTCTATTGCGCATCGGCGTCAAGGGACTGGTTACCTACGCGGATACGCATGAACAATTGCAGCGGGCGCTGCCCCAGGTGGCTGCGGGCGGCTTCTGGGTGCCTCGTCCGGTTCTCTCGCGATTCGTGGATACCATCCTGCGCGGAACCTCCGGCCATCGCATCAAAATCAGCGGCGCAAGCGACCTGAGCCGCCGCGAACAGGAAGCACTGGATGCATTGCTCGAAAATCTTTCCAATAAAGAAATCGCTTCGAAACTTCACATCTCCGAGCGAACTGTAAAATTCCACGTATCCAATTTGCTTCAGAAATTCGGCGTGCGCCGCCGCGCCGATCTGATTTTGCTTTGTTACCAGCGCCGCCCACCCACCACTTGATCCGCCGGGCAACGGCGTTTCACGCGCGCACAATCCAGCGCCGCTCTATTTCCTGAAACAAGCACGCACGCTTCCGCTGCAACGCCGACGGCAGTGTTTCTGTTTGTCCGTCATCCTGAGCCGCCATTCTTACCTGAGATGCGAAGGACGCGGAGCGCGCTTTCTGCGTCGCGATGCCGTTGATCGGGACAAAGCATCCAGAGAAGTATTCACGCGAACGAACCAGTTCCATGCTGGCCCAGTCGTCCTCCGCGGTTCTGAACGATCAACACCCAGCCAACCGGCGCGATGCCATCCGTCGGAAGTGATGCTCCAGAAAAAGGAAAATAGTTTCCCGCACGGCCGTGTTTCGTCGTAAGCGTTAACACCTCCCCGAATCGCCACTCAAATATAAGCATTCACAATCCTTACCCTTCGCTCGGCACCCCTTGCCGCCCTGGAAGGGAGATTGCTTTACCCAATTGTTCCTCAACTTCTCCCATAGGAAGGTAAACAACTGTGTGCGGAATCGTCGGATACTTAGGCTCGCGGCCACTGATACCTCTGCTGATTGATGGATTGCGCAGGCTCGAATATCGCGGCTATGACTCCGCCGGCGTTGCGGTTGCCGGCAATGGACATGGCCTGGTAGTTCGCCGCACGCCGGGCAAACTGATTAAGCTCGAGGAATCGCTGGCGGCCAATCCCGTGGAAGGCACGTACGGCGTGGGCCACACGCGCTGGGCCACGCACGGCCAGCCCAGCGAACGGAATGCGCATCCGCACAAGGATTGCAGCAGCCGCCTCGCCGTGGTCCACAATGGCATTATCGAAAATTATTCTTCGCTCAAGGAGCGCCTAACCGCTGCCGGCCACACCTTCGCCAGCGATACGGATAGCGAAGTGGTTGCCCACCTGATCGAAGGCTTCATGAAAGGCAAAGGCGACGTGGTGGCTGCCGTGCGCCACGCGGTGGCCGAATTGCGCGGCTCATTCGCGCTGGCCGTCATCTCGCTCGACGATCCCGAGAAAATCGTCACTGCGCGCCTCGGCGCTCCAGTGATCGTCGGCGTCGGCGATAACGAAACCTTCGTCGCTTCTGATGTGCTTCCCGTTCTTCCCTACACGCGGCAGATTATTTACCTCGAGGACGGCGAAATCGCCGTGCTCAGCCGCAGCGGAATCGAATTATCAGATTTTCACGGAACGCCGCGCCACCGCGCTCCTCAGCAAGTGATGTGGGATGCCCAGCGCGCCGAAAAAGGCGGCTTCCAGCATTTCATGCTGAAGGAAATTTTCGAGCAGCCCTGCGCCATTCGCGACACGCTCGATCAGCGCGTCCAGTGGGATGCGGGAAGAGTGGATCTTTCCGAACTCGGCTCGGTGGATTACGCCCTCTCCAATATCGACCGCATCCACATGATCGCATGCGGCACTTCCTTGCATGCCGGGCTGGTCGGCAAATGGATGATCGAAACTCTCGCTCGCATTCCCGTCGAAATCGATTACGCCTCCGAGTATCGCTATCGCAATCCCGTGGTTGACAGCAAAACTCTGGCCGTCCTGATCAGCCAGTCCGGCGAAACCGCCGATACCCTGGCCGCCGGCCGCGAAGCTCGCGAAAAAGGCGCGTTGACCATCGCTATCTCCAACGTGCCCGGCAGCACTTTGACCCGCGAATCCGATGCTGCGCTCATCACCCATGCCGGTCCCGAAGTCGGCGTCGCCGCCACAAAAACGTTTACCGCTCAATTGACTTCGCTGCTTTTGCTCGCTCTCGAAATCGCCCAGCGCAAAAACCGGCTGAATCCCGTTGCCGAACGAGCCTTGCTCGAGGAATTGGCCCGCATTCCGGCTCGCCTGGAAAAAGCGCTCGAAGCCAACGACGACATCGCGGTGCTGGCCAAGCGTTTATCCAAGGCCCGCGATTTCCTATTCCTCGGCCGCGGTTTGCATTTCCCCCTCGCGCTCGAAGGCGCCCTGAAACTAAAGGAAATTTCCTACATCCACGCCGAAGGCTATCCAGCCGGCGAAATGAAGCACGGCCCCAACGCGCTGATCGACGATGAACTTCCGGTGGTCTTCATCGCCACCTATGAACCCGGCAACCCCGAATCCGAATTGCGCTATCAGAAAACGCTGAGCAACATGGAGGAAGTGAAGGCCCGCCAGGGCATCGTGATCGGCATTGTGAACGAAGGCGACTTGGAAGCCCGTTTCCTGTGCGATGGCGTAATTGAAATTCCGCCCACGATGGACTTGCTGCTGCCGCTGCTTTCCATTGCGCCGTTGCAATTGCTGGCCTACCACATCGCCACCATTCGTGGCTGCGACGTGGACCAGCCGCGCAACCTGGCGAAATCCGTCACCGTCGAGTAGCTTCTCTCTTCGCTCGGCACACATTGAATTTCTCAGAGGCGGGGCATGTTCGGCCGTAACCAGCCGAATCTCCCCGCCTTCGATTTTTCAGCTTTTCGCTCGGCCTCGGCGCTCCTCTGCGATCTCTGCGGTAATCTTTATCTTTGCCTTTTGCCGTTCTTAGTTCCGGGTGCTCCACTGCTATAATTCTCCAGCAATGCCCAAGTTCATCATCGAAAATTTCGGCTGCCGCGCCACGCAAGCGGATGCTGCCGCCATCGAGAGCCAATTGCTTTCGAGCGGTTTCTCGAAAGCGTCCTCAAACGCAGCCGCCGACGTAATCGTTCTCAACACCTGCACCGTTACCGCAGCCGCCGATGCCCAGGCTCGCGATTCCGTCCGCCACATCCATCGCGTCAACCCCGCCGCGCGAATCGTCGTCACCGGCTGCTACGCCCAGCGCGCGCCGGAAGATCTTGCGGCTCTCCAAGGTGTCTCCTGGGTTGTCGGCAATTCGCATCAAAGTGAAATTCCAAATCTGCTCGGCCACGCCGCTCCCGTGGCTTCCGGCGCGCACGATTTTATTCCGCTTTCTCAGCTCGAAATCGAGCCGCTCTCGCTCGCCCGCGGCCCCGCAAAAATTTTAACCGGCGACATCTTCGCGCAAGCGGAAGTGATCGTCGCTCCGGTGGCGAATGACGGAGCCGAGCGCACTCGCCCTACCCTGAAAATCCAGGATGGCTGCGACAATCGCTGTTCCTATTGCGTGATTCCTTTCGTCCGCGGGCGCAGCCGCAGCCTCTCCCCCGCCCGCGTGCTCGAAGAAGTTCGCCAACTTGCGCAGTCCGGCTACAAAGAAATTGTTCTGAGCGGAATTAACCTGGGAAGTTATGGCCGCGACCTGGCGCCGCGTGTGGAATTGGGTGATTTACTCCGCAGCATTCTCAACGATTCGCATCTCGATCGCCTGCGCCTCAGCTCGATCGAGCCGCTCGACGTGACGCAGGATCTGATCGACCTGATCGCATCCACCGATCGTCTGGCCCGGCATTTTCACATGCCGCTGCAATCCGCTTCCGATCGCATCTTGCGCGCCATGCGCCGCTGGTATCGCGCCGCGCACTATGCCCGCCGCGTCGAATTGATCCACGAAAGCTTGCCCGATGCCGCCATCGGCGCCGATGTGATCGTTGGCTTTCCGGGCGAAACGGATGACGATTTTCGCGCGACCTACCGCTTCATTGCGGAATTGCCGTTCAGCTATCTGCACGTTTTTTCTTTTTTCCGCGCGCCCCGGCACGGAAGCCGCCAATTTTTCGGAAGAAGAAATTCCGCTGCCCGTCATCAAACAACGCGCCCGCGAACTGCGTTCGCTTTCAGCAACAAAATCCACCGCCTTTCGCGCCACGCAATCCGGCCGCAAGATGCGCGCCCTCACGCTGCACAAGCAAAGCGCCGGCTGCACCGAAGCCCTCACCGGCAATTACCTGAAGCTCCAAATCCCCGGCCTCCACTCCGCCAACCAGTGGATCGAATCGGTGGTTAGCTCCGATCCGCTCCCCGCCGTCTGAAAAGTCGGCGGAGCCGTCTGCGCAAATTTCCAGTTTGCCGTCATTCGAAGCCCGATTTATAGGCGAGGAATCCAGAGAGAACGCAAAATGCTGGAGAAGTCGGGAATTTTTCGTGCGCTAGCCCGGGGTGGCCTTTTCATCGTAAGCCATTGTCGGCCTCTAACGCAGTCTGTGACGCTACTTCAGCTCTCAAAAATTACTTGCGCGAATGCTAAATTCCCGCTGTGAGTAATCGAAATCGAAATATTCTTCGCGCCGAGACGATCCGCAAATTCCTTCGCCACTCCCGCCAAACGCAACGTCGGTTTTCCGCCCGGCAAATTCACCACTTCAATATCGCGCCAGCGCACTCCGCGCCGCCAGCCCGTCCCCAGTGCTTTCATCGTCGCTTCCTTCACCGCGAACCGTCCCGCATAGCGCTCGCCCTTCTTTTTGTGCCGTTCGCAATAGGCAATCTCAATGGGCGTGTAAATCCGTTTCAGAAACGCTTCACCGCGCCGCCCGATGGTGGCCTCGATCCGGTCAATTTCCGCGATGTCCACTCCCATTCCAACGATCATGAATGATTGCTCCGCCGATCCCCAGTTGCTTTGCGGTGTGATTATACGGCGATCCCGCACCTCACTGAATCCTCGTCGCGGCTCGGTGCGGTGCCGATTTGAGATTGGCTCGATTTTTAGGGGGTCGGAGCTTTAGCTCCGACATCCACGCCCGCTAGAGGGTCGGCCTTTAGGCCCTGAAGCTTTCGCGCACAGTGCTAACAGTTGAACTCCAATCTCCAAACTAGGACACGACCCGCAACTCGACACGATATGCATGTCACCGCGCTTCTCTCTATAATGGAACCCGGCGCATGTCCACAATCGCCAAATCGAGTACACGCCGCAGATCACCGGGGGCGAAGAATGCGCATTGGAGAACGCGCCGCTCGCAGGGCCTCCATGTGCTTCAAGCTCCGTCGCTAAATAAATTTCGGTGGCTCATCCACGCGTTCACTACTCGCCTGGGCGGCCAAAGCGAGCTAGCAAGCAATCCCCAAAAATCCAGTGCCGTTCGCCACACCGCCGAAAGAGTCTTGAACCTTGGCCTCACCGATTGGGATACGCGCGAAAACGTTCTCGCAAATCGCGCCAAGCTCCTGGCCGCGCTCGGTGCAAAAGGCGGTCAACTCATCATACTGAAACAAATCCACTCGGACATCATTCACGCCTTCGATTCTGCCCCTGACGAAACACTGCAAGGCGACGCCGCAATCACGCGCACGCCCGGCTTGCTTCTCGCCGCGCAAACCGCCGACTGCATTCCCATTCTTCTCGCCGATCCCAAAAATCGAGCCATTGCTGCGATTCATTCCGGCTGGCGCGGCACGCTGCGCCGCATCGCCGCAAAAACGCTGGGCCGAATGCAAATGGTTTACGGCACACGTCCCGCCGATGTGATCGCCGCCATCGGTCCGGGAATCGGCCGCTGCTGTTACGAAGTGGGAGTGGAAGTGGTGAAGGAATTTGCCGCGCAATTTCCGCAAGCCGCCGATTGGTTTATCGGACCCTACGAACAATTATCCACCGGCGAAGAACCCAATCCGTTTCTCTGGCTCTCGATGTCACCGCCGGGACACGAGCCCCCGCCCCCCACGGCCCAGCTCGACCTGATCGCCGCGAACCGTGCGATCCTGATCGAAGCCGGCCTCTCTCCCCGCAACATAACCGTCTCCAATCTCTGCACCAGTTGCCGCACCGACATCTTGTTCAGCCACCGCCGCGAAGCAGGCCGCACCGGCCGCCAGCTAGCCGTAATCGGAATCCGCTAGCCTTTCTCCACCTCGCGGTTTTCTCCGCGGCCCTTCCTCCAAACTCTGCGTCTCTCTGCGGTAAATCTTTTGCCTTAGCTTTTGATCTCCAGTACCGGATTCACTTTCGCAGCCTCAATCAAAGCCAATTGCCCGCAAGCCGCAAACACATCCTGCCCCCGCGAGTACCGCACAAACGCCAGTTGCCCCTTCTCCACCAGAATCCTCCGGAATTCCTCAATCCGGGTCGCATCCGGCGCCGCATAAGGCAATTCCCCCGGATTCCAAGGAATCAAATTAATCTTGCAGCGCAATCCCGCAACCAGTTTCGCCACCCGCCGCGCATCTTCCGGCGCATCGTTAAATCCCCCCAGCAACACATACTCAAACGTCAAATGCTCCCAAGGCCGCAGCGGATACCGCGCGCAAGCTTCCAATAATTTCTCAATAGGATATTTCCGATTGATCGGCATGATGGTGTCGCGCTGTTCATCGTTCGAAGCATTCAACGAAATCGCCAGTTTCGGCCGCACCTTTTCCAGCGCCATCCGCTCGATCCCCGGAACAATCCCGCTGGTTGAAAGCGTCACATGCTTCGGCGAAATCCCCATCGCCTTTCGGATCGAGCAAAATCCGCAGCGCCGCCATCACCGGTTCGTAATTCAACAGCGGCTCGCCCTGGCCCATCAGCACTACGTTGGTCTGCGGTTTCAGCGCCGCCCGGTTTTCCTCCAGCGCTACCAGCACTTGCCCGACAATTTCTCCGGCGGTTAAATTCCGGATCAAACCCAGAGTGGCCGTCAAACAAAAATGGCAATCCACCGCGCAGCCCGCCTGCGTGGAAATGCAAATTGTCTGGCGATTTTCTTCCGGCATGAAAACCGTTTCAATCGCCGCCGGCCGCGCGCCCGATTCCACTGCCGCCAGTGCCAGCACGTAGCGAATGCTTCCATCCGACGAATGATATCGCTGCGACACCTTCGGCAATTCGATCGCCGCCTCGCGCGCCAGCCGTTCGCGCAGCGCCGCCGGCAAATTCGTCATGGCCGCAAGATCAAAGCGCCGCTCCGCGTACAGCGCGTGATAAATCTGTCCGCCGCGATACGCCGGCTCGCCCAGCCGCGCCGCCAGTTCGCGCAATTCCTCGACGGATTTTCCCAGCAAATTGTTCATGATGCTCGGGCTTGCCGCACGCTTACACGCCGTAGAAATAATGATAGCATGGGGCCGCGAACGGATTTCGACGCGCGGTTACAGAGCAGCCGCGCTATAATTTAAGCAAATCGAAAAGCTTCGGAGGTCCCGGCGATGCCGCAACGTCTGGAAATCGGGAAATGGGTGGAGCAGCTTGCATCCATTCCCGCGCGTGAATTCACTCTCGATCATGTCGGTGATTTTGTGCGCGAAAATCTTGTGCAGCCGGAAACCCTGGCGCCCTATCTTTTCTACGCGAAAAGTCATTACACGCGAAATTTGATCTTCAAGTGTGATCTGTTCGAAGTGATGGCCATCTGCTGGGAAATCGGATTGGTCAGCCGCATCCACAATCATCGCGACCAGAATTGCTGGATGTCCACTCCCATCGGCAAATTGCGCGTGCAGAATTTCAGGGTGGAAGATCATGACGGTTCTCGCCACACCTGCCGCCTCACTCCCACGGATGCCTATGATATGGACGCCGAACATCCCGGCATCGTCCAGCCCGAAGAACCGGTGCACCAGGTTTTGAATCTTCCTGAATTCGGCCAGCGCGCCACCAGCGTCCATATTTATTCAAAGCCCTACGATTCCTGTGAGGTCTATTTGCTTGAAAAAGGCGTCTACGCCGACGCGCCGTTGCACTATTCCAGCGAATACGGCCAGCTTTCAGCCACCGAAAAGCTGTTTTGAGTGGAATGAGCCCCGGCGCCCCGGAAGAAGCCCGCTGGTTCCGCTCTGAGCCGCGCCGCCATCTCTCGCAATCCGATTTGGATCGAATTCTTCACACCGCGTTTCCGCGCGCCCGGGTGATCGAAATGCTCCCGCTCGGCGACGGCTTGCGCAATTCCAATTTCCTGCTGCGGCTTGAGTCTGTGCCCGGATGGATCGTGCTGCGAATTTATGAACACGATCCGTCGCTCTGCCAAAAAGAACTGGACCTGATGCGGCTCGTCGCAGCCTCCGTGCCGGTGCCGGAAATAATTTACGCCGCGCCCATCGGCTTCGATAATGTTCCGCCGTTCACCCTGGCCCGGTATGTAGAAGCCATCACGTTTCGCGAACTTCGCCGCGGTGGCGATCTGGAAGCCATCGCCCAAGCGGCAAATTCCGCTGGCGAGACGCTCGCCGCGATCGGGCGCGTCACTTTCCCAAAGTCCGGCTGGATTACTCCCGGACCCAATGTTGGATCGCCGCTGATGGAAGGCCGCGATCCCTTTCCGCGCTTTGTGGATTGCTGCCTCGAGTCGGCGAATCTGCGGCAGCGCCTGTCACTGGACTTGCGGAAACGCACCAGCGAGTTGGCGTGGTCCTGCGCTGCGCAATTCGCCATACTCGATAATGAAACTCGCCTCGTTCACGGCGATTTCAACAAACGCAACCTTCTGGTGCATCAAATCGCCGGACGGTGGGAGGTCGCCGCCGTGCTCGACTGGGAATTTGCCGTTTCCGGTTCCCCGCTGGCCGATTTCGGCAATTTTCTCCGCTACGAATTGACGGCGCGCCCTCTCGCCGAGCCGCACTTCTCGTCAGGTTTCTTGAATGCAGGAGGCGCGTTGCCTGAAAATTGGCGCCGCCTCGCGCGCCTGGTCGATCTGATCGCACTTTGTGAAAGTCTCACTCGCGACGAGCTCCCGCACGATATTGCCGCCGAGCTTGTGGAACTCGTTCGCGCGACTATCGAAAATCGCGATCCACAATTTGCGAATGCTGTTCCATAGTGAATGAATCAGCTGCAATGAACCGGAAAATCCCGCAACTGATGTTGCGATACATCAACCTCTGGGCGCCATTCCTTGCTGGGGAGCCTTCCATGGTTCGGACGCGTTGCGTCCCGCGCTTCGCTGCCTTAGTATGCCGTCCATGAATCACAGGGCCGGCGCCGAAATCCGCTCCACGCACCCACGGGAATCCGCCGTTTCGGGCCCTGTCATTGTCCTCACCGTGTCCGCGATCGCATTTCTCGCGCAAATGCTCACGGCGGCGCGTTATGGATATTTTCGCGATGAACTGTATTACCTCGATTGCGCCCGGCACCTCGCCTGGGGTTACGTTGACCAGCCGCCGCTGATCGCCTTGATCGCCTGGCTCGAGCGGCATATCTCCGGCGACTCGCTGTACTCGATTCGTTTTCTCCCCGCGCTCGCCGGCGCTCTCACGGTCTGGCTGGCGGGCCATCTGGCGCGCCGTCTCGGCGCCGGCGCTTTCGGCCAGTTCCTGGCCGCCGTCGCCGTGCTGATCGCTCCGGGGCACTTGATTTTCTTCCACCTGCTGACCATGAACGCGTTCGAGCCGCTGCTCTGGACCGCGGCAGCGTATCTGGTTGTCCGGATCATTCAGACAGGCAATCAAAAATTGTGGCTGTGGTTTGGCCTCGTCTCCGGGATCGGCATTCTGAATAAATGGTCGATGCTTTTCTTTGGATGTGGAATCGTGCTCGGCCTTGTGCTCACTCCGGAACGCCGCTCCCTCGCGCACAAATGGATTTGGATTGGCTTCGCAGTTGCGATGCTGATCTGGCTGCCCAATGTTCTCTGGAATATTCAGCATCACTGGCCGTTCCTCGAATTGATGGCCAACGTGCGCTCCAGCGGACGCGATGTGGTGCAAAGTCCGATTCCCTTTCTGTTCGACCAGGCGATCTTCATGCATCTCTTCGCCGCTCCGATTTGGATTGCTGGCGCGTGGTGGTATTTCTTCGGCCGTGAGCCGGACGGCGAGGGCACACGCGGCCGCTACCGCGTTCTCGGATGGACTTACCTTTTCTTGCTCGTTTTCTTTATCGCAGCGGGTGGGAAATCCTACTATCTCTGGCCCATTTATCCGATGCTCTTTGCCGCGGGAGGCGTGGCCATCGAACAGTGGACCTCGCTTCGCGCGCGGATCGTTCGTCCTATATACGTCACGGCGATTATCCTCGGCGGAGTGCTGGTCGCGCCCATCGCTTTGCCCGTGCTTTCTCCTGAAGGCTTCATTCGTTACATACAGGTGTCGCATCTCCCGATTCCGGAAGTTGAACACCAGCGCACCGGTCCTCTCCATCAGCAGATTTATGCCGACATGTTCGGCTGGGAGGAAATGGCACGCGAAACCGCGCGCGCCTACAATAATTGCCGCCGGAAATTCGCGCCAAAACCGCCATTGCCGCAAGCAGTTTCGGCGAAGCTGGCGCGATCGATCTCTTCGGCCCGAAATACGGCCTGCCGCAAGCGATCAGCGGCCATCAGACGTATTGGTTCTGGGGACCGCGCGATTACACTGGCGAAAGCGTTTTCCTTCTTCGCGACAATCCGCGCCGCGCCCACGAACTCTGCGAAAATGTCGACGTCATCGGCCACGTCGAGCATCCCTATTCCCGCGGCGACGAACATTTCGATATCTACTGGTGCCATCCCATGCGCGCATCACTCCAGGAAATCTGGCCACGCGCGAAGCATTTCGATTGAGTGGATCGACGGCACTTGCCCGCAATCGCGGCCAATGAGGTCTGAATCGGTCACGGAATCGGAACAGGTCCGTGTATCCAAGTGGTTTCCCGGCTTGTGTCGTGAGAAAATCAAAGCGGCCACTGCAGTTACTCTTCGATTCGTCTGGTTTCCGGAACGCGAATTGATTGGAACGAAATGAAAATCGAAAGCGAATTGCGCGCGATTGAGAAGACCGTTTTCCCGAACGGCCTGGTGGTGATCACCCAAGCCATGCCGCAGGTGCGCTCCGTTTCGATCGGCATCTGGATACGCTCCGGCTCGCGCCGCGAACCCGCGGAGATCAACGGGATTTCTCACTTCATCGAACACATGGTGTTTAAGGGCACCGAGCATCGCTCCGCCGAACAAATCGCGCGTGAAATGGACCGCGTGGGCGGAATGCTCGACGCCTTCACCTCCAAGGAAATGGTTTGCTTCAACGCCAAAGTGCTCGACGAACATTTGCCGCTGGCCTTCGATGTCCTGGCCGATCTGGCTCTCTCGCCGAAATTTGCGGAAGAAGATATCATCCGCGAGAAGTTGGTAATCCTCGAAGAGATCAAAATGACCGAGGACAATCCAGAAGATCTCGTCCACGAACTTTTCACTCAGCATTTCTGGAAAGGACATGCGCTGGCCCGGCCGATCCTCGGGACTCCCAAGACGGTCGGGGAGTTCGATAGCGATTTGCTGCGGACCTGGTTTCGGCGCTGGTACGCGCCGAACCAAATTGTGGTCAGCGCTGCCGGAAACCTTACCCATCAGCAAATCGTGGACTTGGTCGGCGCAAAATTCGCTCATCTCACGGCGGTCGAAGATGGCCAAACGGAATCCGTCCCCATTCCATTTCCGCAGGTTCTTTCCCGCTCCAAGCGGGGTCTTGAACAAGTGCATATTTGCGTGGGAGTCTCCGCGTTTCCCATGGCCGACAAGCGCCGCTATGCCGCCACTTTGTTGACGAATATTTTAGGCGGCGGAATGTCTTCGCGCCTGTTTCAAAATATCCGCGAAAAGCAGGGACTGGCCTATGCGGTGTTCAGCGACATGAATCCGTATCGCGACGCGGGGCTGCTGAGCGTATATGCGGGCACGGCGCTGGAGACTGCCGAGAAATTGATCCATTCGGTGGCGGCGGAATTTCGCGACTTGAAGGAAAGTCTGGTCACCGAAGAGGAATTGCGCCGGTCGAAAGATCACTTGAAGGGATCGCTGCTGCTTTCGCTCGAATCCACAGGCGCGAGAATGTCCAACATCGCCCGCCAGCATCTTTATTTCGATCGCTTTTTCTCCTCCGATGAAATCATCGCATCGCTCGAAGCCGTCACGCGCGAGGAGATTCAGCAAATTGCGCGTGAATTTTTCCATCCCGGCAAACTGGCCGCTACCGTCCTCGGAACTCTGAACGGTTTCTCGGTGACCGCCGAACATCTCGCCTGCTGATTTCTTCGTTAACTCCCGGGCAGGAAACGCGGTTGACGTTGCCGCGGCAGTTTGCCATCATCCTTCCAGTTCTACTTTCGCCGTATGCGGCGAAGAAACTGGAGCGCGCATCAGCTTTCGAATTTCCATCCTGGCTTCCGGCAGCGCGGGCAACGCTACGTTGCTCGAAACCGAGCGAACCTGTCTGTTGATTGACGCGGGATTGGGCCGGAAGGAAACGCTTCGCCGCCTGGAAACATTGGGAACGCGGCCGGAACGCATTGACGGCATTCTGATCTCGCACGAACACTCCGACCACACCACGGGACTTTCTGTACTTTCGCGCCAGTGGCATGCCACAACATATTTGACCGAAGGCACGCACGAAGAAATCGAACGGGCCATGCCCGAAGATTCCGGAAAGAAAATCGAGTGCATCGAACACATTTGCGCGGGCGACCGCTTCACCATCGGCGACATCGAAATCTGCGCCTACACGATTCCGCACGACGCGGCCGATCCGATCGGATTTTCATTTCGCTCGAACGGATCGAAAGTGGCGATCGTCACCGACCTGGGCTATTTAACGGAGTTGGTGAAGCAGCACCTGCGCGAGGCGGATTGCCTGATTCTGGAATCGAATCACGATTTGGAAATGTTGAAAGTGGGGCCGTATCCGTGGCACATCAAGCAGCGGGTGATGAGCCGCACCGGGCATCTTTCGAATCACAGCGTCAGTGAATTTTTAGCCGATCCCGAAGCATTCGATGGCCGCGCGCGGTTCCTGGTGCTCGCGCATCTTTCCGAGAACAACAACAATCCCGATCTCGCAAAGCTTTCGGCGGAAGAGGCGCTGAATCGCCGCCCCGCCGAAGCCGCCTTCCACGGCGAATTGTTTATCGCTTCGCAGCGTGTTCCGCTTGGCCCGCTGCTCGTCTAGTTTTTTTCCTGCTGCGCCGGCAAATAACCCAGGCTTTCCCTTGAATACGTCAGCATCACTTCCGCAAGGTCGCCAGTGTGGCGAACGGTTGCGTCGACAATTTTGCCGGAGTGATCGCGGACGGGTTCGATGAGCGGCGAGACGAACACGCCCTTGCGCGGCAGTTCGATGGCCGCGGCGCGCTGTTGCACCTGGTCGCGCCATTCGGAATTTAATTTCACGCCGTAAGTGTCGATGAGTTTCTTGATTCCGTCGTAATCGCCTTCGGCTTTGATGCGCATCAATTCGGCCAGCAGCTCGCCGGCGCCATGATGCATTTTGTCGTAATCGTTGACGCGCAGATAAATCTTGCCGTCTTTCGTGACGGACTCGATGCAAGCGAAGCGGTCGATCAGGTAATGCACGATCATCTGCGTGCCGCGATCGTGGTCTTCGTGGATTTGTTCGCCTTGCGGATAGCGATAGAGAATCGTTAGTCCCGCTCGGGCGTAGGCGTCGTAAGAAGCTTTCATCAGTTCTTCCTGATTCTCTATTCCAAGCTCGGCAAGTTTAGGATCGCTGAAATTCCACAGTGCCACCAGATCGGAACGCGCTTCTTCGAGCGTGGAATAATATTCCTTCAAATAGCCGCGCGGATCGCCCGCCAGCTTTTCGCTCACTTTGCCCGAGCCGTGGCCCAGCACTTCGTGCATCGCGACGAGCAGTTTGCGCGATTCCTGGCCATAAAGTTCGGCGCGGCGGCGTTCTTCTTCGCTGGATGAAAATTCTCCGGAAGCTTTTTGTCCCACCACGGCAGCGTAGGCGCTCGAAACGTTGAACAGCAAGACGCTTTTCGATCCGTGTTGCTGGCGAATATCCTGCTCGTTGGGCAAATTCACGCCGCTGGGGCTGATCGGCCCGGAAGCGCCCGCCTCGGAGACCACCGTGATCACGTTGGCCACCGGCGGCTGAATGTCGCGTTTCTTGAATTCGTCGGGCCACGGTTCACGCAACTCGAAATATTGCGCGTTGTCGGCGAAATCGCGCATTAGTTTTGTCTGGGCTTCGTCCACGATGCTTACGTTCGATTCGAACGTGCCTTTTTTGCTGCGCGGATCGAGATATTGTTCGATGAAGCCGTTGATCGCGTCCACTTTTACCGCGGCTTTTACCCAGGCGATGTTGTAGGCGTACCAATCGGCTTTCGATCCTGTTTCGTAAAAGCGAATCAGCTTGCGCAGCGCGTCGGCTTGTTGCGGCTCGGAAACTTCGGCAGCTTTTTCGAGGTTGGCAATGATCCGGCGAATGATCGCGGCATAACGTCCGGGAGGAATTCCGTCGTCCTGCGAACCGGCGCGCCAGATTTCCTCGCGAACTTTTCCGCCGCGCTTTACGACGGTGGAATTCAGCGGAAAGTTTTCGGTGAATCCCTGCAAATCCTCCGCAGTGACATTTTCATAGAAATTGGTGGAGCTGGCGGTGAGCACGTCCTGGCCCGGCGGTGGGCTTTTCACGGTGAGCAGCGGCCGGTAGTTGGGATCGAACACCGGCTGTTCGAGGCGTTTCAATTTCGCGTCGAGTCCGGTGCGGCTTTTCACGCCGAAATTCGCGCCATTTTTCAGGGCTTGCTGCGCGGCCTTGCGCAATTCCGCGGAAGTAAACTCGGGAAGGAATTTGCTCTGATTATCCAGGTCGTAATTGCCGTGATAAATCCAGATGAGTTTGGTGTAGTGGCGAATTTTCTGGAGCGATTCGGGAGCGATGCCGTTCGGGTGCGTCCAAATTCCTTCGAGCAGTTGTTTCAGCTCCAGGCCATAGGGAGAAACCTGGTCGTAATAAATCGGATCTCCGGCAATCCCGGCTTGCGCGAGGTAATAAGCCAGCACGCGTTGCCGGGGCGTGAGCTGGTCGAATCCATCGGCATAAAGCTGCACGACGGCGAGCGAGCCCACTTCTTCCACCAGATATTTTCGTTCCGTGGATTGCTCCGGCGCGAGTTCCGCCACCGGCGATTCCACGGAAATATTCGAGCCACTCGATTCCTGCGAAATAAAATTTAGATTCATCATGATCACCGGGCTAAAAGCTATCACCCCCAGTAAAAATCGAGTCAGCAAATGCGGCTGCCGTTGCGAATCAGAAACCCTCCGGAAACGAAAAGCCGGGGAGCCTCCGTGTAGGTTCGACCGCGAATCGTATAAATTCGTATGGGATAAATCGTTAGCATGTTGTTACGCCGAAGCGGGGGATATAGGAGCGGTTAGAAAATCACATCCCGCTGAATTGTTGAGGTTTAAGCTCATGGCGACATTGGTCTCCCCTGGCGATTAGCGAAGCGGTTCGAACCGCCACAATCCATACGATTTTCCGCCTCGCGGAGCGGCTTCTTAACGATTTTCACCGGGGCGTCCAGGCATTTTCCGGCCCTCACCACCGCGTTTTTGCTCGTTCGCTCCATTTTGTCCCCCACTAATCGAATACCATATTTATTTTGATTCGTCAGGAAAAAATTATGTGGACATTTGAGGGGCGCCAATCGGGAACGAGTGGCGGTGGATGTGAACGGAAAGGCGGGAGAGATTCTTCGTACCGAACTTCGGGACTCAGAATGACAGGGGCGATTGCGGGAACGAGATGCATGGTCGGTGGAAGAAGAAATCAAGTGGGGTGACGACGAACTGCGATTGAAAAAGCGGTGACGGGGAACTGAGAACTGAGAGCTGAGAACTGAGAACTAAGAACTGAGAACTAAGAACTAAGAACGAGTGACGGTGAAAGTGAACGGAAAGGCGGGAGAGATTCTTCGTACCGGACTTCGGGACTCAGAATGACAGGCGCGATTGTGCGAAAGGATGGGGCAGCGCCGGCAGCAGGGGCGGCGGAGAATTGAACGTTAGTTGGTGCAATATTTTTCCAGGAATTGGAAGACGTCGTTGGACCAGACTTGGCCGCCGAAATAGCCGAAGGCGTGGCCGTCCTGCGTTGAATTGCCGTAGGGGGGATAAATTTTCAGTTCGGAAATTTTGCCGGCGGCGCGCATGGCTGCGGCAAGAGTGCGGCTGGGAGATAAGTCGTAATCGTTTTCGGCTTGGAAAAAGAAGATTGGGGCTTTGGAGTTCTGGACCGCGCGGGTCATGACCTCTTGCAATTCGGGGGCTTGCGCCCAGCTCTGGGCGCCGCCCGCGGTATCGATCGCGGCGCAGTAATCGGCGTGCTCCGCGCCCAGGACCACTTCGATGCCTCCGAAGGAAGTTCCTGCCACGGCGACGCGGTGTGGCTGAATGAATGTCTGTTTTCGCAACCAGGTTAGAGCGGCCAATTGGTCATTCAGGTGATCGGTTTCGAGCAGGCGAACCATGGTTGCAGCGCCCGCGGTGATGCCGCCTTTTTTCGTGGCTGCGGATATTTGGTCGCCGATGTAAGGACCGGCTGACGCGCTGAGCCCTTGGCCGCGGCGGAAGGGGCCGAAGAATACCCAGCCGTGGCTGGCGAAGACTGGGCCGAGCGCTTCGAAAGCCTGGGCGCTGATCATTCCTGAGGCGCTGCCGTGGTTATAGACGACCGCGGGAAACGGGCCGGCGCCTTGTGGCTTATAAACTACACCGGTGAGCGTGAGAGTTCCGCTGGGGAAGGTTACCAGCTCCGAGGGAGGGGAGGAAGACGTTGCGCGGAGAGGAGGCAACGGGAGGAGCGCGAAGAGAAACAGAATGGCTGCGCGGCGGATGCTGCTTATCATGAGGAGATTCTACTTGAAATGTGGAGTTGGGAGTAGGGGGTGGGGAGGTTGTGGGTTGGGAGGGAAACAAAGAAAAGTCAAAATCCCCACGTGCAAAAACGGCACGTGGGGCACCCTAAAGCGCTACAAGCAAAAGCGGGGGAGGGATTCTTCGTCCGGGACTGCGGGACTCAGAATGACAAGAACTTCTGTCAATCGTCGCGGTGGACGAGTTGGGGAGAAAAAGCTGGAACGCAAACCGCCACATATTCGGCGCCGCCTGGATCAGGGCTACTGTAGCGGACCCATTCGCCCTTGCGGGCCAGGATGGCCTGGCCCGCTTTTACGTCGAAGGTTGCGGTGTGAGTTTCGACGCGAAGGACTCCGCGCAACACCACGGTGTATTCGTCGAACTCGGGAGTCTGGCCCGGCTCGATCCAGCCGGCCGGGCTCTTCATCCGCGCGATGCTGACGGCTTCCGTGGCGGAGTTGACGCGCCCCACGAATTCGGCGATTTCCTTGGGTTTGTTTCCCGCTGCCGGAATGATTGTTGGTTGCGGAATCAGATTTGCCACTTCGTTCCCCCTCCGGGCATTTCAGGCTCGAACGCCCAACACTTCCAGATATTCAGAGAAGACGGTGGTGCAGCCCTCCCCAGCCTGATTGTGATGGATCCAGAGTGCTTCGAGTTCCCGGCGAAGATTCTCACAGCCGAGGGCATCGAGGGAAGCAAATGCGCGATTGATCGGCCCGTAGTAGAGGCGGAAGAATTCGACGACGTCCGCGGGAGGAAAGGGATAAATGAACGCATAGTGGCGAGGGATCATGCAGAGATCTGACAATCCCCACCGAGCCTTTCGCGGACCGTGGCTTCGTCGCCCCACAAAACGGGCGAAGGCATTCCGGACGGCGCGATGAATTTCGAGACGGTTTTGAACATCTGGCCGACGAAACCCTGTGCAGTCCAATTGGCCATGGCAATGGTTCCGCCGGGGCGGCACACGCGGAGCAGTTCGCTGGCAACGCGATCCGGCCGCGGGGCGAACATGGCTCCGATCAAACTGGCCACTACGTCGAAGCTCGAATCGTCAAAGGGGAGCGCCTCGGCATCAGCTACCTGGAAACGGGCCAGCAGACATTCCGCTTGTGCGCGAGCCCGCGCGCGCTCCACCCAGTTGCTGGCGATGTCCACACCGGTAACGTCGAGGCCATCCTGCGCGGCAATCAGAGCGAGTTGACCGGAACCGCAGCCAATATCCAGGAAGCGGCAATGAGGAGCCGGATTGAGACGCTTGTAGAAATCGCGCGCGCCGCCTTCCATGTACCGCGAGAATCGATCGTAGTCTCCGGCCATCCAGGTGTTCTTGAGCCGGTACTTCAGGCTCCCGGCTTCCAGGTCGATTGCGATTGACGTCATGGGCTTTCTCCTTTTCGTACAACTTGAATTCTGTTCTGTGCGGAGCGGCGATTCGCCGCTCCGGCTGCTTTGTTGACGCAGCCACTTTGCGCCAGCAGGCGGCTGGCATACTTATCCGAGGGTTCGTCTCTCTTGACAGGGGCGCTTTATGCTGTAATTTACTTGATTAAGAGTCCTGAAACGTTTGCCGAAACTCCGCAAAAGCAATTGGGAGCCCGCATGGATGTCTTGTCGGAAGTTCTAAAGGCCGTCAAGCTGGACGGAGCGATGTTTTACAACGCTGAGTATTCGTCGCCGTGGGCTTTTCGCGCGCCCGCCTCCTGCGTTGTGGCTCCGTTTATTTCACCGGATTCGCGGCACGTGATCATGTATCACCTGCTGACCGAGGGCCGCGGCTATGCGCACGTGGAAGGAGATGGCCAGCGGGTTCAACTGAACGCGGGAGATATCGTAATCTTTGCGCACGGCGATCCACACATCATGGGAAACGGTGCGCCCGTCAAACCGTTTGATAACGAACAGGAACTGCATCAAATCTTCTCACGAGGCCTCAAGGTGTCACGTCATGGCGGAGGCGGAGAAATCACCAAATTCGTTTGCGGCTATTTGGCATGCGATCCGCATCTCAGCCGCGTTTTCCTGGGCGGGCTGCCGCCGATGCTGAAGGTAAACATTCGCAACGATGCTTCTGGGCAATGGCTGGAAAACTCGATTCGCTATTCCGTGGGCGATGCGGATGCGTCGAGGCCGGGTGGCGAGGCAGTGGTCGCCAAGTTGTCCGAGGTATTGTTCGTCGAAACTTTGCGGCGCTACATCGCTCTGCTTCCGCTGGAACAAACCGGGTGGCTGGCCGGCATCCGCGACCCGGAAGTGGGAAAGGCATTGGCGCTGCTGCATCGCAAGCCGGCGCATCCCTGGACGATCGCGGCGTTAGCGAATGAGGTGGGAATTTCGCGATCGGTGCTCGCCGAGCGATTCCGGCGGTATCTTTCGGAGACGCCGATTGCATATTTGACGCGGTGGAGGCTGCAACTGGGCGCGCAAATGCTGAAATCGACCAGCAGTAGCGTTGCGCAGATCGCTGCCGAGGCTGGGTATGAGTCGGAGCCGTCTTTTAACCGCGCCTTCAAACGGGAGTTCGGCCTTCCACCAGCGCGATTTCGCCGCCGCTCGAAATCAGCGCGCGGAAAAGACGTCCGCCAGGCATTGACGAAGGGGCGCCGCAGCGAGAAACGATGAGCGATGCGGTGGCGGCGCTTCCGCAGGGCGCTGGAGGTGCCGCCTGCCGCCGCCCGACTGACGAGAAGCGGACTCGATTCAGGAATTCTTGAATTGCGGAGTGCGGCGAAGGAAAACAGGAGTCGAACGAGCCGAGTGGGGTGCAGTTGGCGTAGAATGTGGCCATGTCGAAAGACGCTGCGGAACCATTCGAGATCGCCTGTCCCTGCTGCCACGCGAAGCTTACCGTGGACCCTGTGCTGGCCGTGGTTCTTTCCCACGTGCCGCCGCCCAAGGCGCCGCCTTCCGTGGATCTGGACGACACGGCGCGAATGCTGCGCGAACAGAAAGAGCGGGTGGAGGCAAAATTCCTGCAATCGGTGGAAGCGGAAAAGATGAAAGAAGACGTGCTCGAACGGAAATTCCGCGAAAGCCTGAAAAAAGCGAAAGACCAGCCCGTTGAAAAGCCGATCCGCGATTTCGACCTGGATTGATTGAGTGTGCGGAAGTTAGAAATCAAATTTCTTCAGTAAAAGCCTCTACCGCAGAGGCGCCGAGAACGCCGAAGGAAATAGGATCAATTCTGGCATACTCTTGCCGATGCGTTTTTCCGCGTGCAACCGATTCGCCGGCAGTGTGCTGCTTGTGGCTATCTTTCTTGCAGGCAGCGCGGGCCGGGCTCAAAAGAAAAAACCTGCCAAGCCGCAGCAACTCGATTCCAACATTCAATTGAAACGCGATGCCGAAACGGGCGAATTGCATTTTGCCCGCGGGAAAAATGGCGCAGCGCCTTCGCCGGCGGATGCTTCGCAGCCGGGCGCGATTCGCGTGGGGGTCAGCCTGGTACAGGTGGGAGCAAACGTGGTGGCGGCGGACGGAAATTCCGTGCGCGATCTTACGCAAAAGGATTTTCGCGTGTACGAGGATGGCGTGGAGCAGAAAATTTCTTATTTCGATGCGTCCACGGAACCGGCGCACGTGGCGCTGATTCTGGATTCGAGTCCGAGCGTGCTGCCGGATTCCGTGGGAATCAAGCAAGCGGCGCGCGAACTGGCGGATAACCTGGCGGCGCAGGACGAAATTGCCATCACGGAATTTTCGGCGCATACGTATTTACTGGCTGGATTTACCCGGGACCGCGGCGCGCTGGAGCGGGCGATCGCTTCGATCGATGTGCGAACTCTATTTGGCGATGTGGGCGGGTCGAATATTTACGAGGCTGTTTACCTGGCAGCGCGTGAAATTTTTCCGGATACCACGGGACGCAAAGCGATTGTTTTACTGACGGATGGGCAGGATAGCGGATTGGGATTGAATTTGGATGCTGCGAGCATGGAGCCGCGAGCGGGCGCGGAAGCCAACCGGTTGACGTTTGAAGACGTGGTGCGGGCGCTGGCATCGCAGGGAATCGAAGTGCAGGTGATTTCGACGCAGAACCGGCCCGTGGGAATGACGGAAGCCTGGCTGGTGGACCATGCGAATTCGACTTTAGTTTCTTCGGATTCGCGCGAGTTGCGGATTCCGGCTTACACGGTATTTTTGGCGGAACTGGTTCGGCGGGTGGGCGGGCAGCTTTATTTTTTGCGCGAACAAGGGACACTGAGCGAAATTTATCGCCGCATTGGAGAAAATCTGCGCGCGCAATATACGCTGGGATTTTATCCGGCGTCGGGCAGCCGGGCGGGTTGGCATCAACTGCGCGTGGAAGTGGTGAATCATCCGGGAGCACGCGTGGTTCATCGCGTGGCATATTACGTTCCGGCGGGACAATAGCGCGGGCTGCTGAATTCCGGACCGGAAGACTCCTACGGATTTAGGACCGGTCCGATGATCAGGCATTCGATGGCCCGGGGAACCTTTGCCGAAGAACTGCCACGAAAGCTTTGTCGGCACGGGCCGAAACCATTTCGAGCGGAGAATGCCCGTTTGACCAAGCGAGGTAGAAAGTCATTACCAAAAGGCAAAGCGTAATCAGTATGTTCGGCCAAGCATTCAAGGCCCATTGACCTGCCCAGGTGAGCCGTCCTGCATGGGAAAAAGGAAATAAATACGGTATCGGCCATTGATAGCCGTCGGGCCCGCGCGCACCCAAGACATCTTCGAGTAGATGAAGATGGAAACTCAGTAACGCAAGCAAACCCGTTGTCCACCTGTGACTCGCAAGGGTAAAAGACACCGCGGCCACGAGGAGTCCGAAGGCGAGGTTGTGCAATTGATGATGGTAGAGCGAAAACCAAGCCAATGGATGAGCAGCATTTCGCGTCAGCAACTCCGGAATTGCGCCCAGAGCATCGATGTCCGGCACGACTCCGGCTAGAGTGATGATGGCCCGCTCTTTGATGGTCAGCGAGGGAGAAACGTTCGCCACCATCCATCCCGTGAGGAAGTGTGTGACAGGGCTCAAGATTGGCTTCCGTGATTTAGCGAATGATTAGTTTATCCGGAAGGCGCAAATCCTTGCACGATGGAATCGGCGGGATGTTTCGAAAAGGAATTCCGCTCGAATCACTGGTCCGCTCACTTGGCTTATCCCGCTTAAGCGGCGAAGTGAAATTCACAGTGCTGCAATACTTGGTTCAAGTATACTCGCTCGCGATTTACGGGATTCGTCGCTTCTCGCGCGTCCTGTTACTCCATTCACGCTTCGGTTCTGGAATATGGCTTTCGAGAGTGATTCGAACCCGATTCTTGCCTCCGTGCGGGAGCGCTTCCTGGCGCTCGTTCGCCGGAGGGATTTCGACGATCCGCTGCATCCCCGAAAGAGACCGGCCTCGCTGCTCTATGACGTCGACGATAATCCACCGCTCTTAGTGCGATTGGGCGCGTCGATCCAGCACGTCTTCCTGATGTCCGTCGGCTGGCTTTACATCGTGGTAATCGTAAACGCCGTCGGAGGCACGGTAATCCAGGCGCGCGACCTGATCCGGATGTCGATGATTGCGGGAGGGGTGGCGACGATCCTGCAGGCCAGCCAGGGCATCCTCGGGAGCGGCTATCTTTGTCCCCTATCGAGCAGCCTGACGTATCTGCCCTCCTCCGTGCTGGCCGCGCGGACGGGCGGATTTTCTCTTCTGTTTGGGATGGTGGCGTTTTCGGGAGCGGTGACCGGCGTATTGTCGCGGATGACCGGCCACCTGCGGGTGCTGTTTCCTCCCGAAGTGACCGGGCTGATGGTGTGCATGTCGGGATTGCAACTGATTGCGCTTGGCTGCCCGCGTTTCACCGGCTACCTGGGTCCGGGGACCACGCCGAATCTGAAGGCGCTTTTGATCGGCATGGCCACGCTGGTGGCCATGGTCTGCTCGACGGTGTGGAACCGCGGGAAGCTTCATGTTTTGCCGCTGCTGATCGGGCTGGCGCTGGGCTACGGACTTTCGCTGGGCCTGGGCGAAATGCCATGGAATCAATTCCTGCAGGAACTGGCCCAGCCGTGGGTGAGCTTGCCGCATCGCGTGGCCACCGGCCTCTCCTTCCGCATTGCGCTGGTGGCGCCGTTTTTGATCGCTTGCCTGACGGCGAACCTGAAAACGGTGGGTGATCTAACTCTCTGCCAGAAAATAAATGACGCGGATTGGAAGCGCACGGACATGAAGTCGATCAGCGGGGGAATTCTGGCCAATGGAATGGGAACTTTATTTTCCGGCTTGTCGGGAGGCGTGGCGCAGAACACGGTTTCCAGCACAATCGGATTGTCGCTGGCGTCGGGCACTACCAGCCGATCGATCGCGTTGCCAGCGGGATTGATCGTGATGGCGCTGGCATTTTTTCCGAAGCTTGCGGCGGTGCTGGCGGCGATGCCCGCACCCGTGGTGGGCGCCACGCTGATTTATTCCGCGTGCTTTATCGTGATCGGCGGCTTGCAGCTTTTGACTTCGCGCATGCTGGATGCGCGGCGCATTTTCGCCGTGGGAATCGCCCTGATTTTCGGGCTGAGCGTGGAAATCTCGCCGGATTTATACAGCCACGCTCCGAATGTCCTGCGGCCGGTATTCAGCTCTTCCGTGGCGTTCGCGACCGTCCTGGTGATTCCGCTCAGCCTGTTTTTCCGGCTGGGAATCGCGAGCAAGATCCAATTGCGGATTCCACGGGCTCCCGGCGGCTCTGACGTGATTCATTCCATGATCGAACTGCACGGAGCGGCCTGGGGCATGCGCCGCGAAGTGGCCATGCGCGCCGAGCAGGCCATCATTGAAGTGGTGAACAGCGCGTCAGTGCTGAACCCGGAAATGAAAGACGTGGAAGTTTCGTTGCTCTTCAACGAATTGAAACTGGACGCCGAAATTGAATATGAAGGACTGCCTCTTGAGATGGTCAAGTCCGTTCCTTCCATCGAGGAATTGGAAACCGACCAGGGAATCGCGGCTCTTTCGACGTATATGATCCGGCAGTACGCGGATCGGGTACGGGTGAAAGAACGGAACAACTTCTGCACTGTACTCCTGCACTTCGATCATTAAAATAGATTGGGAACGGGCTTTGAACGGAAATCATTTGGAATCGATCTATGAATCTTCGATTCCAAGACGCGGGGTGAAATTTCATGAGCATCGGAGTGGATTTGAACGAATTGATGGAATATACGGAATGGCAGCGGAGCAAGTGGTATGAAACGCTGCGGCAGCACGGCGATAGTGTATTAGCGATCAGCGCCGGAGAGCACGGCGATGGCCGGTTTCAAACCGTGGGTGATTTGGTGAAGCACATTTTTTCCGCGGAGAAACGCTATGTGGAGAGGCTTTCGAACCGGCCACTGACCGATCCCGCTTCGATTCCGAACGATACCATTGCAGGACTATTTGAATTTGGCGCACGCAGCCGGAAAGATTTGAAGGAATTTGTGAACGCGTTTCCCGCCGCGAATTGGGACGTGCCGCAAGAATTAAACATTGCGAATAATGTGCTGCGGGTGACGCCGCGAAAAATTATCGTTCACGTGCTGATGCATGAAATTCGCCACTGGGCGCAAATCGGCACGATGCTGCGGCTGAACGGAGTAAAGGGAGAGTTTCACGATTTTCTATTTAGTCCGGCATTGAGCGGCGAATCCCGGTCGCAATCGGCGTAGGCGGCCTGACCCGGAATCGAATGGCGGCGGGCGGCGGAAATTGCGAGTAGAATGCCCGCAACTTGTTTTCCGGGGAGGGGACGATGCTCGATCGCCGTGGTTTTCTTGCTTCGATTGCTGGCGCAGCCGGCGCGCTTCCGGTTTCGCACCTTTCTCATCGTTGGCTGGCGCTGCTCGATCAGGCGCCCGCGCGGCTGCCGGATTCCTCTCTTTACAATTCAAATGAAGAGGAATATTGGGCCGAATTGCGCAAACAATTCCTGATCCCCGAGGACGAAGTCTATCTGAACAACGGCACGGTGGGATCGTCGCCCGCTCCAGTGCTGCGCGCTGTGTTCGATGGCTACAACGAAACCGAAAAAATGGCGCAAAGCGATCCGGAGGATTATCCGATTTGGGGTTATGCGGCGTGGAATGAATTCCGCGATCCGCTGGCCGCGTTTGTGGGCTGCACGCGCGATGAAATCGCGCTGGTGCGCAACGCCACCGAGGCCAACAACTACATCGCCAACGGCATCGACCTGAAACCCGGCGATGAAGTGCTGATGACCGATCAGGAGCATCCCGGCGGCGAGCAGCCGTGGCTGCTGCGCGCGAAGCGATACGGAATCGTGGTGAAGCGTGTTACCTTGCCGGTGCCGGTTGCGCGCCCGGCGGATGCCTTGAATTTATTCAACGATGCGATTTCACCGCGCACGCGCGTTCTATTCTTCAGCCACATCACCACGGCGACCGGCGTGGTGCTGCCCGCTCGCGAGATTTGCGCGCTGGCTCGCGCGAAAGGCGTGATTTCCGCCGTGGACGGCGCGCACGTGACGGGCATGATGCGGCTGAACGTTCACGAAATCGGCTGCGACTTTTACACTTCGAGCCCGCACAAGTGGCTGCAAGCGCCGAAAGGCACCGGCTTTCTTTATGTGCGCGACGAGATGATCGACCGTCTTTGGAACACCATCGCCACGGCCGGCTGGGACGATCCAAAACTTCGCGCCGAGCGATTTCAGCGCATCGGCAGTTCCAACGTGCCGACGCTGTGGGGCCTGCGAGCCGCGATTGCGCTAGCCGATCAAATCGGAATGGAACGCATTGAGCGGCGTCATCGCCAGATGGGGGACTACATCCTCGCGGAAATGGTGCGTCGCGGCGCGGTTTCGTGGACCTCGCCCGATCCGGTGCTGCGTTGCGCGATCGCGACGGTGAATGTGCCGCCCTATGCGCGGATGGATATGGAAACGTGGATGTGGAAGACCAAGAAAATCCGCATTCGCGGCGGAGAGCCTTCGAAGCTGCGGCTTTCGACGCCTTATTATCTGTTGCACAAGGACGCCGACCGGTTCCTCGCTGCGTTCGATGAATATCGCAGTCTCCATCGCGCCGCGTGAGCCGCTTCGATTGCACTGGATTCTTTCTTGCTTTTAAATCCGATTTTCGCCTTCAATAGCTAGACATGTTCCGGCGTGGAAAATTTCGGGTGAAGCTGCCGTCGCGCACGATTGTACTGGGCGAGCGGACGCTGATTATGGGCGTGTTGAACGTGACGCCGGATAGTTTTTCGGATGGCGGGAAATTCCTTGATTCGGACGCCGCGGCGGGCCATGCGTTGGCGATGGAGCAGGCGGGCGCGGATCTTCTGGATATCGGCGGAGAATCCACGCGGCCGGGGTCTGAGGAAATTTCGGCGGAGGAGGAATTCGCTCGCGTCGGGCCGGTGCTCGAAAAACTGCGCGGCAGATTGAAAATTCCAATTTCAATTGATACGCAGAAATCTGCCGTTGCAGATCGGGCGGTTGCGGCGGGGGCGGAAATCATCAATGACATTTCCGGACTGACTACGGATGCCGAGGTGGCGCAGGTTGCGAAGCGGCGTCACGTGCCGGTGATTTTGATGCACATGCGCGGCCAGCCGCGCACGATGCAGAAAGGGCCCTTCGCGCGGAACGTGATGCGCGACGTTTTGCAAGGCTTGCGCGCAGCGGCGGCGCGTGCGCGCAAAGCGGGGATCGCAAAATCGCAAATCGTACTTGATCCGGGAATTGGGTTTGGCAAGAACTACGCGCAAAACTGCGAATTGCTCGCGCGGCTGGCAGAGTTGGGGCGATTGGGATATCCGCTGCTGGTGGGCGCGTCCCGAAAATCGTTTATCGGCTACTTGCTGGGTGGAGTGCCAGTGGAGGCGCGTGCGTGGGGTACTGCGGCGGCAGTGACGGCCAGCATCCTCGGCGGCGCGCATATCGTGCGGGTACACGACGTGGCGGAAATGACGCAAGTTGCGCGGGTGGCTGACGCGATTCGCGCGGAGATCATTAGTTGGGACAAGGCGTCCCGCGATCGCCCAGTCCCAAACAGAAAAGGGCGCGGCTAAAGCCGGCCCCTACATAATTCGGTTGCTTAGACGGAAAATGGCAATGCGTTTGAACCATTTTTTGGAGGGAAATTTGGATGACGTCGCGAAAATTGTTTTTTGTTTGTGCGTTGCTGCTTCTGATGGTGGGAATTGCGGGGGCGCAACTGCCGCCGGTGAAAACTTCGCTGGGGCCGAAGCCGCCGGAGGGCGTGGGCGGCTGCGCAGTGGACAAGCCGACTTGCGCGGAGGTGGCGCCGGCAATTATCAAGAGCGCCCTGGGCCAGTCGCCGATTGCAGAAAATTTGCGGCATTTGACGGATGTGATTGGCGGGCGGGTGACGGGATCGCCGGCTGCCGCAAAAGCCGCGGCATGGGCCGTGGAAGCGTTCCGCAAATCGGGCGTGGACGAAGTGCACTTCGAGAAATTCACGGTTGCTGACGGTTGGAGCGAGGGCGCCACTCGCTTGGAGGTGCTCGCGCCGGAGCCGTTTCCGGTGAGGCTGGTTTCCTTCGGATGGTCGCCGCCTACACCTGCGAACGGCATCACGGCGGAGATTGTTGACGTGGGAAAGGGAGACGAGGCCGGATTTGCTCGCGCGGGAGCTTCCTCACGAGGCGCGATTCTGCTGGTCCACACGGAATTGCTGCAGACGTTGGACCAGCTTTTTGGCGAGTACATGGAAGCGCCGCCGATCATCGAGCGCGCCGTGAAATCGGGAGCGGCTGCGCTGGTGTGGATGTCGTCACGGCCGAATTTATTGCTGTACCGGCACTCGTCGAATCTCACCGGCACGCTGGAAAGCCTGCCGATGGCGATTCTGGCGCGCGAGGATACCGAACTGATTGCGCGATTTATCGCCGCCGGAACGAAAGTTCGCGTGCATTTATTCATGCCCAACCGCACGCCGGGTCCCGTGGAATCACAAAACGTGGTGGCGGAAATTCGCGGGCGTGAAAAGCCGGACGAGTTTGTGATTCTGGGCGCGCATCTGGATTCGTGGGAGTTGGGAACGGGAGCGCTCGACAACGGCTGCAACGCGGCGATGGTGATCGATGCCGCTCGCGCGATTCGCGCAGCGGGGATTGCTCCGCGGCGATCGATTCGCTTCATTTTATTCACAGGCGAAGAACAGGGCATGCTCGGCTCAGCGGCTTACGCGCGGGCGCATCGCGGCGAACTGGACAAAATGGATGCGGCTGTGATTTTCGATGGAGGGACAGGACACGTGACCGGATTTTCGCTGGGCGCGCGGAAAGATATCGTGGCGGCGGTGAACGACGCGCTGCAGCCGATCGTGGCGCTCGGCGCGGGCACTCATACCACCGACGCGGTTTTCGGCACGGACAATCTGGATTTCATGTTGGAAGGAGTGCCCAACCTGGTGGCCAACCAGGATCCGGCAAATTATTTGATCAATTATCACGCGCAGTCAGACACATTCGACAAAGTGGACATGGCCGAACTGAAGCGGCAGGTGGCGATCTCCTCCGTTGCCGCATATGGCATCGCCGATCGCGCCGAACGGCTGGGCCCGCGGCAATCGCGCGCCGAAATTGAAACGTTGATCAAGGAAAGCAAGTTCGATGAACAAATGCGCGGCTTCGGCTTCTGGCCGCTGTGGGAAAGCGGCGCGCGCGGCCGGGCTCCCCAATAGATAAATCCTCTCGAACCGATCCCTCTTTGAAACTGGAACATCCACGATGCCCGGAAGCGGCTCTGCGAATGCTTCCGGGTTATAATTTTATGGAATGACACTTACACCGCGTGATTCTTCGATTGCGGCGGCGCAGCCTTCCCGGACGGAAACCACACCCGGCCGGATACTGGCGCTGGATTATGGGCGGCGGCGGATTGGGATTGCGGTTTCGGATGAAATGCGGATTACGGCGCAGCCGCTGGAGACCTTGCAGCATGTAAACCGCTGGAAAGATGTGCAGCGGTTGCGTGAAATTGCGCGCAAGCACCAGGCGCGGTTGATACTGGTTGGGCATCCGGTGCATCTGAATGGAGTGCCGGGCGAAATGGCGGCGGAGGCTGCGCGTTTTGCGCGGCGAATTGAGAAAGAGTTGGGGATTCCGGTGAAGTTGGTGGACGAGCGGCTGACCAGTTGGGAAGCGGCGCAAACGGTGGCTGAGATACGGCCGGTTTCCCGGCGCAGCGGCAGCAAAGCGGGCAACAAAGAAGCGTTGGACCATGTGGCGGCAGCGGTGCTGTTGCGCGATTACCTGGAACGTGAGGGCGCTGGCGCGAAAGGCAGTAACGGCTAAGCATGAAGAGTTTTACCATTTTCGTTTTGATCGTGCTGCTTGCGGCGGGCGGGGCGATCGCTTGGTTGGAGCGCGATTGGCGCACTCCTTACAAGGGATATGACGGGGATAAGGTTTTCGTTGATATTCCGCACGGATTGTCGCGGCGGGCGATTTCGCGAGAGCTCGAGAAAAACGGAGTGGTGTACAGCCATGTCGCGTTCGAATTGCTCACGCGAATGCACCAGCAGAAGCCGCTGCAGGCAGGCGAGTATTTGTTCGACGCGGCGATATCTCCGCGCGACGTGATCGACAAGATCGAGAATGGCCGCGTTTACGTCCACGCGGTGACAATCCCGGAAGGCTGGACGATGTTCGATATCGCCGACGAACTGGAACGCCAGGGATTGTGCCGGCGTGCGGACTTTCTGGCGGCTGCGCGCGACCCGGCGACCATTCACGATATTGCGCCGGATGCGCGATCACTCGATGGATTTCTGTTTCCGGCAACCTACGAATTTGCGAAGCATTCCACGCCGCAGCAACTGGCCGCGGAGATGGTGCAGCGGTTTCGCGCCGTGTGGGGGTCATTACCGGGAATTGGCCACGATAGCAATGGCGAGGCTACCGGACTTCCCGTGGGCATGAGCCTGGAACAGGTGGTGACCATGGCTTCGCTGGTGGAGCGGGAAACTCCCAGCCAGCAGGAGCGGCCCATTGTTGCGGGAGTTTTTTATAACCGGCTCGCTCGCCGCTTGCCCTTGCAGTGCGATCCCACTGTATTATACGCGCTGGACCTGGCCGGCCGCCCCACACGCATTCTGACGTCGAACGAAGTTCATTTTAATTCGCCGTACAATACTTACGTGCACGCCGGGTTGCCGCCAGGGCCCATCGCGAATCCGGGAGAATCCTCGCTGCGAGCGGCGATCTCGCCGGCCAGCGTGCCATTCCTCTATTTCGTCGCCAACACACAGGGGGGGCACTTTTTCAGCAAGACTCTGGACGAACACAATCACAATGTGACGCGCTACCGGCAGTTGCTGAAGCAATTGGAATCTCCGTCACAGCCGCAGGCGGCAGCTCCCCCTGCGCAGACCCCAAAGAAAACACAGGGACATCAATGACTTCAGCTAAGCCGCAGCAATCCAAAAAACAAATGATTCTGAACGCAGCGATGGGCCTGGGCGTGGAGCACTATACGCCCGCGGAAGTGGAGCAGATTCGCAGGAAATTGATCGCGGAGATGGGCGAGGCAGGGCAGACTTCGCCGGATTACATCGTCGCGGTATTGCAGGAGGCGCGGCTGCGGGTGGTGGCGTCGCCACGGGTGGACACCGCGGGGCGCTATGAAGAAGAGTTTCACGACTTGCTTCATTTTTCGACGCTGGAGGAAGCGGAGATGTGCCTGGTGCGGTTGGACGAGCTTTGGAGGAAATTCCGATCGGGCGGCGACAGCACCGCAGTGGAGCGCGTGCTGGAAGTGGCGCGGTTGGGCCGCCGCCGCGCGGAAATGATCGCGCGAAACAAGAAAGTGGAACCGGCAAAACGCGCGACCAAGGAAGAAGTGGCGCGCTGGTTTGCCATCTGGCTGGAGACTCCGGACGCGTTCTTTGACTGGCTCGATGTCCGCAAACAATCGCCCGATTTTCAGCAGCGATTCGCCGAGGAAGCTGCCGAAGGAGAGTAGGAACGAGTGAATTATTTGCTCGAAGTGGAGCCGCTCGATTTGGGTTCCGAGGTCCGGGCCATCAGCCTGGAACTTGTGGAAGGAAACGAGGACCGCGAGCCGGTGCTGGGACGCGATGCCGCAGCGATTTGGAGCCGTGTGTTATCGGCTTCGGCGGGAACGGAGCCATGGGTGCTGGATTTTTTCAGCCATCTGGACCGGCTGCGCGATTACTGCGACCGGCATGGAATTTCTTTTCGGATTGCGTCGAACCGTTCGCTGGTGATCGACGCATCGGAATTGGAAAAAGATTCCACAAAACTGGCTGGATTGCTGGAGCGATTCGAAGGGGAAACTTTCGGGGCGCGGGCAGGCGGGCCGTTGGCCGGGGGCGATCCTTCGCTGGAAGCCGAACTGGCGCATCGCGGTGTGGACGCCTATCATCCGGTTTATTCGAATTATCTTTTCTGCGCGGTTTGCAATTTCGAGGATGGCTCGCTGGTTTTGCTTTCCAAGCAACTGTGGGCCAGTGAGGTGGTGCGGCGTGTAAGGCCGCTGCTTACGGATTTGAAAGTGGATGTGCGCATTCCAGCATGAAGTGGTGATTGGTATAGGTGGTCTGAGATCGTTTTCCAGCGCTATCAGGACATCCTACAGAAACATCCCCGGCACGATACCTTTCGTTCCCTTGGGTGAATCGCGTTTTTTACCCGCCTTGCCAGTTGAGGTGTCAGGAATGTGCCCGGTCCAATCTGTCAACCATGTCCCCAGTCTGCACCGCAGTTCTACCCAGCCCGTATCACTCTGGGCAAACCAGTACTTTAGTACCATACCGCAATAGTACTTTGCGGGGCACGATGATGATGGAGTTGTCTCGCCTGTCCGACGACGCTCCCATTGAGCAACCATGACCGTTGAAGCGCCCAGCGCCGCTCGCGCCTTCGTGCGCAGTCTAAATGCTCTGTTGAAGTATGCGCGGCTGTATGGCTTTGAGCATAGCCGGGTATTGATTCAGTTTGAGAGCGCCTGGAAGGAACTTCACGCAGCCCTGATTGCTCCGAACTCGAGGGGTGTATTGCTGGGAATTGCGGGCTCGCAACTTCTGCTGGATGGAGTGCCGCTGGAAACCACGCCAGCCGAACGCAGTTTCGCTGAACTGCTGACCATGGCCGGCATTGCCAGCATTCAGTTTGATCCGGGAATGACTCGAGATCAATTCAGCCATTTCTCGCGGGCCTTTTCGGTTGGCGGCACCCGCATGGCTAATCCCGAACAATTGAAAGCGATGCTGGCGCGCGCCCGGGAATCGGGCGTGCGAATGAATGAAATCCGTTTTGTTGCCGATGACGGCTCGATGTCGGACGCGCGAGTGGCCATGGAACTTACCGCGCGGACACTGGGCGCGAATTCCGAAGAGTGGCAGTCTTTTGTGAATGATCCACAAAAATTGATTCATTTGCTGGCCGCGGCGAGCGACCAGGGGGGCGGAGCCGCTAATCCCGGTGGAACCTTGTTCGGGTCACGGACAGGCTCTGGCTCTGGCACAGGAATTGGCTCTGGCTCTGGAACGGGCAAAGGCATCTGGAGTGGGACAGGCGGAGGATTGGGCGGCGGGATTGGGAGCGGCGGAACCGGCGGGAGCAGCGGAAGCGGCGGAACGGGCAGAGGAGGTGGCGCTGGAACAGGCGTGGGAGGAAGCTCTGGACCGGGCCGAGGAGCCGGATCTGGCGCTGGATCGGGAACCGGAACGGGAGCCGGGACAGGAGCCGGATCGGGAGTTGGATCGGGTCCGGGTACAGGAAGCGGGATCGGGACGCACTCCGAATATGGCCCCCTATCGTCGACCGCCCAGGCGATCCAATATGAAGTCGCGGGCTTGCCGGAAGAAGATGTGATCGGGATTTTACAATTGCTCGTACAGCTCGGCGAGGCCAGCAAGGGGAAGTCGCAATCCGTGGATTCCGCTATCTGGCAGCAAAATGTGGCTCGCTTGCCGGAGCCGGCCCGGGTGACGCTGGGCGAAGCACTGGCCAGCGTTGCGGCCGCCGCGCCCCTGGCAAAACCCGGCGAGAATGTGCTGGTGAAGCTGGCGGAAGATCTGGCGATCCGTTTCGCGCTGGAGCGCTACCAGCGCGGCGACATCAAGGTGAACGCGGTACGGCAACTTCTGGATCGCATGGGCCGGGAAGTGGAATCGCTGCGGAGAATGCTGCAATCGCGCGAAGAGAAACTGGCCAGTGCCGGTCTCCCGGTTGAGTCCCATGCCGATTTGCTCGACCGGCAATTTTGGGCCAGCGTGCCGGAAGCGGGCAAGCGCGGCGTGCTGCTCTCTCCCGAGGCATGGTGCATCCCGCCGCGGAACGTGCGCCAGTATGCCGAGGAACTGCTCGATCGAAACGATTCGGTAACCGCGCATTCCATTCTGTTGCAATACACCAAATGCATCCGCAGCTCCGATGTGGAAGCCCGGCGCAAAGCGGCAACGGGATTGACGCAACTGGTGGAAGTGTATAGCCGGGCCGCGGCAAGCCCCATGGTGGCCGCCATCCGCGAAATTGGCGAACAATTGGCGGTGGAAAAAGATGCCGAAGTGCAAACGCTTTTGGGCGCTGCTTTTGTGCGTTTCAGCCAGGAGGCTGTAGCCCGGCGGCAATATCCCGTGATGCTTCAAGCGCTCGATTCGCTGGGTCTGCTCGAGAAGGCGCGATCGAGCAGCGCTCCGGGATTGCGTTCGCGTTTCGGCGTGGAAAATCGCCTGCACGAATTCATCGACGAGGGCTTGGGCTCCGAGCAATTTCCCGCCGGCTTCGTCGACTTGCTGCGGCGGCTTCCCGAGACGGCAGCCGAGCAGCTTGCGGCCCGGCTGCCGCTTTGCGATCTCCGTTCGGAGCGCGAGCGGTTAATCGAGCTGGCGAAACAGGCGGGTGAACCCAGCACAGTCCATCTGCGAAAAATGCTGCACGGCGAATGGCCCTCCAAGGCGGTTGCCGTGGTGGGGCTATTGAGCCGGCTCGATTCGATGGAAGTGGCGACGGAATTGCCGAACCTGCTGCCCACCTGGAATCGCGGTTTGCAGGAGCAGGCGTTGCGCCAACTCGCCACCGCGGGAGCGCCCGAACGCGGCCGCATGCTGGTGAATTTGATCGATGTATTCGATCCGCTGGTCCGTCCTTTGGTGGTGGATGAAATCGGCCTGGCCGGCGATGGAGCGGTGACGGAATTGCTTCTGCGCCTGGCCGCCCAGGAATCCGATACGCCCGGGAATGCCTACCAATCTTTGAAGGCTGTGGAAGCGCTGGGCCGCCTGGGGGACCGTTCCGCGGCGAAACTGCTGCACGAAATTGTGGAGAAGAAGCGCGCCTGGCGTCCGGTGCATCGAGCGGAGATGCGCATGGCCGCGGCCGGTTCGCTTTCAACCGTTGATCCTGCGTGGACGCGCAATGACTTGGCGGCTGCGGGGCTGGATGGGCCGGAATTGGCCATGGGCCCGAAGTTCGGAATTTTTGACGAAACAGCCGTGCGGCAACGGCGTTATCCGCGTGTGCGGCTCGAAAAACCGGTTCCCGTGGTGGTGACCAGCGCGCGAGGCAAATTTAGTCTCGAAGCGCGCTCGCTCAACCTGGGTGGCGGGCTCCTCCACGGAGAGCACCACCTCGCGGCCGGCACGGATGCGACCATCAAGATTCAGTTCGGCTTGCGTTCGGTGACCGCGCAGGTGATTCTGCGAGTAGTTCGCGCGCAGAACACGATTTTCGAGATTGTCGGAATGGATTTGGAAGAGCGCACGAAATTCCGCCGCCAGCTTGCCGCACTATCCGCCGCAGCAAACGTTACCCAATAGATTCAAACTCGAGATTTCCGACCCCGCCAGCTTGCAAAATTGCAGCCTCCTGCTTAGGAATCCTCGGCACATCATGTCCCCCTTTCGTTGACACGCTGTGGAGTGGCTGCTAAATTGCATTATTTGCCTTTATGGAGGCTAAAACACTGGGGATACGCGCTCGAATTTGCATGGTTTTGGTGACACTGCTGGCGGGTTTTGGCGCCGGTTGCGCCGTTAGCCAGAAACACGCGGTGCCGCCGTCACAGGTTCGCGCGGCGCTGGATGCCACCAAGGCGCAGCTTTTGGCGCAATACGACCAGCAGGCTAAAGCGATCCAGAGCTTGAATGCCAGCGTGACGCTCGTACCCACGGCGGGTTCCACGTATACGGGAGTGATCGAGCAATACCATGAAGTGAACGCGTTCATCCTGGCGGAGCAGCCCTCGAAGATTCGCGTGATCGGCCAGGCCCCCGTGGTGGCCAAAGATGTGTTCGATATGGTCAGCGACGGGAAAACGTTTCGAATCTATATTCCCTCGAAGCACAAGTTCATCGTGGGCTCCACGGACCTGAATCGCGAAGCTAAAAAGCCGATCGAAAATCTCCGCCCGCAACACCTGGTGGATGCTCTGTTCTGGCCCGCGATCGGCGCGGCGGCGCCGGTGGTGATCGAGGAATGGAACCAGCCGCCCGACCGGGATTACATTTTGACGGTGCTGCGGCACAGCGGTGACGGCTGGGAAGTGGAACGAAAGATCTGGTTCGACCGCGCAGACCTAAGCATCGCGCGCATCGAAATTTTCGCGGGCGATGGAAGGCTGGCCTCCGACATCCGCTATGCCGATTGGCAGGCGGTGGCAGGCGGCGCGAAGTATCCACAGCACATCTGGATTGTGCGGCCGCATGACGATTACCAGTTGGAGATTCGCGTCAAGAAGCTGACCCTTAATGAGACAATAGCGAGTGATCGTTTCGATCTTCCGCAGCCGCCTGACACCGAATTAGTGCGCCTGGACGATGAGGGTAAGGAGCAGCCGCAGCCTTGATTCGCAAGATGATCGTGCAAAACGTGCTCCACCGTCCGGTGCGGACGCTGATCAGCGTCATCGCCGTGGGCGTGGAGGTGACGCTCGTCCTGATCATTGTGGGCCTGACCAGCGGATTGCTCACCGAAACGGCGCGGCGCATTGAAGGAGTGGGCGCGGACGTGATGGTGCAGCCGCCCTCGGCTTCGGTGTTCATGGCCTTCAGCGGCGCGCCCATGCCGATAAGAATTCGCGACCGCCTGGAAGAATTGAAGTATGTGAAATATGTGGCGCCAGTGCTGTTGCAATTCAATTCCACCGGTGGGCTTGACATCATTTACGGAATCGATCCGCCCAGCTTCCACGCGATTTCGGGCGGTTTTGTTTTTTTCTCGGGGCATGACCTGGAAAATCCCGACGACATCCTGGTGGACGATTGGTACGCCAAATCCAAGGGCGTAAAAACCGGCCAGAAGCTGCATATCCTGGGACACGACTTCAACGTGGCGGGAGTGGTGGAGCACGGAAAAGGCGCGCGGCTTTTTGTGTTCATGTCCACATTGCAGGAGCTTTCCGGTGCGCGCGACAAGGCTTCCGTTTTCTTTATCAAATGCGACCGTCCGGAGCGCACGCCAGCCGTGATGGACGAAATTCGCGAACTGCTTCCGCGTTATGAAATTCGCCCGCTCAAGGATTTTCTCTCGCTGATGACTTCATCGAACCTGCCGGGCCTGCAAACGTTTATTGATTCGATGATCGGGCTGGCCGTTGCCATCGGTTTCCTGGTGATTTTTCTTTCCATGTACACCACCATCATCGAGCGGACTCGCGATATCGGCGTGTTGAAGTCGCTGGGGGCGTCGAAGGGCTATATCGTCCAGGTGATTTTGAGCGAGACCACTTTGCTTTGCCTGATCGGCGTGGCCACCGGAGTGGGAATGAGTTATGGAGTGCGCGCATTTTTCCTGAAAGCGTTTCCCACGTTGACGATCCTGATCACCGTCAAATGGATCATCCGCGCTACGCTAATTGCGGTGGTGGGCGGATTGATCGGCGCGGCCTATCCGGCCTGGATTGCCAGCCGGAAGGATCCGGTGGAAGCGCTGGCCTACGAATAGGCCTGAGGCGAGGGTTTATTTCTCTGTTTTTGAATGAGATAGCGCAGCAACGAAACGGCAGGTTTCCAGCGATTTGCTGGAAAGAAACAGGAGTAACCGGCTGAGCTTCGGTGGGCGTCTAATGTGCAGGTTTTGCTCGGGATTCAAACTAAATTCCTTTGCAGCCCCGCAACTGGGGCGAGCATTTCAACTAGGTGGAAATGGGATTCACGACTAAAATCAACTTGCATGCAGTTGAACTGGATTCGATACGGGACCACGTCTTGGAACCGATACTCAAAGCCGAAAATTTGTGGAAGGTGTATCGCACCGGTCGAGTCGACGTGCCTGCCTTGCGAGGCGTGAACCTTGACGTGCCACCGGGTGAATTCCTGGCCATAATGGGGCCCTCCGGCTGCGGCAAGTCCACCATGCTGCACGTGATCGGCGGCCTGGCACAAGCAACCAAGGGCCGCGTCTTGCTGGACGGAAACGATCTGGCCACTTTGGGAGATGCGGCGCGAACTAAGCTGCGGCGCCACAAGGTGGGCTTCGTTTTCCAACGTTTCAATTTGCTGCCGACATTGGATGCTTACGGAAACATCGCGTTGGCCCAGCATATCCACGGGAATGGATTTGACCCACATCGTTTTGACGTGGTTACCAAGATGCTCGGCCTAACGGACCGGCTGCGCCACCGCCCGTCGGAGATGTCTGGCGGCGAGCAACAGCGCGTGGCGATTGCGCGAGCCATCATCAACGAGCCGAAGATCGTGCTGGCGGACGAGCCCACGGGAAATCTGGATACCAAGAACTCGGAAGCGGTCCTGGGCATGCTGCGCCACCTGAACCGGGACCTGGGCCAAACCATCGTGATGATCACGCACAATCCGGAGGCGGCCGCTTACGCCCACCGGGTGCTGCACATGCGCGACGGCATCATTGTGGATGCCTCGCTGGCCAACTGAGATGGGCAGCATCTGGCGCGGCATTACGCGAACGATTTTCTGGTCTTACGAACGCGGCAGTTGGCCTTACGATGTGATGGTGCTGACGATTGTTTTGTTCGTGTTGTTCACCCCGCGAGCCTGGTTCCACGATCAACCCCAGACTGGCGTGTTGCCGGGCGCGGACGTCCAGATGATTGCCGACGACGTGGCCGGCCACACACGGACGTACCGCCTGGATGCTCAGCTACTGGCTCCTTCCAAACGCGCCGCGAAACCCACGCCCGAACTGGAAGAGCAAACTCACGAAATTCTGGGCAAGACGGTCGAGGAACTGAAGGGCCAGAGGTTCCAAATCACCAGCATCGCTCCGGTGCAGGGCGATGATGGCAGCGTTCAGTATTACGACGTTGCGGTGAAACGCTAGCCGTCCCCTCTTGCTCCCGCGCCCGATGGAAAGTGCAACGGCGCCTTCGTTCGGCACGTCCCATCCCTGTGCTATCATGACTCGGTTTTGGGCACGCTGCAGCGGGCCAGGAGAATTCCCGTTTGATCCGAAGAATCGCAGGGGCGGCGTTCGCGCTGCTGGCAGGGGTGGGCGTTGCCTCCGCGACGCAGAACCGTGCGAATTGGACTCTGGGCACCATCCTGCGAAATATGGACTCCGAAGCGCGGGATTTCCGCAGCCTGACCGCCAATATCGAGAGGACCAAGGTCACCGTTGTGGTTGACGACAAGTCCACCGAAACCGGGCGGCTGTTCATCCGCGGCGACAACATGCGCATTGATTTGGCCGAGCCGGATACGCGGACGATCCTTCGCAGCGGCAATAATCTATACATTTACAATCCAAAGCTGAGCCGGGTGGAGGAGTACGATCTCGGCAAGAATCGCGCTTTGGTGGACCAGTTCCTGCTTCTGGGATTCGGCACTTCGGGCCGTGAGCTCGAGAAAAATTACGAGATCGCTCTGGTGGATGAAGAAACGCTCGATACGCGGAAAGTAGTGCTGCTCGAATTAACGCCCAAGTCCGACAAGGTTCGCGACCAGATTTCAAAAATTCAAATATGGCTGGATGAAGCCGCCTGGCTTCCGGTGCAGCAGAAATTTTTCGAGACTGGCACGAAGGATTATTTCATCATCCATTACACCAGCGTCGTCCGGAACGCCAAGATTCACGACACCCAGTTCAAGCCTCATTGGCCCAAGGGCACCACGAAGGTTCGTCCCCAGGGCTAATTTCCCCCGCTAATTCCCGCCACACGCGTTCGGGCCAGTTCCAGCGAATCGATCAATCCCTGAAGATCGTCTGGCCCGCTGCGAAAGTTGGTGATGCAGGCGCGCAGCACCGGAATATCCCGGCGCAATTTCGTGGTGGAAATCCAGGCGTCTCCGCTGGCCACAACTTCTTTTGCGATCGCCTCCAGGTACTCGGCGGTTTTTCCGCTTGGATGAACCGCGTCCACGTAGCAGATGATGGGGAGGCGGGTGGGAAATACTTCCGTCCATCCTGCTGCGGCAAGTTTCTGCCGCAACTCATTGCCCATCGCGGCCATGTGCTCGATATTTTGCGCGTAGCCTTCCCATCCGGCCACGGCGAGCGAAAGGAAAATTTTGAGGCCGATGAAACGCCGCGACCACTGAATCGAATGCGCGATGGGATCGATGATTCCCGGCCCCGCCGCCTTAGGCGGCACGTAGGCGGCGGAGATATGAAACGTCCGCGAAAGTATATCCGGATGGCGGGTGAGAAAAATTCCGGCTGCCACTGGCACGGAGAGCCACTTGTGCGCGTCGAAGGTGATGGAGTCGGCGCGTTCGATGCCTTTTAACAGGCCCCGAAATTCCGGTGAGAGCGCCAGGGCTCCTCCCCAGGCTGCATCAGCGTGCAGCCACAGTTTTTCTTTCTGCGCAATTTCGAAAATTTCCGGCAGCGGATCGATGGCGCCTGCATTCGTGGTTCCTGCGGTGGCGACGATCAGAAACGGCGCGAATCCCGCCTGGCGATCCTTGCGAATTTGTTCCGCCAGCAGATCGGGCCGCATCTGTAAATGGCCGTCAACCGGAATTTCTCGAATGGCTTCGCTGCCCAGACCGGTGAGCCGCGACATCTTCTGGAAGGAATGATGGCCCTCCTCCGAAACGTAAAATACCGGCTGGGCCAGCAGGCCGCGCAGCCCCGATTTGTGAAATTCGGGAAACGCCGCGGTGAGTGAAGCCAGCAGCGCCGTGTGATTCGCTTCGGACCCTCCGGTGGTAAACGTTCCATCCGCAACCTCGGATTTAAACCCGAAAAGCGCGCCCAGCGCTTGGATGAGATGCCGTTCAAGTTCCACGGCGAACGGGTTGTGGCCCCACACGGCGAGCTGGGGATTGAAGGCCGCAACCAAAGTGTCGGCGACGATTCCCATGGTTGTTGGCGCCGGATTGAACAGGCCGAAATAGCGCGGATGCGAAGCGTGTACCTGATGTCGGCGCAGGTTTTCAATTACGAATTCGACGGCAGCGGACGGATCAACCGGCTGGGAAAAATCGAAAGGCGCCAGCAAAGCGCGGATTTCTTGCGGGGTTACGTTTGGAGCAGCACGCAGCGCGCTCACGCTGTTCACATACGATTCCATCGCGGCATCCACTTGCTCCGCGAGCCGCGCCCGCAGTTGCGGATCCAGTTGCAGCGAAGCAATTTCCCTGGGCTTAGGTGTGGCAGGATTCATCTGGAAGTGCCTCCCCGGCTGACGAGAACTTGAGGATGTGCTTAGGCTGAAATGCTTCGCCAAAGAAGGGCCTGGATTCGCGCGAGCCGCTCAGCAGGCGGCCGCGGGATTCGTGCCTTCCGCCCAGCTGAATGCGAACCAGATCGCTGCATCGGGCCGATCTCCCCAGGCGGCCAGTTCCGCTATCGCCGATTCAAATTCAGACTCGCGAATCAGCCCGTTGGTGAGCATAACCTCGCGCGCGCCCGCGATGATCTTGATCGTGTTCCGCAGTTTGTCCGCAAACGAATCCTCTCCAGCGCATGCGCCATACCAGATCCATTTATTGCGGACCGGCTTCAATCCGGCGGAATGGAGCAAGCCCACCAGCTTCTTCCCGATATCGGGATCGTTTCCGAGGGCTGTATAGCTCTGCATATAGGCGCGCCAGAGAGCTTCAAAACCGGCGGGTTCGGGCCACACCCGCTTGATGGCATGATCGTCGTCAGTCAAGACAACACGGCCGCCGGGACGCACGGCGCGCGCCATGGCGTTTACGATGGCGGCCGGATCAGGAACGTGCTCGAGCAGGAACCGCGTGTGTACAACGTCGAACGAGCCCCATTCGCGCTGGCTCAGCGGAAGCTCGATCGCGTTGCCCTGGCGAAATTCAATCAAGTCCTGTTCGCCGGCCGCGCCGGCCTGGCGGAGCGCTTCCGCGATTTGCGCGGCATCGCGCTCGATTCCAGTGACGCGCCGCTTGGCCGCTCGAGCCATCGCGCGCGTGAACTGGCCGAGCCCGCTTCCTACATCCAGGATGTTCTCGCCGCCTTGCAGGCAAAGCTCGGCCAGGCACGCGTCATTCAGCATTTCATTCAGGCGGGAAAGGCGCCTCTGCTCGCCGGGATCGGTGCCGTGGATGTAGCGGGAACCACTCATTCGTCGTCGATTCCCTGCCTACCGCTTGGATGCTTTGAATGCGGCAGTAGCGGGCTTCGATGCCGCTTCGTGTTCGATCAACGCTTTCTTGCGATCCAATCCCCAGCGGTAGCCTGCCAGGCTCCCGTCGCCGCGCACCACGCGATGGCACGGCACCAGAATCGAAACAGGATTGGTGGCGCAAGCGCTGGCCACTGCGCGAATCGCTTTCGGCCGGCCGATGGCCCGCGCAACTTCCTTGTAAGTGCGCGTGGAGCCGTAGGGAATCCGTTGCAACTCTTCCCACACGCGGCGTTTGAATGCAGTTGCTTGCACATCGAGCGGCAGATCGAGGTTCGGTTCCTGGCCGCGCAGATGCCGCACTAATGTTTTCACCCACTGGTGCATGCCGTTGCGATCGCGATGAATTTCTGCGCGCGGATATTCCCGGGCCAGCGCCGATTCAAGCGGCTGATCCGAATTTCCTAAATAAATCGCGCTCACACCTTTATCTGTTTTTGCCACCAGCACGCGCCCGAGCGGAGAATCGGCAATGGTATAGCCAATACTCATTCCTTCGCCGCCGCGGCGATAGGTAGCCGGAGTCATTCCCAGATGAACCGGCGCGCGTTCGTAGAGCCTGCTGCTCGAGCCAAAACCTGCGTCGTATAGTGCGGTAGTCACGTCGTCCCCCTTTTGCAATTGTGTTTTCAGCCGGCGCATACGAAGTGCGTCGGCATAATTTCGAGGCGAAACCCCCATCACGCGCTTGAAGGTGCGCGCCAGGTGAAACGGGCTCTTTCCGATTTCCGCCGCAAGTCCCGCCAGGGTGATCGCTTGGTCAGGCTGCGCGGCGATTTGCGATTCAATAAACCGGCAGATGCGCTGGATCAACTCCGCCTTGGGATTGCGCGGCGAAGTATCCCGGGGCCTGCATCGCCGGCAGGGCCGGAAGCCTTCGCGTTCGGCGGCATCCGGAGCCGAGAAAAAAACAACCTGTGCGGGCCGCGGCTTGCGCGAGGGGCACGACGGCCGGCAATAAATTCCGGTGGAGCGCACCGCGTAAACAAACGCTCCATCGAAGCGCGTATCGCGCGATTGCACCGCGCGCCAGCGATTGCGCCCTCCGTTCTGCTGCAACCGCGTTAGTATCGATCTGGATTTCATTGTCCGGTCCTCATTCACCCGTCCACATTAGCGAAGTGTTTCCATCAGTTCTATCCGAATCTTGCGGTCAAAGCCAATCGGTTGGGCCGCGTTTGATGCGGCAAACAGCGCTGGGGGATGGAGAAATCCACAGGCGCATTGCAAGTTTAGACACGCGGTTGCCGGGCTCGATTGACCGCAACGCTCCGGCAGGCCATATTGCCAAAGCTCAGAGCCACATTGGGGATCTTCTTGGGGGGCAATTATGGGGGCTGCTCGCGACACACGAGAATCTTTGCCTGCGGAGACCGTAGTAAAAGAAACTGAAAATCGAACCGGTTCCGGGCGAGCCACGGTGTTTGCGCCGCCGCGGAAATTCTCTCGTGTACCCACGTATGCCGTCGGTGTGGGCCGGGAGCGCCGGCACTCTCCGCGCGCCATGCTTTCCTTGCCGCTGCGTCTGATCGAAGTGGCTACCGTGGCGGAAGTGCTGCCCATCAGCCTGGTGACGCAAAATATCAGCGCGTCCGGCGTTTACTTCTTGTCGCCGCGGCATATCGCACCGGGGACTTCGATCGCGTTCGAGGTGGGGCTGCTGGAGCGCCCGTTGGGCCATGGCAGCGTGCGCATGAGCACGGCGGCCCACGTGGTCCGCGTGGACGCAACGGGGACGCCCGGATGGCACGGCGTTGCCGCGAGTTTTGACGACATCGAATTCCGGCGCGACGAGACTCTGCCAATTCACATCGTCCGCTAGCCGGCGTGCAGCTAAAACAATCGACGAAGAAAAGATCCTGCACTCAACCAATTGGGAGTTGCTCGTGATTCCTCGCCCATGGTGCGGGCTCGGAATGACCCCGAATTGAATTCCGCGTGCGCGGTGTAAGTTCTGCTTCCTTTCCTGCGCGAATTGCCGGCAGCAGCTTCCGCATTTCTCTGCTACCATTTCTTCATTCATGGTTCACTCTTGTTTCACTGCCCGTGCAGTTCTACTGGATTGGGATGGCACGCTGCTGGATTCTTACCGGGCGGATGCCCGCGCCTATCTGAGCATGTTCCGCACACTGGAAATTCCCTGGGGGCTGGACGACCTGGCGCTTCATTATTCGCCCAATTGGTATCAGGTGTATCGTGCCGCGCGGCTGCCCCGCTCGAAATGGGAAATGGCGGACCGGCTTTGGAGGCGCGCTTACTCACAAGAGAAGCCCAAATTGCTGCCCGGCGCGCGGCGCGTGTTGCGAAATCTGAAGCGGCGGTTCGAGTTGGGGTTGGTAACCAGCGGAAGCCGGACGCGCGTGCGCAAGCAACTTCGCGAATTCGAATTTACAAAAATATTCTCCACCTGCATCTGCTGCGAAGATGCCCAGCGGCGCAAGCCGCATCCCGCGCCGTTGCAATTGGCGCTGCGCCGCCTTCGATTGGCTCCCGAAGATTGCGTCTACGTGGGCGATTCGGCCGAGGACATGGAAATGGCCCGCCGCGCGGGAGTCCGCTCCATCGGGATTCTGGGCCCTTTTCCCACCCACGACCGGGTGCGGGCCGCCAATCCTTATGTCTTGCTCGAATCCATCGCCGAACTGCCGCCGTTGATTGATGTCTCCCCTCTGCCTGGCTCAACCAAACCAGGCAAGCCGGGAAACTGATTTGTTCCGCGCAATTCCACGCGGACAAGACAGCCTGTCATCCACATTTTGATTGTTTAGTTATAGAAACCTGCCGCCTCGAATTAATTGGGGGGCGGCGGCGGTGGAACTTTCGGCAATGTATGCTTTTCAGGCGCGCCGGCCGGGGCGGAAACATCAGCGGGACGAGGGGCAGGAGCAGGAGGAGGCGCGCCCTCTTCGGGATGCACGTTCACCGACTTGATCACCAGGCGCAGGTGGACGGGATCGCTTTTCTCGATGGGCATGTAGTCATCGGAGCGCACGTACGTGGGGAACCAATACTTCTGCGCAAAATTCTCGCGAAAAGTCTCGAAGAATTTAAAAGGAAGCACGGTGCCGCGGGCGGAAGAATCGGTGACGTATTGCCCGTAACTTTTTACGATGGCGAAATCCTGATCGTCCACCCACACAGCGCCGTCGAACAGCGGCGTGCCGCGCAACAGCCTCTTTGGCTTCACTCGAAAAATATAGGTGTGCAATTGGTCGAGCTGTTCCATCCCCTCGTAGCTCAGGATGTAAAAGGGCAATTGATCGGTGGTCAGAACGAAAGCCGGAAGCGACGTCAAAAATTGCACATCTTCCATCCCTACTTCCACGCGCTTTAGGGTGATCACGGGCCGTTTCAAAATTCTCTCCACTCGTTCCCCATCCGGCTTGGTAAAGAGCTGCCCGCTGAGTTCGTATGAACCGCCGGGATCAGCAGGGTCGCCCTCCTCCTGAATTCGCACGTCCTGTTCCAGCGTGTATTTCTGATAGGCTTTCTTCATCACATCTTCATTGGCCGTGAAGCGCTGGATAATATCTGCCGTCGGCACCGGAGGCGCGTCCGGGTTCGGTTGGATGGGGATGCGCTTCACCTCGAATTTTGGAGGAGGAGCAATAGGCCCCTGCGGTCCTGCACCGCTTTGGCCGTTCGCGGTTCCCGCGAGCGTGGAGGCCAGCGCCAGCATTCCGCAAGTAAAGCCAATCGTGAAGACTTTCCAGGTCATTTCCATGCGCACCCAAAAACTTAGATGCAAGTTCCATTCTATCCGGCTAGGGCTCCAGGGGGAAGCCAGGCGAACTGATGGAAACGCGGCAGCGAATCGTGCGCGTGGATAGACATCTGATCGAGCTCGCCCTTCCGAATGTGTGATTAGCTATGGTCTTGCTTCTTATTCTTTGCTGAGATCGCTACCCATCCTTGACAGAGGGCACCCGTTAATCCCATATTAGCGCCCGTGAAGGACGATTCGTCGATTCAATCCAATTGCCACGAGTTCTCGCGCCGGTCCCTCTTGAGGCTAATCGGTGTGGGCAGTGGCGCCGCCGCTCTTTTTGCCAACGGCGTGCGAGCCGCATTTCCCCAACGGCCCGCCGAGCGGCTGCCGGGCTTTACCGGTCCCGGGGCCAATCCGCACTGGAATTCCGTGGGACCCTATTTTACGGAGCCGCAAAAGGATCCTCTGATTCTGCTGACGGACCGGCCCGTGCAACTGGAAACTCCGCGCCATTATTTTCTCTCCGCATTCACGCCGAACAGCGCATTTTATGTGCGGTGGCACCTTGACAAGATGCCGAACGCTGTTGATCTTTCAGCATGGCGGCTGCGGATCGAAGGCAATGTTGATAAGCCCTTGTCGCTTTCGATGGCGGAGTTGATGAAGCGTTTCAAGCCGGTTTCGATCGCCGCCGCGAACCAATGCTCGGGCAACAGTCGAAGCAGGTTTCAGCCGCGCGTCCCGGGCGGCCAGTGGGGCAACGGAGCTATGGGCAATGCGCTGTGGACTGGCGTGCCACTCAAGGAATTGCTGGAGTCCTCCGGCGTGAAGGCGGGATCCGCACAAGTTCAGTTCGATGGCCTCGACGAGGGCGAGGGCAGCGAGGGCCTTGGATCGCGCAAGTTTTTGAAGTCGCTCGATTTGAGCAATCCCGTTCTCAGCGAGTGCTTGGTGGCTTACAGCATGAACGGCGAGACGCTGCCGCTGTTGAACGGCTTCCCGGTACGCCTGGTTGTGCCCGGCTACTACGCGACCTATTGGGTGAAGGCGCTTGCGCACATTCGCGTGCTCGAGAAACCCGATGAAAATTTCTGGATGAAGACGGCCTATCGTGTTCCCGACACGCCTCGCGGCACTACAACACCTGACGACGTGAAAGCCGGCAGCGTCAAGATGATTCCCATCGGGAAAATGCCGGTACGCTCATTTCTAATTTCGCCGGACGGCGCCAGCAAAATTCCCGCGGAGATGACAATCACGCTTCGCGGGATCGCATTCAGCGGCTTTGGCCGCATCGTAAAAGTGGAAATTTCCATGAACGAAAAGATTTGGCGTGAAGCGCGCCTGGGCCAGGATCTCGGCCCCTATTCCTTCCGCACCTGGGAGCTGGATTGGACACCGCCGCGCCCCGGGAACTATTCCGTCCTGGTTCGCGCCACGGATGAGAAAGGGAACGTCCAGCCGGACGAGGGCGTATGGAATCCCGGCGGTTATTTGTGGAACAAGATCGAAAAGGAAGAAATTGTCGTGGGAAGCGCCACATGAGCGGCTTTAAATCCAAAAATTATTTGGCGGCAATTCTGCTGGCGGCTTGCTTGGGGTTGTTCCCCCTGGCTGCCCGAACTGCGCAGGACGAAACGCAGCTGGGCGTCTATACCTCCGTGAGCCTGGGCGGCATTGCGCAAAGCGAGCCACGCGGGCCGCATCCGGGAGCAGTCTACAGCGTGGACGCTTTCCCGCTCGAGCCACCAAAGCTTGAGGCGGGTGAAGGCCGCGAACTTGTGGCATCTTACTGCAATACTTGTCACAGCACGCGCTACGTCACCATGCAATCGCCGCTTCCCTCCGCCACGTGGGAGGCGGAGGTCAACAAGATGATCAAGACCTTTGGCCAACCGATTCCGCCGGAGGCCGCGGCAAAAATAATTAGCTATCTTCAGAACCACTACACGCCAGAGACCCGCAAGGAGTGACTTGCGGAAGGACTCCGGCGCCAGCCGGATAATATTTAAGAATCAAGCTGCCAAGAATTTATTCCGAGCCCGGCGATTCCAGGGTCAAAGGGCGGAATCGCACCGTGTATTCACCCGGGGGACCACCCGGCGTCAGCGGCGGGAATTGCAGGCTGAGCAACGCGGAAAAATTCTTCATCTGGATCGTCATGCGGGCGCAAATTTTCGCGCAATCCCATTCCAATGCCAGCCCGGCCTTCCCCGGAGTGCGAACTTCCAAACGATTTGTGCCCGCCGGCAATTCCAGCAGCGCACGCCCCGGTTGGTAGGATTCGCAATGTTTCGCTGAGGCAGCCTTGGCTTCGGCGCCCGGTTTTGCTTCAGCCATGCCCCAGCAAAATTGGGTGGAGTGTTCGGCGCGAAAAACCACGGGAACCGAGTTGACTGCAATGAAAGACTGGGAATGTCTTTCCTGGCCCGCCGGATCGCGCGGCGAGGTTTTCAATTGAACGCGGTAATTCACGCGAAGGCTATCGTTGTCCTCGATACGGGCTGTCTTTTCGATGCTTGCGCCTCCGGGCAATACGTCAGGAGCCTCATAGCGCAGCCGCAGGGCTGGATTCTCTTTTTCATCCGTCCATTCCGCCCGGTAGGGGCGATTGAACATCCCATATCGTCCGCGAGCACGTTCGGGGCTTGTATCCGGGGGATTATCGGCAAACGAAAAATGATCGCTCAGGCCGCCGACGCTGGTGAGCAGATCCAGGCCGGGAAATTTTGTCCACCAGCGCCATCGCCTGGCCGCCCGATTCGGGCGAAACGATCAATCGCAGACGCGTATTTTCCAACACCCATTCATTCGCGCCGTCACGATCGAAATCGAATTGATAGTGATTGACGGCTCCCTCTTTTACCGGAACGAAGAGAATCGGCACGCTGCGCTGGTCGTCGCCCGAATTCACGTCGAGCGTGCCATGGATCAGCCCGTCCGGCGAAAGATCGCCCGCGCTTCCGGCGCCATTTCCGCTGGCAGTTTTCAGTTTCAGCCGCCCCGGAGTGATTCCTTTGGGCAGCATGTGAATATTCGCGTTGCCTCGCAGCGGTCCCTGCAGCCTGAAGCTGACATCGCGATAACGCTCTTCGTCGGCGTTCGTTGCCTCCAAGCGCAATTCAGCGGTGGCTTCAGCGGGAATGGCGACGAGTGCGGGCTGCGTGGCGAGCGAGACCTCCGCGCCGAGCGGCAATCGCACCGCATCCGTGATGGAAAAATCGAATCCCGGGTGGGCGTGATTATCTTTTTTGGGTTTTTCAGGGACTGACGGAGTGTAGTGGAGCGTGATTTTTAGCAAACGAATATATTGCGGAGCTGCTCCGCGAGGCAGATCGACCGTCAGCGTGTGCGAGTTCGCATCCCAATGACCTTCGGTGGTGATTTCGTCATCGAGCATCACGTGCGCGGGCTGGCTTTCCAGCCGCAACCGGACTTCGGCGCGGGCGGGCGAGAAGAACGTCAGTTCCATAGTCCGGTTATCGCGTTCCGCGTGAAGCAATTCCGCGCCCGCGAAAACGATTGAGTCTTGGCAGGGAGCCGCGTCTTTTAAGCCGGAACATAGAGGCTGCTCGACCGGCAACAAAATCGACTGGCGCGGCGGGAGCGTAACATCCGCGGATATGTACTTTTCTTGATCGCTGTGTGCCGGGGAGTTGGGCGAGAGAATTTCGAATTTCTGTTCGCTGGCGGCATCCTGGTCCAGGTTCGTCACGCTGAGCAAGGCCGCTCCATTTTTGCGGTTTCCCAGGGTTTCCGTGCCTTCGTTACTTACCAGTTGTGTGACGATCAGTCCGTGGGATTTGGTGTCTTCCGGCGCTCTTCTCACCACCGTAGCCACGCCGGTGGCCCGCACAATTTCCAATAGCTGCTGCGCCCAATCTTCCAACTGCCGGGTATTTTCCTCTGCTGACATTTTCTGCCTGGCAAAAGCCTGGCCAAATTTTTCATCCGGTTCGATCACACGCCCCGCCCCGAACCGCCAGAAACGCGCCAGCGTGGTGCCGGGAGACGGCACTGCATCGGGAGCTCCGGCCCACAGTTGCTGCAAGATCGCTCCGTTCGGACGGGCCGGGAGGAAAAGAAGCGTGCCGCCACGGCGGACATATTCCACCAGCGTCTGTTGCGCCTTTTCCGAAAGTTGAAACTTCGCTTGCGACGGATCGGGCACCGGCAGCAGAACCAGCCCGTGCCGCAAAAATTGTTCCACGGGCTGATATTCCGCGTCCAGCAATTCACTGGAAAGGTTGACAACCCGGCCGGCCGCTTCGATCCGTTCAACCATGTGTGAAACATGTTCCACATCTTCGCCGCGAAGTGTTTCCTCGGGATACGCGCCGACGGGATAGACAATTCCATAGTCCGCGCGTTTATGAGACGCGGCGATCCACTCTCCCCATCGTTGCAACATTTGAGCGTTGCGCGCCACCGGCACCGCCCGCGGCTGCCGGCTTCCATTGGGATCGAGCGCGGCGTCCCAGCGGTAAAACCGATTGGCCCACGGCACCGAATAGCCGGCGGGCGTAACCGTATCCTGCAATGGAAAATAATTGATGCCGTGCAAGCCGTTCGCGATCGCCAATCGTGAGCTCAACAGAGTGTTTTCCGGCGGGCTGGCCTGTGGACGATCATCATCGCCGAAGCAATACCATCCCGCTTGAAATTCGATCAGGATCGGCGCAAACGCGGGCTGTGTTTTCAATTCTTCGACAAAAAATTCGATTGTCGCGGCGTCTTGCAGATTCAGGTGGCGTTCGCCTGGCTCGCTCGATTCTCCCGGTGGCATGTACCATTGGCCCATCGCTCCGATGGGGCGCTGCAAGCCGAATCCCGCGGCCGATACACGCATATCCGTGGGATTGATATAGCTCTGCACATCCAGCCCGCCCGCTTCGAGCATCGCGCGCAAATCCTGCATGTAACGCCAGAAAAGCGGGCCCGCATAGTTGGTGCGCTCGATGGCCATATCGTCTTCGAGTTGAACAAAGAGCAGCGGCCCGCTTACATCCCTGGCTTTTTGGTCCTCGGAAGGATTCGCTTTTATCGCCACGGTGTGGGACGCGCCATAGGGCGCAAGTTCGCGCGCCACCGCTTCCAGCCACTTCTTGGTGTAAGCCATGTGCGTCGCGTTCGCGAGCAAATCTTTTGCCATGGCTTCCGTGTCATGCGAATTCAAATAGGAAAACGGCGGATAGCGCCCGTCCAGAATATCCGCTGCGTCCATGTGATATTCGGGCCGCTGCAGCAGCCATTCCGGATAACCTCCATGGCGCCATTCGTTCAAGATTTGCGGGCCAGGGCGGGCGTTCAACTTGAATCCCTTTTCGGTGATCAATTGAAGAAGTCCGCGCAAATCGCGGCGGGGATTCGAGTGGCCGTCGAAATCGACTTGGCCTTCGCGCGGCTCATGCCAGTTCCAGGGAATGTAGATATCGATGGTGTTGATGCCCAGCGCTTTGTAGCGCGAGAGCATCTTCGCCCATTGATCGCGCGGCACCCGGTAATAGTGGAATGCCGCCGAGTGCATGAAGAATGGCGCGCCGTCCATTTGCAGTTCGGGATATCCGCCATGATTGACGATGGCTACCCCGCGCGGCTCAGCGGCGGGCTTCGCTGCTTGGCCGGAACTCCGAGCGATTGAGGCCGTGGAATAAGAGATTGCCCCGGCGATCGCGAGGGTGCCTGCGCCAAGCGCGATGGCGGCGATGAGCAATCGGGTGGCGCTGGAACGTTTCGATTTGGGTACCCGTGGGAACAAGGCTGGTGAATTCTCCCACGGTTACGCGTCCTATGCCACCACGGGGTCCTCAATTGCGGGAAAACCTGTTTTGGATTCCCGGGGCGAACCATTGGTTCCTCTGGTAGAATCCCTCGTTTGCGGACGTAGGTCCGCCGCACCCGTGCAACTATCCACCCAGGCAAAGCGCTTCTACGTTTCCGGAATGGTTCAAGGTGTTGGATTTCGATTTTTTGCGCAGCGATCGGCCACCCGGTTGGGGATCACCGGATACGTGAAAAATTTGCCGGATGGCCGCGTGGAAGTCTACGCCATCGGACAACTGGCGCAACTCGAAGCCCTGCGCAATGAACTGAAGCGCGGCCCGCGATCGGCATCGGTTTCCGAAGTGGCCGAGGAAGATGCCGCGTTGTTGCAGGAATATCTGGAACGCTTCGAAGTTGAATCGGGGAACTGGTAACAGGGAGAAACGCCGATGCCGGATGCGATGACCATGAAGGACCTGAAATCACTGATCCGCGAAATTCCGGATTACCCGAAGCCGGGAATTCTTTTTTACGATTTGACCACCCTGCTGCAGGACAAGCAGGGATTCCACAGCCTGATTGAAAAACTTTGTGCGCGCTACGCCGGCAGTCCCGTGGATGTGGTAGCTGGCATTGAGGCGCGCGGCTTCATTTTCGCGCCCGCGCTGGCCTACGCGCTGGGAGCCGGGTTTGTGCCGGTGCGCAAGCCGAACAAGTTGCCTTGGAAAACCGCACGCGTCACCTATCAACTGGAGTATGGAACCGATTCACTCGAATTGCACCAGGACGCCATAAAACCTGGCCAGCGCGTCATCGTCTGCGACGATCTTCTGGCGACAGGCGGCACTGCTGCCGCTACCATCAAACTGGTGCGCGAACTAGGCGGAGAAGTGGTAGGCGGCGCCTTCGGCGTGGAACTCACGTTCCTCCACGGCCGCGAAAAGCTCCCCGGTATCGACGTTTTTTCACTGATTCAGTACGACAAGTGATTCGCGCGACCGTCGCGGATGGTGTAGCGCCGGCCTTTAGGCCGGCAGCTTTTGACTTGCTTTTCCTTCCCGTCGCTGGCGAACGGCTTCGAAGAGGACGATGCCGGCAGCCACCGACACGTTGAGTGACCGCACCGGTCCTGTCGTCGGAATCGAAACCAGAAAATCGCAACGCTTTCGAGTCAGCTCGTGCAGTCCTTCTCCCTCGCTCCCCAGCACAATGCCGATTGAGCCCTTGAAATCGGCATTCGTATAATTCTTCTCGGCGCGTTCGTCGAGGCCGATCAGCCAGTAGCCTGCTTCTTTCATTTCCTCCATCGCGCGCACCAGGTTTCTTACTCGCGCCACCGGCAAATGTTCCAACGCACCTGCCGATGCCCGCGAAACCGATTCGGTAAGCCCGGCAGCGCGCCGCTCCGGAATCACCACTGCCTCCGCGCCCGCCGCCAGCGACGTGCGCACGATGGCTCCCAGGTTTTGCGGATCTTCCACGCCATCGAGCAGAACCAGCAATCCATTGGGCGATTTCGCCGCCAGAATTTCTTCCAGGCTGAGCACGGACTTGGCCGCACCAAGCGCGATCACGCCCTGATGCTCTCGCGTATTCGATAATCGATCGAGCTGCTGCCGGTCCTCGAATCGTACGGGAACGGATCGCGCCCGCGCCAGCTGAACGATCTCCTCCATGCGGTCGCCATGCCGGCCGCGCGCGATCACAATCCGCTCGAGCGGCCGCGCCGCCCGCAGCGCCTCTTCCACCGCATGAATTCCCGTCAGCCAGTTCATTCGGCACTCTCAGTCTTCAATTCAAACAATGCGAAATCGAGAAATCATTTCAGTTAACCGCTCGGGTAAACGCATCTAATCCATCGCCGCGCAGAATTCCAGCATCCTCTGGCGCGTAGACTTCACGGGGACCGCAAACGGCAACCGCGCCGCGCGATCGATCAGCGGAATTACCAAGTCGATTTGTTCCTCGCCGGCGCGTCCCGCCAGCGCCAGGCGAATGGGATGGAACAGCCCGCGTCCGCTGAAACCCATCTTTTCCTGCAAGTCTCTCACAAGAATTGTGTAGCTCTCCGAATCGATTTCCTTTCCTTGCAAAATGCGATTGGCCAATTCGCGGATCACCGCATGCGCCCCCGCGCGCGTCAGCACCATGTGGCTCCGGCTGGCCGCTAGGATTGTTGCGGCGTCATATTCAAAAATCAGGCTCAGCAAGTCCGCGAGCGCATCGCGGCTGGCCGCCCGCCCGTTCGGAACTATTGAATCAGGCGCTTCCGAGGCATTCGCCAACGCTGGCCCCAATCGAGCCGCCGCGTCGGTGAGCCACGAAGCGATTTCAGCGTCACACTCGGCCTTGAGCCAGCCTCGCTCGCGCAAAATGGATTCGATGCTCTGTGCCGTGCATTCGCCGGCAGAAACACTCGCATCGGAATACCCGGCGGGCGTCGTCGAATTCGCATCATGGGCGGATGGCATCACAGGAATTCTATCCCAGCCTCGATTGGAAAACGGAGAATAGAAGACCAAAAAAGAGGAACCGTGCATCAATCGGCGAGAGTGGCGATCGCCTGCGCCGCGATGGCCTCGCCGCGCCCTATTGCGTCCACGCCTTCGTTGGTTTTGGCTTTCAAATTTATTTGCGCCTCCGCGATTCCCAGCGAATTTGCCAGCGCCTGGCGCATGGCCGGAAAATGCGGGCCGAGCTTGGGCCGTTCCAGAATCACGATCGCATCAATATGCTCAATTCTAAAATTCTTCGCGTCGAGCATTTTGCGGGTCTGTTCCAGAAAAATCAGGCTGGACGCGCCTTTCCATCGCGGATCGCTATCCGGAAAATGTGTGCCGATATCATTTAGCCCCGCCGCGCCCAGCAACGCATCGCAAATCGCATGGCTTAGCGCATCGCCATCGGAATGCCCCAGCGTGCCTTTTTCAAATGGAAGCGTGATGCCGCCAATCACCAGATTTCTACCCGGCTCCAGGCGGTGCAGATCGTAACCGATTCCGGCGCGGCTCATCGTCGCTGGCGTTCCTGTTCCAGGTAAAATCGGGCCAGGTCCATATCCGCGGGGCGGGTGATTTTCAAGTTTCGGTCGGAGCCCGCCACCACATAAACGTCGTGGCCGATTCGCTCCACCAGCGCTGCTTCGTCGGAGGCGGTGAATTCATCCTGCCGCGCGCGGTCAAACGCTTCCCGTAAGATCGCCGCGGTAAATGCCTGCGGCGTTTGCGCCAGCACGATCCGTTCACGCGGGATCGTCGCAGTGATTCGAGCGACGTCTTCCGGGGTGTTCTCTCGCTTTACTTCTTTCACCGTGTCGATTGCCGGGATGCCCACGATCGCGGCGCCGCGGGCCCGGGCTTCGGCGATCAGCCGTTCCACCATCTCGCGAGTGACGAACGGACGCACCGCGTCATGCACCAGAACAATTTCCGTATCCGCCGCCATCAACGCCAGCGCGTTGCCCACGGATTCCTGACGGCTCTCCCCTCCGCGCACCACCCGCACCGGCCGGCCAAATTGTTCCTGCGCCACCCGGGCTTCCAGCGAGGCCACTTCCTCGCCGCGGGTAGCAATTAAGAATTCCGTGATCGCCGCGCACGCCGCCAGGCGCCTCAGCGTGAAAATCACGATCGGCACGCCGTCGAGCTCGAGAAACTGCTTCGGCGTCTCGGCGCCCATGCGGGTTCCGAGTCCGGCAGCCGGAAGTATGGCAGCGATGCGGCTCATAAGGGGTTTGAAGTCTAACGCAAGAATGCCTGCTCACGCGAATCTTTTGGCTCGCGGGTACTTTCCGAAATTCAGATTGGTTGGGTTTCAGGGGGTCGGAGCTTCAGACTCTGTGTGGCAACTCGGTTTTACTTGTTGCCAGGCGTGGCTGCATTTTGCCAAGTGGTTGAAAGTAAAGATGCCACCCTGAAGGGTGGCGCTACACGATCACCCCTACTCGGCGTTGCCACACAGACTCTTCAGCTCCGACATCAGATTGCATCGAAAAAATGGGCTTTCGCGCCTTTTGCGTCCCGACGCCTTTTGTCGGGAGGTCCCTGAGGCTTCACCGGGGCAGCGCCGTGACGAGGTGAATGGTCAAATTAGGACACTACCGGCTCGCGCGGCAGGCAGCGGCGGCATCTATTCAGGGGCGATTGGGATCGGTCGAAAACGGCCGCATCGGCCTTTCGGCGGATTGCGTTGGTTCGGCGGCTCGGGGATCGCTTGCGGGAGCTGTGCGATGCATGGAAGCATCCGGCGGCGGCGTGGACGCCTGGCGCGATCCGGAATCGCCACGTTCATCAAAGCGGCCAAAAATCATTTTCCCCGCGGTCGTCTGATGCACGGAAGTGACGGAAATATCGATGGTCTTGTTGATCATTTTGCGCGCGCCGTCCACTACCACCATCGTGCCATCGTCCAGATACGCCACGCCCTGGTTATATTCCTTGCCTTCGCGCAGGATAAATACCCGCATCACTTCACCCGGCAGCACCACCGGCTTCAATGCGTTTGCCAGTTGATTGACGTTCAAAATATCGATGCCCTGCAGAGTGGCCACCTTGTTCAGGTTGTAATCGTTGGTGATGATTTTCGCGTCGTAGCGCTTGGCCAGTTCGATCAGCTTCAAATCCACCTCCACGATATTCTGGAAGTCGTCCTCGGCGATTTGCACGTCCAGGTGCGCCATCTTCTGGATGCGTTGCAGCACTTCCAAGCCGCGTCGTCCGCGCTGCCGCTTCAGCGGATCGGCGGAATCGGCCACCATTTGCAATTCGCGCAGCACAAATTGGGGAATCACCAGCGTGCCATCAATAAAATTGGCCTCGGCAATATCGGCCACCCTGCCATCGATAATCACGCTGGTATCCAGCACCTTGAACACGCGTTTCGAGCTGCGCTCGCTGCCGAAAAGCCCGCCCAGCGCTTGCAGATTCAGCATGTCGCCTTTATTCGCGCCCAGAACCAGGCCGATATAAGTCATCACCAGGAAGATTGCCAGGCCCATGAACGATCGTTCGCTTTCCGGCAACGAAGTGTGCGATAGCACCAGCGACGTCAAGTACGCTCCAAAAATTCCCAGAATCGAGCCGGTGGCCGCGCCGATCAATCGCCGCAAGCTGGCGCGCCGCAGCCGGATCTCAAACAGAATCACCGACACCGCGAATAGAAAGCCGGTGGCCGCCGCCAGCAGACGCGTCAAAGCGAACGGGTGAAAGTGATACCCGGCGGCGACGCAGACCAGCGCGAAAATGCTGCGGACGATCAACATGTCCCATACGCTTCCCACTTGCTCTTCACCCGGCCGGGAAAGTGTGGAAGGTTTTTTATGCGCAGGTTCGGCTGTTGTTGGAGGACTGGATTGCGATGAAGGCGTAGAAGGGCGTTCCATGGGAAAAACTCCTATGAATTAGGTATGAGAGTCGATATAACTCCCGCGCTCAAGACCGTGTTCCCCGGCTTTATGAAGTCAGACCCCGAGACCGCCGGAATAGGAAAAAAAGGACCTGGTTATGAGTGACTGCACCAAAGTATAGCACCTAAGTCAAATGGTGGATTCGCGAAGAAAGAGTTGGTGCTGGCCTAAATCCGGATTGGCTGGGTTCTTAGGGGGGCGGAGCTTTTAGAGTGCGTGTGGCAACGCCAAGAGGAGTGGTCGTGTAGCGCCACCCTTAAGGGTGGCATCTTTGCTTTCAGTAACAGGATGGGTCAAGAGTGGTAGAACCGGGGAACGCGCTTCCCCAAAGCGCAAAGCAGATCGGACGTGACGGTGCCGATTTCGCGGGCCGCATCCGACACGTGGATGCTCACCTTCCCGTCGGTCCCGTAAATCGTTACGATGTCCCCCAGCTGCACCTCGGGCACGTCGGTCACATCCACCATGGTCAGGTCCATCGAAATTGTGCCCACCAGCGGCGCGCGTCTTCCCCGGACGATTACGCAGCCGCGATTGGTTCGCGCCCGCAATAATCCATCGGCATATCCGGCGGCGATTACGGCGATTCGCGAAGGCCGGTCGGCGATGAATCGCCCGCCGTAACCGACGGCTTGCCCCGCTGCCACTTCCTTCAGCGAAATAATGCGCGCGCGCATGCTGAGGCATGGCCGCACCGGCATGGTGGCCATCACTTCGGCGCGGCGCTCTTCCGGTTCGAAATATTGCTGGTACCCGTAAAGAATCGCTCCGGCTCGCACCATGTCGCTCCAGGTGCTGGGGCGGGCGCAGATCGCGCCACTATTGGCCTGGTGCACGATTCCCGGAGAAATTTCCAGCGATTGCAGATGGCTCAAGGCCTTCTCGAATACTGCTTCCTGATCCTCGGTCTGCTGGCTGAGGAAAGTTTCCGACGAAGCGAAATGCGTGTACGTGCCGCCGAGTTCAATATGCGGGCAATCGGCTAGAACTTTCGCGAAATTTTCGATTTCAGCCGGGAAAATTCCCAGCCGGTTCATGCCCGTATCAATCTTCAGGTGAAAAGGAACTTTCCCGTTTGCGCTGCGCCCCAAAAGCTGCGCGCGGCCTTTGCCGAATTTCAGGTGTTTTGCGGCCTGTTCGAGTTCCCGCAGTTGATCCACCCGAGTGATCGTGGGAGTCAATCCCTGGCGCAACAGCCGCTTTTCCTCGCCGGACCAGAATCCCGTCAGCACCAGGATCGGCTTGCGAATTCCCGCTTCGCGCAGTTCCTGGCCTTCGCTGGTGCAGGTGACGCCAAACCAATCGCTGCCCGCCTTCTCGAGCGCCAGCGACACGTCCACTGCGCCCAGCCCGTAGGCGTTAGCCTTCACAATGCTCAGCACCTTGCGCTTCCGTCCAATCTGACGGCGAATGATGCGCAGGTTGTGCCGGATCGCGCTGAGGGAAATTTCCGTCCATACCGGACGGCCTTCGAATTGTATTTTCGGCGCCATGGGTGACAGCCTTTCAGACTAGTCCAATTTTCCGCTCCGCGAAATCCACTCCCCGCGCACGGCTCGCGCTTTAGTAAACACCGCCCAAGTTCCAGTTTAAATGGATGCAATCGCGATGCCGAATGGATCGTCTGTTCGAGGATACGATCAGCAGGCGGGATTCACCGCAAGTGATGGAGCTACGACCCTTAACTGTCCAAACGAGAATGAAAACACAAGCGAAGAATGCCGGTCTTGTCGGCTACCTGAGGGCGGGACGACACACCTGTTGTTTTGGGATGACAATCGGTCTATTCATGAATTCACTTCAATTTGAGCCTCACTAAAATGCAAGGCGAGTTTCCGGTGATTCGAATGAGGTAGAATCAGACTGCCCCATTTTTAGAGCGATTTATGTTGGGGCAATACGTTGGCACCATAGGCTTGAGCGGTCGCCTAGGGACTGAAGTTGTGACTTCTCCGAAGGAAGCTCTACTAGCAGGAGCGGAAATTCTTGAACGAATACTTGTACCCAACGGATTCGAGTTTTGCTACCGCGGTCTGGAAAATGGATCCGGAGGGAAATCTGCGTGTGGCGAGTTTGTCAGGCAGGACCGACGGCTTGAATTGCATTTCCGATTCAGCTTGGGCTTGATTCGGTATCACGTCCGCAAGTGGAGCGCGTCTCATGAGTCCTACATGCGCGAACTCGGAGTATGGACGAAGTGTCGCTATCCTGGTTATTCCGAAAATGCGATTGACGCGTTTCGTGAACTTGCACACGACCTAAAGTATGCCGAGGACTTCCTAACAGGCCGCGCCTCCAGTTTGAAACAAGCTGCGGCGATGGAGGCTATCAGTGTGGAAAGCTTCAAAGCCCAACACATGGCAAGATACGTAGGCGATATGTCGAAGCGTAATCAGTTACGTGATCTTTTTCGAGAGAAACTCTACGACGAAGTCGTTAAGTTGGCACGCGCCATAAAGTACCCTAATTTGATGACGGAACCAGAACGCAAAATGATCGAGATCGCCCGCAAGAAAATCCGCACCCTCTGAGGACAAGCATCCGGTCTCCGCCAATCCTCGGGGGCGAGTCCCGAGAATCGCATGAATCGGAATCTGACTTTATACCGTATGCAGCGCTAGAACCCCTCGTCCGGCGCTTCAAACGTATCGGGCGCGGCTTCTTCAAAGCGCGTGTGCCGGTTCAGGAACACAAAATTCACGCTGCCCGTGGGGCCGTTGCGCTGCTTGGCGATGATCAGGTCGGTTTTCGCGCGGTCTTCATCCGGCAAATCGGTTTTGTAGAAGTTGGGCCGGTGAATGAACATCACCACGTCGGCATCCTGCTCGATGGCGCCCGATTCGCGCAAATCGGAAAGCTGCGGCTTGCGGTCTTCGCGCTCCGGCGCGCGCGTCAACTGGCTGAGCACCAGCACCGGCACCTTCAGTTCCTTGGCCAGCGCCTTCATGCCGCGCGAAATGCTGGAAACTTCTTCGTTGCGGTTGCCGAACCTGCCGCGCGCCGCCACCAACTGCAAATAATCCACCACCACCAGCGACAATCCCTTGTCGCGCTTCAGCCGACGAGCCTTCGCGCCGATTTCCATCACCGTCGAGGAAGCGCTATCGTCGATCCACAGCGGCGCCTGGCCCAGCCTGTTCAGCGATTCAGTGATTTTGCGGAAATCGTCGTGGGTAATGCTTCCGGTGCGGAATTTGTGCGCATCCACTCGCGCTTCGGAAGAAAGAATGCGCAGCAACAGCGATTCCTTCGACATTTCCAGGCTGAATATCGCCACGGGCAAGCCGCTGCGCAACGCCACATTTTCCGCGATGTTCAGCGCCAGTGCCGTTTTTCCCATCGAAGGGCGCGCGGCCAGAATAATCAATTCCGAAGGCTGCAAGCCCGCCGTTTCGTTATCGAGCCGGGAATAGTGCGTCGCCAAGCCGGTGATTCGCCGGCCCTCGTTCATGATCCGCTGCAGCCGCTCGAAACTTTCTCCGACCAGTTCCTTAATGCCAATCAGCCCGGCGCGGACGCGCTCTTCGGCCAATTGAAAAATCATGGATTCGGCGCGGTCCAGAATGGCGTCCGCGTCGTCATCGGCGTCGAGCGCATTTTCCTGAATGGCGTGCGAGGCATGGATCAGATTCCGCAGCACCGCTTTTTCCTTCACGATGCGCGAATAGTGATCCACGTTGGTGACGCGCGGCACTCCATCGACCAATTGCGCCAGGTATGCCGCTCCTCCCGCGGCTTCCAGTTCCCCGATTGCGCCCCAATTGCTCGCTCAGCGTGATCAGGTCGATTCCCTGCTGCAATTCGCTCAGCGCGATCATCTGCTCGAATATGCGCCGGTGCTGGTCCAGGAAAAAATCTTCTGGCTTCAGCTTTTCGATGGCGGCGTTCAACGAATGATTGTCCAGCAGCACGGCGCCGAGCACGCTGCGTTCCGCTTCGAGGTTCTGCGGGAGTTGCCGTTCGAGTGCGAGATCAGTGGCCATGGTGTCGTCGGACTATGTTCGCCTTATGTTCGCCTAGAATCATTGCTTCCGCAACGTTTTTTCGAGCGCGCCGGAAAACCGCGCGGCGATTGCATGAGCCCGGCTGAACGTGGCGAATGGAAATCATGATGTGCGCTCGCCCGAGCGGCGTCAAGAGCTCTGCCTGTGGACATTTTCGGAAAAGTGGAAAACTTTCTGAAGAGATTTTGCAGTTGGCTTTTAGGGGGTCGGAGCTTCAGAGTCTGGGTGGCAACCCGGTTTTGGTTGTTGCCACGCGGGGCTGCAGTTTGCCCAGTGGTTGAAAGCTGAAGATGCCACCCTTCCCGACCGAACCCGTCGGGACAGGGAAGGGTGGCGCTACACTGACTCGCCTACTCGGCGTTGCCGCACAGACTCCTCAGTTCCGGCATCAAATTGCATTGAAGATTTGGTCTTTAAGCCCCTGAAGCGGGGCTGAGAAACCTTGCCGGACAATTTACGAACTGAGTTTTGCCGGAATCTTTCTTACTCTTCTTTCTGCACGGTCAACTTCACGTTAGCCGTCACTTCGCGGTGCAATTTCACCGGCACCTGGAATTCGCCAACCATTTTGATCGGATCGGCCATCTGGATTTTGCGTTTATCCACCTCGTAGCCTTGCGCGGCGATGGCGTCGGCGACGTCCGCGGAAGTGACGGAGCCGAACAGTTGATCGTGCTCGCCGGACTTGCGCCGCATGGTGAGCGAAAGCCCGTTCAACACGGACGCCAGCTTTTCCGCGGCTTCCTTTTCGGTGGCTTCGTGCTTGGCGAACACGGCGCGCATCTTTTCCAGGCGCTTCATGTTGGTGGGCGAAGCTTCCAGCGCCAGCTTGCGCGGCAGCAGAAAATTCCGCGCGTAGCCTTCTTTCACTTCCAGCACTTCGCCTCGCGTACCCAGCTTGTCTACGTCCTGCTGCAAAATGATCTGCATGAAAGTGTCCTCAAATCCTTTGAGACTTTTTTGCGCTATTCCAAATTGCGCTTCTGCTTCGAACGCCTGGCCTGAACGGCTAAACAATTTACGGAAGAAGCGGAAAATTGCTCTCCAACGGAGCGGCGCCCTGGAAGAGCCTGGAGAAATTCCCCACTTCTGAAGCATTTGGGGCTTTCTCTGGATTCCTCACCCACAAAACGGGTTCGGAATGACAGCGAAGTGCATTTTTCCGCAAACTGTAACACCGCCAGGCCGTCGTGAAATTTTTAAAGTTCCGAGGCAAACGGCAGCATCGCGATATTCCGCGCGCGCTTGATGGCTACGCACAGCCAGCGCTGGTGCCGCGCGCAGGTGCCCGTCATGCGCCGCGGCAGAATTTTCCCGCGCTCCTGCACGAACGGAAGCAGTATGTCGGCTTTCTTATAGTCGATGAAGTCCACCCGGTCCACGCAGAACCGGCAAACTTTCTTTTTCCGGACATAGCTGCGCTTCCCGCGTTTGTGCGGTCCGCCGGGCCCGCCACCGCCAGGACCGCCGCCACCGGGGCCACCGCCACCCGGCCGGCCGCCGCCTCCACCACCGCCTGGCCGTCCCTCCGACCTTGATCCTTGCGATCCGTGTTCTTCTGACATTCGAATATTCTCCAGTTAGGTTGCCGTTTAAGCGGTTGGAGCGGCCGGTTCAGGTCCGCCGGTTGGTGCTGCTGGCGCAGGAGGCGCCGATGGCGCCGCCGTTGGCGCAACCTTGCGAGGCCGGCGCGCGGCGCGCTTTTCGCGGCGCTTTACCAGTTTCTGCTGCCGCTTCAAGTCTTCGTCCAGGCGCACCGTCATATACTTGATCACCGGATCGGAGACTTTGAGCCGCCGTTCGAGTTCCTTGATCAATTCGCCTTGCGTGGCCCGGAACGAAATGTAAACGTAGAACCCTTCGCGCTGCTTGCGCACGCGATAGGCCATCTTCCGCGTTCCCCACTTTTCGCTCTTCTCGAATTTTGCGCCGTGCGTCGAGGCCGACTGTTCCAGCAGCCCCAGCAATTTGTCAATTTCCGGCTCCGGCGTATCCGGCCTGCAGATAAAAATTAAGTCGTATAGACGCTCTTCCATGTGTCCTCGATTCCTTCTGTTAACTTCCCTCTAAAAAATTCCGCTAACACAAGTGAAAATTTACCGCTGAATATTTACGGCTCTAAACCTGGCCCTCTTCTTCCAGCGTCGCGCGCCGGTTATATCGCGTCATGGCCCGGCTTGGCCCTTCGATCAGAATCATCTCCACGGCATCGGCCGCTTCCGCCACCATCTCCGCCGCGGATTCACGTATGCCCTTGCTCATCGGGGCCAAAACGTATGCCGCCAGATTGGGCACGGGATACTCGGGCTTGATTCCCAGCCGCACGCGCAAAATCTCGTCGCTTGCCAGCGCGCCGACCACGGACTTCATCCCGTTGTGCGTCCCGGCGCTGCCGCGTTCCTTGATCCGGATCATGCCCCAGGGCAGATCCACTTCGTCGTAAGCCACGATCACTTCCGCGGGATCGCAGGAGTAGCGTTCCACAAGATCGCGCACCGCACGGCCGCTGGCGTTCATGTACGTTTGCGGCTTGGCCAGCGCCACATCGTGTCCCGCGATCTGTCCCAGGCCCACGTACGCTTGCGATTCCGGCCGCGTCACCCGGATCCCCGTGCGCCCGGCGAGCACGTCGATCACTCCGAATCCCAGGTTGTGCGGCGACCAGATATATTCCGTGCCGGGATTGCCCAAGCCAACAATCAATCGCATCTTCTTGCTTTTTCGCCGCAACTTTCAGGCGCCGCTCAGGGAACGCCAATCTCCCGATTGGCGCCTTGAAATTTCATCTCTGGGCGCCGAACGCCAACTCCGCCATTCCGTAGAATGGCGCTCCTGGAAAATCCACCCGTTACTTTTCCTTGCCCTTCGAGGGCTTCTCGGCCTTTTCCGGCTTCGCAGCCTCGGCTCCTTCTTCGCCCTCTTCTTCCTTCTTGCCCTTCTTGATGACCTCAGGTTCCGCCGGAGCGGCTTCCACGGCTACCGCTTCACCTGGCGCCGGCTCCTCTTCCTTCTTCAGCGTAACCACGTGCGCCAGCACGCGCTGCGGATCGGTGACCAACTTTACTTTTTGCGGGTCGAGCGGCAAATCTCCCGCTCGCAATTGGTGATGAATCAGCAGGCCGCTCACGTCCACCTTGAACTCTTCCGGAATATCCGCGGGCAAGCATTCCACTTCCACTTCGCGCGTCACCATTTCGAAGACGCCGCCTTGCATCTTCACGCCTTCCGGCTCGCCAAACGTGTGCACCGGGACTCGCACCTTCATGCGCACATCCATCGCGATCCGCAGCATGTCCACGTGCAGCAAGTTCCCCGTCACCGGATCGACTTGCCAATCCTTCATCATGGCCTTTTCGTCTTTATGGCCGCTCACGTGAATCGTGAAAATCGTGTTGTGTCCGGTTTCGGAGCGCAGGATTTGCCCTACTTGTTTGGCATTGATGGCCACGGAAAGCGGCTCGTCTTTACCACCGTAGAGTACCGCCGGAACCGAGCCGGTGCGGCGAATGCGCCGGGCCGCGCCCTTTCCGCGGTCTTCGCGGAGCGTACCTTCCACTGTGAAAGTTTCCATACGTCCTTCCTTAAGCTCCTAATTAAAAAGTTCGCTGATCGAAGTTTCCTCGTGAATCGAACGAATCCCGCGCGCCAGCAATTCGGCCACGCTGAGCACTCGAATCTTGTCCAGCTTCTTGGCGTTCTCGGAAAGCGGAACCGAATCCGTCACAATCACTTCCGCCAGCGGCGAATCGGAAATCCGTTTCACGGCCGGCCCGGAGAGCACCGCATGCGTGCATCCCGCATAAACTTTCGTGGCGCCTTCCTCGATCAGCGCCTCCACCGTCTTCACCAGCGTGCCCGCGGTGTCAATCAAATCGTCGATGATCAGCGCCGGCCGTCCCTTCACGTCGCCGATCAGGTGCATCACTTCGCTTACGTTTACGTCGATTCGCCGCTTGTCCACGATGGCCAGCGGCGCATCCATTCTTTTCGCAAAATATCTCGCGCGCTCCACGCCCCCCGCGTCGGGTGATACCACCGTCAGAGGCCCCAGGTTTTTCCGCTTGAAATATTCCACCAGCACCGGCGCGGCAAACAAGTGATCCACCGGCACGTTGAAATATCCCTGAATCTGCGGCGCGTGCAAATCCAGCGTCAGCGCGCGGCTGGCTCCCGCGGTTTCCAGCAAGTCGGCGATCAGTTTCGCCGAGATCGGCACGCGCGGCCGGTCCTTGCGGTCCTGCCTGGCATAGGCGTAATACGGGATCACCGCCGTAATGCGCCACGCCGAGGCGCGCTTGAACGCATCGATCATCAGCAGCAGTTCCATCAGGTGGAAATCCACCGGATGCGAACACGGCTGCACCACAAACACATCCGCGCCGCGCACGTTTTCCTGAATCTGGTAGCGTTGCTCCCCGTCGCTGAACTGGCCGCGTTCCGCGCGCCCGCGCGTCATGCCCAGGAACGCGCAGATTGCATCCGTCAGGTGCGGGTTCGCGCTGCCGCTGAAGATCTTGAATTTCTCATCAATTATCAATGCGGAATCCCCCTTAAGCACCCGCACGCCAACGCAGATGCCGGCGGTAGTCTTCCCTCGTGAGGGTTTCGACGACGAAAACCTGGTCTTTCGGGAACCCTTGGGCGGCTCGGCGCGCCATCGTTGGGTTTCGGCATATTCCGAACACCGCCGAACCGCTACCCGCCAACGCGGCTTCCGCAGCTCCTTGCTGAAGCAAAGCCCGCTTGATCGTTCGCAAACGAGGGTGCCGCCGGAAGACAGGCGCCTCAAAATCGTTCGAGAGGCCAGCCCCCTGCGGGCTCCAGCATAGAGCGCAGAAACTCCAAAGTTTAGGTGCCGCGGCCCGCTTTGTCAATCGTAAAGTCGCCCAGCGATAGGCGTCGCGCGTGCTCACCCCAATATCCGCCGGCGAAACAACCACGACTGGCCGGCCTGGCTCGTCCGGCAAAGGGTAAATCTCGTCGCCGCGGCTGACCGCCAGCGCCCGCCCTCCAAACAGAAAAAACGGCACATCCGCGCCAATTCCAGCTCCAATTTCAATCAGCCGCCCTAGCGGCACTTTTTTTCGCGTCAGCCGCAACAGGCCGATCATGGCCGCTGCGGCGTCGCTCGAGCCTCCTCCCAATCCTCGCGCCACTGGAATTCGCTTGGTCAGCCGCGCCTGCACTCCGCCGCGCATTCCAATCTCGCGGCCAAGCGATTCCAGCGCGCGCCATACCAGGTTTTCGCGTCCCGTGGGCAATGCGGCGTCATCGGTTTCTACATGGATGCCCGGGCGCGAAACTAGAGACAACTCGAGCGTATCGTGCAGGGAGATGGTCTGGAAGATCGTGCGTAATTCGTGATACCCGTCGGGACGTTTCCCGAGGATGTGCAGACGAAGATTAATTTTTGCAAACGCCGGAAGGCGCGCTTCTCGCGTCATGGGACAGCGAGTTTACTGCGGTTTGCTCTCGCCTGTACCGGACTTTTGCGCCAGCCGCTGCTTCACCGATTTCAATTTCTTATCCAGGTCGTTCACCCGGTCGGCTTCGAAATCCGCCGGCGGCGCTTTCTGCCATTCGACGAGCGACTTTTCCCACAGCGCCGCGGCGCGCTCCGGACGTCCCATTTTGTAATATACGTCGCCCAGGTGTTCCATGATGGTCGGGTCGTGGCCGGTGCGCTCCACTGCTTTACGCAGATATTCCTCGGCTTCGGCCAGCTTATTCTGCTTGTAATACGCCCAGCCCAGGCTATCCAGATACGCGCCATTCGTCGATTCTTCCGCCACTGCCCGCTTGATCATCGCCGTGGCTTCGTCCAGCCGGATTCCCCGGTCGGCCAGCATATAGCCGTAATAATTCAGCACCGAGGCGTTGCGCGGGTTCACCTGCAGCACTTTGCGGAACTCCTCTTCGGCCTGATCGAATTTCTTCTGGCGTTCGTAGATCGCGCCGAGCATGAACCAAGCCGTTTCCTTGTCGGCCGGCTTATCGGACATCTGCTCCGCGGTCATCGCCGCTTTTTCCGCTTCCGGATAACGCCGCCCGCGCTCTTCCACTTGCGCCAGATTCAGATAGGTTTCCCGGTCGGAATTATTTCCGCGCAACAATCCTCGAAGCACTTTCGCGCCTTCTTCGGTCTGCCCTTTCTCCCCCAGCAGCATCGCGTACGTCACCACCAGGTCTTGATCCTTGGGATCGGCCGCCATAGCCTTTTGCGTCTCGGCGATCGCACGATCCACGTCGTGGCTCGCCCGGTAGGTATCGATCAGCAGCATCCGCCCGCGCTTCTGATCATCCGGCCCCATTTTCAGAAGTTCTTCGAACGTCTTGATCGCCGCCGGATAATTTTCCTGGTCGCGATAGACGCGTCCAAGCTGTTCGTAAAGGATTCCCAGCGTATTCGGCCCGCTGGCAGTTTCCGGTTGCGCCGCCTTCACTCCGGCGATCGCATCCGTTAGCACGTGAACCGCGTCGTCATAACGCCCTTGCGATTCGTAGAGCACCGCTTCGTTGTAGAGCACTTCCAAATTCCCCGGCGAGCGCTGCTTGGCGGCGAGCAACGCATTTTCCGCCAGGTCCAGCTTGTCCATGCGCCGGTAAATCTGGGCCATGCGCAGGTAATTTTCCGGAATATCCGGCTCGATGGTGGTCAGCTTCTTGTACTGCTCCAGGGCCTCCGAATATTTCGATTCCGACATCAAGGTTTGCGCCAGGCCGCGCCGGTGGCTTGGCTCATCCGGTTCGGCCTCCACCGCTTGCCGGTAGGCCTGCTCCGCCTTTGCATAATCTTTGGTTTGGGAATAGGCGTCGGCCAGGAGATCCGATAATCCAGGGTCCGAGGAATTGGCCGCGGATTGTTCCAGCAAGGTAATGGCGTCGGTGGCCCGGCCCTCGTCCAGCAGCAATTGGCTCAACTGTTCCAGCGCCGGCGGACTGCCGGAGTCCCGCTTCAGTATGCCGCGCAAAACTTCTTCGGCTTTGCTGTGCTCATTCTCGAATCGATAGAGGCGCGCGAGCCACAGCGCGGATTCCGTGTCGTTCGGATCGATGCGCAGCACCGCTTGAAGCTGTTCCACCGCTCTGCGGATAGTTTCCTTTTGATTTGCCGAAGGATCCTGATCGCCCAGCGTGCGCACATAAATACGCGCCAGCAGCCGGTGCGCGGCCAGATTATCGGGATCGGCTTTCAGCGCGTTCTCCGCTTCCAGCACGGCGTCGCGGATGCGCTGCGATTTTGCATACGTTTCCGCCAAGCCGCTCGATAATGGCAGGCGAACCGGGATCGAGCGCCAGCGCCTTCTTGTAATAATCAATCGCGTCGTTGGCGAATTCCGATTTCCCGCTCAGTTCGTACTGCTCCTCGCTCAGGTGACCCATCGTGAAGTTGTAATAGGCTTCCGCGCGCTTGGATTCATCCGGCTGCGTGAATGTGGGCGCCCCATCGTCAGGCGCAGGCGCGGCAGCGGCGGCAGGCGCCTGGGCCGGTTGCGGCGCGGGTTGCTCCTGCTTGGGCAGGATTTTGTGGCGGCTGCTGCTGGTGCGCGGCTACGCCCGCCGAGGCCACAGCAAGCCCTAAACCGAGCCCAAGCGGATAGATAGCCAAAGAAAGAGCAATTTTCATGGGTTCACCTGATTTTCCAATTATGAGCCACAGGCATAGGCGCGTCAAAAGTTTCGCCAGAGCATGATTCCATCTTGTATCGTTGTCCTTATCCCCGGTTGGCACTTGGGGTTATGACCGGAGAGGGGAGGGGGTCTGGCCCTCCAGATTCGATTTTGGGAAGTTCCTCCGCCACCGGGTTGGAAGTATTGGACGAATCCCGGGCGGTATCGGCGTCATTAGCCTGTAGAATTTCGCCCCTGTATTAAGACGAGTCTGGTGGCCAGCGGGTTGCAGCCGATTCTGTCTCAGATTTCTGCCGCACCAGCGTCCTAGTTCACTGTCCGCCTACTTTCGAATGAGATTTTTTCGTGCCGTGTAGCGCCGGCTTTTCTCGTCCCGACGGTTTTCGTCAGGAAAGCGGGCATCCGGTCTTTCCTCTCTACCAGTCGGCAGGGTTTCCCCCAGCCCTCTAATGCCGGAAATGCCTGATCCCCGTAAACAGCATGGCCATGCCCATCCGGTTCGCCGCCGCGATCACTTCGGGATCGCGCACTGAACCGCCCGGCTGGATCACTGCGGTAGCTCCCGCCTTGCCCGCTTCTTCCACGCCGTCGGGAAAGGGAAAAATGCGTCCGACGCCACCACGCTTCCCGCCAGCGGTAACGATGCAGCCGCCGCCTTCATCACCGCGATTTTCACCGAATCCACGCGGCTCATTTGCCCCGCGCCGATTCCCAATGTCCGCCCTTCGCGCGCGAACACAATCGCGTTCGATTTCACGTGCTTGCAAACCTTCCACGCAAAAAGCAGCGCCTGCTTTTCCGCATCGTTCGGAGCGCGCTGTCCGTCACGATCCGCAAATCTTTTTCATCCAAAGTCCGCGCGTCCGGCTCCTGCACCAGCACGCCGCCCGAGATTCGTTTCAATTCCAATTCTCCGCGCTGCTTCCGAATCCATCTCCAGCAGGCGCAGATTCTTTTTCGCCGCGAATTTTTCCAGCGCCGCCGCTTCGTAGCCCGGCGCGACGATGCACTCCACAAATAGCTTGGCCACTTCTTCCGCCGTCGCCGCGTCAATCCGCTGGTTGAAGGCCAGCACTCCGCCGAACGCCGATACCGGATCGCACGCCAGCGCCTGGCGGTACGCCTCCAATAAATTCTCCTGTTCCGCCGCGCCGCATGGGTTGTTGTGCTTCACGATCACCAGCCGCGGGCTCCCGCGAACTCCCGCGGCCAGCGCTCAGCGCGGCATCCAGGTCCACCAGATTGTTGTAGGAAAGCTCTTTGCCCTGAATTTGCCGCGCGCCGGCAAGCCCCTGCGCCTGCAGCCCGGCCGGAATATAAAGCGCCGCCTGTTGGTGCGGATTTTCACCGTACCGCATCGACCTGCCGGCGCTCGAGCGCCACATGCAATCGTTCCGGCAGCCGCGGGGCGTCGCTCAATTGAATCGCTTCGCCGCCCGCCGCGAGCCGTTCGAGTTCCGTCGCGATTTCACCGTCATAGCGCGCCGTGCGCGCAAACGCTTTCCGCGCCAGATCCAGCCGCGTTGCCAGGCTCAATTCCCGTAAAGCCGATCTTCAATTCTTGCGCCACGCGCGCATAATCCGCCGGATCGGTCACCACCGCCACGCTCTCGAAATTCTTCGCCGCCGAACGCACCATCGCCGGCCCGCCGATGTCGATGTTCTCGATCAGTTCTTCCGGCGTCACTCCCGCCTTCGCGCGCCGTCGCTGAAAACGGATACAGATTCACCACCACCAGATCGATCGGCGCGATGCCATGCTCCGCGACTACCTTCCGGTCTCCGGCATTTCCGCGCCGAAACAAAATTCCGCCGTGAACTTTCGGATGCAGCGTCTTCACGCGCCCGCCCAGCATTTCCGGCCATCCGGTCAATTCGGCCACGTCGCGTACGGCGATTCCCGCATCGCGCAGCAGCCGCGCCGTCCCTCCGGTCGACACAATTTCAATTTTCAGCGCAGCCAGTTGCCGCGCAAATTCCACCAGCCCCGTCTTGTCGTAGACGCTGACCAGACGCGCGCCCGATGGCCATGAATGGATCCTCCAAAAGCTTCGCTGGGCTGGCTAGTGTAATCGTGTGGATGAAATTCGGAAAGGGGACAACAGACGCGGTGCCGTCCTAGCTCGCCCCTAGTCCAGGTTCTTAGTGGTTCGAAGCTCAGGCGTCCGTGTGGCGATGCCGATTAGGCAAGATCGTGTAGCGCCACCCTTCAGGGTGGCATCTTTAACTTTTCGTCACATCGCCAATGCGGCCACGCGGGGCAACCACCGCAGGCGCGATCGCCTTGCGATGGGCCGGATTCGGCGAAAACGGTCAGCCGTTTTTCTTGCGCCAGTAGGTCTCGCGCCAGTAATACAGCGCGGTCATTTCGCCTTCGGGATACTGCGCCTCGCGGCCCACCCAGGGAATGAACTCCTCGAGGTTGTCCAGGTAGGGATTGATCATCCGCCAGCTGGCATCGCGCGAATCGCCGCTCCCCGCGGGCCGAACCTTGCCTTGATGTTCTTCGTGGCTGGCCCCAAATTTCTCGAAATTCGTCTGCGCGTTCATCAGCGAAACCTGGTTTGCCCCGCCCGCCATCGCGGGAAAACGCAATTGCGCCACATCATCTTCCCAGAAGCAGATCACGCACCGTTCGGCTGAGCCCGGAGGCGCCAGGAAAACCAGGTAACCGCAACACGGACAAGGATATTTATCTTCAGCCAAAATAATTTCACCGTTGCATAACGCTTTCGCTGCTCAACCGGAATCCACTGGCTAATACACCGGCGGTCGCGCGCCTGTCAAGGCTGCCTCCAGACGCTCCGAACTCGAGCTGGGGAACGGATTTTCCCGCACTCAAGCCACCCGCGCCCGCAATTTCACGCGCCCGTCTTCCACCTTCACCACGTATTCCACTTTCTCGCAGCCTCGCTTGCTTTTCAATTCATCCGTCTTTTTCTGCACGAATCGTTTGAATTCATCCAGCGATGGCGCGGGCCCGGTATCTCCCAAATGCTTTCTTGCCTCGATCAATCTCTGAAATAATTCCTCCACCTTCCCTGCTTCGTGTGCCGGGTCCGTCACCACGGCAATAAACTCCGCGCCCTCGGCTTGCGCGCGCGCCCGTGCTTCCTCGATCGCCTTTGCCGCCGCTCCAAAATGCCTTTGCTGCTTGCCCACTTCTTTTTGCTGCAGCCGCTTGCGCCAGATTTCCATGTATTTGGCGTACGTCTGGGTCAGGTTGCTGTAACGGAAGCGCTGGCCAAAATTCAGCTCGGTGGTTCGATCGCCATAGCGCTTGATCATGGTCTCGACGCGCCACTGCGTATCCGCGGGCTGCCGTTTCCGCCCGCCGGCAAAATACTGCTCGTATTCAATCTTGAGCACCCGAATGTCTTTCTCGAGTTGGCTCAAGTCTTCGTCAACAGTCGCCATGGTGATTCGAGAGGCCGCAAGCCATAGTAGGGTTGCACTCGCGAAGCGTCAACGGAAAGTCGCCCGCCGTGCCGCAATGGTGAGCAACGCCCCGTCATCACCACTGTTTTCGAACAGGGATGCAGGCTACCCCGTATTGCCTCGCGGGAATGCCTGTGCTCCAATAGCGGAACAATGAATCCGAAAGCAGATTCCGTCGTAGGCCGCCGGGAAGCCCTGCTGCGCCAGATTCCTTCCGTCGACGAATTGCTCACCCGCCCCCGCCTCGCGGAACTTTCCAGCAGCGCCGGCCACGGCTTGGTCGTCGCCGCCGCGCGAGCGGTGCTCTCGGAATTGCGTTCGCAAATTGCCCATGCCGGCAACGCCGATGCCGCCGGCGCCGATTCAGCCGCCCTCGAATCCCGCGTTGCCGCCGAAGTTGAAAAATCGCTGGCGCTTTCCTTGCGCCCAGTGATCAACGCAACGGGTGTTGTCCTGCACACCAATCTCGGCCGTGCTCCGCTTTCCGCTGAGGCCATCGCGCATCTCGCCGCCGCCGCGACGCAATATTCGAACCTCGAATACGATCTTGCGGCTGGCGAGCGCGGCAAGCGCGATGTGCACACTGCGCAATTGCTCGCTCAACTGGTGGGCGCCGAATCGGCCATTGTGGTCAATAACAACGCCGCCGCCGTCTTTCTGGTTTTGAACACATTCGCCAAAGGAGCCGAAGTTCTGGTCTCGCGCGGCGAGTTGATCGAAATCGGCGACGGCTTTCGCATTCCCGACATCATGGCCGAAAGCGGCGCCGTGTTGCGCGAGATCGGCACCACCAATCGCACGCGCATCGCCGATTACGAGCGCGCCATCACCGACCGCGTGCGGCTGCTCTTGCGCGTTCATCCTTCGAATTTCCGCATCGTCGGTTTTACCGAGCGTCCTTCGCTGGAACAATTGATCGAATTGGGCCTCCGCTCGAATCTTCCTGTGTTTCGAGGATTTAGGCTCGGGCTGCCTCGCTGATCTTTCGTCTGCAGGAATTTCGGAGCCAGTGGCGCGTGCGAGTTTCGCCGCCGGCGTTCCTATCGTTTCCTTTAGCGGAGACAAAATGCTCGGTGGTCCCCAGGCGGGAATCATCGCTGGGAAAAAATAATTGGTAGATCGCATCCGCCGCAATCCGCTCTTTCGTGCGCTGCGCGTGGATAAGCTCACGATCGCGGTTTTGGAAGTCACGCTGCGCGCTTATCTGCGAGGCGCCTACGATGAAATTCCCACGCTGCGCATGATCCGCTCGTCCGCGGATGAAATCGCACGCCGCGCGCGCGCATTCACGGAAAAATTAAAGGGGGAGTTGCCGCCCGAAACCGTCAAACTCACCAAACTCGAAATCATCGCGGGATTTTCCGTGATCGGCGGCGGCTCCACTCCCGATCAAAGCCTGCCCACAAGCCTCATCGCCATCACCAGCCGCCGCCACTCGGCCACTCAACTCGAACAGCGCCTCCGCCAATCCGCCGGCGGCCCACCCGTAATCGCCTGCATCGAAGACGACCGCCTCGTCCTCGATCTCCGCACCGTCTTCCCAGAACAAGAACCCGCGCTCGCCACCACACTCGCCGCCGCCCTGCTCTAGCAAAATAATTCAAGCTCGTCCCATGGATGGTTTTCAGAGGGTCGGAGCTTTAGAGTCTGCGTGGTAACTAGGTTTTGGTTGTTGTCACGCGTGCCCACAGGCAGCCATGTGATTGAAACCAAAGATGCCACCCTGAAGGGTGGCGCTACACGACCACCCCTATTCGGCGTAGTCAAACAGGCTCTTTAGCTCCGACATTAGAAGTTCCACAAAACGTGGGCTTTAGCCCCGGAAGGCAATGCGTGAAACCTATCGGTCCTATTCGTGGGATGAGTTCCCGAGTCCTGCTATTCCTCTTTTTCATTCCGCCTGCTCTTGTTCGCGGTACCTTTGTACATCCAGTCGACAATTTTGCCAGTGACCGGCCAGAGGCCCCATACCAGGATCGAGAGGATGCAGATTAAGACGAGTGCATCTCGCCATGGTATTTGCCAATCGGTCGGATGCATCCATTCTCTGTATAAGAAATAAACCACTATGAACGCGATAGTCCCTACCCATTGGAAGATGGTTTGAAAGTTTCGACCTGGAATTCCGAGCCTACCCAAGGCGGCGTTTATCATGACGAGGAGGTAATGGTCTTCCTTTCGAAGAATCCGAATTGCTTCCCTCCAACGCTCGGTTTCGGATTGGGATTCTTTCCTGGCTCGGTCGTAGGCGTTGCGGATTAACTTCTGAAATTTTGGCTTCATACTCTTCCGAATCGTATTCCTTGTCGAACTGCGCGTTAACCTCCATGATATCCGGGAGCGTCCAGTAATTTTCCGAGAAAAATAGCATCTTCCGTTCGATTTCGGAGAGCGGGACACTTTCGCGCTGCGCTTCCTCAACAATTTGCGAGACCAGGTATTCTTTGGCGGATTTGGCGTCTGTGAAAGCTGGCAACGAAAGACCCCCAAAATTCTTCAACAATTTCGAAAGGAATAGTATTCCCAGAAAAGAATCGCCAGGCGGACGAAACAAGAAACCATCGAAACTATTTCATGATTTGCGGCCGCTCAATTGATTCGAGGCCGCGCTACTTCACAAATGATTAATCACGCTGGCCACGCAGCCCGCGCCGAATCCATTATCAATATTCACCACGCTCACGTTCGACGCGCAACTATTCAGCATCGCCAGCAGCGCCGTCAATCCCCCAAAGCTCGCTCCGTATCCGGTGCTGGTGGGCACGGCGATCACCGGCGCCGCCACCATTCCCGCCACCACGCTGGGCAGCGCGCCTTCCATTCCCGCCACGCAGATAATCACGCGCGCTTCAGCCAGCTTGTCGCGATTTTCCGTCAACCGGTGCAGTCCCGCCACGCCGACGTCATAAAGAGCTTCCACGCGATTTCCCATCATTTCCGCCGTCACCAACGCTTCTTCCGCCACGGGAATATCGCTGGTTCCCGCGGTGACCACCAAAATCAGTCCTTTGCCATGAATCGTATCGCTGCGACGGATGGTGATCACCCGCGACAGCGCATAATATTTCGCCTTCGGCGCGCCTGCTTTTGAATCCTTCCCGCGTCCGCGGCCTCGCGCGATTTTTTGCACCGCGGCGAACGCCTTCTCATCCGCGCGCGTGATCAAAATATTGTGCGACGCTTTTTCCTTCAGCATCGTCCGCGCGATTTCCGCAACTTGTTGCGCCGTCTTGCCCCGCGCGTAAATCACTTCGGGATATCCCACGCGCAGCGCGCGGTGATGATCCACTTTTGCGAAGCCCAGGTCTTCGAACGGCAATTTCTTCAGCCGCTCCACGGCCCCGTCGGCTGAAAGTTTTCCCCTCTTCACCGCTTCCAGCAATCCACGAATGTCTCGCTCGTCCATTTTCCCTTATCCGCCGCAGCCGCAGTCGCATTCTATCAGAACTGCCATTTTGGTATTTCGACTGTTGCTTCACTCACTCTCGACGCACAAATCCCCCGCATGATACCTTCACTTCATTATGCAAAACCCCTACGCACCGAATTTAGGAAGCCGCAATCCCCGGGAAGTAATCGCGGCCACGCCCGCCCGATTGGAAACGCTTTTCAAAAAGCTCGGCGCCAAAGGCGCGGAACAATCCCTGGCCCCCGGGAAATGGTCCGCCCGCCAAATCCTCTGCCATCTCGCCGATTGCGAAATGGTTTTTGGATTTCGCCTGCGGCAGGCCCTCGCGGAAGAAAATCACGTCATCCAGCCGTTCGATCAGGACCAGTGGGCGAAAAATTACGCAACGCTCGAAACTCGCGCCGCCCTCGCCGTTTTCGCGTCCGTCCGCGATTGGAATCTCGCGTTGATTCGCGCCGCCACCCCGCAGATGCTCGCAAAAAAACTGTCCCATCCCGAGCGCGGCGAAATGACCTTTCAAACGATTATCGAAACCATGGGTGGCCACGACCTCAATCATTTGACGCAACTCGAAACCATCGCGTCACGCCAGTAGTGCGGGTAGCCTCGTTCTTATTTGACTGGAAATTGCAATCGCCGCCGGTTGCGTGAGTCCGATCACGGCTCACTGCAACCAGGCGGCGAATCGCTTGTTATTATTTGTATGAAGTCTGCCTGGCCGGCGCGCGGAAAATCGCCGGTCAGCTAAATGTTTCCCGCTCGCGGCGATCTACCTTCCTCCATCATGATCGTGATCATCGTCGCGATCGTGATCCCGCCGGCCTTCGCGGAACAAGTCGGACATCACCAAAGTGCCGGCGTCGCATGCATGGTTCAGGCAAGGCAACTCGAATCCGGCTTCCAGTGACTTGAGCAACGAAAAGTGAGTGTAGAATTTCCCGCTCTGCACTCCGCGCTCGCCGTAATTGGTATCCACGACCAGCAACACCTGGTTGGTGGTCGGCACCACGCTGTAATCGTCTTCGTCCCACAACAGGACGATGGCGCTGCGTCCGTCTTTCCACGCTCGTGACTTGTGAATAGCCTGCACGATCGTTTGTACGGTCACGTCGCCGCGATAGATCAGCCCATTGTTCAATCCGGTCTGCGTGCCGTTGTCGTTGGGATCAAACTCGCACGCGGGGCCGCCGTTGCCGCGCCCGTGCTGGTCATTGCACTGGTTCGGGGCAATAAAGGAGAATGCCGGAATGTGGCCGGAGGCAAGGTCAGCAAACAGGCCATGCGCGCCTTCAAAATCGGCCATATTCTTCAAACTGCTTTGCGGATCCTGACCTTCCTGCACGCTGCGGAAATAGGCAAAAGGATTGTGCTTCACGGCATAGAGGGCCACCAGGTTGCTCTGCGTTTGTCCTTCTCCGGGCAGCGCCGCGGTCAGGTCGCTTAGGTTGCTGAAGAATCCGTCGGCATTGTTCACGCCATCAGCGCCGGTTGGCGGCAGGCTTTCCTGGTAACTCTTCCAGCTTAGTCCTGAAGCGGCCAGTTGATCCGCGATCGTTTTGCCCGACCGTGTGGGAATTGGCAGGCAGGAAGCGAGTTCCGTCGATGTTGATGTCTCCCGGAGGCCCGGTGGTTTCGTTTGAAAAGTCGATTGCCGGTGTTGCCGCATCGGTGCCCACTACCGTAGATCGGGCAAATATTCGGAAACGTCCCGTTATCGAGTGACGTGATGCCGGAGGCCAGGTTGGTGGTGCAAGTAGCGTTGTGCCAATCGGGAGAATTGTCGTTGAGCACTCCGAAGTTTGACCCGCCGACGACTTCCAGATAGTTGGTCAGGCTGGGATGGGCGATGGCGAAATAATTTGTACCGGTATTCGCGCTTCTTGCATAGCGATTGACGAATGGCTCGTTCGGATTGTTCACAACCTGGTTGTAGCCGTGATTTTCCATCATGATTACGAAAACGTGATCCAGATGCGGAATACCTTTCGGAACTTGCCCCTCCTGCGCGAACGCAGCGCCCGCCATTGCGGCCACCATCAAGCCCAGAATTGCAACCTTCCTCAACATGTCAGTCACCTTCCCCTTCAGCGTAGAGAGTGTCGGCCCTCCGCGTTCTCGATTGGAATTGGCTCGACCGCGGCTACTCTGGGGGAGTCCGATTACCCTGCGGTTACAGCCAAACGAATACTTGGTGAATCTCGCGGCTGGCCTTGGATTCATTTTCTGTGGACGGAGCGCGATTCGGAGACTTCCTGTGCAGTGAGATGAACTGACTGTCCCGGGGAAAAAATCGGAGAATACCGCTAATTACGGCAACGGATCATTCACAACCGCGTGGCGTGCTGAATTTTAGAAATCGATGAATCTGAAAATCTTCCTAGCGCTTGATCAGGCTCGCGGCGATCCCGCTCAGGGAATCCTGCCACGCGTGCGCGATCATTCCCGGGCGAACCGTTTTGCGCCAGTGCGCCAAAATCCCGAACATCGCGCCGTACAGCGCAATCAACACCACCATCCGGGTTCCCTGGTACGCGTGACCTGCGCCAAACGCCGCGGCGGAAAGAGCAATGCCGGTGGGAGCATTTTTCGTAAACGAAATGAACTGCCGCTGAAAATATCCTCGAAAGATCGCTTCTTCGCAGATTCCCGCCGTAATCGAGAGCGCAATCCAAATTCCGATTTGAAGTTGTCCGTGCGGCAGCATGAATTGCACGTTTTTGCCCAATCCATCCGCGCGCAGCAATTTGCTCAGAAGAAACAGCAGGAATCCCGAGCACAGCCAAAAAGCCGCGGCGATTCCGATATCGATCAGCACCTGCCGGAGGGATTTCCATCGATCGCCAAGAACGCTCGAAAGCGGCGAGCCGTGCAGCCGCACTCCCGCGATCACCACCGCGAGCATGAGCCATTCGAACGCAAGGGTGCGCATGTACAGCACCACGCGGTCGGGATTCGCCCCGGCCCTTAAATGGTCCGCCTGAAATTTTGACCACACCGCCCAGGCCGCCAGAGCAAGGAGCACAAAGACCGTGTGCCACGCGCCGGCGATGCGCTCCTGCGGGCCCGATTTCGGCTGCGTCACAGCGGAAGTTGCCATGTGCTCTCCTTCTCCTGTCTCGGATTACCCGGCTCTCCGTCACGACAGCGGGCGAAGCGGGCAGTGTGCTTCCCGATGCCTCATATCAAAAGGCGGCCAGGAATCCCGGCTACGCCATCAATTCAACGAGCGAGCGATTGCTGAATTAGACGCGCAACGCCAGGAGTCGTCAACAAACTTTCGTCACAAATCCCAATCCTCGGGCCACCCGTCCTGCGTCCCTGCCTTGACTTTGCCGAACCCGGCTGCCTAGACTGAGCTTTCCAAAATCATTCCATGCCAAGAACACAAGACAAAGTCATCACGGTCGGCGTCACGGGTGCGAGCGGCGCGCTTTACGCGCAGACAATTCTGCGGCTCCTGGAATCCGATCCGCGCGTCTCGCGCATTCCCCTAGTGATTACGGAAACCGGGCTGCGCTTGATTTCCACCGAGCTCGGCATCGTCGCGCCGGAACCCAAAAAACTGCCTTCCTTGCTCATCGGCGCAGCATCCAAAAAAATCGAATATCTTCCCAATAAAGACGTTGGCGCTTCCATCGCTTCCGGCAGCTCGCCCGTCGACGCCATGGTTGTGATTCCCTGTTCCGCCGGAACGCTGGCTTCCATCGCGAGTGGTCTGAGCGATGACCTGCTTGCGCGAGCCGCCGATGTCTGCTTGAAAGAGCGCCGCCCGCTGGTGCTGTGCCTGCGCGAAACGCCCCTCAATCGCATTCACCTGGAAAATATGCTGCGCGTGCATGACGCCGGAGCCGTTATCATGCCGGCCATGCCCGCGTTTTATTACGATCCCAAATCCATCGAAGAAGTCATCACTCAATTTTCCTATCGCGTGCTTGCGCATCTCGATTTGCCGCAGGATCAGCAATATCACTGGCAGGGAAAACCGTGAAGCGCAAATCTGCCGGCCGAAACCGGGAATCGAACCTTGATCATCAATTTGGAACGAACCGCTAATGTCCAAGAGCCGAATCCGCACCGTTCTCGAAATGATCAAGTTCGAGCACTCCGTATTTGCACTGCCTTTCGCCCTCGTCGCAGCGTTACTGGCCACGCGGGCCGGTGGCTCAACCTGGCTCACCTGGCAGCAGCTTCTGTGGATCGTCGTCGCCATGGTCGGCGCACGCTCCGCCGCCATGACCATGAATCGCATCGCCGACCTGCACTACGACGGCCTGAATCCGCGCACGCAAAATCGTCCGCTGGTCACCGGTGTTCTCTCGCTGTCCTTTGCCTGGGCCTTCACGCTCATCTCTTCCGCGGTTCTCGTCATCGCGGCCTGGCAGCTCAATCGTCTGGCGCTCGAACTTTCACCCGTCGCGCTCGCTGTGCTGTTTTTCTATTCCTATACCAAGCGCTTCACGTCCTGGTCCCACTTCGTTCTCGGGTTCTGCCTGGGCATGTCGCCCGCGGCCGCCTGGATTGCGGTGCGCGGCTCGCTTGATTGGCGCATGTTGATTCTCTGCGCGGCCGTCACGCTGTGGGTGGGCGGCTTCGACGTGCTCTACGCCTGCCAGGACGTTGAATTCGATCAGCGAGTGGGCCTCTATTCCATACCCAAGCGCTTCGGCGTGCCCGGCGCCTTGAAAATCGCGCGCGCCATGCACATCGTTATGGTTGCTCTGCTGGCCTGGTTGGCCCTAAGTTTCCGCCTTCCCTGGCCGGCCTGGGCGGGAATCGGCGTGGTCGCTTCTCTATTGGCCTACGAACACTCCCTGGTGAAGCCCAACGACCTCTCCAAAATCAATGCTGCGTTTTTCACGGTGAACGGCTACATTAGCCTGCTGTTTCTGCTATTCTGGGGAGTGGCAGCGGTAGTCTCGCGCCCTTGAAAAGGCGGGCGAATCACGCTTCAAGAAGCTGTCATTCCGAGCCCGGCTTTGGCGAGGAATCTTGGGTGCGCTCATAATTTGAGATTGATTAGGTGTTTAGGGGGTCGGAGCTTCAGCTCCGACATTAGCGTCCACAAGAAAAGCGAGCTTTAGCCCCTGAGGCTCCGCACAGAAGGAATTTTCACCGCTCGACGGCGGATCTCAAGTAGCAGGACCAAGTCTCGGAGTAGTCCAATCGAAGCGAAAATGCCCGCCCAACTCCAGATCTCTGACCAGCGCCTGGAACCCATCGCCGCCAAAGTCCTGGCAGGCGAGCGCCTGAATGCCGCTGACGGCCTGGCCCTCTACGAAACGCACGACCTGCTCGCCCTCGGCTGGCTGGCCAACCACGTCCGCGAAAAGCGCCACGGCGATGTCTGCTACTTCAACGTCAATCGCCACATCAATCCCACCAACGTTTGCGTCGCGCATTGCAAACTTTGCGCGTTCGGCCGCTCTCCGGATTCCCCCGGCGCGTACACTTATGCCATCGAAGAAATCGTCCAGCGCGCCGAGCAAGGCGTTTCCGAAGGCGCCACGGAATTTCACATTGTCGGCGGACTGCATCCCGACCTGCCGTTTGATTATTATCTCGATTTAATTCGCGGCCTGAAGAAAAGCTATCCGCAGGTTCACCTGAAAGCGTTCACCATGGTGGAGGTGGGTTACTACGCGCGCATCGCCAAACTTTCCATTCGCGACACTCTGCTGAAAATGAAGGAAGCCGGAGTGGATTCACTTCCCGGCGGCGGCGCGGAAATTTTCAATCCGCGCGTCCGCAAAGTAATCTGTGACCACAAGGTAAGCGGCCAGCGCTGGCTGGAAATCGCCCGCACCGCCCACGAAATCGGTTTGCGTTCCAACGCCACCATGCTCTACGGCCACATTGAAACTTCCGAGGAACGCGTCGAGCATTTGTTGCTGCTGCGCGATTTGCAGGATAAAACCGGCGGCTTCGTCACCTTCATTCCGCTCGCGTTTCATCCGGCCAATACCGGTCTCAGCCACATTCCCAGTCCCACGGGAATCGACGATCTGAAAATGATCGCCGTGTCGCGGCTGCTGCTCGATAATTTCGATCACATCAAGGCTTACTGGATTATGCTGACGCCGCGCATCGCGCAAGTGGCCTTGCGATTCGGCGCCGACGACATCGATGGCACCGTCATCGAAGAAAAAATCTATCACGACGCGGGCGCCACCACGTCCGAGTTCACTACGCGCGGCGATCTCGAACGCCTGATCCGCGCCGCCGGACGCACGCCTGTCGAACGCGACACCTGCTACCATCCCGTCGATCGCAGCAAGATGCCGCTGCCGCCCAAGTCGCGCAACGCCCGCAGCGAAAATTTCGTTCCCCAAACCACTCTCACGCTAATCACCTAGCGGAATCCTCCAGATTCATGTGCGGGCCGGCTTCAACCCAGGCTGCGGAAAAATGCCTTTAGGTGTCATTCTGGTTAGCGTAGTTCTGAGGAGTCCGGAGTTGCTCCCCAATGCTTTATCGAGAAGTGGGCCGTCTTTCTCCATGGCTCGTGTCGAGTGTCATTTTATCGGACAACAATTCTCGACATTTTCCGCAAACTGTACAGCCGCGCCCTCTTTTTTCTGCTTTCCTTACCGGGTGGCTGCGCTCCCCCCAAAAAAATCGCCCCACTCGAGGAGGAAAGAGTGGGGCGTGTGGCCTCAACCCGGGGAGAGAATCCGGTTGAGAAGCTTGCTTCGGTCAGCTAATCCTGTTCTTCGTCCGATGATCCGGGTGGCGGAGGTGGCGGAGTCTGCCCCGAGCGCCGTTGCGGCCCCGGCCCGCGCATTCCGTCCTTGCCGCCCCGGCCATCGCGTCCATCATGGCCGTCGCGCCCATCCTTCATTCCACGCCAGTCACGCATCATCCGCTGCTGTTGGTAGTCCTTCAATTTCTTCCACTGGTCCACCGTCAGCACGCGGCGGATATCCAGGCTCATCATGGTCGCTTCTTTTTCCAGGCGGCCGCGCGCGGCTACCACTTGATCGATTTGCGCGCCCACTTTCGCGACATCGGGTTGATCGGCGTCCACCAGCGGCTTGAGTTCCAACTCTTTTTTCTCCAGATCAGCGCGGAGATCGATCAGTTTCAATTTATGCGACATGAACGTGGATTCGATCTGCTTCACCTGGTCGTCACTCAGCCCAATGGCTTTCGCTGTTTCCGAATTCTTCCACCACGCGCCGAACATCCCGCCACTCATTCCACCTGGCCCGGGCCGGTGAAATGCTGCGCGGGGCATTCCCGGCGGGTTGCCAGGATCGGGCGTGGGGGCTGGCGCCGCCATCGGCGCTCCTCCAGGATCGGGCGCCTCCGGTGCTGGGCCCTGCGCGCGCGACATCCCCGGCAACATCAATCCTGCTACCAGCAGGCTTGCAGACAACACAATTGCAGACGGCTTCATTTACGTTCTCCTTTTCCTGTATTCGAGTTCTTCTGCGAGGCCTCTGCAAGCTCTTGAGAGATCAAATCAGACGGCGCTAGCGCATCGGGAACTTCTCTGGAAAGCGAGCTTTCTACTTGCATCAACAACTCTTGATCCGTCACGGCGGGCGCCAGTGCTGGCCGCTGCGGAACCGGCCGCAGCAGCAAGCTCGCCGCCAGCGCCACAAACGCGACTGCCGTCGCCCACACCAGGCGGTGATGACCGGCGCGCTGTTCGCGGATTCGCGCGTTGATTTCCGCGCGCTGCCGGATCCAGAAAACTTCAGACCGCTCGGCCGCCGCGCTCAGCGATTCGCGTGCTCCGTCGAGCACGCTCTTCAATGCTTGTTCTTCGGCGCGGCACTCTTCGCAGCCCTTCAGATGGTCCTGCGATGCGGCGTCGAGTTCGCTGGAAAGCACGGCGGCCCAGCTCTCGTCGGACAAATGTTTTTGGTCTGCCATTATCGTCCCTGCCTTTTCACTCGCTGGCGGATCGCGCTCACGGCGCGCGCCAGGTGGCTCTTCACCGTTCCGGTTTGCAATTCCATCGTCTTGGCAATTTCTTCCAGCGGCATTTCTTCCGAAAATCTCAAAAAGAAAACTTCCTTCTGCTGCGGCGAAAGATCCTCCACCGCTTCCCACACCTTGGCCACTTCTTCGCGCGCCGCCAACGCCCGTTCGGGGGACGCGGCCCGGTCCGGCACCGCCGCTGCCGCGGCCATCGCGCTTTCTCCGCTGCCCAGCAGGGTCATCCAGAAACCGCGCCGCCGGCTGCGCATGTGGTCCCGCGCCAGATTGATGGCAATGCGCACCAGCCAGGTGCCCACACTCGATTCGCCGCGGAAACTTTCCCGCTTGCGATACGCCCGCAGAAAACATTCCTGCGTCAGTGTGTCGGCCGCGTCCGGATCGCGCAGAATCGCCAGCAGCACGCGATAAATCCGGCGCTGGTGCTCGCGCACGATCGCGTCGAATTCCTCGTGCTCCACACCGGTTGCGCCCGCCACTCTTGCCTTTGGCGTAGCTGCCTCGGCCTGCGGAAGATAAACTGCAAATCGACTCAGGATTGTTTCCAAGCTGCCCTTGCCCTCTCCCCTAAATAGACGCTTTCGGTCTTTGGGGGATTACATCGATTAAATTCCCGTTTTCACGGCTCGATCCTGAAAACCAGGATGCGTCTTGCAGTCCTCGCCACTTAGATGCTCCTTTCGATCTCCGGCGCTGCTCCAGCACGCTTCGTCAATTCGACCGGCAACGCCGAAGCGATTAAGAACAACGCGCAAGTCAGGCAGTCGCAGCCTCGCGGTTTGTTTTCTTCTTCCGGATCATCTCCCACAGCAACATTCCGTAGAATGGTCCATACGTCAGCCACACCATTTCCGGCCGCCAGTGCCAGGTGTTCAACGCGTAGTATTCGATCAGCACATGATAGGAAAGAAACTGCAGAATGGTGAGCAGCAGCCACGCTGGACTTGGGAAAAAACAAAGAAACGGAATGATCCAGGTGAAATACCACGAATAAGCGTTGGGTGAAAACATCAAGATTGCCCCGAAAATCAGATACGCCGCGCGCGCCGGTTCGATCTTCTTCAGCGCCGCCCACAACGCCAACCCTGAGGCGATGCCGATTCCCAGATTCGTCGCAAATCGCCGCGATCCAGTCATCCAAACCAGCACGGAATACAAACTCGCATTGTTATCCTGCCAGCGCGACGCGTAATAGCTCAGGATGCCCGGCAGATCCCGCAACGCCGAACGGAAAGGCCACGCGCAGGCCAACGCAAACGCCCCGGCGAGTAGCGCGTTGATCCATCCTTCGCGCCGCTTGGGCCATCCCGCCCGCCTCAGCCACATCGGCATCAACATGATAGGGAACAGCTTAAACATCGCCGCCGCCGTCAGCAGAATCGTTGACACCCTTTGCCGTGACCGTATAATCAACAGGCAGGCGGCCACCAGCGCTGCCAGCGCTAACGCATCGCTGTGGCTGTTGCCGGCAAACTCGACCACCACCAGCGGGTTCCAGGCGTACACCACCAACTGGTAATTTCGTCCCCCGGTCGAGCCCAGCCACGCGGCCAGCAGGAAAACGACCAGCAAATCGGCCGCGATAAATGGTAGTTTGAACGCGACCGGGCCTGGCAGAAACCGTCCGGTAATCCGGAACGTCAGTTCAGAGAGCGGCGGATAGACGGCGGGAATATCGTGCCCTGGTCCGGCTGGCTCGGCGCGATTTCGCAGCGAATCGAGCTGCGGATCGTCGGGGCGGATTGTATAGGGATTCCATCCGGCGCGCTGCACCAGGCCGTCCCAGCGGTAGCGGTAAATGTCTTCGGAAAGCGTCGGAGCGAGCGGCGCCAGCGTCACGCGAAACAGCACCGCGCCGGCCAGAATCAGCCAGAGCGTTGCGCGGTTTTCCGCGCTGTGCTCCAGGAAGTAGAGCGCGATGAAATAAATGATTCCGGCGGCGAACGCGATCGCAATCGTTTCGATGACGTGGATTTCCAGATCGTGCAGCCGGTAGAGCAGAGCGAAACAGAATTCCAGCGCGGCAATTCCGCCCAGCGCGATCAGGTTTGGAGGGCGGAAAAATGATCCCGCGCGGGTCAGCATGCGGAGGCAGTGATTCGGTGAGTTGGATCTTCAGTGTCGCGGCGATTTTGCAAGGCGGCAATCCGGTCTCGAACTATTTCCGCAAGTTGACGGACCCCACGTTTCGCGGCCTCTACCAGGCTAACACGTTCGATTTCGCCATCATGATTCCGTATTTCGCGGTGCTGGTCGTCCTGGCGGCCTACGGAATCCACCGCTACGTTCTGGTCTACAATTATTATCGCTATCGCCATCGCGTGCCGCCGGTGCCGCCTGTTCCCGTCGAGTGGCCCAAGGTTACCATACAGCTTCCCATCTTCAACGAACGCTACGTGATCGAGCGCCTGGTCGATTCCATCGCGCAATTCGATTATCCTCGCGACAAACTGGATATTCAGGTGCTCGACGATTCCACCGACGAGACTCGCGAAATCGCCCGCGGCTGCGTCGAGCGCTACCAGCAACTCGGCTTGCCCATTTCCTATCACTTGCGCACCAACCGCGAAGGCTACAAAGCGGGAGCGCTGCAGGAAGGCTTGAAAACCGCTAAAGGCGAATTGGTCGCGATCTTCGACGCCGATTTTTTGCCGCCCGCGGATTTTCTGCGCCGCACCGTTCCTTATTTTTCCGATGCGAAGCTGGGCATGGTCCAAACGCGCTGGAGCTACGTCAACCGCAATTATTCGCTGCTCACGGAAGTGGAAGGAATTTTGCTCGACGGGCATTTTGTGATCGAGCATTGCGCGCGCTACCGCCGCGGATCGTTTTTCAATTTCAACGGCACCGCGGGAGTGTGGCGCCGCTCGACGATCGAGGACGCCGGCGGCTGGCAGCACGATACGCTCACCGAAGATACCGATCTTTCTTATCGCGCACAGCTTCGCGGCTGGCAATTTCTCTATTTGCCGGAAATCGAATGTCCATCCGAATTACCGGTGGAAATGAACGCTTTCAAATCGCAGCAGGCGCGTTGGGCCAAGGGCCTGATGCAAACCGCCAAAAAAATTCTGCCGCGCGTATTGAAAGCGAAGGTGCCCGGCCACGTGAAGGCTGAAGCAATTTTTCATCTCACCGCGAATATCAGCTATCCATTGATGGTTTTTCTTTCCGTGATCTTGCTGCCCGCCATGATCGTGCGTTTTTATCAGGGGTGGTTTCAGGTTTTGCTGATTGATTTGCCGCTGTTTCTCGCTTCCACCTGCTCGATTTCCAGTTTTTATCTGGCATCGCAACGCGTGCTGTTTCCGAAAACGTGGAAGCGCACTTTCTGGTTTCTTCCGTTCGTGATGGCCGTGGGCATCGGCCTGTCTGTTCGCAACGCCGTCTCGGTGATGGAAGCGATCTTCGGAAAACAATCCGAGTTCACGCGCACTCCGAAATACCGCATCGAAGGCAAGCAACAGGGCGCGTGGCTGAAAAAAAGTTATCGTAAAGGCGCGGGCTGGATGCCGTTTGCGGAAGTGTCGCTGGGAATTTATTTTGCGTTTACGGTTTACTACGCGATCTCAAATGAAAATTATTTGACCGTTCCATTCCTTTTTCTTTTTGTGTGGGGATACCTCTACACCGGACTGATGTCCATCGGCCAGGTTTATCTCGAACGTCTGCGCTTCGGCTCCGCGCTCGAGCCGGCGGAAGTTCGTCCGGCCGCCACCGGAGCTCCCGGCTTCTGATTTTGCGGGCCTCCAAAACCGTCAAGACACCGAGAAATCACCGAGCTCGAACCCACAAATCCGCCAGCGCGATTCCGACAAAGGCCGAACGCGATTTCGAATTACAGCTGCGATCCGTGCGTAGCTTCGCCCTCCCTTCGCCCTTTCGCCGGAGACAACGTGAACCTCTTTGAAACGGCTTCCTGATTTCTAAATTCAGCTCGCGTGGGTGGCGGCTCCGCCAAACCAGGCGAGCGCCAGGCCGGCGACGCCGAGTACGACGGCGATCATGAAGGTGTGGCAGCCGTGCTGGTGGGGATCGAGGACCACGAGACATCGCGGATCGGTCTTCATCCGCGTGATGAACAAAATCACGAAGGTCGCAAACTCAGTAGCCATCGCCCAGCGTTCGCCCTTTAGAATGGGAATTAACGCCAGAACAATTCCCGTCACGCCAAGGGAGCAGGCAAGTGCGACCGGCCACGCGCCGGCGTACTCAGCGAGCATTGCCGCGCCGAGTTGCGTGTGGGCGTGTGCGTAGGCCGGCGCGCTGAGCGCAATGTAGAGCAGCAATAAATTGGACAGGACTAAAAGTGTCACGGCGATTTTTCTTTTCACGAATGTAGCGCCCCCCAAATGGAATGCACCCTTTAGCGGAATTGTGACGCGCATTGTCATGTGTTTAAATCAACTTCAAGCGCGATAGAATCACACGTGTGTTTAGGGAGTTCAAAGTCAAAATTCCCAGACGCAACGGCGGCGTCTGGGGCACCCAAAGGCAAAAAATGAGACGAAGGGAAATTCGCGCGGCTACTTTGGCGCGTTGACCATGGTGATGGACTTGACCATGCGCACCCAGCGCGCGGGACGCTTATCGTGCGGTGCGATCAATTGGAACGGTCCTTGGCCGGACGGAATCGGCGCGCCGTCCATGGTATCCGCGACGATCACATCGGATTCCTGAATTCCGGGATCGAGTTCGGCGCGGGAAAAAACCACGCGATAATCGTCCGCGGCCAAAACGAGGACATAACTGGCCATCAGCCCGCCGCGCAGTTTTTCGCCGTGCGGCACTCCGGCGCGTTCCAATAATTCCTCGAGCAGCACGCCTTCATAAGTCGCCTGCTTCTTGTCGTGCGGATTGGTTACCGTGAGCGTCTTGCGCGGCATTTTCTTCAAATCACTGACGTTCAGCGTAAGCGGAGTCGCGACCGCGCCTTCCACGCGAATTTCGAAAGGGCCCGTGACGGCGGGCGTCTGCGCAAGAATCCGCGGCGGCGCCGCTAGAATTTGAAGGAATGCGACGGCCAGCAAAACGGCCAGGGTAGCGCGAGATCGTGCGAGCATGCGGCAGCCTCTTCTCTCAGACGAGCGGCGTCGAGCGGCGTCCTTCACTTTTTTTCCAGCATCACTTCGGTGGATTTGATCACGGCGGAGACCGTGTCTCCCACTTTCAGCTTCATTTCGTCGGCGCTGCGCTTGGTGATCACGCTTTCGATCAGGTTCTTGCCCACGCGCATCACCACGTGAGCCATCACGCCGCCAAACTGGATTTCCACCACTTTTCCTTGCAGGCGATTCCGGGCAGAGAGTGTCATGCCGGAGACCATACTCCGGGCTATTCTGGAAGTCCAGCGCGGGCCGGAAAATTCATATGAGCACGCTTCGAAAGAATGAAAACGATCCGTACTAGATTAGACCTCCCAATTCACCGGCGATAAATCAATTCGATTCGACTAGAAATTTAGTTTCAAGGCCATCTGGATGACCCGGGGATCTCCGGCCGAAGTAATTGTTCCGAACGCGGCGCTACCAGCCGTCACGTTCGGCGCGCCCAACGGCGGCGTGTTGGTAAGGTTGAAGAATTCCGCGCGAAAATCCACGCTCATTTGCTCGCGAATCATGGTGCGCTTGATCAGCGCCAGATCCGCATCCTGGTACGAAGGGCCGCGAACGGCGTTGCGCGAGCAGGTGCCCAGCTTGAATTGCGGCGTGATCTGGAATGCCGCCGTGTTGAAAAACATCGCGGTGCTTCTCTGCGAATCGGGCAAGGTGGTATTCGCAATGCAGGAGGGCCGCTGCGTGGCAAATCCGGCGAACGCATTAAAGTTCGTGGTCTGCGTCACCAGCAGGGGCAGGCCGGACTGGAACGAAACAATTCCGGCAAGTTGCCAGCCATTCGTAAATTTCCCCGCCACTCCCGAAGGATGCAGCCAGTGGCCCGGGCCAATGGGCAGATCGTAGGTGTAGCTGACCGAGGTTACATTCGGGATGTCTCCCGAGGAAACATCGCGTTCCAGGCGCCGGTTGTAGGTATCCGCCACGGGGAAATTGGCGACCGATCCCGTGCCGATGGACGCGTCGAACACGGAGGAAGCATCGTCAATCAGCTTGGAGCGGGTGTAGCTGAACAGGAGCGTAAGCCCGTGGGAGAATCGCTGCTGCAGTTTTACATACAGGCCGTTGTAGTTGGAATTTCCGATGTTGTTACGGAACAACGCGACATTTTGGAATCGTGGAAACGGCTTCAGCAGTTGCGCGTTCGAAATTGTCGGGGCGCCGAGCGGAGAAGAGATGGGAATCTGTCCGAAGAACGGATTGGGCACCATCTGGGTGAGCGAACTGCCGCCGGCGGCAAGCTGCGCGGCTGTCAACTGGTTCAGATTGTAGTCCGGCACTCCCAGGTGCGTGGCCTTCGACCCAATGTAAGCGACGTCGAGCGACATATTTTGCGTGAGTTGCCGCTCGACCGTCAGGTTCCATTGCTGCACGTAACCGGAGCCCAAGTCGCGAGTGACGGAATACACGCTCTGTCCTAAGCCCGCATCGGGATTGAGCGGAATCGGCTGGACATTCGGCCCCTGGGAAAGAACAAAGGGCGCGACTGTGTTCGACAGGTTGAGCTGCTGCACGGTCTGCACAAAAGGAAAGGAAGGATTCGTGAAGGGAGTGGTGATGCCGGACTGGTCGAAGAAAACCACGGCATAGCCGGAGCGCACCACCGTTTTTGACGTGAGCAGATACGCGATGCCCAAGCGAGGCCCGAAATTCTTCCAGTGCAATTCCCGCGAGGAGCGCGGAAAACCGTTCTGGCCCAGATATTGAAGCTGCTGCGTCTGCTCGTTGAATACAGCGCCCTGATTATCTACTTCCGTCGAGGGAAAATTGAGCGTGAAGCGAACTCCAGCGGACAAGGTCAAACGGCTGCCGGCTTTCCAATCGTCTTGCACAAACCATTCCTGGAACCAGGCCCGCGGCCGGATCGCTTTCTGTTGCAAGTCGATCGAGAATAACTGCACTTGACCCAGAAGGAAGCTGGCAAGGGGATTGCCGGTATTTGCCACGCCGTTGAGATTCGTGAACAGAGTGCTAAACGTGAATGTGCCGGTAGGCGAGGAAGGCTGAATCACGTCCAGCCGGGAAATCCGGTTATCGATCCCGAACTTGAAGGAATGCCGGCCATGCAATTTCGAGACGGTGTCCGCCAGCTCCACCACGTCAGTCCGGAAGATTGAATCCACACCGGTCGGCGGGCCCAACTGTTGAAATCCGGAAACCAGAAATGTGGGCAATTCGTTGTTGAAAGACGCGTTGGTCGGGATGCCCGGCAAACCCAGGCTCTGCGAGGGAGGCGAGGGAAGCAGCAAGGCGGCGCGGTTGGACGTCCGTCGAGTGTAGCCGGCGCGAACTTCATTGGTCAGCGAAGGGGAAAAAATGTGCAAGTAGCTCGAAGCAAACGATTGGCCGAGTGTGTGCTGTGGCGAGGTGGCCAATGAACCGGCCGCAGTGGCGCCGCTGCCGTCCGGCAACGCCGTGACGGGATGCGTGAAGTCGCGCGCGTAGGAGTAGCGGCCGAAGACCTGGTCGCGGCTTGAAAAGCGGTGATCGATTCGTATGTCGAATTGATCCTGATTATCCGGCTCATTTCCCAGTAACCGGAAATTATTGGCGGCGCCGTAAGAGGTGGGCACGGGATAGTGGTTCAAAAGTTGAACAGCCACGGGATCGAAGGTATTCACGGGAATTTTATTGCCCGCGTAGGCCAGGTGGTCGGAGGGGCGAAAGATCATGCCCTGGCGCACCTGGATCGTGTTGCCGTTCGTATCCTTGGTGGTTTGAGGCAAGGTGGCGCCCAGGAGCGCGGAGAAATCTCCGCCGCGCTCCGCATTCGTTGGAACCGTGGAGGTCACGGTTTTTCCGATCAACTGGCGCGTGCCCTGATAATCGACAAAGAAAAAAGTCTTGTCTTTAATGATCGGACCGCCCGCGACGAACCCGAATTGATTCCGGCGAAATTCCGGCTTCCCGGGATTCGCGGTTGTTGCGGGTGAAAACAAGTTCCGGGCGTTAAAAATTTCATTTCGCAGGAATTCGAACACTGTGCCGTGGAAGCCATTCGTTCCGGACTTGCTGGTCAAATTGATGACGCCGCCATTGAATCGCCCAAACTCAGCGGAAGCGTCGTTAGTCTGAACATTGAATTCCTGAATGGAATCAATGATCGGGAAAAAGGCCACCTGACCCGGTTCCGGCTGCAGCACCGAAATTCCGTCGTACATATATTCATTGGTGCGCGGGCGGCTGCCGTTCAAGCGGGGAAGCGTGGATGCCGGGGGTAGCGCCACTCCCGCAGCCAGGCCGACCAGGCTCACGTAATTGCGGCCGTTGAGCGGGAGCGCCGCGATGGTGCGGTCATTGATTACCTGGCCCATGGTGGCGGATTCGGTTTGCAGGACGGGCGAAGCCGTAGTGACGGTAACAGTTTCCGCGGTGCTGCCGACGACGAGATTTGCATCGATCCGAACGCGATCGCCCGTCGTCACAATAATTCCCTCGCGGACGAAGCGCTTGAACCCGGTTGCCTCGACGGTGAGGGTGTAGAGACCCGGTTTGAGCCGGGCAAATTCGTAAACGCCTCCATCGCTGGTCGTGGAGCTGAAGACGCGATTGGTTTCGACGTGGGTCAACTTCACCTGAGCGTTCGGAATCGGCGCTTCCGACGGATCGCGCACTTCTCCGGTCAGCTCACCAGAGCCCGCCTGGGCGTGGGCGGCCGCAGGCAAGAACGTTGCGAGGAAACAAATAAGAAGAAACTGAACAAAGATAGGCCTTCGCATGATCGCTCCCCTCCAAATTGATAAGCGGCGAAAACTGAGGCGTATGGCCCGCTTGCCGCAATGAAGCCGGCTCTCGCAAAAAAGGGACGCGATTTTATACGGAACGATCCGTTAGGTCAAATCGACTTAATACGAATCTAAATCTCCGAACTGAATTACGGCAAGAGAAACCATTCTGGCCCTCGCGGTGGCGATCCACGGAAAATAATCGGTGGTGTTCGCCCTCGTAAGCTGTTTCGGAGAGCAAATCGCGCGATCCGAATATTTCGATCGATTCGATTCCTGAACACCGGACGCCGGCCGAGTCCCAAGTTCGGCTGGCGCAGCGGCTTTCTGTCTTGTAAGCCAACAAAGTTGACGATAAGAGGATCTCCTCGGGTATTATTTGCTCCGCACTACAGCCATTCAAATTCAATGCTAAGTCCAGGCGAGGTCATTTCGTACTTGGAGATGTGCCGAGAAGAAGGCGCATCACTTCAGAGAGGCATGAATTATCGATTCAAGGGTGCGGATAGTGTGATTTTGATGAGTATTCGAAAAGGGGCGCCCTATGTCGATCGCATTGAGCAAGATGGCCGAATCCTCATTTACGAAGGGCACGATGTTCCTCGCACAGCGCATGAAAGTCTGCCCAAGAGAATAGATCAACCTCTGACGACCCCGAGTGGGAAACCAACGCAGAATGGGCTTTTCTTCGAAGCTGCGATGAGTTTTAAGCGTGGGGATCGTACGTCGGAGATTGTTAAGGTATACGAAAAGATTCGTGACGGAATATGGGTCTTTGACGGATTGTTTCATTTGATCGATGCGTGGCAAGAAGAAAGCGGCCAGAGGAAAGTATTCAAGTTCAAACTGCAATTATCTGAGAGCGCCGTTTCTCCCACTTCAGGTCAATTGAGGGAGTTCGAACATGGGCGTTTAATTCCTAGTAGTGTGAAGCTTGAGGTTTGGAAGAGAGATAAGGGCCGGTGTGTGCTGTGCGGCAGCGACAACAATCTGCACTATGACCATGACCTGCCGTTTTCGAAAGGCGGCTCGTCAATTCTTGCAAAAAATATCCGCCTGCTCTGCGCTAGGCATAATCTTGCAAAACATGACAAAATCGAGTGAATTCTAAGATATCGATTGAGGAGCAGAAATGATCCCTTGCATTACAAGATCGCGTGCATGGCTCTCCGTTCTCTTATTGTTGCTTTGCACGCTGCTCGTGCAGGCGCGGGTGCGGCAGCCGAATGGGGAGTACCAGGCGCGGCGGGCGGCTTTGCGCGCGCAGATTGACGGGCCGCTGGTGATTTTTGGGTATAACGACAAGGAAAGCTCGTCGGTGGTGAAGGCGTCGTACCAGGAAGAAAATTTCTATTACCTGACCGGGCACAATGAATCGGGAGCGGCGTTGCTGCTGGTGCCGGAGCCGCCGGCGGGGAAAACGTATGACGGGCCGCGCGAAATTTTCTATCTGCCTCCGCGCGAACCGGCTTCCGAAAGATGGAATGGGCCGCGGATGGGTCCCAACGATTCCGGAATCGCCGAAAAAACCGGATTCGCCATGGTCCGGCCATTCGACGAGCTGCAGGGCGATCTGGAAAAATTGAGCAAAGTCTTTTCCACGTTTTACACCACGCTTCCGGCGCGCGATGAAGCGGGCTATCCGCACAACGCCGAATGGCTGGCCTGGCTGAAGCATGCGGCACCGCAGGCAAATTTCAAGGACATCACCGAGAAGTTGGGAGCGATGCGCCAGGTAAAATCCGGCAGTGAGCTTGCGCTTCTGCAAAAGGCCGTGGATATTTCCGTGGACGCCCAACTGGAAGCGATGAAGATCATGCGACCCGGATTGCGCGAAGATCAGGTGGCCGCGCGAATGGTTTATTTCCATTCCTTCGAAGGATGCGACCGCGAAGCGTACGAGCCGATTGTGGGCGCCGCGTTCCATTCCACCGTGCTGCATTACAGCGCGGGCGACACCGTGATCCGGAATGGCGACGTGGTGGTGCTCGACGTGGCCTGCGAATATGGAGGCTATGCCGCGGACCTGACGCGCACGCTTCCCGCCAACGGAAAATTCTCGGAGCGGCAGCGCGAAATTTATGAAATTGTGCTGGGCGCGCAGAACGCGGCGCTGGCTGCGCTCAAGCCGGGAATGAGTTTCTCGCGCACCGGCCCGAACAGCCTGTTCAAGATTTCCTACGATTACATCAATACCCACGGAAAAGATAAGGAAGGCAAACCGCTGGGCAAATATTATATTCACGGCCTGGGGCATCACATCGGCCTGGACGTTCACGATGCTGGCGATCCTTACCGGACTCTTGAGGCCGGAATGGTGGTGACAATGGAGCCGGGTGTTTATATTCCTGAGGAAAATTTGGGCGTGCGGATTGAGGACGACGTGCTGGTGACGGCCACCGGTTACCAGATACTGAGCGCACGCCTGCCGCGTTCGATCGAAGAGATCGAGAAGATCATGGCCGAGGCGCAGGCGCACCCTCAACAACTTCCGTAGCACGCGGAGGGGCGCGGCTGAAGCCGGCCCCTACAGGTAGAGCAACGAAGGATTGGACCTACGGCGTGCTTGCGGGCGCGAGACGGTAGGTCACGATTTGGGCGGACTTCAGGAGGCGCAACGGCGGCTTGATTTCGTAAGTTTCTTCGAGGATGATGATTTCGCCGCGCGCCGTCGGCCACGCGTCAATCGTATTCACAGCCGCTACGGGAATTTCGCAAATTCCCTTGGCGGTATCAAGATGCCACAGAACAATTCGTTCGGCGTGCTGTTCGTTGCTTTTGAAAAATCGTCCCATGGCGCTGTAAACGGAGAAACTTCCCACCGCGATCTGTGCCGTCTCGTTTACGCGCAGTTTCTGAAATTCGCTGTGCGCCACGCTGGGATCCGCCTTGCGAACTTCTTTTCCTTTTTTTGCATCGAGCCAGAACAGGTCGGAGCCCAGCGCCACGATTTGTTTCCCATCGGACGTCCACAGCAAATCTTCCGCGCCAATTTTCTTCTGCCACAGAAGTTTTCCCGAATCCGCGGCGAAAAGGAACAGGTCGGCTTTGCCCGGCCATTGTTGGGCGCGCAGCAGCACGGCCAGCTGGTTTCCATCCGGTGATAGCCGTGGCTCGGTCCAATTGTTTGAGGAGGGCAGCGCCAGTTTGATGGCGCGCGCCACTTCTCCGGACGAACCATAAAAAATTCTAACTTCCACCGGGCCCGCCGCCGGCGCATCCGCCAGATACGATTCCGCCGGCCAGAATGAAACCGCCAATTCGTTTTCGCCCCAGGACATTTTTCCGGGATACGTCTGGGTGGCCGCGTCCTGCCCAATCAGAAATCGCACTTTTGCCGTGGTCCGGTCGATCACCCACACAGCGCCGGTGGTGCGCACCGCCAGCGCGCTTCCGTCCGGAGAAAACGCCACTTCCTGCACGCGCCAGGGAATCCCCGGAGGCAAAGCGGGCGGCACCAATTCCACGCGTTGCGTCACGCCGGAACCGCGGTTGTGTAAATCGAGCGCGGCGCCGGTGGTGGTATGAACCCAGGTAGCCAGAGTTTTACCGTCGGCGGAGACCGCGATGGCCGTGCCGGGCGGCACGGCTTGCCGCTTCACCACTTGCAAATCGTTGCAAAGGGAAAGAGCGGTCTGCGGCTGGGTGGTATCCGCTTTGGGATTGCGCAGCGGACTTTGCGCTTGGGTGGCGACGGAAAAAAGCAACAGCGCCGCGCACGCGGCGGGCCATGGGCTTCGGAAGGGGAGCCGGGTAGCCATCGTCAGCAGCCTCTAGTTTGACCCAATCCGGCGCCCGCCGCTATACTATAGAACTCGTCCCGGCCGATTTGATGCGCCGCCGGGCGAGGCGCCGGCTTTGCCGTACCCGCCGCCTTCGGACGATCCGAAAACACTTAGGAGCAACACATGGTTAAAGCGACCCAACTGCGCCCGGGAATGATTATTCGCCACGAAGGCGATTTATACACCATTTTCAGTGTGGATCACCGCACGCCCGGCAACAAACGTGGAGCGATGCAAACCAAAATGCGCAACCTCCGCAGCGGCTCGATCATGGATTACCGCTTCCGCGCCGAAGAATTTGTGGAACGCGCCATTCTGGATGAATTGGAATACCAATTTCTTTACAGCGACGCCGAAGGACAGCACTTCATGAACGTCGAAACGTACGAGCAGATCAACTTGACCAAAGAGTTGCTGGGCGACGCGGTGGATTATTTGATCCCCAATTTGCCCGTCAAAGTCGAATTCTACGAAGGCAAGCCGATCGGCATTTTGCTGCCGGATACTCTGGATATGACCGTGGTGGATACCGAGCCAAGCATTCAGAAAGCCACCGCCAGCGCGGTGATGAAGCCCGCCAAGCTCGAAACCGGGCTGGTGGTCAACGTTCCGCCGTTCGTCGGCAACGGGGATAAAATCAAAGTGGATACTTCGGAAGGTCGGTATATTCAGCGCGTGCAGTGAAGTTTTTGGCGGCCGCCAGTAAGCAGAAAAAACCTCTCAAGTAAAATCGCTGCGACTCAAGCATTCGAAAGCTTCGCCGGATTCCTCGCCCAGAAAGCGGGCTCGGAATGACCCACGATGACCGGCTGCAGAAAGGCGCGGCTCAACAGACTGCGGAAAAATGCATTTGGATGTCATTCCGAACGAAGTGAGGAATCCGGAGTTGCTCCCAAATGCTTGAGAAGTGGGGTATTTCTCGATGGCTCGCGCCGAGTGTCATTCTACCGAACAACAATTCCTGATTTTATCCGCAAACTGTGCAGCCGGCCCCTATATGCGCTCGCGCATCGCTAGCATTCGGTGGCTGCTGAGGATTTTTTTACGCCGAAGACGCGGGCGAAGATCGCGTCTACCGATCGAAGCTGGCGCTCGAGGCTGAACGTTTTTTCGAGCTGCGCCGGCTTCAGAAATTTTGCGATGTTGGAATCAGCGGCCACTCGATCGCGAAAACTTGTTTCCGATTCCCAGGAAGCCATGGCGTGCGCTTGCACCCATTTGTAAGCGTCCTCGCGCGGCGCGCCATGCTCCACCAGATCCTGCAGTAACTGGCCGGAAAAAATCAGGCCCTGCGTGGAATCCAGGTTCCGTTTCATGCGCTCGGGGAACACTCGCATGTTGGCCACTATATCCGTCATGCGCGCGGCCATGTAATCCACCAGGATGGTGGAATCCGGCAGAATAATCCGTTCCACCGAGCTGTGCGAAATATCGCGTTCGTGCCATAGCGCGATGTTTTCCATCGCCGCCTGCACATTCGAGCGCACCACGCGAGACAAACCGCAGATCTGCTCGCAATTCACGGGATTGCGCTTGTGCGGCATGGCCGAACTGCCGCGCTGCTCGCCGCCAAAGGGCTCTTCCGCTTCGCGCACTTCGGTGCGCTGCAGGTGGCGGATTTCCGTGGCGATCCGTTCAAGAGACGCCGCGACGATGCCCAGTGCCGCGACATAATCGGCGTGGCGGTCGCGCTCGATCACTTGGGAGGCGATCGGCGCGGCTGCAAGTCCCAGCCGCTCGCAAATTTTCTCTTCGATCTCCGGCCCCAGGTGCGAGCAGTTGCCCACAGCGCCCGAAATTTTTCCCACGGCCATTTTCGCGGCCGCGGTACGCACGCGTTCCAGGTCGCGGCGGTTTTCCGCGAACCAATTCGCTATTTTCAGGCCAAATGTGATCGGCTCCGCGTGCACTCCATGAGTGCGGCCGATCTCCGGCGTGTCCTTGAATTCCCACGCGCGCCGCTCGAGCACTTCGCCAAGCCTTACCAGATCGTGTTCGATCAGCCGCGAGGCCTCGCGGACCAGCAACGCCTGCGAGGTATCCACCACATCATTGGATGTAAGCCCATAATGCAGCCAGCGCGCCGCTTCCGGATCGCCGATGGATTCGCCCACCGCCACGGTAAACGCGATCACGTCATGCTTCACGCGCGCTTCAATTTCCAGAATGCGCGCCACGTCCACTTTGGCGTGCGAGCGAATCCGCGCCGCGGCTTCCCGCGGCACCAGGCCCGCTTCGGCCAGTGTCTCCGTCGCCGCTATTTCCACATCCAGCCATTTGCGGAAGCGATTTTCATCGCTCCACACCCGGCCCATCTCCGCGCGCGTATACCGTGGAATCAAATCTCGCTCTCCTCGTTCGCTCTAAATTATCGCATGCCCTGCCGGAGGGGCGCCCTAAATCGAATAGCACATTTTACCCCGAATAAACAGTCTTGGCATGCGGGTTACCTTGGACTCGATGCACTCGATTGGCTTGACAGGACGCATTGCGGGGAGGGTGAAAATCCTCACACCCGGCGCGACGCGGAACGTTGCGCCGGGCGTGAGCTATCGTTGTTAAATTCCACCCGAATCGAAGGATGCATTTGCCAAGATCCTCCGGCGTTGGCGGAAATGTTCCTTTAGGGAAGTACAATCACCTTGCCCACCATGCCCAGGTTGTCGTGAAGGGCGCAGATGTAGGGATAAACCCCCGCGTGCGTAAAGGTGATGCGGAAGCGCGTATTGCCCAGAGGCGCCTGCGGCAATCCAATGCGTTCCTGCGGAGCCGACTTGATAAAGCCGGAGTGAACGTTATCAGCGTTTGAATTGATTGTGGCGTGAAGCGCTCCATCCGCATCGGTAGTGATCGGCACGTTGCCGGAGGGAGGCATGGGGTTAACAGGCTCGACGCCGAAGGTGATGGTGTGGGGCGTAATCGGATCGGTGTTGTCCCACTCAATGGTCTCGCCGGCATGGATCACTTTCACCGGCTCCATGAAGCGCATGATGGAAACGCTCTGCGATCCTCCGGGAGTCGCGGTGATTTCGCCAACGCCGGTAATCACGGTATTTTTTGCGGAGTGGCCGTGGTGGTCACCATCATGGTCGTGATCACCATCGTGATCATGGTTTTCCACGCCATCTTTGTCCGAGAGCAATTCCTTTCGCTGCGCGGCCGCCTGATCGTCATAAAAATCCTGATCGTGAGGCAGTTTCTTCGAAAGTTCGAAAACATGGACCACGCCGCTCATGTTTTCGTGGACCTGGCAAACTAATTTGAAATTGCCGGCCGTCGGGAAAGATACCGTAAAAGTTTGTCCCTTGACCAAGGGAGGAGTAGTGACGCAGGTGGAGCCGTCGTAACTCGATCCATCGGGAGAAACTCCAGGACACCCAACCTGGAAGGGCAAACGCACTTGGCCGGAGATCAGAAAAGTAACGGTGTGGATCTCGTCGGTTTCGACAGTCCAGGTGATGCTGTCGCCGGCATGAATCCAAATTTCGTTAGGCAGGAACGCCAAAGCCTGGTGGCCCAGATCATGACTCTGGGCGCCGACTTTTGCTTGCCATGATTCTGCTCGAGCCGCCTGTGGAACGATTAAGATCGAGAGAATCAAAAACCAACGGAGAACGGAAGGGAACTGGAACGAGCTAGGAGTTTTCATTTTTTCCTCAGTGGCTTTTTCACGGGTCAACGATGCCCAGATTGTTAAGCTGCGAGAGTCTACTGGCCGTGACGCTCTTGTGTCTACCTTCGGATTGTAAAATTTGACGCCTGCGGAAGACATTACCAGTAGTACTGGAACAGGGTTGGAGAAACGCTCGAGGGCGTGCTAGCGGCGCAGGAAATCAATTAAAATTGGGTTCACGATTTCAGGGTGTTCGTAGAACGGCACGTGGGCGGCATCGTCGATCGGATGAAATTCAGCCTGCGGCACCGCTTTGCGAACGCCATCGCTGATTGCGAAAGGCACATCCTGGTCCGCGCGGCCCCAAACCAACAGCACGGGTTTGCCGCTGGCGCCAAGCTGCTGGAATGCGGGCGTGGTGTCCTGAGGAAGAAAATCACGCACGGAGGAGAGCAGAGCATGACGGAAACCCCGGTAGCACATCTGCGGCAAGTACTTCGCGAAATAATCGGGGTAGCGCTCTGGATGTATGAAGTCGTCGCGTTGCCCGCTGGCCAACGTTGGCGCGATGTTCACGCACATTTCGTATTCGCCTACCAGCGGCGCACGTAGCTGCCATGGCGGAGTGAATCCCGGACCGAATGCTGGATCGAACAGAGCCACCCTTCGCACGCGCTCCGGATGCAGAGTCGCGAAATTCACTGCGATCGGGCCGCCCATGGACGCGCCCACAATGTCCACCGGGCCGCGAATGCCGAGTGCGTCCAGCAATTGCAAAAGTTGCCGGTCAAAAAATTCGGGGTTGTATCGCACGCTGGGGCGGTCGGACCATCCGCGCCCGAAAAGATCGTAGCGCAGCACGCGAAAGCCCGCGGCGGTGAGCGCGTTGAATGTGGGATCCCAAATGTAATACGGTACAGAGAAGCCGTGCACCAGCACCACGGTTTGCGCATCCGGCGGCCCGGCCAGTTCGAAGTGCGTCACGCCCGCGCCCAGCGAAACGTAGCTGCCCCCGTAAGCCATCACCTCCGGAGTTTGCCGCGCCGCGCCGTCCAAACTCTTGGTTTCCCGATCGAAGTGGCGATAGTTGTGCCAGCACACCGCCGCTGCGGCCACAGCCACCGCCAACAGCGCGATTCCCAGATTTTTCAGCAGCCGCATCTTTGTGAAATTTCCCTGGTTTGCAAGGATCCAGCGTTCGCCAATCTATCCTACAGTCCGCAAGCGAATCAACTGCCCGGCATTAGGGCCCGCGTGCACTATTGCGCTCATCGCGCATCTTAGTGTATGTGATGAGATACAAACGTCCCCCTAAGGAGGAATTCACTTATGGCCGCAAATTCCGTGGCAATCGAAGTGGAAACGATGGATAGCGGAGTCGATTTCGACTTGATGGGGAATGCCGTCGAACTGGCCGTCGGCGACGCCTATAAATTGCCGGACGGCAGCCAACTGGTCTGGCAGCGCGGCCACCGCCCGAAATCGGACGGCCAGCCGAAGCTCCTGGAACTGACTCTCACGCCGGGCGCCAACGCCGACGCCTCGGTGATCGCCAATTATTTGTTCAGCAAGCTGAACGAACGCGCCATCGAATTGCGCATCGACGGAGCAACTGTACGGATCGACCGGCAGGCAATCGCCAGCGCGCTGGCGTCAAAGACCGGAAAGACGGAATCGGCCGGCGCGTAGAGCCGTCTGAACAAATTGCACCGATTCCGACAAACCGCGCAAAAAAGTACGGTTGCCGAGGCAATCGTCTAAACTGCTGCAAGCATATGCTTTCGAGCGTTTCGGATGCGCAACCCAAATGGTATGAGTACTGCAAGGGCACATAAAGCTTCGCGCTGTGGGGAATTGTGTTATAGTGATCTTGCGTTTAACACATCGGCAGTTGGTGCGGTCCCTCTGGTTGGTTACTTCATCTGAGAATATCCGCCCCTAAGTTCTTCCGTATGTTTTCGGCGTAATTTAAAAAGAAACTGGCCTTGGAGCCGTTTGTGCGCTCGCGGATTTTTGTGCGCGCGAAGACCGCTCCCGCCAGAAAAAGGTAAACAGTGATTCAAAATTTTACAGAATTTCAGATTTCCCCTTATGTGAAGGAGCGCCTTGCGGCAGCTCACTTCACCACACCCACACCGGTGCAAGCCGCGGCGATCCCGCAAGCGCTTGAAGGTAAAGACGTGCTCGCCACCGCGCAGACAGGAACCGGCAAAACGCTGGCCTTCCTGATCCCCGTAATCGAGCAGCAATTGCAGCACAACGTGCCGGGAATTACGGCGCTGGTGCTGGTTCCCACGCGGGAACTGGCCATGCAGGTTTTGGAGCAGTACAACGCGTTGCGCGGCAAGCAACTTCCCGCGCCCGCGTTGGTGGTGGGCGGATTAGCCGAAGGGCAACAGCTCAGCGCCATCCGCAACGGTGCGCGCCTGATCGTGGCCACTCCCGGACGGCTTGAGGACTACATCGGCCGCAAGCTGATCAATTTCCGCAGCCTGCGCGTGCTGGTGCTCGATGAAGCCGACCGCATGCTCGATATGGGATTCCTTCCCTCGATTCGCAGAATTGTATCCATCCTGCCAAAAGACCGGCAGACTCTGTGCTTTTCCGCAACCCTGGAAGCTTCCGTGGCACACCTGGTGAGCGATTACATGCGAAACCCGGTGCGTCTTGCATTCGGATCGATCTTGAAGCCATCCGAAAATGTGCGCTTCCAGGCATTCGAAGTGGCCACCGACCGCAAACAGGAAATGCTGCAGCGATTGCTGGCCAAGGAAACCGGCCGCTGCCTGATTTTCGCGCGCACCAAGCGCGGAACCGAGCGTCTGGCGCGGAATCTGAGCCGTGAAGGATTTACCGCGGCCATGATCCATGGCGACCGTTCGCAATCGCAGCGCATCGCTGCCCTGGCTGGATTTCAGCAAGGGCGCTACCGCGTGTTAGTAGCGACGGACCTGGCTTCCCGCGGGATTCATGTGCAGGATATCGCGCATGTGATCAATTACGACCTGCCGGAAATCGCGGAGAATTTTATCCATCGTGTCGGACGGACAGGACGCGCCGGCAAACGCGGCGTTGCTTCCACGCTCTTTGGAAGAGAACAGCGATCCGAAGTGATGGTGCTCGAGCGAACGCTGGGCATTCAGATGGAACGCCTAAAGCCGGACCTTGAACCTTTCGAACAACGCGAGCAGAAGCGGCTTGCGGAAGTGGCTCGCATTGACGCGCTGCCGCAGCCGGCTGCGCGGATGCGCCGGTTACCGGGCGAGTTCCTGCAAGCTCACTTCGAAAACTAATCTCGAATAACCACTTCCCTCAAACCGGGTGCGCTGCCGCTGTGCGGTGGCGCACCCGAATTTTTTGCTCCCCGCATTTCCAATCCCCGGCTGTTCGAATATCGCGCTTGAGTCCTCCCGGAACCTGCCAGCATCATGTTATTGTCGGCAGGTAGAACCTCATTTGGGCTGGAGGCCTTATGGCGGAAAAGATTCCCGAAAAGTTCCTGGACCTGTTCAAGAAAAAAGCGTTCGCGAGCCTGGGCACCCTGATGCCGGATGGCAGCCCGCAGGTAACGCCCGTGTGGGTGGATTACGACGGCAAACACATTTTGTTTAATTCCGCTCTCGGACGCATGAAAGATAAGAACGTCCGGCGCGATTCGAGAGTCGCGCTGGCAATCCAGGATCCGGAGAATCCCTATCGCTATCTGGAAATTCGCGGCCGCGTCGTGGAAATCACGCAAAAGGGCGCCGACGATAGCATCAACAAGCTCGCCCAAAAATATCTCGACAAATCTGTTTACCCGTTCACCCAGCCCGGCGAAGTACGGGTCCTCTACAAAATCGAGCCGGAACACTTCAGCTCGATGGGATAGCCCGTTCGCGGCAATCGTTTCGTCATGTAGGGGCGCTGCTTGTTAATCCGGAGTTTCGGAGGGCTGCTCCCTGTTTCGATCGGCATCTGTAGGGGCCGGCTTCAGCCGCGCCCCGGCTTGTGCCCGCCCGGCCGCAGCGAGAACAATCGCGACCAAACCCGCTCAACCTACTCGAACAAATCGTCCTTCAACAAGCGCTGCCCGGCCATTGAAGTATAGAATCCCCACGCGGCAATCGCGACGAAGCCAAGCAGCACCAGCACGGAATTGAGCGCATACCAATTCGAAAAATCCAGCGTGCTGGGAACATTCAGCAAAGTGTTCGCCGTAAACGTGGCAGTGGCCAGCACGACCAAGCCAAACCGGACCACCGCCACCGCCGCGATCACATAAATAATCAGCCAGATGGGAGCTTCGATCAGCGGGTGGCTGCTGCTCAGCAGCTTCGGCGCCAGGAACAGCGCAATAAATAACAGCCCGGCCAGCCAGGGAATCCGCACCAGCACCCGCAGAACAACCAAGATTATAAAAAAAATGAGCGTTCCCAGAATCGAAACCACGAACCGGCCAAGCCAATATCCGAATACGTCGGGAATTCCAAGCAGGAATTCCGTGGGCGGCAACGCAGGCCGGCTTCCGGCGCGCATCAGGAAGAGATATCCCACGTTGAAGGCCAGCACCCAGCACAATCCCATCGCCACTCCGGACAACACATCGCGCCCCAGCAGCGGATCGCGCCAGCGCCCGCCCATCAGCCGGCTCCACGAAATAATGGTTTGGGGCCAATGCCGCCTGACGTAGGGCTCCAGCGCCATATACAGGACCCACATGATCCCCGAGAGGAAAAGCGCGGTGCTCGTTTCCAGGCAGAGCAGAAAAATCATAACCAGAGTGGCCACATAGTGGACTCTCAAAAGGAACAGAACCATGGCCACCGCAAATACCGTCCTGGCCAGTCGGAATGCGCCCTGCCGGTCCCCTCGGCCGCGCTTGAAATTGCGGTAGGCAAAAAATATCGCGCTGGACGCCATGATCAGGAACGTAAACAGGACGATCATGGTTCCCGTTTTCTCGCTCGCCGTCTGTTCTGTCTGGAGCATTCGCGTGGGGCGGGTCCACGGCCCAAACAGAGAAAAATAAGACTGGCTTGCCGTGCAGCGCTGCGGCTTCAATTCGCAAAGGCCGGTCCGTTCCCGGCCAGGTGCCGGTCCATGCCGCGCGCGAATCGGAATTGACCAATGGATTCCATATCGGAGAAGCGGAATGAAGTTGAGACGGATCGATCCCGGTAGCCGTCAGAAGCAAATTCCAATTCGCCGCTAGCGATTCCTGCGATTGCTGGGACGAAGCTTGTGGCGTCCCCGGGGTGGATTGCCGAGTCTCCTCCACCTCCGGCGGAATCGCCTGGAAGAACAGCAACCGGCCTTCGAGATCGAACCGGACCGCGGCCATTTCAGAAATTGACATGGGCGGATCACCGGGCTGAACGATTCCCGGCGTCAGCGCCTCTCCATCCAGATTCTGCGGGATCATCGGCCGCGGGCTTTGCCGGTACCAGAAACGAAGCACAGGCGGGCGCTGCAAGAGGATCTTGTCCCATGGCGGGCTGGGTCCATCGTTCTTTTCCACGTAGCTCAGGAAGTCTTCGTCGTAGAACAATCCGCTGGCTTTGTCATGCGGCGGCGCTGTGTATCCCAGATTTCTGATTATTTCGCGCGCCTTGCCCGCCAGTACAAGCGGAGATTCTTCCTTGTGAAACAGATTGAGCCCGTTTTCCTTCGCTCCGATCACTGCAATCAGAATCACTCCCAGCACCACGCCGGCAAAACAAATCATGCCCACGCGCGGCGAGAGCCCGGCCGTTTCTCCGGCTGCCGCCACCATCTGCGGCGACGGAGTTTCTCCCGCGGCCAGCGCGGCAGCCAGCGGGTCTCCTCCGGGCAACGCGGCCGCCACCGCCATCGCTGAAGCCGGACGATCCGCAGGAACTGGTTCCAGGCAACGCAGAATCACACGTTCGACCGCTGGATCGAGATCCTTCACCAAAGTCGAAGGATGGCTGGGCGGCTTTTCGCTGCGCAGCTTGGCCATCTCCGCAACGCTGCCTGCATCGTGTGCGCGCTTCCCCGTAAAAATTTCGTAAAGGGTCAGTCCGAGTGAATAAATATCGCTGCGCACCGAAACTTCCTTGCCCATCAGTTGTTCGGGCGCCATGTAAGCGGGCGTGCCGCTGGCCACTTCCTGCCCTTCGATTCGCTCGGCAATACTTGCCAGGCCGAAGTCGGTAATTACCGCGCGGCCGCGCCCATCCAGCATTACGTTGGCGGGTTTCAAGTCGCGGTGAATAATTCCTTCACGGTGCGCGGCGGCAAGGCCGGCGCACAACTGCCGCGCGATTTCGAGTCCTTTATCGCCCGGCAATCGCCCGATCCGGCGCAGCAATGAAGCCAGGTCTTCCCCGTCGATATATTCCATCGAGAGAAAAATGTGGTGATCCACTTCGCCTACGTCATACACGCGGCACACGTTGGGGTGGGAAACCCTGCGGGCAGTGCGAACTTCATTGCGAAAGCGTTCCAGCACGCTTTCATCATTCGCAATCGCTTCAGGCAAAAACTTCAGCGCTACAGGCTGACCCAGCGTCAGGTCATCGGCGCGATAAACTTCTCCCATGCCGCCCTTCCCCAGCAGCGCAATAATCCGGTAGCGATCGGCCAGCAGAGCCCCCGGAAGAAAACGTCCCTCGCTCGACATCCCTGACGAAGGAGAACTGCTGCGCAGCCGCGAAGATTGGCTTTTTTCACGAGCCCGAGGTGACAGCGGTGTAAGCGGCGCGGTTACGCCGGCGTCAACAAAAGCCTTCGAACCCAGCGGCGCCGCGCACGACGGGCAAAACCGGCTCGATTCCGGCGCATCCGCGCCACACGATCCACACTTCACCACAGCGCTCTCCCGTCCGCTGATTCAATGCGGCTTAATACACCGATTGCCTGAGGCAGGATGATACCCCCGCACTCCAAACCCCGGCAAGCATGTGGCTGCGGGAAATTTGGGTTAGTCGCCGATCGCTCCCGATCTCCCGGCAGCGCTCTCTATTGGACGTTGAGAGTGAAAACGAAGGAATGGGTTGTGCTCCCGCTCACCAAAGTCACGACGCCGCTAGTCGTCCCTACAGGAGTGCCGCCTGTCCCGCTGCCGGTTCCACCGCCGCCGGTGCTTCCACCGCCGCCACTGCTGCTGCCGCCTCCGCAGCCTCCGCTGGCAATCATCATCAATCCGAAAATCAGCAATACGCGAACCGGGAACCGATGCATGCGGGTTCGAGCGATACCCAACAGCAAAAACGCGGCGCAAAGAATCCACGCGATCGGGCCCACATTCTCGATTCGCCACCAGCCCGGCGCAGAATTCGGCATCATGCGAATCAACCTGCTGGACGCGGTTGTGGCAACGCTTACGGCGATGGCCGCCGAAGGGTTCGCTGGATTGAGCGTCGCGGAATTGGGTGTGAAACTGCAAGTGGTGCCGGATGGCATGGCGGAACAAGAAGCGGCGCTGAGAGTGAACGTGCCGCTGAAGCCATTTGTCGCGGTGATCGCGAGCGCGAAAGTGCCCGAGCCTCCGGGTGCGGTTACACTCACCACCGGATTGGACGAGGTGATCAGGAAGTCCGGAACCGCGGCAGTGCCCGTCCAGCCACTCGCATTCACCAGATTGAACGCGTTCACGGATCCCAGGCCAGTGGCCAAATCGTAGCCGGTGGCGGCATCAAATCCTGCGAGCACTCCGTAATGATCGGCTGAATTCGTTGTGTTGCAATCGCGGCTGCCTTTCGCGCAGGGCATCGCAATGGTTCCACCGGTGATGTCGTTAAAGACGCAGTTCACAGCCGGGCCGCTGGAATTGCAGTTCGCGGCGGATTGCTGCGCAGCCACAGCGTAGAGAACGGGATTGGCATTCCCCTGGCGGGAATTCGCCTTCTGATTCACCAGCGCCATGAGGCCGGCGAAAACCTGCACGGAAATCGAGGTGCCTCCCGCGGGCACGAAATGGAGGAAGGGGCTTTTCAGGTCGCACGGGGCGCCGGAATTATCCTGGTCGGCATCGGATTCACAAACCACATAAAAACTTCCAGAGGCCACTCCTCCGGCGGCAAAAAGAGAAACATCCGGAATATCTCGCGCTCCGTCATTGGGTACTCCCGGTCCCATCTGCCAGGTGGGCTTGGCATATCCACCCGAGCAGGACGTTGGAACTTTTCCGTCCGAAATCGTGCAGTTACTTTTGCCGCCGGACGCGCCGCCCACACGCACCAGACCCGAGAGCGACGGATCGTTGCAATTCGTTTCCGGGTCTGGACTGGAGCCGAACACCAGGTTCGTGCAGGAATCGTTCCAGGCCAATTCCGGAATATATCCCTTGGCGGACGCCTGGGTGGCCGGATCGTTCGTCGAATTCCAAAAAGTGCCCTGGTTGCCGGCATCATTAAAATCGCTGCCACCCACGGCTATATTGTAAGGAGTGGAAGCAATGCCGCTGACCTGCAGGCCGATCGTTGCGGGCGCCGGAGGGGTGGCGCGAAACAGATCGCAACCCGCCGAGCCGCTATCACCGGTCCCAACCAGCACGGTGATCCCCTGCGCTGCCGCTTGCTGCCAGAGTTGATTGTGAAACTGGTTGCCGGCCGTCCCGAGCCCCAGCTCGCAAGCGCCGTAGCTGGCGCTGAGAATCGGCGCGAGATTGTTGTTCACGATATATTCCGCGGAAAGGTCCTGGCCTAGTGTCGTGTTGGTGGCTTTCGAAACCACCAGGTACAAAGTCGCATTTTTAGCAACGGCTCCGGTCCAGTCGAGGTCGGCGTCCGCTTCCGTTTCCGTCGGTTGAGACGCGCTCTGCACAATGCCGGGGTCCGGTCCATTCACGATAATCACCGGGTCCTGCGCAGGCAGTCCAAACAAGCTTCGAAAATCCCGTACATCCTGGATGTGGATATTGCCACCAGCCACGATGGCGATGGATTGTCCCGTTCCATCGATTCCGGAATTCCACAGCGGGAGTACGTTGTAAATCGTGTTGAGATCGGCCGGCACCAACGCATGGCATACGTTGCCCAGTCGCCCGCAAAGGCTGCTATTGAATGTGAATTGCGGATTGACGCGCTGCGACGCGCTGGCCCCGGAAGGATTCGAAATCTCGAACGGCACTCGCAACCCGAGCCGTGCCGGAAAATTATTCAGCGACTCAACTCCGGCTACAACCCGCGCCAGTGCCTCCGGTATCCCGGGATCGCTCGCGTTGGCCCAGTGCTCTTCGCTTTCCACAACATATTTATGCATCGCAGTGTGGAGAGCTTCCCTCACCTGGCCAGCCGTGCCGGAAAATTCGATTACCGTACGGCCGGCCGAAACGCGAGCCACCTGGAAACCATGGGCTTCGAGCCAGGATGTAACTTGCTGAATGTCCTCTGTGGCGGGACCATATTCCGAGCCAAATTGCTCCGGGGTCAGCCATCTGTGGAAGTTTGCGGAAGTCTTATCCAATTGCTGCTCGAGCAATTTCTCCAGCGCAGCTTGCTGCTGCGGGCTGCGCTTCAGCACCAGCAGCATTCGCTCCATCGGCAAGCTCTCCGGCGCTGCCCCGCGGTCAAATTCCGGCCGAGCTAACGGATGCGTGTTGCCGTTCAGGATGGTTAGCTTGCGGTCGTCCACACGCTCGGTAACCAGCCGTCGCGCAGGCCCGGCTTGAGCACACATCACGGAAGGAATCAGAAAAAGACCGGCAAACAGCCTAGCCAGCCGAAACCGCGCTCTGCTCCCTGTCGTCATGGTTCCATATTAGACGATAAGTAAAGGAATCAGACGCTTCGCATACCCGGCCGGTTTCGCCAGATTGGGCCGCAGTGGTTCGACTAGCCTCCCATATATTGCGCGTGAATGTAGGCGCCGGTTTGTACGTTGTAGACCAGGTACCATCCCGGATGATCCGGGTCCTCGTAGACTGTGAAGTCATCGCCGCAGTTCCAGCACCAGTCCGCGGCAAGCGCCCAGTCCCAATCGGCGATCTGGAAATAGAATCCACCCGGAAACCAGAACATGTGCCTGCCGGTGTCAATTCTCAATACGCGATAGCGGTAGGTAGGTCCGAAGTGCGCGAAGTGGCCGTGCGGATACGGATGATCCAGACGAAAGCGCGCGTCGTTCGCCGGTTCGTGCCCGTACCAGGTATTGTGGTTCACGTGAGGAGTGTCGTTGGTGTGCCCCGCCGGCGTATGCTCTGGCTCGCGAGGCGCCGCATGATTATCTCGCGCTTGGGGAGGAGGCGGGACGTGCCCTTCATTGGCCCTGGGGGGACTCGCTTTCGGCGGTGTGCCATGCGGCGCGGGGTGCTGTTCGCCGCCGTGCTGATCCCCGCCGTGCTGCTCTCCGCCATGCTGTTCGCCGCCGTGTTCTTGCACGCCGGCGCGCGCGGGCAGGGAAATCGCTACCAGGAAAGCTATCGCAAGCAATAAGACCAATCGAATTCTCATACGCTCCTCCTCGAATCCATAGCTGGTTATGATCTTTCTAAAACGCCGGACAGTCACTGCGAGGTTGAGAATCGGAGAAGAAAACCAACGTGGACTTGAGGGGCCCAGTGCCCGTCCCCGGATTGCATCGAGCCCGAAACCGCCTATCACTACGTCACAGCAGGCATTCATCCAATCCGGAAATTCCGGATTGGACCTCTTTCGGCCTCATCATATAATTCTCCCGCCCTTTCAAACAATGAATTTGCTGCGGGGGTGCTGTCCTAAATTTAGATTGGCTAGATTTTAAGGGGGTCGAAGCTTCAGAGCCTGTTTGGCTACGCCGAATAGGGGTGGTCGTGTAGCGCCACCCTTCAGGGTGGCATCTTTGGTTTCAATCACATGGCTGCCTGTAGGCGCGCGTGAAAACAACCAAAACCGGGATGCCGAACAGACTCTTCAGCTCCGACGTTATCATTTGCAGGAAAAACAGGCTTTAGCCCTTGAAGCTGTACTTCGCTCTGGAGCAGTGCCGCGATTTGGCGCAGCGTCAAGTTAGGACACTACCACCGCCAACGCAAGATCGCATGCCGCCGCATCAAATCTCAGCGGGTATAGCCAGGGCATTGCAACACCGGCAACCGTGGATATTTCCTAAACGCGGGATCGCTAGCCGAAAGTTCGCACAAATAAAATCGAGACCCCCGCGAGGATTCAATCCGCTTCGCGTGCACGCAATCCGCGCACAGCCCGGCAGGCGCGCGCTCTCCGGCAAGAATCGTTTTGTCTTTCCCGGCCATATGGAGAGAATATCCCATTCGGTGAGTCCTTGGCCGATTCCAACACATCCTTAAAACGAGCGGTGAAGAAAGCGGCAGCAGCAGGAGGCTATAAATACCGTGGACTACATAAATCTAGGTTCAACCGGCCTGAAAGTTTCACGCCTGTGCCTCGGCACCATGACCTATGGCTCGAAGCGGTGGCGCGAATGGGTGCTCGATGATGACGAAAGCAGGCCCTTCATCAAGCGCGCCCTCGAATTGGGCATCAATTTCTTCGATACCGCCGACATTTATTCGCTCGGCGCAAGCGAGGAAGTTTTGGGTCGCGCCTTGCGGGATTTCGGCCCCTCGCGCGACAAAGTGGTGATCGCGACAAAGCTTTTCAATCCCATGGGAGAGGATCCCAACCAGCGCGGCCTTTCGCGCAAGCATATCCGCCATTCCATTGACGCCAGCTTAAAGCGGCTGAAAACCGACTATGTGGACCTGTACCAGATTCACCGCTTCGATCATGAAACTCCTATCGAGGAAACCGTGGTGGCTCTCGACGAAGTCGTGAAATCCGGGAAGGCGCTTTACGTCGGCGGATCCTCGATGTACGCGTGGCAATTCGCCAAAATGCTTTCCACCGCGGACCGGCTGGGCGTCACTCGCTTCGCCTCCATGCAGAACCATTACAACCTGATTTACCGCGAGGAAGAACGCGAAATGATTCCGTTGTGCCGCGAGGAAAAAATCGGGTTGATTCCCTGGAGCCCGCTGGCGCGCGGCTTTCTCGCCGGCAACCGCCGCAAGCACGATTTCGGCGAAACCACGCGCGCCAAAACCGATGATTACGGCCAAAAAATGTATTACGCCGATTCCGATTTCAAAGTCGTCGAGCGCGTCACGGAAATTGCCGCCAAGCGAGGCGTCCCCAACATGCAAGTGGCGCTGGCCTGGATTTTGCAAAAACCCGGCATCACCGCGCCAATCATTGGAGCCAGCAAAATGCATCACCTGGAAGAAGCAATAGGCGCGTTGAAAATGAAATTGGACCACGAGGAAATGAAAGCGCTCGAGGAGCCGTACCATCCGCACCCGATTCTGGGCCATTCCTGAATAATTGCTTTCGCCTAAACGTTGCTAAGCCTTACTACCTCAGGCTGTTGGCGCTTTTCTCTCTGTGAAACGACTTAATCGAGGAGAGCGCGCAACCGCGCAAAAGGAGAAGCCAAATGGAAATGATGCTGTCGTGGTACGCCGTGGACGATTTCGAAAAATCCAAGAAATTTTATGCGGAAGCTCTGGGCATGAAGAAAATCTTCGAAATGCCGGGCTGGGCCGAATTCGCCCATGCCGAAGGACAAATTCCCGTCGGCCTGATGCAAAAGCCGGAAAATTACAAAGGCGAAGGCGCGATAGTCGCCTTCAAGGTGCAGGATGTCGAGAAATCGCGCGCCGAGCTAGCCAAACATGGAGTTCAGTTCGACGATAAAGTGGAAGAGGTGCAGGGAATGGTCCGCATCGCCACCTTCAAGGATCCTTCCGGCAACCGCCTGCAACTTGTGCAGGTATTGCCCCGGTAGCGACTCAAGTAGCACAGCCACTCCTGGCTGTGCGATTCTAAATAGTGTATTTGATTTTACAGTGCAGCAGCGCTCAAGAATCAAATTTTTCTCAAATCGCTTTATCCAACGGCGCAGAGCGCTGCTGCCCGACTGGAATTTCGAAGCCGCTCCAACATTCCGGAGAGAACCAATCATGACCGTCCAAATCCCGCCACCCATCCCGATCGAACAAGAACTCAATCTCCTCGATCGCGCCCAACACGGCGACCAATCCGCCTTCACCTCGCTCGTCGAGCCCTGGCGCGCCCCGCTCTTCGGCTACATCTATCGCATGACCACGCAGCGCGCAGGACGCCGAAGATTTGCTGCAGGATGTGCTGGTCCGCGTGCTGGAAAGCCTTCCGCAATTTCGCCGCGAATCGCGATTCAAAAGCTGGCTCTTCGGTATCGCCACGCACGTTTGCCTCGATCATCTGCGCCAGAAAAAGCGCTGGCGCGTGGAAGCGCAAATGCTCGGCGAGCGCGAAACCACCGAAACGCCGGAATTCAGCGAAGGATTGCGGGTGCTGGTCTCGCGTCCGGAATTTCGATTCGAAATTCGCGAGCACATCGCATTCTGTTTCGCCTGCATTGCGCGCACCCTGCCGCCCGAGGAACAAGCCGCTCTGTTGCTGCGCGAAATGCTGGAATTCACCGCCGAGGAAGCTGCCGCAATTCTGAACGTCTCGGAGCCGGTGTTCCGCCATCGACTGGCCGCCGCCCGCGCCGCCATGACGCACGCTTATGACGGCCTCTGCCAGTTGATCAATAAAACCGGCGCGTGCTGGCAATGCCGCGGCCTGCGTGAATTGACGCCGGAACAAAATCGCGGCGCCGATCTGGTACAGATCGAACGTTGCGCCCGGCATGGCCATCACTCCCGAAAATCTTCTCGATGCCCGCTTCCGCATTGCCCGCGAAGCAGACTTGGAAAACGGCCGCTCGCGCCCCATGCACGACCTGTTCTACCAAAATCTCGCCAATCGCGAAGAAAACCGCCCGTAGTCCGCTACGCATCCGGCCGTCATTTCGAGCGCAGCGAGAAATCTCCTTACCATCGATCAGCCCGCTAAACGTGTCTTTCTTCTCGCACCCGGCTGCAATTTCCCGCCCCGCCGTCATTCCGAACGGAGTGAGGAATCCCCCAACCATTTTCGCTCCATGGCAAACGCGCATTTCTCCCAGCACCTGCCTTTAATTTTCCCGTCCCCGGCCAAACTAACCGCTCCCCGCCAACAGTGGTCTAATGACTGAATGGCGCTAAGCACCGGAGAAGGGGACGCCGCGCAACTGGCGCTGGCCCTGGCGGGCGATCGGGACGCGTTTCGCGTGCTCGTCGAGCGCCACAGCCGCACCCTGTTCCGGCTCGCTTTCCGCATGACGGGCAACGAACAGGATGCCGAAGAGGTGGTTCAGGAAGCGTTCCTGCGCGCCTACCGGCGGCTCGATCGTTTCGAATCGCGCGCGAATTTCGGCACCTGGGTGTATCGCATCGCGGTGAATTGTTCGCTCGATTTGCTTCGCCGCCGCAAGCCGCAGGAGGAATTGCGCGCCTCGGACGATCGCGATACGGGCGAAGAAGCGGTGCTCGAAATCCCAACCACCGCGCCAACGCCCGACCGCCTGGCGCTGAGCGGTGAAATCGGCGAGCAGGTAAATATCGCGATGTCGAAGCTCAGCCCCATGGAGCGCGCGGCATTCCTGATGCGCCACGAACAGGGAATGTCGATTGAAGAAATAGCGCGAGTTTTCGGCACAAGTTTGAATGCGACAAAGAACAGCGTCTTCCGCGCCGTGCAGAAATTGCGGCAGGAACTCGAACCACTGGTGAGCAGAAAACGATGAATCACTTGAGCGAAGAACAACTGATCGAATTCCGCTACGGCGATGGCAGCCCCGCCGCGCGAGCCGAAGCGGAAAACCATTTGAAGATTTGCGCGCAGTGCCGCGAAGCCAATGATGCACTGGCCGCGGTCGTGGCAATGGTGGAAGCCGCGCCCGTTCCCGAACGCGATGCCGCTTACGGCGCGCGCGTGTGGCGCCAGATCGAGCCGAAACTGAAACAGCGTTCCGGATTCAATTGGCGCGCCTGGTTCACTCTGCCGCGATTGTCGTTGGCCGGCGCCATGGCCGTGGTGATCATCGCCGCGTTCGTTGCCGGCCGCTATTGGCCGGGCCGGCAAACGGGGTCGCCGCAGATTGCCAGCGCTCCAATTTCCGCGCCGGTCCGCGAGCGCATTTTGCTCGTCGCGGTGGGCGATCATCTCGACCGCTCGCAAATGCTTTTGCTCGATCTGGAAAATGCCGAGCCGCCCAAGGGCCCGGCCGCGGGAATGGTGGATATTTCCGCGCAGCAGCAGCGAGCCGGAGACCTGGTGGCCGCCAATCGCCTGTATCGCCAATCGGCCGCGCGCTCCGGTGACGCCACTCTTTCCGCAGTGCTCGACGACCTCGAGCCGATGCTGATCCAAATCGCCCACAGCCCTTCCAAAATTTCCTCCGCGCAGCTCGAGGATATTCAGAAGCGCATCGCCGCGCGCGGAATTCTGTTCAAGGTGCGCGTGGTGGGATCGGAAGTGCGCGAACGCGAAAAATCGCCCGCGCCGGATTCCAAACCCGCCCGGAGCCAGGACCCGGCGAGGCAAAAGCTATGAATGCCGCTTTTGAAAAAAAATCGCCGCACAAAACGGATTGACTACAGGGAGAGAAAGATGAAACCCAAGGCGTTACCATTTATTCTTGTTGCGCTGCTTTCACTCGCAGCCTCGATTCCAGTTCGCGCGCAATCGCCCGCGCCGCCGCCACCGCCCGCCGTCGCGCCTGCGCCCCTCGCGCCGCCGAATGTTGTAAGAATTCCCGCGCTTCCTCCGTTGCCTGCGCTTCCTCCCATCGTGATGGATCGCCTGGCGGAAGATTCCCCGATCAAGGTGATTGTGATCGGCGAGGATGGCGCTTTCCCCGAACTCTCCATCGATCCGGCGAACGCTTTGGAGCTCGCCCTGCCGAATCTTCTCTCCCTCGACGAACTCACTCTTTCGCTGGACGGCCAAAGCGACAGCACGAAAACAAAAAACAAAGCCAAGGCGAAAGCTAAAGACAAAGATCAAGACGACGACTCTGACGCCGACGACGACAGCGCGACCGCGAGGAAGCTCGCAAAGACCGCGAAGAAGCTCGCGTCGATCGCGAAGACGATCTCTACGACGCAGGCACCGACGCACTTGACGAAGCCCGCTGGGACAGGGCTCGCGACAAATTCCAGCAAGCCGCGGACATGAATCTTTCTCACGCCGATGCCGCGCTCTATTGGAAAGCCTACGCTGAAAACAAGCTGGGCCGCCGTGCCGACGCGCTCGCGACTCTCAGCACCCTCCACCAGAAATTTCCGCAAAGCCGCTGGCTGAACGATGCCAAGGCCCTGGAAATCGAAGTGCGCCAATCCTCCGGACAGGCCCCGCATCCCGAAAATCAAAGCGATGAAGATCTGAAGCTGCTCGCCCTCAACGGCGCCATGCAGATGGAGTGCGGCGAAGCCGTGCCCATGCTGGAAAAGTTTCTGCACGGCAGTGGTTCGCCCAAGCTCAAGGCTCGCGCCCTTTTTGTGCTGGCGCAGGGCGGTTGCCAGCAGGCGCGCGACGTGATCGACAAAATCGCCCGCGGCCAGTCCAATCCCGAATTGCAGCGCAAGGCTATCGAGTATCTGGGCTTGTTCGGCGGCATGGGAAGCCGCCAGACACTTGCGGATATTTACGCATCCTCGAACGAAATCGATGTGAAGCGCCAGATTCTCCGCAGCTTCATGATTTCCGGCGAAAAAGACCGCGTCCTGGCCGCCGCGAAAAATGAAAAAGTTGCCGAACTGCGCCGCGAAGCCATTCGCAATCTGGGAGTGATGGGCGCGCAAGACGAGCTGTGGCAGCTCTATCAGACCGAGCCGGTGCTGGAAAACAGGGAAGCCATTCTGCAATCGATGTTCATCAGCGGCAGTTCCGGCCGCCTGCTGGAAATCGCGCGCACCGAAAAAAATGCCGAATTGCGGCGCAAAGCCATTCGCAATCTCGGCCTGATGGGCGCGAAAACCGGCGACGCCCTGATCGATATTTACGCCAAGGATTCCGAATTTGACGATAAGCGCGAAGTGCTGAACGCCTTGTTCCTCGAAGGAAACGCTCACGCCATTGTGGCCATCGCGCGCAAGGAATCCAATCCCGATCTCAAGAAAATTGCGGTGGAAAAATTGGCGTTGATGCACTCCAAGGAAGCCACGGAATACATGATGGAAATCTTGAATAAGTAGCGCCGGCAAGGGAACCAAGTCCGGCGAAAGCGATCTGATTTTCACGTGGAGCGAGGTGCGAAATGAAGGCAATCCAGCGGCGCATTCTGGCGGCGGTTGTTCCATTCTTATTCACGGCAATTCCGGCGGCGGCGCAAACGCCGCGCATCGTGAACGCCAAAATAGAAACGCGCCCCGCCGCGCCAAGCCTCGCCGTGGCGTTTCAAACTCTCCTCGCCGGCCAATCCTCGCCCGCCTGGGTTGGTTACGCCGTCCCCACCCTTCCCGGCGACCGCCAAATCTGCTGCTGCAATTCCCGTGGAAATAATTTCGATGGAGAAAACGGCTGCGGAACATGCCGCCTGGAGAATTCCAACGGTGATTTCACCATGAATCATCGCGAATCCAGCGGCACTGGCACGGTGGCGCTGGAAGGGCCACGGAACATTTTCGTCCTCTTTCGCGTTTCCGATAAGCGAGTGGAAAAAATCCGCATCTTCTCGGACGATTGCCAACTCGACGCCGGTGGCCTTGCCCCTGATCTGGTTCACCGGCGTCCCCGCCGCGCAAAGCGTGGCGTTCCTCGCGCCATTTGCCCAACAAGCCTCGGGACGAAGAATCGAGCCATGATGGTGACCGCGTGATCCAGCAAGCGCTCACCGCAATCGCGCTCACCGGCGATCCTTCCGCCGATCAAGCCCTGGAAAGCTTCGTCGCGCCGAATCAGCCCGAACGCTTGCGCGAAAAAACCTCGTTTTGGCTCGGCGCATCCCGCGGCAAATCAGGCTACGAAACGCTCAAGCGCATGGCCCGCGAAGATCCCAGCGACCGCGTCCGCGAAAAAGTCACTTTCGCATTGTCCGTCAGCCACCAGCCCGAAGCCGTGGAAGAAATGATTCGCATGGCCAAGAACGATTCCAGCCCGCGCGTGCGCGGCCAGGCTCTTTTCTGGCTCGGCCAGAAAGCCGGCCAAAAAGCCGTCGCCGCAATCACCGACTCCATCGAAAACGATCCCGAAACCGAGGTAAAAAAGAAAGCCGTCTTCGCCCTTTCGCAATTGCCCAAGGATGAAGCCGTGCCCAAGCTGATCGAAGTGGCCCAATCGAATCGCAATCGCGAGGTCCGCAAACAGGCCATGTTCTGGCTGGGCCAATCCAACGATCCGCGCGCCCTGGCCTTTTTCGAAAATGTTCTCGAACACTAGCGACTCTCGCATTGTCGAGTCACTCGGAGTGCGGAGTCATCCTGAGCGCAGCGAAGGATCCCGAGTGATTTGCGACGAATAGAAACGGATCATTTGGAGAATGCTTTTCGAGTCTCATCGCCGACATCGTAAGGAGCATTCATGTCTACGCTCATCCAAGACCTGAAATTCGCCCTCCGCATGCTTCTCCGAAATCGAAGCATCACCGGAATCGCGATCCTGGCCCTCGCTCTCGGAGTCGGCGCAAACACCGCCATCTTCAGCATCGTCAACGGAGTCCTTCTCCGCCCGCTGCCTTTCGCCCAGCCCGATCACCTGGTGTGGTTCTGGGAAATCCAGCCCACGCTCCCCACCGCTCCTTTCTCCGGCGCCGACTTTCTCGATTACCAGTCGCAGAACCAAACTTTCCAAGGCGTCGCCGCCGTCCGCTCTCTCACTTCAAATCTGACCGGCCATGGTGACCCGCAACGCATCCAGATCGCCGTCGTCAGCACAAATTTATTTTCCACACTCGGCGTCCAGCCCGCCCTGGGCCGCGATTTTCTGCCCGCCGAAGGCCAGCCCGGCGCCGCGCGGGCCGGCTTGCTCTCCTATGGTTTCTGGCAAAGCGAATTCGGCGGTGATCGCTCCATCCTCGGAAAACAAATTATTCTGAATGGCGAGCCGGTGACCCTGGTCGGCGTTCTTCCCCCTTCCTTCCAATATCTTCAGCCGCTCCAGGTGTGGATCAACCCGCGCAATAGCGTTCCCGAAGTTTTCCCAAACACGACTTTCGACCCGCGCACCAATCGCGGCATGCATTACCTCTCCGTCCTGGGCCGCCTGAAGCCCGGCGTCTCGCTCACCCAGGCGCAAGCGGACATGACCCGCATCGCCGCGCCGTTTGCAGCAGCAATACTCTTCAAATGTGGGCCACACGGTTCATTTGATTCCGATGCAGGAGCGCGCCGTGGGCCAAATCCGCGTCACGTTGCTGGTCCTGCTGGGAGTAGTCGGCGTGGTCCTCCTGATCGCCTGCGCCAACGTAGCCAACCTGCTGCTCGCTCGCGCCGCCAGCCGCCAGAAGGAAATCGCCATTCGCACTACGCTGGGCGCAGGGCGTTTGCGCATCGCCCGCCAACTGCTCACGGAAAGTGTGCTGCTCGCACTGGCCGGCGGCGCGCTGGGCCTTTTGATCGCCTTCGGATGCGTGCGCTTGCTGGTCGCGGCCGCTCCCGCACAATTGCCGCGCGTCCAGGAAATTCACGTAGACCTGCTCGTTCTCGTGTTTACGCTGGGAGTCTCTCTGCTTACCGGATTATTATTCGGCCTCGCTCCCGCTCTGCAAGCGTCGCGCCTCGAGCTCAGTGAAGTGCTCAAGGAAGGCGGCCGCGGAAATTCCGCCGGCCCGCGCCACGGCCAACTGCGTAATTTATTGGTGATCGCCGAAATGGCCATGTCGCTCATCCTGCTGATCGGCGCGGGATTGCTGGCCAGAAGTTTTCTGCGCCTCTTGGATGTCCGGACCGGTTTTCGCGCCGATCACCTGGTCACCATGTTCATGAATTTTGCCGGCCCGAAATATTCCAAGCCCGGCGCCTCCACGCAATTTGAAGAACAACTCATCCAGCGAGTCGCAGCCATGCCCGCCGTGCAAGGCGTCGCCATCTCCAACGATTTGCCGCTCGAGGGCGACGACACCACCACCGGCGTCGGCACCATCGAAGGCCGCGAAACATTGCCGCCTGGCCATGAATATCTCGTCGGTATCCACATCGCCAATCCCGGATTCTTCCGCACTATGGGAATTCCGCTGCTTCGCGGACGTGAATTCAATTCATCCGACCAAGACAAATCCACTTCCGTGCTCATCATCAATCAAAAAGTGGCGGATACATTTTGGCCCGGTCAGGATGCCATCGGAAAACACTTGCAGGTGATGGGCCCCGGCACATCCGAAGTGGTTGGCGTGGTAGGCAACGTGCTTCACAACGGCTTCGGCGAGCCGCCGGATTTCGAAACTTACACTCCGTATCAGCAATCACCCTGGTCCTACATGGCCCTCGCCGTGCGAACCGACAGCGATCCGCGCACAATATCCGAGGCTGTAAAAGCCGCCGTCGCCGCGCTCGATCCCGATTTACCCGTTCACGACATCCGCACCATGGAGCAGGTTTCCGCCGATAGCCTGGCGCCGCGCCGCATCACTCTCGATCTGATCGGCTGTTTCGCAGTCCTCGCGCTGATTCTATCCGCTGTAGGCATCTATGGCGTGATGAGCTACGCCGTCACGCAGCGCTCCCACGAAATCGGAGTCCGTATGGCCCTCGGCGCCCAGCCCCGCGACGTCCTCCAAATGGTAATCCGCCACGGCATGAAGCTAGCCGCCATCGGCGTAGCTCTGGGAATTGCCGGAGCGTTTCTGCTCACCCGCTACCTGAAAACGCTGCTCTTCGAAATAAAATCAACCGACCCCCTGACCTTCGCCGCAGTCGCCTTTCTCCTGGCAGCCATCGCCTTCCTGGCCACCTACCTCCCCGCCCGCCGCGCCACTCGCGTAGATCCCATGATCGCCCTCCGTTACGAATAGCGGTGTCACAGCCACGCGAGCGCCTGTGCCACGAAATCCTTCCAGCATCGGCAAACTGACCACTGTTAACACGTGAACTTGCATCTCTTCAGAATTTGCGTGCATCCGAACGATATGGCCCGCCACGGTAAACTTGTGGCCTTCCAGGGAGTCTATTAGGTCATTGAGGACCCTCATGAAAACGCCAAGCAAATTCTTACTGCTCACCTCGGCATTCCTGGCTTCTGCCTGTCTTCTTTCTCCCACAATCGTGCGCGCACAGGCTCCTCCAGGTCCAATGACTGGAACTCCGCCCGCTCAAGGTGAGCCGGTTGCGGCGGCGAAGCCGCAGGAGCCACCCCCGGCGCCCGCGAAGCCGAATCTATCCGGCGCGTGGAGATTCAATCGTGATCAGAGCGATGACGCGCAGAAGAAGTTGCAGGAAGCGCGCGGCTCGAATGGCAGCAACGGTGGAAATGGCGGCAATACCGGCGGGAACGGCGGGAATGGTCCCTACGGGGGTGGAGGCGGCGGCCGCATGGGCGGTGGTTGGCCCGGAGGTGGCGGCGGAATAGGCGGTGGAGGAGGCATGGGAGGTGGCCGCGGCGGTAATGGCGGCCATCGCGGCAATAATGGCAACGATCAGAACAGCGAAGGCCGCGAAACCATGCACGAAATCATGAACCCCGCCCAATCGCTTACCATCACACAGGCCAAGGACAGCGCCCCTGAAATCGACATAACCGACGAGCAGAACCGCAAGCGCGTCTTCTATACTGACGGGCGCACACTGCAAAAATCGAAAGACGAAAAATACCAGGAAGAAACAGCCCTGTGGCAGGACGGCCGCCTGGTGGCCTACATTCCCGAAAAGCGCGGCGCGATCAAGCGAACATTCGAAGTAGCGCCCGGCGGCGAACAGCTAATCGAAACTGTGCAGCTCCCAGCTCGCCAACAACAATCCGGCCAATCCGATTCGCCGGTAGTAATTCGCTTCGTCTACGACCTGGTAAAGGCCGATAAACCGTCCTGAAGGCAGTGGGGTTGGTTCGCCGGGGTAGGGCAGCCACTCCTGGCTGTGTGCCTTTTGACGTCATCCCGATCTACGCGACGGACCCAGCGCAGCATGCGCCGATTGCACGTGGCAACCAGCACAACGGCTGCAATCCCGGATCATTCTGGAATGACTGATAAAGAGCCTGTCTGGCAACTCAGTTTTGATTAGTGTCACGCCTGTCCATCGGCCGCCATGTAGCTTGAAAATAAAGATGCCACCCTAAAGGGTGGCGCTACACGATCACCCCCACCTTGCGTTGCCACACAGACCTTAAAATTCCACTGAAAAAAAAACGGCGCCGCGGTAAGCAGCGCCGTTCTAACGTAATCTCCAACAAACTCAAATCAAGCAGGAGCGGGTTTTTCTCCCTTCGCCAGTCCGGGAATCGGGCGCGGCTCGGGCCGCAGCGAGTTGCGGTTCCTTGCCGGGCACCGGCGGCGCGGAAGAAGGAGGCGCCGGCAGCACTTTTTCAGGGAGCGGCTTGCCTTCGATCAGGAGTTTCAGTTCGATGGCGTCGAGAACTTCGCGCTCCAGCAAAGCCTGGGCCACGCGTTCGAGCGCATCGCGATGCGTTTCGAGAATTGTCCGCGCCCGGCTGTAGCCCGTCGCTGACGATGCTGCGCACTTCCTTGTCAATTTTGATCGCGGTGTCTTCCGAATAGTCGCGGTGCTGCGCGATTTCGCGGCCCAGGAAAGATTGCTTCTTCCTTTTTGCCGAAAGTCAGCGGGCCCAGCGTGCTCATTCCCCACTCGCAAACCATCTGCCGGGCGATTTCCGTGGCGCGCTCGATGTCGTTGCCCGCGCCGGTGGTCAGGTGGCTGAGGAAGATTTCTTCCGCGGCGCGTCCGCCCATCAGCACGGCCAGTTGCGCCTCCAGAAATTCCTTGGTGTAAGTGTGCTTGTCGTCGATCGGCAATTGCATGGTGACGCCCAAAGCCATGCCGCGGGGAATGATGGTCACTTTGTGCAGGGGGTCGGCGCCCGGAGTCATGGCCGCGACCAGAGCATGGCCGCCCTCATGATACGCGGTGTTTTTCTTTTCCTCTTCGGAAAGGATCATGGACTTGCGCTCGACGCCCATCAGGACTTTGTCCTTGGACATCTCGAAATCCACCATCATAACCACTTTGCGATTCTGCCGTGCGGCCCACAGCGCCGCTTCATTCACCAGGTTGGCCAGATCGGCGCCCGGAAAAACCCGGCGTGCCGCGCGCGATTACGGAGAGTTCCACATCGTCGGAAAGAGGCACCTTGCGAGTGTGCACCCGCAAGAATTTCTTCGCGGCCTTGCACGTCGGGACGCGGCACCACCACGCGGCGGTCGAAACGGCCCGGGCGCAGCAGCGCCGGGTCGAGCACGTCCGGCCGGTTGGTGGCGGCAATCAGGATCACGCCTTCGTTCGATTCGAAGCCGTCCATTTCGACGAGCAATGCGTTCAGCGTCTGTTCGCGCTCGTCGTGGCCGCCGCCCAGCCCCGCGCCGCGATGGCGGCCCACCGCGTCAATTTCGTCGATGAAGATGATGCACGGCGCATTTTTCTTGCCCTGCTCGAACAAATCGCGCACCCGGCTGGCGCCCACGCCGACGAACATCTCGACGAAGTCCGATCCGGAGATCGAGAAGAACGGCACATTCGCCTCGCCCGCAATCGCGCGAGCGAGCAAAGTCTTGCCCGTTCCCGGAGGCCCCACCAGCAAAACGCCTTTCGGAATTCGCCCGCCCAGCTTCTGGAATTTCTGCGGATCCTTCAGGAAGTCGATAATTTCCTGCAACTCTTCCTTGGCTTCTTCGATCCCGGCCACGTCCTTGAAAGTGGCCTTTTTCTGCTGGGCGGTCAGCAGCCGCGCGCGCGATTTTCCGAAGCTCAGCGCTTTATTTCCGCCCGCCTGCATCTGCCTCATCATGAAGATCCAGATCGCCACCAGCAGCAGCACCGGCGCCGCGTTCACCAGCACGATGAACCAATCCGCCCGGCTCACTTCCTTGTTATTGATCTCCACTCCCTTTTCCGTCAGCGCTTTATTGACATCCGGAATGGAAGAATTGGCGATCGTGACGCCGTGAAATTTTTCGCCGCCCTGCCGGAATTCTCCGGTGATCTCGGCGCTATTCTGCGAGAGGATAAACGTGACTTCCTTGATGTTCCCCGACTGCACCTGGTTCAGAAAATCGGTGTAGCTGAGTTCCTTCTCGCGCGTCGTCTGCCCGCCAGTGGAGGCCATTTTCCACAAGACCACGGCCAGCAAAACCATGAATAGCCAGAAAAGAACAGTTCTTACTGTAGAGTTCACCGGATTACCTCGTCCTAAACTTCAATTCTTTGCCCGCGTTCCGCGCTTCGCGTTTGCCCCGCCACGAACGCTACCAGCCGTTGCGGCCCCACCGCCCGAAGCTACATACGGCAGGTTACGATAAAGCCCATCCCGCCCCGCCAGGCCGTATCCCACCCAATGCTTGGATGCAGCCTCAAACCCAGTGTATGCCGCCTTCAAATCCACCTTACGCTCCTGCGGCTTATCGAACAACACCGCTAAACACAAGGACCGCGGCCGCGTCTCTTCCAGCCGCTTCATCAGAAAATCCTGCGTCACGCCGGAGTGCAGCACCGCGTCAACCACCAGCACGTTGCGGCCCTTCAGCGTCGGCGGCGGGCTGAAGAATACTTCCCGGCGGTCATACCCTCCCAGCCGGACGTTCCTCATTTCCGCCCGCACAAAATGGCAAACCACCGGCCGGTCGATGTGCCGCACCAGGTCCGCCGAAAACAAAAACGAATTCTCCAAAATTGCGATTACATCCAGCGTTCGTCCCGCATAATCACGGGAAATTGCCCGGCCCATTTCCTGGACGCGCTTGGCCAACTTCTGCTGGGAAAAAGCTACCTTCACTTTTGTCTCATCGGCGCCCCGCGGGCGCCTCAGCAACTTTCCTCATCGATCAGCAATAGCGTTTTTGTATCTTTGCCGGCCGCAAATTCTTCCGCTGGAGGCATTCCGCGAACCCAGGCCAGCTTTCCCTCGCTCACCAGAACCGGCCAGCCTCTGCGCGCGCTCGCGGCGATTCGTTTCGACAAAAAAAGCCGCTTGACCTTCAATTTCTGCCGGCGTCCCCGCGGCCGGTACGCATCACCCGGCCTCCAGTTTCGCAAGATCAAATTGCGGCTTAAAAGGCTGGCATCGAGGGCCTTCGTCATTTCGGGGCCTTCGCGGACTCTTTTAGTGTCGCTCTCCAGAGAAGGCCAGTCAATCAATTTCAGCCGGAAGCGCCGCCCGATTTCTGGAACATGAATGGCCGCTGAACCCCGCGCCGGAACGGCGACGGCATATTCAAAGAAACTTGTGGCAGCCTTGATTCCGCGCCCTTTTCGCCGCGCTGCGGCCGGCTCCGTGCGGAAGAAATTCAGCTGGTCGAAACTCTTTTCCACCGTCACTGCGCCCGGTAGATGAATCGCGCATCCACTGGAGCTCTCCCGCGCAAGCCGGACTACCTGATGCACGTGCCGCGCGGAAATTTCACGCCGCTTCTCATCCTCACCTTCGAATAATCCATCCATTAGACGCCGAATCACTCGCTCCGTCAGCGCCCTCTGCGCCTCTGCGGTAAATAAACCCTTCACCGCACTTCCTTCATGTTCTCGAGCAAGCGGATTAAGCAACTCCGAAACTCCGATGGAATATCCCTGAGCCGCCTTCTTCGCATGAACCCGAAAACAATCCTCCACCAGCGCCGACCAAAAAACTCCCTCCTCGCGCGCCAACTCGGCAAACGTCCCCAGTCGCTCGATAATCCCCGCCGAAAAATCATTCTCCAATTGCGGCAGCAACTGGTGGCGAATCCGCGACCGCATCCGCCGCGTGTCCAGGTTCGTGGCGTCCTCCCGCCAAGGTTGTCCAATCTTTGCCAGGTATTCCCGCAAAGCACTGCGCCGGACATCTATCAGCGGCCTCACTACAAATCCGTTCACCGGATAAATCCCCGCCAACCCTTCAAGCCCCGTCCCGCGAATCAAACGGCCCAGCACAGTCTCCGCCTGGTCATCGGCGGTATGCGCCACGGCAATCCGGCTCGCCTTTCCTCCGGCCATCACCCGCTCGAAAAACGCATACCGCAATTTCCGCGCTCCATCCTCCAAATTCCAATGATTTTCGCGCGACCGCCCCACAACATCTTCGCGATCCGCCACAAATTCCAATTCGTGCTCGCGCGCCAGCGCCGCCACAAATTCTTCATCAGCGTCCGAATCCGCGCCGCGCAGTAAATGATTAAAATGCGCAACCACCAGGGTAATTCCCAGTTTCGCGCGCAAATCCGCCAGCAGCCGCAGCAGCGCCACCGAATCTGCCCCGCCTGAAACAGCCACGCCGATTCGCTCGCCGGCACGAATCATCCGGTGATGTTGAACCGTCTGCAACATTAACTCGTGAATTTTGCTTAGCTTTTTACGCACGGCGGTTGGCGGCTCTTCGTACGCCTGTCCACAACTATGTTAGCAGCCTGCCCATCCAGCGCAAGTAGCACAGCCACTCCTGGCTGTGCACGCATTCAATTGTTCGCTGCCCACACGGAGACCGCCCTCGCGAAAATGGCGAGATTCCCGATCAAAATTGACTTGTCGAGTGGAGTTTAAATCTGTTCAGCGGATTGCTGCGCCAGCAAATCCCGGCTAAATGCGATTCGCCGGTCCAGCGCCACTGCGGCAAAATACGAGCAATGTTCGCGCTCCCGTTCCGCCCAGGCTGCAATCGCCGGCACAATTGATCGCAGCGCACCACGAGCGCCGCTTAGCATCCCGTGGTAGGCGCCAACCAATCGAATTTCCATCCCGTCATCGCCGCGCTCGGGACACAACCGCACCAGCGAAACCAGGCGCCGGAATTCATCTCCGTTCACCGGTTGCGCGCCAATCCCGGTCACCTCGCGCACCTGATCGGAAAGCTCCACTTTGCTGTACGCGGCAATCACCGACCGGCAATACGAAACAAAAAACTGCAAAAGCGCCGCGATTGAAAATATTCCAATCAATGCCGCGATCATCGCGCTCCCGCCCCCGCCACCAATCGCGCCGTCGCCAGCCTTGCGCTTTCCGGCACTTTGGTAAACGTATAAGCCCAGGCCAGCGGCAACCAGGTCCCCACCACCGGCACCAGCGCCCGGAAAAAAGCAACATCTGGAAAAAGATTCCGCAGCGCGTAAAGCGCCGCGTACGCGCTGAAATATACGCCCAGTGAAAGCACCAGTTGAATCAACCGCAGCCGGGTTTCATGCAGCTTCATCACCGCGCCCCATAGAACATACGTCAAAACCACGCCCACAAAATAAAGGTTCTGGCCCAGTTCCACCACCAGCCGGCTGGTCATGTTGTCCGTGTTGTGGTGCACCACGATATAGGAAAACCAGGCTGTCACTCCCAGCAACAGAGCCGTGGCCCCGCGCAAGTATCGTCCCACTTTCATCTCGCGAAACACATGCTGGTATAGATGCATGATCGCGAAATACATCACCACTGTAAGGATGCAGTCGGAGTAGTAGTAAACATACCGGTATTGAACCGACGAGAATCCATATTTTGTAAACACGACGAAATGCACCACCGTCGTCAGCGCCAGCACGATCATGTATAAGTTCAGGGTAAGATAGCGGGAAAAATCCTTGCGGATGATTGAACACACCACCACGTACGCTTCTAATGCGAAGCTGACCATCCAGATCAAATAGTCTAGCGGGCCAAGCATTTACCTTCCTAAGAAAGTTGGGCTTGGCCTACCCTTCCGGTCTCCCGGAATACCCCGTTTACCGAACCCAGGGCGTTGGCGGTGCGGGTGAACCCGTATGCCACGGCGTTGGCGGCGCGGGAGATCCCGTGTGCCACGGCGTTGGCGGTGCAGGTGAGCCCGTGTGAGCCATTAACCAGGGTGTTGGCGGCGCCGGCGATCCGGTATGAGCAACTGCTAGATTGCTCAGACCCATCGCGCCGGCGAGAACAAGCAGCACTAGCAACAGCACTGCCGTCCAGGCGTTTAGCGTCTTCATACTGCCTCCGAGTCTAGATACAACTTCCCTACAACTCGGGGGAGTATAAACACACCGCTGCCGTCAAGAGGGGAATGTTTGGGCACTGTGCCCAAACGATACACACCCCCCTCCCTGGGGGAGCCACAGCCTCTTCCTAATTGTCTCGGGTAAAGTAGCGTCCAGCTGCGAGGCCGGTCAACGGTACGGACGTACTACTCCGCTGTCCGTTTCGAATCACGTGAGGCACGTCGGTTCAGGACCGTCGTGTAGCGCCACCCTTTAGGGTGGCATCTTTAAATTTCCAATGATTCAAAAAGCTCAAGCAGTCCGCGCCGCATTTGCGCAAATACATCTTCAACGCCCGCGCATCCCGGCTTGACACTTCGCAAACCCTCCCCGTAGCATGTAAAGCTTCCCCGGCGCCGGTGTAGCTCAGAGGTAGAGCGAGGGTCTCATAATCCCTAGGCCGTGGGTTCGAGTCCCACCGCCGGCACCACTTCTTTCTCCTCGCACTCCAACGCATCGCCACGGCCTTCGCGGGGGCACGTTCTGTGTGTCCCGATGCCTTCAATCGGGACGCTGCTGCTGTGTGATTTCTGCATCCCGATGATTTTTATTGTGGCTGCGCGCGCTTGTTTTTCATAACAGCCAAACTCCAACCCAATAGTCCGCACAGAGTGAATCCCAGTGCATTCGCAGTTCCGTGTATCCCCGCCATCCGCGGAATCAGCAGCCAATAGCGCTCAGTGAACTCGCCAACCGCGTAGGCTGCAGCCAAAATCATCGCTGCGACCAGCGACACTGCAGAGACCCCCAGCAAAAGCTTCGCCGCCCCCGGCCGAATCATCGGCAACAAACCCAGCAGTAACCCAGCCAGTCCCACGGACGCCACAGCTATCACCACGGCGCCGGCGAGTTTCAACAACGCGGACTCCAATACAAAACCCGCGGCAACGATGGGAGGTCCACCGATAATGCCCGTCGCCGCAAATCGAAGAACGATTCTTTGCACAGTCGAATCTGCGATCGGCTGGTGCGCTCGCCATTCATGGCCCGTCGCGCCCGCAATAATTGGTAACGCGAATCCCGTGAAATGGAAATGAACTGCGGTCAACAATATGATCGGTTCCGCAAAATGCATTGGCGTGGTCCCTGATCGAGAAAGAACCAACCATGCACCTCCCACCGCCAAATAAATAAAACCTGCAGAAATGCAGAGTCCTTCGACGGAGCGATATCCGCCGCGAAGAAGCCGCCCAAGCCCGTCAAGAGCTGCCAGCCCACAAACTAGAAGCCAGCCCATTGCGAGAGCGGCCGCAACTCGCCCAGCGGGAGGCCAAAACGATGCAGCCGCCAGGATCGCCCCAAATGGAAGCACAGAAACCACAAATCGCCCAAGCGGCGAGAATTCACCAAATAAACGACGGACAACCCGGAAACCCAAGGGAACAGTAACCAAAGGCGCCAAGAGAAAGAAAACCTCGATCGGCCCAAGCCAGAAACGCCGCACAATCGAACCAACAACTATCGCGCACCACATCAAAACACTCAACCATGCGCAGACTGCCGACACAGTTCCAAAACTGAATGCCAGAATGGAAATCTCACTCTCGGCCGGCTCGTTCATCGGCCTACCCCTGCGGAGGCAAATCCGAACACAATCGCTAAGTACATCGAAGCAACTATAAAGCTCACGTCGGCAAGTCGGTTTTGCCGTCGGAATTCGGCGTCGAACCAATACAACTGTATTGGGACGCGGAGTCCCCAGAAAATTGCCAGAGCGCCGCTCATAATTCGGCCCAGCATGCTGCCCCCTGCCAAATCGGGTGCAAAAAAAATGCACATCACACCAAAAATCAGCAACACAAGCATGATGTATGCCCAATGGGACCAGAAAACCTGCCGCACAAGCGGCGACACTCGATCCAGATTTTCACGTGTGTGGATCCTTCCGGGCAGCGCCAGATTCACGACGGCATCCACCAATTGAATTGCTCCCGCTATCCAAATTAATGGAACCAAATGACCCATGGCTATCCTCCTTTTGGCACTGGTAGCACTGCAACAACTGGCTCTGCCGGCATAGCGATGCCTTGTTTTCAACACGATCCGCGGCATCCGCTGCCAAACCGAAACCCATCTATCTCATCCGAATCCAGCGCCATAGGCGCGACACATAACCAAAACAATCCATTCCGCGTTCGTTCCAAGCTCTATGCCGTAGGCTTCTCTCGCGCCGCGATGCCTGCCGCGTCGTATCGCCGGATGGAACTATTCAGGACTATTCCAAGCACAACCACTGTGCAGACTAGGCCGATCAGCGCGTTCTCGAGTTGCGCGGACAACTCAAACACCAACGATGGAAACGATCCAGCCTCAGGGCGATATCTCAGCGCAAAGATCGCGGGAACCAGCAGCAAAGTTACATTCGTAAAGGCCGTCCAAAATCCGGCTCGCTCCGGCGTTCCGCAAAGATCGATCAATATCAATTTCAGGTGGGCGCGCAGGTAGGTCACCACGAACAGTGCGGAAACTAGCGTCATTAGCAAACCGGCAACGAACATCAGTTCAGCGCTCATTTCAAATTACCTCCCTGTGGGTTGTCCTTCTTGTTCGGGGCGAACGGAACCTGGTTGGCGAGAGCACATCCCGCCTGCGCATTGGCGGTGCCGCGCAATCCAGCAGTACCCCGAGCGCAAGAGCCGTGGCATTCCCGGAAGTTGTGCCAATCCGTGAAGCGGCCAAGTCCACCACACTTCACGCGCCAGAAAAACCAACGCATCAGCGCCACCGATTTGCCGGCCCTCCGTCGTCAGCACACGCATCTCCAGCAGAAGTTGATCAGCAGGCAACGCCAGCAAATCCTGAACGCGCGGATCCTGCAAAGCCGCCACGCCGTAGCCGCGCAGACCAAGCACATGGCCGGCCCACCGCGAGAGGGAAGCGCAGAAGACGCAATCGCCGTCGAAGAACAGCCAGCCACGGCGCGCCCGTCTTCCTTTGCTGTCAGTTATTTCTGAACTAAGAGAAATCATAAAGGCTCAAAAAAGGGCGGCTTCCCGCCCCCGCAGTCCACCTATGCCCGGAACAACTTCCGGATCCGGCCACGAATTTTCACGATGCCCCGGGTTGCCGCCGGAGGAAGATTCCGGAACTCGTCATAGAGCGCGCTTGTTGTCAGAAAGAAATCAAGCATTTCGGAAAGCCGCTTTCGCGCATGCGTTTCACGCGCGGTACCCTCTCCTGCTTCCGCCACGCATTCTCGCAGCACGGTGATCGTGGGATCGATCTCCCTTCGTTTCCGTTCTTCCAGAATCACCCGGAACATTTCCCAAAGGTCCTTCATCGATTCGAAGTGCTGCCGGCGGTCCCCGAATACAGACACCTCGCGCACGATGCGCCACGCCTGCAGTTCCCGCAGGCTGGTGCTCACGTTCGACCGTGCCACCGACAGGGTTTGCGCAATCTCCTCGGCATTCAGCGGTTCCGGCGAGAGAAACAAAAGCGCGTGAACCTGGGCCACGGTTCGATTGATTCCCCAGCGAGTCCCCATCTCGCCCCAGTGAAGAATGAATTTCTGGGCCACCGGCGAAAGTTGCGATTTAGTTGTGTCTGTCATTTCAGTATAAACTGAACTTACAGTTGTTCCGCGAGTTTGTCAAGGTAATTCTGATCCCCGGTCGCCCTGTTGCGATTGCTGGCTTTTTGCGAATCGCCGACGCGTGGGAATAGGGGCGGTTTGGTTTGGCGGTTGGGCCGAAGACAATACAATGAAGAAGAGCGGGCGCGGCTTCCCGACAGAAAACGTCGGGACGCCCCGATGAAGTTCATTGGGGTAAACTCCCACCGCCCTTCGGAGTTCAGGGTAAACGAAAGCCGGCCCCTACATGGGCGAGAGGATGGCTTGGGTGCGGGCGGAGACTTTGGTGATTGTTAATCCTGCGGCTGGCGGAGGTCGCGCTTTGCTCGCGGAGGGTGAGGTTGCGAAATATTTTTCGGGCTGCAATGCGCGAGTGGAAATCGTGCGGTCGCAGAGTGCGGATGATTTTCGGCGGCGGGCTGCTGATGCGGCGCGGGGCGGTTATCGGGCTGTGGTGGCTTTGGGAGGCGATGGAGCGTTTCATCATTTGGTGGAAGCTACCTTGGGATTGGATGTGGTGCTGGGATTTTTTCCGGCGGGGAATGGGAATGATATTGCGGAGGCGCTGGGGATTCCCAAGGATGCGGTGGCCGCGGCTCACGTGTTTTTGAAGTCGGCGCCGCGGGCGATTGATGTGATTCGAGCCACTTTTGCCGGAGGGAAATCGGCGGTGTATGTGGGAGCGGGGGGCGTGGGGATGGATGCGGAGGCTGCGCTGCTGGCCAATACGCGACTGCGCCGCATGCCGCACGTGACGCGGTATCTTGCCGGAGCGCTTTGGTCGTTTTTGAGATTTAAATCGCTTACGGTGGAAGCTGGGATGGAGACGGATTCGGGAACCGAAAAATGGGCGGGAAAGATTCTTTTGGCGGCGGTGGCGAATTCGCCGTGGTATGGCTCGGGATTTCGAATTGCTCCGGCGGCGGAAATGGACGATGGTTGGTTCGATGTTGCGCTGGTCAGGGAAATTCCCTGGACGCGGCTGCTGGAGGCGCTCCCCATTTTGCTGCGCACCGGCGATTTGCGCTGGCCGGAAATTTACCGATACAGGGCGCGGCGGATGACTCTGCGGACGGATCGCCCGGCGCTGGTGCATGGCGACGGGGAAATCCTGGGAGAGACTCCGGTGGAATTTGAAATTTTGCCGGCGGCAATTCGCGTGGCGGCTCCGGGCAGCCGGAAAGCAAATCAGAGGAGTGCTTGATGCGGAGGACTGAGCGGGGCGCCAGCGGTGGCGCAGAACAGCTTGCGGAAAAAGTCTACTGGCGGAGAATTCGAAACTGCCTCGTAAAGAATCGCTATTCACTCCGTAAGGCTTAAAACTAAGAGAGATTCTTCGCCCGCCTGAGGCGGGCTCAGAATGACGTCTTTCACACATTTTTTCGCGAGCTGAGAAGCCGAAACGCCGGCTAGCGATTTTCTTTTTTCTTGTTCAGCTTCAAGGTGAGCGGAATGTCTTTGCGGTCGTCAAAACTGGAAATTGTGTGCTCGGCTGAGGCCATATCGCCATGCTCGGCGTAAATTTCATAATCCACGTTGACGTCGAGCCCGCTGAAACGATAGCGGCCGGAATCATCGGAGATATAAGTTTTTACCGAGAGAGTTTTCGAATTTTTCAGATAGACGACGGCGCTCGTTACGGGATTTTCACTTTTATCCAAAACACTGCCGTGAACGGTGCGTAGTTGCTGGTCGCCTTTTTTATCTTGCGCGCCAGCGGACATTGCAAAAATGAACGTGAGCAAAAATACCAGCAGGATCGAAGAGCGTTTCACTTTTTGGCTCCAGCGGCGCGTTGCATTTTGAAGGACGAATCCAAGCGGTTTCCCTTTTGCCAGGTATCGAGCATTTGAACTAATGGCGCATAGCCTTTGGCTTTGATGGTGACTTCGTATTTGGGACCGGGAGGAACGCGAATCGCGAATTCGCCGCGATCGTCGGAATAGGATTCCCACTTGGGCTTCTTCTGGTCCTCGCGCCGCACTTTTACTTCCGCTCCGGGCAGCGCGATTCCCTGATCGGTGTAAACATTTCCGTAGAGAAGGAACGATTCCGCGTACTGCTCCGCTTTGCTTTTCTGCGCGGTGGCACGCACGGCAGCGTTCGCGCTGAACGCCACACCACCGGAGGCGGCCGGCGTGGAGCACGCAAGCAGAGCACAAACGAAAAGGGCTGCGGAAGTCACGTCTCGCATACTTAGGATGAAGGAGCGAGCGGAAAAGATGCCGGGGCGAACAGTGAGAGAGTTACTCTTCTTCGTCCTCTTCCGATTCCACCACGCTGCTCTCTTCGTCGTCCTCCTCCTCTTCGTCTTCCTCTTCTTCTTCCTCGGAGATGATGTTGAGATGGACGGGGTGAATCTGAACTACCTCGAGCTCGATGTCGCACTCCGGGCAGGTCAGGATCTCGCCTTCCTCCACCTCGTCTTCATCCATGTCAATTTCGGCGTCGCATCCCGGACATCGAATCATTAGCGAAATCCTCCTTCACGAACTGAGCCGCCAACCGAAGGGCGTATTATATACCCCAGCTGTCAAGAATTTCCCGGACGAATGATGTGGAAGTTAATGGAGGCGGGGGGGGGAGATGGAGTCGCGCGAATATCCGAGCCGTCCGATAGTGGGGGTGGGCGGCGTGGTGATCGAGGATGAGCATGCGGTGTTGATTCGCCGCGGCAGCCCGCCGCTGGAAGGCGAATGGTCCATTCCGGGCGGGAAGTTGGAGGTAGGCGAAACGCTTGTGGAAGGAGTGCAGCGCGAACTGCTGGAGGAGACTGGACTGGAAGTGCGCGTGGTGGAATTGATCGAAGTATTCGAGCGCATTTTTCTGGATGACGGCGGGAGGGCGCAATATCATTTCGTGATATTGGATTATTTGTGCCGGGCCGTTTCCGGCACGCCGCGAGCCGGCGGCGATACTACGGACGTGGCCCTGGTGCGCGAAGAGGATCTGGAAAAATATTCGCTGACGCCGGCGGCCACGCGAGTGCTGAAGAAAGCATTTTCGATGTGGCGGGCGAACGGGCCAAATGGATGAAAGTAAAGATGCCACCCTTAAGGGTGGCGCTACACGATCCGGCCCCTAAGAAATTTATGACGAATTTCTGGTCCGGGACGCTAGCGGGTGGCGCGCGCTTTCAGGATTTCGATGCTGGAACTGCTGTTGTTGAGCTTTAATTCGCAGGCGCCGTTGCCGATTACGCCTTCGATCGAATCATTTCCCAGAGAGCCGCTGACCGAAATTGGAAAATCCGTTTGGACGTGGCCAAACGAAGTGTGCGCGCTGACACGGAAATTGGCTTCGGGCGGAAGATAGACGCGAATCGGCGAGAACGAAGTACGAATCGAAATATTGTTGCATTCGCCCGCTTTCACCGGGACCGCCGAGACTTCCACGGAGCCATTTTGATTGTCCACTTCGATGCCGCCCGCGATATTGCTCAGAGTAACGGATGAAAAAGATGTGTGCACATTCGCCGCGCCCTGAACACCCGAGGCTTCGACGCCTCCGTTGGAATTTTCGACGGTGAGAGAGCCATTGATATGTCCGGCGCGAACGAGCCCGAACCCGGCTTTCACGAAGGCTTCGCCGCCGATATCGTCGAGGGTGACGTTGCCATTTCCGCTGACCACCCGAGCAGGACCGCGAATTCCGGTTAGCACGACTGCTCCGAAAGAATTGCGCACTTCCGCGCTTCCGGCCACCTTGGCCAGGGTGACGGAGCCATTCGAATCGGAGACGACCGCGCTGCCGCCGATCACCGCAGCGTCGATGGAACCGAAAGAAGTTCTGAGTTGCGCGGCGCCACCCACGGACCGCAGCAAGATTTTTCCGTTGGAATCATCGATTTCCACCGGGCCGCCGATATCTTTCAGGTCGACCGTGCCGAAGGTAGTCCGTATGGTTGCGGCAGCGCCAACCCTTGATCCAGATACGCTGGAATTTGTTCCGGTGCAGGTGAGGCGCTGGGAAATATTCGAGAAATGAATCGCGGCGAAGGAAGTGGACAAGTCGGCGGCGCCATTAATTTCATGAGCGTTCACTTCGCCATTGCCGTTGCGGACGGATAATTCGCCTTGAATATTTTCGGCGCGCACCGAGCCGAATCCATTGGTGATGGTGACCGGGCCATTCGCTTCGACCACCGCCACGTTGCCGTTGCTATTCGCGATGGTGGTGCGATGGCCGACATTGTTGGCGGTGACTTCGCCAAAACGATTGCGCAGATCGAGCGAACCTTCGACGTGAGTGACGTGCACAAATCCATTGGTGTTGACAACGATGGCGTCTCCGGCGTTGTTGGAGAGCTCGATTCCGCCGAAGGAATTTTCCAATCGTTGATTTCCGCGGCCATCGCGGAAAACTATTTGGCCGTGGCTGTTATTCACGTCGCTGGTGGACTTCAGGCCGGTGATCGAAACGTCCCCGAAGCTGTTCTTGATGGTGAGCGGAACGTCTTCCGGCATTTCAATGTTGTAATCCACCGAAAAAGAAATATTGCGATGGCCGGAATCCAAGCCCCGGCCGGAATCGGGATATTCCGTGTGAATGGAAAGACTGCCGGCGAGATGCATGTTGATTTTGACGTGGTCCGCAAAACTTTCGGCTTCGGAACGCGACGAAGCGGACACGTGAATATTGGCGATGACGCGCACATTGCGGCCCGGACTGGTATGAATCTGAATGCTGCCCAGCCGATGATCGAGGCGCACGGACGGATTTGAGCCGAGCGTGACAGTCTGGTCGAACGTGCGCGTCACCTCTTCTTGCGGATCGCGCGGCCGGGCCGCGGCGCTGGACGCCGCGCAGAGAGCACTCACGCTCGCAAAAACAATCACGGGGAGCCAGCGAGCCAACATTTTCCCGCGTATCGGACTGGGGCGGCGCATCCTATTCCTCCTGGACCACTTCTTCGAGCGTGCGTTGTTTCTGCTGGTAGATGGAAAGCAATTCGCGGCGCAAGCGCGGGTTCGATTGATTCCTGTCAATATTGGAGCGGCATTCGGCGATGGCGGAATCGAGCAATAATAATTTTTCGCGATAGCTGGCCATCAGCGGGGTGGCGGGATGATCGAGTCTCGGCTCGGCCAGCGCGGAAAGTTTATCAATGGATTTCAAATAGGCGGCTTCGGCGTTGTCTGCTTCCTGCACGGCTTGCTCGGTCATTAAGCGGCGCTGCGCCTGGGGAGTAACGGTTACGTTTGATTTGCGCGCGAAGAATGAAGGCCGCCCGCCGCGTGCGTACCAAACTCCAATGGTTGTAAGCAACGCGAGCGCCAACACAGCCACCGCCGCCTGCCATTGAAGGCCAGGAAAACGCAACCAGCGCGAAATATTCCATGAGGATTGCCCCGGAGCGGTTTGCGTTTCCGCTTCGAGCGAGCGGCGAATCTTCGGCCATAGAGAAGGGCTGTCCCATTCCGTGTGCATGGTTCGCGCCGCGGAAGAGATGTCGTTCCACATTCGAAGTTCTTGCGCGCAAGCCGAACAATTGTCAGCGTGCGCGGCGAGGGCTTGCATCTCCGCCGGCACCTGATTGCGCAGAACGTTTTCGCGATCGTTGCACTCGATCTTCATTGTTTCTCCACTCCTTGGCCCGGTCCCCCTACAATCAATCCCATCACGTTAAACACGGCCGCTCGCTTTGGGCATTCCCGGCTCGCTGAGCCACTGCCGCAATTGCACTTTCGCCTGATACAGACGATTCTTCGAGGCCGCTTCACTGATTTCCATGATTTCCGCAATCTCGGCGTGCGAAAATCCTTCCACTTCGAAAAGTAAAAATACTTCGCGCTGGTCATCGTTCAAGCGCGCGACGCAACGATCGAGCGCCATGCGCAACGGATGATCGGGCCGGGGCGCTGGAAGATCAAATGTTCCATCCGGGCCGGCGAGTTCCTCCTCGGGCGTTTCGGGATGGCGCATGCGCCGCCTGCGGACGTCGTAACAGGCATTGAGCAGGATGCGGTAGATCCAGGTGGAAAACGCCGACTGTCCCCGAAAGCTATCAATCGAACGATGAATCTTCAGGAACACTTCCTGCACTACATCTTCGGCATCGTGAGTGGTGCCGAGTTGCTGTCGCGCAATGCTTTTCATCTTCGCGCCGTGGAGCAGGTAAAGCTGTTCGTAGGCGTCGAGACTGCCGCGGCGACACGCCTCCGCCAGTTTGGCATCGCCGATCGAGCGGGCGCCAAGCTGAGCAGCCGCATTCGTGTGCGCACCGGGCGGCGGAGAGGAATCAGGACCCGTCAAATATTTCTCCTGGGATTTCTCCCGGGCAGGTTGATGGCGGCCCATTGTAACGTCGAGCAGCGGAACCAGCGCCTGAATCGCATTCATTCTGTTGCTTCCAATGGATTAGACGCCCGGGGAGGCGGAAACGTCAGAGCGCAAAGAGGGCGCGGCTGAAGCCGGCCCCTACAGTTCGTAGCGGCAGGCGAGGAATCGGCCTAATAGAAGCTATCAGAGCGCAAGCTTCGCACGGCCAATCGAAGCCGGCCCCTACATTCGGACCGGATCTGTGCATGGGAGTTTGTTTCGAGTGGGAGATTATTGGGCGAGCGGGTGATAGAATCCGCAATCCTGTTCCAATCGGCGGGGAATGAACTTCAAAATATTATTCACGTTTATCGCAATCATTGCGGGCGGCATTGCGTCGGTCTCCGGATTTGGAATCGGAAGCATTCTTACGCCATTGCTTGCAGTGCAGACCGGGACGAAAATCGCGGTTGCAGCAGTATCCATTCCGCACATCGCGGGGACGGCGTTGCGTTTGTGGATTACGCGGCAATATGTGGATCGCCATGTTTTGTGGACATTCGGCGTGACCAGCGCCCTGGGCGCCTTGGCTGGAGCGCTGATTCATGCCGGTTCGAGCAGCCATTTGCTTACCTATGCGCTGGCGGCATTGCTGATTTTTGCCGGTGGCTTGGGAGTGACCGGACTTTCCAAACGGCTGCGGTTCGGGCAGCGCGGCGCGTGGATTGCCGGAGCGGTTTCCGGAGTGCTCGGCGGGATGGTGGGAAACCAAGGCGGGATTCGCTCGGCAGCGATGTTGGGATTTGACGTTCGCAAGGAAGCGTTTGTGGCGACGGCGACGGCGATCGCGTTGCTGGTGGATTTCGCGCGGATGCCCGTCTACGCCGTTGCGGACCGCGGGCCGGTGCTGCAGATCTGGCCGCTGGTGGCGCTGGGAACGATTGGCGTGTTAATTGGGACGGTGGTTGGAGCGCGCGTGCTTCACAAGATTCCGGAATCCATTTTCCGGCGCATTGTGTCGGCGGTGATTCTGGCGCTGGGGATCAGCCTTCTTTTATTTCCGCAGAGTTGAGTTCTGCCGGTGTTTTTTAGCGGACACATCAACGAAACGTTCAGCAGCGAACGAAGTGCGTGAAAGAAAAACTCGGGTACGTTGCGGGCAGGATGTTCGTGATTCCTCGCCAGGCCGGCTTCATCGGCCTGACCCGGAATGACAATGTGAAAGCGCGGCTCCTGCCTACTGCGCCAGGCTGCCGTGGGAAAACCGGGAAGAAACGATTGGCGCATGAGTGAGCACATCGCGCTTGATTCGCACAAGCGGTACACCCGGCCAGACCGCCAGGGCTTGGATTCGTTGGCGAAGCAGGATTAGCCGGCGAGTTTGCGGCGCACGTCGTGGAGCATGAGGTGCGGCGGAGCTTCTTGTTGCGGTTCGAGGGGCAATTCGGGAACGCGGCCGAAGCGGCGCTCGCGGGTGGAATATTCCTGAACGGCGGCGCGCAGATCTTCGGCGGTAAAATCGGGCCACATTTTGGATGTGAAGATCAACTCGGCGTAGGCGGACTCCCATAAAAGAAAATCGCTGAGGCGGCGTTCGCCGCCGGTGCGGATGACCAGGTCAACGTCGGGTACAGGGCCGCCGGCATGAGTGACGCGGCCGAGCAGGCGGGCGAATTCTTGTTGGGTGATTTCGAGGCTGGAGAGCATCCAGCAGGCGGCGCGCAGAATTGCTTCGCGCGCGGAATAATCGATGGCGATGCGAAGGTCGAGCATGCGGCCACTGGATGTGATTTGCTCGGCGGAATCGATGGCAGCGGCGAGGGATGGAGTGAGGCGGTCGCGGCGGCCGATTACCTGCACGCGCACGCCGTGGGCGGCACATCGTTCGGCTTCAGTTCGCAGGTAATCCTCGAGCAGGCCCAGAAGGGTGGCGACTTCCAATTCGGGGCGCTGCCAGTTGTCGGAAGAAAACGCGTACAAGGTGAGAGTGCCGATGCCCAGTTCGGGGGCGGCGCGGACCACGCGGTGCACGGCGTCCACTCCGGCGCAGTGTCCGGCGGAGCGGGGCCAGCCGTGGGCGGCGGCCCAGCGGCCGTTTCCATCCATTAAAATTGCGACGTGCAATCCGCTTCGGGGTCTATTATTCAAAGTACTCTTCTCCATAAAGTATAAGGCCCAAAAAATTTTCGGCCGCGGTTTCAGCCTTCGCGCGTGGCGCGAATCAGGGATTCCATGTGGTCCAGGTAGCGCTCGAGCGCCTTGCGCCCGGCGGCGGACAGGCGGTATTCCGTCCTGGGCAGGCGGCCTGAAAAGGATTTGGAGCAGGAAATGTAGCCTGCATCTTCCAATTTTCGCGCGTGGACGCTGAGGTTGCCGTCGCTGGCGCGTAGCAAATCCTTCAACTCTCCGAAGGTGAGCGAAGAATTCACGGCCAGGGCGCTGATGATGCCCAGGCGAGTTCGCTCGTGAATCAGGCGATTTAGATCCCGAGCGGGAGTTTCCGCCGCGGCGCGATTTCGCCGCGGGGAGGGCGCCTTCGGTTCGCGCTCGCGTTCACGCTCGGATCGCAATGCTCCCTGCTTAGCCACCAAACCTCCTGGCAATCACCGCTCCGAAAATAATGTGCAAGCCGCCAAAACCAGCGGCCAGAAATCCATCTCCCCAGGACGCTGGAGAAAAAAGCGCCACAGCCCCGAGAACCAGAAAGCAGAGGCCCATCAACGGGACGATGCGGATTGAGAATGCTCCGCCGGTCATCACGCCCGCGCCGTAGAGCAACAGCCACATTCCCGCAATCGCGCCCGTAAATCCGGCACGGTACAAAACGACGGTGAGCAGCGCTGCCACGAAAACGGAGGGAGAAAAGCTGAGCACGAATTTGCGCCCGGGCCCGGAAAGCAACGGCACACCTGCCGAGCGGGCCTTGGAGAGCGTGGTCCATCCGGCGATTGCGGTAGCAACAGCGGCTTCAAGCATCCAGGTGATCAGCCAGGCTTGAGCCGAATTCTGGCGAGAGGCGACGGCCGCGGCGCCAAGAGCGGTGATACCCAAGGCGATTCCGCCCCAGCCCGGAACGGCGGTGAACGAAGAGGCGCGTTCCATGGTCTCGCGGATATAGCGGAGATTGTCGCGCGCGTGCGCATCGAGAGCGATGGGCTGCCCGGCTTGCGAAGAGCGAAGCGGCTTGGCGATAGCCATGAAGCCAGTGTACGCCGGGCGGGCGGGCCGTCAAGTACTTTGTGACGTAAAGTGTAATAGCCCGATGGAAACAATTCCCAGGCAGGGCCTGGGGAATCCGGCCGGGGAAAGGGGGTGGAAGTTGTGCTGGAAGGGATACCGGATTATGCTGGCTGCCGGATTTTTCAAGGAGAAATGAAAATGAGGAAATTTTATTTGATCGCCGTGGCGGCGGTGATTTTCCCGCTGGCGGCCGGCGCGCAAGAAGCAAAGACGGAAACGAATCCGGTGAGCAGCGCGGTGAAGCAAAGCGTGGCGCGATTTTCCAAGATCATGGTGGCCGCGGCGGACGCCATGCCAGCGGATAAATACAGTTACCATCCCACGCCGGAGCAAATGACGTTCAGCCATCTGGTGGCGCACATGTCCGGTTCGAATTTTCTGCTTTGCTCGAAAATTTCGGGAGTGGCCGCACCCGAAGGCTCGAAGGTTACGGATAAAGATCCCAAGGACAAGCTGGTTGGCGCGCTGAAGGCTTCTTTTGATTTTTGCACGGAGACGCTGAGCAAGGTGGACGATTCGAATCTGGGAGAGACGCTGACGCTTTTCGGAACGCGGACTGCTTCGCGGGCCGGCGCGATGATGGCGCTAACGAATGATTTTGCCGATCATTACAGCGCTGCCGCGATGTATTTGCGGCTGAACGGCATTCTGCCGCCTACGGCGCAACCGGCGAAGTAGGATCGGGAAACCTTCACCAGCTTTGGTTGAAGTTGAGTTTTTCTCAAGTATTTGGGAATTACTCGAGATCCCTCGCTCCGCTCGGGATGACTTTCTGCCCGTTGCACGCAAATACCTGCGCCAATCCGGAGATTGGCGATTCCGGGATTGTTGCGCAATACAAAAAAAGCCAACCTGCGGCTGGCTCACAGCCAGGAGTGGCTGTGCTACTGGTTGATTAGCGCGACGAGGGACGTTTTCTGGGATAGCGGCCGAGGAGCCAGTTCCAGCGGATTACGAACAGGTCGGCGAACATGCGGATGCTGTCGCGCACGACGTGAACCTTAGTGGCGGGGTCGTGGGCCCAGCGCACGGGGACTTCCGCTCCCTTCAATCCGTGGCGCCAGGCGAGATAGAGAATTTCCGGGTCGAAACCGAAGCCTTCGATGCGCTGCTGTTCGAAAATAATGCGCGAGCGTTCGCGCAGGAAGGCTTTGAAGCCGCACTGGGTGTCCTCGAACTGCACTTCGGTCATCACGCGGACAATCGCATTGAAAATAATCCCAGCGTTTTCCCGCAGGCGGGATTGCCGCACGGAAATCAGGCTGCGGTCAATGGCGCGGGAGCCGATGGCATAGTCGCATGTCTTCAATGCCAGGAATAATTTGTCCGCCTCTTCGATGGGAGCGGAAAGATCGGCGTCGGTGAACAGGGCAATGCGCCCGCGGGCTTCGAGCATTCCGTGTTTTACGCTGAAGCCTTTGCCGCGGTTACGCCCATTCGAGATCAGCCGCAGATTCGGCATTTGTGGGAATGATTCCTTCACGACGCGCGCGGTTCCATCCGTCGATCCGTCATCGACCACCAAAAGTTCCGCGGTCAGCGACGGCCGCGCAGCCAGGTATTCACCGATCCGTTGAAGCGCACGGGGAAGGCGATTTTCTTCGTTGAACGCGGGGATGATGATGGAAAGCTCGGGCGGGGAATCCATCACGCGGGCCGGTCCGGCCAGCCGTAGCGGCCAATCAGGGGGACGAACCGGCAATCGAACAGGTTTTGTTCGATCCATTTGCCGTGGTGTCTCACGATGCGGCGCAGGTGCTGATACTCGGCTGAGCCCACGGGGATGACCAGGCGCCCGCCTTCCGCCAGTTGATCTTGCAAGGGCGGCGGAATCGAGGGAGCCGCGGCCGTGACCAGAATGCCATCGAACGGCGCCGCTTCCGGCCATCCCAGCGTCCCGTCCCCCGCACGGATGCGCACATTGAGGTATCCGAGGCGCGCCAACCGTTCGCGAGCCGCGGTGGCGAGCGAAGGCAGCAATTCGATCGAATATACTTCGCGCGCCAAGGTTGAGAGCACCGCGGCTTGATATCCGCAGCCCGTGCCGATTTCCAGCACGCGCTCATTGCCCGTCAATTCCAGTGCTGCAGTCATCGCCGCAACCATGAAGGGCTGTGAAATCGTCTGGCCCTCGCCGATGGGCAAAGGCTTATCGGAATAGGATTCCGAGCGGTGCTCTTCGGGAACGAATTCGTGGCGGGGGACGGACCTCATGGCTTCAAGCACTCTGGGAGAGACGACGCCGCGGCGGAAAATTTGCTGTTCCACCATGGCGTGGCGCAAGGCCTGCATTCCCGCTGCGGGCGGCGCGCCATTTCCCGGTTTGTGTTTGGCGTATAGAGGCATTTCTTGAATTGCGAATGCTCGCAGGGGATGCCTAATTCCAAAACTTCGGCGACCCCGGTTGGGCGGCTCGTTCTCCCCTATGTAGCAGATCGGCACGCAGCCAGGAGTGGCTGTGCTACTACTTCGAATTGGCGTTGAGCTGCTTTAACAACTCTTTTACTGCTGCATCCAGTTGTGAGTCCAAACCTGTGTAACTTTCTCCGATCGGCCGGACAACGGGAATATCCACGGGCCGGGGATGCATTTCCATGGGGGTGCCGTCCGCGGCCGTGATTCTGATGAAGGGAAGGCGCAAGTTGGAACCGTCGATCAATGTAGTGCCGCCCGTATAGATGATCCAGCCGCCGGTGGGCTCTCCCACGATGGTTCCCAGCTTCAGCGTCCTGTAGCCTTCGGAAAAATCCTCGGCATCGGAAAGCGAATGTTGATTGGTGACCAGAATCGTTGGTAACTCCAGCGCGCGCTGGCCAAGTTCGGTTCGCGCGGGAAACGTGGAAAAGCCGCGCGGTGTCATGTGCAGGTAACCGCGGCGCGACAACACGTCGATGGCATAGACGTTGACGAAACCGCCGGTGTTGTTGCGAACGTCGACCACCACTCCCTGCTTCGACTGATTTTCCGCGTCCAGATCCACGTAGAGCTGTTCCAACGCGTCGCCGGACATGTTCACCATGTGGACGTAGCCCAGCTTTCCTCCGCTGGCGCGATCTACGTAAGCGCGGCGCTCCTCGACCCATTCGCGGTAGCGCAATCCCTTTTCCGTATTCTCATTCACCGGCTTGACCACGACTTCATGCAAAGCCTTTCCATTCGAAGCTGCAAATATCTTCAGCACAATGCGTTTCCCGATGGTGTGGTTCAACAGAGAGTGCAGATTTACGGGAGGGTCGACTGGCTTCCCTTCGACCGCCACCAGGAAATCTCCGGTGTGAATATCCTTTGCCAGATCGGCAGGGCCGAACGGCACCAGGTGCGTGATCCTGAGCATGCCGCTGGTTTCATATTCATGGCGGTCAAAATCCAGGCCCAATTGGCCATCGGTGGTTTGATTTGTGCCCTGAGGCGCGGAAACTCCGAGATGCGAAGCATTCAGTTCGCCCACCATCAAATTGAGCAGGCGGCGGACTTCGTCGGGCTTCGCGGCCGCGGCAACTCGCGGAGCGAATTCGGCGTGAACCGCGTTCCAATCGGCGCCGTTATATTCCGGATCGGCGAAGTTATCGCGCAGGTAGCGCCAGGATTGCTCGAACATTTCGTTTTTTTCCTGGGCGAAATCCACGTCCATTTCCGCGGACACGGGCAAGCCTCGCGCCTGGCGATTCTCAACCGTGACGATGTGAATCGAGCCGCCCTCGAGGTAATAAACTTCCTTTCCATCCGGCGAAAATTGGGCGTTGGATTTGCGCGCCGGAGTGGAAGTGAGTTGGCGGGCCACGGGCGGTTCCTTGGCAAGCTCATCCAGGGAGTAAACGTAGAGATTCTGCTGGCCCGCGGTTTCGCCGGTAATCAACAGCCACTTGCCATCGGCGCTGATGGTTGGATCTCCAGAATCCAGGCCGATCGGCAGCAGGGTAAGCCGGCGGCGAATATTTTCAGAGACAATTTCGACGGGCTGAGCGGCGGTTTTCTTCTCCTTGTCCTTTTCCTTATCGGCTGCGGCGGCCGGAGATTTGGATTCATCTGTTTGCGCCGGAGTGGACGCTTCGGCCGGGGGAGATTGTTTTGGCATTTCCGGTTTGAAGAGTTCGCGGAACTGATCTTCGCGGAATTTTGGGGCGCGGGGAATCAAGTCGACGCGCGCGACTTCCGCTGGCTCGGTCCGCTGGGAAGTTTCGAAGAGAAGATAGGCGCCGTCGGGACTCCATGCAACGCTGCCGCTAAACACATTTCCCAGGAAACTGACGGGCTGCGCGGCGCCTCCGGAAGCTGGAACGGCGAAAACATTGCGGAACCCGCGGTTGGTCACTTGCACGAATGCGATCCATTTACTATCGGGCGACCAGGTGAAGGAACGCGTGTTGCCGAACGGCGGGCGATCGAAATGTCCCTTGGAGAGCGAATGTTCCCGCTTTGTGGCCGGATCGAAGGCGATCAATTCCAGTCCATCGCGCTCGAAGGCGATTTGCTTGCCGTCCGGAGAAAATCGCGGAAACGTATCGTTGTGATTTCCGGAAGTAAGTTGAGTTTCCGCGCTGCTGGAAAAATCGTAGAGAAAAACGTGAGTGGAGCCGCCGCGATCGGAAACATACACGAGTTGGCGGCTGTCTGGCGACCAGGAAACCTCTGATTCAGCTTCCGGAGTGAAGGTGATGCGCTGGGCGTCGCCGCCATCCTTGGCGGAAGCGGCGAAGATTTCACCATGAACCGCAAAGGCGACTTTCTTGCCGTCGGGCGAGAGGGCCATTTCCTGAAAGCGGCCATCCATTCTGAGGTGTTCGATGCCAAGACCGGCGGGCGCGCCCATGCGGGCGATGGGAACTTGAGTTGCACGCTTGCTCGCCGTGTCCAGTTTCCAGATTTGGAAATCGCGCTCGAAGGCGATGCTCTTGCCATCGGGAGTGATGGAGGGCCAAAGCACCCGGCCATCGCGGAATTGAGTGACCTGGCGGGCGTCGCCGTCAAGGGGACGAACCCAGATATTCTGCGCGCCGCCGCGATCGGACACGAAGTAAAGGCTTTTTCCGTCGCCGCTCCACATGGGCCACAGCTCTTTTGCCCCGGCGTCGCCGCTCGATTTATTGAACTGCTGATAGGCGGGCGGCGCGGAATCCTGCATCAGCCAGATTTCCGATTCGTCCAGATGGCTGTGACCCTTGCGCCACCACTGGTCGGAAGAAATTCCACGCCCTGCAAAAGCAACGCGCGTACCGTCGGGAGAAGGCGCGGCCTGAAATTCATTGGCGTAGCGATCCGCGCTGACGGCCATGGGGGTGCCGCCTTCGGCGTGAACCCGGTAAATATCGTTCATGTAGGAAATGTCGTGGTTGCTGGTGGAAAAATAAATCCACTGGCCATCGCGCGACCAATTATCGAGATGTTCGAACCCATCTTCGAAGGTAAGGCGCTTCAGCTCGCCGGTCGGGATCGTCAAAATGTAGATATCGCCGTTTCCGGTGAGCGTGGATTCGAAGGCGAGACGTTTCCCGTCCGGCGAATAAAGCGGGCGCGACATGGTGGAGGAATTCGAGACCAGCAGGCGGGCTTCGCCTCCGGAGGAGGACACGGTCCAAATGTCTCCGCCGCTGACGAAAGCGATTTGCGAGCCATCCGGAGAAATTCCTGGTTCACTGAAAGCAGGCTCGGCTGCCTTGGCATCACTGGCGACGGCAGTGTGGGCAGAAAAAATATTCGTAAGAAAACAGATCATGACGATGAAACTTGCTATAGACACAAAACGGATTGGGAATTTTGGCAACCGGGTCACTGGCGCACTCCTTTCACTTTTTCCATCCGAACGCAAATCGCAAACGGGCGCGGGCAGGATCAAATGCGGCGGGATTATAACACCCGTTCAAGCATGTTGCAGGTGGCGCTGCCAGGCTTTGGTTTCCAGAATTTCTTCCATTTGGGCGAGGGCAAAATCGAGTTCTTCATCTTTGTTGTAAAAATGAGGGGAAAGGCGGACGCCCGCAGCCGGACGAAAATCCACCAGAATTTCGCGGGCCAGCAACTCGCGGGTCACTTCACGGGCGTGCGGGCAATCGATGGAAACCGTGCCTCCGCGGCCGGCGGGATCGCTCGGCGTGTTCAAGCGCCAATCGCGCTGGAGCGCGCCTTCCATCAGGCGGGCTGTTTGGCGCTGCGATTTTTTGCGAATGTTGTCCATGCCCACCTGGGCGATGATTTCCAGGCCGGGCAGGCAGGCGTGCAGCGAGGGAATATGAGGAGTGCCATTCAAATAGCGAAAGGAATCGGGCCGGGCGTGGATCGGCCCGACTTCAAACTCAAACGGATGCTTGTGGGCCATCCAGCCGGTGAGGGCCGGTTTCAATTTTGCGCGGAGGTCCTGGCGAACGTAGAGGTAAGCGACACCGGGGCCGCCGCAGAGCCATTTCAACACGCCGCCGACCGCGAAATCGGTTTTCAATTCGCGGACGTTGAGCGGAACGGTGCCGGCGGACTGGAAGGCGTCGAGAATGACGTAGGCGCCGACTTTGTGCGCGCGCTGGATGATGGCGGCCATATCCACAATGGAAGCGCTGCGGAAGAGCACGTGAGAAATCGGGACGAGGAGCGTGTTGTGGTCAATCGCGGCCAGGAATTTTTCGAGCGGGAGGTGGATGCCGTCCTCGCTTTTCACCATTTGCACGCGGGCGCCGAAGCGCTGCTGTTCGGTGTAGAAATAAATGATGGAAGGAAATTCCAGATCGGCCATCACCACTTTATTGCGCGGCCCTGAATAATCGAAGCAAGAAGAAATTACGGCCTGGGTGATGGTGACGTTCTGGTGCAGGGAAATTTCGCCGGGCTTCGCTCCGATGATGGCGCCAATTTTGTCCCCGGTGCGGACGGCCATTTCCCACCAGCCCTCTTCCCAGGCGCGCACGCCGCGGGTGGCCCACGTTTCGGCGTAATCGTGCAGTTGGTGGTAGACGCCGCGGGGCATGGCGCCGAGGGAATTGCTGATCATGTAAGTTGTCTTGTCGAGGATGGGAAATTCCTCGCGCCATTTGAGAAGGTCGTCCACGCTAATTCTCCAGTTTAGGTATCCACATGTTGCCCCACAAAGTACCACAGCGCGATGAACTATGGCTGCGAACTGACATTCCTCAACACCGGTGATGACGCAGAGTTTGGGAATCGGCTAGGATGGCTGGATTGCGGCTGGTTGCGGGAACGCAGGGAGGTTGGGATGAACGGAGGAATGGCACGCGCCGGTAGGCGGATGATATTTGCGTCGGCGGTAATGATTGTGGGGATGCTGAGCGCGATGCCGGGACGATGCCAGGAACCGGCGCCCGCGCCCGCGCCGAAAGCCGCGCCGCAGACGCCGGCAACGAAACCTGCTGCGCCGCGGGTTGCGACGCCGCAAGAGCCGATCGCGCCGATCGCGCCGAAAATCGATCCGGCGAAAGAAGCCAAGATTCGCAAATTGCTGGATGTGATTGGGACTCGCGCCCTGATGGAGCAGACGGTGAAGAGCATGGCGGAGATGAGCCAGGCGAGCCTTGCCAGGGCGTTGACGAAGAATGAGGGTTCAGAGAGATTCATCGATCTTTTTTATACGAAGCTGCAATCGAAATTGAATACGGACGAATTCGTGGGCCTGATCATTCCCATCTACGACAAGTATCTGACTACCGAAGATATCGACGGCTTAACTCAATTCTACGAATCGCCGCTGGGACAACGCGCGCTGAAGGTTTTGCCGCAGATCGTGCAGGAAGCCCAGGCCGCGGGATTCCAATGGGGACAGAGAATGGGTCAAGAAGCGGCGCAGGAAGTGATCGCCGAGCACCCCGAATTGAAAGATGCGATTACGCCTTCGCCTTCACCGGGTAAACCTTAAAGAGTGTGTGGCAACCCGGTTTTGGATCTTGGCATGCGTGCGCGCATTCGGCCAAGCGGTTGAAAGTAAAGATGCCACCCTGAAGGGTGGCGCTACACGACCACTCCAACTTGGCGTTGCCACACGGACTCTTAAAGCTCACTTAAATCGTTTGGTGAATTTGACGTCGAGGCCGAAGGTGCCGTTATTATCGCGCAGGGCGACGATGGAAATATCCCGCCGGATCGCGTATTCCACCTGGATCACTTGTTCCTGGTCGGAGCTGGTGTTGGTGCTGTAGGTGATCGTCAGATCGTGAGTCACTTGCTGCTGGATGGTGATGCGCGCTCCAGCGTTTTGTTCCGTGGCGGTGCCGGAAAGAAATGGATCGATGCGGAAGCGGCTGATCCCAAAAAGATGCTGAATGCGGCCGCCGATCTGGCTGGTGAGGGCTTCCGAGAGTAGAGCGGTGGCGCCGTAGTTCGGCGATTGTCCGGCCGTCGAAGATCGCAACGCGCTTTCCTCACTGGTGGTGCCAAGCGCGAGCAAAGCGATCACATCCGAGGAAGGCAGCGGCGGATCGGAGCGATAGGCCAGATTCAAGTGGCTGGCGGGGCCGCTGAAATCCAGGGTGAGCTGGTACTGCTGAATGGTAGTGGTGGCTTCGATATTCAGCACGGGATCCAGGCGGAAAGGATTCGAAAAATTAATGTCGCCGCGGCTGAGGGTGTAGCGGTTTCCGCGGAAGCTCATCTCGCCGGAGATCAGATGGATGTGTCCGAGCATGATGGGATGCTCCCAGGTGCCGCGCACGCGCAGGCTGCCTTCGGTAGAGACATTCGCTCCTTCCCATTGCAGGCGCGCATCGGGGCCGGAATCCACGACCACATCGAATTGCAAGTTGTTAAGGAATTGGGATGTGGAGGTTGGACCGTGAGCGGAATCTTTTGATGAAATAATGAGTGTCGAAAGATCGACGCCCTGGCCCAGCAGCAGCCGGTCCATGATCAAGTGGCCGGAAACGGAACCGGACTGGGTATTGCCGGAAAACCGCAGGGTGCCGCCGATCAGCCAACTCATGCCTTCGGGATAGCGCAGCCGGATGCGATTGGCGTGTGTATTGATCTCATAGCGAGGACTGCCGTCGCCATAGTTCACTGACCCGTCCATTTTCAGCAGGCCGCCGCCCGCCTCGGCCGTTACATTGTCAAAATACAAGCGCGTTTTGTCGAAAACAAATTCGCCTCTCACGTGGCTCAATCCCGCGGGGAAATCGCCGTATCGCGCCGCGGCATCCTGGACGCGCAGGCGGCCGGTAATCTGCGGATTCGCGGTGGTGCCTTCGACCGCGGCGTCGATTTGCGCCGCGCCGGTGGCCTCCAGGTCCGGCAGCATGCCGGTGAGCAACTGCAAATTCACTGATCCGGCCAAATTTAAATTGAGGGCGCGATCACCGGCGAATCGGGCAAAGCCGGAAAAACTGAAGTCGGAGTTGGGGCCCTTGAGGTGTGCCTGTTCGATGCGTATTTCGTCGCGGCGATAGACCAGGCGAAGGGCGTCCACATTTTCGAGATTCACGAACTCATAATCGAATTTGATTTGAGAGATGGAGGCCTGAACTTCCAGCGAGCTTGGCTTGCGCATGGCGCCCTGGATTGTGAACTCGCCGTCGACGCTGCTGTGGCCGGTGAGCGCTTTCACGTGCAAGCCGGTGCGGATGAAAGCATTAAGATCCATCTTCTCGACGGACAACTCGCCGCTGTAGGGATAATCGCCCGAAAGACCCAACTCAAACTGGCCGTGGAGATTGCCGTTGGCCATCTTCGACGTCAATTGCAGCCGCGTTCGCCGGCCATCGGAATCCAGTTTACCGTCCAAATCCCCTTCAACATCTTCGCCGATCCGCAATTTGGCCAAGTGAATCGTCCCGTTTAACTGAGGCGCGAGCAGCGGGCCCTTTCCATTCAGGTTGAAGGTGACCGTGCCGCCGACGGGAATCGATTGCGATTGAAGTTTCTGAATCTGATCCAAAGAGATATCCGTTCCAGCGAGCGCGAATTCCACGGACTGGTCCTCGAAGTGGTAGAGAAAATCGCCGGACATCTGCGCCGCCTGCTTTCGAATTGTGCCTTCCGAGATGCGGACTTCGCCGCTGTTCAAGTCCCAGCCGGCCGCGGAATTCATCCACCTCGCACGCCCCAAGCATCTCACTTTTGCCAGAACGAAATCGCCGTCGAGCGTGGGCAGCGCCCGCGTGCCGCCGCCCACTAATTCCGCGGTGAGCAATCCGCTGACGGGGTAGTTGGTGCCGAACAGTCCTTGAATATCTTCGAGCGGGTCCTGATCGAATTTGATAGCGAGCTTCCAGGGACTCTCGGGCAGAAAATCCCCAATCGCGGTCGAAGGTCAACTGTAATTCGAGAGCTGCATCGGATTTTCCCCGCCGCACCCTGGCGTGATCCAGCCGGAATTCATCCGGCGAGTAGTTCAGATCGCCTTCGATTTCATCCCAGGAATATTGCTCGTAATGCGCATCGAAAGTTTTCACGTGTCCCACGAAAGGACGGCCCGCCGAGCGGTCCCAGAATTCGTCCCTTGAACACGGTGCGGCCGGAGATGCGGCGAGGCTCGGAATCGGGTCCGCGCAAATAATTGATGAAGTCGTCCCACTCGAGCAAATTATCGGCTTCGAGGCCGATCTCGAGAGTGCAATCAACGGCGGAAAGAGCGCCGTCGAAATTCAGGCGCATCGCGGGAGTGGTGATCTGGCTTTGCGAAAGCAGAGCGTCGTGGCGGTCCGCGAAGTAATCGAAATGGATCAGAGCAGTGGCGGGAATCGTGCCGGGAGAAAGAGTGGCGGGCGGCGACCAGCGCGATTCGCCCACCGAGCGGAAATGTTTGAAGTCGGCAGTCCAGGTGGTGATGGCGTCCACATCGACGATGCCATCCCAGTGGAGCGTGTGTGTGGGAAGACTGGGATTGTCTACCGCGGCCAGCAAATCTGCCAGACTGTCCCCTCGAACATGCGCGTCCACGCGAAAAGCGAGGGTATGCAGGTTCATTTCCAATTTGCCTTTGAGACTTCCCCCTTCGGCGCGGGCTTCGAATTGCGGCAACGTCACTTTGTCCTTGGTGGCTTCGAAGCGGCCGCTGCTATCGATGCCCTTGGCATGGAACCACTGGTAGGGCAGCGTGATCTGGTTCGCGTTGTAATGACCCTGGGCGCGCCAATCGCCCGAGCGATTGTCGGCTTGTCCGGAGAAATCAACCAGGCCGCCCGGGGATTGCGGCTTGCGCAGGGTCTTATTGATGTCCAGAAGATCCAGCCGACCGCGGTAATGAATCGTCCAAGCGGGGGATTGGAAGCTGGGCAGCTCCGCGCGAAGTTCCAGTTCAGAATGCGGCATCTTCCAAACGAATTGGTCCAATGAAAATGAATCGCGGCCGAGGGAGAACTTGACCGAGACGCCGGAAGCGAACGGCAAATACCGCTTGGCGGCAATCTCAATATTGTGCCAATCCAGGCGGCCCAGATACGTTTCGTGGCCCGGGGCGGCGGCATCGAAATCAAGCGCGAAACGGAAATTATCGCCTTCGATGGCCAGCGGAGTGCGGGCGTTATTGAACAGGATAAAGCCGTCATCCAATTTCAGCTTCTGAATGGCCAAATCAAATAATTGCTCGCGCCACGGCCGCGATTGCGAATGGACGGTGGGGGAGGGGACGTTGCTGGCGCCGGTCTCATCGATGCGCACCACCACGGCGGGCCGCTCGATCTCCACAAGTTCCAGCGATATCTTGCGTTCAAAAAAAGAAATAATCCGGATGCTGGCGCGAACACGATCCACGTGCAGGAACGGCGGCATCTCTTCCGTCTCTTTTCCGTGAAGGGTCAGATTGTCCAGTTCGATGTGAAGGCCGGCCAATCGAAAATGAAATGCGCCGAGTTCGACTCGAGCTCCCGTTATTTGCTCGATTCGATAAATGACGGCGGTGCGGGCCCAGCGCTCGTCCAGACCCGTCATGGAAATGAACGCAAGGAATGCCGCTAAGACCAGGGCGACCAGCAGTCCGGTCACGAACAAGCGTTTCAGCCAGCGTATTAATGCCTTCTTCACGATCCGCTATCCCCGGCAGCAATATCGATCTTCAATCGAGCCCGCGTTTCCTCGAGCCAGCGTGTGGAGCGCTCGTTAATATCGCGTTCGATCAGGATTTCACGAATTTGATCGGCAACTTCCGCGAGGGGCGGCACCGGCTGTCCCTTGGCGGCAAGTTCGGGCGAAAATGTTTCTTTGTAATATTTTTCGATCTGGCCTGGATCCACCTGTGCAGCCGGGCGAAACTTGTAATCCAGGAAACGCGAAAGGAAGATCTCGTCGCGGATCATCCGCCGCAAAGCAGTTTCCGGCAGGCCAAGGGCAGCCAGCCGAGCCTGGAACGCGTCCTTGGAAGAAAACCGTTTCACCACCCGGTCGAATTCATCGTTCACTTGAATTTCGCCCGGCTGCGGAAACTGGGCGGTGGCGGCTTCGGTCTGAAATATCCATTGATCGATCAGATGCTGCAGCACTTCCGCGCGAGATTCGGAGTGTTCGTCGATGAGTTGCTGGTAGGCGATGAGCTCTCGAATCGCGCTTTCCGCGATGATGTCGTCTTCGATCCGCACGGCGATGCGGTCCACTAACTGCCCGCCGCTAGAGTACGCAGGCGGCGCGGTTTGGGGAGGCGGCTGGGCGTAGCCATTGGCGGGTTGCGCGAGCGGCGAGAACGCCGCGCACCCCAGCACGATCACGAAAATGAAATCTTTTCGACGCATCAGAAAATCGATCCGATATTGAAAAAGAACTGGAAGTGCGGCAGCCGCGACGTTTGCTGCATCCCGTTCGTATCCGTAAAGACAAACTGCGCCGGGTTGAGCTGGTAACCCAGATCGATTCGCACGGGCCCGATCGGCGTGGCATAGCGGAAGCCGAATCCAACCGTATGGGAAAGATAATTCATGGAATTGTCATTCGTGACGGGCGACCAGCGCAAGGTGACGTGCTGTAAATCGGTATATACGTTTCCCAAGTCATAAAAAATCGCGCCGCCCAGGTGCGAGCCCACGATGGGCAAGTGCATCGGGAAGCGCACTTCCTGATTGAGCACCAGCATGGCCAGGCCGCCGATGGGAAAGCCGCTGGACATGTCACGCGGGCCAGCCTGATTCAAGCCGAAACCGCGCAGGGTGGTGCCGCCGCCGGCAAAGAATCGCTCCGGGAGCGGAACGTCGATCGTGGTTGTATCGCCGAGCGTTTCCTCGACTCCAAAGCGAATCGAACGAGCGAAGACAAGGCCCGTCCAAACGGATGATAGGTGGAATTCTGGGCGAAGATGCGGCCGAAGCTGGCGCTGGATCCGAATGATTTGGCGGCAAGACTCAGGTCCACGGTATTGAAATTGCCTCGCCCTGGCATCGCCGGGATTGTCGCGCCGGTCGCGCACCCAGGTGAGGCCGAAAACAGAAATTCGCGCGGGCTGGCTGAACAAGGGAACTTCTTCGATGGGGATTTGCAGCGAACTGGCGTCCACCAAAACGTGGCGATAGGAATAGCGGAAGATCATGGTGGTGGCGCGGGAGACCACCTGGTTGAGCTGAAAGGTGCCTTCGTAACGCGTGGAAGTGAAGGTGCGCACGTCGCGCGACTTATCGGCAAACCCGGTGAGCACCACGCTGAATTGCGGATTGTTCAAGAAATTGGGCTAGGTATAGCTGAGCAGGCTGCGGTATTGCAGCGTGCTGGCGCGAACCTTGAACGCAATGCTCTGCGCCCGGCCCCAAAGGTTTCCCTTGGAAACTTCGAAAATAACGCGGGGGCTGGCGCTCAGGCTTCCTCCCGCCGGGTTGTCTCCCGCGCCGCCCAGGCGCTGAACCTCAAAGCCGCCACCGTAGCTGAGGGTGATGCGCTTGGCTTCGTCGGTTTCGACCACGACGTTTTTATCGGGATCGTCGCCGCTGGGATTCTGCGGCGCAATCACCACGCGGTTGAAGATTCCGAGATTGTAGAGGCGGCGCTGCGAATCCACCACTTCGCCTTCGCGCAGCGGCTCGCCGGGCTGCATTTGAACTTCGCGGGAAATGGTGCGGAGGCGGGTGTGCTGGAAACCCGTCAACAGGACGTGCAGGACGCGGATTTGCGTGCCTTCGGTGATGGTATAGGTCAAGCGGACGCGATTGGGGACTCCGGTGTCGGTCACCTGGGCCACAAAACGGGCGTCCGGAAACCCTTCGTTGTAGTAGAGGGCCAGGACGTTGTCGCGATCGCTACTCACGTCGAAATCGGAGTAAGGCTGGCCGGGAGTCGAACCAATCACGCCCAGAAGCTCGGCGTCGCTGATGGTTCTGTTCCCTTCGATTCTGAGGCCGACGACGCGCGTCTGCACGCCTTCGGTAATGTGGAAGCGGACCAGCAAGGCTCCTGTTTTTCCCTTGTAATCGTCCAAAGCTTCACTTTGTACTTTGACGTCGCGAAAGCCGTTGGCCTGGTAAAGCCCTCGAATGGAATCTTCATCGGACTTGAGCAGTCGTTCGCTGTAACGCCCGGGGGAAGCGAAGGCGGCGGGCTGGATGGAGATGCGGCCGGCCAGCAGTGAATTACTGAAATATTTGTTGCCGTCGAAATCCACCGCGAGCAATTTATGCTTCGGCCCGCGCTCGATTTCGTAGGTGATCACCTGTTCTTTCTTTTGCGGGTCGTTGTTGGTAGTGAACTGCACGCGGGCGTCGAAATATCCGCCACGTTCGAGCTGATCGCGCAGGTTGCGGCGGCCCTCTTGAAGAAGATCATCATCCACGGCGCCTTCGGCGTAAACGGGCAAAAGCTTCTTTAATTGGCTACCGCGAATCTTCGCTCCGGTTACTTCGATGCGCACGCGCAGTCCCGCGGTGACATCCAAAGTGACCGGCAACAGGTTGGATTTAGGATCGTAATCGCCCCGGCGAACGATCACACGGGCGCCCAAATATCCGGCGTGGGTGAGAAACCTGCGCAGACGCGTGCCGGCACGTTCCAGTCGGGCTGAGGTGAGTTCTTTGCCGGTCACAAGCTTGGAACGGTGCAGCAGTTCCTTGTCCGGGTAGCTGCTCTGATTGTGAATCTCGATTGCGCCCACGCGCGCCCGCGGTCCCGGATCGACGTGAACCAGGATGTTCATTTGACGCGTTGCAGGGAAGGGCGCGGGCACGCTCGAGATTTTTGCCAGATAAAGTCCGTCTTCGGTCAGAGTGGATTGGAGACGGCCAATGGCTTCGCGCAGAGCACTCTCACGAAAGGTCTCACCCAATCCAAGCCGCAGAGAGGCCAGCGCCAGCGCCTCGCTGGGCGGCTCCTTCAACCCATCAAGCAGCACAAGATTGTTGAAATAATTTCGAGTCACGATGAAGTCAATCCGCAATCCCGCGGGAGAGGAAATGGCCTCCGTGCGGACGTCGGAAAAATCGCCGGTGCGATAAAGCTGCTTCAGGCTTAAGCGTTCCGCTTCAATGTCGAAGGGTTGGCCGGCGACCAGCGAGAGGCTGGGAAGATGCGTGGTGACTGGTTTGCCGTTTTCGTCCAGCACACGAATTTCCGTGACGGGGCGGCCTTGCAGCGCCGCCACCTGTGCGCGCAGCGGCAGCAGCGCCAGCAGGCAGAACGCCACGCTGCCGATCATGCCGCACGCGACAGGTCTCCAATGACATTTCATCCTCATCTCGGAGTGTGGATCAGGTTAGCACAGCCTCGATTCCCGCCGGATTCGAAAAGGCAGATGAATGGCGCTATGATGAAACCGGCGCGGCTGCGGGCCAAGACGATTGCCTATGGATCCCAAACAGTACGAAAAATATTCGAGACAAATTCTATTCCACGGGCTGGGGGAGTCCGGCCAGGAACGCTTGCTGCAGGCGGGCGCCGTCCTGGTGGGCTGCGGCGCGCTGGGCACCACGGTGGCCAACCTGCTGATTCGCGCGGGGCTTGGCCGCCTGCGAATCGTGGACCGGGATTTTGTGGAGCCTTCGAATCTGCAACGGCAAACGCTTTTCGAAGAAAGCGACGCGCGCGACGCACTGCCCAAAGCAATCGCGGCGGAGCGCCACTTGCGAGCCATAAATCATGATGCCGAAATTGAAGGGATCGTTTGCGATGTGACGCCGGAGAATGCGGAGGAATTGCTCGCGGGCTACTCCTTGATTCTCGATGGCACGGATAATTTTGCCACCCGGCTTTTACTGAACGATTTTGCGGTTTCTTCGAGTGTTCCGTGGATCTATGCCGCGGCCGTTTCGAGCTACGGCGTGACCATGACGATTCTGCCGGGGGAGACCGCCTGCCTGGCGTGCTTGCTCGAATCTCCCGGTGGAAATGATCCGTCCAGTTCCTCCGCCACCGGAGGGCTTCCGGCGGGTTTTGAAGAAACGTGTGACACGGTTGGCGTTTTAAATGCAGCAATCGGCGTGATCGCGTCGCTGCAAGCAGCCGAGGCAACGAAGTTACTGGCGGGGAAGAAAGAAACGCTCCACGGCCGGTTGGTGGCGTGCGACGTTTGGAAGGGACGCTTCCAATCGATCCGCGTGGCCCGAAATCCGGGGTGCCGCGCCTGCGGCGAGCGGAAATTCACTTTTCTTGGCGGCGCTGCCCAGCCCCACATTTCCATGTGCGGGCGGGATTCGGTGCAAATCCATGAACGCAGGCGACGGCTGGACCTGGGGGAATTGCAGGCGCGGCTTGCACCGGCCGTGGCGGATGTGCGTCACAATGATTTTCTGTTGCGCTTCCGCGTTCCGCCTTATCAATTGACGGTTTTCCCCGATGGCCGCGCGATTATCCAGGGGACCCAGGATCCCGCGATTGCCCGCTCTCTCTACGCGCGTTATATCGGCGCTTAGCAGGCTCTTCATTTTTCAGGGCACCGGAAGACTTTTGATTTGGCGTCACAACGAATCCTCAGGAGATTTCTGAATGGCCTCACGGCTTAAGACATCCAACTCATACTTTCATTCGGGAGATATGGTTCGAAGCGCTGGAATGCTGCTGGCCTCGGCGGTGATGTTGTATTTCGGCACGGGCCTCCATCCTATTTGGTGGCTCACGTGGTTTGCTCCCTTGCCTGTGTTGCTTGCGGCTCCGCGGATGAAGGCCTGGCCATCCTTCACAATCACGGCAGTGGCGTGGTTTTTGGGGAGCTTGAACATGTGGCATTACCTGCTGGAGCTGATTCGATTGCCGATTTTTGTGACTGTGCTGGCCTCTGTGATTCCTGCCCTTATTTTCGGAATCGCTGTTTATCTGTTTCGCGTTTTCATTCGTAAGGGCGCCTTGTGGCGAGCATCCGTTGCGTTGCCGATGGTATGGGTCACATATGAATTTCTGAATGCCTTGACTTCACCGCACAGCACATTTGGAAATCTTGGTTATTCGCAAATGAATTTCTTGCCCGCCTTGCAGGTGGCGTCTCTAGCGGGAATCTGGGGTATCAGTTTCTGCCTGTTTCTGTTTCCAGCAGCGGTGGCCGCCCTTTTCAGTGGACAGGGGAGCAAAACACAAAGAATGAGTTTAGCCGCAACAGTTGGCGCTTTGTTTGTAGCGGTGATTGCCTACGGTTCCTTGCGGCTGGCAGCGACGCCCGCGAATGCGCCTTCCGTGAAGGTCGCGCTGATGGCGGCCGATGCCGAGGATTTATTTCCGCAGGACGATGAATCCGCGCTGAAACTTCTGCGCGAATATTCGGAACAGGTGGATAAGCTTGCCGGTTTGGGTGCTGCGGTGATTGTATTGCCTGAAAAAATCGCCCGGGTTTCGGACCAGGGGACGGCGCAGGTGGATGAATTGTTCCGCGCAACCGCCGCCCGCGCGAACGCCGAGATTGTGGTGGGCATTGATCGCGGGTCTGCCACACGACGATTCAATGAAGCGCGTATTTATTCTCCCGGCGGAGCGATCGCGATGTATGACAAACATCATATGATTCCCCGGATCGAAGACGTCGATCAGCCGGGCACCACTCTTACTGTTTGGAATCAGCCGTCCGGCATTTGGGGAATCGAGATTTGCAAGGATATGGATTTTCCGCGTCTAAGCCGCAGGTACGGCGCCCAGGGCGTGGCCCTGCTGCTGGTACCCGCGTGGGATTTTGTGCTGGACGATTGGTTGCACGGCCGGATGGCCGTGATGCGCGGAGTGGAAAGCGGATTCACAATCGCACGCACTGCCAAACAAGGTTTGCTGACGGTAAGCGACAACCGGGGACGCGTCTTGGCCGAGCGCGGCAGCGCAGCCGAACCGTTTTCTCATATTTTCGCGAACGTACCGGTGAGACACGACAGCACGCTCTACTTGCGATGGGGAAATTGGTTTGCCTGGTTAAACGTTGCGGGGCTATTTCTAGCCGTTGTAAGCCTGCTTTGGAAAAGAAGTTCTGCCGCGTAAAAATCAAGATTTCAAGATTACGGCGAGATTGCGTTGCCTTCGGTGATTTTTTGATAGTTGCTTGATTTTTGGTCGAATCGCACATTCAACCACTTCAGAACAATGCGGCCTTCGATGGTCCCCTGGGCCGTATGCGGAAGCCAGGTTGCATCCGCCATGCGTGCCTGTTCATAGTGGAGATTGAATGTTCGAATCGTTGCCAAAAAACCGCCCCAGGCATTCACTTGCATCAGAAGATGAGCGTCCATTTTTGCCAGGTCGTAGTCCTGCTCATCCACCCATAAACGTCCTTTCAATTCGTTGAGCAGCCGGTCAATCCTTCTCCGGATGGGGAGACCCTGGCTGCGCGGCTCAAAATCCAAGACGAAGGAAATGCGGCCGTTGAGCGTTTCCTCTCCTTGCAGTGTGAAGCGGTATTTATTGAAGAGCGACTCATTGAACTCCACTTCACCTTCGTCTTTCCGATCTCCCTTTGGCCTGGTCATCTTCTCCCGGAACTTGCGTTCGCGCTCCTGTTCTTCCTTCAGATCTCTTCCCTCCAGCGGCTTGCCATCCTTGCGCACCTGCCGGAGGTAGAGTTGGCCGGAAATCGGAACGGCGACGGAATCGCGCACCTCGTGTTTTTTTACCGCCCCTTTGCCATCCAGGGTATCCATCACGGTTTGCTGGGTGTAGGTATAGCGGGCATCGGCATGGCTTTCTTCATTGGCATGGGCTGTGGCGATGAGCCTCTGGATGATCCACTCCGCATTTGGCTGTTCCGGCTTATCCTGCCCTTGCAGGAAGGCCGCAGAAAACAGCAGCGCGGGGATGAGGATCGCAACGCACCGGACGAACCCGGCCAGGCCGCGGTTATTCATTCCACGATTTCGCACAGGAATTAGATTGCAGGATGGAACTGCGGATTTCAAGAAAACAAGGCCAGGTTCGATGATTAGCGGCCGAAGGTTCGAACTGTGGATTGGCGCTGCAGAGATCGGTCCAGGTTCTCGCGGAAATTCATCAAGGTGAGGAAAGTGCTCAGCACACGAGCCTTAATTTCGTCGGTAAGGTGAATGCCGCTGGTGGCGACGCGGGCGAGGCGTTCTCCTCCGTCGGAAATATAACGAATGATTTCCAATTGGCGCTCTTTACTTGTGTTGCCGGGGGCGGTTTCCCGGCGCATCTTGGCGCATTCCTGCTCGAGCAGAAGCGTATAGTGCAACAGACACATCCGCTCCGACTCAAGCTCCGGAGGAACCGGCGCCTTGCAACCGACGACCGTGCAACTCTCAGACATAGTGTAAGACCCGCTTCAGCAGGCAAACTTGTAGCATCTTCGATATGCAAAATCCAGGCGTGCTATCCCCTCCGGGGCTAATTCAATCGTATCGCCCCGCCGTGCAGAAGCTACCATGCCCTCTGCCCATTTAATTTCTTGTACACCAGGAAGGGCGCTGCATCAAGTGCCGTGATTAGAAGTGTTTAACTTCAAGGTACTGCCTCTGCCGGGATGATCCTCGAGTTTTCGTCTGTGGATCTCAGGAAAAGAGCACGAATTTTCCGTTTCCGTATCTATACCTATCATCCATCCATATCTAATGATCGGCAGGTAGCTGGAGAACTTCACGTGTGCAGGTATGTGAGCTTGATCACACCAAGATCCGTCAGACCGTTCAGAACAAATTGCACAGCAAGCGCCGTCAGGAGCAGACCCATTAGCCTCATCAAAATGCGGATCCCGGTCTCGCCCAAAAAGCCGCGCACTCGATCGGCTCCCGCAAGGACCATGTAGGAAATCAATGAACTCAGAACGATGGAGGCATAAATGATTACGTGTTCCCACCAATGATGCGATTCCCCGATCAACACCATCACAGTGGAAATCGTCCCGGGGCCCGCGAGCATGGGGATGCCCAGGGGAATGATGCTGGCATCCTCTTTCGCAGCGCCTTCCGCCGCTTCTCCCGGCGTTTCATTCTGGCTGGAGCGCTTCGCTTGCAGCATGTCGAGTCCGATGTGCAGCAGGATCAAGCCACCCGCAATTTTGAATGCCGGCAAAGTGATTCCAAACAACCGGAAGATCAGGCTGCCGGTCATGGCAAATCCGCACAATACGATCAGGCAAGTCCATCCCGATTTGCGCGCCATCCTTCGCCGTTCCGGGGAATCCGCGCCATCGCTAATGGCCAGGAATGTGGGAATTACCGCGAACGGGTCCACTAGAAAGAAGATGGAGGTGAAAGCGAGCAGGGCGAATTCGAAGACTTCCTTGAAATGTGCGGGCATGGCGCCTCAATACCGCGCGCCAATTTATCACGCCTGCAGAGCGCAGGATAGCGCGAGCCTTCGGGGGGTTGCTCCCTGAGGTGGCGCAGTCTCTGATCTGCGCGTTGATCGGGAGTTGCGAACGATTTATTGTAAGGAATGTACTACAATCCTGCCAAGAGGACGGTCGTTGTCATGCGTCAGCTTCTGGTCACGATTATGCTGGTTCCTGCTGTGATGTTCTCGGCGCTCGCGCAAACCACAGCGGCACCTGACTTCTCCGGTACTTGGGTTCTCAACTCCGCAAAAAGCACCATCCCGAAGGACAGCACAATTAAATCCCAAACAATCGTTATTGAGAACAAGAAGTCGGCGATCGTTTTCCACTATAAAACAGACGGCAAGAAATCGACGGAGGCCTACATACCGGATGGGAAGAAGCGCGTCACCCTGAACACGTCGTCAGGTCAACTGAGTTCGAGCGCGAGATGGCAGGACTCGGTGCTGGTCATCGAATCCACGCAAGATATAAAGGTCCCTAACGCTACAGTCATCGTCACTGGGCTTAAGCCTATCCTCGATACGTGGACACTGACGGCTGATGGTCGAACTCTCACCCACGACGCCGCCGACCACAAAGAGATTTATCTCTACGAGAAGCAATAGGCGCTGCGGTGCATAAATCCTTAGTCCTCTCTCCCAGCCTCCGATTGTGTGGGCCGTCTCCCTTTTGCCCGATAAGTCGGGTAATCGGACAAGTGGTTTCCGGCCCGCTCACTTGTCCGATAGAAGCCGCGTGCTAAGCCTCGAAGTACCGCCCATTGACCTCATCACCGATAATTGCAAAAGCACAACTCGAGGTCTCAATCGGGTCTGATTTCCAAGTGAAGCCATTGGATGGCACCTCGACTTGAGCTTCCATCTGGCATGTCGCTCGGGTTCCAGTAAACCGAAAATGTTTTGAAGCATCTTCATACTTGACCGCTTCGCCTATGGATTTCCATACCATCTTGAAACTCATGCGCGCCGGAGTGGCAATGGCGTCAAGCGCAGGCCATTTCGGCTGGTCGATGACTTCAACGTTTTTCATTTCTATCGTCGCGGAATTCCCATCGGAAGCGAACGTCAAATTACTCTCTGGAACGGGGACCACCCAGTACAGACCAGACCGCGAAATAGGAGGATGGAAGTCGTGAATCTGGTTCGCGGGAGCAGCCTGCCCCCGGAAGAGGGTCAGTCAAATATGTGTGAAAGTGCCACGCTGAGCTGAACGTGCCGCCCAGTATTCACCCATCATTACACCGTAATCAGTAGTCGGACTACCGAACGCGATTCTATTTCCTGCGTTATCGGTGCCCATTCCAGCAAAGGTGCTGCTTCTTGCAACTCGGCCCTTGAAGTGGAAAATATGCGATGGTTCCAGGTTTGGTCCTGCGGGCTGATTGTGACTGCCGTTCTTGTCGAGCCACGGAATCGGGTATGGCTCTGCGCTTCCGTTAGCAGTTTGCGCATCCAGAGGCCCAGTCGAGAATGGGGCTAAAAACGGAATTGAGATGACGGACTTAATGACGTTCCTGCGAGACATAGTCATTGGCATCTCCAGCGTACAGGAAAGCATCGTACATGAGCGCTTGTCCAAAGATACAGAAATACAGAAATTTCAATTCAAATTTGCGGGTTCGACTTAACTCCTGATTTGTCGCTTACCGGAAACTGGCAATTACCGCCCGGGGGCGGATATTGGCCGGAGGCCGGGGGTATGCTAGACTGACGCGGCAAGAGCGAGAGCATCTGCGTTTCTTCCGACCGTCCCTCGGAGTTGCGCGCCTGCCACTTTCCAGTCGAGGATATTCGCATGTCCGGTCATTCGAAGTGGGCGACAATCAAGCACAAGAAGGCGGCCACTGACGCCAAGCGCGGCAAAGCCTTCACCAAGATTATTCGTGAAATCACCATTGCCACACGAGTGGGCGGCGCCGACCCGGACACCAATCCCCGGCTGCGCACGGCGATTCTTGCCGCCAAGAACGAGAACATGCCCAACGACAATGTGGAGCGCGCCATCCAGCGCGGCGCCGGAACATTGGAAGGGGAAACTCTCGACGAAGTGACTTTTGAAGGGTATGGTCCCGGCGGAGTGGGGATGCTGGTGCAGGTGGTGACCAGCAATCGCAACCGCATCGTCAGCGATATCCGGCACTTGATGTCGAAGAACGGCGGAAACATGGCTGAGACTGGGGCGGTTGGCTGGATGTTCCAGCGCAAAGGCGACATCACCATCCCGAAGGAACAAGCGGAAGAAGATAAGCTGATGAGCATCGTGCTGGATGCCGGTGCGGATGACTTGCGCGACGATGGCTCCATGTGGGAAGTGTTGACCCCGCCCGAAGCGTTTGAAAAAGTTCGCGAAGCGGTGGTAGCCGCCGGAATCACTCCTGCATCCGCTGAAGTGGGTTGGGTGCCCAAGAACTTCGTGAAGCTCACTGGAAACCAGGCGCAGCAGATGCTGCGGCTGATGGAAGCGCTGGAGGACCATGACGACGTGCAGCGGGTTTCCGCCAATTTCGATATCGACGAAAAAGAAATTCACGACGCGGTGAGCGCCAGCTGATTTTTTCGGATTTTCGATTCCCGTCCCGATGAATATAGGCCCGGCATTCGTTCCGGCGGTTTCTTTCCCGCCGCGATTCCGTGAAAAAACACTACCTTCCGTTTTTCGGCACACGTACACTCTCCGTGTCACCATGCCGCTTCCAGCGCAACCCGTGCCTTCCAGGACCGCAAAGAAGCTGCGAGTATTGGGCGTCGATCCGGCGTTCGCGGGTGCCACGGGCTATGGAATTGTCGAGAGGGAAGGACGCGCCACGCGCCTTCTGGATTTCGGCGCGTTGAAATTGCCGGCGCGCATGGAGTTTGGAACACGGCTGCGGGACATATATCTTCTGATTGTGGAGCTGCTCGAAAAATATTCGCCGGACGCGATCGCCGTGGAATCCGTTTTCACCGCGCTGAACGTGCGCACCGCGCTGAAGCTTGCGGAAGTTCGCGGAGTGGTGCTGCTGGCGGCGGAACAAGCGGGAATTCCGGCGCACAGTTATTCGCCGCGCGAAGTAAAAGCCAGCGTGGCCGGATTTGGCGCTGCGTCGAAACAGCAAATGCAGCAAATGGTGCGCGTGCTGCTGAACCTGCGCGAAGTTCCGGAACCTTCCGACGCGGCGGATGCCCTGGCTGTGGCGATTTGCCACGCACAGGTGTTTCAGGCAAAAGAGCAGATGGCCATCTCGCTGCGATCGGCGAATGCCGCGGCGGTATCGATCCTCTCGGGCGGCGGGGCGGGCAGTGGCGTGAACGGATTGCTGAAGAACTGCCGAATCGCGCCGGGAACTCCGGTTCGCGCGCGCGCCGCACGCGTCAAAATCCCATCATGAACCCTGGACAAACCTTCCATTCGCGGCTGGTTTCGTTGCTGTTTTGCCTGCTTGCCATGCTTGCCGCGTTTCCCGCATTGCTCCCGGCCGCCACGGGCGCCACGATCACCTATCGCAAAACATTCAAATCCAGCTACCCGGAATTTGTCGAAATTAAAATCGGCGAAAGCGGTTCCGGAACCTGGGATATCCGCCAGTTGGATGAAGATTCGGACGCGCAACCGTTGCAGGTGAGCCCGTCGCTGGCGCAGCGGGTTTTTTCACTTGCCGCGCAACTCCACAATTTCGACAAAGCCAATCTGGATGTTCATCGAAAGATCGCCAACCTGGGAGAGAAAACGTTTCGTTACGAGAAAGGCGGAGAGGCCCACGAAGTTAGTTTCAACTACACGCTCAGCACGCCCGCCAACCAGTTGCTGGATATTTTCGAAGGCATCGCGATTCAAATGGAGGATTTATCGGCGCTGCAGCGCGCCATGCGCTTCGACCGGCTGGGCGTGAACGAGGCCGTGCAGCGCATCGAAACGGACTACAATCGCAAAGTGTTTACCGAGCCCGATAGACTTCTCCCCGTGCTCGATCAACTCGCCGCGGACACGCAATACCTGGACATCGCGCGCCAGCGCGCCCGCACCCTGGCCGAAAAGATTCGCAACCCAAAATAAATCAAGTTGCAAACTCCGTTCGTGTAGCGCCGCCCTTCAGGGCGGCGCCGGGGCGTTGTGCGTGCTAACTTCAGTGCCGGGCTGAAGCCCGGCGCTACACTCGATGATTATGGAAGCGGCGGTTTTTTCCAGGGTGGTCTCCAGCTTTCCGCAGGGGTGCTTTCTTTTTCCAGGGCATGGTGAAGGAACCGGAGTGCGGGTACTCTCCGTGACCGCGGCATAGGCCCTTGCGAACGGGATTCATCCAGATGTACCACGCAACACCGTGAATCGCAGACTCGCTGCGCAGGATGTGATCGTAATATTTGGATTGCCAGAGGGGCCGATTGGAGTTCCGGCGAAAATCGAATGCAGTCAGTTGCTTGAACCGCGAGACGAAATTGACCAGGCTACTGCCGGAGGCTTGGCCATCGACGAGGAGATGTAGGTGGTCGGGCATGAAACAATAGGCATGAATCGCGAATTGAGTGTAGGGGGCGCAGGCCCGAAGTATCTCCAAGCAATTGATGACGAGATTCGCGTCGCCAAAAATTGGTTGGCGGTTGCGACAGCAGATTGTGACGAAGTAGAGACGTTTGCCGGTGTAGTTTGCTTGAGGGAGGCGGATGGTCTTGCGGCAAAAGGTCATGAGCGGGACCGGATTGTTGGCTCTCCTACGCTTGCAACCAAGAAAGATGCCACCCTGTAGGGTGGCGCTACACAACCGGTCGCACCAATTCTGTACTATATCATACATAATACTATAACTATATAGTTTATGATACAGAGAAGTGAAGCACTACCGCTAGTTCGTGTAGCGCCGCCCTTCAGGGCGGCACCGGGGCGTTGTGCGTGCTAACTTCAGTGCCGGGCTGAAGCCCGGCGCTACAGGACACTTAACAATTAACGAGGGAGGTGTTCAACAACCGAGGAGAAGACGGAGGAACCGGGCATCGTGGCCGGCTTCGGGATGGCGTAGTAATCGAGGATGGTGGGGGCGATGTCGATCAGCGACGGAGATTGCGCGGTGATTTTGCGATTGCTTAGGAGGATGCCGGGGACCTGGGTGTAGTCCATGCAGTGGTCGCCGCTCCAGGGTTCGCGATTGTCGTCGAGGATGCCGGGGGAGAAGCTGCCCAGAACTGTGGACCAGCCGGCGCGGTAGCCGCGCGTGTATCCGACGATCAGGTCGGGGCCTTGCGCGGAGTAGGGGCCGGAATAGACGGCGGTGGCCAAATCCATGCGGGTGATCACTTGCACGTTGTTGGATGGATCGCGGAAGGCCAGCAGTTTTTCGGAGATTTCTTTTTTCAGCGCGTCCGCTTCGGCGCCGGGTTGCACAATTCCTTCCTTTTCGCGGCCGCTCAAATTTACATATAGGCCGTTTAGTCCCAAGCCGTATGCGCGCGTGTGCCGCCAGTCCACATTGGCAAAGAAGTCGCCGGTGGGAGTGGTGCCGGGCTTCAGGGCGAGATAGCCGTTTTCGAGCAGCCAGGTATTCAAATTGAAAGAGTGATCAAATGGCGCGAAGCCGTGATCGGAGAGGACGATGAGAGTGGTGTCCTGGTCGACGTGCTGCATGGTCTGAGCTAGCATCTGGTCCATCTGAATGTAAAAGTTTTCGATGACGCTTCCATATTGTTCGCCGAGTTCGGGGCGGTACCCGGGGTGTTGCGGGTCCATATCGCGCCAGAACATGTGCGAGTTCTGATCGATTTCCGAAAAATAAAAAAAGAACAAGCCGCGCTTGAAACGCGGTAATTCGAGATCGAAAATGCGGCGGCGCTCCGCGGCAACGATCTGGGCCTGGCGAAGATATTCGCCGTCGTCGAACACGCCGCTGGAAAGCGCTTTGGTGTCTTCGGCGATTCCTTGCGTATAAAAGGGACCGACTTCGCCGGCAAGCCAGGGCGAATAGGCGGCCGGCGTGGAAAGAGGCAGGGCCGGTTTTTCGGGATCAATATTCACAGGGGAGACGTACAGCTGAAATTGCGGATGCGCCTGCTTCAGATAGAAGCGGCAGATGCCGCGGACGCTGGAGAGCACAGGAATCAGAGTGAACTCGACGCGAATCCACGGGCTCCATTCGCCCTCGCGCATCAGGAATTCCTGATCGCCGATGGATATCTTCGCCACCGGATTTACAGGATCGATCGAGACCGTGAAATCGAGCGAGGATTGCGGATTATCCTTGCGCAGCGAATTGTAAGGGCCAAAGAGTTTGGCGCGTATCCGGCCGTTTTCGAGTTGCACCGGATAGATGTGGCCACCGTCCACTGGCCCCGGCGTCATCAGATAGTCGTCTGTATAAAAAGAAAAAGTGCCGTAGGTGCCGAGAAGATCGGGAGTGCCCATGCCTGCGAACGTGCGTGCTTTGGTCTTGACCGGCGGAAAATTCGAGGGGATGCGGAAAATTGTCGCAGGAATATTGTGGTCGTCGAGATATTCCCAGAATGCTTTGCCTTTGCGGAGCAGCTTGGTGTCGCCACTCGTAAGGGGAATGATCCACTTGCCCAGACGAAGGGTGTGCTTCGAAGGCTCGACTTCGGAAGTGGAAAGAAAGGGCAGCATGGTGCGCGGATCACGATGGATGAAATCGAAGATCGCGTGGCCGCCGGGATTCATTCCGGTGATGAGATTGGACCAGGCTACGGGACTTTGCGGCGGATCGCTGGTGCCCAACGTGACGAAGCTTCCTTGTTTGGCGAGATCGGCGAAGTGAGGCATCTTGCCGGCGTCCATGAATTTTTGAAGCAGGACGGGATCCATTCCATCGATACCGAGGACGATCATTTTTTTCGCGGATTTGTCATCGCCGCTGGGACGGGAATGCGATCCGCACGCGGCAAGGAATGCCACGGAGACCAGAGCGATCGCTAAAATCCCCACCCTTCCCCGTGAGGCCGGGAAGGGTGAGGCGCCCACCGCTATATTCTTTTTCAATTTTCCTCGCGACTACCGATCACTGCGGTTGAAACCTGATTGTTACGGCACGCGAATTTCGCATCATATCAGAACTGCGAAGAGTGGTTCGGCGGCAATCAGCGCGCGCGCGGCGGTTCCGTTTGCGCCTGGACGGGCCCGGTGCTATAGAAGAACTGGATCGAGATGAGAGCTCGGAAAATACAAAACGAATTGCGGATCGTAGCCAGCGGCCTGCTGGTTGCTACCGTCATCTTGCTTGTGTTGCCGTTCCTGGCGGCCGCGCAGAAATCTCCCTCTCCCGCTGATTTGCTGGTGCAGAAAGGCGAGCAGGCCCTTGATGCCGGCGATCTGGCTGGCGCCGCGCAAAATTTCGAAACCGCGCGGCGGATGGCGCCGGATACCAAGGCAGCTTGGGGCGGCTTATTGGTCACGGCTCTGCGCGCGAAGAGGCCCGCGGACGCGATTGCCATTGGCGAGCAAGCGGTACAGCGCTGGCCGCAAGACGCGGAATTCCATCACCGGCTCGGCGTGGCCTATTTTCAGAACAAGCAACATGACCTGGCTGCCGAACAGCTGGCACTGGCCGAAAAGCTGAAGCCGGGCGAATTCGAGATCCATTTCGATTTTGCGCTGGTGTATCTGGATCGAAGCCAATATGCGCCGGCGGCGGAAGAGCTGCAGAAAGCCGTGCTGCTGGAGCCGGGCGCCGCGCTCGCTCACCTTTTGCTCGGCCGCGCTTTCGTCAATTCGAACCGCACATTATTGGCCATCGAACAATTTCAAACGGCGTTGCGGCTGGACCCGAAAATTCCGCTCGGCCACTATCATCTTGGATTTGCCTATTTCAGCCTGGGCCGAAATTCCGAAGCGATCGCGGAATATAAAAAGGAGCTTGCCGCGGGCCCGGAAAATATCGAGGTGCTGTACCGCATGGGCGAAGCGCTTCTCGATTCCGGGCAATTCGTGGAATCGGAGAAATATCTGCGGCAGGTGATCGAACGCGATCCGGGTTATTCGGACGCACAATATGATTACGGCAAAGCACTTTTGGCATCGGGACATTCGGCCGCGGCCATGGAAGCTCTAAAGCAGGCGATCGCAATCAATCCGAAGGATGAGCGCCCACACTATCAATTGGCGCGCGCCCTGGAAGCCGCCGGAGACAAAGCCGGCGCGGCAAATGAATGGGCCGTATTTGCGGAATTAAAGAAGCGCCAGCAAACCACAGGTGGGATGGCTTCTAAACCAAAATAACGGTCTGTTGGTTTCCGATGGAATTTCCGTGGAGTGGGATGCACTTGCCGGTTGGCCGAGAAATCAAAATGAAACCGAGGCCCAGCGCCGCTCGAACGAGCGATCGGCGCAAATCCTACGCGACTTCGCGTATTGGTGGCATTCGCCTTCCTGGTTTTCACAAGCTTCGTCATGGGGTTGGGCTGGACCGGCGCGCTTCCGCAATCCACTGGCGTGCAATTCGTGGACGTTACGCGCCAGGCCGGAATCAATTTTCATCTTACCTGTGGCGGCCCGGAAAAACGACTACATCATGGAGTCGCTCTGCGGAGGAATTGCCTTCCTCGATTACGACAACGACGGCTGGATGGACATCCTGTTGGTGCAAGGTTCCACGCTCGAGAACCGGCGGGCGGGAGACGATCCGCTGTTGTTCCGTCTCTACCACAACAATCACGACGGAACATTTACCGACGTCACCGAAAAGACGGGACTCACTCGCCGCGGCTGGGGGATGGGCGTAGCAATCGGAGACTATGACAATGACGGCTGGGAGGACATCTACATCACCACCCTGACCGGCGGGGCGCTGTTTCACAATAATGGCAACGGGACCTTCAAGGACGTCACAGCTTCCGCAGGAGTGGATGATCACGGCGAGTGGGGAACCAGCGCCGCATTCGGCGATTACGATAGCGACGGGCGGCTCGATCTCTACGTCGCCAATTACGTGGACCTCGATTTGAATCACCTGCCTGAATTCGGCAGCGGGCCGAACTGCCAGTATCGCGGCATTCCCGTTTCCTGCGGGCCGCGGGGATTATCCGGCGCCCGCGACCGTCTTTATCACAACAATGGCGATGGCACTTTCTCCGACGTCACCGAGAAACTGGGGATCGATGCGAACTCTTACTACGGCCTCGGGGTCATCTGGGGCGATTACAATAATGATGGCCGCCAGGACATCTATATAGCGAACGATTCTTCGCCCAGTCTTCTTTATCTTAATAAAGGTGACGGCACCTTTCAGGAAGCCGGGCTGGCAGCCGGCGTCTCTCTGGATAACGATGGCCGCGAACAAGCCGGAATGGGCGTGGATTTTGGCGACTACGACAACGATGGCTGGCTCGACCTGACCAAAACGAATTTCTCCGACGATAACAACAATCTCTACCACAACAATCGCGATGGAACGTTTGAGGATCGCGCCGGGACTGCCGGGATCGCCCCGTTGACGTATCCCTTCCTGGGTTTCGGCACGCGCTTCTTCGATTTTGATAATGACGGCTGGAAAGACATCATCGTAGCCAACGGCCATGTAAATCCCCAGGTGGATGGATTTCCGTTCGGAATCACCTATGCCGAGCGCGCGCTGCTCTTCCACAATCTGCGTAATGGGCGGTTTGAAGAAATCGGCCAGAACGTGGGACCAGCGCTGAAACTACGAAAAGTGAGCCGGGGACTTGCCGTGGCCGATTTCGAAAACAATGGCCATCCAGGAGTGTTGATCAGCCATCTGGATGATTCGCCGAGTTTATTGCGGAACGAAGGCGCCAATCGCAATCATTGGATTCGCATTAAGACGATTGGCACGAAATCGAACCGCGACGGTTTCGGGGCGCGCGTGGAGGTCACCGTTGCCGGCGCCACCCAAATTGATGAAGTTCGCGCCAACAGCAGCTACCTTTCCGCCAGTGACCCGCGCTTGCTCTTTGGCGTGGGAAATTCCCTGCACGTTGATAGCATCGTAATCCGCTGGCCTTCTGGAATTGTGGACGAAATTAAGCAGGAAGCCGCCGATCAGGAGTTGGTCGTCGAAGAAGGACGCGGCGTCGTTGCCCGCCGGCCTCCGGCTAGCGCCGCGAAGCCGTTGAAATCCGCGATAACCTTGCGTCCCCGCTGAAACCTGAGTTTGCGATTCCATCTTTTATTTTGAATATCAGCCTGAATCCCAGCGCAAGTTCCAAATTAAATATGAAATGTATTGAATAGATTTGGTTGATCTCGAGAACGCTGCCCGGCATCGGATTGGCCATTTTCAGCGAACTGCGAACTGGGCAGAGCCTTATCGCCGGCCGCCCTTTCGTTCTTCGGAGGTATCTTAAAAATAAAAGACTTGACAGTCATCCGGCCCCGGCAGTAGCTTCTGCTCCATTGGGTGCGGTCTAGTTCCACGGGGTGTGGAGCTTAATCAAGCCCACGAGACGGGGTGGGGGTTTCTGAATTTGGATTCTATCCAAACGAATTTGGGTACGAATTTTCGTATAGATGCGACTTTCCATGTGCGGGGGTGCACGATGAAGGTTTCTCGGCGATTGTCCGTATTGGCATCTTGCTTGGCGGTGGCGATGGTTTTGAGCTTGGCTTTGTCTGCTCCGGTTTTCGCCCAGGGCACAAACGCGGTGTTCACCGGAACGGTCACTGATCCGTCCGGCGGCGTGGTGCCGCAAGCCGAAGTCAAAGTGATGAATCTGGGAACTGGTCTCACGCTGTCGGTGAAATCGGATAGCGGCGGTTTGTATCGCGCATCCGAGCTTCCGGTTGGCCAATACAAGATCGAAGTTTCCGCCAAGGGCTTCAAAACATCCGTGCGCAACTTCCTGACCTTGAACGCCGGAACGATCGAGCGCGTGGACTTCCAGCTCGAACTGGGCGAATCGAAGCAAGTGGTCACCGTGGAAGGCGGCGCTCCCATCGTGAATACGGAAGATTACAGGTTGGCGCAGACCGTCACGGGCACCCAGATCTCCAACCTGCCGCTGAACGGCCGCAATCTTTATGACCTGATGCAACTCGCCCCCGGCGCCGCGGACGTGAAGGGCGTCATGTTCGAGAATGGCCATAACACCGTGGTGAACGGCCTTCGCGAAAACTTCAACGGCTTCTTGCTGAACGGCGTTTCCAACAAGGGCTTGAGCGGCGGCGCGGTCACCGTGGTGAACCCCGACATCGTTCAGGAATTCCAACAACTGACTCTAAATATGTCCGCGCAGTACGGCAACAGCGCTGGAACCGTCACCAACGTCATCACCAAATCCGGCACCAACGAATTCCACGGCGATGTTTACGAATTTTTCCGCAACAACCACCTGGACGCCAATTCCTTCTTTAACAATCAGGGCGGCGTCGATCGGCCTCGTCTCGAGTTCAACCAGTTTGGCGGCGCCATCAACGGCCCGATCAAGAAGGATAAGCTGTTCTTCACCGCTTCCTATCAGGGCGACCGGTTCATCGCCGGCGCTCCACCTGTGCCGGTACTCGTCGAATCGCCCCAGTGGCGCAGCGCGATCCAAGCGGTCGCGCCGAACTCCGTGGCTGCATTGCTCTACAAGGACTTTCCACCCACGGTTGCCGGAACCCCGGATGCCGCCGCCGGAACATTGAATAACTTTGTGAATTCATCGGGATCATCCGCTTTCGGAAATTTCTGGTCCTATATGTGTCCGAGCCAGTTGGACACCTTTGCTACCGCGAACGGTAAACCACCCTCCGCCCAGGCCGTGGCACTGGCCGGAAAGTTTCAGAATCTTTTCGGCGTAACCGCGGCAGACCAAGCTGCATTCGCCGCTGGTTGCCCAGGCTTTGCCACTCCTGCCATACAGGCTGGGCAACTGGCTCCCTTCGGTGGCCGGAACATTCCCTTCTTCGAGGACAGCATTGCCTCCTTCAACACGCAGACCAAGGGCAATCTCCTGGACGGCAACGAATGGTCCACTCGAATCGATTACGTTCTCAGCCAGAACGACCGGATCTTCGGTGAGTTTTACTGGCAGAGGAATTTCGACGCCATTGGCCCCTCGAACAACAGCAGCGGCCCTCGCGGATTCGTGAATCCGACCTTGAATTACTTGCCGAACTTCCAGTTTAGCTATGTTCACGTGTTCAATCCCCGCCTGGTCAACGAATTCCGTTTCGGCTTCGTCCGCAACCGGACTGACACTTCGGTGGCTACTCCGGGCGTGCCCTCGATCGGAATGCTGGATGGTTCCATTGGTTTCGGCTCGTATAATGGATATCCGCAGCAATTCCGCGAGAACATTTATTCCTATTCCGACATGGTTTCGATTAACAAGGGCAAGCACAGCTTTAAGATCGGCGTTGACCTTCGTCGAAACCTCGAAAATAGCGAGTTCAACATCACTCGTCCCTCCTACTATTTCCTGGACCAGACCTTCTTCGCTCTGGACGCTCCCACGACGGAAGTCGCGGGCGTTGACCCAGGGATCATCACCCACAAGCCGGCGGAACTCGCGGATAACTTCCGCCACTGGCGCAATATTGAATTCGGCGCTTACTTCCAGGATGACTGGAAATTCCGCCACAACCTCACGTCTAAGCCTCGGAATGCGTTACGACTTGTTCACCCGGCACACGGAACGAGCCGGCCAGGTGACCACTTTCATTCCGGGACCGGGCGCAAGTATCCAAGGAAACGGCTTCTTCCTGGATGCGATTAAGAATGCCAATATAGCAACGGGCGCTCCGGGGTGCAGTGCGGCCACGGGCCAGAACACAGCTTTGGCCCAATTGGCTGGCACTTGCGGGCCGGGCGGCTTCGCTGCAGCGCAAAGCCTGGGTGCGGGAAACCATAAGAATTTCGGCCCACGCGTTGGCGTTGCTTGGGATCCATTTGGAAACGGCAAGATGGCCATTCGCGGCGGTTGGGGCATTTCCTACGAGGGCACGTTGTATAACCCGCTGTCCAACTCTCGTTGGAATCTCCCCTTCTACTCCTTCAATAGCGCCTCGAACTTCCTGGCGGGCGGCAGCCAAACCGTAATCTACGGTCCGCAGACTCCCGGCCAGGCACCCATCTTCACCGGGCCGCCGTTGAACCCGGGCATGGGAGTTGGGGTGCAAGCAACGGGCAACCTGGCCGGCTGGGCATCCACCAACCAGAACCTTGCCAGCCTCACGGGAATCATCTTCCCGAGCGGCATCCGTGATCCGCGAGTCCAAAATTACTTCGGCGGCGTCCAGAAGGAATTGTTTGCTGGCACCGTCATCGAAGTGAATTATGTGGGCACGCGCGGCCGTAACCTGTTCCGTGCGGAGAATGCCAACCGCCTCCCTGGCGGCAAGTTGCCATCTGGCACTTGCATTCAGGTTCAGGGCCGGCAGGAGTGCAGTTTGATCAGTCAATTTAATACCACTGGTCTGCTGAACCCCAACTACGGCACGCTGCGCGTTTGGGATAACGTGAGCCAGTCCTGGTACAACGGCTTGCAGTCCTCCTTGCGCCGCCAAATGGGCAAGGGGATCGTCTTCTCCCTCAATTACACTTACAGCCATTCGATTGACACCGGTTCCGACTGGCACAGCGGCGCCACCAGCGCCAACGGTGCTGCAGCCGGAGACGGCTACAGCCTGGATCAGACCCGTCCTTTCCTTGATAAAGGGAACTCAACGTTTGACGTTCGTCACCGGATCGTCGGGAACTACGTTTGGGAACTGCCCTGGTTCAAGGATCAGCACGGCTTCGTTGGCCACGTCCTAGGCGGGTGGCAGTACAACGGTATCTGGTCCTACCAAAGCGGTCCTCACTGGACTCCCTATATTTCCAGCGCAAGGAAGCTGAGCGCCTGCGCCACGGATCCGACCGGCCTGTGCAATACGGGCGGAGATTTCAACCTTGACGGAGTGAACAACGACCGGCCCGACGCACCGAATGGCAACAATTTCGATGCCGGCAAGCAGGGCTGGGCGAATGGATTCTTCGGCGGCGCCGGCTCCACTTTCTCGGGGGCTTACAGACGCGGAGCGAATCCGTTCTTCACGACTCCGTGCACCGGCTGCAACGGCAACCTCGGGCGCAACACCTTCGTCGGCCCGGCGCACTTCAACACCGATCAGTCGCTCTTTAAGAACATCAAAATCTCGGAACGATTCAAGGCGCAGTTCCGGGCTGAGTTCTTCAACGCATTCAACCATACCAATTTCCTCCTGCCGAGTTCTTCGACAGGCGCGAACTTTGCAAATCGCATCACCAGCGGCATCTTCGGAGAATCCGCAGGAACGCTTGATCCACGCGAGATTCAGTTTGGCCTGAAGCTGTTCTTCTAACGCTGGTTGAACGTAACCTTCAGGGGCTTGAGCTGCAAGGCTCAAGCCCCTTATTTTTTGGGCGTGTATTGCCTGCGTTTTGCTTGACGGAAACGCGGGAGCGGCGCAAAATTCGCCCAGAGATTCGCTCCTTCACGAAAGCAAATGTTCACGCTCACTGCCACACCGTTTAAGAGATGCATTCTGTTTTTATTGGGCTTCGTGGCATTTCTTGTGCTTTCACCGGCTCTGCGCGCGCAAGATACCGGCGATTTGGTCGGCGAAGTGCGCCTTTCCACAACGGGCGGTTTCCCTCCGCAGAAAGTGATGGTCAGCCTGCAGATTCGAGGCGCGCCCATGGACAGCGTCTATTGCGACAATGAAGGGCGGTTCGCATTCTACAACCTGCTGCCGAATCTCTATTACATCGCCATCGAATCGGAGGATTACCAACCGGTGCGGGTGTCGGTGGTGGTAAACCCCAAAATTTCCCGGACTTCCTCGGTTCATATTAGCCTGATGCCGAAGGAGAAAGCGGCGGCGGAAAAACCCCCCGATGCCGCGTCCGGGTCGAATCCATTTGCCATCAGCGCAAGTGACAGCGGCAAGAGTTTTCCTCCCGAAGTAAAAAAGGAATATGACGCGGGAGTGAAAGCCGACGGGCGCGGCAAAGCAGAGGAGGCAATCCGCCACTACCAGAAAGCTGTTGAACTGGCCCCGGATTTTTACCCGGCACGCAACAATCTAGGTGTGCATTATATGGACAAAGGAGATCTCAAACAGGCCGAGGAGGAGTTCACTCAAGTCATTAAGGCTCACCAGAGCGATGCTACGGCCTATTTCAACCTCGGAAACGTCTACTATCTGACCAAACGTTACGATGTGGCGGCCAGCACGCTCCAGGAGGGACTTCGGCGCGACCCTACCTCCGCGCTCGGCAATTTTTTGATGGGAGCCGTTTCCAATCGCCAGGGACAGTACGAAGCAGCGGAAAAATATCTCCGCCGGGCCATCGAGCTCGACGCGAGCATGTCCCGCGCCCACCTCGAACTGGTGAATCTTTATCTGCAGCAGCAAAAGAAAAAGGAAGCCGTTGACGAATTGAAGAGCTTTGAAAAACTCTTCCCGTTCGACCCGCTTCTTCCCCAGGTGAAGGCCAGTCTCGCTAAACTAGAAGCCAATCCAGCCAATTAATGCGCGATTTGAAAATCTTCCGTTGGTGTTGTGCTCCCTTTTCTGTTCCAGACGGATACTCACACGAGTGTAGGGGCCGGCTTCAGCCGCGCCCCCGACCCGGCGAAGAGAGTTGAATGCCGGACGTTATTCTTGCGGGGAAGGCTTGAACTGGCAGAGAGTCTTGTCGAGAAGGCAGGCGGTGTCGTATTCCTGCTTCGCTTCTTTCGCCCTTCCCATTCGTTGATAAACAAATCCCAGGTTTAAGTGTGCCTGCGCGAATTTTGGATCTCCGGCGAGCGCGCGGCGATAGGTCTTCTCCGCCAGATCGAGGCGGTCCGTGCGGCTGTAACTGATTCCCAAATAATTCAATGTGGGCGCATCGCTCAGTCCAAACTGCACCGCCTTCTCCAGATCTTGCGCCGCATTGAGGTAGGATTTTTGCTCGATCGCTAGAATTCCTAAATCGCGGAATGCTGGCGCAAAACTTGGCTGGATGGAAAGCGCTTTTTCAAGGCTTGCTTTCGCCGCGGCTGGATCGGCGCGCTTTTCCACGCGCGCTAGCTCGAACCACGCGCGAAAGTTCTGGGGGTTGATGGCCAGCGCGCGCTCGAACCATTGCTTGGCTTGCTCGGCCTGGCCTTCGAAACCGAGGGCGCGTCCCAATCCCATCATGGCCTGATCGAAGTAGGGGTTCAAATCCAGGCACTTTTGAAATTCGGCGGCTGCGGTGGGCCAATCCGTCTGGCGCGATGCGGCTTCGCCCAGCATGAATGGGACAACGTAAAGTTTCGAATCTGATTCCTGCACCTTCTTGAGCAACGACCGGCCGGCGTCATACTTGCCCGCGCTGAATGCATCGGTGGCTTCCAGAATCGCGCGATACTCCCACAATTTACTTTTGGGATCGGCAAGTCCTGACGCTGAGGCGTTCTTGGCATTCGCCGCCCGGTAGGCTACGTAACCAAGCGAGCGTAATTTCTCGATTGCCTCCGCACTGGGACCCGCGCCGTTGGCGCTCGGCAGGTTTCCGGGCGCGGGCTGGAAATGCGCCACCAGATTCTGAAGTTGTTGCCGCAGTGCCTGCGCCACATTTGCTTCCTTGCTAAAAAGATTGCGCTCCTCGCGCGGATCGGCTTGCAGATCATAAAGTTCGGGATCGGGCGCTTCGATAAAGTGGTAGCGCGAGGATTCGAGGCTGCGCAACGGGCTCCAGCCGAACGAATTGAAGGGATAAAACGTTTCTGAATAGGCGGGCCTGTCGCCGGCGGATTGTCCCGAATTCACGATAGCGGCCAGGCTGGCCGCCTCAAATTGTTTTTGGATCGGATCTTGCACGCCCGCCAATTGCAAAATCGTGGGAGCCGCGCTGATGCTTTCCACGGGCCCAACGATGCGGCGGCCCCGCGCTGCGGGCGATACGCCCGGCCCGTTGGCTTGTTTAATAATCAAGGGAACGTGCAAGGTAGCGTTGTAGATAAAAAAGCCGTGTTCGCCCTCGCCATGCTCGCCGAGCGATTCGCCGTGATCGCTGAGCAGTACAATCAAGGTGTGATCGTAACGCCCGCTTTGCTTCAGCCAGGCGATCAACCGGACTAGTTGACTATCCACATACGCGATTTCCCCATCGTAGGGATGCTGGCGATAGCGCGTTCGATACGGTTCCGGCGCATCGTACGGGCTGTGCGGATCATAAAGGTGCAGCCAGAAAAAATACGGCTGGCTCTTCGGATGTTCCAGCCATGCCAGTGCGTGGTCCACGCTCTCCTGCGCCCTGCGTTCCACCAAGGCTACATCTTTTTGCTTCACGAAAGACTCGCCGGAGAATGCGTCGTCGTAACTATCGAATCCGCGTGCAAGTCCCCAGCTCCGGTCCAGCACAAAGGAGCTGACCACCGCGCCCGTCGCATAGCCGCTGGCCTTAAGGCTTTCCGCCAGCGTGCGGAATTTACTCGAGAGCGGCTGGCCGGTAAAATCCTGCACGCCGTTCGCGAAGGGATAGGTGCCGGTCAATATGGCGGCGTGCGAAGGCCAAGTAAGCGGAACTTGCGAGATGGCTTGTTCGAATAGCACTCCGTCATGCGCGAGAGAATCGATACCGGGAGTGGCCACCTCTTTCGCGCCATAACAAGACACATGATCCGCCCGCAGGGTATCCACAGTGATCAGAATAATATCCGGAGGATTTGCCGCGGGCGTCGCACCAAGGCTTCTTGCAGCGCCCGCTGCCGCCGCAAGGAAAAACAGCAACACTCGCAATTGAAATCGTTTCTTCATCGATTGGAACGGTGGTTCAGGCGCAGAATTAATATCGACCGATTGTCGAACTTCAGATCAGCATTGCCCCGTGTTTCGCTCAGCGCGCGATGGGTTGGCTTTTCTTGCGCTCCTGCTCCGCTTCGCTATGCAACCCCTTTGCATCGAGCGCTTTAGCTAGCCCTTGGTGATATGCAGGGTTCTCCGGCACCAGATCGACCGCCTTCTGCAACGCACCAATGGCTTCATCCACATGGCTTTGATAAAGATAAATTTCTCCCAATGCTTCATAACCGGGAGCGTAATCGGAATCGATGTGGACCGATTGATTGAATGCAGCAACCGCATCGTCAACATTGCCCAGTTTCAATTCCGCCGCTCCCAAATTAAATGCCGCGGAAAAGTTTGTGGGATCAAGCTCGAGCGCGCGTTTCAATTTCGCGGCGGAATTCTCCCATTGCCCCGCGTGGCCATACGCCAAACCCAGATAGAAAATCGCCAGCGCATAATCCGGGCTGCGTTTCAGCACCTTCTCGAATTCATTGCTCGAGCGCGCGAAATCCTGCTGCCGGTAATAATCCAGGCCGAGCAGATAGTGGACGGGAATCGAATCCTTCTCCACCTTCAGCGCCGCTTCCAGCTTGGTGATCGAACTCGAATACAGCCCGTGTTGGCTATCCGCCATCGCCTCGGAAACCAATTCGTATACCTGGATGCGGTCCTTGGGGTCCGGGGATTTCCGGTCGGTCAGAATTCCGCTGGCTCCGCTATCGAACGCCACATAGCCCAGGGACTTCAATTTTTCGGCGAGAATGGGATCCACGGGGCTTGCCTGAGCGGACTGGCCAAGCGACTTCGCCGTGTCTTTCTCGATCATCGCGCTCAGCCGCTTTTGCATTCCGTCCGCGATCAGTTTCTTGTCGTAAAGCAAGTTATGCAATTCGTGCGGATCGGCGGATAGATCGTAAAGCTCCGGCTGGGGAGCTTCGATGAATTTGTAATTGCCCACCAGATTTCCCCGCAGCTCGCTCCAATCGAAATGGATGCGGGGAAGATAGGTTTCGGCATACAGTTCCGTCGGCGTTTTGTCCTCAGGCCCGGTGATCAGCGGCAGCAAGTTCCGGCCTTGCACTTCCTTGGGCGCATCCGCGCCCGTCACCGCCAAAATCGTGGGAGCAATATCCACCAGGCCCACGGAACTTTTCACTACGCGGGGCGAGGCCGCGCGGCTCGCCGGCAGTTTTACGATCAACGGGACATGCAGCGTGGAATTGTAAATGAAAAACCCATGAGTCTTTTCGCCGTGCTCGCCCAGACCTTCTCCGTGGTCGGCTGCCAAAACAATCAAGGTACGATCGAACAAATTCTTTTCCTTCAAATATCTCACCACGCGTCCCAACTGCGCGTCGTCGAATGCGATCTCGCCGTCATAGGGATGCGTCTTGTATTCCGTGCTATATGGCGCGGGCGGATGATAAGGAAAATGCGGGTCATACAGATGCAGCCACAGGAAGAATTTCTTTTGCCCATTCTTTGCCAGCCACGCGAGTCCGCGGTCCACAACCTCGTTTCCGGGGCGCTCCATGTCGTCCAGGTTTGACTCGCTCAGGCGGCTGAAATCGAAATTGCTGTAGTAAAAGTCAAAACCGCGGTTCAGGCCGAATCGCGAATCCAGCACCGCTGAACCCACCACGGCCCCCGTGGCATAACCCTGCGAGTGCAAAATCGTGGCCAGAGTCGGCTGCGAGGCGTTGAGTTTGTTTCCGCCGAAATCGTGCATGCCCGTATGCATGGGATAGCTTCCGGTAAGGATCACCGTGTGGGAGGGAAGGGTAATGGGCACGGCGGAAAAGGCATTTGCGAAACGCGCTCCGCCGGCGGCCAATTGATCGATATTCGGGGTGCGAATTTGCTGGTATCCGTAACAGGCCAGATGGTCCGCGCGCAGAGTATCGATCGTAATCAACAGTACATTCGGCCCATCATCCGCGGCTCGCGCCCAACGAATCGGCGCCGCCAGAACCGCAACCGCGAAGCCAATAATCAAGAATATGCTTCGCAATTTCGAGCGCGCGATCGTTCCGAACCTGGATTCGATTATCATGCTTGCAGAGGGAAAAAACGCAGTTTCGCCCCGTTTTTAAAGTGTTCTGAAACATCGTATAGCGCGCCCGAAGAGGTGTCAAATTGGCCGCGGCAAACGCCGCTGAGGTTGCCGCCACGCTGGCGCTGGAAGGGAGGAATCCTTGGAGTCCGAAATCAGGGTTCGATATAGCCGAGGTCAACAAGGCGCGCGCGAATTTTCTCGCCTTCTTCCTGAGTATAAGCATGGCCCCCGGCAGGCTCGACCAATCCCATTTGCTCGAGCTTTGCCACAATCCGCGCCGCCGACGCTTCGGGAGGCTCCTGATAGGCTTCAACAGTCAATTCCGGATTCAGCGGATGTTCGTAGGGATCGCTGATGCCGGTGAATTGCGAAATCTCCCCCGCGATCGCTTTTTTGTACATGCCCTTTACGTCGCGCGCCATGCATACCTCCAAGGGAGCGGCCACGTAAACTTCGATGAAATTCCCAATGGCCCCGCGCACCTGATCGCGCGTGGCGCGAAAGGGAGAAACGGCAGCCGCAATGGCAATGGCTCCATGCCTGCTCAGAAGCCCGCAGACATATCCAATTCGCCGGATATTTTCATCGCGATCTTCCCGGCTGAATCCAAGCCCCTTGCTCAAATGCGTGCGAACCACATCGCCGTCCAGAATTTCCACTCCGCGTCCGCGTTTTTGAAGCTCGGCCGCGAGGAGATTCGCCAGGGTCGTTTTCCCGGAGCAAGGCAATCCCGTGAACCAAACCGTGAATCCCTTATTCGCGGCCGCTTCTTTCATTTGGTCTGTCCCGCTTCGCGCGCTTGCGGACGGGCGGCCGCCGCATCGGCCCGGCGATAAGCCTCGCGCAGAATTTCAGCGACCTCGGGGCGGCTGAATTCCACCGGCAAATTCTCACCGCTGCGAAGCATTTCCCGCACTTTCGTTCCACTCAAAACCAGGCGGAATTCGGCTCCATGTCCGCAAGTTTTCTCCGAAGCGATCTGCCCGCATTTGCGGCAAAAAAACGTGGCATCGAAACAAACCGGAATGATTCCCAACTCATCGGGCTGAAATTCCGCGAATTTGTTCTGGGCATCGTAGGGTCCATAAAAGTCCCCCACGCCGGCATGGTCGCGGCCTACGATGAAATGCGTGCAGCCGTAATTTTTTCGCGCGATCGCATGGAATATGGCCTCTCGCGGCCCGGCATAACGCATGGCCGCGGGATAAAGACTCAACACCGCTCTTTTCGCGGGCAAATAGTTTTTGGTCAAAGCCAGGTAACACTCCAGGCGCACTTCGGCCGGCACATCTTCTCCGCGCGTTTCGCCCACCAGTGGGTGGAGCAACAGTCCATCCACGGTCTCCAGCGCGCATTTCAAAATATATTCGTGCGCGCGATGGACGGGATTGCGCGTCTGGAAAGCGACGATCGAATTCCACCCGCGATGATCGAATAAATAGCGGGTTTCCTTGGGATCGAGAATATAAGTGGAGAAAACCCCGCGGTTGGGCCGCTCCAGCAATTGAATCGTTCCAGCAACGCAGTGATCGCCCACGCTCTTTAGATACTGCACTCCGGGATGCTTTTCACTGGTCGTCAACAGCGTGAGCTTCGCTTCGCGTTCGCGATCAAACCGGAACACTTCGCTGACTCGCAAGGTGGCCAAAATCTTGTCTTGCGAGTTGGTCAGCGAAATTTCTGCCGCGTTGCCAAGTTGTTTCGCGCGATCTTCGGTGATCGCCAAGGTGACCGGCAGGGTCCACGGCAATCCATTGGCCAGGCGCTGATTCGCAACAACGCTTTCATAATCGCGCTGCCCCATGAAGCCTTCCAGCGGCGAAAAGGCGCCGACGGAAATCTGCTCGATGTCGCAAAGTTGGCGGTTATTCAATTCAATTCGCGGAAGCCGGCCGGCGCGGGCAAGCGTTTCCTCGCGTTCCGTGCCTTCCAGCACTCGATTGATCAGCTTGCCGCCGTGGGGTTTATTCGATGGCACCGTTTTCGTTTTCCTTGATGGAAATTGTCAGCTGCAAAATCCGCGGAGTCAATTGCGTGAAATTCATTCTCGCCCGCTCCACGTTGTGAACCGGCGGATGGCTTCTAAATCGTTGCGCGCATCGCCGGAATATCGCACGGCTCGATCATCCCAGTAGACATCGGCCACAGGCTTCGTCCCTTGGGTTTTATAATCCGAATTGCAATTGATCTCGTCATACGCGATGCGGTGTTGCGCCAGGTACTCTCGAATTTCTTCCTGGCCGCGCGTGGTGTGAACCACGATCTTCCAGCCCTCTGCCTGCAACGTCGTCAACGCATCCTTCACATCGGCACGCGGCTCACCCAGGATTCCGCAGCCTTTCCAGCCATCGTAATCCGCGATCACGCCGTCGAAATCGACGGCGATCGTCCGCCGGGAACCGCTTTGCTTGTAAGCCATCGCGCATTCAAGTGCGAAAGATGAGTTCGTGTCCGGAAACTCGCGAGCCGTAGTTTAGCATCGCGTCAATCGTCAAACAATTGCGAGTCAGACTGGAGTGGCAGCCGCCATGTGGGCCGGCGATGCCGGATGGCGAGCTTCTTCGATTTTCGAATGCATACCCCACAGCCTGAATTCCGTGCGAAAATGGCGCGCGGCTGCGACTGAATCGCGGCGTGCACACGGGAAATCGAGCATGCCACCCAAAATTTGCGTTCTTGGCCTGGACTGTGCCGCTCCAGCAATTGTCCTGGGCGATGAGCGCCTTAAAAATATTCGCCGCTTGATGGCGCTCGGCACTTTTGGCCGGCTGGAGAGCGTGATCCCGCCGATCACCGTGCCGGCCTGGATGTGTCTTTCCACAAGCCAAGATCCAGGATCGCTCGGCATTTATGGATTTCGCAATCGAAAGGACAATAGCTATAGCGGCCTGGGCTTTGTTAATTCCGCTTCGGTGAAGCAGCCAGCGATTTGGGATTATCTGGGCCAGGCGGGGAAGAAATCTGTAGTCATCGGCGTGCCTCCCGGTTACCCGCCTCCGCCCATCAATGGCGTTCGAATCAGTTGCTTTCTCACTCCCGATCCGACGCAGGACGAATATGTTTATCCCGCCAGCATGATGGCCAAGATCAAGAAATTGGTGGGCGATTATCCAACCGATGTGAAAGGTTTCCGCACCGATGACAAAGCCTGGTTGAAGGAACAAATTTTCGAGATGAGCCGCAAGCAGTGGAAAGTAGTTCACTGGCTGCTGAAGGAGCAGGAGTGGGATTATTTCCACTATGTGGATATCGGACTGGATCGCGTGCACCATGGCTTCTGGGGCCATTTCGATAAGCAGCATCGCAATTACGTTGCGGGCAATCCATTCGAGAATGTGATTCCGGAATATTACGCGTGGCTTGACGAACAGATCGGCCAGGCTGTGGAACTTCTGGATAAAGAAACGATCGTGTTGGTGGTTTCCGACCACGGCGCGCAGCGCCTGGATGGCGGCTTTGCCGTAAACGAATGGCTGATCCAGGAAGGACTGCTGGTGGTCGACGAAATGCCCACGCAAGTGACGCCGTTCGAGAAATTAAAAGTAAATTGGGCGAAAACAAAAGTGTGGAGTGAAGGCGGATATTATGCTCGGGTGTTTTTCAATGTGCAGGGACGCGAACCACAGGGACTGATTCCGCAATCGGAATACGAATCTTTTCAAGACGAGATGAAGCGAAAGTTTGAAGCCTTGCTCGACGATCACGGAGCGCCGCTCAATTCACTGGTGTTCAAGCCCAAAGAAATATATCGGTTCTCGCGCAACGTGCCGCCGGATCTGATCGTCCATTTTGGCCAGCTCTATTGGCGCTCGATCGGCAGCGTGGGCCACGGCCGGCTGCATATTCAGGAGAATGATACCGGTCCCGATGCCTGCAATCACGCGCAGTTCGGCGTTTTTGTGCTCGCCGCGCCCGGCAGTTCTTTGCGCGGAGAATACCAGGGCGCGAAGCTGATCGACCTGATGCCGACGGTCATGGACCTGGCCGGCTACGAAATTCCCGCGGCAATGCAGGGTAAATCTCTTGTTGGCCGCAAGGCAGCGAAGTAACGGCAGCTAGGAACCCGCCGAATGGTTCGGATTTATTTCCCAGCGCTTGCCGTCCATGTGCGCGGGCGCCGGCATGCCGAAGATGTCCAGGATGGTGGGGGCAACGTCCATGATGGCGGGATTTTCCGCGGTGATTTTCCAATTTGAAAAAAGCACGCCGGGCACCAGGGTTGCATCCACGCAGTGATCGCCACTCCAGGCTTTTTTGTTGTCTTCGAATATTTCAGCCGTCACGCGTCCCTGCACGGAATCCCAGGAAGCGCGGCAATTTTCGCCGAACCCGACGATCACATCCGGAGCATTTTCAGTATAGGGCCCTGAATACGCGGTGCTGCGATCGTCCACGTGGGTGATGGCGATGCCGCCCGTTGCCGGATCGGCCAAACCCTGTAGTTTTTCGCAAAACTCGCGGCGCAATTGGCGAGCTTCTTTTCCTTCTTCCACAATTCCGGAACGTTCGCGTCCTTTCAGGTTCAGGAAAATCCCATTCAAGCCCAGCGCGTAGGCGCGTGTGCGCTGCCAATCCACGCCCGCAAACCAATCGCCGCTTTTCACAGCGCCATCTTTCAACGCAAGATAACCATTCTGGTGCAGCCAGGAATTTAAATTCACGCCGCGCTCGAACGATTGAAATCCGTGATCGGAAACAACCAGCGTGAGCGCTTCTTCCCCCGCCGCTTTCATTGCCCGGCCCACCAAAGTATCCATGCGCTGGTACAATTCCTCGATAATGTCCGCCGATTCGGCGGTGACTCCCGTGGCCTTCGCGGCGGGATGATTGCGGTCCATGTAGCGCCAGAACATGTGCTGCACGCGGTCGGTAATATCGAAAACGCAGATACATACGCCCTGCGAAGTTTTTTCGAGCGCGTCAAAAAACATTTTCTCGCGCTCCTCATGAATCAGGTAGCACTGCTCCAGGAACGCAGCGTCGCCGATAAACCCATCGTTCAGCGCCCAGGTATCTTCCGCCAGGCCCAGCGTCGCGTACAGTCCCTGCAATTTCGCCAGGTACACGGAATACGTGAGCGGATGCGAAATGGGGAGCGCGGGCTTGGCAGGGTCGATATTCACGGGCGTGACGTAAATTTCGAGATCGGGCTTGGTTTCCTTCAAATAAAACCGGGCGATTCCCCGGACTTCGATTCCCAAGCCGGCTTTGAATTTGATTTCCAGCCAGTCGGAATACTCGCCTTTGCGCAACCGCGTTTTTTCCTTGCCGAGGATCAGTTCGGCGCCATCGCCGTTCGCATCCAGACGCACGGTGAACGGCGCGCGCAATTCTTTTTTCTCTTTCCTCAGCAAACTGTTCTCGGGCCCTGGTACATACGAGTGGAATGCGGAGCCATTTTTCTCGATCGGCACCCACACGCCTTGTGTATTCTCCTTGCCGGCGAGATTGCGCGTGGTGTGAAATGAAAATGTTCCCTGGCTGCCTTTCACGTCCGGCACGCACATGCCCGAAAGCAAAACGCCCGAAAATTTCTCGGGAGGAAACGTGATTGGGACGCGAATGACCGAGCAAAACACCCCGGCATCGGCCAGAAAATGCCAGAACGGTTTGGCCTTGCGCAGTTGTTTCACTTGCGGGCCGCCCAGCGGTAGGGTGTATTTTCCGATTCGCACGCTGCGGCGCGGGCCTTCGATTTGCGCGGAAGAAAGGTAAGGAAGGTAATGCTTCCGGTCGGGCGCCAGAAAATCGTAAATATTGTGCTTGCCGGGATTCACGCCCGTGAGGAAGGAAGACCAGGCCACGGGAGAGATCGGCGGCACCGTAGTCGCCAGCGGCAGGAAGGTTCCCTTCGCGCGGAGCTTGGCAAGATTCGGCATCACTCCTTTTTCCATGAACCGCGTGGCCAGCTTCGGGTCCATCCCGTCGAATCCAATGATTACTGCGCGTTTTACACGCGCTTTCTGATACGCGTGACGGCGCCGGAAAAGGCGGAAGATCTGCCGCACGGGCCACGTCAGCAACGCGATGATGGAATATAAAAACGCCAGAAATAGAGTGAGGAACGAAGAAAGCACGGCGAATCCGGCCCCGGGTCCAACGTAAGCGCCGGCGGGATATGCGGACGCCAAGACAATAAACAGAAACAAGAATATTGCAGCACACCATTTTACGGGGTTCGGGCGAACGCTAGCGTTCCCGCGCGCAATTCTCATATCCGGACTCCGAAAACTCCTTTCAGCGCAAATCCCACGATCAAGCTCAACGCAAAAAACACGAGCAGCCAATCCAGCGCATATCCCCACAAATAGAAATTGCGGGCGGGATACTGCACCTCAATCGATGCCAACGGGCCATTCCGCGGCAATTGCGCTTCACCCGGATGCAGCACTCGCTCGAACCAATTTCCTCTCAGCCGCTCCGGGGAGAGGCGAACCAGTTGATTCGAGACGTTCGCGGTTTTTGAAAACGTTGCGCCCTGAATCAAAACCGCAAGGGAATATTCCCCCGGCTGTTCCGCGGCCACCCGCCAGTCCACCTCATTTTCCTCGGCAATGTGCAGCGGCGGAGCCGTGAGCGCAAGTCCCTGGGGAACGCGCAATTCCACCTGATCCAGCGCGGCGCTATCCGCCACTTTTGCTTTCACCATAAAATCGTTGCCCACGCGGTTGGGCGTCCAGCCGAAAAAGCCCTCGAGTTGCACCAGCAAAATCAACAACGGGATTGCCATAATCATCAAGGGACGCAGCGAGTGACGAAGGTAATTCAGGATCCCAATGAACAGCCGGGGGTACGCTCGCAACACCGCTCGCAATTGCTCCTGGAACAAACGCACTTCGAGCAAATGTGCTTCCAGTTTGTCTTTCGAGCGCCGGATCGCTTGCTGGTCCGACGCGAAGCGATAAACCAGCAGAAGCAAAATCCCGGTCAGCGCCGAAAGCAGCGCCAGCGGAACGATCGGAAGAGAAAGCCGGAACGGACGCATGATGGCATCGAACAAATAATTGATCGCGGACAAAAGAATCCTCAACTCCCTGGAATCAAAGCGGAATCCAACTGGAATTTCCGGCTGTTATTTCTCTTGGGAGGAATCACCGTTATTCGATGTATCCCAGGCCCTGCAGGCGCTTCTTTACTTCTTCGGTAGGATCGCGATCGTCCTCGGCCGGAGCTTGCCGCCGCGTAATTTCCTTTTCCAGCACATGAGCCACGAATTCGTCCGGCGAGGAATATCCCGCAGCCGCCGCGCATTGCTTCACCTTCTCAAAAAGCTCGTCTTCAATTTTGATTCGATTGCCAAACATGCCTTTCCCCCTACGCTGCCTGTGCCTGGATGGACGCAGATTAGCACTCCTTGGCAGCACGGCAAGGCTTTTCTCCCTATCGGCGACGATACAAAATTCTACCTGAACTCGGCGCGCCGCACAGGGTCCCAGCGCGCTAAACCCGCTATTTCGCTTGACCTGCGCCATCGCCGGAGGGACGATGACGGCACTTGGCAACCGGCTCGCGTATTGCGAAACCGGCTTCCGGCGCATCACATCTAATACATCAGCAAGCGTCCCCCATAGGCGGTGGCAAATGCGGGCTTCAAAACTTCTCGCGATTGCATTCGGTCTGGTTTCCCTGCTTCTGCCTGGTGTTTCCCGGCCATTGCATGCGGACGACTACAGTTATGCGCGCGTGGTCCGGCTGAGCGTGGTGCAAGGCGATGTGCAGATCACCCATACCGACGAAAAAGGATGGGAACCTGCCTTAATGAACATGCCCATCCAACAGGGCTATACCATTGGCACCAATAATGGCAGGGCACGCGTGGAATTCGAAAACGGCGCCACTGCCGATATCGCCGAGAACACCGTACTGCAATTCACCGACCTGGCGCTTTCCGACGGCGGCCGCATCACGCGGATGACTTTGACGCAAGGCACCGCCACGTTTTACGCCAGCCTGCAAAGCAGCGATTCGTTCGTGGTGTTGACGCCGCAGATTACCGTCACAGTTCCCGAACGCGCGGAAGTTCGACTCGACATTTTCCAGGAAAGCAGTTCCGTTCGCGTGCAGCTAGGCGAAGTGAATGTGGACACGCCATCCGGAACGCAGACAGTGGCCAAGGGCCGGACGCTCTTATACAGCAGCACCGGGGAAATTCGACTGGATCGCAATCCCGCGGCGGACGATTGGGATCGCTGGGTGAGCAGCCTGGAAGATAATCAAAATTCCACGGTGGCGCAATCGCAGCAATACGCGAATGCGCCCTTTCAATACGGTCTTTCTGATTTATCCACACTCGGTTACTGGTTCAACGACCCTGGGTATGGCTACTGCTGGCAGCCCTTCGGAGTGGGAGCGGGCTGGGCGCCTTTTTCGAGGGGCCGCTGGATTTTCTTTCCTTTGGTCGGCTGGACATGGGTGAGCAGCGAGCGATGGGGATGGGTTCCTTATCACTTTGGCCGCTGGATTCCGGGAAGCCGTGGTTGGGCCTGGATGCCCGGAAACTTTAACTATTGGAATCCGGCGCCGGTGAATTTTGTGCGCGTGGGCAGTCGAGTGGGATGGAAACCGATTGAGGGACCCGCAGGCCTTGGCCAGCGTCCGCTCTCGACCGCTCCGGTTCCGATTGTCGTTGGCCCATCGGGGAAATTGGGAGGACGAGGCGCTATTCGAGTGATCAACAATGTGCCTGGAAATCAGCAAGTGCAGTTGATCACCGCGCCGCCTTCGCCGAAGGGTAAATTCCCGAAGGAAACTTTCTCTCCAGCTAAGGCGCCGGTTTCGGCAGCGCCCGCGACGCCCGTGGTGGCTACTGGTGCGATGCCTGGAGCCGCTCCACCGCTGGGTGGCGCTGGCGGAGGCAGTGCGTTGGTTCCCATGAACCCTGTGGGAGTGGCTGCACGCGGTGCCGTAATGCCCCGCTCGGGAATCGTCTTTGATCCAGTCGAACGCCGCTTCGTAAATGATAATTCGGCAACTGCCCGTCCGCCGGCTTCACCGGCCGCCCCATCTTCACCAGCAAGCCCGGCAGGCAACCGGCCAACGTCAACCGCCACATCGCCCATTCACGTTTCGCCTGTTTCGTCCGCACCGGGGGAAACGCATATCCAGAATCCTGCGATGCCTGCGCCGGGTAGACCGCCGGGAGCGCCCCCCGCTAGATCGCCGGTGCCCGCTCCGCCGTCGCCGCGCTCGAGTTCGCCGGGCTCGACGCCTCATACCTGGGGTTCGCCGCAATCCGGCTCACCACAATCTTCCTCGCCGCGCTCGAGCTCGCCATCTCCGCAGCCGCGGATGTCTTCCTCGCCCGCGCCGCGCGCCTCTTCGCCGGCTCCCTCGAGCAGCGGCGGGCACCCTCACTAATTCCCAGAAGTATTTGGAAGCTGGCTATCGCAGCGAAGAGGAAGAGGGCGCGGCTCCCCGACAAAAACGCCGGGGCACAAAAACCGTGAAAGCCGGCCCCTACATAAACATCAAGAGCCAACGCACACCTGAACAGTTTGCTGAAAAATACCCTCAGCGGTAATTCCGAACGAAGTGAGGAATCCAGAGTTGATCTTAAATGTTCGAGAAGTAGGGATTTCCTCCATGGCACGTCCGGAGTTCCATTCCATCGCAGTGTAATTTTCGACTTTTTCCGCAGCATGTGAAGCCGGCGCCAACATGAACACCAGAGGCGAAGGCGCGGGCAGGGTGAAAAAAAATCATAAAATTACATTCTACTCGACGATGATTCCAGCGTAGCCGACCACTTGCTCGCGGCTGTGGTTGATGTCGCCCGAAGTTGCGTATCGAATCAACTCCGCACGTTTCGCGCCCAGTTCGCGCAAGGCAATCAGCATGGTCACAGCCGCTCCGTAACCGCACATGGAGATCTCCTCGCGATTCACCGTGTCAAATAATCCGCGCGGATCGAGCGCCAGAATTTTTTCAATCGCCTTGTGGTCCTTCACGCGGGTAATTTCGTCACCCTCATAATGATTCATGTCCGAGCTGGCGAGCACCAGCACAGGCTCAGTTTGCGCGGCGATCACCCGCGCGATGGCTTTCCCCAGTTCGTGGAACACTTCGTAGCGCCCCGTGCCCAGGACAATCGGCACGAATGAAAAATCTCCCGCCAGCTCCTGCAGAAACGGGATCTGCACTTCCAGCGAATGTTCCGAGCTGTGCGCCACGGAATCTTCCTGCAAGGATGGACAAGCCTGCTTCAATTCCGCCGCCAGCGCGCCATCGATCTTTGCTTCTCCCAGCGGAGTGCGCCAGGCGCCCTTGGAAAGAATCGCCACAGCCGCGCCGCGCGGAAAATGCCGAGGGCCGAGCATGATGATCCGCCGGGGAAGGCGCAACTTCCCCAAAACCGCGCCAGCCACATGCCCGGAATACATGTAACCCGCATGCGGCACCATGCAGCCCAGTGCAGTTATTTTTTCAGTGGGACTTTCGCTGGTGAATTCGTGGACCTGTTGGCTGAGTTCACGCGAATCGGCGGGATAGAAGCGTCCGGAAACCGCGGGCTGGCGAACCATGGCATGCATGGCCATGTCTCAGAGGAAACTCAAATAGCGCTCAAATCGGCTTCGACGGCTTGCCCTTGATGGCGATAGCAACTTCGTTTCCCTGTTCCGGCAGGTAACGGACCACCACTTTGTCACCGTATTGATATCCGCCCTTGGCAATAATCTTGTCCATCTGCTCTTTCACTTTGGGCGAATAGAGGAAGGTGTGAATAAAGCGAGTATCGTCGGGATTGCGAACCATGATGGAAACGGAATCGGCATGCATCACTTCGCCCTTGAATTTGATATACGGCTTGGCTTTCTTGGGCTTGGCGTTGATTTGAATTCCGGGAACATCGATGGATTGCGCGCGCGCAGCACCAGCGCAGGCCGCAAATCCCGCGGCCACCACGAGCGCCGCGAAAATCCTATAATTCTTCATCGAGAGAAATTTTGAGCGATTTCAGGAACTTCACATCCTGCGGCGTAATTTCGAGTTTTGCCGTTTCTTCTTCGTCGTCCAGAATTTCTTCGTCCACGCGAATGTGCAGTGATTCCAGAAAGCTGCGATCCTGCTGGGTCATCTTGGCCGCCTCGAATTGGCGGCGCGCCAGGCCGATCGTCGCATCGAGCTTCAACACAATGTCGTAGCCCGCGGCCCGCACGCCGGAAATGGCTTCGGAAATCCGCTCGGAATCAGAGACAGTGTCGTTGATCGCGTGTCCAAGCTCGCGCAGAAGTTGTTTGAGTTGATCGTCCAGTTGCAAGACCGTCACCTCCCTCGTTGAAGCCATTCTAACCCTGATTCTGCGGCTGACCAGTGCAATTTTAGTCCGCGCGCCCGGCCCGTACAACCCCTCTGCCTGTGGACATGTTCCTTGAGGTTACCTGTCCTGCCCGGCGCGATATGCCAGGACACCGTTCCAGACCTGTTTATACTAGAATCGAAAGCGGCCATGCGCCTATCCGCGCCATTCACGAATGCGGCGGTGAAACCAAGCGGCGGCTACTTCCGGAATTTCTGGCGCGCCCTGCGGCAGTTATTTTATGAAATCACCGGAGCAGCTTTCGCCACCTTTGCCGTCTCCTGGGCGCTTTCGGCTTGGCGCGACTGGCGGCACGGCATGGCCAAGTGGCTTGTAGTGCTGGCACTGGGCTTTACATTTTTGATGACCGTATTTGCCGTCCGCTCTTTCTTGGATGCACGCCGTATCCGATGACGATGCCTGAGAACACCAACAAATCGCCCTTGACTGGCGAGCGCAAACCGCAATCGCAGGGATCTTCCAGCATTCCCCTGGAAATTGTTTGCAAGGCCGAGGATTTGCCCCACTGGAATGCCGAGCGCGATCTCGGCTTTCCCGGAGAGTATCCGTTTACGCGCGGGGTTTATCCCACCATGTATCGCGGACGGCTGTGGACCATGCGGCAGTATGCAGGCTTTGGCACCGCCGCGGAATCGAACGAGCGCTACCGCTATCTTCTAAACCGGGGCCAGACCGGCCTTTCGGTGGCATTCGATTTGCCCACGCAAATTGGCCTGGATTCCGATCATCCGCTGGCGCAGGGCGAAGTGGGCAAAGTGGGCGTGGCGATTGATTCGCTCGAAGACATGGAAACGCTGTTCCAGGATATTCCGCTCGACCGCGTCTCCACTTCGATGACCATCAATTCCACCGCCGCGATCCTGCTGGCACTTTACGTTGCGGTGGCGAAAAAACAGGGCGCCAACCTGAAGCGCCTTTCCGGCACCGTGCAGAACGATATCCTGAAAGAATACATCGCGCGCGGGACCTATATTTATCCCATCCGGCCGGCGATGCGCATCGTCACCGATATTTTCGCGTGGTGCCGCACCGAAATTCCCAATTGGAATGCCATCTCGATTTCGGGATATCACATCCGCGAGGCAGGCTCGACGGAAGTGCAGGAAGTGGCATTCACGCTGGCCGATGCGATCGCGTACGTGGATGCGGCCCTTGCCGCGGGCTTGAAAGTGGACGAATTCGCCACCCAGCTTTCCTTCTTCTTCAATTCGCACAATACGTTTCTCGAACAAGTGGCCAAATTCCGCGCGGCGCGGCGGCTGTGGGCGAAATTGATGCGCGACCGTTTCCATGCACGCGATCCGCGGTCGTTGATGCTGCGATTCCATGCGCAAACCGCCGGCTCCGCTTTGACGGCGCAACAGCCGGAAAACAATATTGTACGCGTCGCGCTACAGGCGCTGGCCGCCGTGCTGGGCGGATGCCAATCGCTGCACGCCAATGGCCTGGACGAAGCGCTGGCGCTTCCCACCGAAATGGCGGCTCAGATCGCACTGCGCACGCAACAGATCATCGCCTTCGAAAGCGGCGCCGCAAACACCGCCGACCCGGTTGGAGGTTCCTACGCCATCGAGAAGCTCACCAACGAAATCGAAGCGGGCGCCGAAGACTACATCCGGAAAATCGACGCGATGGGCGGGATGCTCAAAGCCATCGACGCCGGTTTCGTTCAGGGAGAGATTCAGAAATCAGCCTACGAGTATCAGCAGGCCGTGGAACGGGGTGAACAAGTGGTCGTTGGCGTGAACCGATTCACCAGCGACGAACAAAAAACAATTCCGACCCTGCATCTTGATCCAGAAATCGAACATTCTCAGGTCCGCCGTCTGCAATCTCTGCGTGCGCGCCGCGATGCATCCAAGTGGAGCAGCGCGCTGGCCGAAGTGGAGCGGCGCGCCCCTAGTACGGAGAATTTGATGCCTGCCATTCTGGCTGCGGTGGAAGCTTACGCCACCGTCGGCGAAATCTCCGACGCTCTTCGCCGCGCTTTCGGCGAATATCAGGAATCGGTGGTCATCTAGGTATCTTGTAGGCATCTGGCCTGTTTGTTCTTCCGATATCTCCCGCTGCATGCCGCAACTTTATCCGGACTCCGGTGTTACACTCAGTGAGCCTGCTTTAGCAGTTAGGTGTTTGGGAGGCAGTCATGAAATCCTGGCATTCGAAGTTCCTCGCAGTGCTTTTCGCCTTGGTGACGTTAGCGGCAGTGGCGACTCCGGCAAACGCCGGCTCCGGCCATCATCATCGGCATCACCGGCACCATCATCATCGCAGGTAGCACTTTCCAAACCCTGGCAATCATCTGAAGCGGCGAATGGAAACTCGTTCGCCGCTGTTTTAGTAGTATCCTGTTTATCCACCGCCCGCTGTGCTCTGTGCTCCCCCTGTGTTAAATTCTAGCCGCGATCCGTTTAACGTGCCTGATGCGGCCCAAGAAATTCACTCAACACAAACCGTTCGGACACCGGAAAATAGCGACTGCGGCTGACGCGGCGCGCTTCATCCGTTCCGCCGGATTTTGCATGCTCTTCCCGATCAAGAATCTTCCGTTGCTCTCGCTTTACGAAGCCATCAAGGGCGGCAAGCCGCCGCGAGAATTCACATGGGATCGTGATGTCGAAAATCTTTGGAAATGGAAAGATCAACTCGGAAAGCAGCGGCGCGCTTACTACGGCAAATATTTTCGCGGCCGCGGCACATTTATTTCCCTGGAATTTCTACCTCATTTTCTGGCGATGCGGGAAAGCGCGCTCGCGCCGGATGAATATCAAGAGTTTCACGCATCCGGGAAAATCACCGGCGAAGCACTCACCATTTGGGAAGCTCTTGCCACGCACGGCCCCATGGCCACAATGGAATTGCGGCACGCCTGCAAGTTTGATTCGAAGCGCGGCAACGTGCGCTTCAAGCGCGCCATGGCGGAATTGCAATGCTTGCTGGTGGTGGTGCACTTCGGCACCGAGCAGGAAACCGGCGCGTGGGCTTCGGGACGATTTGAGCTGACCAGCCGCGCGTTCCCGGCAGCGGCTCGCGCGGCTGGTGAAATTTCGCCGGAATCCGCGCGTGCTGCGATTGCTTCGAAATATCGCGAGTGGCATCCCGGCGCGGAACCGGCCCGGATCGCCCGGCTATTTGGCTGGTCGAAATCGGAAACCTCGGCGGCTTGCGCGACATGAAATTAATTCTCGCATCCAGTTCGCCGCGCCGCTCGGAAGTCCTGCGAAGCGCGGGCTTCGAGTTTGAGACGCTTTCAACAAACGTCGATGAATCTTTGCGCGCCGGAGAATCGCCGGAAGCCTATGTGCTGCGCCTGGCCGAGTCAAAGGCCCGAGCCGCGGCCGTACGCATCACTGGCGAGGCACTGGTGATCGGCGCGGACACCACGGTGGTTATCGATAAGCTGGTTCTGGGGAAACCCGGATCAGGTGAGGATGCGAAGCTAATGCTTGCGCGGCTCTCGGGGCGCACACACGAAGTGCTCACCGGCCTCGCAGTGATTCGTCTTCCCGGCGGCAGCGAGCGAATCCAGGAAGAACGAACGCTGGTCACGTTCGCAACGATGACGCAAAAAGAAATTGAGGAATATGTGGCAAGTGGCGAGCCATTCGATAAAGCCGGCGGCTACGCGATTCAAGGAAAGGGCGGCCGGTTCGTCACTCGCGTCGAAGGCTGCTATTTCAACGTCGTTGGACTGCCGCTCGCGCGTCTTTACGGAATCCTGCGCGATTTCGGATGGCGCAACTCGGCAAGATAATCCTGCGATAACTCGCCTTAATACATCCCTCTCATGCGATCGGACCTTAGAATTCATGTGGCAACGCCCAGTTAGGGGTAGTCGTGTAGCGCCACCCTTCAGGGTGGCATCTTTGGTTTCTACTCGCTACCTCTGGCATTCATAAATCCGATGCACCGGGGTTTAACCGGCATAGAAGCTCCCGGCCTCCGCGGCATACCGTCGTTGAAACCAGTCCTACAAATCTTCAATTCGAAGCTGCGTATCCGCGCTCTTCCACGCCACCATGAACTCGCGCCGGGCCCAATCGGTGTCCGTCATTTTTTTCTGCGCCAGCAGGCTTTGCCACAACCCAAATAGCGAGCGCCCGTTTCGTGGATTGCGATTTAGATCTTCGCGAAACACTTTTTCCGCTTCAGCGGCTTGTCCATCGCGCAGCAGCGCGCCACCCAGCGATTCGCGCACCGGATAATACCAATCAGGCGGCTCGTCGTAGGCCATCTGATCCTGCAGTTGCACGGCCTTGCGCAGCGATTCGATCGCCGCCTTGCGGTTTCCCGAGGCTTCCGCAATGCGCGCGTCCAGAATGTCCCCAGCCAGTGTGCCGGTCACGTCCTTCGCCATGTTGTAACCAAAAGGAGTGTCGGCTGGAATTCCACTCACAGTGGCTGCCAGCGCCTTGCGCTCCGCTTCGGCCGATTTCACATCGCCCGTCGCGGCGAATGCGCATCCGCGCGCGAAATGCGAAAGCGCCGCGGCAACCTGATTTTTCGCGTCGGGTCGCGGCAAAGCAAGAATTTCGCTCCAGCGGTTGAACCGCAGCAGCACAAACGCGGGCGTGGCCAGAAATTGGTCCGCCATAAACGACGGCATCATATCCGCATGCGGAGCGACGTTCGCCACCATCGCGGCGGCCGCGTTTTTGGCGTCCTGGAATCGCCCCTCCTGCATCCGCGAATACGTCAGGAAATGATAGTCGTGCGACGTATACATCAGCGGGTATATGCCTTGATCGTTGGTCTCTTTCACGTAGGCCATGTCCGCGGCCACGGCCGCTTCGTTGCTCGCCGCGGCTAATCCGTAATCTCCGGTTCGGTAATAAATGTGCCCCGGCATGTGCACCAGGTGCCCCGCGCCGGGCACCAGAGTCTCCAGCCGCGCCGCGCTGGGCAGCCCGCGTTCCGGATACGGCGAGGCTTCCACGGCGTGGATGTAATAGTGGTTCGCGCCGATGTGATCCGGATCGCGCTTCAAAACCGATTCCAGCACCGCCACAATTTCTTCCGTGTCTTGCGCCGGCTTGCCGTCCGCGGTCCACAGTTGCCACGGACGCAAATCCATCAGCGCTTCCGCGTAAAGCGTAGCGGCATCCAGGTCGTCGGGATAGCGCTGCGAGACCTCGCGCATCGCGTTCGCGTAATTCTGCGCCAGCTTTTTGAAATCGGGCTTGGGATCGTTCGTATATCGCTGCGCCAGCGCGTTGATATACGCCTTTTCGTTTTCGCTGGCGGAGGCCATCAGCCCTTTGGCTTTTTCGATCGCAAAATGGGCGGAAAGTTCGCGCTCCGCGATCGACGTCCACGTTGTAATTGGGGCCCAAGCACCAGCGCCAATCCCCAATAGGGCATCGCCGCTTTAGGATCCAAGTCCGCGGCTTTTTGGAACGAACGCGCCGCTTCCTCATGCATGAATGCGTAATCGAGCGTCAATCCCTGATCGAAAAATCTCTGTGCCTCGGGGCTGCTCGTCGAAATCGGGTGGTGATGATGGCCCATTCCAGGAAGTATCGCCGCCGGCTGATTCGAGGCCGTACCCGCATGTTGTTCCTGCGCCGGTACAGGCGGAATAAAGATCAATGCGGCAAACAAACAGAACAACGCTCTCATGCTCCCTCCAGAGCAAAATGATTTCAGGCCCAGTTCGGGCGGGCCACACCGCACCGCAAACACCAATTCCCCAATTCAAATTTTCGGTACGTTTTCTCGTTGGCCGGTACTTCCAGACGGAAACCCGCCACTCCCCCGCGAACGGGCCTTTCAGATGCCGGCGTACCAGGCATAGCCTCCTTCCGGAGACGCCGATCCAAGTCCTTTGCCGAAGCTTTTTATATTGTCAGTCACCGTCAAATGAGTGACGAATTTCACGTTCTTGTAGCCCAGTTGGCGGGGAACCCGCAACCGCAGCGGCCCGCCGTTGCCTACGGACAGTTCACCGCCGTTCATTCCATAGGCGAGAAACGTCTGCGGATGCAATGCATCGGCCATATCCAGGCTGTCCCACCACCCGCGCTCGAACGAGATGTAAACCACGTACCGGGCATGCGGTTGGATCCCTGCCGCCTCCAGCACGTGCGAGAGCGGCACGCCGGTCCACTGCGCGATGTACGACCAGCCCTCTTCGCACGCCAGTTGAGTGATCTGGCTGCGAGAGGGATAGCTCTTCAGTTGCGCAAGCGAAAATGCGCCGGGCCGGTCGACCAGGCCATCCACGGTTAGCCGCCAGTCAACAAATCCTCCGGCCTGAAGGCGCTTGAAGGCTTCGTTCGGCGGCGCCATTTCGTTCTCCAGGGGACGGCTGGAAATCTGGCTTAGCGAGAACTCGCGGGCCAGTGAGTGCCTGGTGAGAAGCCGGTGCGAGGCATACGTAAGCGTTTCGCCGATGCCGAAGATTCCGCCGTCATCGGGCGGCACCAGTCCGTATTTGTGCGCAAGATGCACGGCCACACCCAGGCCCGATGCGCCCGCGGCGGCCGCGAGCCCGCTGACGATCAGTTTCCGCCGTGAGATTTCTTTCATGTGCGCTCCATTTTTGTGCCGGCCCGGCCCGTGATCATCGCTCGCATTCGGCTCATGAATCCGGCACGGAAAACCATCACCACATGGATAATCAGGAAAATCACCAGCGCCACAGAGACGAAAAAATGCAGCGTGCGTGCCGATTGATGGCCACCCAGCAGCGTCACAGCCGCCGGAAACGCCGAATCAAACGCCAGCGACATCGCCAGGCCCGTCCAAATCACCAACGGGAACAAAACGAAAATTACGAACAGGTAGCTCAGCCGCTGGATCAGGTTATACGACCAGGCGTCCGGCTCCCCGGGCCGCGGGAATCGCGAGTGATGTGCGATTGCCGCGAAGAACGCCCGCCAAGAACGATCGGCCCCGGCCGGCAGCAAATTTTTCCGGAAATGCCCTGAAACGAATCCGTAGATTCCATACAGTAGCCCGGTGAGCACAGCCACCCACGCCGCCTGAAAGTGCAAATACCGGCTCCAGCCGTTCTGATCCGGCAGCACGTAACCGTAACCGGTCGGCACCAATGCCCTCGAGGAAGGAATCGGAATTTTGAATAGTGGCGTGGTCAGTACGTTGCCCGTTTCGCCCCAATAAAATCGAGGATGTGAGATCAGAATTTCTACTCCGCTCACGAGCAGCGCAAGAAAACAAAGCGTGGTAATCCAATGAGTGACGCGGACAAGCGCAGAGTGCCGAGAACGCACTGTTGTGGCGGGAATGGCCGGAACAGAACTTGCGACGCCAGCTCCCAACGGCATCCCCGCAGACGATGATCCCGCCATTTTTAGCCTCCTACCGAGGCCAGGCGTGCTTTCCCCGAATGCGCGCCATTTTAGCACGCCACAGGCGACGTAATGAATCGGTGTTAATTCTGGTCCTGTCCTAATCTGACTTTCGTCCAGGTTTTTAGGGGGTCGGAGCTTGAGTGTCTGTGTGGCAACGCCAAGTGGGGGTGATCGTGTAGCGCCACCCTTAAGGGTGGCATCTCTACTTTCAACCACATGGCAAAATACGGCCACGCGTGGCAACAAGCAAAACCGAGTTACCACACAGACTTTTGAGCTCCGACAGATTCCGTCCATCAGAAAAATCGGGCGTTCGCGCTTTTTGCGTCCCGACGCCTCTTTTCGGGAAGCCCCTGAAGGGTTCGCGGAGAAGGGTCGAGAGTGCCTGAAGAATTAAAAGGGGCACACCACGACGCAAACCAGAAAACGCGCAGTGGCAAGTCTGGAAGAATTCCTTCGAAGACGGCCTACTTCTTATCCGCCGCCGGAGGCGTTGAAGTTGAAGCGGTAGTCGACTGGTTTCCGGAAGCCGGCGGAGCAGTCGGAGGCTGATCCTTCATGCCTTCCTTGAATTCGCGGATCCCCTGTCCCAGGCCCTTCATCAATTCGGGAATTCTGCGGCCGCCGAACAGGATCACCACGATCACCAGGATCAGCAGCAGGTGCATCGGACTTAATTCCATAAAGACTCCTTCCGAGCCGGACCGTCACCCGGAACGGGGATTATTGCACGATTGCCCGGTTCAAGAATCGAAATCGCTCAAAGTATAACACGTTCGTCGCCCACCCGCCGCGTCAGGCGCTCGCGATCCAGATACTCGAGCAACGGGATCGCGTATTTGCGTGTGACGCCGGTAAGTTCCTTGAAGGCAACCACCTGCAAACGTTGGCCGTGCTTCAGCTTATAGCCTGCCAGCAAGTCTTTGAGCTGCGTCACGGCATTCCGATGGAATAATAAATCGTCGGTTACTTTTACCAGCACTTTTTCCCGCAGCAATAACTGCAAAAGCTTTTGCGCTCGCTTTGGTTCCACCTGCAGTTTCGCAAGCACTTCCGGAATAGGCGGCACTTTCAGTCCCGCCTGCTCGAACTCCCGGACAATTTGTTCCCTGGCTCGCACCTCGTCCGGCAACAAGGCGATTTCACGGCCCGCGCGCTGCACCACATCGCCCGCGATGGAAATCTGTTTGGCTGCGATTAACTCATCGAGTGCGAACCGGAACAACTCCACGCGCACTGCCTCAGCGGCCCGTCCCCTGAGGTCTTCTTTTGCAATTCCGGGCGATAACGGATTGGCCGCGTGGAATTTCTCGATTTCCTTTTGAAGCCGTTCGATGCAATCCGCCACGGCTTTGGACGAAGCGATTACCAATGGCTGGCCGGATAGGATTCGCACGCGCCCGGCAGCCGCAAGTGTGCCCGCCGCCTGCCGCGCTTCGGATTCCAGCCAACCGGTTCGCGCCACAAGTTGCGCCAAATCCATGCCTCTTGGTTCCGCTTCCACCAATGCGGCAAGCACCACCTCGCGGTCATTGCTCGCAACTTTTTCGAGGAATGGAATCGTTCTCGAATCAGTTTTTCTGTGGCGCGAGGCGAGCGGGTCGATCACCACTCCCCCGCCGATCGTGACCACGGGAGAAAGCTGCCTCAGAATGAAACGGTCGCCAGGCAGCGCGAGAATCGGTTCGCGAAGCCGAAGTTGAGCGAATGCGGATTCCCCCGGAGCAAGTTTTTCGCGATCCAACAGCAGCACTTCGGTAATGGTCTCCAAGGTACCCTGGTGGAAATGAACTCGCGCGCGATTCTTCATTGGCTTCGCGGATGCCAGCAGGGTGATACGAGCGTCGAGCCGCTGTGTGGCCGAAAATAATTCTGGAGCGGCGATCACCATTCCGCGACGCACATCCTCGAGCTCGATTCCTGCCAGATTTACCGCCGTTCGCTGGCCCGCCTCCGCGCGGTTCACCGATTTGCCGCCGGAATGCAATCCGCGCACGCGCGCGCGTTTGCGCTCCGGAAACAGCTCCACTTCCAACTCAGGCTCAATCGAGCCCGGATACAAGCGTTCCGGTGACCACCGTCCCGAACCCCTTCATCGTGAAAGCCCGGTCAATCGGCAAGCGAAAATGCCGCGTCAAATCTTTTTCAGGCGCGCCCAGCGCCACCTGCAACAATTGCCGCTTCAGTTCGTCGAGTCCTTGCCCGGTTCTTGCGCTCACCCCGACTATCGGCGCGCCCTCGAGAAAAGAACCACGTACGAACTCCTCCACTTCCAGGCGAACCAATCCCAGCACATCGGGATCGACCAAATCCGATTTCGTCAACGCAATCAATCCGCGGGGAATTTCCAGCAAACGGCAAATATCGAAATGCTCGCGCGTTTGCGGCTTGATGGATTCATCGGCCGCAATCACCAGAAGCACCAGATCGATTCCGCCTACGCCCGGCCAGCATGTTTCGCACAAATTTTTCGTGGCCCGGCACGTCCACAAAACCAAGCCGGACGCCCTCCAGATCGAGAAAGGCGAACCCAAGATCAATCGTGATTCCGCGGCGTTTTTCTTCTTCCAGGCGGTCAGGGTGCGTGCCGGTCAGCGCTTCCACCAGACGCCGATTTGCCGTGATCGATGTGGCCGGCGGTGCCGACGATGACGTGTTTAACAGGCGCCATTGGATTCCAGGGTTCTCTACCGTGCCTTGCGGAAGGGATGCTAGCGGAGCAGGAAGGGCACGTCAAACTTGGATTTGCCGGTTACTGAAGGGCTTCGGAAATTTCCTGGATAATCTGATGGGAAGCCAGTAGAGGATTCTTCGCGGCTGTGATCGGGCGTCCGACCACCAGGTAATCCGCTCCGGCGTGTGTTGCTTCGGCGGGAGTCGCGACTCTCGACTGGTCCTGCGTCCCAGCTCCGGCGGGCCTCACCGCGGGAACCAGGATGATGAAGTCCTGGCCACAAACCTCCCGGATCGCTCCTACTTCGTGAGCCGAGGCCACCGCGCCGTCCATCCCGCACGCCTGGGCCAATTGGGCAAGCTTGACAGCCCGGTTGCGCAGGGTCCCTTCGATGCCCACCCGCTCAAGGGTTTCCTGGTCGTGGCTGGTTAGGACCGTCACTGCGAGCAGTTTGGGTGGGTTCTTGCGGCCATCCAGGGCCTTGCGCGCAGCAAACATCATCTCGGCTCCCCCAAGGGCGTGCAGCGTCAGCAGACGCACCCTGGGAAGCTCCGCAGCCGCAGCAACAGCTTTAGCCACGGTGTTTGGAATGTCGTGGTACTTGAGGTCCAGGAAAATCCCTGGTACCAGCTTAGCCAGTTGACGGACCGCACCTGGTCCCTGGGCCGTGAACAACTGGTTTCCGACCTTTACCAGGCCGAATTGTCCCTTCAGAGCCCGCGCCAAAGCACACGCGGGCCCTATACGGTCCATGTCCAGGGCAACAATTAATCGATCGGTTGGCTTTCTGGCGCTGGTCGGCGTAGCGGCACCTTCAGGAGTTCGACCCTAACATTTGCAGTCCCCCGCTGGTCAAACCCAAGGCGGCGAGCAACTTCGAAAGAAACGTCCAAGTCTCGCCCTTCAACATAAGGGCCCCGGTCATTGATTCGGACCACGGCGCTGCGGTGAGTACGCAGGTTGATTACCCGGACCACCGATCCCAAAGGCAGGGTCGGATGGGCCGCGGTGTCCGCGTACATATCATAGACCTCGCCGCTGGCGGTGGGTTGGCCGTCAAAATCTTCCCCATACCAACTTGAGACACAATCAAATGATTGTAATGGTTTTCCGGTTAGGGCCGGGTTAGGAGTCGCCAATCCTGCCGCTGCCAAAGTTCGGGCACCGTTGTAACCGAGGTGGGCCGAATTCCCCGGAACCCCGATCGCAGGAGCATTGAGAACAGGAGCGATAAAGAACATTAACATACACCAACGGAGAGCTGCCCACGTCATGAACACTTTCGAGCGGATCGCGTTTAAGTCTAGTGGTTTCATCTTCATAAGTTTATCCGATTTAACCCTTCCGACTCAATCGTTATTTGCTCGTAAAGATCCTCGTATAGTGCTGATTTCGAAGATCTTATCTAACTTGCACTGCTTTTCTAGTCCCTCGATTATCCTTTCTGACGCTTTCGGGTCGATAAAGTGAGCCGTGCCAACCTCCACGGCTGTAGCCCCGGCAACCAGGTAAGCGATCACGTCCTCTGGGCTTTCGATTCCGCCCAGCCCAATCACCGGTATTGCTACTGTCTTATATACCTCCCAGACCAGACGGAGTGTAATAGGACGAATGGCTGGTCCCGATAGTCCTCCCGTAATGTTACCAAGGATAGGGGTCCGAGTGTGGCTATTTATACACAAAGCGGGGTATGTGTTAGCAACCGTCAGGGCGTCAGCCCCAGCCTCCTCAGCGGCCTTCGCGAAGGAACCGATCCCGCCCAGGTTCGGAGCCAGCTTTACCCACAGCGGTCGCCTGAGGGCAGCCCTCCTGGCAGCTGCCACCACCTGGCTTGCCAGCGATGGCTCACTTGAGAACTCCGCCCCCCCGCATTCCACGTTGGGACAGGAGATGTTCAGTTCGTAGGCGGCGATTCCCTCGGCGTCCTCGAGTACCCGGATCACTTCCACGTAGTCGGCGATCGTGTGGCCAAACACATTTGCGATGATTGCGGTCTGGTAGCGCCGGAGCGCTGGAAGCTTCTCGGTCACAAACGCGCGCACCCCGATATTTTGCAAGCCAATCGCATTAACCATTCCAGAAGGAGTTTCGCAAATTCGAGGGGGCGGGGCGCCGGCCATGGGCTGCGCCGAAAGCCCCTTGACCACAATTCCGCCGAGGCGATTTAGATCTACAAGATGAGCGAATTCGACGCCGTACCCAAATGTTCCGCTGGCGGCAATTACGGGATTTTCAAGTTTAAGTTTGCCGACACTTACGCTGAGGTCAACCGTGGATGGCCGCTCGGTCGTCGCGGACAGGGACACTGGCAGCAAAGTCTAGCACTCTTACGCCACCGGTCAAGGACCAGGTTCTCTGTCGCCGCCCGCGGTACGTGCTCCCGCAGGGGCGGAGTCTGTGCTACGATGGCAAACCTTATGCGCGTAGTCGAGAAACGACAACTCCTATCCGCCGTTGAAATTGATCGCACGCTCCAGCGCCTGGCCCACGAAATCGCCGAGCGCAGCGCGGGCATGACTGATCTAGCTTTGATTGGCGTGCGCCGCCGCGGCGTTCCGCTGGCTCAGCGCCTCTCGAAGTTCCATCAAAAACCTCGCCAACATGGATATTCCGGTGGGCACGCTCGACATCACTCTTTATCGCGACGACCTTTCCACTGTTGCATCTCAACCAGTGGTGCAATCCAACGAAATTCCGTTTCCGGTGGATAACCGCGATTTGATCTTGGTGGACGACGTGCTCTACACCGGCCGCACCATTCGCGCGGCGATGAATGGCTTGTTCGACCTGGGCCGCCCCAGCCGCATCCGCCTCTGCGTCCTAATCGATCGAGGCCATCGCGAATTGCCCATCGAAGCCAGTTTCATCGGCCGCAATATTCAGACTAGCGACACCGAAATTATTGAAGTACGCCTGAAGGAAATCGACGGCGAGGAACGCGTGATGCTCGTCGACCGGGTCGACTGAAGTGTAGCAGCGGGTTGCGGGAGGCCCGCGTTTAAAGGAACCCTGTGCCACATCGTCTCCGCCATCTGCTCGGGATCGAATCGTTATCCGCCGGGCAGATTCATTTTCTCCTCGAACAATCCAAACCCTTCCAGGAATTCCAGCGGCACCCGTTGAAAAAGTTGGCAACGCTGCGCGGCAAAACGGTCGCGCTGGCCTTTTTCGAGCCGTCCACCCGCACCCGAATCAGCTTCGGCACCGCAGCCTCACGCCTGGGCGCCGATACCATGAACCTCCAGGCAGAGTCGTCCAGCTTGAAGAAGGGCGAATCGCTGCTGGATACCGCGCGCACGCTCGACGCGATGAAGCCGGATTGCATTGTGATGCGCCACAGCTCATCCGGCGCGGCCGAATTCGTCTCCCGGCAACTCGAAATTCCCATCGTCAATGCTGGCGACGGAACGCACGAACATCCCACGCAGGCGCTGCTCGACGCGTTGACCATTCGCGACCGCAAAGGCCGCCTGGATAATTGGAATGTCACCATCCTGGGCGACATTCTCCACAGCCGCGTGGCCCGCTCGAATATCCATCTGCTTTCGAAATTTGGCGCGCGCATCACGCTTTGCGGTCCGGCCATGTGGATTCCTCGGGAGTTGGAATGCCTGGGCCCAAGATTCGCCGCGTCACCCGCATCGAGGATGCCCTTGCCGATGCCGATGTTCTGATCGTCCTGCGCATGCAGCAGGAACGGATGCACGAGCCGGCCCTGGCGCTCGAGGAATACATTCTCGGTTATCAACTCACCGCCGAACGGCTGCGTCTCGCTCGCCCGGACGCCATCGTGCTCCATCCGGGGCCGATCATCCGCGGGCTCGAAATTGATCCGGTGGTGGCGGACAGCCCGCAATCCTGCATTCTCGAGCAAGTGACCAACGGCCTGGCGGTGCGCATGGCCTTGCTCTTCATGTTGCTCGGCACCGCAACGCCAGAGGCAAAAGATCCCCTCAAGGATTCCTCCAATGCTGCTGATTAAAAACGGCCGGATGATCGATCCCTCCTCAGACACCGACGCAACTCTTGATCTTTTGCTGGATGGAGGCACGTATCTCGAAAACGGGCGCATCTTATCCGCAAAGGGCTGCCGAAGTCTTCGACGCCACGGGCATGATCGTTGCGCCGGGCTTTATCGATCTGCATTGCCATCTGCGCGAACCCGGCCAGGAACTTTCCGAAACGATTGAATCCGGTACGCGCGCCGCTGCTCGCGGAGGATTTACCGCGGTGTGCCCCATGCCCAATACGCATCCTGTGAACGACAACGCTTCTGTGACCCGTTATATCGTCGAACGCGCGGCTGCCGCGGGCCACGTCCATGTCTGGCCCATCGGCGCGGCATCCAAGGAAAGCAAGGGCGAGGCGCTCTCCGAAATCATGGCCATGAAGGATGCGGGCGCCGTCGCGGTAAGCGATGACGGCAAGCCCATCGCCACGGCGCGATTGGTTCGCCAGGTGATGGATTATTGCCGCTCCTTGAATTTGCCCGTGGTTGAGCATTGTGAAGATCCTTCGCTCGCCGCCGGTGGCGTGATGCGCGAAGGGCCGCGCTCGATTCGCCTGGGCCTGAAGGGGATTCCTGCGGCTTCGGAATCCATCTGCGTGGAGCGCGATATTGAAATGTCCGCGCTGACGGGTTGCCGGCTGCACATCGCGCACATGTCGGCGAGCGCGTCTTTGGAGCATGTGCGCGCGGCGAAGCGAAACGGGCTGCCCGTCACATGTGAAGTCACCCCACATCATTTCACGCTGATTGATGAAGACGTGATTTACGACACGCGCTACAAAATGAATCCGCCGCTCGGCTCCCGCGAGGATCGCGACGCGCTGCTGGAAGGTTTTGCAGACGGTTCGATTGATGCGATTGCTACCGATCACGCTCCCCATCACCCGGCAAGTAAAGACGTGGAATTCGATCGCGCTCCGTTCGGCATCACGGGTTTTGAAACGGCGCTTTCGCTGGCGTTGGAACAGTTGTTCCACTCAGGCCGTATCCCGTTGCCTCGGCTGGTTGCGCTTTTCACCACAGGACCAGCGCGCGTCCTGGGAATGGAACGCACCATCGCTGCAGGCCAGCCCGGCGATTTGACGATCTTCTCGCTCGACCATGCCTGGACATTCCGCGCCTCCGAATCCGCCAGCCGCTCGCGCAATTCTCCATTCGACGGTCGCGAGTTCCGCGGTGCCCCAATGGCCACAGTCGTCGACGGAAAATTCGCCTACCGCCGCTGATCGGCTCGCATTCAGCGAAAAGCACGCTCCGCTTCAAAGCTCTGCGACTTTGGTTGTCATTGCGAACGAAGCGCGGTTTGTGCGTCCCGATGATTTTGATCGGGAGGAGGAATCCCGGACAAGTCCCGAATGCCAGGCAGAAGTGATTTTCTCGCCGTTTTGTTGTCGCATCGACTCGACAGGGCGCATAATGTGCTGAGGCATTCACAGGAAGCCGGGTTATAATCCCAGCAGTCGAAAGCCTCGTCCCCCGCTTGGAACTGCAAGGAGGTCCCATGTCCCGCCGATGGCATCCTTACTTTCTTTTCGTCGCAGCCATTTTCGTAAGTGTCTCAATGGCCCATGGGCAGGCAGCCGCTGAGTATGGGGCCATGACTGCGAAGATGGGGGCTGCGACTGCTGCCGCGGCAAAGGTTCCGCTTCCCACTATAGTAATCCCTGGCGGTTCAGCGCCAGCAGCCAGGAAATCATCGGCGCCTGCGCCTGCTCCCGCGGCAAGCGCCCCTTCGCGCCTGCCGACCGCGGACGAAGCTTCCGCCGCGAATCGCCTTGGCCTGGAAAGGCGTGCTGGGCCGGAAGCCGCGGAAATTTCGTTCACTTCCGTCCCGGAACACGCTCAGGTTTTTATCGATACTCAGTTCGTAGGCTCTGCCCCCCTGAAATTGAAGCTTGCGCCCGGCCGTCACCGAGTCTACGTAACCGCGCCGAACATGCTGGCGAGCGACCAATTCATCGACGTTAGCGCCAAACAGATCCGCGAGATTGTACTTTCACTCAATCCGCGTACGTCCAAGCGAGCCGAAGCGCATTAAATCGCCTCGATTTGTTTTCGAATCGATCGAAGCCCTTTTTTATTCATCGAAGTAAAAACTGTTTGATTCAAAACCGGATTTTATGAAATAAGTTCCTCTCCTTGTGTTTTCCCGAGGAGTTCTCCACAGGAGCCTGTATGCAATGCGGCTTCGTCCTGCCTGACATCGATCTAAAAAACATCGGCAACTTGGCACGGGAAGCGGAGCAGGCCGGCTGGGACGGCATTTTCATCCCCGACTGCATTTCCATTCAAACCAAAAGCGTTCCGGCCTTTCCCTTTTTTGATCCTTGGGTGGCCTTGGGGCTGGTAGCTGTGGCCACCAGCCGCATTCGCTTTGGCACAATGGTCACGGCGGTCCCGCGCCGGCGCCCGTGGAAACTGGCCCGCGAGACGATGACGCTCGATCATCTTTCGAATGGCCGATTGATTCTTGCCGTCGGGCTTGGCGCCGCGGCCGACGATGCCGGTTTCTACAAAGTGGGCGAAAAGATGGACCTGAAATCGCGCGCCGAATTGCTCGATGAGGGATTGGAAATCCTCGCCGGATGCTGGAGCGGAAAGCCATTCAGTTTCCATGGAAAGCACTACCAGGTGGACGATATGACCCTGGTGCCGCCGCCGGTGCAATCGCCGCGCATACCGGTCTGGGTGGTTGGTGTTTGGCCAAAAATGAAATCCCTGAATCGCGCGCTGCGCTGGGACGGTATCATTCCGCAAAAATACAAGCCGCAGGCCAGCGAAATATACATGAAGCCAGAAGAAATCGCCGAGCTTCGCGCATTCGTAAAACAGAATCGCAAAGAGCCGGGGGCGTTCGAGATCATCGCATCGGGAACTACCTCGGGAAACAACCGCAAACGCGCATTGGAAGAGGTTCAGCCATACGCGAAGGCCGGCGCAACCTGGTGGTTGGAAGCGATGTGGGGCGCCTCCGTGGAAAAAGTGCGCACCCGAATCCAGCAAGGCCCCCCGCGCGAATAGGACCAGGTGAACGGCCCGACACCACGGTTTGATAGCTTGCAGAAAAAATCGACTGGCCGAGAATTCTAGGAGAATGAGGAAGCCACCATGCCAATGTTGAAACCGCCGCATCCAGGATTATTCATCCGGACTGAAATCATAGCGCCCCTCGGTCTGTCCGTCACCGCAGCCGCTGAAGCGCTCGATGTTTCCCGTCCCGCGCTATCCAGCCTGTTGAACGGCCGGGCTGACTTATCCGGAGACATGGCCCTTCGAATCGAAAAGGCATTCGGTCCCAGAATGGACACGCTGATGCGGATGCAATCCGCCTACGATATTGCGAGGACCCGCAGAGCGCCAGCGCAAAATTCGCATCCGCCGTTATCGCCATGTAATTGAAAGTAAAGATGCCACCCTGAAGGGTGGCGCTACACGACCACTCTGAATTGGCGTTGCAACGCGGACTCATCCCGATCAGGAATATCGGGACGCAAAAAACGCGGAAGCTCCGACCCACTAAGAACCAAGCCGATCTCAATTTAGGGCAGCGCCAAAACTCGCCGGGAAGTGGCCCGAGACGAGAATCGCTGTAGAATATAGCGATGAGCACGACTCCAAACATGCCGGCGTTTCGCGAGCCCGGCGCTGTTGCCAAATTTTTAACCGGGTGTTCGGATTCCTGGTGGGGCTTGGCTTCGGCGCGAAATATAATTACTTGCTTCAGGTTCGCGGCCGCAAGAGCGGGCGTATCTATTCCACTCCCATCGACCTGCTGGAATTCCAGGGCAAGCGGTTCCTGGTTGCGCCGCGGGGACGAACCCAATGGGTGCGCAACGCGGAATCCGCAGGAGAAATCACGCTCAAGCGCGGAACAACGCGGCTGAAATTCCGGCTGCGGGCAATCCCGGATGGAGAGAAGCCGGAACTTTTGAAGGAATATCTCGATCGCTTTGCGACAGCCGTGCAGGGATATTTTCCTGTGCCGAAAGGGTCGCCCCCTCAGGCTTTCGCCAATCTCACCGAACATTACCCCGTGTTTGAGCTTCTTCCAGCCGAATAGCAAGAGCCCACGAAGCCAAATCTCTTTCGGAGTTTCCCCGTCACCGAAACTGAATCCTGAACATTTCTACATCGGGACGGAACCGGAGCTGCGGAAAATGGCAAATGGTATGCCATCCGGATCGACAGCCACCGCCATCTCATCTCCTCCCGGCAATGTTTGAGGCGGAATCACAATATGCGCTCCCAATTGTTCCGCTTTCTTCGCGTGAGCCTTCACGTCCGGCACGCGTATAAAAAGCTGCACCATGCTGTGGCCTTCTTTTTCAGAAATCGGCCAGATGCCGCCATTGATACCGTCCCTGCTGGTCGTATCCACTTGCCGGTAGCCTAGGGGATTGTCCCCGGAAATCTTCCAACCGAAGAGCGCGGAATAAAATTCTTCCAGCTTTTTCGGTTGTTTGGTCAAGATTTGCCAGTGCATCACGGGATCAGCCATTTGTTTCTCCTTTGGTGTGCTTGAGGGTTGTGACGGGAAACAGAGAGACTTCCACTTGATAAACGTCATCCTTACTTTCGCCATCGGCTGCCAGCGAACGCATTTCGCTGATGAAATCTTCCACCAGAACTCTTAACCGGGAAAGTTTCCTGGAATCGAGCGCGAAGATCATCTGGCTATGAAACCGGTCGCGGCTCGGAACGCGTTCGAGAGCTTCGATGATGAATCGATGCGCCTCCTGGTTGATCTGATTGCTGGCGGTTTCGGTCAAGGCCGCGCTGCGAAATTCGGCGTCGCCGGATTTGTCGAGCCAGCGGCCCGCTTCGGCCATCTCGAGCAATCGCAAACGCAACAGGCGTTGCAGGGCCACGTTCACCTCCGCAATGGAAATACCCAGCGTCTTGGCGATCCAGCGGGAATCCGCCCGGAATCCTTTAATCTGAATCAGTTCCAGGATCGCCAGGTGATGCCATGCGGAAAGAAGCTGAAACGTATCCAGATCGAGCGAAACGCTGCGAATATTCTCTGACGCGCGATTCGCATTCGTTTTCCGCTTCAGGCTTTGCCGATAAACCTGGATCGCCTCATCGCTCAAGCCGATGCGCTTTCCGATCGTCGCAAGAGCCCGGGGGGAAAGTTCCCGCTTGTTCCGCAGGACTTGCGAGAGCGTCGAATGATCGATTCCCAGTTGTTTCGCAAACGAGCGCAGCGAGTAACGCCGGTTTCGCCCCGTCGCCGCCTGGAAACGCTCGCGCAACAAGGCGCGAACATCGAAAGCAGCGCGGGAAATCGCGGGTCCGCTGGTTCTGGAAGTTTTCACGAAAACAGCTTATTGAAGTAGCGGCCGGGTGGCAATGAACTTGTCCCAAAAGTGGGGCAAATAGTTGCCCCACTCTTGGCGTGGGATTTCATGCGGCGAAAAACACGATTGGATCGAGCGCCGCGGCCGGAGTGTTTGGGGAGACGTCTAGTGAGCGGCTGGTTCGGCGGCGGGATGCATGCCGTGCTGCGGCACTTCGTGGACGCCGCGCGCCGGAGGTTCCAGATGGAACCGGAAAAAATGATTCAAAGGGCCGGGGCCTTTGCCGATCGCGTAGCCTTTTTCCATGGCTTTGGTGACGTAGGCCTTTGCCAGGATCACGGCATCACGGATTTGCAGCCCGCAGGCGAGCTGAGCCGCCACCGCGGATGAAAATGTGCACCCCGAGCCATGGGTATTCTCGGTTTTGATGTGGTCGCCCTCGAATGTATTGATCTCCGCGCCCTCGCAAAGCACATCCGTGGGCTTGGACATGTGCCCGCCCTTGACGATGACGGCTTTTGCGCCCATCTCGATCAATTTTTGCGCGGCGGCTCTCATCGAAGCCACATCTTTAATTTCAATTCCGGTGAGTAACTCCGCTTCCGGAATATTGGGAGTAACCACGCTCACGCGCTTCAGCAGTTCATCGCGCAGAAAACGGATTCCGCTGGCGTCGAGCAGTTCCACGCCGCCGGAACTGGCGCGCAAGACCGGGTCCAGCACCACGTGCGCGAATTTTCCGCGATCCAGAAATTCAGCCGCTATTGCAGCATTCGCGCGATTGCCAAGCATTCCGATTTTTACCGCGGCGATCGAAACGTCCTCCAGAATGGCATCGAGCTGCGCGCGCAGCGTGGCGGACGAGGTGGGATTGGTAGCTTGCACGCCATGCGAAGACTGCACCGTCAGCGCCGTCACGGCGGCGACGCCGTAACAATTGTGGGCCGCGAATGTTTTCAAATCGGCGGCAACGCCCGCGCCGCAAGACGGATCGAATCCCGAGATCGTCAAAAGAATTGGTGGAGGTTGGTTGGTATGGTTACTCAACGATTGTTTCTCCCTGCTTAGGCAAAATCGCCGGCGTTCGCTGCCGCAGCAGCGAACCCGGCTAAACGAAATGTACTCGCCTTGTTTCCGTGAACGCAAGGGGAAATTTTGATTTGCGAATGGCGCGAAAAAGATTTCGATAGGCAGAATTCCGATTCACCGGGAAAGACCTAGATGTTGGGGCCGAGCGCGGAACGCCGCTACCTGTTGCGACGGCAAAACAAATCGCGTGCTTGCGGAAAACTTTCGAAATATCAGGAATTTTATGCGACGCGCGCGATGAATTCTTAACTCGCTAAGGAAATAGTCCGCGAACCGTGGTGGCATCCGCCACGCGGCCAACCGCCAGAATGTAAGCGCCCGTGCGCATGTGAACGTGGTGGCGGCGGGCCATTTCGTGCACATCATGAAAGGCGCGGCGAATCACCAATTCCAGCCGCGCGTTCACTTCTTCCCGCGACCAGAAATATCCTTGCAGATCCTGCGCCCATTCGAAGTAGCTCACCGTAACGCCGCCGGCGTTGGCTAAAATATCCGGCAGAATGGTGATCCCCTTGCGCGCCAGCACTTCATCGGCGTGCGGAGTGGTGGGACCGTTGGCGGCTTCGGCAACGATTTTCGCCTTGATTTGCTCCGCATTGTTCAGCGTGATCGCGTTTTCCAGCGCGGCCGGAACCAGAATGTCGCACTTCAGCGCCAGCAGGTCGTCGTTGGAAATGCGCGACGTGCCCGGCATTCCCACCACGGTTCCGGAGCGTTCTTTATAGCGCGATGCCTTCATGGGATCGATTCCGCGCGAATTGAAAACTCCTCCGCGAGAATCGCTGATGGCTATGATCTTGGCTTTCTTTTCGAAGAAAAGCCGCGCGGCCAGCGATCCCGCGTTGCCGAATCCCTGAATCGCCACGGTTGCCCCGCGCAGCGACATTCTCTTAACTTTACACGCCTCTTCCGCTGCGATCAGGCATCCTCGCGCCGTGGCGTCGTTCCGCCCTTCCGATCCGCCGATCGAAAGCGGCTTTCCAGTCACCACTCCCAGCGAGGAGTAGCCCACCATCATGGAATAGGTATCCATCATCCAGGCCATGGTCTGCGCGTCGGTGTAAACGTCGGGCGCCGGAATATCTTTCTCCGGCCCGATGATCGGCAGGATTTCCGAGGTGTAACGGCGGGTCATCCGCTCGAGTTCGCTTTTGCTCATCCGTTTCGGATCGCAAATGATTCCGCCCTTGGCGCCTCCGTAAGGGATGTTCACCGTCGCGGTCTTCCAGGTCATCCACGCGGCCAGCGCTTTCACTTCATCCAGCGTAACGTTCGGATGGTAGCGCAGGCCGCCCTTGGCCGGTCCCCGGGCGACGTTGTGTTGCACGCGGAAGCCGGTGAACACTTTCACCTGGCCATTGTCCATTTTGGTGGGAACGGAAACTTCCAGGATGCGTTTGGGCGTTCGCAATACTTGCCGCAGCCCCTGTTCCAGTTTCAAATGTTCGGCGGCAATATCAAATTGAATTTGTGCGATGCGAAATGGATTCAACTCTTCGCGCGGCGCCATCCGCGGAATCGGTTGAGAAACTACCTTGGCGACCGTCACCATTTTCTCTGCCTCCTGGGGTTACGCGCCTGCCGCCTGCGACCGCGAATTTAGGAAATGTTCGCGGCACTCTGTCGAACAAAAATGAATTTCCTGGCCCGCCTGCAGCAACGGGATAGCGATCTTCGATGAGACGTGCATCCCGCAAACAGGATCGCGCACCAGACGCAATGGTTCCGCGCTCGCCGGTTGGTATTGACGCCGCTGCTCACGCGGCTTCAAAAACCAGCCGAGAAGCTTCCGCCCCAACCATGTCACAAGGAAAACCCAGAACAGGAACCGAATCACACGGCCCAAAAACTGCACGGTCTGTCACGCTTTCCGGCGGCTTCGCCTCGTTTCCCCGGTACAAGTTGAAAGGCCGCCCCCGCGCTGGGCCCGGCTCCGCCACCCAAGGCTAATATCTTCTAAATCTTGACTTGATTCATCTTTCGCGATCTGTGTTCCGGCACGAATCCCCTGCTGCCTCGGGCCGTAAACTGCGCGAACTCCGGAGTTTAGTCAAGCCCCAAAAGCCCTGTCAACGAAAACCGGGCAAATACCCAAGATTCCCTTGCGAGCGACAATTGGGATGTTCTGGTTCGAGGCCCTGTAAAACTCAGTTATCTACATGATAATACATATGTTACTCCAGTCCAACCCAAACTCCTAAGCCCACCTGCATGGTCCGCGTCCCGGAAGCCTAGCCGGGATTCCTTCCGTGCTTGCCAGTTGACCTGGCCACTATGCACGGTTAAGCTTCGCTGGCTGTTGACGTCGCGTGGCATGAAATTGAGATTCGGCGAGCCCGGCAATCCATTTACTCACCCGAGCGCGTACTTTGAGTGAGTCATCGTGAACGCAGGTGCAAGCGGAGAACCCATCGATTCGGATCTGGCGCTGATCAAACGAGTAGTGGCGTGCGACGAAAAAGCTCTCGCCCTGCTCTACGACCGCTATTCCGGATTGGTGTGCGCGGTGGTTACACGAATCTTACGCGATGCATCGGCTGCCGAGGAAATTCTGCAGGATGTTTTCTATCAGCTTTGGAGGACGGCGGCGCGATTCGATCCCGCGCGCGGCTCCTTGCCGGGCTGGTTGCTGGTCGTGGCTCGTAACCGGGCAATTTCCCGCCTTCGCCATCGTGGCCCAATTCGAAATGACGACGATTCCAGCGAAACGATTGAGAACTTGGTGGCGGAGCCATTTCCAATGGAATCCGCCATCGCGCAGCAGCAAATGATTGACAGAGTAAAGGGCGCCCTCGGAATGTTGCCCGTGGAACAAAGGCAAGTCTTAGAATTAGCTTACTTTGAAGGGATGACGCACAGTGAAATCGCCCAGAAAACCGGCGATCCGCTGGGCACCGTGAAAACTCGGATACGTTCCGCAGTCGAACTATTGAAGCGGACATTGCAATCATGAACGGGCATCCAACTCGGGGAGAAGACTTCGACCTGTACGCCTTAGGTGTGCTGGAGGGCGAAGAAAAGCAGGCGATTGAATCGCACGTCGCCGGCTGTGGCGCATGCGCGCAAAAACTGGCGGAAGCCCGCGGCCGGATAGCCTTGCTTGCGCTCTCGGCTCCCCCACACAGTCCGCCACCCCAGGTAAGGGAACGATTGCTGCGTCAGGTTCACCAGGAACCTCGAACGCAGGAAACTCCGGAGCCGAAAGAGAGTCCTTCCCTGTTCAGCCGCTGGTGGGGAGCCGCATGGGCGCCGGTTGCCCTGGTGCTGGCCCTTGCAACCATCTATCTCTGGGTGAGCAACGATCGGCTGAATCGCCAGTTGGATGAGCTCCGCACCGCTACGGAACACCAAAAAGCCGAACAGGAAAACGCGCAGCGCCTGCTCGATGTGGTTACGGCCCACGATACGCTCGCTATCTCTCTTGCCCCCAGCCCCGATTTGCCGGGGACAAGAGGCCGTGTCCTGTACAATGCGCGGCTTGGAGTGGTGCTCTATAACGGCATCTTGCCGGCCCCGCCCGCGGACAAGACCTATCAATTGTGGCTGGTCCCCATGTCCGGCGATCCTGTAAGCGCCGGTGTCTTCAAGCCTGCTGCGGACGGATCTGGCGCCATGTTAATGACGCCGCTCGGGCCGGGCATCGCCGCAAAAGCATTTGCGGTCACCTTGGAGCCAGCCGGTGGCAGGCCGCAGCCCACAGGCCCGAAGGTGCAGGTCGGCGCTCCAAGCTAGTTTCGCTGGCATGGTTCTCCCTCCCCGGAAAACCTACTGCTTGAGATGGCAATCTCAAATACCAAGGTAGGAATGGGTACTCCTAGCTCTTGCGCCGAACAATCCTTCCGGCAACTTTTTTTGGGAGAGACAATCCAATCAGCATTTGGTAGCGTACTCGATGTGGCATCTGGTATTGGCCGGTTGGGGAGAAGACTGGCTGGCGAACATCAGATTTGGCCTAGTTAAAATGGAGGAAAGACACGATGAAGAGAATCCTGAGCACGATGGCTCTGGTGGCGATGCTGTGCGCGACGCTCGGTCTGGCAGTCCAGGCGAAAGAAGGCAAGACAATGACCTGGACCGGATGGGTTAGCGACAGTTCGTGCGGAGCCAAGGGAATGAGCGCCGATCACAAGGCGTGCGCCAGCAAGTGCGTCGCCGAAAAGAATGCGTCATGGGTGTTCGTGAATTCCAAGACCAAAGCGGTACTCAACATTCACAACCAAGATGCGATCCAGGCGGAGGCTGCCCTGGGCCACGAAGTGAAGCTCACCGGCCACCTGATGGACGATGGATCGGTTCACGTCGATAAGATCGCTCCAGCCAGCGCAATGTAAACCACTTTTTTTGGCGGAGAGCCCACGAGTCATTCCAACTCGGCGGCTCTCTGCCAATTCAATTTATTCGTTAGTCGGAATTCGGTCAGTCCCCATGAACGACCGAAGCACTTCAGGAATGAGCACCGATCCATCCTGCTGCTGAAAATTCTCCAGAATTGCCAGCCAGGTGCGGCCAATCGGCAGTCCCGAACCGTTCAGCGTGTGCACGAAATCGCTTTTGCCGCCTTTGGGTTTGTAGCGGATTCCCGCGCGGCGCGCCTGAAATGATTCACAATTCGAGCAGGAAGAAATTTCCATGAACTCGTTCGCGGAAGGCAGCCACGCTTCGATGTCATATGTTTTTGAAGATGCGAATCCCATGTCGCCGGTGCAGAGCAGCATCACGCGATAGTGGATTCCGAGCCGTTGCAAAAGCGCTTCGGCATTGCCCACCAGTTTTTCCAGTTCGTCGTAGCTTTCTTCCGGCCGCGTAAACTTGAAAATTTCCACTTTCTGAAATTGATGCTGGCGCTTGATGCCGCGCGTATCTTTTCCGGCGGCGCCCGCTTCCGAGCGGAAACAGGAAGTCCACGCACAAACTTTTATGGGCAACTCATCGGCGTCGAGAGTTTCCTCGCGATACAGATTGGTCAGCTCCGTTTCCGCCGTGGTGGTGAGCCACAGATCGGTTCCTTCCAGGTGAAACATGTCTTCGGCAAACTTGGGAAGTTTGCCGTCCGCGACCAGTGACGCCGTGTTCACGAGAAACGGAGGATAAATTTCCGTGTAGCCGTGCTCGCGCGTATGCACATCCAGAAAATAATTCGCCAGCGCCCGCTCGAGCCGCGCTCCCAACCCGCGATACAGCGCAAACCGCGCACCGGCAATTTTCACCGCGCGCTGCAAATCGAGAATCCCCGCTCGCTCGCCGATTTCCCAGTGCGGCTTCGGGGCGAAATTGAATTTAGGCGGCGCGCCCCAGCGGCGCACTTCCACATTTTCCGCGGCGCCAGCGCCTACTGGCACGGTCGCGTGCGGCATGTTCGGAACCATCAGCAGAAATTGCCGCAGCCGGTCGTCCAGTTCCGCGATGCGTTCATCGTTGCGCTTGATTTCATCCGAAACGGTTTTCATCCGCGCCAGAATTTCCGAAGCATCCTGGCCGGCTTTTTTCCTCCTGGCGATTTCCTCGCTGGCTTTATTGCGATCGGCCTTGGCTTGTTCCGTGGATGTGATCAACTGGCGGCGTTCTCCGTCAATCTCGCGAAAAATTCCCAGGTCGAGCGAGGCGCGCCGGTTCCGCGCCATCTGCTCAATCAATTCCAGATGTCCCCGCACATATCCCAAATCCAGCATAGGCAAAAGAGAATACCCGAAGCGGCCTGCTCCGCGCCACGCCGTTAATCGGACGCTTGGTATTGTAGGGGCTGGCTTCAGCCGCGCCCGGCTTTGATCGAGCATCCGTCTAAATCCAAAGATGCCACCCTGAAGAGTGGCGCTACACGGCCATCCTAAGTCGCACTGGTCAAACAAACTCCCAAGCTCAGACACTCAATAATTTGCGGAAGGATGGGTTTTAGCTTCTGACGCCCTAGTCCAAGAGTCTCGGTATCTTGGCTTGAAAAGTGATCTAATGCTCGTATGGATTTGCGCCTGCCGAAAATCGGACTTGACCGCTACAAGAGCGCCCCACAACTTTATGGCCGTTGAATTTGTATGTGACGAAAATCAAAATGAGAGAAAACCGACGCTTTGACTTTGGGAGGCGTGGGCTTCAAAATCAGGCAGGATGGCTGAGAGCGTCTATATCGTTGGGGCGGTGCGCACGCCTATAGGGAAATTTGGCGGGGGGTTGATGGAGTTTACCGCGCCGGATTTGGGGGTGATTGCTGTGCGTGCGGCGTTGGCTTGGGCGTTTGGCGGGGCGTTGCCTGCGGAACGGATTCCTGGTGAAGCGGGCGGGGCGGCGAATCAGGCGGCATTGCCTTGGCATGTGGATGAAGTGATTATGGGGAATGCGCGGCAAGCGGGGGTGGGGCCGAATCCTGCGCGGCAGATCGCCTGGCGGGCTGGGTTGGGCGATGACGTTCCGGCTTTTACGGTGAATATGGCTTGCGCGTCAAGCTTGCGGTCGATCGTGCTGGGGTGGCAGCAGATTGCGCTGGGCGAAGCGGACATTATTGTGGCGGGCGGAGCGGAATCGATGAGCCGCGTGCCCTATCTTGTCGAGGCGCGATGGGGATTCAAGCTGGGCAATCAGCCGCTGGTGGATTCGATGTATCGAGATGGTTTTCTCTGCCAGATTTCGAAACTGGTGATGGGCGAGACGGCGGAGCTACTCGCCGAGCAATACAAGATTTCGCGCGACGAACAAGATGAATTTGCGCTGGAAAGCCACCTTCGCGCGGCAAGCGCGACGAATGAATGCCGCTACCGCGCGGAAATTGTTCCGATCGAACGCACAGATAAAAAAGGCAAAGTCACGCGCATTGAGAAGGACGAGCACGTGCGGCCGGATGTGACACTGGAAGCGCTGGCAAAACTGCCTGCGGTATTCAGCAAGACGGGAACGATTACCGCGGGAAATTCCAGCGGCATCACGGATGCGGCCGCCGCGGTGGTGCTGGTGAGTGAACGAAAGCTGCGCGAACTGAAAGTGACGCCGCTGGCGCGGATCGTGGATGCGACGGTTGCAGCGGTTGACCCGCGCGTGATGGGCATCGGACCCGTTCCCGCCGTGAAGAAACTGGTTGAGCGAACCGGATGGAAGCTGGAAGATTACGACGCGGTGGAATTGAACGAAGCGTTTGCCGCGCAAGTGCTGGCCTGCGATCACGAACTGCACTTCAATCGCGAGACGTTGAATCCGAATGGCGGCGCGATCTCGCTGGGGCATCCGATTGGCTGCACCGGGGCGCGAATTGTGACCACGTTGGTTCATGATTTGCGGCGGCGGAAGAAGAAGCGCGGGCTGGCGACGTTGTGCGTTTCCGGTGGGATGGGAATGGCGGTGGCGATTGAGGCGGTTGGGTAGGGGGGCGGGGGCGTAGTCTTAGAGGAAAGAAAGAGAGATTCTTCGTTCCGACAAGGAGCGTCGGGACGCAAACTGCGCGCTGCGCTCAGAATGACAATGTTGCGGTATTTTTCCGCGCGGGAAATCAGGGCGCCCCGAAAGTCAAAATCTGGGCGCGGCTCCCGACGAAATGCGTCGGGGCACAAAAAACGTGGAAGCCGGCCCCTACAAGAGCGGGGAAGAGGGCGGTTCGAGCAAAAGTCAAAAGCAGGGCGCGGCTGACGCCGGCCCCTACAAAGTCTGCGTCGGAGCACGATCCGGGAGGGCTACTGACATGCCGAAACAAATTGAAGAGGTGGGCCGGCCGCCGGTCCCAAAGCCGGAGGAATTTCAATTCGTGCGCTACCGGCTGGAGGGCGAAGTGGCGCGGCTGACGCTCGACCGGCCGGAACATAATCTGCTGAACGAACGGATGCTGCTCGAGCTGGCGACCGGAATCGAATTGCTGGGCGACCACCCCGGCGTGAAGTTGATCGTCCTGAACGCTGCGGGCAAAACATTTTGCGGCGGAATCGAACTGGGCGAATACACGGCGCGACGTGTGTTTCAGGTGCTGGACGCATTTCGCAGCGCGTTTGACGCGATGCTGGAAACCGGAAAGCCGGTGCTGGTGGTGGTGAACGGTCCCGCGTTTGGAGGAGGATCGGAATTGGCGATGCTGGGCGATTTGGTGGTGGCCACTCCGCGGGCGCGATTCGCGCAGCCGGAAATCAAGCTGGGCGCTTTTCCGCCGCTGGCCGCGGCGATTCTTCCGTTCATCGTGGGGCCCAAGCGGGCGCTGGAATTGGTGCTGACGGGCGAAACGATTTCCGCGGAACGCGCGCGGGAAGTGGGACTGGTGAACCGGTTGGTAGCGGAAGAGCAATTGGAAAAAACGGTGAACGACCTGATCACGCAGGTGACGGCGCAATCGGGTCCCGTGCTTTCGATGGCGAAAAAAGCGGTGCTGAATAGCATGGGAATGTCGCTGCGCGACGGAGTGCGGAATTCCATGCAGGTTTTCCTGAACGAGCTTTCGAAGCTCGAAGATTCGCAGGAAGGCCTGCGCGCCCTGGTGGAAAAGCGCGCGCCGAACTGGAAAAACCGATAACCATCGCCGCCCGCAGCTGATCCTAAAAATAGAACCATGGACGATCCACCACAGACGAATTTCCAAGAAGGCTCGAGCGAAGCCGCGGCCGCTGATGCGGCGAAATCCGTGGACCAGTTCGCGATCGCCGCTGGGTTCGCGCGGGCGCATGAACGGCATCAGCGCTTGATTTTGCGGCGGGTGTCAATTCTTTTGGCCGTCGCGGGCGTGGCGTTTATTCTGACCACCTGGATTCTGGTGCGCAGGGATTCGTCCGGGAAATCCCTGGCGGGAAATTCCGCGCCATCGCAAATTGTGCGCCAGCAACTTGACGCTCTGAATCGCGGCGAACTGCGCGAAGCCTATGGGCTGTTTTCGCAGGACTACCGCAAGCAAGTTCCCTTCGAAGCGTTTCATGAATTGGTGTCCTCGCACTGGGCCATGTTTCGCGCGCGGACCATCGATTTTGACAGTTTGGAAGAAACGCACGTGCGCGCGATTTTGGATACGCACATCACCACCGCCGATGGTGCGCATTTCGTGGCGCGCTACACTCTGGTGGAAATAGAAGGCCAGTGGTGGATCGATGACGTTCATTGGGGCCGCGAAGAAGAACCGCGAAATCGTACGACGGCTTAAAAGATGCCACCCTGAAGGGTGGCGCTACACGGCCGCCCCTAGTCGGCTTGCCACACAGATGCGAAAGCTCCGACCCCCTAAAAAGCTGATGGTCTCAAGTCTGGAGAGCTGAGCGGATGCGGTTCGGTTGACACTCGCGCTGGGCGCGACTTACACTGGCCGTCGACAATTCAGCCGGCTCAAGGAATCGGGAAGGCCGTGAAAATCGGCCGCGGTCCCGCCACTGTAATCGGCCGGCGCTGCTCTTGAATATTCGCCCACTGGATGCGCCGCTTTGTTGGGGCGGGCCGGGAAGGGCCGCTCCGATTGGCAGGAAGCAAATCGGAGTGAAGCAGCGCCCTAGTTTTCGCTGGTTCGTATCAGTTCAAGCGAATCGGCGGAAAGGCCGCAAGCCAGGAAACCTGCTTGAGCCGCATGTAAGCTGGCGCCCTTCGCGAGAAAGGGCGTGGCATTTGGCCCCATGGTCTCTCGTGGGGCTTTTTTGTTGTCCGGAATGTAAAAGCAGGCAGGTCAGGACGAGTGCGAAAAATAAACTTTAGAGCGATTGCGATCGGTTTAGCGATGCTGGCGCCGTGGTGCGTGTGCGCGCGCGCGCGTGCGACGCAAAGCAATTCCTTCGCCGCGGCAGCCGTGGCGGAAACACGCGAAGTGACCGATGAGACCGGCAGGCACGTCGCAGTGCCAGTGGACGTGCGGCGAATCGTTTCCCTGGCGCCAAACCTGACGGAAACGATTTACGCACTGGGAGCGCAAGATAGACTCGTTGGAGTAACGAATTATTGCGACTATCCGGCCGACGCGCTGAAAAAAACAAAAATCGGAACGGCGCTGAATCCCAGCCTGGAAGCCATCGTCGGGCTGAAGCCAGATTTAGTTTTGGCGACGACCGCCATCGATCGACTGGAGACGGTGCAAGCGCTCGAGCGGCTGGGCATTTCGGTTTATGCCACCGATCCGCACACGGTGGATGGCATTCTGGTTTCGATTCGCAACGTGGGAGATGTGATCGGAGCTCCGCAACAGGGCGATGCGCTAGCCACGAGTCTCGCGTCGCGGCTCGCGCAAATCAAGCAGCAGCTTGCCGGCAGCGCGCCGAAACGGATTTTGTTTGTGGTCTGGGAAAAGCCCTTGATCACCATGGGGAAAAACACATTTCTGGCCGACGCGGTGCGCCGCGCGGGCGGCGAATCGGTGATCCATTTGACGCAAAACTGGCCGACGGTAAGCCTGGAGGAGGCCGTGCGCCAGCAGCCCGATGCGCTGGTGTTTGCGAGCGGCGATCCACAGAATACCGAGAAAGAATATGCAAATCTTAGCGCGGAGCCGGGATGGCGGGTTTTGCACGCCGTGGAGCAGCGGCACATCATCACCGTCAGCGACGCAATCGCGCGTCCCGCGCCGCGCCTGATCGACGCGATCGAGGAATTAGCGCGGGCTCTTCATCCCGATGCCTTCGCGGCCGCCGCCGCGAAATAGCCCTGGAAAATAAATGATGCAGATTCAAGAAAAACCAAGAACGAAAAACGCGGCATCGCTTTGCAAATTGCATCCGCCGTTTTTCCAGCATGCGGAGCCGCCATGCAGCCGCTAACAGCGCGACGGATTCTGTGGGTGTGTGGATGGCTGGGCGTTGTGCTGCTGGCGGTGGTGGTGATTGCGCTGAAGCTGGGAGCGTCGCCGATTCCGATTGTGGATGTGGTGATGACGCTGGCACGCGGCGCATTCGGCCAAGCGGATCGCATTCCGTCTCAGTATCGACTGATTGTTTTCGATTTGCGATTGCCGCGAATCGCGCTGGGAATTCTGGTGGGGGCGGCGCTTTCGGTTTCCGGCGCCAGTTTTCAGGCGCTGCTGCGCAATCCGCTGGCGGATCCGTATGTCTTGGGAGTTTCCAGCGGCGCGGCGCTGGGAGCTATTGTTTCGCTGATCGCGTTTCCACACGTTCCGCTGGCGATGCAAGGCCTGGCATTCGCGGGAGCGGGGCTGACGATTGCGGCGGTTTATTTCCTGGGGCGGCGCGGCGGCCAGCTCGATAGCCCCACGCTTCTGCTGGCGGGGATTGTTTCGGCGTCGTTTCTTTCGGCCGTGATTATGTTCCTGATGACCACTCTTTCGGGCCGCGATTTGCGCGGCATGGCTTTCTGGCTGATGGGCGACCTTACTTCGGCTCCGCCGATTCATTTGGGGTTTTTATTCGTGCTGGTGGTTTTTGCATCCGGAGCGATTTACACAACCGCATCTGACTTGAATCTGATTTTGACGGGCGAACAGGAAGCGCGGCACCTGGGTGTGAACGTTGGGCGCGTGAAGATAGTTGTGTACGTGGCGGCGTCGCTTTTGACGGGGATCGCGGTATCGGTAAGCGGAGCGATTGGATACGTCGGCTTGCTGATACCGCACGTAATGCGGATGCTATTCGGCTCGGACTACCGGCTGCTGATTCCGACTTCGGCGATTGGCGGGGCCATCGCAATCGTGGTGGCCGACACGCTGGGGCGATCCATCGTCGCCCCAACGGAGTTGCCGGTGGGGGCGATGACGGCGGTGGCAGGCGCTCCGGTTTTCATTTATTTATTGAGGCGAAGACTCCGTTGAGTCCGGAAACTCCCGAATACGGAATGGCGGCCGGGCAATCCGCCGCAGCCGCGAGCCTGGCGCAAACGCCCAACGATGTGCGATTGAGCGTCGAGCAGGTGACCTATATTTATACCGCCACGGATTCAAACGCGCTGCGGTTTACCATTGAGCCGGTTAGTTTCCAGGCGAAGCCGCGCGAATTGGTGGCGATCCTGGGGCCGAACGCCAGCGGCAAATCCACATTGCTGCGGCTGCTGGCGGGAGTATTGAAACCGCTCTCGGGAAGAGTGCTTGTGGACGGACAAGAAGCGAGCCAACTCGATCTGCGTTCGCGCGCGCGGCGCATCGCACTGGTGCAGCAGGAAAGCGCGCTGCTATTTCCACTTGCGCGTTTGGGAATATGTGCTGCAGGGGCGCTACGCGTACGGACGGCTGCTGCGATTCGAAACGAAGGATGATTGCCTTTTGGCCGCGGAAGCGCTGAAGCGAGTGAGCGTGGAACACCTGACGGAGCGCTGGATGGATGAACTTTCCGGCGGCGAAAAGCAGCGCGTGATCCTGGCGCGCGCACTGGCACAGCAGCCCGCGCTGCTACTGCTCGACGAGCCAACGCAACATCTGGACATCGGGGGCAAAGTGGAATTGTTGCGGAGGCTGCGGCGGCTGGCGCAGCAGAATCGCCACACGGTCGTGGTGGTGACGCACGAACTGAATCTGGCCGCGGAATTCGCCGATCAAATTGTGCTGATGCACAAAGGCAAATGCGAAGCGGTTGGATCGCCAAAAGATGTGTACCAGCGTGAATTGCTCGAGCGGGTGTTTGACGCGCCGCTCGAAGTGGAAGCCGGGCCGGGCGGAAGGCCGCGCGTCATTGTTCATGGAAATCCGGAGATGGATTTCCCAGGCCCGAAACAAGGCGGCGAGTGGTAGACGAACCGCGATCTGCCGGAATTGGGGGCTTGCTCTGGATCCCTCGCCCACCGTTGGCGGGCTCGGGATGACGAAAACGGAATCCCCGCGATAGAGGCATTCCAAAGGGCGCTCCAGCATTTGCCGGAACGCTGACTATTCCGGTTCGCCGGCGAGCGGCGGACTCATGATGGAGGAAGGCCATGTTGTTTCAACGCAGCGCGCTCATTTTGATTTTGCTGGTCGTCGCCCTGGGTGGTTACACGGCTCCTCAAAACGCTCCAGGTCCGCAATCGCAAATGGAGCCCGCATTGAAAAAGCCGGTGGCAGTGATTCACACCATGATTGGAGACATGAAGTGCCAGCTTTATCCCGAGCAAGCCCCGCTGGCGGTGGCAAATTTTGTTGGGCTGGCGACGGGCAGAAAAGATTGGACCAACCCGGTAACGCACAAGGTGGAACACAACAAGCCGCTTTATGACGGCACGATTTTCCACCGAGTGATTCCGGATTTCATGATTCAGGCTGGCGATCCAACCGGTTCGGGCGATGGCGATCCGGGTTTCACGTTTCCGGATGAATTGAAATCGGATTTGCAGTTCGACCGGCCGGGGCGGCTGGCCATGGCAAATTCAGGGCCGAATACGAACGGCTCGCAATTTTTTATCACGGAAAAGGATCTGCCTCGTCTGAATCCCTGTTTCAGCGATGGTGGGTGCCAGCGCGGAACTCGCATGACGCCCAAAGGCTACGGCTACACGATTTTTGGCCAATGCGATTCCGAAGCCGTGGAACTGGTGAAGAGGATTGCGCGCATGTCGGCGGACCCGCGCAATAATCGCCCGGATTTTCCGGTCAAGATTTTGCACATCGATATTCTCAGCGCTGGGAAGCTGGTTCCACTGGCCAGTCCGCCAGCAAATTGAGGAAGTAAGAAAGCAGTGTTTTGTTTGTACTGAGCTGAAATCATGCGGCGCGAGCGGCCGGCCTGAAACGTTAGGCCAATCGAGCGCACCGTCAACAACCACCAGAGACTCCGCGCACGGGAAGACGGTGAAATGCCGTCGCCGCCGCGCGACTGTAAGGCGGAAAGATGCAGGGCGTGGGCCACTGTTTCGCTCCAAAGAAATCCGGGAGCGGGGCGGGAAGGCCGCGCCGCAGCGAAGCGCCGCCAAGCCAGGAGACCGGCGGAGTCTCAGCCCGGGATGGATGCATCGGCAGCGATGCATTCACACGGGACAACCTTCAACTCCCGCGCGAGAGGGAGAGGAGGAACCACCATGCGAGTGCGATTTTCCCTTCTGCTGTTTTTCACCGCTGTTTTTTTCTTTTCCAATTTGATGCAGGCACAAACTCCCGGTGCGATTGCCGGAAAAACCGCACCCGCAAGCAACTCGCGCGGCGCCACAATTCAGGGAACTGTTTATGATCCCGATGGGCGCGCCGTTCCGGACGCTCGCGTCACTCTTTTAAATTCGATGGCGGCCGTTGCGGAACGGCGAACGGACGCGAAAGGCGAATATCGATTCGAAGGTCTTCGTGGCGGGACGTTTACCGTGGTTGGTTACTTGACAGGATTTTCGAATCTCTCCGCTGAGGTTGCTGTGACGTCCGGCGAGACGCGCACGATTGATTTACATCTTCAATTAAGCGCGGTGCAGGAACAAGTGATCGTATCCGCCTCGCTGGGAGGGGCGCTGGCGCCGGAGATCGGTTCCTCCGTCAGCGTGGTGAGCCACGAGGATATCGAAAACCGACGACTCGCAAACCGTCTACGACGCTCTGCGCGGCTTGCCCGGCGTCGAAATCAACCAGCACTGGGCGGCGCGGCGCCGTGACCAGCGCGTTTATCCGCGGCGGAAATTCCAATTACAACCTGGTGATGATCGACGGAATTCCGCTGAATGATTTCGGCGGCGGCTTTGATTTTGGCCCAATTCCCGCCAGGGAGTGGATCATATCGAAGTGACGCGTGGGCCGGAAAGCGCGCTGTACGGTTACAATGCCGTGGCGGGAGTGATCAACATCGTCAGCACGCGCGGCGACGGCCAGCCGCATTTCGATTTTCTGGGCGAAGGCGGAAACCTGGGCACCTGGCGAATCGCCACCGGCGGAGCGGGACTGAATCACGGAGTCAATTGGGCCTACAATTTGTCGCGGCTGGATAGCAACGGAGCGGTGCTCAACGACGACTTCGAAAATCAAAGCTCGTTTCTAAGCTTCGGTTATTCGCGCAGCCCGCGCCGGCAGTTCAACGTGCATTTTTTCGGAGACGCAAGCAACGTGGGGAATCCCGGACCGTATGGCTCGGACCCCGATCATCTTTTCCCGGGAATCGATGCCGTGGCGCGTTTCAAAAACGGAACGATTCGGCTACCAGGGAAATTATGCGGAGCAATTCTCGGGCCGGTTCCGGCAAGTCACCACCGTCAGCGTCGCCACCGACCAGTTTTCGACTTTCCTTCTTCGTTCAGCGATTCCTTCAGCCAGGAATTCGCGGGTAGTAGCGAACACGCGGAGTGAAATCGCGATTTCGCCGAAGGATTTCTTTGTCGCCGGATTCGAATTCGATCACGACAATTTACGAGACACATTCGTGGCCGATGCAAACGGCGCGCCTTTCCCTCTGCCCCGGATAATTATGCTTTCTTCGCGGAGAATCGCTGGAATCCCGGCAGCCGCTGGTTTTTGAACACAGGAGTGCGCGTGGATAACATCCGCACCGGCGAGCCTGCCGCCGGATGGATTCGGATCGGCGGCCGTTCATTCCGGCAATTTCGTGACGCAAGTGGATCCGCGGATTTCCGTGCTTATCTGGCGCGGGAATCGGGCAGCGGTTTTTTCGGGATCACGCGAATTCATTCGAGCTTTGGCACCGGGCATCCGCCCCCCGGATGGATTCGAACTCGGCTTCACGGATAATCCGTTACTGAAACCCGAGCGAAACATCAGCTACGACGCGGGGGTGGAGCAGCGGCTGGCCGGGGAACGCGCCGTGGTGGACGTGACGTTTTTCTACAATCGCTACAAAGATCAGATCGTCACGCTGGGCGGCTCGTTTCAAAACCTGAGCACGTTTTCGTCGGCAAATATCGCCAACTCTCACGCCTATGGCCTGGAATCCAGCTTGCGGTTGCGGCCCTTCCGCTCGCTGGAAGTAACAGGCTCCTATACCTGGCTGAATACGGCCATTCTTGCTTTGGACGGCGCGTCACAAACACAGTTCCCCTTTCAGGTGGGGCAGCCTTTGATCCGCCGGCCGCACAATTCCGCCGGCTACAACATCACGTGGATTCGAGGGCGCTTGATGGTTAACGCGTCCGGCGTGATTCGCGGAGCGGTTCTCGACCTGGAACCAAATGACGGCAATTTTGCCTGCATGATCGGGCTACAATGCATATTTGGAGATAAGGGTTATGTGCTGGCCGAACGCGGATTTTGCGTATTCAGCTTGCCGGGCGGCGTGGAAATTTACGGGCGGCTGAATAATTTCCTCAACCAGAAATATGAGGAGTCGTTCGGCTTTCCGGCGCTGAGGATTAATTTCATGTCGGGAATCAAATACAGTTTTCCGGCCAGGCGTTCCTTGAACGGAAATCCTTGATCGTAAACGAAAAAGTGATGGATCGGATGGGAGAGCCGCAGGGCTCTCCCGTTCAGATTTACTGGCCATGAGTTCAACCGAACATTCGGCAAACGGCTTCAGCGGCTTCGAGAAACAGCTGCGGCTGCGCATCTACGAGCATATTTTGCAAAGCGGAAAAGTTCCGATCATCACGGAGTTAGCAGAAGCGCTCTTGCTGCCGGCGGCGGAAATCCGCGAAGGATTGCAGCAATTGGAGCAAGGGCACGCGCTGATCTTGCAGCCGGATGGCGAGATTCTGCGCGCGGCCCCATTCTGGAGCGGGCCAACGTCGTTTGCCGTTGAGCGCGGAGGAACATCGTGGTGGGCGAGTTGCATCTGGGATGCCCTCGGCGTGGCGGCGATGCTGAAGAAAAGCGTGCGGGTGAAAACGTCGTGCGGGTGCTGCGGCGAAGACATGAGCTTTGAAGTGCACGATGGCCCGCCTCGCAATTTGAAAGCTGTTATCCATTTCGCGGTCCCCGCCCGGCGCTGGTACGAAAACATCGTATTCACTTGATCGACGATGCTGCTCTTCCGGTCGGAAGATCACGTGGACCGCTGGTGTCGGGATTCGAATTTGCCGCGCGGGGCGATTCTGACGATGGAGCAAGGTTGGGGCCTGGCGAACGCGTGGTTTAGCGACCGGCTCGATCCGGATTGGAGGCCGAAAACAGAAGTCGAAGTGCAGAGAGCTTTTGCGGAATTTGGACTCGAGGGACCGTTCTGGGGCCTGCATTAACAGGGGCGGGGGAAAGCAGACTGTCTTTTCCAGGAAATTCGAGTAGTGTGTTTATTCGAGCTTGCGCCGACTCGCGGCGCTACTCCGGCCTAGAGCTTCAGGGGCTAAAGCCCGATTTTGTAGCGAATGCTGATGTCGGAGCTGAAGCTCCGACCCTCTAAAAACCTGAACTAGCGTCACACTAGGACAGCTCCGAAATTCGGGTTCTTCCTCGGGGCGCGGCGGGCGGATGCTATAATCCTGGGACTGCCATGAGCAAGGCCACTCCCGAAACGAATCGTCCAGCGCCCGAAGTATTTTCGCGCTATGAAGCGGTGATCGGTTTGGAAGTACACGCGCAACTGGAGACGGCGACGAAAGCGTTTTGCGGCTGCTCGACGCGTTTCGGCGATCCGCCGAATACCAATACCTGCCCGGTGTGCCTGGGATTGCCGGGAGCTCTGCCGGTGCTAAATCGGCAGGCGCTGGAGTTGGCGATGCGCGCGGCGCTGGCGATGCATTGCAAGTCGCAGGAGCGCTCGCGGTTTGCGCGCAAGAACTATTTCTATCCCGATCTGCCGAAGGGCTATCAGATTTCGATGTACGAGCTGCCGCTGGCAACCGCGGGCTGGCTCGAAATCGAACTCGACGGCGCGCAGCAAGCGAATCGGGATCACGCGGCTGCACATGGAAGAAGACGCCGGCAAGAACTATGCACGAAGGATTCGCGGATTCCGACCGCAACAGCTACATCGATTTCAATCGCGGCGGAGTGCCGCTGATCGAAATCGTCTCCGAGCCGGATTTGCGCAGCGCCGGCGGAAGCGTACGCCTACCTGACGCGCTTGAAGCAAGTGCTGCGCATACACGCAGGTGAGCGATTGCAACATGGAGGAAGGCTCGCTGCGCTGCGACGCCAATGTGAGCGTGCGCGCGCGCGGCGCGGAGAAATTCGGCACGAAAGTGGAAGTGAAGAACCTGAATTCGTTCCGCTATCTGGAGCGCGCGCTGGAATATGAAATCGAACGGCAGATCGGCGTGCTGGAATCGGGCGGCACGATCGGCGCAGGAAACGCGGCTGTGGAACGTGGCGGCGGGGCGCACCGAGCCGATGCGCTCGAAGGAATTCGCGCACGATTACCGTTATTTTCCGGACCCGGATCTTTCTGCCGGTAACGATTCACGAGGCCTGGAAGACGAAAGTAGCGCGGCGAGATGCCGGAATTGCCGGACGCGCGGCGGGCGCGCTTTCTGGCCGAGTACGAAATTACGGCGTATGACGCCGGTGTTTTGACCGCCACCGCGCGCGCTGGCCGATTATTTCGAAGCGGCGCGCGCGCCGGGGCTCCGGCAAAATCGCTGGCCAATTGGATTGCGACGGAACTGCTGCGACTGCTGAACGATGCCGGCAAAGAAATTTCGGATTGCCCGGTGCGGCCCGAAGCGCTGGCGGAATTGATCGGAATCGTGGACCGGGGAGAAATTACTGCGTCGAGCGGGAAGAAAGTGTTCGCGAAAATGTTCGATACCGGAAAGCCGGCGAAAGAAATTATCGCCGCCGAGGGCCTGGCGCAGATCAGCGATAGCGGCGCGATCGAGCGAGTGGCCCGCGAGGTGGTGGCGAAAAGTCCGGAGAACGCCGCCAAGTTTCGGGCCGGAAACGAGGGCGTTTTCAAATTTTTCGTGGGCCAAGTGATGCGGGAAACGCGCGGACAGGCAAATCCGCAAGCGGTAAACGAAATCCTAAAAAGAGTATTGAGTGAAAGCGTGGTCTGAAAAATGGGAAGGCTGAATCAGCGAGTAGCGCGGGCGCCCGTCCAATTCCGTCGCTGGTGAAATTCAGGGACGAGTTGTAGCGTATCTAGAATGGAAGCCGGCCCGGCTGCAACGAAAAAGTCCAGAAGGAATCGAGAAGCGAAATGCTAAACGAAGGCGAGAAGGCCCCTGAATTCCGGTTGCCGGCGGACGATGGCTCCGAAGTGGCGCTATCGGACTATGCCGGCAAGAATGTGATTTTCTATTTCTTCCCCAAAGCTTTGACGCCGGGTTGAACCAACGAAGCGTCCGAGTTTCGTGACGCAAAATCGAAATTCGACAAGATTGAATACAGTGATCCTGGGCTGCAGCGGCGATACGGTGGAAACTCAGGCGAAATTCAAAGTTCGCCATAAATTGAATTTCCCGTTGCTCTCCGATCCTGAATTTCACGCCATCGAGGCCTACGACGCGCGGAGGATGAAGTCGTTTCTTGGGAAATCATTTCTCGGAATTGTGCGGATGACTTTTTGGATCGGTCCGGACGGAAATATCCGCAAAATCTGGGACAAGGTAAACCCGAAAGGCCATGCGGCGGAAGTGCTGAAAGAAGTTGCGGCGGCGAAGAAGCCGGATTAACAGTTTGTGGAAACGAGGGCGCCCCGACCCACCCCGTCGGAGTGCAAAAAGCGCACAAGCAGCGCCCCTACCTGGGGTTCAAGCAGATTTCCGGCTTTTGAAAAACTTGGGCACGCGGCCCGGCTAATTCATTTGTACCGGCGCCTTGAGGGTGAAGCTCAACTTGTCTTCCGCGGAATAGGATACGTCTTTTTTGCCGGTTGCGGCGGCGCCCACGGTTCCCGCGCCTGCTCCCGCTCCAGCGCCAATGGCCGCTCCCTTTCCGCCACCCGCCAGGCCGCCGATCAACGCTCCCACGGCCGCGGTGCCGCCGATCGCCATGGCATTTCGCTTTCCGTGCGAATCCCCCGTATGTCCGGCCCAGTGAGCGGACATGGTGTAGGCCCGGCCGTTCACCACCACCGCATCCAGCCGCAAATAAAGTTTTGCCGGAGTGCTCAACCTGCCGGAAGCCTGCACGCTGGCAACGCTGAGATGCGCTTCCGCTCCTTTGGGGATCACCACGTTTCCGTTCACCACAACACTGCGCGCGGTAACGCCGTGGACTTGATCGCCCACGTGAGCGTCCTTGGAACTGACCGCCTGGTCGAGCGCGACGGTAATCAATGTTCCCGCCGGCAGAGTCTGCGCGTGCATCATAGGCGCGACCATTAACAGCACAGGCGATCAGCACCGGCAGTGAATACATTTTCCGCATAAATATCTCCTCAATCTGGATTCAATCGGACAGCCAGAGTGTACCAAAGGTTCGAATCCACGTCTCGGCCGGCGTTGTGAATTACCAGCGATGCGACCGGTCAAACAGAGACATGCAGAGCGCCATCAGATTCCTCGATCAAGGCGTTGTCGATCAGCCGGGTCTTGCCCAGGCGAGCCGCAAGCAGGAAAAAACATGTGCCGAGCAAGCGCATCACAGGTTCGAGGGTTTTGGCGTCCACCAACTCCGCATAATCGATGGAAACGCCGGGTTCGGAAGCGATCACCGAATGGGCGAGCGCGATCAACCTTACGGAATCACGCTCGCCCTTTTCGATTTCCTGGCGCACAGCGTCGAGCGCGCAATGGAGCACGGTGGCCGAGCGGCGTTCGTCCACGCTCAAATACGCATTACGCGAAGACATCGCCAGTCCATCCGGCTCGCGGACAATGGGGCAGATAACCAGCGCGGGATCCAGGTTGAGATCCGCTGCCATGCGCTGCAAGATGCAGGCTTGCTGCGCGTCCTTGCGGCCAAAATAGGCGAAATGCGGCTGCACAATTTCGAAAAGTTTCAGCACCACGGTGGCGACACCTCGAAAGTGTCCGGAGCGAACGCGGCCTTCCAGGCGGCCGCTCAATCCTTCCACTTCCACGTGCGTGCGAAACCCCTTGGGATATATTTCCGCCGCCGCCGGAGCAAACAGGTAATCCACCGAAAGCGATTGCAGCACCTGGCGATCGGCTTCCCATTGGCGAGGATATTTTTCGAAGTCTTCCGCCGGGGCCGAATTGCGATGGGATTTACAAAAATCGAAACGACCACGGGGAACATTGCCGCTTGGCCGCGCGGATCAGCGAAAGATGGCCTTCGTGCAGAGCGCCCATGGTGGGAACCAGACCTACCACGCGGTTTTCAGCACGCGCCGCGCGGGTCACCTGCTTCATCCATTCGACGGTATGGATTATTTCCACGATGGATTTTCGGAGTCGAAATAAAAGTCAGCTCACCGCGCGGGCTGAGCGATGTATTCGCCAAAAAAAACAGCCATATCCTCGGCGTTCGGCTTGTGTCCCATCTGGCGGAGCAATGTGGCCAGCTGGCCGCGATGATAAGTCTGATGATTCACCAGATGGAGCATCATTTCCCACATGGCGTTGGAATGGGGAATGCCTTTGGTGGTCTTGTATTCAACCCGATGGTTCAGGCCATCCTGCGTGAGGGCGGAAACAAATTGCTGAAGATTCTCTTCGATCTCCCTGCCGCGGGCGCGCACGCCGGCTAAATCCGGAAATTCTTTTTCGGATGGATAAGTGGAATGCGAACGGCCGTGCCACCGTTCGAGCCACAGCCATTCCACCAGCATCAGGTGGACCAGCGTATCGCGCACCGAAGCAAAACTGGAGTGCAAATCGCGCGTGAATTCCCCGGCGGAAAGCGCCGCGCAAGCATCCAGCGTGCGGCGGCTGGCCCAGGTGTTGTACTGAAAAAGAGATTTGATCTTATCGAGACCGGGCGCGACGGGCGGAATCTTCACTCCATCTTCTCGAAGATAGAAGATCAAATCGAACGCCACAGTCTTGGCGCCCAATTGCCGCAGCATGGTGGTGATCTGGCCGCGATGATAGCTGCCGTGATTCACCACGTGAAGGAGCATTTGCCAGAATTGCCGCGCTGCCGGATCGCCTTCGGTGGTGCGGTATTCGAGAGTGCTTTCGAGATCAGCGGCGCGCATCCGGTCGACGAATTGGTGCAAGTCGCGATCGATGCTATTGGCCCACTCGCGGACGCCGGCAACATCCTTGAATTGCCCGGAAAAATCCGGCCGCTGCGGCGCGCGGCCTTGCCAGCGTTCGTGCCAAAACCAACCGGAGGAGAAAAGATGCACCAGAGTGTCGCGCACCGAGTGAAAGCTGGAGCCAAGGTCATAGGTAAACTGTTCTTCGGTGAGAGCCGCACAAGCTTCCAAGGTGCGGTTGTTTGCCCAGGTGTAATAGTCGTAAAGGAGACGAACGTGTTCCGGCTTCATCTGGATCGATTCTCCTCCGGAAGTTTTTGCGGCCAGCCTAACGGCGAACGCGTTCGAGCAAATGCCCACGCGCGGCGGCAGGCAAGTGATAGGACTCCGCGTCCGAGGGGAAGCGCCCGCTGCGAACGTCGTCGCAATATTCGGCGACGGCCCCGGAAATTGTTTCGGCGAGGTTGGCGTAACGCCGCGCAAATTTCGGCGCGTTCTCCGTCAGCCCGAGCAAATCGTTGATCACCAGCACCTGGCCATCGCATTCCGGGCCCGCGCCGATTCCGATCGTCGGGATGTGCAACTGCTGGGTGACGCGAGCAGCCAGTTCGCGCGGCACCGATTCCACCACCACGCAAAACGCGCCGGCAGCTTCCACCGCGCGCGCGTCACGAAGAAGGTGCTCAGCGGCGTCTTCTGTTTTTCCCTGAACTTTGAAACCGCCGAGGGGATTCACCGATTGCGGCGTCAGGCCCACGTGAGCCATCACGGGAATTTCAGCATCGGCCAGGCGCGCCATCAGTTCCAGGCGTTTCACTCCCCCTTCGATTTTCACGGCTTCGGCGCCGCCCTCTTTCACCAGGCGAATCGCATTGGTCACGGATTCATTGAGCGAGACGTGAAAACTGCCGTAGGGCATGTCAGCCACCACGAGAGCGCGCTTGGTGCCGCGGCGCACGGCGCGGGTGTGATGCAAGATTTCTTCCAGCGTGACGGGGAGCGTGTTGTCGTAACCAAGCACCACCATGCCCAGCGAGTCGCCGACCAGCAAAATATCCACTCCCGCAGCGTCGAGCAAGCACGCAGTGGGGTAGTCGTAGGCCGTCAAACAGGTGATTTTTCGATTGCTTTCGGTGCTTGAATTTTCAGGGAGAGACTTGCGGTTAACAATGTCAGGCACGGTAATTTTACCGTTGCCCGCACGCGGTGCAACACTCATTGGAACCTCCGGTGCCGTTCCCAGTTCGGGATACAGCCCATACACCTTTCGATGCTACCAGAAAGCACACGGACTCGCCATAGTACGAAGGTACAAGAAGCGCCGAGGCACGCGGCCGCCCGCTAGCCTCCCGCTGCATAACCGATGCACAGTTCGGTGGAGCGCCTCTGACAAAAGAATTAGAATGGGGAAGTGATTTACTACTTCGTCGTAGCTGCAGTGATCGCAGGAGCTGTTTACGGACTGACGCAACTCGCCTCAGGCGACCGTTACGCGAACATGAGCGAGGAAGAGTTCGAGGCGGAAGCGCGTCAATCTTCGTCAATGGGCGCCGCGATGAGCGCCGTTCAGAAGATCATCGATCCCGGCCATCGCGTGGAATACGTGGAACAGCAAAATCGGCGCGTGGAAGCGGATGGAGCGGAGGCTGGGGATCTGCCTCCGGAAGATGGGTCATCATCCGATAACCCTTTCAAGCCTCAGCACTAGCCCGCTAGACGCTCCGGCAATTGCCGACTGCCCGGGATGACGGAAAAATGATGGCCCAACTATGTGGCTTTTAAATCTTGGGCGCGTATGGGAAGGCGCCGAATGCGTTTGCCCGTGGCGGCAAAAATAGCGTTGGCCACTGCCGGAGCAATTGGCGGCACCGCAGGCTCGCCGCAGCCGGTGGGCGGCTCGCTGCTGGGCACGATAAACACGTCCACCACCGGCATTTCGCGCATGCGCAGCACCGGATAATCATCCCAATTCGCTTGCTTCACCGCGCCGCCGGCAATCGTAATCTCACCCATCAGAGCCGCTGAGAGGCCATAAACAATCGCACTTTCCATTTGCGCAGCCACTCCGTCGGGATTAACCGCGCGGCCACAATCCACGGCGCACACCACGCGATCTACTTTCACTTTGCCATCTTTTCCCACCGTGACTTCGGCAACCTCCGCCACATACGTATCGAACGAAAAGTAGCATGCGATTCCCCGTCCCTGCCCGGCAGGCAATGGCTTTCCCCAGCCGGATTTCCCGGCCGCAAGCTGAAGCACAGCCTTCAGGCGCCTGGTTTCAAGCGGCGTGGCACTCGCGGAACGATAGTCCGCCACGTTTCTTGGCGGATCAATGTGTCTCAGGCGGAATTCGAGTGGATCAATTTTCATCGAAGCCGCAAGTTCATCCACAAAGCTTTCAATTACGAAGCCATTCATCGAATCTTCCACCGATCGCCACCACGCACGCGGCACCCCGGAAGACGCCGGTGAATATTCCAGGCGGAAATTGGGAGTGAGATATGGCAATTGCGCCGATTCGCCCAACTCCTGGCGCTCGGGCGTGGCACGCGGATCCCAAAACGCGCGAATCGATGTTGATGTGATCAGATGCCGCCAGGCGGAGATGCGCCCCTGGGCATCCAACGCCGCCTGCACGCGTTGGCATGTGGCCGGACGGTAGAAATCGTGCTGCATGTCGTCTTCCCGAGTCCAGACAAGTTGAATCGGCTTGCCAATGGCTTTTGAAACTTGCGCCGCCTCCACCGCGAAATCCGCTTGATACCTCCGCCCGAAAGCGCCGCCCATCAAGACGGTGTGGACCACCACTTTGTCCGGCGGCACGCCGGCGATTTTCGTGACGACATCGCGATTCCAGTCCGGTGCTTGGGTCGGCGCCCACACTTCCGCCCGATCGGGGCGAATATCCGCGGTGCAATTCATCGGCTCCATCGTGGCGTGCGCCAGGAATGGAAGCTCGTAAATGGCATCCAGCTTGGAAAGGGAAGCGGCAAAGGCTGCGTCGAAATCCCCAGCACTGGCAATCACCTTCCCGGGCTTTTCGACCAGCGATTGAAATTGTTGGCGCAAGGATTCGCTCGATTCGGTCGCGATTGGCCCGCGGTCCCAATCGATTTGCAGCGCTTCGCGTCCTTCGATCGCGATTGCAGTGGTGTCCGCGACCACGGCGATGCCGCCCGCTGTGTGCGCTCCCGGCCCGACTGCCTCAATCTCAACCACGTGCCGAACTCCGGGAATGGCTTTCGCTTTTGTCGCGTCGAACTTCGCGGCCTTGCCGCCGAACGTGGGGCATCGAGCCACCACCGCGTAGAACATCCCCGGCACCCGCACGTCGATCCCGAAAATTGCGCTGCCGTCTACCTTCAGCGGAATATCCGCTCGCGGCAAGGATTTTCCAACAACCGTGAAATTATCCGGGTTTTTCAAAATGACTTTTTTGAAATCCGGGATGGGCATCTTCGACGCGCTTTCCACCAACTCGCCGTATTTCAATTCCCAGTGCCGCGGCCCGTGCCACACCGATCCGTTCTTGGTGGTGCAAGTATCCACATTCACGTGCCATGATTCCGCCGCGGCAGCTATCAGCATCTGCCGCGCGGCGGCGCCGGCCTGGCGCAAGGGAATCCACGAACCATGGACGCTGTCGCTCCCGCCCGTGCCCTGATCCCCGTAAAAGCCGGACCGCGTGGCTGCCTGTTCCACTCGCACCGCCGCCCAGTCGGCATCCAATTCTTCCGCGAGAATCATCGGCAGCGATGCGGTTACGCCTTGACCCATTTCCGAGCGCGCTAAAGTAAGCGTCACATGGCCATTTGGATCGATGCGCACCCAGGCATTGAATGGATTCACTTGCCGCTCTTCCTGCGGTTGCTGGGCATTTGCCAGGGCGGGCAAATAGAAGCCGATCACCAGAGCCGCGCCGCCCGCCGCGCCCGACTTCAGGAATTTTCTGCGTGTAACGGCGCCCGCCGCATTCTCAACGCTCATTGCGCAGCTCCCACGGCGCTATCTATGGCGGTCCCTAGCCCTGCGCCGACGGATGGCGGTGAAGATTGCGGCGTTTGCGCGGCCGCGCTGTGAATCGCGCGGCGGATTCGCTGGTACATTCCACAACGGCAAATGTTCCCGTTCATGGCGGTATCGATATCCGCGTCGGTGGGGTTTGGCTTTCTGGCGAGCAGCGCCGCTGCCGCCATGATCTGCCCCGACTGGCAATATCCGCACTGCGGAACCTGTTCGGCGATCCAAGCGATTTGCAAGGGATGGGCGCGGCCCGCCGAAAGGCCCTCGATCGTCAGCACATTTTTCCCGGCGGCATTGGAAACTGGTGTGACGCACGAACGTGTTGGCTTGCCGTCAATGTGAACCGTGCACGCACCGCACTGAGCGATTCCACAGCCGAATTTGGTTCCCGTTAAATTCAGATTGTCACGCAGAACCCATAGCAACGGTGTTTCCGGATTCACTTCGACTCTTTGCAGTTTTCCGTTCACTTGAAAAGATATGGGCGCCATGATTGCCTCCCATTCGCAGGATGCGGACAGAGTAATACGCGACGAGCTTAGACGGCAATTCGTGAGAAATGTTATCAAGCGGTTTTTGGACACATCGAAGGAAGGGCGTGGGCGAAACGGCTCAAGCCTGGCCGACGGGCATCGGCATTTCAGGCTCCACGCCCCGCCAGCCCACTGCTTTGCCTTGTACGGCGCCCATCAACGCGCGGAACAAAACCACGTACATCATCTGGCGGTAATAGAAGCGCTGGATCAGCAGCGGCGCAAGAAGCGACCAATCTTCCTTTTTCTCCAGCGCGAAAGCGATCACGCAGGTCAGCACGTCGATCAGCATGAACGCCGCGAAAAAAATCAGGGAACGCTCCACGTCTTCTCCCGTCCAGAGTTGAGGCATCTTGGCGATTCGCAGCTGCGCCAATCCCCACATCACGATTGAAGCCAGGAACAGCAAATCGATCACCGGAGAAACCAGCGGCAGCAGAATCTGGAACAGAAAAACATTGGGAATGGTGATCCAACCGAGGGTGCCGTAGCGCGCCTTGCCGAACGTGTCGCGATGCTTCCAGACTGCTTGAAGAGTTCCGAACGTCCAGCGAAAACGCTGTCGAATCAAAGCTTCGGCTGTGTCGGGGACTTCCGTGCGGCCGATGGCGTCTTCGTCGTACAGAATTTTCCAATCATGGCGTCGCAGTGTCAGCGTCAAGTCCGTGTCTTCCGCAACCGTGTCGCTGGAAAATCCGCCGCATTCTCGCACCATCTCCGGCCGCCACGCGCCCACGGCGCCGGGAACCACGGGGATGCAATTGAGCAAGTCGAATGCGCGCTTTTCCAGATTCTGGCTGGTGATGTATTCGAGCGCTTGCCAACGGGTGAGCCAGCGATTTCGATTGCCAACTTTTACGTTGCCGGCAACGGCGGCCACGCGCGGGTCGGCGAAATGGCGGACGAGGAAACGGATGGCGTCGGGATCGACGGTGGTATCCGCGTCAATGGTCACCACCACCTCGCCGGTGGCTTCCGTCAAGGCATGATTCAGCGCCGCGGATTTTCCCCGGTTGGGCTCGCGAATCAGCCGCACGCGGGGATCATCGCCAAAATTCTCGCGCACCAGTTCGCTGGTTCGATCCACGGACCCATCGTCCATCACAATCACTTCGAGAAAAGGATATTGAGAGGCCAACGCCGAACGGACGGTATCGACGATCACCGCTTCTTCATTGAACGCCGGAATCAGAACGCTGACCAGAGGCTGGTATTCGGGGTGCGCCGCGGGCTCCGGGCGCAATTTTTCCGCCAGAGCAAGCAAACCAATAATCAAGGCGCGCCCGCTGACCAGCAGAATTCCGGCAATAAAAATAAACGCAATCAGCAAACGAACGTAATGGAATAAATCAAAAATAAAAGCATCGGCGCGAGCGAAGAGCCATTCCTCGCGGCCCAGCGGCGGCATCACCTGCGCGCGTGTCTGCCCCAGCAGATCCGAGACGCTGACGAGTTGATAGCCTTTAGCCCGCAATTTATCGATCACCACCGGCAGCGCGGCAACTGTATGGCTGCGATCGCCGCCTCCATCGTGCATCAGCACGATATTCCCACCCACGGCGCCGGCTACTTTTCCGGCCACCTGATCCATGATGCGCTGCACCAGCACGTCCGCGGGCGCGGGCGGCTCGCCATTCGGCTCGCCCCAATCGTCCGGATCGATGCGCGCGCCGATAATCAAATAACCCATGCTTTGCGGGATGGGAAGCTGAGCAACTTCGCTGGCTGTTTCGGGCTGGTGATCGATTCCGTAGGGCGGCCGGAAGAGCAAAGTCCGAATTCCCAAGCGTGCTTTCGAGCAGGCGCTGCGTCAGGTTCAGTTCGATTTGGAGTTGCGCCCGCGAAATCTGGCCAAAATCCGGATGCGTGTAAGTGTGATTGCCGATCTCGTTGCCATCCGCATATTCGCGTTTCAAAAGATCCGGTGAACTGTCAGCCGAAACTCCCGTGACGAAAAAAGTCGCCGGAACATGTTTCTGTTCGAGGATGTTGAGAATGCCGGGCGTCCACCGGGGATCGGGACCGTCATCAAATGTCAGCGCGATTTTGTGAGGCGCCGCACCGAGTTGGTCGATTCTCCAGGACAGGGGATAAGCATCGTAAGTTTCATCCGTGAAGGTGTCGGTGGCAGAATCGTACTCAAACGAGCGCTTCCCGCTTTTCGGCGTGTCCAGGATGCGCCAGATATCTCCATCCCCTTCGAGGGTGATGTCGTAGCCAGGCGGGCAATCTTCGAGGCGGGCTCGAATCGAATCGTCCGTGTGGATGGTATCCCAGATGGACCAGAGGGAAGGATCTTCGTCGCCCAGGCGCCAGAGAGCGGTGCCGCGGACGCCCGCGCGTTCCGCCACACGCAATTGGTTGTAGGCGGTGACGCCATCCAGCATCCACACGCTGTGGACCTGGTTGTCATCTTCGTAGGAATAGTGCGGATTGAGCGAATCGGAATCGTACTCGACGGTTGCTTCGGATTCCACGGCGTGAACAATCGCTTCCTGGAAGCTGGTGGATTGCGCGACGGGCGGAGGGCTGTGGGGAGCGCGCTTTTTGGGCACGGGCCAATCGTAGGTGTAATTCGCGACGCCCATCACCAGTTTTTCAGGCGGAACCAGTTTGACCACTTCCTGAAGGTTCTCCACAAACCAATCCTGCGAAGCGATGGGCCCGGGCGGCGAACTGGTCCAGTGCTGGTCGTAGTTCATCAGGATGATGGCATCCGCCTGGGAGCCGATGTAGGCGTAGTCGTAGGCATCATCACGAGCCGGAAGAGCGACCATCAATTTCAGGTTCGCGGCGTGAAGCGCCGCGGCCAGATCATGCGTGAATCGCTTAAAGTCAGGCTGGCTCTTATCCGGAACTTCTTCCAGGTCCACCACAACTCCCGGATCTTTTTGCGCCGTGGCATAGTCGGCGATCGCTTTGGAAAGCTTTTGGCGCGCCTCGGAATGGGACAGCATCGCGATCATTTCCGTAATGCGCCACTGGCGCCCGTCGTAGTTTTGCACCAGGGGCATGATGGGCAGCTCGATACCGGAAGTCTTCTGCCAGTTCGAAAGTTTCGGATCGGCTTCGACGCTCAGGCTGCCGTCCGCCGCGACGGCCTGCAGTTGCTCCGGCATCAACACGTCAATATCGCGATAGTGGAGCAGGAACGAATTGAAGCTGGCAGGATCCCACGGTACATAGAAGGCCGCGCGCAGCGGGTCGTAATTTTCGGGAACGTGTCCCAGGGCCGCGACGCGACGACGGCGCCCCGTCCGGTAGACGACAGGCTTGACTGGACGTTTTGACTTGATCGCGTGCAGCACCGGGTGGGGGTCCACGAGCATCAGTTTTGGAAGATCCACCTTGTGAATGACGTTGAGGAAGAAAACGACAACAATGACGGTGAAGAGCGCTCCGGAAATTTCCAGGATGCGCCGGGTCCATCGCCAGCGAAGGCGTTGCTCGTCGTAGAATATGGGCTTGCGTTCCACCATGACCTCAGTCCAAGCTAGCCGCCCATCGAGAACCTGTCAATGACCGCGAATATTAAGATGCGCCTGAATCTACTTGGCGCTGCATTTTCAGGCTTGCTGCTGCGGCTGTACTTCGTCCGGAAATTTCCCTTCGATGGCGCGGGCGATTCTCCCATCTACGAACAACTGGCGCGCAATTGGCTGCAGCACGGCGTATTGGGACTGTGGCTGGATGGACGGCTGGTTCCGGTAAATATCCGGGTGCCCGGCTATCCCGCGTATCTCGCGGCCTTTTACGCAGTGTTCGGCCAATCCTTGAAACCTGTGCTTTTGGGGCAGGTTGCGCTCGATCTGGCCACTTGTTTTCTGGTGGCCGCGCTGGCGGCCCAGATTGCGCCGCAAGAAAACCGGCGGCGTGTGACCATCGCGGCAATCTGGCTGGCGGCGCTCTGCCCCTTCGTTGCCAATTATACAGCAGCTACCCTGACAGAAGTTCTGGCCACTTTCCTAACTGTACTTGCTCTGGTGGCGCTGCTTCGTCCCCACGCTCTGGCCGAACTTCCGCGGGAAGAGAATTCGAGCCGGATTGCCAAGGCCGGGTTCCTGGGAGGCTTCGCGGCAGGCGTGGGAGCGCTGGTGCGCCCGGAAACGCCGTTGCTGCTTGCCGCCGTGGGGCTGGTCCTGATCGTCAAATGCCGGCGGCCGCAAAACTGGAAGAAGCTGGTTCGCGCCGGATTCTGGATGGCGCTGGGATTGGCCGTGGCGTTATTGCCCTGGACCGTGCGGAACTGGCGCACCATGCACGAATTTCAACCGCTAACGCCGCGCTACAGCCAGATGCGCGAGGAATTTGTTGCGCTGGGATTTCAGGCGTGGACCCGAACCTGGATGTGGCGATTCCACGATGTCTACCGGGTACCCTGGAAGATTGATGATGAATCGATCGAGATGGATCAAGATGTTCCGGCCTCAGCCAGCGATTCGCCGGAAGAACGCAGCCGCGTAGCCGATCTTTTTGAGCGGTACAATGAAACGACTTCCATGTCACCAGAGATCGATGAGGGATTCGCGGAAATTGCGAGGGAGCGCACCGCGCGCCATCCCCTGCGCACCTACATCGGGGTCCCACTGTTACGAGCCTGGTCCATGTGGACCACGCCACGCGTCGAAATTCTTCCGTATCAGGGAAGCCTCCGCCCGGTACGCGAAATGTGGCAAGACGACCGGACCGACTTTGAAGTTTCCCTTGCTCTGTGGCTGATCAACTTCGCCTATATCGGCTTGGGAATCGCAGGAGCATGGGCGGCGCGGAAGCGGCCCGCCGCGGCATTTCTGGCCGCATTTATTCTGCTGCGCACCGCGTATCTGACGCAGGGCGAAACACTGGAACCGCGCTACGTGATCGAATGTTTCCCCGTTTTGTGCGCGCTGGCCGCTCAACTCTGGACGCGGCCGTTCGCGAATACGGCGCACCGGGGTTAGCTTTCCTCGACAGGCTCCGGGTGAATTGTGATGCGGAAAATCTGGGGAAACTGCTGTTTGACGCGATCCTCGAGATCGGCAATCACTTCGTGAATTTGAGTAATCGGCAGGCTGCCATCCATCGCGCAATGGCAGGAAACAATGATTTTGTGTTCGGCGTTGCGCACATTCACTTCGTGGCAATTCACCAGCTCGTGATATTCCGGCTGGAGCGAATTGACGAAATCGCGAATGCTGGCGCTGAGCCCTTTCATTTCCTCGGCGCTGGCAATGTGCGTTCCTTGCGGCTCGATGTGAATATTCACCGTGGCGTTGCGCGCCGCGCGGCTGATTTCATCTTCGAGTTCGCTGGCCACGCGATGCGCTTCGCGCAACGATGAATTTTCGTCAACCTCCAGGTGCAAATCGATGAACAAGCGCCCATCCAGTTGATGCGCGGAAAGCTCGTGCACGGCGAGGCCGCGGCGCTGGGCGATGGCGCGAATTGTTTCGAAAATGTGCTCGCCGGAGCGGGCTCGCGGCTCCATGTGCACCACCACGTCGGCGGGCACAATCGCCGCAATGCGCCGCTCGACGGCATCGCTGGTGGCATGCACCTGTTCGAAACTTTCGGTTCGCGGCACGCTGATGGTCACATCCACAAAATATCGCTGGCCGGCGCGCCGCACGCGCACTCGCTCGGCGTTCAACACTCCTTTGAGCTCCGTGACGGCTTTCGCGATGCGGTCCGGCAACCCCGGCGGAGCCACATCCAGCAGCGCATCAACCGTCCGCTTGCCCAATTGCGAGCCGATCCAGATGATCACGCCCGCCACGGCCAGCGCGGCAAGCGAATCCGCATACGTGAGCCATTCCCAGTGGAACTTTTCGCCCAGCCAGGCGGCGCTGATGCCGATGATCACCACAAACGTGCTCCAGACGTCCGTGGAAAAATGAAGCGCGTCCGCTTCCAGCGCCTCGCTGGGATACTTGCGAGCCACGCGGGCCAGCGAGCGCGAGCGGAAGAAATCAATGGCCATGGCCAGGGCTAAAATCAAAATTGCCGTCAAGCTCGGCCGCAAATGCACTTCGCGCGTCAGCAGCCTGCGGATGGCCTCGTAGATGATGTAAACCGCCGTCAATAGCAACAGACCCGTTTCAACAAAAGCGGAAAAGCTTTCTACTTTGCCGTGTCCGTAGGTATGTGCTTTATCCGCCGGCTTGTCGGAAACCATAACGGATAGATAGGTGATTACCGCGGCCACCAAATCAAGGATCGAATGCAACGCCTCGGAAAGAACTCCCAAGCTGCCCGTGGCGATGGCCAGAAACACTTTGAGCGTTACCAGCACCACCGCGGAACCCACGGAGCCGAGCGCCGCCAATTTCTTCTCTCGAATTGCCTCATTTTCCATCATTTGCGATTCCGCCGATTATACGCCGCACCGAGGGCAAATCTCCCACCAAGCGCCCGAGGTTCTCCCGTAGTACACTTTTACGGACCGCAATGAACGTTGCTCCAGCCGAAACTCCTGTACCGCGCCGCCCCCAAAGATTTCGACTGGTGGCGAGCGTGTTGATCCTCGCCGCAATCGCCCTGGGAGCCGACGCAATCGTCCTTGAACCCAATTGGATTCAAGTAACCCGTTATTCCATCCAAGGTCCGGTCACCACTCCCCTGAAAATTGCGCACCTCACCGATATCCATACGGGAGGGTTTGGCTATCGCGAACGAAAAATGCTGGAGATCCTGGAACAGGAAAAGCCCGACGTGATCGTGGTGACCGGAGATACGATTTCCTCCCTGCACAGCGATTACGCCAATTGCCGCAAGCTCTACGAAAAGCTGCATGCTCCACTGGGCGTGTGGGTGGTGCTGGGAAATTGGGAAAATGAGAGGCCTGCGAAGCGCGAACATTTTATTTATGAAGCCGCGGGCGTGCATCTGCTGGTGAATGTGAACCGGCAGATCCGCCCAGACGTCTGGCTGATCGGGCTGGACGATCCGTGGACAGGGACGCCGAAACTGGACGCGGCGCTCCAGGGCGTACCGCCGGATGCCTACAAGATCGCTCTGTTCCACTCGCCATTCTTCTTCGATCGCGCTTCGGGGAAGGTGAACCTCTGCCTGGCGGGACATACGCACGGCGGGCAGGTCCGGATTCCCTTTATCCGGCCTTATTGGCTTCCCAGCGGCTGCGGAAGATTTCTGGAGGGTTGGTATATCGAACGCGAGTCGAGGATGTACGTCAGCCGAGGTTTGGGTATGTCGAACTTGCCCGTTCGATTTCTATGCCGGCCGGAGATCGCCTTCATCACAGTGCAACCGTAAAGAGATCCCGAGAGGAATGCACGATGAGTTCGGAAACTGTAAAATTACTGAAGCGGCGGAGGAGGAACCAGCGGCGGGCGCTGGCGGCCTCCGCGGGCGCCGCGCACTTCCACCTCTTCGAGAAGAAGTGAAGGGGCCACCAGGGAACTCGGCAAGCCGCCCTGGGCATTTCCGAACGCGCCGAGCGCGGTGCCGGCGAATCCTGGCGCCGCGTTCTGCATATAGTTGAAGACAGCGAAATCGTCTCCGATTCCCGCGATATTCCGCAGCAGGCGAAGATTCACTCCGCTCATCCGTTCGCCGCGAGCCAATTCTTCGTGGCCGTCGGAAACATAGACGCGATAGACCATCAGGGGAAGCCGGTCACCGCTGGAAAGGCCGGAAGCCAGGCCCGCGATCGATTCCGAAAAATCTTCCTGGCGCTGCGAAGCCAGCGCGGGATTATCCATTTTTTTCACTTCGATGCACCACTCGTGGCCGTCGTCCTTGCAAAGCTGCAGGAATTTTTTGCGTAATTCCTGCGTGTTGACCGTATCAGAAGATTGGAAAAACAAATTGCTGCTCATGGGTGTGGCATCGGAAAGCAGCGCCGAACGGGCATGCCCATTCGACCGGGTGAAATCCGGGCCGGGACGGCGCGACATCAGCAAATTGCGCAGAATTCCGTTTTGGACGATCTCGACTTTCTGCGCGCGCACACCTTCGTCGTCCACCTGGTAGCCGCCGATCAGCGGCTGCCCCTTGAATTCCTTTGCCGAAGGATCGTCCACCAGCGATACATTCGCCGGCAAGACGCGCGTTCCCACGCGGCCCGACCATTCGCTGCGGCCTCCCATGCGATCCATCATCTGATCGAACATGGGAAGCATGGAAAGGGGCGGCCTGGCTCCCGAGACGGAAGGGGCAAAAAGCTGCGCCAGAATTGCGCCGGATGCATCCGGGTCCAGCAGCACCGGTCCAACGTAGTCCGGCGCGGCTTCGCCGCCTCGCAACGCCATTAATTTCTGGGCCACGTTCCCCAGCGCCAGGCGGACTGTGTTGGCGTCCGGCAGTTGAGCCGGAGTGGCCGCGTAGAACGAAAAATAGTTGTCGAGCCCCATCCCGTCGTCGGCCTGGGTATCGATGCCCGCCTCGATGGCCGCGAAGCTTCGCGTGGTGCGAAGTTCCGTTCCTTCGCTGGTCATCAGGTAGTAGGTGGCATAGACCATGTAGTAGTTCACATGGGTGCCGTAAAGAGTGGGAAATCCACGGAAAACGCTTGAGGCGGTGCGAGCTTCTTCGTCCCAATTTCGAGTTGTCCAATCGGGCTCGGCGCGCGGGTCGAGCATCTTCACCGGCTCGTCTATTTTGGAAAAATCGGCAATCTCGGGCGGTTTGGTCAGGCTGCGCAGGAACGCGCGCTTGCGGGAAATTTGATCGAGCGCCTCTTTATAGGCCTGGTCCGTGGCCAGCCATAAATCCTGGCGCAACGAATTATAATCGCGATCGATTCCCACCTGCCCGGCCGATCCCAGAAATCCGCGAAACCCTTCGTCGCTCACAAAATTCGAACTGTCGAATTGATAATCTCCCACGCGGACATCCACGGTCATAAAGCGATTGCGCGTGGTCGAACTGTTCAAAAGCGAGCCGAAGCTGGCGCTGACGTTGCGAATATCCAGATCGAGCAAGCGATATTCAATGTAAAACGGCTTCTCGAGACCCTTGATCTCCAGGCGGGAAGTGGAACGGGACATCTCGTCGCGCATCGCCTTGAGCGTCTGGTCGTTCTCCTGGGCCTGTTGCGGTGGATGCGCGCAGACCGGCGCAGCGGCAAAAAAACCGGACCATGCAAGAAACCCGAACAACGCGAGAAAGTTCCAGCGGCTGGTGCGCGCCCGGCTCATTGTTTCTGTCCTTTGGCTTCAGGGTCGTGCCCCGGCGGAGGCAGGATCGGCGGGCGGTCCGTGGAAGTTTCCTTCTTCTGCACTTCCATCTCCGAAATCAAAATTGCGGGAGCCGATGCCGACACCGGAACGGAACCCGATTCGGCGCCGCAATAACCATTGAAAACTTCAGCTGTGTCGCCGGTGGCCACGATCTTCGTAAGCGAAACAAGCGGCGTGCCGACAATGTTGACCCCGCGGACCAGTTCATCCGGCCGGCCGTCGGGATACACTTTGTAAACGACCAGCGGCAACACCTGGAAAGCTTGCGGCTGGGCGCGGCCGGTAAAGGTAAAACCGCCGGCGATGTCGTCAATGAGCAGGCCGAAAGGCTTTTTTTGTTGGTTGATCAAATCGATCAGCTTCTGCCGGAGCTGCGCGTTGGTCACCTGGCGGTCGCTGACCACCATGGTATTGCCCATGCGCGAAACCGGCTGGTAGCCGAGTTGGCGGCGCCCGTGCCCGTTGGAATGCGGGAAATTATCCAGAGGCGAGCGCGACATCAGAAAATTCTTCAAGACTCCGTGATCCACCAGCATCACGTTCTCAGCTTTCACGCCTTCGTCGTCGAAGGGATAAAAGCCGAGCAATACTTCCGGGCCGACGTGTGATGCGGTGGGATCGTCCTTGACGGAGATAAATTCGGGCAGGATTTTTTCGCCGACCTTCCGGGTAAAGGTTTGCCCTTCGCTGATGTCTTTCTGCCGGAAGCCTTCCAGGCGGTGCCCTAGAACTTCATGGAAGAAAACCGCGGCGGCGCGTCCGGTAAGCATGGCCGGCCCGGCATAGGGCTCGACCAGCGGCGCGCGGTCCAGAGCTTCGAGTTCGCCCAACATTTTGTGGATGCGCTCGAATACCGCCTGGTCGTCCGGCGCGTCCGCTGGATTCACCCAATCGAAGTTTCCATAGCGGTCGATATCCATGCCGTCCGGCGCTTTGCTTTGCACGTAGAGTTCGAGGCGGTAGCGGATTTGCCCGAAAGCCAGCCGCGTTCCTTCCGTGTTCACCTGGTATTGATCGTCTGCGTTGGCGCGAAACGTGGCGATGGAATTCAGAACCGCCGGTGACTTACTGAACGCGGCGGTATAGTCCCGGACTTTTTGCTCCCAGGGTTTTCGGTCGACCCGGAAGGAAACCGGCGGCGTGACCGAAACCCGCGGCTGCTCCTTCGAAAAATCGGGAGCGCGGCCTTCGGCAGTTTCCACCTGCACTTCCTTGCTGGTTTGAATCTTGATCAAAGCCTGAGCAGAGGCGCGGTATTGCCTGTCCGTCTCGAGCCACATGGAACGGCGCAACACCGCGATCTCGTTGTCGATGGTGACGGGATCGGCGCCTGGACCGGCGGCGCCGGCCGGACGGTCGCCTACCTTGTGGGTGTTGTCCAGAGTGTAATTTCCGACGCGGGTTTGCACTTCGAGGTAACGATCGCGAATCTCCTGGCTGTTCATCAACGCGCCATTCGACCCGGAAACTTCATCAATGCGGCGGTCGCTGACTGTGTAGCTGATGAAGTACGCGGCAGGATCGGCCTTGCTGAACGCTTCCACGGACCGGGCAAGCTCCTGCTGCATGGCCGAGAGTACCGGCGATTCCGCGGCATCTGCCGGAGAGGAGCGGCCGGGCCCGGCAAACAAAATAAAAGCGGCGCTCAAGATTAGAGTGCCGCCGATCAGTTTAGAGTTTCTTAGAAGATGGCTCGTCATCAATGGCGTCAAGCCCTTAAGTTTATGTCAGATGCCGTGAAAAACCAAAACTGAATGCAATTGGCCGGAATGAAGTTGCTAGGATGGCGATCCGTTTCCCGCGCCGAACATGAGATGAGTGCTCAAAAGTGCTCAAAATCTATTTGATGCGCGCCAAACGATTTGGGCAGCATCGCTTGCCGATAAATTTAACGCCACACGGCATCCAGATGCGTTGGCACCCTCTAATTCGCCGCCTTGGGCTTGGCAAACACGGATGGATCGAGCGCCGGATTCAGCTTCACCTCTTGCGAGGTGGTCTCGCTATATTTTGTGCCGTCCCGCATCACCACCACGCTGGTGGGAAGCTGGATGCCTTCGAATGCTTTGAAGCCGCTCCAATGTTGCTCCACTTCCGCCGTTCCCTGTTGCGAAACCTGGCGAAAATGCGAGCCGATCAATTGGTGGGTTGCCGGATCGAAATAAAGTTTCATGGGTCCAAAGGACGCCTTCCACTCCACCGCATCAACCTTTGTGCCGCCGAAATCCTGCTGCCCCAGATACTGAAGCTGCCCATCCAATTTTCCACTCAACGCCAGTTGAAAGAATCCGACACCGCCGGTCATCGCGATCACTCGCTGGATATCACCCTGCATCGCGGCCGGCGCGTCCATCACTCCCTGCGGGCTGGCGACCCAGCCAGCATTCCCGTCGAATCCCTGGTGCATCACGCCGAAGGGCAGTTTCACCTCCACGTGCACGTGGTCTGGGTAAACAACCTGCGTTTTCACTTCGATCGGAATTTCCTGCCCGCCCGGGCCGAACGCGCTTCCTTTTGAGGTCCATTCGATCGATTGTACTTTGCCGAGGGCCGCGCCCCCGGCCGTATCCGCCGCCGCTTTTACAATGGCCATTCCTTGGGCCAAGGATTCCGGAGTGGCGCCCGCGGCCGCTTCCTTGGGCTTGCGCAAATCGGCGCTCAGCAGATCGAGTTGGTCGAACGAAACCTCGTCAAATTTTGCGTCGGGAAAAGTCTTCTTCAATTCGTCGCGGAATTTAGCGGCGTTGCCAACCAGCACCAGGTCGATATTTTTGGCGTCAAAATATTTTTGGGCCATGTCCTTCACCTGGGTCGTGCCCACGGCCAGCACCTGCTGCTGGTAGGTATCGTTGTAATCCGCCGGCAGATCGTACTGCGCCACAGTCAACACCCGGCCCGCGACTTGATCCGCGGTTTCCGATTGGATGGGGTAGACGCCTGCCAGATAATCGCGCGCAAAATCCAGTTCCTTGGGAGTGACGCTTCCATCGGACATTTTGGCGATCAGATCCACCACGAGTTTCGTCGCTTCCACCGTCGCTTCGGTGCGCGTATAGGTGCCGGCCGAAAACAGGCCGGTGTAGCGGAAGGCGTTGAAGGAAGAATTCGCGCCGTAGGTCAGTCCTTTATTGACGCGAACTTCGGTGTTCAACCGGCTATTGTAACCGCCGCCAAAAATTCGATTGGCCACGTACAAAGGAACGTAATCGGAATTATTACGGGGAATGCCCAAATGGCCCACGCGAATTTCCGTTTGCACGGCGTCCGGCTTGTCGACGATAAAAACTCGCATCCCTGTGGACGCGACGGGCATGGCCAGTTTCGGAGTGGGAACATCCTTTTGTTTCCAGTCTCCAAAATATTTCTCGGCGGCGGCGAAAGCGGCCTCGGGTGTAATGTCACCCGAGAATGCCAGCAGGGCTTTATTCGGCACATAGTAAGTGTCGTGAAATTTCAACAGGTCGTCGTGATTGTATTTTGTGACTGAATCCGGCGTGCCCTCGTCGGGCAAGGCATAGCCCGAGCCCGCCAGCACTTTGCGGCGGAATACCGCGCTGGCGAGATAAGAGGCGTCGCTATACTGCACGCGCAAGCCGGAAAGAAGTTGCTCGCGCTGGCGATCGAGTTCTTCGTTTTTAAAAGACGGATTCAGCAGCACGTCGGACATCAAGTCGAGCCCCAGGCCAAGATCTTTGCTCACCACGTCCAGTGTCACGGAAGTTCCATCGGCATCGGCGCCGGCGTTCAGCGAGCCGCCGACAAAATCAATCGTCTCCGCGATTTGCTGCGCGTCGCGTTTCTGTGTTCCCTGCGTCAGCATTGCGGCGGTCATCGAAGCAACGCCCGGCAGTCCTTGGGGATCACGAATGCTTCCCGCATAGGTGAGAACGAGCCGTACCGCAACCGCGGGTTCGCGGTGATCCGTCACCACGAACACCTGCAAACCATTGGGCAAGGTTTTCGTGGCCGATTTCGGAAAGTGGAAAGCCTTGGAGGGGGCGCCGGCCGGCATATTCGCATCGAGTTTCACTCCCGGCGGCACAATTCCCGATGGGCCCTTGGGCGCTTCCTTTTGCTCGCTGGGCTTCGCTGCCTGTTCCGGAGTCTGAGCAATACCGATGCCGGCAATGCAGAGCGAGGCGAGCAATCCGGCCGCTGATGCGAGCCTTAGCTTTTTCATGAAGTCGCGATTCATTTCTGGCTCCCTTCCTTGCCTGCGGCCGGCGGGCTTACCAGCAGCACCGTTTCGCTCTCTTTCGCGAAATATTGTTTCGAAACTCTTTGAACATCTTCCGGCGTGACTTTCAGAAAATGTTCGAGCTGCGAATTCACCAGGTTCGGATCTTTGCCGATCACCGCGGCATCCCCGATGGCGTCGGCTTTGGCCTGGTCGGTTTGGCGGCCAAGGATGAAACTGGAAACGATTTGATTTTTTGCTTTCTCAAGTTCTTTCGCATCGATCGGCTGGGCCTTCAATGTGCCCAGCACCGCATCAATCGCTTTTTCGCCTTCCTCGGCTGTATGTCCCTGATTCATGATCGCGAAGGCCCAAAACAAATTGGGATCTTCGGTAAAATTTCCAAAACCGGCGGAGGCTACCGCGATCCGCTGGTTGTAGACCAGCGCCTGGTAGAGCAAGCTGCTTTCTCCCTGCGCCAAAATGTTGGAAGCCAGGTTCAGCGCGTAGGAATCGGGAGAAAACGAAGGAGGCACTTTATAGCCCTGCACCACCGCCGGAAGCGGCGTATTGGTATATGTTTTCTTCACAATCGCTGCTCAGTCTGCGCGAGGCTCCGGAACATTCAGGCGTGGAATCGGGCCGGGGGAAGCCGGGATTCCGTCAAAATATTTCTTGGCCCAGCGGATGGCTTCGGCTTGCGTAAAATCGCCGACGATCACCACCGTGGCGTTGTTCGGGCGGTAATAGGTGTGAAAAAATTCGCGGACGTCCTCGATTTTTGCTTTGTTCAAATCGTCCATGCTGCCGATGGTGGTGTGGTGGTAGCCGTGCACCGTAAAAGCCGCGGCATACAAATCCTCCTGAATCAATCCGTAGGGACGGTTATCCACGCGCAGCCGCCGCTCTTCCTTCACCACTTCGCGCTCGGACGTGAAATTTTCCTCGTTTACATTCAGGCTGCCCATGCGGTCCGCTTCCAGCCAGATCACGCGCTCCAGATAATTGCTGGGAAATGTCTCCCAAAATACCGTGGTGTCGTCATTGGTGTAGGCGTTATCGAAGCCGCCCACGGCTTCAATGATTCGCGAATGTTCCTCCGCGCCCACGTGCGCCGAACCTTTAAACATCAGGTGTTCGAACAGGTGCGCGAATCCCGAGCGGCCCGGCCTTTCGTCTTTCGAGCCGATGTGGTACCACACTTGTAAATTGATTACGGGAATCGTGTGATCCTCAACGGTGAAGATTTTCAGGCCGTTATTCAGCGTGTGGCTCTGAATGTTCACCTTCGGCGGGCGCACCATCTCCGCTTTTTCCTGCGCCCGCAGCGGCATCAAAACGGCCGCGAAACAAATCAGGAACAAAGTGATTGGTCTTATGCCTTTCATCCCATTCTCCCATCCCACGAAATCACCCCAACAAGCCAGGCAGGTAAATACGATCGAGGCGCAACCATCCTAGGCAAGCCAGAAGCAAGTGTCAAATTAGTGAGCAGTTTTCAGTTCCCGGCAGCTACCATCCCTTGGTGCGGAACGCTATTGTGAAGTGCCTGTAGGCAATCCGCCTACCCAGTATTGGACGCAGCCGGGCCGAATTTGGCGCTCGAATCCGCACACTTTATGGCCTTGTTGCAACCCCATACGCAGCCAGACGAAATGCCGCAATCGGCTGTTCGAATGGTTGACGCAACGGCGCATCCCACCTAGCATCGCTGAACTCCATGATTCGCCACGATTATTTCGAAAAGGATGGCATCCGGCTGCACTACGCTGCCGCAGGCGAGGGCAAGCTGATCCTTTTCGCTCACGGTTTCCCCGAATTCTGGTATTCGTGGAAGAACCAGCTCGAGGAATTCGGGCGAACGCATCTCGCCGTGGCGCCCGATCTTCGCGGCTACAATCTTTCTTCCAAGCCGCCCGGCGTCTCGCAATATAAGATTTCCGCGCTGGTGGATGATCTGCTCGGCCTGGCGGAACATCTTGGCTGCCAGAAATTTACTTTGGTGGGACATGACTGGGGCGGAGCGCTGGCGTGGGCCCTGGCAATTGCTCATCGCGAGCGAGTGGAAAAGCTGGTGATCATCAACGCGCCCCATCCGGCCACCTTTGCGCGCGAACTGAAAAACAATTGGGCCCAGCGAAGAGCCAGTTGGTACATTCTGCTTTTTCGAACGCCGCTGGCGGAAATGCTGCTGCGGTTCCATGGCTATTCCGCGCTTGTCCGCTCGACCCTGAGCGACGGCCTGAAGAAACATTATTTCAACGAGCGCGACCGCCAGGCTTACCTGGAAGCGTGGTCCCAGCCGGGAGCGCTTACGGGCGGATTGAATTATTACCGTGCATTGCCGCTCACAAATTTATTTAGCAAGAAACAATTGAAGATACCGGGACTGGACACGGATTCGTTTCTCGTTCGCGTTCCGACGCTTGTTTTGTGGGGAGAGAAAGATCGTTACTTGCTGCCCGGCAATCTCGACGGGCTGGGAAAATTTGTTCCCGATCTAACCGTGCGGCGGTTTCCGGATGGTTCTCATTGGATCATTCACGAACAGCCCGCGCTGATCAATTCCGCGATTCGTGGATTTCTAGAAGCAACGCAACATTCCGGAAGCCAACGAACGAAATAAAGCCGCCTATACAGGCAGCGGAAGAATGCGCGCAGGAGTCATTCCAAACGAAGTGAGGAATCCGGAGTTGGTCCCCAATGTTTGAGAAGTAGGATTTTCTCCATGCCTCATCTGGAACGCCCTTCCATCGCCGGGCAATTCCCGGCGTTTTCCTCAGACTGTATCGCGAAGGGGAGGAGGTTCGCTCCTTGAAAAAGGCTGCGTTCTTCATTCGCATTTCTTCAAAAGTGGCGGCATTATAGCAGTGCCCGGTAGAACGCATCGGAAGGCCTCTGGTTTCCGGCGCGCGAATAAAACGATTCGCCCTCAATCGAAATCGAAGGTCCATCCACCCCTGGGAGAATGAAATGAAGTTTGGAATGAATGCGCTCGGCCGGCTGGGAACACGGATCGCCGTCCTTGCACTCAGCACAACTCTGCAGGCGCAATTGGCGCCGTCGAAGAATGCCCCCCATGTGGGCCAGAAGGCGCCGGATTTCGTGCTGCCGGATTCTTCCGGCAAAAAAGTTCAATTCATGGCGCTGCTGGCCGAAGGGCCCACGGTGCAAGGAAACGAAGCGGAAATTCGCGGCGTCTGGGCTGTATTGATTTTTTATCGAGGCTCGGCGGACCCCATCGGCGCGGCCGAACTGCAAAGCTTTCAGAACAAGCTGGAAAAATTCACGGCGCGGAATGTGCGCGTGATCGCCGTGAGCGCGGATTCGCCGGACATCACCAAGAATTGGCGCAAGGAAAAGGGCTTCGCGTTCACGTTACTCTGCGATCCCAAAGCGGAAGTGATACGGGGCTGGGACTTGCTGTTACCGCATGGCGGGCCCGGCGGCGCCGATGCAGCGCGCCCCGCGGAATTTGTGATCGATCCCACCGGAACGATCCGTTGGGTCAACCTGAGCAGCGATCCCAACGTGGGCATCCAGGCTCCGGCTGTGCTGAAAGTGTTGAGTGATTTCCATGCGGGAGAAGCACCGGCCGAAAACTGAAAAATTACGAGGCGGGTCAGTTCGCACAGGCTGGCCGGTTTTGGTAGCGCAGGCACTCCTGCCTGTGCGCGTAAATTTAAGAGAATGCCTGTGACTCAATGAGCAAGCCCGGAGGCGATCATGGGAAAACTGGTTGGCGTTTTAGTCGTCGCGCTAATTTCCGGGCTGGGACTGTGGCTTTACCTCAAGCGCATGCAGCCGCCGGATGAAAAGGTGAGTATCGTGCAAATTGCGGACGCGTCCGGAGCGAAGATGGACTTGGCGGCGATTGGGCGCGCGGAAAACAGCTATTTTGCGCAGCATGGAGCCTACGCGCCGCTGGACCAACTTGCTTCCGAAAGCGTGTTTCCTGTCAGAACCGAGCGCAAAGGCTATGTGTATTCTGTCGATTTGATCCCCGGCGGCTTCACGGCCACCGCTCACTGCCAACCCGTCGGGGGGCAGCCCTGCCAGAGTTTCACTACTGACCAAACCCTGGAAGTTCGCACTGTGCCGTAGGACTTCGGCGGCGGGCGGATTGCAGTTCAGGCACGCAGCCAGGAGTGGCTGCGCTACTGGGAACATTTGCGCTTCGACTCGCGTATCTCCTGACGTAGACGGAATTGCAGAAGGATTCCAACCCGCGCGCAGCGGGAATACGAGGAGAGAATTTATGAATGGAGAAATGATTGGTTTTGCCGCTGTGGTGCTGACGTGTGGCGTGCCCGTCGCGGCAATTTACGCTTACTATCGCGTTCGGAAACTGAAAACAGAGGAACGGCTGGCAGCAATTGCCCGCGGAGTGGAAGTGCCGTTTGATCAGCCGATTACGCACCTGGCGCATTCCCGGCGTGCCGGAATATTGCTGGTGGCGGCCGGGCTGGGATGGGCGGCAACGTTCGCGCTGCTCTCGCTGGTGGAGCGCGAGGCGGTGGAAGCGGCCCCGTTCGCCGCGATTCCCGTGGCGATCGGCATTGGATTTCTGGTCGATGCGATGCTGGTTCGGCGGGAGTTGCACCCGTCGAATTAATTCGGTTTGGCGGGCGAATCAGGAAGAGAAAGATGCCACCTAGAAAGGTGGCGCTACACAGCGCAGCGGGCGGTTCGATTTTCCAGGTCAAATAGGAAGATGGACCGCCCCGTGGTTTCTTCAAGCGGCTCGTTCAGGGATTGCGCTTCTGGTCGACCACCAGTACGCCTGCTTCGGCATAATCCGTCGCCGGCAAATCGACGAAGGTGACGTGGATGTTTTCACGCTTCGCCCGGCCGTCTTCGATCAGCGCCTGCGTAATCCGTTCGGCTAGCTTGCGTTTCTGTTCCGCGTCGCGTCCCGCAACCCAGGTTACTTGCACATGTGGCATATCCTCTTCCTCCAGGAGCCATGAGGATTGTAGCAGGCAACTACTGCTGTGGTGCCGGGACCTTGGCCCCGGCTCCCAGTGCGGGCAGAGCGGCGCCGCAATACGCGCAATTGCGCCAGCTATGCTCGACGGCCCGGCCGCATTGCGGGCAAGTTACCCGTATCGGAGTGCCGCATTCCGGGCAGAACGCAAAGCCATGCTTGACCATGGTCGAACACTTGGGGCAAGGCGAGGGCAGCGGGTCTCGCAAGATAAAGTACAGGATGATCCCGATAGCGTCCGGAATCAGCGCCGCCAGCCAGGTCCACATCTGGTAGCGCATCCCGCGCCGCTTGGCATCTCCATACACATACCCAATCAGCAGGACCATCAGGCCGGCGAGCAACATGATCCCGTAGCAGAAAGCAATCTTTCCAGCCAGCGGCCACTCTCGCAGCTTCGGATCGCTGGGGATGGCAAATGTGAAGAGAACAGTCGCCAGGCACAGGTAGAGAAGGGTGGCCAGCACCCAGGCGGTGCGCGGAATAATTCGTAATTCTTGTCCAAAGCGGCTCATGTCAATCTCCTCTCTCGCCGGCGGCGGACGGCCAATGTTCCCGCTGCGACGCCTCCGGTGAGCCACACCATCGTGGTGTAGCCGACCAAGCCCATCCAGGTGTGGCTGAATCCTGGCTGGAGCCAATCCATCACTCCGCCACTGACTAACCGCACCACGGGCCAGGTTGCTAATGTCAGTGTCCAGGCAAATAAGACGACAAATAGAATGACGCCTTGATTCCAGCGGCGCTCGCCTTCCGCCGCCAGTTGAAACGCCGCGCTGGCGCGCGTTCGTTCGATTAATCCCGCGGATGGCTGGGGCGTGGCCAACCGCCGTAGCCCGGCGGCCAGCGACTGCCAATTGTCCAACTCGGTGGCGCAGGCGGAACAGGTCCGCAGGTGCTGCGCGACGCGCTGCTCTTCGTCCTGATCCAGGGCGCCCGCCGCGGCCAGCGAAAGCAGATCTCGAATTTCGTCGTGTTCGCTCATTGTCCTGCCCGTCCCATGCTGCCCAGCCAATCTTCACCGGGATAACGAGTCTCGAGCGTTCGCTTTAATCCTTCGAGCGACCTCCTGAGGCGCGTTTTTACGGTCGAAAGTGGCGTCCCCAGCACTTCGGCAATTTCTTCGAGCTTCATTTCTTCCTCGAATCGCAGCGTTAAGACATCGCGGTAAACAACCGGCAATTCCCCAAGCACCACGCCGAGCCGGCTGTTGCGTTCCTGCATCACCAATCCGTCCAGCACCGGCGGAGCGGCGGAACGCGGCTCCGCATGGCGCGGTATGCCGTCCGGCGACGATTCATCCAGGCTTTCCGGCTTCATCCTTCTCAGGTAATCGATCGCCAGGTTTCGCGCCACGGAAAAAAGCCATGCCTCGAAATTTCGCTTCGGGTCGTAATGGCGAATCTTTTCCGCCACGCGCAGCCAGGTTTGCTGGAACAAGTCCTCTGCGGTGGCCGGCTCGCGAACCAGTCGCAACAAATAGCGATAAAGGCGGTTCTGGTATCGCGCGAGCAGAGCAGCCAGCGCGTCCAGGTCTCCGCGGCGAAGCTGGGCCACCTCGGCTTCCAGGCCCACTGGCCCCTCCCATGACATTGCGACCTCGGGCATCATATATCTTGTCCCTGTGCTGTATACGGCCCACCCCGTAAAAAAGACTCAGGCCGGTAGAACAGGCACTCCTGCCTGTTCCACGTCGAAGTCTCGAAATCTGGATAGCTACGCAGCCAGGAGTGGCTGCGCTACTGATGTGTTAGAATGGAATTCCAGTGCAAGATAAACTCCGCTATCTGATCGACCTGCAGGCCATTGATTTGCGCTTGATTGAAGTGCGAGCGCACCTGGCTACCTTCCCGAAAAAACTGGCTGAATTGGATGCCCACCTGGCCGCGGGCCGCGCCGAACTGGATAAAGCAAAAGCGGCCCAGAGCGCCACGCTGAAAGACCGCAAACGTTTTGAATTGGATGTGGAATTGTGGAAAGAAAAGGTGCGCAAGTATAAGGACCAGACGGCCCAGGTAAAGACGAACGAGGCTTATCGCGCTTTGCAACACGAAATCCAGATGGGCGAGACGGAAATGTCGAAGGCCGAAGACCGCCAACTGGAACAGATGGTGGCGAGCGAGGAATACGACCGGCAGGTGAAGGCCGCGGAAAGAGATCTGGCCGAAATCGAAGCGGTGTCGCGGAAGGAACGCGCGCGTGTGCAGGAAGAGCAGAAAGTGGCGGAGCAGGAATTGGCCCATATCGAGGGTGAGCGGCGAAAAACCGTCGCGGGGATTCCGGAAGATTTGCTGGACCACTACACGCGCATCGCGAAACGGCATGGCGGAATCGCGATCGCTGAAGTGCGCGGGGAGATTTGCTCGCAGTGCGGCGTTCGCGTGCGGCCTCACGTCTTTCAGGAAATGCGGCGGGACAATGAAGAGTTGATCCACTGCGAGACCTGCACTCGCATCCTTTATCACTATGAGCCGGAAGGGACGAAATCCCCGGCGGACGCGGCTGCCGCGCCTATCGAGCAAACGGATAACGGCTAACTGTTTTCTTCTTCGCAAGCCATTCGCATCGCCTTCCTGCAGACGGTTCTTTTTTCGGAACTTCCCGGCTAATTTATTGCCCGTTGCGGCTTCGGGGGCTGCACAATCGTAGAGCATGAAACCTCAAAGCAAAGCTTCGCCGCCAGGCAGCGCTCGCTTGTTTGCCGAGACGCAATCCTCCGCGCCGCCCGCGGGAGTGCACCTTGCGTACGTGGATGGCGCATCGCGCGGGAATCCCGGACCGGCTTCTTACGCGGCCATTGTCCGAGGGCCCGACGGCAAAATCATATTTGAGCTGGGGAAAACTCTGGGCGTCGCCACCAATAATGCGGCGGAATATCACGGGCTGATCACGGCGCTCGATTACGCCGCGCACAACGGAATCAAGCGGCTGCGCGTGCGCAGCGATTCGGAATTGCTGGTTCATCAGATGAACGGACGATACCGGGTGCGCAGCGCTGATTTGAAGCCGCTGCATGAACGAGCCGCGAAACTGGCCAACCAATTCGAATACTTCGCGATCGAGCATGTACGGCGCGAGGAAAATAGCGATGCCGACGCGCTGGCCAACCAGGCGCTCGATCAGCGCGGAAATGCGGGACGCTCGGCTTCGGGCCAAATGGACTCCGCGGCTTCCGCCTCTCGGCCGGAAAATCGCGCGCAAACGGTGGAAGAGGAAAATTCGAAAGGCAATGGCAATCCCATTGACTGGGCGTGCTCGCGATTTGCCCCCTCGACTATCTCTTCGGACCGCCGCCGATTCCGTGCGCGGTTTAGCGGCGGCGTTTTCGTCCCTGCTGAATCGCTCGACTTCCCCGAAGACACAGAATTCGAAATCGAAATTAGAAGAGCGAAATCCTGATCACGGTTTCAGCTGCGGGCCGGAGAGGCGCGATGTCATTCGCAGAGACGATTCAATCGGCATCGAAAAAACAGAGTTTTCGGGCAACTGTCTACGCTATGAATACCCTGCTCATTCAAAAAGGGATTTACACTCGCAAGAATTTGAAGGCCTATTCGTGGAATGGATTAGGAAAGCCAACCGAAAAAAGCGAAGCATGAAATAACCGGTCTTTACTCGTACTGCGCGGTCATTCCGAACGGAGTGAGGAATCCAGAGCAGGCCGGCCATCGCAAATCGCTTTTCTTCCAAGCCTGGTCTGCAGATTCGGCTCGCCTGCACTAGATCCCGTTAGATTTATTTCAGAGCGTAGGAGCGATATAGCGTGTCGCGCTGGGCGGGGATGTATCCGGCATCGCTGATGATGCGGCGCAATTCGGATTCGTTGGTGCGGTTGCGCACTCCGGCGGCGTATACCACATTTTCCTCGATCAAAATGCTGCCCACATCGTCGGCGCCGAATTGCAAGCCCACTTGGCAAACTTTAATTCCCGGCGTCAGCCAGCTGGATTGGATGTGGTCGATGTTGTCGAGATAAATGCGGCTGATCGCCAGCGTCTTCAAATATTCCACCGCCGTGGCTTCCGGAACTTTTTTTCCGAGCGGAGTATTTTCCGGCGCGAAAATCCAGGGAATAAACGCGGTGAAGCCGCCGGTATCCTGCTGGATGCGGCGGACTCGTTCGAGATGGTTGACGCGGTGGCGAATTTCCTCGCCGCAGCCGAACATCATGGTAGCCGTGGTGCGCATGCCCAGCGCGTGCGCGGTGCGATGGACCTGTTCCCATTCGTTCGAAGTGCATTTCAGGCGCGAGATGCGCGCGCGAATTTCGTCGTCCAGAATTTCCGCGCCGCCTCCGGGAATGGAATCGAGCCCGGCGTCGCGCAGCCGCTGGATCGTCTCTCGCAAATCAATCCCGGAAACTTCCGCGATATTGGTAATTTCCGGCGCCGAAAAACAGTGCAGGTGAACCTGCGGGTAGCGCTGCTTGATCGAGCTGAGCAGGTTTTCGTAATACTCGATTCGCAGATCGGGATGCAGCCCGCCCTGCATCAGCAATCCCGTGCCACCCAGTTCCAGCATCTCGTCAATTTTTTCGTAGATGGATTCGAAGGAAAGCAGGTAACCGTCTTTCGCGCCCAGCGGCCGGTAAAACGCGCAAAAGGAGCAGTATTCGGTGCAGAAATTCGTGTAATTGATGTTGCGGTCGATCTGATAGGTGGCCACGCGCGGATCTGTTTTTTTGCGGCGCACGGCGTTGGCTTCCATTCCGATGCCGATCAGGTCGTCGGAATGGAAGAGGTCGAGCGCTTGCTGTTGCGTGAGTGGCATTTTAATAGGCTCGCACTTTGCTGCTTCGTAGCAACTCTAAAAGCTGCCACCCTGAAGGGTGGCGCTACAGAACCGTTATCCAGCCTTAGCGGCCGGCGCTGGCCCCGGTGCCTACATCCACAAATTCGATGGGACGGGCGCGCGGAATCAGGCCGGCTGCCGCGCACTTCTGGTAGTAGAGTTCCAGGCCCTCGAGATTCTCCTGATCCAAATCAAAATTGATGTGCTTGCTCAAATATTCTTCCAGCGATTCGGCCGGCAGATCGAGCTTGTCGGCGGCGGCCTCGGCAATTTCCGGAATGTGCGCCATGCCGTATTGCTTCGAAGCCAGAAAATCGGCCACCAATTCGGGCGTCACCACGTCGCGACGCGCCACCCAGATCGCCAGCACACAGGGTTTGCCGGTCATTTCGCGCCACTGGTGCGCCACGTCGTAAACGAAAATGGTATCGAAGCCCGGCACCGGCATGTCTTTCGGATCGCCCTGGCAGCATTGCCCGCCGCCGGGCAATTTCGCCGAGAGTTCATCCAGCTTTACTGCCACGCGTAGCGCGGGATCGCCGATAATCAGCGCCGCGTCCGCCTCGGACAACATGGCCGAAGGATCGGGCGGCCTGTCCACGAATTCAGGATCGATATCCCAATAGCCTTTGGCCAGCAGCCGGACCAGAGCCACGGAACTTCGCGAGCTGGTATCCAGCGCAATTTTTCTAGCGCGATCAATCGGCTTTTTGGCCACCACCAGGATGCTTCGCACTTCGCGCTTGGCCGCCACCGCCATTCCCGGCAACGCCACCACATTTTCCATCCGCTGATATTCCACCGAGGGAATGATGGCAATGTCCACCACGCCGGCGCGCAACGCCTCAGCGCACTGCGACGGCACCGTGAAGGACAAATCATACTTTCCCTGCAGGGGACCTTCGGTGAAGCCCCAAACCAACGGCGCCGTATTGAGGAATTCGACGACGGAAATACGCAGCTTGGACATGAGCAGCCAATATAACACACCAATGCTGCGCGTCGAGAGCGAGCCACCGGACCACCTCGGCGGTCTCCGAGCCTCCGCGGTAATGCATTTGTGTCCTGGCGCCCTAACCATGCCATGCCACAGGCGTCTAAGAGGCAGGAGGAAGTGTTCTATGATGAAAAAGTTGATTTGCATGACGGCAATGATGGGAGTGGGAGCGATGGCGTTCGGCATTGGCGCGCCCAGGGCGAATGCTCACCGGCATTCGTCGACCACTTCGACGGATGGGCCCGTCACCCAGTGTGACCAGGTAAAATTCGAGTTCGACCATCGCGCAGCCACCCGCGGCGAGCAGGAGTTCACTCTCACCAAAGCGCAAGTGGCCCGGCTGGAAGTGCGGCCCTCCCAGAATGGAGGGATCAGCATTGTCGGAACGGACCGCCAGGATTATTCAATCAAGGCATGTAAGGCAGTGGAAGACACCGGCGCGGAAGCACAAAACCGCCTGAGCCGGATTATGGTTTCCGTCACTAACGGCCACGTTTCCGTTCAAGGGCCCGGCGATGACGACGATTGGAACGTCTACCTGATCTTGCAGGTTCCGCGAAATTCCGCTCCGCTCGATCTACAGGCGGAAAATGGCGAGATTACCCTGCACGAAGTTTCCGGGCAAATCACCGCACGAACCCAAAATGGCCCAATCGGTTTGACGGGATGCACGGGTGAGATCCGCGCCAAGGCCCAGAACGGCCCGATCGATTTCACGGGCAGCGCCGGCGATTTGCGGCTGGACGCGCAGAACGGTCCTATCACGGTAACTTTGACCGGGCAGAAGTGGGATGGTGTTGGCCTAGATGCCCACACCCAAAACGGACCTGTGACTTTGCACGTGCCGGATGGCTACGTTTCGGGAATTCACGTCGAAGCGGCAGGCTATTCCCCCTTTAGCTGTGAGGCGCCCGCATGCGGCAGCGCCAAGGGCGCCTGGCACCGCGAGAACCACAGCGTTGATCTGGGCAGCGGCTCGACGGTAGTGCGCCTGGCAACCGTCAACGGCCCGGTGGAGATTGAATCGGCGCGGGCGCGCGATTAATATAGCGGGCGAGATGCTCGCCCTTCATTCGGTGCTTGAAAGCGCGCTGGCGGTGACGGATTTGCGGCGCGCCGCGGCGTTTTACCAGAACGTGCTGGGACTTCGCCTGGCGAATGACTCATTTTTCGAGGGCGACCGCGGCGCGGCTTTTCTGGTTGGACCATCAGTCCTGCTGATTTTTCGCACCGAGGAATCGAGCAAGCCGGGTGTGATTCCTCCGCATGGCACCACGGGAGCGGGACACCTGGCGTTCCGCGTGGAGCCGGACGAATTGCCTTTGTGGCGAACGCGTTTGCAGGATCACGGAGTCGAAATCGAGCAGGAATATTCCTTCAATCACCAGCCACCTTCCATTTATTTTCGCGATCCGGACGGGAATTTGCTGGAGTTGGCGGTTGCCTCCATTTGGCCTTTTGAATCCATGAATAAGTAAGTTGGCTGCTGCGCGGATTGAAAGCTGGAACTTCGGCGGGAAGTTGCAGATAGTTCAGACGGCATCCTGGTTTGGCAGTCATCCTGAGCAAGCAAATTTCGCGCCGCGAAGGATCCCGCGCACCCTGTGCAAGCGCTGGGAGATTTGTTTCCTCGTGAAACCATCCGCAAACTAGAACACGTGACGCAGGCGGAATGACAACCACTCCCGCTCGGAGTAGAATTCGCGCGTTCCTTTTCGGCCATATCGGGAGCGTTTGTGGCGATTGATCGCAGAGAATTTCTTTGCCAAAGCGCGTTTGGAATTGCGGCGCTGGCTGCTCCGGGAATCACGCTTCCGTTTGGCATTCCATCGCGGAGCAATTCTTGACTTTTTCCGCAAACTGGAAAGCCGGCCTCCACAAGAATGCCGAGAGCTTCAGGAGAATGGGATGAAACGCGCGACACTTTTAATTGCACTTTTTTTAATCTCTGCCACTGGAGTGGTACGGGCGCGGGCGCAGAAACCGGCGCCTGCCAACGACGCCGCGAAACCGCTGCCCTCCATTGCGGAGAAGACCGAGGGAATGCAGAAGTTTCCGGGATATTTCAATTTTTATTGGGATGCGCGAGCGGGGAAAATTTGGCTGGAGATCGACAAGTGGAATACGGAATTTCTTTATTTGGAGTCTTTACCTGCCGGCGTGGGTTCGAATGATATCGGGTTGGACCGCGGACAATTGGGACGCGGCCGGATCGCGCGGTTCGAACGCACCGGGAAGCGTGTGCTGCTGATCCAGCCGAATTACGATTACCGCGCCATTACAGACGATCGGGATGAACGCCGCGCGGTTTCTGAATCTTTTGCCGAATCCGTGCTGTGGGGTTTCGATGCCGCTGCCGAAGATGGCGGCAAAGTGCTGGTGGACGCCACGGGATTTTATTTGCGTGACGCCCACAACGTGATCGGAGCGCTGAAGCGAGCCAAGCAAGGTGCTTTTCATTTGGACGCATCGCGCTGCGCATTTTATCTGCCGCAAACCAAAAATTTCCCGCAGAACACCGAAGTGGAAGCCACGCTCACATTCACGGGAGACGAGCCGGGACCTTACGTCCAGCAAGTGGTGCCCAGTCCCGAAGCGATTACGGTGCGCGAGCACCAGTCGTTTGTTCAATTGCCGCCCGCCGGATACAAGCCGCGCGTTTTCGATCCGCGCGCTGGATTCATCGGAATGAGCTACATGGATTATTCGACTCCGGTCAGCGAGCCAATCGTGAAGCGATTCATCATCCGGCATCGCCTCGAGAAAAAAGATTCGAATGCGGCGATGAGCGAAGCGGTGAAGCCAATCGTTTATTACCTGGACCGCGGAGCGCCGGAGCCGATCCGTTCGGCTCTGCTCGAGGGAGCGCGCTGGTGGAGCGCGGCGTTCGAAGCGGCGGGATACAAGAACGCGTTTCGGGTGGAAATGATGCCGGAAGGCGCCGACCCGATGGACGCGCGCTATAACGTGATTCAGTGGGTGCATCGCGCCACGCGCGGCTGGTCGTACGGCGAAGCGATCATCGATCCGCGCACGGGAGAAATCATCAAGGGACAGGTGACGCTGGGATCGTTGCGCGTGCGCCAGGATTACTTGATCGCGGAAGGATTGCTGGCGCCTTACGAAAAGGGAAAGCCAGTTTCGTCGAAGATGCTGGAAATGTCGCTGGCGCGATTGCGCCAGTTGGCCGCGCACGAAGTGGGGCACACGCTGGGATTGATGCACAATTTCGCGGCCAGCACGGTGAATCGCGCGTCGGTGATGGATTATCCGCCGCCCTTAGTGAAGCTGGGCGCGGATGGAATTCCCGATCTTTCGGACGCGTATGCGGCTGGGATTGGAGAGTGGGACAAAGTCGCGATCACATTTGGATATCAGGAATTTCCGGCGGGCGCGGATGAAGCGGCTGGATTGAACAAAACGCTGAACGATGCGTTCAGCCGCGGCCAGCGGTATTTGACCGATGAGGATGCGCGGCCGGCCGGCAGCGCAAGTCCCGTGGCGCATTTGTGGGATAGCGGGCCAAATGCGGTGGAAGCGCTGAGCCGTGTGATGGAAGTTCGTGCGGCGGCGCTAAAACGTTTTTCCGAAAATAACGTTCGCGAGGGAGCGCCACTGGCGACCCTGGAAGATGTGCTGGTGCCGATATACCTTTATCACCGCTACCAGGTGGAGGCCGCCGCGAAATCGATTGGTGGGCTGAATTACACGTTTGCGTTGCGCGGGGATGGAGAAATTCCGGCGGAGATTGTGCCGGCGGACCAGCAGCGCAAGGCCCTGGATGCTGTGTTGGCCACTCTCCAGCCTGCCGCGCTGGCGCTGCCTGAGCCGTTGCTGAAATTGATTCCGCCGCGGCCACCGGAATATCCGCGCAGCGAGAAAGAAGATTTTCATATTCGCACCGCTCCGGCGTTTGACGCGCTGGCTCCGGCGGAAGCGGCGGCGCGGCACGTGCTCGCTTTCCTATTCAACCCGGATCGCGCGATGCGGCTGGTGGAATATCACGCGCGCGACGTGAAGAATCCTGGATTGGGCGAGGTTCTTGACAAGACGATTGCCGCCACCTGGAAGGCTCCGCGCGGCACCGGATACAATGCGGAAATCCAGCGCACCGTGAATGGCGTGGCGCTTTATGATTTGATTTCGCTTTCGATGAATTCGCAAGCGGCGGTGCAAGTGCGGGCCATTGCCGCGCAGAAGCTGAATGAATTGAAATTCTGGCTGATGAATCAAACCAGCGGCGTTTCGGATGAAAGCTGGCGCGCGCATTATTCGTTTGCGCTTTCTCAGATCAAGCAATTGCAAGAAGATCCCAAGCAACTGAACCTGACCCGGCCGAATGATCCGCCGGAAGGGCAGCCGATTGGATCGGATGTGTTTTTTCCGGGCTCGGATGAATTCAACTGGAATTAGAGCGATGCGCTCTTTCGTTACGTAGTCAGTAATCATCCAACTTGACAACATAGCGAGCGGGTGCGTACGCTCGCCCCATCTCTCCGAGGTGGGCGATGGAGCAGGAGTCGTATCTCGCTTGGGTAGCGCTTGCTTTGACGCCAGGGCTGGGCGGACGCATGGCCGGGAAACTGCTGCGCGAGTTCGGCAGCCCGGAAGCGATTTTCAATGCTTCGCTCACATCGCTGGAAGCGCAGCGATTGCCCGTAGCAGTAGCGCAGGCGATCCATTCGCGCCAGCCGCTGAGCACAGCGGCTAAAGAACTGGCCCAGGTGGAACAGGCAGGATGCCGGCTGGTAACCTGGGACGAGCCGGCCTACCCGCACCTGCTGCGGGAGATTTACGACCCTCCTCCGCTGCTGTATGTCCGCGGAAACATTGAACTTCTGGACCGACATGCGATTTCTATCGTCGGGACGCGTCGTCCGACCCCTTATGGGAATCAAATGGCGGAGAAACTGGCTCATGACCTGGCGGAACGGGGTCTAGTAATCGTGAGCGGGCTGGCCAGGGGGATTGATTCCTGTGCCCACAAGGGCGCATTGTCAGCCGCGCGCGGAGCGACGATCGGAATACTTGGATGCGGGATCGACGTGGTCTATCCTAAAGAAAACAAAAAGCTTTTTGCGCAGATGGAGGAGCGGGGCGCGATTATTTCGGAATTTCCCATGGGAGCATTTCCCGCGCCGCAGAATTTCCCCATCCGCAATCGGATAATAGCAGGTATGGCACTCGGAGTTGTTGTTGTGGAAGGGGCACAGTATTCTGGATCCCTGATCACGGGCCGCCTGGGGATGGAATTCAGCCGGGAGGTTTACGGGGTTCCCGGCAATGTCACACAGCCGTCAAGCTTTGGGCCGAACCAATTGATCAAGCAGGGCGCAAAACTGGTGACGGGCTGGGAAGACGTGATCGAGGAGTTGCCAACGGAAATCCGCGCGCAACTTCTACCCGTCGAGACAACGAGCAGCGAGGAACGCGCATCGCTTGTGCAGCAGGATCTGAATGCGAACGAATTGACGCTTTACAATTTGCTCGGCGTGGATCAGGCGCGCCACGTGGACGAGTTGATGGAAGTTTCGGGATTAAGCTCGTCGGAAGTGCTGGCAACTCTGTTCGATCTGGAGATGAAAGGAGTGATCCGGCAACTGCCTGGGAAACAGTTTCTAAAAGTTTTGTTGTAACCGGGGCGCCGGATACGGTAAGGATTTTAAATACACTATGGCCAGTTCACTCGTAATCGTGGAATCGCCCGCAAAGGCGAAGACCATCAACAAATACCTGGGGCGGAATTACAAGGTCCGTGCTTCCTACGGCCATGTGATGGATCTGCCGAAAAAAACGCTTGGCGTGGATGTGGATGGCGATTTCGAGCCGACCTATGAAGTGGTTCCCGGCAAATCAAAAATTATTTCCGAGCTGAAGAGCCTGGCCAAGGATTCCGATTCGATTTATCTGGCCACCGACCCGGACCGCGAAGGCGAAGCAATCGGCGCGCATCTGGCCACCCTGCTGGGCAAAACGAAAAAAGACCGCGCCAAAATTTTCCGCGTCCTGTTCCACGAGATCACTCCCAAGGCCATTAAGGCCGCATTCGATAAAGCCAGCCAGGTAAATGAAAATCTGGTGGACGCGCAACAGGCGCGCCGCGTGCTCGACCGCCTGGTGGGCTACAAAATTTCCCCGCTGCTGTGGGACAAAGTGCGCCGCGGATTATCCGCCGGGCGCGTGCAGACCGTGGCTTTGCGCTTGATTGTGGACCGCGAGCGCGAAATCCGCGCGTTCGTTCCCAGGGAATATTGGACCATTCACGCGCTGCTGCAAGCCGGAGAGCCGCCCGCGTTCGAAGCGAAGCTCACTCGCTACAAGGGCGAAGAACTTGAAATTCCAAACCAGGAAGCGGCTGACAAAATTCTGAAAGCCGTGGAGGGCGCCACCTGGGATGTCGCGTCGGTTCAGCAAAAAGAAAAGCGCCGCTATCCCGCGCCGCCGTTCACCACTTCGAAATTGCAGCAGGAGTCCTACAACAAGCTGCGCTTTTCCGCCAAGCGCACCATGATGCTGGCGCAGCGATTGTATGAAGGAGTGGAGCTGGGCGAAGAAGGCTCGGTGGCGCTGATCACTTACATGCGCACGGATTCCGTGCGCGTCTCGAACGACGCGCTCGACCAGGTTCGCGAGTTCATCACTTCGAGTTATGGCGGCAATTACCTGCCCGAAAAACCCAATTTCTACAAATCGAAAAAAGATGCGCAGGAAGGCCACGAAGCCGTCCGTCCCACGGATGTGGCGCGCTCGCCCGAAGATGTGAAGAAATATTTGGACGAGGACGTTTACAAACTGTACCGGCTGATCTGGCAGCGGTTCGTGGGATCGCAGATGGTTCCCGCGGTGTTTGACCAGACCACCATCGATATCAACGCCAACGATTACACGTTTCGCGCCACCGGCGCGGTGATGAAATTTGACGGGTTCCTGGCGGTGTATCAGGAAGCGCGCGAAGAAAAAGACGAAGAGGCGGCGGAAGAAAGCCGCACGCTCCGCGCGTGACCGAAGGCGAGCGCCTCAAGCTCGACAAGATCCGGCCCGACCAGCACTTCACCGAGCCTCCGCCGCGCTACACCGAAGCGACGCTGGTAAAAGAACTCGAAGAAAAAGGAATTGGCGCATAACCGCCCGGGATTGGTAACTTTTCACTCACCGAGATTCCATAGTCCGCGCGCACCGCGGCCAGCTGCTGCGCAGTGCCGGTGCCGCCGATAAAGCTGGCGTCAAAGCCATGCAGGAACTTGCGCATATGCTCGGCGGTATCCCGCTCCGCATCCACGGTGACGTAGATCACCTGCACCTGGTCGGCCGTCGCATCAAGCTGCCTGCGTGCCGCGGCCAGGACGCTCAGGGTGATCGGGCACACTGCGGTACAAGATGTGTAGCCGAAGGCGAGCGCCACCACCTTGCCGCGGTAGCGACTCAGCGTGAGTTCGCTGCCATCGGAGCCGCGCAGCGAGAAATCCGGCGCCGTCCGGGCGGGGCTGAAAACCCCGGCAATCAGGCTGGCATCGCCTGCGGTGCTGATGGTAGCGCTACAAAAAAACAGCGCCAGCACTAGCTTGAATGGCCGGGTCATGCCTGGGTCTCCCGATCTACAGTGCAATCGCCGCCGGCTTGGCGGTGTGGGCAAAGCTCTCGTCCACGTAGTCTCGTAGGCGATCGGTGCTTGATTGTGCCCGCAGCCATGCGACAGCTGCATCAGTTCCTCGAACTCCGCTCTGATCATGCCTGAGGTCGCCATAGGTTACCCTGTCCGTCGGATTGTCCATCACGAACTGAATGATGTTTGGGTCCTGATTGAAAAACTCGCGGCCGGCGGCGATCGGACCGGCCTTGTTGCGGTTTTCCTGCTTCGCGATCGAGCCAGGACCCGGCAGCCGAGCACATGGTTGACCAGATCCTGCACCAGCGGGCGGTTTTCCTTGATGAGTTCCTCACGCACCGTCAGGACGCAGCAGATGTAGTTCGCGCCATTCGTCGCGCGTCATGCGCAGAGGCCGCGCATAGCCGGCGCGCTGCGCCGCCGCCCCGAAGGGCTCGCCGGTGCAGTAGGCATCCACCGCTTTGCGCGTAGAGCGCCGCCGGCATGTCGGGCGGCGCCATCTCCACGATCTCGACGTCCTTGAGCGTCATGCCCTCCTGTCGTCAGCATCTTTCTGAGGAACAGATAGTCGACGGCGAAGCGACTGGGGATCGCGATGCGCTTGCCCGCTGAGTTCCTTGAAGTGCTGGTACGACGAATCGGTCCGCACCATGATGACCGCACCCGAGCGATGTCCCAGCGAGACGATCTTGACCGGCACCCGCTGTCCGCCAGATCCATGACCAGCGGCGCCAGCATATAAGCAGCCTGGAGCCGCCCGACATCAGCGATTCCTTGACTTCGGGCCAGCCGTTGTACTTGCTGTACTCGTATTCGAAGCGCGGCCCGCCGGCAGGACCGCTCGCGTTGGCGCTCGCCCGGGCAACGCACGCGATCGGCAGCGTCAGGTTGCAGGTCACGGGCAGGCCACCGACGATCAGCGCACCCGGGTGCGACTGCGTGGAGCAGGATGGCAGGCTGGCGGCAAAAGCGGCGGCCATGCCGCCCTGCAGGACCTGCCTGCGGCGCAGGATGGCCGTCGATTGCCGTGGTTCGCTGCCGGTACTCATTGTCTGTCGCGCGTGCTGCCATGTGCACAGGTGGGGTACCCGGCGCTCTATCTACCCCATCGTGAGCTGAATTCAGCAGCGGAAGTCTATAGCAATGCCCAGCGTGTTGCAGCGCTACCTGGAGCCTATGCTACTGATTTTACAGGTGAAATTCAGCACCGTCGTAGCGCGCGCCGCCCACCTGATCCTGCTCCGGTCTGAATCGTCGGCGCACTGGGTACGCCAGCGCACCGACCTGTGGCCGCATTGGGCGCACAGTCTTTGCCGATTCATGGCGCAGCCCTCCACCGGGCGGCCAGGATCTACGCCTAGGAGAAGCCAAGATGACCCGGATTTTTGTAAACACGCGTCGCCCGCATGCGTCGGCAGCCACACTGCTCGGCCTGGGCTGCGCACTGCTGCTCGCTGCCTGCGCCTCCACACCACCCGTGCCGGAAATCGCGCTGAGCTCGGCCAAGCAGGCCATAGCCGTAGCCGATCAGGCGCGGGTCACCGATGCCGGCTCGCCGGTACTGAGTGAGGCCCGCGACAAACTCGCCGCTGCCGAAACGGCGGTGACGGAAAAGCGCATGGATGACGCTGAGCGTCTGGCCAAGGAGTCACGCGTGACGCTGAGCTTGCGAGCGCGCAGGCATCGGCGACCAAGGATCGGGCCGTCAACGACGAGATGATCAAAAGCACGCAGACCCTGTCGCAGGAGATGCAGCGCAATTCAGGAGTCAAGCAATGAACGCTTTTATTTCCAGCCGCCACACCTTGGTCGCCGCGGCCGTAGCCGCGTTGCTGCTCACTGCCTGCGCCAGCACCCCGGTTGAGCCGGATGGCGCGGCCGCGTTGCGTGCCCGCCTGACGCAGTTGCAGTCCGACCCGCAGTTGGGCAGCCGTGCCCCGCTGGCGATGGAACAGGCCAATATTGCCGTCACCGCGGCCGAGAAGCCGGAAACCGACAAGGTGCGCGTGGCTCATCTTGAATTCATGGCGGATCGAAAGATCTCCATCGCGCGCGCCGAGGCGGAAAGCCAGCTTGCGGTCGATCAGCGCAAGGGCCTGATCGAGCAACGCGAAGCCATGCGGCTGCAGGCCAGGACGCGGGAAGCCGATGCCGCCGACCAGCGCGCCAACATGGCACAGGCCAACGCCGCTAACCAGCAGCAGATGACGGACGCCGCCAATCAGCGCGCCAACATGGCACAGGCCGACGCCGCTAACCAGCAGCAGATGGCGGACGCTGCCAACAGCCGCGCCGACGCGGCGCAAGCCAACGCCAGCGATCAGGCCGACGCGGCACGCGCCG
>CAVWOD010000006.1:0-109167 GCA_963756355.1 uncultured Acidobacteriota bacterium | reverse complement strand
GTGCGGAATAGTCCGAACTTTGTCGTAACCCAATCCTTCCTGAGACGAACATGAATGGAAAATCGGCAAGAAATAAGGTCGCACTTGGGTAAGATCTGCTTTCGACTTTCGTTCTGATTCGGAAATCAAACGTAATTAGTGATTGCTTCACGGTTTTAAATGTGGTCGCCGGCGATATTGTTATGGAAACCGGATTGGACTCCGGCTGCCTTGCCAGACTATGCGTAATGACTCCCCATTAGGCGTTCGGTGGAGTGAAGCCGCCGTTAAAAAAATATTTCGCGCGGACCGTAAACATACCCGGTTCTTTGGAGATGAATAGAGCTACGAATCGAGCACCGGTCCGTACCATGGGAGCCCCCGGTGCGATCCGATGCCACCACTCGTGGACTACTTGATCGCTTAGTGTTGCAAACGTTATTTTTCGTCAGAGTTCTGGTGACCGGCTTCATCTGGGATTTCCAGCGTTAAATAGGCCGGACCGTTGAGGGTCGGAAACTGGGCATATTTCGTAAAAGTCCTCGGCGCCGCGATTCCGCATCTCGACTCGAATGGTGATTGGTTTGTTGAGGGGCGTCTTGTCTGCGGACACCGAGAGCTGGAGCTGGACGGGAGGTTGATTTCTGACTTTGGGTACTGATTCTTGCCAGTGGACTGTTGCAAAAATCAAAAAAAACATTTGCAACAAACAGGCAGAATAGGAATTCATTGTGTTATCCATGGAAATGCTGCTGATTCTGTGCTCTCGAGCCATTGATCCCAACTAGGAAACTCCGTGCCGCAGCTCGTGTGATCCACGCAGCACTCACTCGACTCCGGTTCTGGTCTATCAAACCCGGCGGGTGGGCACGGGAATCTGATCGAAGAACAATGATTGGTCATGTGGCGCCGAGCAAGTATACCATCTGGGCACTAGTCGCAGTGGGCGGAGAGGCGGGTGCCGCACCCTTCGGATGAAGCTGTGAAGAAACCTGGATCGAGAAGCGTAGGAGGAGCAGGGAGCGTGAGTTTCCTGGGTTGTGGAGTGGTTGCTTCCGAATAGGTTCTCGCTCGGCCTTTCTCCCTCTTTCCTTTCTGACTCCGTCACGTGGCCGTGGGTGCTGCTCGGAGCTTGTTTAAGCGAATCCAGTGCTGCAGGTTGTAGGTGAGGCAGGCCCACAGCATTTCCATCTGCACTTTCACCAGCCCTCGAACGTGAAACTGCCGCAGGCCCAGTTTGCTTTTGATCCAGGCGTGGCAAAATTCCACGACTCTTCCCCGGCGGCGGTACTGCGCTTGCGCTTCTTCGCTGGTCATTTTCTCCCGGAACGCCACGACCCGGGGGCTTTCTTCACCTCGTGCCACCGAACGGCCGCGTTTCTTATTGTCCGGGCAACACTCCGGCTTGCGAACGCAGCTCTGGCAATCCGCAGCCTTCGCTTGGTAGCGATGGTAAATCAGTCCCGGCCCCTTCTGGTGCCGTCCTTGCGGATGCAAAAGCTTTCCCTCCGGACAGACACAGCGATTCGTTTCTGGCTGATAGACGAACACGCTCGGCGGAATCCGGTTTGGTGTGGTCACGCCGCTCGGCACATTTTCCCACCGCAAGCTTCCGAGAAAGTCCGTCCCTCGTTCCGCCATTTTTTCGATATTGTCTCGCGTGGTGTAACCACCGTCGGCCACCATCTGCCGCAGTTTTTTCTTCAATCGCTCTTCCACGCGTTCCACGGCGGGAAGCAGTTGCGCGCAGTCGTTGGCCTCCTGCGTCACGCACGCTTCGACAATCAAACCGTGCGCCGCATCGGCGGAAATCTGCGCGTTGTAGCTCAGCGTTAATCCGCCGTCGGACTGATGCATCACGCGCGCCTGTGGATCGCTGGTGCTCACCCGTGCTTCGCTCTTGGCTTTTCCTGCTGGCTTGCGCTCCTGCAGCTTTTCCAGTTCTTGCAACGCGTCCTCCAACCGTTTTTGCTGCTCTTGCCGCGCTCGGGCGCGCGCTTGTCTGGCTCTGGGGTTCAGCTCTTCGCTGCGCGGGTCGCCCATCTCCGCCACGCGCTGCCGGGCTCGCTGCAAGTGCTCGCGAATCGTTCCTGCCTGCTGATAACTCCTGGTGCTCGCCAGCGCCTTGATTTTCGTGCCGTCCTGCATCACCTGCTCCAGCGTGATCAGTCCTTCCTTGCTCAGCGCCGCCAGCACCTGCGTGAACAGTTCATCTAACTGTTGCTGTTTCTCCACACGGAAATCCGCCAGCGTGTGGTAGTTCACTTCCTCGAGGCCGGTCAGCCACTCGAACGCCGGATCATACTCGCAACGACGCGCCACTTCCCGCGCCGATCCAATCCCCTGGCTGTAGGCGTACACCCACAAACTGATCAGCAGTTGCGGATCGAACGCCGGCCGCCCGCCTTCTTCCGCGCTGCTCTCGATGCTCTGGTAGAATCCGCTCAGATCCAAACGCCCCACCAGCGCCCAGATCGCCCGCGCCGGATGGTCGTCGCCGATCAATCGCGCGACGTCCACCGCACGCCAACTCATCTGCTGCCGGTTCACCCGACGGATCAATGGCTGCTTGTTGCTCGGATTTTCTTGGCTCATGCCGCGAGCTTACGGCACACTTCCATTTTTGCAAGACGGAAATCAGAAGGGTTTCTTCACAGCTTCGATTTAAGGGTGCGGGTTTTTCTTCGATGCGCAATCCTCTTTGACGATATTACGGATGCGGGGACCTGCACTTTATTGCTTTTAGTTGTTACCTGCGGCATCCACCTTTGGGGACGCGGCGTTCACGCGAGCGGTTCGTGCGAATCCTGGAGGAAATTCGATTTCGTCACGGTTTTCGATTGCTGAATCGGATCGATGCGCTGATAGAGGAGGGATTGCAGAGATCGAACCAAGGAAGCAAAAGTCAGAGTCAAGAACCGCACCCTTAAAGACAAGGGTGCGCCACCCAAAAATCGTCTCATCGCGCTAAGCCCGCCCCACCCGCCGCGTTGATCGAGCGGATCACGTCGGCGGGCTGGCAACGCATTTCGCTGGGAGGTTAACTCTGGTATCCTCTGCGCAGAATTGACCACTGCAACTGCGAGCGGTCAGGAGGTGCCTGATGCGGCGTTTATGGATGCTCGTTGCGGTTCTGCTTTCCTTTTCGGCCGGGACGCAGGCGCAAATCGGAAAAAATATTGGCGTGGCTGTGGGCACGCCCGAGGATAAAGCAATTGCCGAGATTTATGCGGCGACGGATTCGGCTCAAAAAATATCGCTGCTTCAGAAATTCCTGACAGATTATGGCAGCAATCCCGATTTGGCGCTTCTGGCCGACCAGCTTCTGCTGAACGTCTATCAAACCGACAAAAACTACGAGAAGACCATCGAGTACGGCGAAAAAGTGCTGGCGATCGATCCGGAGAATTTTACCGCTGCCGTAACACTGGCGCGAGCGGCGCAAGAAAAAGGAGATAGCGAAAAGTTGTTTGCAAACGGGCAACGCGCCGTGGCGATTGTGCAGCGGTACAAGGCTCAAGCGCCGCCGGCAGACATGGCGGCTTCGGATTGGAAACTTAAACAAGAAGAAACGCTGAAGACGACCGCGGCCGATCTGGGCTACATCGAATACTCGATGTACTCCGCGGCTTACCAGGTGCAGGATCCCAAACAAAAAATTCTGCTGATGGAGAAATTCACTTCGGTGTTCCCGGATTCTTCTTACGCGGAAAGCGCTGAATCCACCGAGGTCTTCGCATACCAGCAGTTGCAGGATACTCCCAAAATGCTGGAGGGGGCGGACAAGGTGCTGGCAAAAAACCCGAATAATGCCAGCATGCTGGTCCTGCTTGCGGATTATTGGAGCACCAGCGGGAAGGAACTTGACAAGGCAGAGGCAGATGCGAAGAAGGCGATTGATGCGCTTGGCCAGAGCAAGAAGCCGGAAGGCGTGACGGATGAGCAGTGGTCGCAGCAGAACGATCTACAGAAGGGGATGGCGCTTTCCGCTCTGGGGCAAGTGTATGTAATCCGCTTGAAGAACCCGCAGGCCGTGGAAGTTTTCAAGCAGGCCAATCCTTTGCTGAAGCAGAACGATTATATGTACGGGCGGAATTTGTACCGGTTGGGATTTACGCTGGCGAAGATGAAGAAGACCGCGGAGGCTCGGAGTGTTTTGGCGCAAGCGATACAGGTGAACAGTCCTTTCCGGCCGCTTGCGCAACAGACGTTGGATAAGATTGGGGCAGGGAGCCAGTAGAGAGGTTTGATTTTCGCGGATTGAAAGTCAAAGGCGAGGGCGCGGCTGAAGCCGGCCCCTACATGCGTCCTGATCGCCCCTGCGGGGCTTGAGCATGGTTTACGCGCTGGTGGCTGCTTGGTGGACCTGGGAATGTTTTTTTAGTTCGGATTCGATCCAGCGATAGGTGATGGCCAGGCCTTGTTGAAGGGTGATAGAGGGTTCCCAGTTTAGTTCCTTGCGCAGGCGGGAATTATCGCTGTTGCGGCCGCGGACTCCTTGAGGTTTCGATAGGTCGTGGCGCTTCCGCAATTGTTTGCCTGCTACGTTGCAGACCAGGTCGACCAGTTCATTGATGCTGACCAGCTGGTCGGTGCCCAAATTCAGGGCATCGGCGCAATTGGAAGCCATCAGGCGGATCAGGCCTTCGACGCAATCGTCGATATACATGTAGGAACGCGTTTGTTCGCCGTCGCCCCACACTTCGATCTCGCCGCCGTTTTTCGCCAGCGCTACTTTTCGGGAAATTGCCGCGGGAGATTTTTCCTTGCCGCCGTCGTAGGTGCCCAGCGGGCCGTAGACATTGTGGAAGCGGACGACTCGAGTTTCCATGCCGTAGTCCTTCATGAAATAGCGGCAGAGTTCCTCGGACCAGAGTTTTTCCCAGCCGTAGCCCGGTTCGGGATCGGCGGGGAAGGCATCTTCTTCGCGCAGCGGCGTGACGTCGGCGCTTTTCTGTTTGTATTGCGCGTAGACGCAGGCCGATGACGAAAACAGGAAACGCTTCACGTTGTTGATGCGGCTGGCTTCGAGCATGTGCGCGTTGATCAGAGTGTTGTTGACGGAAATCTGCGCGAGGAACGCGGTGATGTAACCGATGCCGCCCATGTCCGCGGCCAGGTTATAAACCTGGTCGATATTGCGCGTGGCGATCAGGCAATTATCGAAGCGGCGCAAGTCGAGGACTTCGAACTCATCGGCCGAGGAGGCTTCGTATTCGGGCATCTTGATATCGACGCCGCGGACCCAATTGCCTTCGGACTTTAACCGGCGGACCAGGTGATGGCCGATGAACCCGCCCGCTCCGGTGACCAAAATTCGCTTCGCGCTCGACATGCTTATCTCCCTAGTGGACTGAGATCTAGAAATCTACGCAGCCCATCGAACCTACATTGAGACAGCGAACAAATTAGCCGCGCAACCTCAAGATCACATTCTTCCATCAAAACATGCAGATTGTACCAGCATTCCGGATTCATCTTTTATTTTGGGCCGTGGCATGCTCAAGAAGTCAAGGAGCGATGGGGAGCGGGGCTATTCGAAAAGGTACCAGACAGTTGGTGCGTAGGCATTGGCAGGTTGAGCGGGTCCGATAAAAGCATCGGACTCCAAACAGCGCAGATCCCTCGCCCCGATCAAGGGCATCTGGGAAGCAAACAACGCGCATCGCTCGGGATGGCTTACTTTGGGGAGACAGGGGCTATTATCTGGTCCACAACTGTCCCGCGGGTCAGTAGTACGATGCACCAGATAGGGAGTATCTTGCTGAAAGTAGTTAACTTCTGTCCTTAAGGTGAGATCGGTGCGCAATCGTGTGGTGCTACTATTCCTGATCCTATTCAGCTTGATGCAAATTTCTGGCAGCTCACCGGAAACCGTCTGGGCGGCCAACACTTCGGCAAATCCGCCGGCGGGCCCGATTCCGGCTAGCTTGTTTGGCCTTCACGTAATCAATAGCAACTGGCCGACGTCGTCGTTTACGGTGATTCGAACTTCGGGAGTTAGCTGGCCGACGATAGAAAAAAGCCGGGGCAGCTTCGATTGGTCTAATCTGGATGGCCAGGTCGCCACGGCGCAACAGCACGGCAAGCCGGTTTACTATGCGACGGATGGAATGCCGAATTGGTTTGGAGGCGTTTCGGACATTCAGGCGTGGGACGATTTTGTTACGGCAATGGCGGCGCGTTACAAGGGGAAAATTGAAGTTTATGAATTGTGGAACGAGCCGGATCAGGATTCAAAAGTATCGAGCATGGGGATGGCCGGATTTGTCACCATGACGCAGCACATGCGCGATGATATCCGGAAAACGGACCCGGCGGCGCTGATCTCCTCGCCTGCGGTGACGGGGAACGTGAACTGGATGGATACTTACTGGGGAGCGGGCGGTGTGACGGATATGGATATTGTGGTGTTGCACGGATATCCCACGCAGATTCCGTCGCAGCCGGAAATTATTGGGCCGCAGAAAGCGATTCCCATGATCGCGCTGATGACGAAATACGGATTGACCAGCAAACCGATGTGGGATTCGGAAGCTTCGTGGGGAGACAGCACGTACGGCGTGACGGACCTGCAACAGCAGGCCGGATTTGTGGCGCGATTTTATTTATTGCACTGGTCGTACGGATTCACACGATTTTATTGGTATTCGTGGGATGACAATGGAAACGGACCTGGCGGGGTAGGCTGGGGAACACTTTTTAATCCAAGCACGCACCAGGCGCTGCCGGGAGCGACGGCGTACCAGCAGGTTTACAACTGGATGGTGGGAGCGACGATGCCGTCGCCGTGCACGATGGCATCTGATTCCACTTGGACTTGTACGCTGACGCGCGCTGGTGGATATCAGGCGCTGGCGGTGTGGAATAGCGCGACGAGCAAAAGCTATACGCCCGCGAGCCAATACAAGCAGTACCAGGATCTTGCGGGGAACACGAACCAGGTGAATGGCAGCGTGACGATTGGCTACAGCCCGATTCTATTTGTGAGCACCAACGCGTCCACTCCCGTACCGCCGACGGGCCTGAGCCTGTTTGTAAAATAAAGAAGGGAGCCGGATAGTTCCCCGCGGGGAATTAATTGCGGAAGATTTGTTTGGGAATAGCGAGCGCGGCCGAGCGGGCCTGGCGCCAGAGGTAAAATCCAAGAGCACCATCCACGATGCTACGCAAATCTTCGCCGGTGAATTGACGCCGAACGTTGACGCGATTGACCGGCCCCGGCAGAGACATGGCCTCCGGAGAATTCATCCATTCATTGCAAGTCCCAATCAAGATATAGCCGCTTTCTTGCGCCTGGCGCATGACCCGGGAATTGATATAGCCGCCGGGCGCGGCCATGTAGGTGACGGGCTCGCCGAGCGTATCTTCAAGCCACTTCTTGCTTCCTTGCAGTTCCTCGAGGCATTCGTTTTCGGGAATGAACGTCAACTTGCGGTGAGTGGCGCCGTGTGTGCCCAGCGAGAAGCCCAGGCGGCGAAGTTCGCGAATTTCAGGTTCGCGGATATAGCCTAGTTTTTTTTGAGAGCGATCGCGCGTGAGAAAGAATGTGGCGGTGCAATTGTGGGAGGCAATTATTTCCGCCGCGCGCATGGAGCTCGAATCGCCATCGTCAAGCGTCAGGATCGTGTAGCGATCGGGCAGTGGCTGCCTCAAACGCAGGCGTGTTTCCAATTGCTCGAAATTTTCCACGAGGAAACCTTGCGCTTGCAGGAAAGAGAGGTGATTGCCGAGTTCCCGCTCGCTGACAGTGTATTGATCGGCGGCGTCGCCGATGGCGTGGTAGGTGAGACACGCAAACTTTTCCTGTTCCACCGACCTATGAGCTCCTTTCTCGATTGATAGGGGCAGGGAGGCGCTCAAATCCGCCCCCGGCGCGCGGCGACGAATCGCTGAGCAGGCGTTTGCGCCTCACTCTCTTTTCGAATCAATCCATCACACTCCATTCTGTGCTTCGGATCAATCCCGATCATTGGTTCAGGTTCCTGGGGCTGCATGAGCCTCGCCTGCTGTGAGTAGCGCTTTCAAAAAAGCCGGTCCCAGCCGCGATACAAACCGTGGGGATGCAAAGGGCGCACAAATAACGCAAGCAGGATCAAAACTAAACGAAGAACCCCACCCTTCGCGATGGAGCTGGGAAGGATGGGGCACCGTCAGGATTGAGAGGCCTGTAATGCAAATCGCTCCTCCGCGAGAAGAAACGGAGGAGCGATTTGATTTCGAGTTTTCCAGTCAGCGCTCGCGATTCGAGCGTGGCCAGGAGTTGTTAATTACCAGTACCCGTCAGCGGGATGGTCTGAGGACTGCCCACCGCGTTGTCAGTGGCCAGGAAGTTAGCCGAGCGAGCGCCCACTGCACCGGGGGTAAAGCTAAGGCTGGCGGTGCAGGATGCTCCGACGGCCAACGAGGTAGGACAGTTGGTCGTGAAGGAGAAGTCGCTCGGGTTTGTGCCTGTGAAGGTGCCGCTGGTCAACGTTACTGTGACCGTGCCGCTGTTCCTCACCGTCAAGGTTTGTGCAGCACTTGTGGTGCCGACAGTTTGAGCGGCAAAGATGAAGCTAGTCGGAGACAGTGTTAGTTGCGGGTTCGCTGTGGTGGTTCCCGTGCCGGTCATGGCGACTGTCTGCGGGCTGCCAGCAGCGTTATCCGCGATGCTGATGGATGCGCTGCGTGCGCCCGTGGCCGTCGGCTTGAATGTGACGGTGATGGTGCAGGTTCCAGCGGCCAGGACCGAAGTGCAAGTGTTGGTTTGCGTGAATTCAGTGTTGTTGGTTCCAGTGACCGTGATGCCCGTTACGGTTAACGTGGCGTTGCCGGTATTGGTAAGCGTGACCGTCTTAACCGGGCTGGCTACGTTGATCTGCTGATTGCCGAAAGGCAGGCTGGTCGGATTCAGGCTAACTGCAGGAACTGCAGCGGCGCCTGTGCCGGTTAGAGCGATGCCGTGCGGGCTGCCCGCGGCGTTATCGGTGATCGTAATTGAGCCGGTCTGGGTACCTGCGGCGGTCGGCGTAAACGTGACGCTGATCGAGCAGGTGCCCGCGGCAGCGAGAGTAGCCGGGCTAACCGGGCAAGTGTTGGTTTGTCCGTATTGAGCACTAGCGGCGATGCTGGTGATGGTCAGAGCAGCGTTGCCAGTGTTAGTAAGCGTGACGGATTGTGACGCACTGGTGGTGCCTACCACCTGGCTAGCGAACGTCAAGCTAGTCGCGGTCAAAGAGACAACCGGTGCGGGAACAGCAGCGCCCGTGCCGGAGAGAGTGATGGCATGCGGGCTGCCTGCAGCGTTGTCCACGATGGTGATTGAGCCGGTCTGAACACCGGTAGCCGTCGGCGTAAACGTGACGCTGATCGAGCAAGTGCCAGCGGCAGCGAGAGTGGCCGGGCTAACGGGACAAGTGTTGGTTTGACCGTATTGCGCGCTGGCCGCGATGCTGGTGATGGTCAGAGCTGCGTTGCCGGTATTGGTGAGCGTGACGGATTGTGACGCGCTGGTCGTGTTGATCGTCTGGCTAGCGAAGGTCAAGCTAGTCGCCGTCAAGGCTACGACTGGAGCGGGAGTGGAACCCGTGCCGGACAGAGTGATGGCGTGCGGTGTGCCGGCTGCGTTATCGGCGATTGTGATGGAGCCGGTCTGAAGACCGGTAGCCGTCGGCGTGAACGTGACGCTGATTGAGCAAGTGCCAGCGGCAGCGAGCGTGGCCGGGCTAACGGGACAAGTATTCGTTTGACCGTACTGAGCGCTGGCCGCGATGCTGGTGATGGTCAGTGCAGCGTTGCCCGTATTGGTGAGCGTGACGGATTGTGATGCGCTGGTCGTGCCAGTCGGCTGGCTGGCGAAGGTCAAGCTAGGCACCGACAGAGACACGACTGGAGCAGGCACAGAGGCGCCCGTACCGGTCAGCGTGATTGCTCGCGGACTTCCCGTAGCATTATCCACGATGGTGATCGAGCCGGGCTGAGCGCCCACAGCCGTCGGCGTAAAGGTGACGCTGATGGAACAAGTGCCAGCGGCAGCAAGAGTGGCCGGGCTGACGGGGCAAGTGTTTGTCTGCGCGTATTGCGCGCTGGCGGCGATGCTTGAGATGGTGAGAGCAGCGCTGCCGGTGTTGGTGAGCGTAACGGGTTGAGAAGCGCTCGTGGTGTTAATCGTCTGGCTGACAAAGGTCAAGCCAGTGGGCGATAGAGTGACCAGCGGAGCGGTTCCGGCGCCCGTGCCGTTGACAACGATGGCGTGCGGGCTGCCGGAGGCATTATCGGTAATGGTGACTGAGCCGGACTGAACTCCGGTCGCGGTCGGCGTGAAGGTAACGCTGATCGTGCAAGTGCCGTTAGCAGCGAGCGTAGCTGGGCTGACGGGACAATTGTTCGTTTGACCGTATTGCGCGCTGGCCGCGATGCCGGTGATGGTCAGAGCAGAAAAACCGCTGTTGGTGAGCGTGACGCCTTGAGCGGCGCTCGTGGTGCCCACTGTCTGGCCTGCAAACGTCAAGCTGGCCGGGGCGAGCGTGACGGCGGGTGCTGCCGCGCCGTTCGTACCCGTCAGGCTTACCGTTTGCGGAGTGTTGCTGGCGTTGTCGTTGGCCTGGAAGGTTGCGGTTCGCGTGCCCGCAGCCGCCGGAGTAAAGCTGATGCTGGCGGTGCAGGAAGCTCCCGCAGCCAACGTGCCTGTACAAGTGGTGGTAAATGAAAAGTCAGCAGCGTTGGTTCCTACGAAGGTGCCGCTGATCAAGGTGGCAGAGACCGTGCCGGGATTCGAGACCGTCACCACTTGCGCGGCGCTCTTGGTGCCCACCGCTTGACCGGTAAAGATCAAGCTGGAGGGAGAGAGAGTGACCGACGGCGTGGCAGTTGCCGATCCAGTACCCGACAGTGCGATGGCTTGCGGTGTGTTCACTGCGTTATCAGCGATGCTGATGGACGCGGTGCGAGCACCTGTTGCCGTCGGCTTAAATGTGACGCTGATGACGCAGTTTGCGGCGGCCAGGACTGAGGTGCCGCAAGTGTTGGTTTGTGTGAAATCCGTAGAGTTGGTTCCGGTGATCGTGAATCCAGTGATGTTCAACGGACCGGTCCCGGTGTTTGAAAGCGTGACTGTCTTTATTCCGCTCGCCACGTTGTTCTGCTGGGTACCAAACGCCACGGTAGTGGCAGAAAGCGTAACGACCGGAACCGGGGCAGCAGCGCCCGTGCCAGTTAGCGTGATCGCGTGCGGGCTTCCCGCGGCATTATCCACGATCGAGATGGATCCGGTCTGAGCGCCCACAGCAGTCGGCGTAAAGGTGACGTTGATGCTGCAGCTTCCGGCGGCAGCTATCGTCGCCGGGCTGACGGGGCAATTGTTGTTCTGGGCAAACTGTGCGCTGGCAGCGATGCTGGTGATGGTCAACGGCAGCGTGCCCGTGTTGGTCAAGGTAACCGATTGACTGACGCTGGTGGTGTTCACAGTCTGACTGAGGAACGTCAGGCCGGTTGGCGCCAACGTAACCACGGGAGCCGGAGCGACGCCCGTGCCGGTCAGATTGAATACCTGCGGACTGTTTGTGGCATTGTCCACGATGGTAATGGTGCCGGCTTGAGCGCCTGCTGCGGTGGGAGTAAATGAAACGTTGATGGAGCAAGTGGCATTGGCCGGAAGTGTGGACGGGCCAATCGGACAAGAATTGGTTTGCCCGTACTGCGCACTTGCCGCGATGCTGGTGATAATGAGATCCGCATTGCCGGTGTTGGTCAGGGTAATGGGTTGAGTAGCGCTGGTGGTATTTAATTGTTGGCCGGCGAAAGTCAGGCTACCTGGCACGAGACCCACTGCGGGGGCAGCGACAAAGAACTCGCCCATGTCCGCAGCAGTAGCCGCGGCGCCGGGTAGCACGGGAACGCCCAGGCCGGTGGCCATCAAACGCAACACGCTGGCGTGCTCATACAACGTGGTGGATTTGTAAGCGGGCTTCACGGTCGGTCCAACGATTACCGTAGCCACTTGACCGCCGCCGTTGGTGTTGTCCGTCGACGATTGGTCGTAGGTAATGACCAATAATCCCTTGTTCTGGAAGAACGCGCTCTTGATCAGCGGATCGATATTGGTCTGCAACCAAGTATCGGAACCGCCGCGCGAGCCGACTTCCGAATCGTTGGAATCGTTCGGAACGATGAACACGTATTGCGGCAGGGCGTTGTTCGCGAGATCAGTAGCGAACTGGGTGAAGGGTACGACGTTCTGTTGCTGAACGGTGCTGCCCTGCACATCGCTTAGATAGACGAACGGATTGTGGTGTTGGAGATACAAGTTCACATCCGTGCCCATGTAGCCGACGGAAGGCAGGTCTTCGGCGTACACCTTCCAGGTTTTGCCGGTAGCGACGAGTTCACGGACGATGTTGTCGACATTGGTGCTGGGCAAAGCGTTGTTGGTAGTGACCGTCTGGCCGGTGGTGAGCATGAAGTAGTCGCTGATGCCGGGGTGGGCATCGGCGTAGTAGGTGGTAGCCAGGGCATACTGATTGATCAAGCCGTTGATATAGGGCATGTCGACTGCGCCCACCACGCTGGCGTAGTTCTGTCCGGATTCAACCACGATGAATACGTGATTGAAGGGGCCGGTGGGTGAAGCGACGCCGGTGCCGGTAAACGGGATGGATTGCGGAGAGTTGGCCGCATTATCCGTTAACGTAAGGGCAGCGGCGCGCGCACCGGGAGCCGTGGGAGTGAAGGTGACGCTGATGGTGCAAGTTCCCGCGGCCAGGATGGTGACGCCGCAGGTATTGGTCTGTGCGAAATCGGTGCTGTTCGCTCCGGTAACCAGGATGCTGGTGAATCCCAGAGATTCCGTGCCGGTGTTGGTCACAGTGATGACCTGAGCGGCGCTGGTCGAATTCACGAACTGATTTACGAAGGTAAGACTTGGTGGAGCGAGTGAGGCAACCGCAGCGGCGGTGGTGCTGCCGACTCCGGTGAGCGTGACGTGCTGCGGGCTGCCGGTGGCGTTGTCGGTGATGTTAACCGTGGCAGTGCGCGTGCCGGCCGCGGTGGGTTTGAAAATGAACGAGAACGTGCAGCTGGCATTGGACGCGACGGAAGCACCGCAAGTATTCGTCTGGGTGTAGTTGGTGCTGTTGGTTCCGGTGATGGTGACGCCGGTGATGGTGAGGGCGGCCGCGCCAGTATTGGTGAGCAAAACGGTGCGAGGCGCGCTGGCGGTGTTCAAGAGTTGGTTGCCGAAGCTGACGCTGGTGGTGGAAAGAGTTGCCACTGCGCCGGCGGATTGAGCGATGCCGGTGAGAGCGATGGTCTGTGGCGAGCCGCTGGCGTTGTCCACCAGGGAAACGGTCGCAGTGCGCGTGCCTGCCACAGTGGGCTTGAAGGTTACGCTGATCGAGCAGGTCCCGGCGATGGCTATGCCAGTGCCGCAGGTGTTGGTCTGGGCGAAATCCGTGGCATTGGTGCCGGTGACGGTGATGCTGGTGATGGTCATGGCCACGTTGCCGGTATTGGTGAGCGTGACGGATTGCGCGGCGCTGGTGGTGCCCACCACTTGAGAGGGGAACGAGAGACTGGGGGGAACGAGACTGGCGACAGCCGAGGACTGCGAGATTTTCACTACGAACGCATCATACCCGCCGCCGGCGACGGTCTGAAACGCACCGGGAGTGGTGGGGATGTGAAGGGAATTGGTATAGAGCACGGCGTAGGCGTTGCCGGCAGCATCGACGGCAATGGCGCGGCCGCTGTCATCGAATTCACCGCCGTAATAGGTGGAATAGATTTGCGAGGAGCCATCAGTGGTTAACTTCATGATGATGGCGTCGTACGCGCCGCCCTGGAAGGTGCTCTGAATTGCATCGGCGGTGATGGGGAAATTGGAAGACTTAGTGAAGCCGGCGATATAGATATTGCCGCTGGAATCGACGGCCATGCCGTGATCGCCTTGATCTTCAGCGTTACCGCCGAAGTACCCGGAGAAGACGAGCGCAGAACCGGTGGGATTCACTTTATAAATGAAACCGTCGGCAATGCCGCCGCCAAACGTTTTTTGAAAGGGATTGCCGGCGATGGGGAAATTGGTGGAAGCAGTTTGACCGGTGATGTAAGCGTTGCCGGCGGAGTCGATGGCGATGCCGCGTCCCTGATCGAGATCGTTTCCACCGACGTAAGTGGAATAGAGCATGGCGGAACCGGCCGGATTCAGTTTGGCGACGATGGAATCATAGGAGCCGCCGCCATAGGCAGCTTGAATTGGGCTGGGTGTGGTGGGGAAATTGGTGGAAGTGGTTTGACCGGTGATATAGGCGTTGCCGGCAGAATCGACAACGATGGCGCGGGCCTGCTCGTCGCCCGTGCTGCCGCCCCAATACGTGGAATAAACTTTGGCCGTGCCGGCTGGATTCACTTTGGTGATAAAGGCTTCGGACTTCCCGCCATAGGTGGATTGCGCGGGAGTGCCTGCCAGAGGGAAATTATCGGAATAGGTTTGACCGGCGACGTAAGCGTTGCCGGTGGAATCGACGGCGATATCAAAGCCGATGTCGAAGGCGTCGCCACCGAGGAAGGAAGAGTAAGTAAGAGCTGAACCAGTGGCGTTTAATTTGGTAACGAAGGAATCGCCCGAAGCATCGCCGATGGTCTTCTGAAAGGCATTGGCGGTGACGGGGAAATTCGATGAGGTTGCCTGACCGGTGATGTAGGCGCTGCCGGAGGAATCGACGGCGATGCCGATACCTTCATCGTCTCCGTTGCCGCCGATGAAGGTGGAATAGACGAGCGCGGTGCCGGTAGTGTTCACTTTGGTGACGAACACGTTAAAGATGCTGCTGTTGAGAGTCTTTTGAAATGCGGTGGACGAAGTGGGGAAATTGGCGGATACGGTTTGTCCGACGACGTAAGCGTTGCCGGCTGTGTCGACGGCGATTCCGGTGCCGAAGTCGTCTCCGCTGCCGCCGATGAAGGTGGCGTAGATCAGGACCGGGTCGATGACCAGCGGTTCGTGAACGTTATAAGAGGAAACTTCGAACCCGACTTCCTTTTGGTTCTTGACGATGTAGCGGCCTTCGATCGGGTGTTTTTTTCCGTGAATCTGTTGATAGACGACGGGAGCGTGGAAGGAAACTTCGTCGCCGGCGGTGCGAACCAATAGGTCGCCCTTTGCATCGAGCTTCAATTGATCAGCGCCATCAAAGCCCAGCGTGATTGAGTGCGGGTTCGCACCGGGCTTGACGATGAAGTCGTGTTCGAGTTCACCGCGGTTGCCGTAGTAGACCAGGTCGATGCCGGGATAAATGTTGTCGTAGCCGACCTTGGAAAGGTGGGAACATCCGAATGCCATTGCGAGGGATCGTTGCCGATAAAATAGTTGTTCTTGCCCGGCAGAGGATTGAGTCCGGCAATCTGTGGCGCGGGATCGGCGCCGATCAGGTTCATGCGCAGGACGGCCGGAGCTTGCGGATCCTTTTTCGCGGACTGCGGGGATTCGCCGGCATTCAACTGGCTGTGGCTTTTCGTGGCGCTGGGCTTGCGCAGAGAGAGCACAGCGCCATCGCGAGTGAGGAACAAGGAGTAGCCCTGGCCGCGGGAGAGAAATTTCACCTGGGGATCGGACTGGCCCATATTGGGCTCAAAATTCAAGGCGCGGAGAGGTGCGACGGAAACAGACTTGGGCTGCGCGGAATTCAGGGCGGCCGGGCTGTGGCTGGATGCCAGGGCCGGATGCGGTTGGCCATGCTTGGACCGCGAAATTCTCACGCCTCCCATTACGAGCAGCGTGACGGTCAAAAGGATCGCTGTATATTTTACGAAACGTTGCATTTTTATGCTCCTGTGTTCGCGAGAATTCCGGCCGGGCCGGCTTCTTGCCACTTGGGTTGAAATTCGAATCGTTGCGTATTGCGCTGGACTTGCGAGCTATTGGGAAGCACCGCGCGCGTTGTTGTTCGTACCGCGCGAGAGGTGCGTAAACTTTTTCTTAACCGTAGAGCAGTTCGTGAGCGGGCTTGCGTCCTTCGGTTGCCGAGCCGTACAGGCCGGCGGATTGCAGAGCAACTAGAAAGACATAAGTGGGATTTAGAAACAGGTAGCGGCGCCAGAGGCGCGGTTCCATGTACAACCGGAAAGTCCATTCGAGGCCGAGATCCTGGAGCCGCTTGGGGGCTTGACGAACTTTTCCCGCCGTGAAGGGAAATGCGGCTCCCACCGCGAGCGCCGGCATGGGAAGCAAATCGCGAAATTCATAGGCCCAGACTTCCTGGCGCGGGCATCCCAGGCCGATCATGACGATGGACGCTTTCGAATTGCGGATGCGCTCCGCGAGCGATTCTTTTTCCGCCGGGGTAAGCTGGCGGAATTTCGAAGGCTCCATCCCGCAGACGATGAGTCCAGGATATTGCGCGGTCAGATTTTTTCGCATCAGTTGCAAGACTTCAGGAGTGCTGCCGTAGAAATAGATTCCCAAGCCTTCTTCCGCGGCGCGCGCGCAAATCTTGCGCATCAGGTTTGGGCCGTAGACGCGATCCTTGAGCTGAGTGCGATACAGCCGGTTCAGCGCCCAGCGCACCGGCTGGCCGTCGGGCACCAGTAGGTCGAAACCGTTCAGGCGATATTTGTGCTCCGCGTCGAGGACGCCGGTCATTACACCGTGAACCGCCAGCGCGGAAACGGCGAGAGGCCGGCGCTGCTTGGCTGCCTGGATGATCCGATCCACCGCCGCTTCATAATCGACGGCGTTGATCTTGATTCCGAGGATGCTGTGTTTCCCTGCGTCAATCATGCGTCGCTCCGCATTTCATTCAAGCCGGCGGCCGGCTGGGGAAGCAGGGTTTTGGCTGCTTCGCGGCTGCAAGTGCTTTCATAAATTTCGCGCAGGATTTTGGGCACGTCGTAGGCCGGCTTCCATTCGGGATAGTGTGATTGGAAATGCGAAAGGTTGCTGATCCACCAGATGTGGTCGCCTTTGCGGTTTCCTTCCACATACTTGGATTGGAATTCCTTCCCGGTGATTTCCTCGCACAGGCGGATGGCTTCGATCATCGAGCAGTTGCTGTAGCGGCCGCCACCCAGGTTGTAGACTTCGCCGGAGCGCGGGCTCTGGAAGAAGCGGTCGAAAGCGTTGATCAGGTCGGCGCTATGAATATTGTCGCGAACCTGCTTGCCCTTGTAGCCGAACACCGTGTAGGGCTTTCCGGTGACAGCGCACTTCATCAGGTACGCCAGAAATCCGTGCAGCATCGTTCCGGAATGGTTTGGCCCGGTCAGGCACCCTCCGCGGAAACATCCGGTACGCATTCCGAAGTAACGCCCGTATTCCTGCACCAGCACATCCGCGGCAACCTTCGAAGCGCCAAACAGGCTATGCGTGGAACGGTCGATGGACATCGTTTCTGGAATTCCCTGTTCGTAGGCATGGCCAGGAGCGATTTCCCAGCGGGTTTCGAGTTCCACCAGCGGCAATTCGTTTGGCAAGTCACCGTAAACTTTGTTGGTCGAGGTAAAGATGAAGACGGCGTCCGGCGCGAACCGCCGCGTGGCTTCCAGCATCACGGAAGTCCCGTTGGCGTTCACGGTGAAATCCATGAAGGGGTTGCTGGCGGCCCAATCGTGCGAAGGCTGCGACGCGGTGTGGATCACTAGTGCGATTTCTTTTCCGTATTGCTGGAAGATTTTGAAAATCGCGGCGTCGTCGCGGATGTCGGCGTCATAGTGCGTATAGTTGCGGACTTGACGCTCGAGGCGGCTGCGAACCCAGGCCGTGGAAGCTTCTTCACCGAAAAACACCTGCCGCATATTGTTGTCGATTCCGACGATTTGCATTCCTTTGGCGGCGAAATAGTTGACGGCCTCGGAACCAATCAATCCGGCCGAACCGGTGATAACCGCAACACTCATGGCGCGCTCCTCGAATGGGATGAAATTTGAACGGGACAAAGCGAGTGACGGGATGTCAGCTCGCTCGAATTACTGACTGAGACGCCGCCATCCTGCGGGGACGTTTGCAGGAGGCTCGCGTCTCTGTCTGGCGAGGGTTAGTCGCCCAGGACTGGATTTGCGCCCAATCCGTCTTTCACCGTGCCGGAGGTGTGAATGCGTCCGTGCTTCTTGAGTTCGCCTTCGATCCAGCGATAGGTGATGGCCAGGCCTTGTTCGAGACTGATGGATGGCTCCCAGCCGAGCTCTTTGCGAAGCCGCGAGTTGTCGCTATTGCGTCCGCGCACGCCTTGTGGCTTCGTCAAGTCGTGGCGCTTCTTCACCTGCTTGCCGGCCGCGTTGCAGACCAGGTCGACCAGTTCATTGATGCTGACCAGTTGGTCGGTGCCCAAATTCAGGGCATCGGCGCAATTGGAAGCCATCAGGCGAATCAGGCCTTCGACGCAATCGTCGATGTACATGTAGGAACGCGTTTGTTCGCCGTCGCCCCACACTTCGATTTCGCCGCCGTTTTTCGCCAGCGCTACTTTTCGGGAAATTGCCGCGGGGGATTTTTCCTTGCCGCCGTCGTAGGTGCCCAGCGGGCCGTAAACATTGTGGAAGCGCACCACGCGAGTTTCCATGCCGTAGTCCTTCATGAAATAGCGGCACAGTTCCTCGGACCAGAGTTTTTCCCATCCGTAGCCCGGTTCGGGATCGGCGGGGAAGGCATCTTCTTCGCGCAGGGGAGTGACGTCGGCGCTTTTCTGTTTGTATTGCGCGTAGACGCAGGCCGATGACGAAAACAGGAAACGCTTCACGTTGTTGATGCGGCTGGCTTCGAGCATGTGCGCGTTGATCAGAGTGTTGTTGACGGAAATCTGCGCGAGGAACGCGGTGATATAACCGATGCCGCCCATGTCCGCGGCCAGGTTATAAACCTGGTCGATATTGCGCGTGGCGATCAGGCAATTATCGAAGCGGCGCAAGTCGAGGACTTCGAACTCATCGGCCGAAGAAGCTTCGTATTCGGGCATCTTGATATCGACGCCGCGGACCCAATTGCCTTCGGACTTTCAACCGGTGAACCAGGTGGTGGCCGATGAAACCGCCCGCTCCGGTGACCAAAATTCGCTTCGTATTCGACATTCGTTTCTCCTTGAGTGGAATAATATGTGTGCGTTTCAGCTACGCGGTAAAATGTTCCTCTGGCCGCTGGAAAAACGAGCCGAGGAACTACCCTCAGGTTCCCTGCTTAGAAAACTGGCGGTTCCAGAAACTGCGATGGGACTCTCCGTAGTGGCCATTTCCGGTTGAACAGACTCGTAGGATTGGACAGCGTCATTCGTCCGTTTGCGGAAAGAGAGCGCTTGCGCATAGATGCCGGCCAGGATGGCGTAGTTCTTATCAGCGGTGTATCGCGCTTCATATTCCAGGCGCGCTGCTTTTCCCATCTCGTCCATCTCTCGAGTGTGCATCCAGGCCCACGCGGCCTTGGCCGCCAGATCCGCCGGCTCGCCGGGAGTGAAGTGCAGCCCGGTGCGCTGATCGGCGACGATTTCCTTCATGCCGCCGTGCTGCGAACAAATCACAGCGGTGCCACAGGCGAACGCCTCAGCGATCGTCACCGGAAAATTCTCATAGCACTGGCTGGGGACAATCACGAAGCGGGATTTTTTGATTGCGTCAATTACTTCGCAACGCCGCATCTGGCCGCGAAATTGAATATGGGAGAGGCCCCGTTGAGCCGCTCGGGCCTGAAGCTGTTCCCGCATCGGCCCGTCGCCGATAATTTGCAGCGGAATCGGCAAACTCAAACGTTCCCAGGCGTCCAGAAGAATATCGCCGCCCTTTTCCGGAGCGAGCCGGCCGACGAACAACGCGGAATCGCCGGCTTCCTGTTTCGGCCCGGGATCGACATCCAGAAAATTCGGTTTCACATGAACCCGATCGGCAGGCAATCCTCCGGCCACAAATTTTTGACGGGCGAATTCCGTGGTGGCGATGTACGCACTCACCTTGTCATGCCAGGTGCCGAGCGCGCGGTGAACACCAAGCATCAACGCGGTGGTTGCTGTGGCCGCGCGCGAATCGCGATAGCAGCCGTGAAGGACCCCGCGTAGCAGGGAATGATCGATGCATTCCTCGCACACTTTACCGTTGCGGAAAAGGTTTGTGCCGGGGCAAAGCAGGCGGTAGTTATGCAGAGTCTGAACCACCGGAACGCCCGCCTGGTGGCACGCCGAATAAATGGATGGCGAGATCATCATGAAAGTGTTGTGTACATGGACCAGATCCGGTTTTTCTTGGCGAAGCAACCGGCTGAATTCCTTGTATGTATCGTTTGACCAGATGGTCCGCTGAATCAGCGTAAGCCGCCCAGCCCCGGAAAATTGTTCGACTTCGAAATTGCTGCGGCGATAGGCGATTACCGTTTGCCCGGCATCTTCCAGCAGCTTGCGCTCCTGCTCGAATATGACGTCCTCGCCACCCGGCTGCTGGTACGAGTTATGAACGAGAATAATTTTGAGTTTCAAGGTGTTCTCGAAATAAGGGGATTGGCCGGCCATAACCTGTGACTGCATTCAGCGTGCCGGTGTTCGAAGCGTATTGAACTCCTTCACGCCCACGCACGTAGTCCAGCAGCTCGGCCAAGCCGCTCCACAATCCAAGTTCCTCGATTTCCCAGGAGTGGCCGTAGAGGTGCCAGATGCCGCCTTCTTTCATTACGCGATCGAACAAGATCTTTCCAAGCGCCACCCAGTTTTCCGTGCCGCGAAACCGGCTCCAGTAGTCAAACAGGCGTCCAGCCTTGCGCGCCTTGGCAATATTCTTGACGTAGGTCCAGGCAGTATGCGGATACACTTGCAGGCTGGTGGGCATCTCGAATCGTGCAAATTCGGTTTCAATGGAGAGCATCCGGGTGGTGCGAGCGCCGCGGAAACCGGCAGCCTTGAGCTGGTCGGAAACTCTCCTGTCGAATTTGCCGCGCGGGTAGCAGAACATCGGCACTTCGCTTCCCAGGATTCCTTCCAGGGCGGCTTTGCTGCCCCGCACTTCGTGCTCAACTTCCGGCTGGGGCAAACCATAAAGAGTTCTGTGCGTCAGGCCATGGGCTCCGATCTCAAATCCTTCCATGGACAAGGACCGCAGATCCGCCGGCATCAACGTCTGCCGCCCGCGGTAGCCGGTCATAGGAACGAAGAAGGTGCCGGGCAGACCTCGCGCGCTCAGCAGGCTGGCGACTTTCAGGTCCGCCGGGTCTCCGTCATCCCAACTGGTGGTAACAATTTTTGTTGTATGTTCCACTGCTGTCAGACACCTCTTTTTAGATGCAGCCTGGACTGCAATTCCTGGGTTCGCGGCGCTCGAATCCTACGTGGCGAAGTTGGGGTCCATGGTGCTTGGCCGCCGTTTGGACATGAGGCTCCGGCAGGTCTCGAAACTTTGGTGGGTTCGAAACCACAAAGTTTGTTTCGGCGCGTGCCGCAGAACCCTGAACTCCTTGCGATAGGCGCCGTTGAAAGTTTTCATCAGCAGGCGTTTGGTCTGGTAGAACTTCGCAAGAGCGTCGTAGCCGCGGTCCGACATTTTCCGCGGGCTCCAGGTGCGTTGCACGCGCAGCCGCTCCATGCGCCGCCGGGTGTGCTGCAAGCTGGCGTTCGTGCCCAGCCAGCGGAACGCTCCGATAATCTGATTGACGTACTGGAATTGTTTTCCCTGGGAAGCCAGCCGGACAAAGTATTCGAAATCCATCACCACTCGATAGTCCATGTCCAGCATCATCTGTTCGTCAAAGATCTGGCGGCGAAAGAACGTGGTTGCGGTGACCACGAAGCAGCCGTAGTAGAGCAAAACGTTAAAGTCGAAATCATGTGCGGTCTTGGAACGTTGCAGCCTTCCGTCTTTATCAACAAACAGCACGTCGCCATAGAAGACATCGGTCTTGGGATTGGCCACGGCGGCTTTGGCCATGGCAGCAAACGCGCCCGGCATGTAGTACTCGTCGGCGTTCATCCATCCGACCAGATCGCCCGTCGCCATCTTAAATCCCTTGTTCAACGCGTCCGACTGGCCTCGATCGGGTTCCGAGATCCAGCGGACATGCGGATAGCGCTTCAAGACTTCGATCGTGTTGTCTTTCGAAACGCCGTCTATGACGATATGTTCGAAATTCGGATATCCCTGGCGCATGACGCTCAGAATGGCGTCTTCGAGATATTCGCCGTGATTCAGACAGGCGGTGACGATCGAAATCTTGGGGAATGCTTTCGCTTCATTCATGTTTTGAGGTTCCTTTGGTCCTTTAATCTTCACTGGCCCGAAACAAGTTTTCTTGTTTTATTGGCCGCGGCCGGCGCGGGGCCTACGCTTCAGCATCATCTTGCGCCGCGCCTTATTCCTCTCGTTCCTTACGCAGCAAAAACTCGCCCAGAGCATACCGGCGGGCGCTCGCCGGATAATCGAGCGCGGTCGGGCGGTCGCACGAGCGCCAAGGGCCCCAGGGTTCCTTCACCATGAATCGCGACTTCACCACTTCAAATCCCTTGAGCAGCTTCGGCAGCCGATTTTTTCCATAGACGCGGTGGAAAGGGCGGTGAACTCCGTCAATTCCCACCGGGACGGTGAGGAACAACCATCCCTGCCGATGGAGAAGTTCCGTAATTTTGCGCATCGCTTTCAGGTCGCCATCCGGATCCTCGGCGGAGCCGTAACGGCCGGAGAGCCCGATGTGCTCGACCGTGGAGCAGGCCACGATCATTTCGAACCCTGCCTCCAGCAGCTCACCCGTGAAATCGCCCTTGATAAAGCGGATCCCCGCGAATTGCTTGGAAAGATCGGAGGCGATGTCGATTGCGGTGACGTCGTAGCCCAGAGCAAGCATCGCTGGAATGATGGGAGAACGGCCGGGGCCAATTTCGAGCGCCCGCTTGGGGCCCGGCGGCAAGTTAGCGCATACAAAGCCCCAGTCCAGAAATTTCTCACCCTTTAAATCGAATCCACCAATCGGCGGCCTGGGTTCGCCGTTCAACAAGGCCTGAATGCCAAATCGGTGGTCGAGGTTCCTTGCAAATGATCCCAAAATTGCGCCTAAGCTCATTTTGTTTCTCCTTCGATCCTTGATTGTCCTGGAGACGCTGTGAAACGGGCTCATGTGTGTGGATAGGGTTCTCTGTGGAGCTGAGAACTTGCCGCCCAGGCAAACTCTTCCGGCCGGCCTGCGAATCCGTTGCCTGTGGCCTGTGATGATGAGCCGTCCTGTATCTGCTTCCGGGTGAAGGAGTCGAGGCGATGAGAGACGAAAAAAGAGTAAACCAGCAAAGCCGTCACCGGGAAATAATTGAAAACTTCGAGCACTGCGCCGAACAGATTGATCACCATGAAATTGACCGTGAGAGCCAGGAGAACCAGCGCGATTTCGCTCTGTCCGGGATATTTCATTAATCTCCAGGCGTTTCTGCTGGAGACCCACACTCCGATTCCGATCAAGAGCAGTCCAATCAAGCCCGCTTCCGCCGTCGAGTCCAGATAGCCGTTATGCAGCGACGTGGGACTCCAGTCCGCGGAAAAGGTGAGGACGGTGGTTCCGATCCAGAACGCGCCGTATCCATGACCGAGCATTAAGTGGTTCTGGATCATCGGAAGTGCCTGCTGCCAGATTTGCGTTCTGCCGGAAGCCGTTTGCATGTCTTCATCGGTTTCGCCGCGATTCCACATCTGCTTCAGGGCGGGAACTTGAGTGAAGAGAACAACGATGCTCATGACCGCCATCGCACCATAGATTTTCTTTTTGAGGGGCCGAGGCTTCAGAAACTCCAGAAAGAAAAGGGCTGCCAGGACGCCGAGCCAGGTTTCCCGCGATTTCGTCAGCAACGCGACCATCCCCGGAATCCAAAGGTTGAACCACAAGTATTCTTTCCGGGTCCAAATATCCTTTCGGGCTCGCGTAACCCAGGCCGCCAGAAATCCCACCGATGCGCACCACCCGATCTGATTTTCGATTCCGATTCGGCCCAACCGCCAGGCTGGATTCGCGATGTGAAAGTCTCCGTGAGCCACAGAGACGACGATCACGGCAAAGGACAGCAGTGAACTTGCCCAGCACATCGTGCGAATGAGTTCGGTCGAGCCTTCTGGTTTCCGGTCGAAGTAAACGGCTCCTACTCCCAAGGCAAACACAGCGACGAAAAGCGCTTCCGCCGCCCGCCGCAAGGTCTGCGAGGGGCCCTGTGACCACACGATGGAAAGAAATGCGAATAAGATGAATGCGCCGACCCAGGGAATCAGGTTGACTCGGCCAATCCTCTGGCGGCCCCAGACCAGACAAATGATTCCCGTGGCGAGCAGAAGCGTGCCGGCGACGCGGTTGAGCATGCTGCCCGATTCGATACTTTGCGCCAATTGCATGGCATTGGTTACGGCTTCAGAGCTGCGCAAAAAACCCTCGGTAGGCACCAGCACCAGGCCGACAATTCCAAGCTTCACAATCGAAGGTTTCGTGAACGCAAGAGCCGCGAGGATAAGCCCCACCGGAACCATGGCTGCCTGCGGATACTGGAAAACAACGTATCCAAGCGAGGCGAAGCCCGCAAATGCCGCAACTCGCTTGATAGCCTGGTTACCCGGCATTCTTGATTCCTTCGACGAGAGCGGCCCGCGCATCGACCCGCTCGATACGCGCGCTCAGATCGCGCAGCCATTCTCCCTTTTTGTCCCAGGCGAATATTTCACGAACGCGCTCGCGTCCAGCTTCGCCCATGCGATTTTTCAGTTCGGGATTTTGTGCCAATTGTTCCATTGCCGCGGCCATTTCTTCGATGGCCTGTTTTGGCGAAATCGCTTTCACCTTGAGGCCTGTTTCAGCGGTCACCTGGAGACCCGGCCCGCCAATATCCAGGCAAATAACAGGCCTGCCAGCAGCCATCGCTTCCAGGCATACCCAGCCGCCCGAATCGTGCAAGCTCGGATGCACCAGCACATCGCACTCCGCGAGTTTCCGTAGGACTTCGGCGCGGGGAATCCGTCCCCAGAACTTGACGCTTTTTTCCACTCCCAGCTCACGGGCGATTTTCTGCAGGCGATCCCGCTCGGGGCCTTCGCCCATCAGCCAGTATTCACTTGACGGAAACGTTTTTTGGAATTGTGCGAAGGCTCTCAATCCAAGCTCGAAACCTTTCAAGTGCAGCAGATCACCCAGGCTCACCAGCCGGAACAATCCGCTGCCGCGGCTGTGTATCGCGCCCAATCGCTCGATTTCCTCTTGCGGCAATCCGGCTTCCGAATAAACCAGCACTTCCCGGCAGCCCAGAATTTTCAGTCGTTCCGCTGTGCGATCGGTGGTTGCCAGCGCTACCGCAGCCCGCCGCGCAGTCGCGCGCAGAAAGGGATCCATCTCTCCCAGACGCTGTGCCGCGATACGTAGAAATTCGAAAACTTTTCCACGAGTGCTGTAGCAACTCCAGAAACTGAACGGCGGAGCTTCACCACCACCTACCGGTCCCCACTGGAAGGGAACTGGAAGCAGGGCCATGAAGCTGGGCATCCAGTAATTGCAAAAGGTGACGTGGTGTACCTGGTCGAATCCCACTTGCTGGTGAAGTTTTCTCGCTTTCAGGAAGGCCGTCAATTGCCACAGATAGTAGTAAAGGTGAATTCCACGGCGGCCCTTCTTCCAAAAACGCGCCCAGCGCGGCAAATCGTGATAGACAAAATGAACATTGGGCATCCGCTCGCGTTCCATCGCAGCCTCAATCGACTCGCGATTTTTGACGCGGGTGATTCCCCACACCTCGTGGAAGCGGGCAAGCTGGCGAATGCGATGCCAGCCGACACCTTGCTCCGAGCCGCGGCCCGGCGAACATGCATAAGCTGAAACAAGTATGCGCATCAGATTTTTATAGAGTTGCAGCGATCGCCAGGGCGTTAGCCTTGCGGCGTAGCAAGAACAACGCAACGGCAAATCCCACCACGCTCGAGAGCATCATCGAGACGATCACGCCCTGAACGCCCAATTTCCATGTCAGCGGGATTCCAGCGAGAACCGCGACGGCACCCGAAGCCGCGTATGCCACGAACACCGAAGCGGGTGACTCCATTGCGCGCAAGCCGATCGAAGGACCAGCGAGCGAGATTTGCAGCACGGAAGCGAGCGCCAGCCAGGGAACCAGCGCCACCAGGTTTTCGTAATGGCCGCCGTAGAGAAAATGCACGATCGGCGCGCGGAAAATCACCAGCAGGCTCCAATAGGCAAGTCCGCCGCCCGCGTAGAGCATCGAGACTTTCCCGGTAAATGTCTTAAGAGGACCAGAACCATGCTGATGATTGATGCGCGACGCATAAGGCTGAAACAGCAGGGAAAGAGCAGTCGCCGTGTGGCCGATGGGCAAGGCAAGATTCAGTAATGCTTTCAATTCCCCGGCGCCGGCCATGCCCGCGGACGCGCTGACCACCGGGAAATAAAAATTGGACGGCAGCCAAAGCAGAGCCGCAGTAGCAAGCGACCAGCGGCCGTAAGCCCAGTGCTCGCTCCAGCTTTCCCGCAGACTCGGCGAAAGCTGCATCAATTGAAGCACCGGCTTCAATCGCAACATCGAGAAGGCGCTGGTCATCAGCGCGGCGAAGGCCATCAGCAGAAAGGCTGTGAAAGCGGAAAGGAAACCATGGCGGTAGATGATGAACAGGCCGCCCATCACCAGCACGCAATAGAAGACGGCGCTGAGCACCGCGGCCGCCGGAGATAGCTCGAGATAAAAAGCGCGCCGCATCAGCCAGAAAAGCAGAATGCAGGGAGACGCGACCGTCACGGCCAGGAGTGCGCTGGGAAGATTCGCGCCCGCATGCATAAAGCGCGCCACCGAAGCCGCAATTCCCAGAACCAGGAAAATCACAAACGCTGTTCCCAGATGCATCCAAACCAGCGTGCCCAGATAGCCGCGCAGCCGCGTCCGGTAGATCGAACCACCGAATACGGCCATTGGCTCGAGCAGAAGAGAAGTGTAAAACTGCGAGAGCAACAGAAAAAGTGAGAACGCCAGTGCGTATGCGCCGTACTGCTCTTCCGAAAGCCAGCGAGCCAGCAGTATCCCCATCACAAAATTCGATCCTGAAATCAAACCTTGATCGAGAACCGCAAAAATCACCTTGTCGATCCACGCGATCGCCGAGGTTCGGACGGCGATCAGGCGTTCGGTGATCGTGTAGGCGGCCAGTTCTGTGGATGGAGAAGACATGAAGAATATTTTGTCCTAGGAAAGTTCGCGGGCAAGCACTTGGAAGCGGAATTCCGCGCCGAAGCTTCCCGGCGCCGCTTCGTCCACGTGCTGAGAAATCGATCGCAACAAATAAAGCCAGAATGACGCTCGATCCACCAACGATCTGCCGTTCTGCGCGCCGTTCTTTCCTTTGCGGTTGAGCAGGCTTTCCACCTGCAAATGAAAATGAAAAACGTCCCACAGGTTCGGCGCTTCCCATTCGATGGTTTCCCAGTCGTAGACAAACAGCCGGCCATCCTCGGCCCGCGTGTTCCAGGGAGTGAAGTCTCCGTGCATAATGCCGCAGGCAATCTTGCTTCCGGCCAAAACGCTGCTTGCTTTCTGCAGTGCCGCGTCTCCCAGCGCGCGCCGTTCGTCGCTCAATCGAGGCGCAGCCTTTAGCCAGCGGTTTGCCGTGTCCTTGATGATTACCTCAGCCGGCTTCACCACCTGCCTAGCCTTCCAAAGTGACTTCAAGAATGCATCGTGAATAGGACTAAACTCCGTTTGGCTGGAACCGGCGGGGCCGCCGGTTTGAAACAGGAGGTGGCCGCTCTCCCACTCTCCGGTGTGCAACACTTTGGGAAGGTGTGGCTGCAATTCAGGGTAATTCCACAGCCGCTGCAATGCGGAAGCTTCGCGCCGAATTCGTCCGCTCGCCGCTTCCGTCAGAGGCAATTTGATATAGCCCAGGATCTCTGATCCCGGGCGCATCACCTGCACGGTCAATTTCCTGTACTTGCCTGGTGCGCCCAGAGACAAAGCAAAAATCGGGTCGCGTTCTCCCGTCACCTCGCGGACCAGATCCTCGATGGGCAACGGCTTGCGAGAGGCCAACAGGACCTGATTTTTGGACCAACCCGTCCAACCCGCTTCGATCACCGTTACGGCTACGTTCTTCAGGATTCGCGCCACGGGGGCATACGGCGTGTAGATTCGAAATCCTTCACGGGTCCGGCGCGCGTCTCCCAGGGGCAATAGCCAGCGCGGCTCGCTGCGGGAGGGGAGCACCGCGAATTTGTGCGTGCGTGTGTACCCCTGATCCGCCAGTTCTCGTGTCGTACTATTCCCGGAATCCGTGGAAATCACGGTCGGCGCCCCAACAGCGTCCTTCTCCGCCGCGCAGCTTCCGCCGTGTACCGCGGGACCGTCGGGATTACCGGTCAACTGTGCGAACGCTCGAAGAAGCACCTCGTTCACAGCGAACCTCCAGAGATTTCAGTTGGACGCGTGGCGAAGGAAGCCGCGTGCCGGGCCTCGATCCGCTGGCCCATTTGCTCGGTTACCACATGGCAGGCCGCCGCCAGTGCCTGCTCGATTCCGTGCTGTGTTTCAATGATGTGAGCGTTGTTCAGCGTCTTGGTAAGGCCTCGGTAGGCCACACGCTGGCGCTGGAGTTCCGCGAGTGTCAGTTGCTGCTTGCGGGACAGGATCACATTTTCCGGGGCGTCGAGAATGAGCACAATTTGTTCGCGCTTTGGAATAAAGCGCAACAGAAACCTCAGCAGCCACTCCGAGCCGGAGTAGCGATAGCGCACCTGGTCCACCAACAAGTCGTAATAGTATCGGTCGAAGATTACGAATTTAGATTGGGTCAGTTGAGGGCGAATGCGAACCGCGTGGCCCACCCAAAAGTCCAGGCAGAAACCAAGCAAATACAAGGTGGAAACGAATGCACTGCGCGGCGGATCATCGTGCGGATTGACCTCTGATTTGTCCCCATCCCGGATGGGAATCACCACGCCCGGACGCCAATGTGAAACGTGCTCGCCGCTGAAAAGGGGGGCCAGTGAGGTCATCATCCCGCTCACCAGGGTGCTTTTTCCCACCCCATCAGGGCCCAGCAATATCAGGGAAAGGCCAGTCGGCTGCTTCCAGCGCAGAATTTTTCGTCCTGCTTCGCCCCGGAAAAAACGCACTGCCTGTGAAGGCTTCTTCAGAAATTGCCTCCACGCAAGGGCCGGCCCGAGCTTCGTGAGCACTTCTTCCAGGCGTCCCGCTTGGCTCGCTTCGACGATCTGTTTCCCCAATCGGCTGCCGACGAGTTCGCCTGCGATTCCTTCGGCGCCCGTGCGTCCGAGTTTCTCGACGAAGGCGTCAATTTGCCGTTCCTGCCGGGGGCTCACCGCTCCCCTGGCAATGCAACTCAGGAGTGTGCCAGCGAAAGCCAGCGACGGATCGGCGATCCACAGATTTTTTGCCTTGTGCCGGTTCTTGGGAGGTTCAAACACAAAATCGATTCGAATTGTCTTCAGCAAGAGATTTTCGAACCAGGCGAAAGTAAGGGCGCTCACTCGGGCGCTGTAGTTCAATTCTTGTACCAGCCGGTATCCGTCCTTGCTCAAAAGATCAAAGGCGGAATACAGTTTGGCGCGGTCGTCCGGATGAACGGCGAGTTCGATTGCAAATTCTTTTTGGCTTCGATCCAGGACTGCTTCCCACCCCTGCATCGCGCAGTTGCGAACTTGCCTCTGCTCGAGCGTGATAAAAAGCGAGCGCACAAAGTGCGCCAGGCTTGGACGCGAAATCTGCGCACCGCTGGGAGTGAGCCGGATCGTCTCTCGCGTGCCACTCGGAATGCTCGCATTTTGAGCAGCGGCGTTTAAGTTCATAAATTCATTCATGCAGGTATTTGTGTTGCTGATTTAGGATTGCACGCCGATCCAGCGCGCGTGCCGGTTTTGGAATCGCTGGGCAAGATGTTCCATGAACAATTGGGAAGCCTCTCGCACGGTCTGATCCATTTTCGAGTTGGTATCAACCAGGCGAACGCTCCGATAGGGCAGCAGAAATTCCCGTGAGCTCCCGTTCCCTGACTGCTTTTCTTTCCCCGCCGCCACTCTCGCATCTCCAGGCATCGCCTCTTCTTTCGAGCCCAGGAACAGAAGCAGATCAGGTTTAGGAGCGAATCGGCTGAGCAATCGCGCCATCCACACGGGGCCTTTCAGCTTTCCGGAAGTGGGGTCAACGAGGCCGTCATGGAAATAGCGGTCAAGCACGACCAGGTGAGTGCGCACGACCAGCGGCCGAATGTGAAATGCATATCGCGCCCAGTAGTTGCAGAACCAAGCCACCAGGCCAATGCTCGATCCCAAAGTTCCCTTGGAATGTCCGTAGACAAAGGTTTCGACCGATTCCGGATCATTTCCGGCAACCGCGGGACGCTGCCGCCATCGGATGTTGCTTTCCCCAAACGCGGGAGTAAGCACTTCCACCACCCGCTGATAGACATTGCCTTCCCGCAGAGAACTAGTTCCTAAGAGCGCCAGCGTCAAGCCGGTCGGTTGAAACCAGCGCCGGGCCAGACGCAAATCATTTGCCAGTACGTAGCGAACCAGGTTGAAAGGGTTGCGAATGTAGCTCTTCAGAAGAAAACTCTTTCGGAGCGGCCGAAGCACGGGGCCCAGATTCGCTTTTTCGCACCCCTCAAGCACCGCCTCGCTTCGTTCCTCGCCGAATAGTTCCGTGATAATTTCCTTCGCTCGCTCGCGCCCCACTCTCCCGACCAGCAATTGGTAGCGCAATTCACGGGACGCTTTGAAGGATCCTTTCAGCATCTTCTTCACGAGCAGGTAAGCCAGCTCTACCCCGGGATCAGACACCCACATGTTGCCTTGCATTTGGCGCCCGGCGAGAAGCTCCTCGCCGGATTTCCAAATCAGGCCGCTTTGGCGGTGTTCGAAGGCGATATCAACCATCACGGTTCTCATCGCGAGGTCTTCGAACCAGGCGAACACAAATGCGTAGGCGTTTACTTCATGATTCAACAGATGAATCGGCGTGTAGCCTCGCTTCAGGAGCGCTTGCCAGACGAAGCGCAGTTTGCCCGCGTCTTTTGGGTGGACCACCAAGTCCACGTCGTGGTCGGTGTGCAGTTCATCGAGAAGGGCATCCCAGCGCTGCAAAACGCAGTAGCGGATCCCTTCCTGGCCAAGCGCGCAAAACAGGCAGCTCAGGAAATCCAGCTCTCCGGGCTGCGCAATTTGCGCGGATGCCGTGGAGCGGGCTTCAGCCGCCCTCCCGTTGCCGTTTCCGTTTTTGGCTGACATGTCGAAAGTTTTCAGTTTCTCTTTCACGATGACTGGGTCCAACCGCGTTCCGTCTCTACTGCCTTGCTCCGCTGATCCCTGGTTGCAGTGAAGATCAGGCGGCTCCCAATCCTTTCAGCACGGCGGGAATGGTCCGGATTAGAATCTGCAAATCGAGCCATAAAGAGCGGTGATCGATGTATTGCATATCCAGCGCCATCCACTCCTCGAACGGGATGCTGCTCCGGCCTTTCACCTGCCAAAGACACGTAAGTCCTGGGCGAACGCAGAAGCGCCGGCGCTGCCAGTCCTGCCGGAATCCAAGGTAATCGCGCACGGGAAGGGGGCGCGGGCCCACCAGGCTCATTTCGCCTTTCAGGACGTTGAAAAGTTGTGGAAGCTCGTCAATGCTGGCTTTCCGTAAGAATTTTCCAAGCCCGGTTACTCGAGGATCGTTCTTGATTTTGAATACCGGTCCGCTGACTTCATTCAAGTGGTCGATCTCGGCTAATTTCTCTTCGGCGTCGATTACCATGGTCCGGAATTTGTAGACCGAGAATATCCGCTTGTTGAATCCCAGCCGTTTCTGAGCGAAAACCACGGGACCCGGGGATGTGAGCTTGATGAGGATGGCCACGACCAGGAACACCGGCAGAAGCACGATCAGTCCGATCAACGACAGAGTGAAATCAAACGCGCGCTTGACGAACAGGGACAAATATTCCGGCGTCCGCGGATAAATCATGATGAAGGAATTGCCCGCCAGTTCGTCGGTCCTGGTATGCGCCAGCTTCGGGCTCACGATGCTCGAGATGAATCGAATCACCAGGCCTTGCTCTTCGCAAATCGCCCCGATCTCCGAAGCGTGGGCGTAATGGGATTGCATGGGCAGCGCCACCACCACTTCATCCACCACGTTCTCGCGCAAGAACTCCCGGAAGTTCTTCAATGCGCAGACGAGCTGGTAACCCGCTTTTTCAATATCGGCTACTCCGCTCCAGTCCTCGTCGGCGAATCCGATGATCCGGTAACCCAGCCCCGGATTTGCCTCGATGTCGCGGGCAAACTCGATCGCCCTTGAATTTGTCCCCGCGATCAGGACGTGCCGGAGATTGCGGCCCCTCATCCGGATGCGTTCCAGAGCCGCCCGCACGATCTTGCGGATCACCACCACCGTCACGGTATCCACAGCCCAGAAAGTTGCGAGGAAGGGAAGAGTCAGCGACGGCAGGTGGAACATCTGGCGAGCCAGGAAAAGAATGGCGACGCCCATCGTGGTGGCTTCCAGCACTTCAAAAACTTCTTCCCACTTCCGGGAAAGCCGCTTGGAATCGTACAGCCCAAACGACGCGAATATCATGTGCCACAGCACTAGAAAGAGGCAGAACAGCGTAAGCTCCTGAATGCTTACGCGCATCGCGAGAATCGCTCTGAGCGACATCCCATCGCCTGGCTCTATTTGGGGCAACAGAGCCAGGACAAAAGCTGCAGCCGCGATTGCCACTTCGAATAGCTTGTACAGGTTCGGAAGTAATTGTCGACGTGCGGTACCCACGGAATGCCTCAGTTGTACTATTGATTTGTAATTTAGATCGGTATCGAGGTTTGCTACGAGAAGCGCTTCTAGCGATTGGATATTGTTTTGCGCCAAGTGGTTCGCTGCATGGCGTAGTGCAGCGCCTTGGACCGCAGTTCGGCAAACTTCTCAGCCAGGTTCCAAGGCTGTTCGTTGAACACCACACCCAGCACGCGGGCGCCGGCACAATGCAAATCGTCTTTCGCCTTAAGCGCCATTTTTGAGCTCGTGCTATTTGGCTGCATCACCAGGATCACGCCGTCCGTCTGGGCTGCCAGGAAGCTGAAATCGCGCTCGGCCGCCAAGGGCGCGGCATGGATCAGCACATAATCGAATTCCGTGCGCAATTCGGCTAGTAACGTCCGCAAGCGCTCCGAGGTCATGAATGTCCGGAGGTTGATGTTCCCGCCCGTTGATCCGGCGGGCAGCAGCCACAAGTTTCCAGTGCCGATCCGTTGAACGAAATTCTGCGCCGGCTTCGATTCGTTATAGGCTTCCCGGAGTCCCCTGGATCCATCCGCTTTGAAGGAGTTGTGCAGCGAAGGATGCGGCAGGTTCGCATCCACAACGCAGACCGAGCCCTTCACCTGGCTGGAGAGATGCTCGGCCGAGCGCGCGCAAATCCAGCCATATTTGCTTTCGTCAGCTACGCCGCAAAACACAATCATCTGCGGCGCTGCCTGGCGGTTTGCCAGAAACATTCGCTGAACCAATTTGTACGTTTCTTCCCTCGAGAAACGGCTGGGAACGGCTTGCGGCTGTTCAAGAGGGAAAGGCTTCGCCGCTACCGAAGTATTGAGCAAATCCTGGCCACGATTGGCCTGCCGCAACACTTCATGCATTTTGCTGTTCGAAGCGGCGGCCGAGAATTCCCGGTCGAGCAGTCCCTTGTCTCGTTGCGCTTGTCGTAGGAGTTCGAAGTTTTTGCTCATATCAGGAACTTAGCGAGGAACTTGCTGGTCGGTAGCCGAAGTGTTGGGGTCGTTGGTCTCGCGGGCCGCATGGGGCATTTGAATCTTCTGTCCGACCACGATCAAATTCGGATCTTTGATTGCGGGATTAAGCGCTTGGATCTCCGCTAACGCTTTCTCATTGTAGGTTCCGATGTGCTTCTGAGCGAGATTCGAAAGCGTTTCATCGGCCTGGACCACGATGGTCACCGGCGCCTTGTCGGCTGGTTTGGCAGCCGCAGAGTCCGCAGCTAAAGGCGTCTTCACTTCGGGTTCCTGCACCGATTTCTGCGGCTCAATCGCCGGTGTCGCGCGAACAGCAGTGAGGTGCCGGTTCGGCCACAGGAAGGCCAGGCCCAGTAACAGCACCAAGCCGTAGGAAAAAGCGCCTTTGCGAAAGATTCTCCGCCACACCTGCCCGCTTCTCTGAATAATGGACGCGGAAGGATTCTGCATTGCCGGCTGAACTTTTTCCATGGCAGCTACGCCCATTTGTGGCAGGGAAGCGTGCGATTCCTTTTCGCCACCGCTCGCTTGCTTCCATTTTTTCTCCACGCTCTGTTCAGCGGTTTCTTTGTGCCCTCGCTTCACCGCTTCCGATTGAGCAGGGGTGCTTGCGGGTTCCCCGGAAACCGCCGGCAGCGCTGCCTCGCTCTCGTTCCTCTGCTGTTCTGGGCGAGACGCCTCCTGCTTCTTTAAATTGACCCGGAATTCTTTCGCCTCCGGAGCAGATCTCTCGATCTCAGAGAGTTCGACCGCGGATTTGTTCCGTGAATCCCGGTCCGTTTCCACCTTCGAATCGGTGTCCATTTGCACTTCTTCGACTGGAATATTTTCGGCCGGGTTGGGCATCTCTACTGGGCCCATTGTCGCTCGCGCAGACTCCATACGCTCTCGATGATTTCGCTCTCCCTCGCGCTGATTCGATTGGCCCCGGTGCCGGTCCGCGGCCGGAAGTTCAGTCGAAGGAGATGTGCGAAGCTCGCGCACCGCCCGTGCCGCTGCCTGCACTTCCCGGTCAACCACATCGGATTTCCAATTTGATTCGGCGGCAGAAGAGGAGATAGGAGTCACGTAGCGAGCTGCATCCCGTAACGAGCCGAGCAGATCCAGGTTCAAATCGGACAGAATTTCTCGAACGGTTGCTGCATCGATCTTCCTTTGCCCTTTGGCAAATCCCAGTGACATCGCATTGAAGCACATATTATTGATGTTTCTCGGGATCCCTCCGCTCTGCACCGCGATCAGCGCCAAAGCGTCGTAGGTGAAGATCGGATCTCCATTGTGCCCCGCCACAGCCAAACGGTGGTCGATATACATCACCGTTTCGGCCGGCGTGAACGGTTCCAGGCGGCTGACGATCGATATGCGTTGCCGTAGTTGCGCCAGGCCGGGACGGGTCAGTTTGTCCGCCAGTTGCGGCTGCCCGGCCAGCACGATCTGCATCAGTTTCGCTTGCGGCGTTTCGAAATCGGAAAGCAAACGAACCGTTTCCAGAACCGAGTCTTCCAGGTTCTGCGCCTCGTCGATCACCAGAATAAATCGCTTCCCGGCGCGCGCGTCATTGATCAGCACTTCGTTCAATTTCTCGTGCATGCGCGCCAGATTCTGATCCCCAGCATCGATCCCCAGGTCGGAGAGCAAATAGCGGAACAGTTCGCGGGAATCACACTGCGTCTGGAACAGGAAAGCGGTGTGCGCCGTGCTGCGCAGCCGTTCCAGAAGGTGGAAGAGCAGCGTTGTCTTCCCCATCCCCGGGGGAGCGATCAAAGTCAGAAATCCCCGTGAGGTTTCCAGGCCGTAATAAAGCGAGGACAAGGCTTCCCGGTGCGTGGAACTGATATATAAGAAGCGCGGATCGGGTGTAACCCCGAAAGGCTGCTCGTGAAGTCCGTAGAATTCCAGAAACATCGATTCTCCTTACTGGCCTTGGCCCGTTACCGATGCAAGAAGCGGCACGTCCAAAAACTCTTTCACTTCATCCGAGGTGCCCAGCGCGGGATCCAGATACTCAGCTGCGATCACCGATCCTACGCTGACCAACAGAGCCAGCAGGAACCCGAGCACCACCACCAGCATCCGGGGCCGAATGGGTTGCATCGGCACCATGGCTGGCTCTGCCACCGCCACGTTGACGATTTGGCTGCGGTCCAGCGCCTCTGAAATCCTCGCTTCTTCTTGTTTGTGCAGATAGAGCAGGTAATTTGCTTCCGCTGCTTTCACATCCCGCTGCAACGATTGGTCCACCACTTCTTTTTGGTCCAGGTCGCTGGCGGCAGACCGGTACATTTTCACGTTGCGAGTCAGGGCCTCGGCGCGCGCCTCGAGGCCGGCAAGGTCACTGTGAGCCTTGGCCAGCTCGGACTTGACCCATTCGTAGGTGGGATTTTGATCGGTGGTTTCTTCCCGAAGTTGCGCTTTCTCCGCATTCTCAATAGCGGATCGAGTCTGCGCGATTTGCATATCCACTTCCTGCACCAGCCGGTAGCTCGGATCAAATTTCTGCAGAAGCTCCGTACGCTTCAGTTCCAGGGTCAGCAGGGTGGACTTCAGTTGACCCATCAGTTGCGGGTTGTCCGAATTGCGCACCTGGGTGGTCAATCGTTTCGGAACCGTCGAGGACTGTGATTCGAGCTGAGCGATGCGCTGTTGGGTTTCCGAAATCGCCGCCCTGGTTTGCTTCAGCTCGGCATCCAGTTGCATTTGTTTCTCGAGCGCTCCTTGCTTTTCCGCGCCGGGTGCGATCACTCCCGTCCTTTGGCTGTAAGCCAGCAAGTTCGCCTGCGCGGCCGCCAGTTGCTTCTCGTACTCTTTGGTTTGTTGCTCGAAAAAGAGGAACGCTCCGACGGGGCGGTGCACCGCCACGTGCTTTTCCAGGTAGAAATTGACGAGAGTCGTCAGCACTCGTGCGGACTGATCCGCTTTGCCGGAATCATAGGTCAGCGAAATAAGGTTGGTTTTCGGCAAAGGTTCGATCTTCAGGTTCTTTTCAAGTTCGCGTCCGGCCGCCGCAATCACTTCTGCTTCCGTCGAATATTTGCGCCGCCCGAAGAGCGAGCGCCAGCTTTTCTGGCTGACCTGATTTTGAAGCCCGCATTCCACCACCACTTTTTCGATCAAATCGCGGCTGCGGATCAGCTCCACTTCCGAGTTCAATTCCATGTCGCTCACCAGCGTGGGCATCTGCGTCATCGAAGTATTGGCTTCGGCCGAGACGATCGGATCCTGCCGTTCATGCTTGACCAGCAGTTTCGTTTCCGCCTGATAGCGCAAGGGCATCACTGCTGCCGCCACCACGGCTCCGATGAAAACTCCGAGGAAAGAAAGCGCGGCCAGGCGCCGGTGGCGCAGCGCTGCTCCCCTCCACTTCTTGGCCTGGTCGAACACCATCTGGGGCGTGATGCGCGCGGATTGTTTCAGATCTTCCATACCGAATCTCCCTGGCAGTTGCGGCCGTGTTAGAAGGGCATGCTCATGCCCAACCCGGTGGAGGGCAGAAACGCCTTGATTTTCGAGACGCCATTCTGCGGCACGTAAATCATGTCGCCCGGGTGCAGGTGGATGTCTTCATTCAGATCGTTCTTCGCCAGCATCTTTTTTACGTCGAGCTCTTTCACTTCCACCCAGCCCTCGGAGACCCGGCGGTAGATCACCACTTTCGAATGCTTGGACTTTTCAGTGAAGCCACCGGCAATCTGGACGGCTTCCGTTACGGTAGTGTCTCCGCGCAAATCGTATTTACCGGGGCGGCTCACCTGGCCGCCCACGATGAAATAAGGCTTTTCGAAGTCCTTCAGCAGGATGTCAATGATGGGCTCGTGCAGAATTTTTGCGTAGGCGCCTTTAATCAGTTCGATAATTTCCGGCACCGTCTTCCCTTCGATATAAAGGTCGCCGGCTCCGTGCAGGCTGATGTATCCATCCGGCTGGACAGTCACTGTCTGATCGAATTCCGGAGTCACCGGAAACGAAATCTGCAGAATGTCGCTGCTACGCACCAGGTAGCGAGGATTGCGCTTCTGCAGAGCGGGACGGTCCTTCGATACAACCGGATCCGGAACCGGATCTGCAGGCGTTTGATCGTCGGCAGGGCGAACCTCGGTCTTTGGATCCAGGGGTGGCTTATCCTGGCCAGCGGCCACACCCAATCCCGTTCCCAGAAATAAAAAGGCACCGAGTATTCGTAGAGTTTTATTTTGCATCATGGCGCTTCCTCAGTTTTCACGTGGCGCTGGGCAGCTATCCTGCGGCGCGTTCACGTTCGTAGGTCTGTGATCTCTGCGGGATCATGGATGGTGCGATGATTCCCGGACCAATGCGTTCAATGCAATCCGCATCCACTTCAACGGCTAGCGATTTTTCGAGCAAGGTTGCCGAAAGAACCAGACGGCAAAGATTTTTCTTGCGAAGCAGTATCCCTTCGATCCCGGCCAGTGGTCCGCGTCGCACTCGAACCTGGTCTCCGCAGTGCAGAAAGGGATGAGGCTCCACTCGAAAAGTGCTATTCACGGCGCGTTGAATCGCCTCGATTTCCACAGCCGGAATCACAATTGGCTGCCCCGCGGTCCCAACGATTTGGTAAACTCCGGGTGCGGATAGGATTCTGTGCCGCTTCTCCATTCCTCCCCGCAGAAATACGTAGCAGGGAAACAAGGGCAGCGAGAGATGCTTCTTCCGGTCTTTCCACTGATGAACCACGTCATACAGGGGCAGAAATGTTTCGATGCCGAAATAGGATAGGTAATCGGTGACGGCTTTCTCGTGCTGGTGCCGCGTGTACAGCGCATACCAATCGTTTGCTTCTGTTTCACCGGATTTCAGATTGTGATCCGCCATCCGCATATGGCTTCGCCCCTGTGACTTACAGGGATGTTTTCCCTGTATGCCGCCTTTTCCCGCGCATTTCCTCAACTGCTCTCAGCGGAGAAAGGGAACTCAACTTTTTCCCCGGCTTGTGCTTCTCTTGCCGGGTAAGTGGCCTACTCCTTGTTGCGAGGCCTCTTACGATCTTTTGCCTTGTCTAATTCAATTTCCAAACTGTTGGCCGCGCTTGCAGCGCTTCCTTCCGGCGCGCTCCGTGTTTCTTCGGCCATTTCAATTTTGATGGCTTCCTTGCCTCGTTTAAGCCGGTAGTCCCAGATCCGCGCTGCCAGCACGATCGGGCCCTTGGCCTCCACGATCGATTCGCGGCGTACAATGTCGCCGTGGCACACCACTTCGGCGCCCTGCTGTTTGGTGCGTTCTCCAGGCAGGGTGAAATTAATCTCGATTCGCGTTTCTCGTTCCACCGCTTGCTCGCACAGAAACAAGACCCCGTTGTAACTGATGTTTTCGGTCTTTCCCGTTCGCCAGGTTGCTTCGCCGTGAACGCGATACATCAGCGGCACTCGAATGGGAAAACGTGGCGCTCGCCGTAGGTCCCGGTTGCCATCCGCTTTTCGTGGGCGCGCCATCTCTCGTCGTCTCTCCGTCACAAGACACAAATACCGCAGGGCAATTCGTGCTTCAGTTGTGAGTCTGAATATAAATGTTCTGTAAATATCGGCAATGGCTCGAAGGTGGCACCGGGCTAGCCAGGGAGTGCCATCACCCCATGGCACCGGCTGAAAAGAGCCAATTGCACCGATTCATCCCTACGCCGCTTTTTGACTGGCCCATTCCGCTGGCCCAAACTCGAACCCTGGGAGGGAACCGGGGGCTGCTCAGAGGAAAATATCTTCCAAACTCTGGTACTAATGTTCCCATCGTTGTTTACAAAGATTTTACAAATAGGCGTTTTTATGGGGATTACCCGAAAAATCTCTCCATTGCTCGTCAATAGGGCGAACGAAATTCGGTACTCCTAGTCCTGTGATTTTGTCTTGACCCGCTTGTTCTACTCTGTGAAACTACGCCCAATCGCTGGCTGATCCGGAGCACTTTTGGTCAGTTGGCGAGGCCAACGTCCCCAGGCACGGTCCCATTTAGCAAGACTCTACGGGGCTGAACTCGCGCAGGCGAGGGTTGTCGCGTTCACGCGCAAGCACACGCATCACAATGCTTGCCGCGTTTTCGTGGCGTGTCTGGAACCCACTTGCCAAGTTCGCCCTTAAAGCTTGGGGTGAAATTATGGGTCTGGCTCCAGCTCCCAGATCAAATTCGTCATTCGTGCGCAAAGGGCTCGATCTCGAAAGCGCCGAACGCACTCTCTCCGTCGCTCGGGTGTGGATCTCAATCTGGGTGATGATCGCGCTCACTTTCCAGCGTTCGCCCATCCGTCAGGATTATCTGCTGGTCGAGATCTGCGCGCTTTCCTACGTCGCTTACAGCGCTCTGGTGCTGATTTGGCTGCGTTCCCATCGCCGCAGCACCTACGTTCCGAATCTCTCGTCTTGGCTCCATATTGTCGATGTCCTCTGGATGGGGCTTCTTTGCCTGTTGACGCATAGCCCCGCGCCAGTGCCTCTATTCCTGCTGTTTGTTCTGGCTGCGTCCGCCCATCGTTGGGGTTTTGCGGGTACTCTAAAGACTGTTGCGGTGTGCGTTGCCTTTTTGTCTTTGTTTCTGTTACTGGGCAGCTTTGACACTCGGTTCAGTTTGTGGCCGCTTGCCTCTCAGCCCTTCCCGTCACGTTTTTTGGCGGCAATTTTGTATCTCTGCATGGCGGGAGCGCTTCTTGGCTATTTGGCTCGAAAAGAACGGCAGATTCGGCTGGAAGCTTCAGCACGCGGTGCGCAGAAGGAAAGATCGCGCATTGCGCGCGAAATTCACGATGGCGTGATCCAGGTGATGTATTCGGCCGAGTGTCAGATTGATGTGATGCGCCGCCAGAACGCCACCAACCCTTCCCAAATCAACGACGGCCTCACTCGGGTTCAAAAACTTCTGCAGGAAAATATCGTCGCGGTTCGTGAACTCGTCCAGCGCTATCGTCCGCCGGACCTCGGTCCACAGGGTCTGGTCGGGTTTGTGGCGGAACTAGTACAAAAGTTCCAGGACGAGACGGGAATTAAAGCCCAATTTATCTCCGAAGTGGACCGCGTTCCATTTCCCCCCAGTATCAGACACGAATTGGCACGAATCGTGCAAGAAGCTCTAGTGAACGTCCGGAAGCATAGTTCCGCCCACAACGTCCTGGTCCAGTTTGTCATGGAGAAGGGCAGGTGGAAATTTGTGATTGACGATGACGGCTGTGGATTCGATTTTGTCGGCCGCCTCTCCCACATGGAGCTAGACGCTGCTGGGAAGGGCCCGGCGGTCATCAAGGAACGCGTTCACACCATTGGCGCCGAGCTTTCGGTGGAATCCAATCCAGGGCACGGTTCGCGGCTGGAAATTGAGCTCCCCAAAGAGGTCTATGGATAATGCGGCCAGTTCGATCCGAGTGATTATCGCGGATGATCATCCCGTATTTCGTTTCGGCTTGCGAATGGTCCTCGAATCCGAGCCTGGATTCAGTGTCATCGCTGAAGCAGGCGACGGCAAGGAAGCCGTAAAGCTCACACGGGAGATGAATCCGGATATCCTTCTCCTCGATCTCTCCATGCCCCGCCATCCCGGGATGGAAGCATTGCGGGAACTTTCCGGCATGTCGCTCCCGGTTCGCACCTTGATTCTCACTGCCACCGTCGAGAAAACGCAAATCCTCGAAGCCCTGCAGCACGGCGCGCGCGGCATCATTCTCAAGGAATCGGCCACCCAACTTCTGCGCAAGAGCATTCAGAGCGTGATGGCGGGCGAGTATTGGATCGGGCGCGACAGCGTTCCTGAGCTGGTCCGCAAAATTCAGGAACAAGCGGCTAATTCCAACGGCAATGACCCCAGCAAGAAGTGGAAACTCACCCCGCGCGAATTACAAATCGTTTCCGCAATTGTTGCAGGCTACACCAATAAGGATATCGCCCAGAAATTCTCGCTCAGCGAACAAACCGTAAAGCATCACCTTACTAACATATTCGACAAGCTCGGTGTTTCCAACCGCCTTGAACTAGCGCTTTTTTCCGTCAATCATCGCCTCGTCGATTGCGGTTAAACCGTTCCTTTCCATCCTCACAACAAGGGTTTGCGGGGGGCTTTGTGATTGCGGGTGCGCTGGCTACAATTGCGATTGGATTGTGAGGAGGAGGGTTCATGCGCGCAGTGGTGACGGGCGGAGCCGGCTTTTTGGGATCGCACCTGTGCGATTACTTGATCGAGCGCGATTGGGAAGTGGTCTGCCTCGATAATTTCGTCACCGGTTCGCAAGCAAATATCGCCCATCTAAGCAAGCATCCGCGCTTCCGTTGCACTCATCAGGATGTTTCGAAATATATCGAAGTGCCCGGTCCCGTCGATGCCGTGCTGCACTTCGCTTCTCCCGCCAGCCCGGTGGACTATCTGAAATTGCCGATTCAAACTTTGAAGGTGGGTTCGCTGGGCACGCACAATTCGCTCGGATTGGCGCTGGCGAAACATGCCCGGTATTTTCTGGCGTCTACTTCGGAATGCTACGGCGATCCCGAAATCAGCCCGCAAGTGGAAACGTATTGGGGACACGTAAATCCCATCGGCCCGCGCGGCGTGTATGACGAAGCCAAGCGCTTCAGCGAAGCGATGACCATGGCCTATCACCGCGCGCACGGCGTGGATACGCGCATCATTCGCATCTTCAATACCTACGGCCCGCGCATGCGATTGAACGACGGCCGCGTGCTGCCCAATTTCTTTTACCAGGCGCTGGTCGGCCAGCCGCTCACCGTTTATGGCGATGGGAAACAAACGCGCAGCTTCTGCTACGTTTCGGATTTGATCGAGGGAATTTATCGTCTACTTGAATCGCAGGAGCACGAGCCGGTGAATATCGGCAATCCGCATGAAATCACCATGCTCGAGTTTGCCGAGCGCATCCTGGCGCTGACCGGCGCGAAAGTGCCGCTGGAATTTCATCCGCTGCCGCAGGACGATCCCAAGCGCCGCTGCCCGGACATCACCAAGGCGCGCCGGATTCTGGGATGGGAGCCGAAAGTGAATCTGGACGAAGGGCTGCGCCGCACGCACGAATATTTCCAGAAGAAAATCGCGGAGACCGGCCGCGTGGATTCCGCCAGGAGCTAAAAAATCCGCCGAGCGCCGCTGCCGCGCTAAATCGCGCGGCCCATGGAATGGTATTCGAATCCCAGGCCCTTCATCTCCGTGGGCGAAAGCAAATTGCGGCCATCCAGCACCAGCGGCCGCGCCATCGAATCCCGAATACGTTCCCAATCCAGTTTGCGGAATTCGGGCCATTCCGTCACGATCATCAACGCTTCCGCGTCACGGGCCACTTCGTAAGCATCCGCGCCGTAGTGAATCTGCGGGAATCGTTCGCGAGCGCGATCCATCGCCACCGGATCAAACGCGCGAAGATGAGCGCCTTCGGCCAGCAACCGGTCGATCAAATCGAGTGAAGGCGCAAAACGAATGTCGTCCGTATTGGCCTTGAACGCCAGTCCCAGCAGCCCGACCTGCTTGTCTTTCACCACCCACAGCGCCCGCCGCGCCTTTTCCAGAAAGTGATCGATGCGCCGGTGATTGATTCGTTCCGCTTCTTTCAGCAGGGAAAAATCCACTCCCACCCGCTCGGCCAATTGCACGAACGCCTGCAAATCTTTCGGCAAACAGAATCCACCGAATCCCAATCCGGCGCGCAGGAACGACGTGCCGATTCGCGGATCCATGCCCACCGCGCGCGTCACTTCTTCGATATCCGCCCCCAGCCGCTCCGCCAGGTCGGCCACCATATTGGCGTAGGAAATTTTCAGCGCCAGGAAGGAATTCGAGGCGTGCTTGATCAGCTCCGCGCTGTTGATCGTCGTCACTACCCACGCCGGTTTGGGCACCACCGGGCAGGACGGTGCATGAACCGGGCATTGAAATTTCTGTTCCAGAACCGGGCCATAGATTTCGCGCAACTGTTTTTCGGCGCTCGCGTCTTCCACTCCGATCACGATGCGGTCGGGATGCAGAAAATCCTCCACTGCCGTTCCTTCGCGCAAAAATTCAGGATTCGAAGCCACTTGAAAACTTGCTCCCGCTTTTCGCCCATAGATGGAGAGCGCCCGCTTCAATTGCTCGCCCGTCTTGGCCGGCACGGTGCTTTTTTCCACCACCAGCTTGGGCGTGCGCGATTCGGTGGCAATCAGCCGCGCCACGCGATCGATCGAACTCAAGTCCGCGTCGCCGCTCGGCAGCGGCGGCGTACCCACGCAAATAAACACCGCTTCGCCGGTCGCGACGGACTCGGCAAGGTTCGCGGAAAAGCTCAGCCGCTTTTCCCGGCGCACTTTGGCCACCACTTCGTCCAGGTGCGGTTCGTAAATCGGCAGCTTGCCCGATTCCAGGATCTGAATCTTCGCCGCATCACTATCCGTACAGATCACCTGGTGCCCGATTTCCGCCAGGCAACTCCCCGTCACCAAGCCGACATACCCCGATCCAATCACTGAAATCTTCAAAGCACACTCCTCTCAAATCAACGCCCGAGGGCGAATTTCGAAGGGACTTCAATAGTTTCATATAACCCCACCACTGCGCCAAGTGCAAACTTCTCCCCTGGTTCCTCCTCGACGGGTGAGCGAGGAAACCCAACCGAAAGCGGCGAACTCCGAAGAGCCACCGTCGATTTCAATAGAACATTTCCGATCTGGGAACGGCGCTGCTGGGGACAACTGAATCCTGGAGTTGTTTGAGCAGGGATCGAACGGCGGGATTCAATCGATCTTTTCGGAATTAGAACTGGAAGCGTGCGAAACCGGCGGAGGCCTGCAGCCAGTCTCGCACGCTCAACAAATAGGGCGGGCCATGCTTGATACGGTTACCTTCCGGTTCCCGTCAAACTTACGGTGTGCGGGCTGCCGGTTGCGTTGTCGATCACCGTAAGCGTTCCAGTCCGCGTTCCCTTTGCCGTTGGCTTAAACTTCACGCTGATCGTGCAGCTCTGGCCTGCCGTGCGCGAGGCTCCGCAAGTATTCGTCTGCGAATAATCGCCGCTCGTCGCGATGCTGGTGATCGTCAGGGTTGTGGTCCCTGTATTCTTCAGCGTCACCGTTTTGGCGGCGCTGGTCGTCCCCACGGTCCGCGCGGGAAACGAGAGACTCGTGGGCGTTAAACTCACACCTGGTGCGCCAGCGGCAGCGCCCGTACCCGAAAGGCCGATCGCATGCGGGCTGCCGGAGGCGTTGTCCGTGATCGTAACCGAGCCAGTCTGTGTGCCGGTGGCCGTCGGTGTGAACGTAACGTTAATTGTGCATGTACCGGCAGCAGCAAGCGTGGCAGGGCTGGCCGGACAATTATTCGTCTGCCCATACTGCGCGCTGGCCGCAATGCTGCTGATGGTCAGGGCCGCGTTTCCGCTGTTGGTAAGTGTGACGGGCTGGGACGCGCTCGTCGTGTTAATCGTTTGACTCGTGAACGTAAGGCTAGGAGGCGCCAAAGTCACAGCAGGAGCCGGAGCACCGGCGCCAGTTCCACTCAAACTGATCGCGTGGGGGCTGCCGGAGGCGTTGTCCGTGATCGTAACCGAGCCAGTCTGTGTGCCGGTGGCCGTCGGTGTGAATGTAACGTTAATTGTGCATGTACCGGCAGCAGCAAGCGTGGCAGGGCTGGCCGGGCAATTATTCGTCTGCCCATACTGCGCGCTGGCCGCAATGCTGCTGATGGTCAGGGCCGCGTTTCCGCTATTGGTGAGTGTGACGGGCTTGGACGCGCTCGTTGTGTTAATCGTTTGACTCGTGAACGTCAGGCTAGGAGGCGCCAAAGTCACAGCAGGAGCCGGAGCACCGGCCCCCGTGCCAGTCAGGCTGATTGCCTGTGGACTTCCCCCGGCATCGTCCGTGATCGTGACGGCGGCGGTGCGGCTGCCCGTGGCCGTCGGTGTGAAGGTGACGCTAAAGGTGCAGTTGCCGGCTGCGGCTACCGTGAGGCCGCAGGTGGTGGTGTAGCTATAGTCGCCAGTGTTCGCGCCGGTCAGCCCGATATTGGAAATGTTTAACGTTGCGCCGCCCGTGTTGGTCAAGGTCACGTTCTGCGCCGTGCTGGGAGTATTCAGTTGCTGGCTGGCAAACGTCAGGCTAGCGCTCGACAGGCTCACATTAGAAGTTGTGCCCGCGCCTGCGAACGTCACGATCGCTCCCGCCCAGGTTGTGGAAGGACACGTAGCCGTAGCGCTGTAGGCCCCAGTGGCTGCGACGATCTTGTCTTCGCTCAGTTCGCCGCTGCCGGTATTTTGGCGCAAGGTAAAGGTAGCGCCCGCGCTGGTCACTGAATTTCCATCCACGCCGGCAAACCCAAAAATCAGTTCGTTGGGCAGCAGTGTATTCACAGTGCCGGAATTGATGGCCGTGCCGGTTCCCAGGGAAACTTTCTTTTGATCCAGCGGAGAGGTGGTGCTGATCCCGGAGTATTCGTGAATGTCTTCCATCACTCCGCCACCGGATACATGTGCCGTCACCGTGTCTACCCCGGAAGCCTTGCTAATCGCATAAAAAACGTAGAGGTTGTTGCCGCTGGCGGTGGCGCCCGAGGTTGCCAGTGTGAAGGTATTGGACAGGGAATCGGTTACGCTCGAAACCGTTCCTCCCCAGGTGTAAACGCCGACCACCAAAAGATTATTCTGCGTCGTCGCGGACGTGAACGCTTTCGCCAACGCGGTCGAACTGGTGCTGGCCAGCGAAGCGCTTTGAATGAACTTGATACTCGAAGCTGCCCCCGTGCCAGCCAGGGTGATAGCTTGCGGCGAGGTTGGAGCATTGTCCGTGAACGTGACTGCGCCGCTCCGCGCGCCGGTGGCGGTGGGCGTAAACGTCACATTGATGGTGCAGATAGCCCCGGCAAGCACCGAGCCGCCACAGTTGTTCGTCTGTGCGAAATCTCCGCTGGGCAAGATGCTGGTGATGCTCAGCGTGCCGTTGCCGGTATTGGTCAATGTGAAGCTTTGCGGTGCGCTAGTGGTGCCAGTAGTTTGGCTGGCAAACGTCAAGCCGGTGGTCGAAAGCGAAGCGCCCGAGATCACCGCTGTCGCGCCAACCCCGGTCAAGCTGACCGATTGCGGGCTTCCCGCAGCATTGTCCGTAACTTGGAGCGACCCGGTTTGGGTGCCCGTCGCCGTCGGCGTAAATGTGACGCTGATCGTGCAGTTGGCGTTCGCGGCAAGCGATGCGGGGCAGGTGTTTGTTTGCGAATAAGGCGCGCTGGCCACGATGTTTGAAACGGTCAGCGCGGAGTTCCCAGTATTTGTAAGAGTCACGCTCTGCGGCGCGCTGGCCGTATTGATTTGCTGCGTCCCGAAATTCAAGCTTGGAACCGAGAAGCTTGCCACCGGATTGGGTGAAGTTCCCACGCCCGTCAGGCTGATCGAATGTGGGCTGCCCGCGGCGTTGTCGGTAATCGTGATCGCTCCCGTCCGCGTCCCCGTCGCAGTCGGCGTGAACGTTACGCTGATCGAACAATTCGCATTCGCCGCCAACGTGCTGCCGCAAGTATTCGTGCTCCCGAAATCGCCGCTTGGCACGATACTGGTCAGGTTCAGCGTCGCTCCACCGGTATTCGTCAATGTCACCGATTGTGAACCGCTGGTGGTGTTGATTTGCTGGCTTGCGAAAGTAAGGCTGCTCTGTGAAAGACTTACCGCCGGTCCCGCCCCGCCGCTGGAGGTGGTAAAGCTCCACACCGGACCGGTGGTGGTGCTGGTTCCATTGTTCACGGTTACATACCACTGATACGAAGAATTCGCATTGAGCCCGTTCCACGCCGCCTGCGCGCGCGCGCCAGACGCCACGCCCGTGACCGTTCCCAGAACGGCGTATCCATTGTTCTGCATGTTATAGGGCAGCGTGAACTGGCTTCCAACGTCCGTCATATTCTGATTCAGCACCGGCGAAAACGTTTTCACACTGATGGTGTTATTCGCCGGTGAAAACGTCATGATTCGCATCCAGCCGTCTCCGCCGCTGGCGCGATCCTGGAAATCCGACATAACGCTCTGGATCACGTTTCCGTTCACGGTATCGCTGCGCTGCCCTTCGCCCGGAAAACCGATGTGCCCCGATAGGGTGAGGAAAAGATTCGGATTATTGCTCAAAGCGGTAAAAAGAGTTTGTCCCTGTGGGCCAAACGTGGCCGGGTTGCCATTATTTAGAATGTAGTGGCTCACCAGAATCGCCCGCCGGCTCGGGAACTGTTTTAGAATTCCGTTGGCCCACGTCAATACGTTTTGGAAGCGCGTCCCTGTTGGACTCTCATCGTACGCAAAATGAATCACGATAAAATCCATACCGCTGACGCTGAACAAATCATAATGATTGTCGTTGGCGGTTCCGAAGTGGCCGCCGTAATACGGCCGGCCGGTGAACCGCGACACGCCAAACCAATTGTTGAACTGGTCCGTGATACTGGCGCTGCCCAGATTGCTCAGGTCGTTGCCTTCATCGTGGTTGCCTGGCACAACCGCGTAAGGAATCCCTGCATTCTCCAGAATTTTGTAAGCGGTATCGGCGACGATCCACTCCGTATTGTTCCCGTCGTTGTCGCCGGTCTGCACCACATCGCCCACGCTCGTAACGTAAGGAATATTGAGCGCGGCCTGATTGCTGACAATCCACTGTGTCTGGGCATAAAACATCGACGGCGTTCCGCCGTTCATCGTGGAGGAGTAATATTGCGTATCCGGCAGTACGATTAAATTGAAGTCCGCGCCGGGCGTGGCTGCCGGCCTTCCGAAAAACGTAACCGTCATACTGCTTCCGGCGGGATCGGAAACGCTCACATCCAGCGTCGAGGGGCTCGAAATTCCCGTCGACCCATTGTTCGGCGCGAAAAGCACCGGAGCGTTCGGGGGCGCCGCGGCAGGCGGCGCAGGCACCACTGACGCGAATGGCTTCACGCGTCCCAGGCTCGCTGCCGCCGGTGCGATTCTCACTGCATTTATGGACTGTTGAACGATAGCCGGCGAAGCAGCGCTGCTTGAGTTCACGTTGTTCGTGGCCAGCGGGGCGCTTCGCCAGTTAGGCCAGGCCACCGCGCTGATGACCAGGCAAAACAGTGCGACAGAAGTTGCTGCAAGATGACGTGTCTTCATAGGTGCCAAATAATCTCTGCTGTACCTGAATGAATGTCAACAGTTCCGGTACTCACAAATATTGATAAACCCGCAGGAAACCGAAGGAAACCGAGAGCGCAGATGCGCAAACCATTGAGCATCTTGTAACCTTATTCCACGCGATTTTGTGAGTGATTTCGAGGCTTCTGCTAGACTACCAAAAACAGGCACTTGCCCTCGCGCGCGAATCTGAGCATCTTCATCGTTTCGGACGCTGGAGCACGCGCTTAGTTTAATCTCTGGGGGATTTACTCAAACGATGCTTCGAATGTTTCGTGCGAGGGCTCGATGCCTGCTCCCGTTCCATTCTTCCTGCTCCTTTGTCTGATCGAGTTCGAAGTGGTTGTTTTGCTTGGGGAAAGAAGCCGGTCGCGGAAAGACGAAGGGAATAATTCAGAATTTGCAGTCGCGTTGCGGGATCTGCCCGAAAATTTATTAGCTTATTGGTTGCCGTTGGTCGCGGCCAGCGCGGTGCTTCTGTTCGTCGCTCCCGCGTTTTCGAGCGGCGCGTCCATGGCGATCTTGCTGGGGCTTCTGGTTTTCCTCATTTTCGGATGGTTTCTGAAGCTGTGCTGGACCAAGCGCTGGCCCGGACGGCGATTTAATCTCTACCTGATTCAACTGTTGACGCTCGCGGTTTTCGTGTACTTCTGCTTTGGCGCGATATTAGCCAGCGGGTTTCTGAAGTCGCGGGCCGTGCCCAAGGCGCAGCAGTTGAATATTGAACAATTGATTTCCCGAACCTCTCCCGCTGACTGTGATTTCGTGGCCCTGAGCGATTTCCACATCAAGGCGACCAGAGATACTTCTGACCAGTTGAATGGCTTTTCATCCCCGGCTAGATTGCAGTCTTTACTCGGCGGACTTCCGTGCAAGCCAAAGCTCTTGCTCATCTCCGGCGACTTAACGGATCGCGGGAATCCAAAGGCATGGACCATTCTCACCTCGTTAATCGAAAAATCTTCCCCTGGCCTCACTGTGCTGGCGGCTCCTGGCAACCACGACATTTCCACGGGACCGGACCGCGGCGGAATTGCCGGCATGGCGGGGGCATATTTGACTTTCGTCGCTGAAAAAGCTCCGGAAATTCGAGTGCGCAGCGGTCGCAATCTGGCCGAGGAATTAAAGGCTCTACCAAGCCTCAACCTGACATCGCAAGAATTGCAGAATTTACAACGCCAATCCGACGAAGAGTGGAACGTCTTTGCTCCCCGGGACTGGCGCGGAAAGCCCATCGGTTTGCCGCCGGTTCTTTTGCTGGAACGCGTCGTGCAATCCCGGCGGGAACAGTTTTGGAATTCCCTGATTAGTACGGCATTTCCTCTTTACTGGGTCGGTTCGGATTCCCGAACCGCCGTGATCATCCTCAATTCTTCTTCCGGCCAGAGGGAAGACGGAACCGCCTTTGGCGACATCGATGATGACCAATTACGGGCGCTGGTCGCGCTGCTGGACACCGGGCTGCCCTCCAGCCTGGATACAATTTTCATCCTGGATCATCATCCTCCCACCGGACGCAGCGATGAAATCCTGGGAAGCGGTCCCGATCGTTGGTGGTTTCCCTGGTCCTGGCAGGGAACTGAGATCTTTGAATACGGATCGCTGGGGAACCAGGCTACCAGTGGACAAAAGCTGCTTACCATTCTCGAAAAAGCCGTGGTGCAGAGGCCGAATGCGGAGTTCGCCGTCATCAGCGGACATCGCCACAGTTTGTGGATTGGGAAGTATGGCCCTATCTGGATTCTGGATCCGCCTTCGCTGGCCAAGGAGTATAGCGATCCGGATCGGCCCTTCCCGCTTGCGAATCGCATCATTGCCGGCTGGCACGAAAATGGGCGATTGAAAATTGCTCTCTTGCCGAAGTCGAATTCGCGATAGATCATTTGCGGCAGCGCCGCCGTTCCGCTTCTGGTCTCGTCACGTTCCGCGGCAGCGCCAGTTGTTCGCCGCCAACTCCTCTGCTAATCTTGCTGCTGATCAACCGGCACGGAGAGGTGTCTGAGCGGTTGAAAGAGCCCGCCTCGAAAGCGGGTAGCCTGGCAAAACCGGGCTCGTGGGTTCAAATCCCACCCTCTCCGCCATTCATCTTCCAATCGACGTACCGTTCGATCTTCACGATGCCACTGGCCCCACCTCATTCTTTCGGGATCATGTTCACAATCCGGGCGGCCTGAGCCATGGGAAACGTGATCTTGATTCCGATTTCACCTAGGATTGTTTTCCAAAAAGTTCGGCTTTGGGTGCCGGCGGCTTGAACCTTTGCGATAGCGACCTATGCCGCCCAGACCCAAGAGCAGCATCGAGCAGGCCGGTACTCAATACCCATTCCCGTGCGCCATCCGCCCTCCGGCCAAAGCAAACAGGAGCATGCTCGGCACAAAAAGGAAAGATGTTGGCGAGCCGCAAGCATTCGGGCTCCCCAAAACGATCCACTGAACTATGCCAGAAAGCAATTTCCGCTCGAATATTCCGGCTTGGTTCAGAGCTTATAGCCGATGTTACGTAAGAACTCCCGGCGTTTGCGGACGTCCTCCGCCCCTTCCACTCCCTTCGGGGACGAGCCATCCACCACGCCCAGCACCCCCCGCCCCTGTTCCGTTTCCGCCACGATCACTTCCACAGGATTCGCGGTTGCGCAGAAGATCGAGCAAACTTCGAGGCAATCCTTGATTCGGCTGAGCAGATTAATGGGATACGCCTGGCGCACCAGGATAACGAACAAGTGTCCGGCGGCAATCGCTTGCGCATTCTGAACGGCGAGCCGCCGCAGCTCGTCATCATTGGATTCGACCCGCACCAGGCACGGCCCCGAAGCTTCATTGAAGGCAATGCCAAACTTGGCGCCGGGCACCGTATTCACGATAATTTCGTAAAGGTCCTCGGCCGTCTTTATGAAGTGACTATGCCCAAGGATTAGATTCGACCCTTCGGGAATTTCCGTTCGCACGCTTTTGAGTTGCATTCCGATCCTCGGTCCGCAATTTTTTCCAGAATGAGAGCGATCCAGCGCTGAATATTTCCGCCCTCTTCCTCTTGCCATTAACAGCACAGGGCTTGTGAAATCTCCGCGGCGGAAAAATTTGGCCCTGCACTTGCAACTTTAACATCCGAAATGCTTCCTGTTGCATCTAACACACATCGAAGCTGAGAGGAACCCAGTTGCCCGAAAAGGAAGCAGAGAAGCCGAATGCGGCAAAGCGTTACCTGAAAATCGCAGGTGGTTACACTTTGTTGTCCGTCGGAGTTGTCATGCTCCTCACTCCCGGTCCCGGATGGCTTACTATCCTCTTTGCACTTAGCCTCTTGGCTGCGGAATTCGTTTGGGCTCGCCGATTGCTCGATCATATGAAAAAACAGGGCGTGCGGCTCCGCGAAGCTGTGCTTCCGTCTGATCGTCCACGCGCTGCTTAGGTTCAAGGCTGCTTTAATTAATTTTCCCTTCGTCCTCCACTTATTTTCCTCTGCAAAACAGTATAAATTGTGCTCTTATTTCCCATTCTCCATAGGGGGACCCTGCAAATGGATCGCTGGAAAGGGAAGTGGGCGCTCGTAACAGGCGCTAGCGCCGGAATTGGCCGCGCGATCTGCGAGAAGTTGGCGGCAGTGGGAACGAATCTCGTATTGACCGCCAGGCGCCACCAGCGCATCGAGCAATTGGCTGCCAAGCTCAGCGAAAAGAACAAAATTCGAACCGAATTTTACGCCGCCGACCTATCTCTCCCCAATGCCCCCGATGAAATATTCGCCTTCACGCAAGCGAAGGGAATCCAAATAGACCTGCTCGTAAACAATGCCGGCTTTGGAGCCTATGGCGCATTCCAGAAGTCCAACCGGGCCCGCCAGCTCCAGATGATCCAGGTAAACGTTTCCGCCGTAGTCCACCTCACTCACCTCTATCTTCCGGGAATGATCGAGCGGAAACGCGGAGACATTCTCATCGTGGCTTCCACGGCAGCGTTTCAAGGTGTTCCATACATTACCACTTACGCTGCCTCCAAAGCATTCGACCTGCTTTTTGCCGAAGCCCTGGCTGAAGAAGTAAAGGGATTCGGCGTGCGGGTCTGCGCGCTATGTCCTGGTTCCACACGCACGGAATTCCAACAGGTCGCCGGCCAGCCAGACCGCTCATTCCGTCATGCGGAATCAGCCGAAAAAGTGGCACAAGTTGGTTTGGAGGCTCTAGCGAAGGGAAAAAGCAGTGTAATTTCCGGAACGGCTAATCGACTTGGTGTCCAAGGCCAGCGGCTCGCCCCGCGCCGGCTGGTTACCCGCGTCGCCGCCAAACTGTTCGAGCCATCCTCAAATTAGTACCAGCCGAAGAAATCACGTCGCGCGACTTGCCATTCCTTAGACTTCATCGTCACTCTTCTGTTGCGCCAGGTGGGCGATCACGGAGAGATCTTCCAGGGTAGTCGTGTCACCCGTGATTCCGCCCTTGTGCGCAAGCTCCCGCAGAAGCCGCCGCATGATCTTGCCGCTGCGTGTCTTCGGCAGCACATCTGCGAAGCGCACCTCCGCGGGGCGGGCAATCGTGCCGATCACATTGGCGATGTGATCGGACAACAGACGCTTCATTTCCAGGCTGGGCGCCTGCCCCGTCCGCAGCGTCACGAAGCATACAATCGCCTCGCCCTTGATATCATCAGGCCGCGCCACTACCGCCGCTTCCGCTACGGCGGCATGGCTCACCAGCGCGCTCTCAATCTCCATCGAACTGAGCCGGTGGCCAGCCACTTTGATTACGTCATCCACTCGCCCCAGTACCCAGAAATAGCCATCCGCGTCGCATTGGGCCGCGTCACCAGTAAAATAGACATTGGGAATTTTGCCCCAATAATCGCGGCGATAACGCTCGTCGTCCCCATAAATGGTCCGCAACATCGATGGCCACGGCTTTTCGATCACCAGGTAACCGGTCTCGCCCGGCTTCACAGGCACGCCCTGCATGTTCACCACCTTGGCGGCCACGCCAGGCAGCGGCATCGTTGCCGAGCCCGGTTTGGTCGGTGTGGCTCCGGGAAGCGGTGAAATCATGATCGAACCTGTCTCTGTCTGCCACCAGGTATCCACAATAGGGCAGCGGTTTTTCCCGATTACTTCGAAATACCACTTCCAAGCGGCCGGGTTAATCGGTTCTCCTACTGTTCCCAGTAACCTGAGGCTGGATAAATCATGCTTGGCCAGCCAGTCGTCCCCCCATTGCATAAAAGCGCGCACGGCGGTAGCCGAGCTATAAAGGATCGTCACCTTGTAGCGCTCGATCAATTCCCAGAAGCGGTCGCGCCGCGGATGGTCTGGAGCGCCTTCATACATCACCATGCTCACGCCGTTCGCCAATGGCCCGTAAACGATGTAGCTGTGTCCAGTCACCCAGCCGATATCAGCCGTGCACCAATACACATCCTCTTCTTTCAAATCGAATACCAGCCGCGTGCTCCACATGCATTGCAGCAAATATCCTGCCGAAGTGTGCATCACGCCTTTCGGTTTCCCGGTTGTGCCGCTGGTATAAAGGATGTAGAGCGGTTGTTCCGAATCAAACGGCGTGGCCGGGCAGCTCGAATTCTCTTTCTTTTCCAATTCTTCCCACCACAGATCACGCCCTTCTTTCCAGGCCACCTTTTCACCGGTGCGTTTGACGACAATCACTTTCTCAATCGTCGGGCAGCTATCGGCCGCTGCATTCGCCGTTTCTTTTAGGGGGATCACTCGTCCCCGGCGATATCCGCCATCGGCGGTGATCAGCAGTTTCGATCCGGCATCCTTGATCCGGTCCGCCAGCGCCGGAGCGCTGAATCCTCCGAACACCACCGAATGCACCGCGCCGATTCGAGCGCAGGCCAGCATCGAAATCGGCAATTCGGGGATCATCGGCAGGTAAATCGCCACGCAATCCCCGGCCCTCACTCCCAACGTCAGCAGCACGTTTGCAAACTTGCAAACGCGCTCGTGCAGCTCGGCGTACGTGTATTGCAGTGTCGCGCCATCTTCGGCTTCCCAATAGATTGCGGGCTTATTCCCGTTCTTTTCCAGGTGACGGTCCAGGCAATTGTAGGCAACGTTGAGTTTGCCTCCCACAAACCACTTGGCATGCGGCACCTCCCATTCCAATATTTTAGTCGGCGTCTCAAACCAGTCGAGCATCCCCGCCTGTTCGCCCCAAAAAGCTTCCGGATCCTTCGCGGCCCGATCGTACATCTCCTGATACTGTTCCAGTGACTTGACGCGGGCCCGGCTGCTGAATTCCTCCGGCGGCGCAATTCGCTTTTCATCCAGGACGTGCGGGTCAAACTCGCTCATGGTGCCTCCGGATTAGCTAGATTCTGATTTGGACTCTTCGTCCCAGCAGCGACGCCAAGTGATTGGCCTGCAAAGACAATCGCCAACCTTGAGCAGCGCCTTATAAAGTACGAAACGCTACCCCGTGGGTCAAGATCGTATCCTATTCCGTGTCCTAAGAAATGTTACAGAGATGTGACTACGGTGCGGCAATGGAACGCTCCAGAAGTTCGACCACGTGGAGAACTTCCTGTCCGGTCTTGTGAATTTTTGCCCCGGCCCGCAGTTGCAGGATACAGCCCGGATTTGCCGTCACAATCAGCGGGGCAGCCGTTGACCGTGCGTTGGCCATCTTGTCTTTCAGCAGTGACATTGAGGCTTCGGGTTGCGTAACGTTGTAAACGCCCGCCGAGCCGCAGCACAAATCCGAATGCGGCATCTCGACAAATTCAATCCCTGGAATTGACTGGATTAGCTTGCGAGGAGCTTCGCGAATCTTCTGCCCGTGCAGCAAATGGCAGGAGTCCTGATACGTCACCCGCATCGGCAATGCATTCAGTCGCGCCGTCAATCCGAGCTCCGCGAGGAATTCCGTCACATCCCTCACTTTGCTCGAAAAGGCCGCGGCCCGCTCGTGTTCCGCGGAAACGCCGGAAAACAGATGCGTATATTCCTTCAGCGTTGATCCGCAGCCAGCCGCGTTTGTGACGATGGCATCGAAACCATCACCGGAAAAAGAATCCATGTTCGCGCGCGCTAATTCTCGGGCCGTTTCGCGCACTCCGGCATGTGCGGCAAGCGCGCCGCAGCAGAGTTGCCTTGGCGGCGCCACCACCTCGCATCCGTTCGCCTGCAACACGCGAATGGTGGCTTCGTTAAGCGCTGAAAATGTTACCTGTGCCACGCAGCCCGCAAAAAATGCCACACGCGCGCGCCGGACGCCGGTGGCAGGAAATGTCTGGCCCAAACGTGAAAAGAAAAAATCGGAATCAATCGGCGGCAACAGTAAATCCTTAGTCCGCAGCCCCGCCATTCCCAAAAAATCCGCGGCACGCGCCAGCCGCTGCAAGCCGGATTTCTGGTACAGCCGCAGCAGCCGGGCAACCGCCGCGATCCGCCCAGGATTTGGCAGCAGCTTGCGATACACAATGTCGCTTATGGCGCGGGAAAAGAAGGGCCGCCGGTAAACTTGCGCAATCTGCCCGCGCGTCAATTCAACCAGCTTGCCGTATTCCACGCCCGAAGGGCATGCCGTTTCACACGCCCGGCAATCCAGGCAACGGTCCATATGCGTGACGAACGATTCCGTCACTGCCATCTTGCCTTGATCCACCAGCTCCATTTGCCGGATTCGCCCACGCGGTGAGTCCGCCTCCATTCCCCAAAGACGGTATGTGGGACAGTGATTCAGGCACAGTCCACAATGGACGCAGCGTGCCAGATCTTCATATTGAGGTTTTTCGGAACCGCGGAATCCACTCTCAAGCGGCACGGTTGCAATGGGAACCTCGGCCATGAACCTACAACCCTCCCACGAAGCGGCCGGGGCTGAAGATGCCACGGGGATCAAAAACCTTTTTTATCTTTTTCATCAGCATAAAATCGTTGCGCGGCTGGCCCCACACGTTTACATCCTGTTTCAACGCCGCCGGGCACCACGGAATCATCGCGTGCCCGCCCAGTTTCTGGGCTGTTCCAAAAATCGCGCCGCAAGCATTGACTAATTTGTGTAGCGGATCTTCTCTGGCGCTGGGCAACAGGGCGCAATAAATAACTCCAATTCCTCGCGCGAGTATTGCCGTTGGCAGTTGGCACTGCTCCGCGATTTGCTGCAGATTGGCGAACAGGGTTCCCATTTCCGTTGGCAATACGGATATTCGAACAATCGTGGCTGCTGGATAGGCCTCGAGCACGATCGGAATCGCTTCGCACAAGCGATCCCAAACCCATCGTCTTTCTGCCTCTTCAGGCACAAACGTACTTACAGCGCTCGACGCTTCCGCCATGCTTGTTAGGTCGGTTGTGCAACGCTTGAGCATCTGTTCGTTGCCGCTATAGCTGGTTGCTACAATCCACTCGGATGTGGAACCCAAGAAATCGAGAACCAGCGAGGACTCGATTTTGCCGGTCGCTTTGCCGGCGAGCATTCGCCACATTGGTAGATTCAAAATTTCCAGCGTGTTCAAGGTCAATACCGATTGGGCGATCTTATTGCGGAGCTCAAGTGCGTCATTCGCATCCGTGAATGTTGCGAGAAAAGTCCGGCTTGCCCGCGGCCGTGGAAATGTCTTGAAATTAATGCGCGTGATGATGCCCAGTGTCCCCAGCCCCCCGATCATCAGCTTGTGCAAATCGTATCCGGTGACGCTTTTCACCACCCGGGCCCCGCTCTTCATCTTCACGCCTTCGCCAGACACAAATTCCATCCCCAGAACAAAATCCCGTGCTGTCCCGTAAGCTTGGCGAAATGGCGTATCCACATTGGACGCGATCGTGCCGCCCATCGTGGCTCGGCTGAAAAACGGCGCCGCTAGCGGCAGGAATTGATTCCGCTCCGCAAGCGCTATCTGCAATTCGAGCAGTGGGATTCCAGCTTCGACGCCCAGCGTAAGATCATCTGGCTCGTAGTCCAGCACGCGGTTCATCCGCGTCAATTCGATCGCCAGATCATATCGGGCCGGAGGCATTCCAATTTGCAATTTAGTTCGCGACCCGCAAGGAATCACTGCAAGCTTCTCTGCAACGGAAAGCCGGACCAATTCCAAGATCTCTTCCGCAGTCCCCGGGCGCGCCGCTGCGAAAGGCCGCACGCCATCGACCTCGTAGCCGGCAAGTTGCCCCTGGTCAGCGGTCAAATGCTCGCTGCCCACGATATCGCAAAGCTGTGCCGTAACAGTGCTGCGGGCCGCGAATGTCATCTGGAAGGTGCCAATGGATCGCCCTTCACCGGCAAAGGCCGCACATGGATTTCGCCGCAGCCCTTGCCGCTCGGGAAAATCTTGCCGGGATTCAAAAGTCCTTGAGGATTGAAGGCGTCGCGCACGCTGCGCATCAACTTGAGTTCCTCTTCGCTAAAAAGCAGCGGCATCAGCCGGTCCTTTTCCATTCCCACGCCGTGCTCGCCGGTGATTGTGCCGCCCGCCTCGACGCACCACGCAATGATTTCATCCGCCGTGGCCACGGCGCGCCGGAATTGTTCCGGATCGCGCGCATCGAACAGAATAATCGGGTGGAGATTGCCATCGCCCGCGTGAAAGATATTGCCAACCTCGAAACCATATTTCTTCCCGATCTCTTCAATTCGCCGGAGCGTTGCCGGCAGTTTGGTGCGGGGAATTACTCCGTCTTGTGTGTAATAGGTGGGCGACAGCCGGCCCACGGCTCCGAATGCATTCTTGCGCGCCTTCCAAAGCAGGTCGCGCTCCTTCGCATCGCGCGCCACTCGCACTTCGCGTGCGTGGTGCAACTTGCATACTTCGGCAATCTCCTCTGCTTGGGGCTCCGCGGCTTCACGCAGTCCATCCACTTCCAGCAGCAGCAGTGCGGTGCAATCCGGCGGAAAACCTGCATGCACCCAGGCTTCTACCGCGCGAATCGTCCAGCCATCCAGCATTTCGCACGCGGCAGGAGTGATCCCTCGCGCCGTAATTTCCACAACGCTCTCTGTGGCGTCGTCCACCCGGTCGTAAATCGCCAGCAGGGTCTTGATGGTTTCGGGATTCCTGGTTAATTTCACCGTGATTTCAGTGACGAAGGCGAAGGTGCCTTCCGAACCAACGAAAAGCCCGGTTAAATCGTAGCCGGGAGAATCGAGTGCTTTTCCGCCCACCCGGATTGTTTCGCCGGTGGGCATCACCATTTCCAGGCTGAGGACGTGATTTGCCGTTACCCCGTAGGCCAGTGTATGCGGCCCGCCGGCATTCTCGGAGACATTGCCGCCGATCGTGCACGCTTTCTGGCTCGATGGATCAGGAGCGTAGTGCAGCCCCGCGTGCTTGACTGCCAACGACAAATCAGAATTCACCACGCCTGGCTGAACCACGGCGCGCTGGTTCTCAATGTCAATTTCCAGGATTCGATTCATTCGCGAAAAAACCACAAGGATTCCTCCATGCCTTGCGATCGCCCCGCCCGAAAGTCCGGTGCCGGACCCGCGGCCCACCATCGGAATTTGGTAACGGTTCGCCAGTTCGACAATCTTAACTACATGCGCTGTCTCCCGCGGAAAGGCCACGCAATCCGGCCGCGCGATTTCCACGGATCCGTCGTACTCATAAAGCATAAGATCATCTTGCGTATGCAGCACGCCGTGAGGGCCGAGCACATCTTCGAGTTCGCGAAGCAGTTTTGCGTCCATGGATTTCAGGAGGGGAAAATTCGCCGCGCCTCGTTTGCCACTATAGTCGCGCGTCCGCCGCGGAGTCAACGAACGCGCCGTCATGCCGGCCGGTGTTCATATTCATCCCATTCCCATGCTAAATTTTCACCGCTGCAGATTCCGCGCGATTGCGCTTCTTCTGCGCGCTCTGCCGCAATATCTTTCGGTACGCTGCGTTGACACTTCTCTCGATTCTATGCTACTGACCAACTCTTAATTTTGCACTCTGGGGTGATGCGTGAGTAAGCCAAAGGTCCTTTCGACGCGCCCGCTGTTCGAAGCGGCGCGAAACATTCTCAACCAGCATTTCGAAGTGGAATATTGGACGGATCCGGATCGAATTTCCCGCCACGAACTGCTCCAGCGGGTTGCGGATAAAGACGCTCTGGTTTGCCTGCTCACTGAAAAAGTAAACGAAGAGTTGCTCGAAGCCGCTCCCAGACTGCGCATCGCCTCCACCGTTTCCGTTGGATACGACAATATAGATCTCGCCGCCTGCTCCAGGCACAAAGTTGTCGCTACAAATACTCCCGGCGTGCTCGACGACACAACCGCGGACTTTGCCTGGACTCTAATCATGGCGGTGGCGCGCAGGCTGGTCGAAGCGGATGCCTGGATGCGCTCGGGAACCTGGCCGGGCTGGGACCTGGACCAGCTTTGCGGTGGCGATGTTTGGGGGAAGACCCTTGGCATCATCGGATTCGGCAGGATTGGCCGTGGGCTCGCTCGCCGCTCGCATGGCTTCAACATGCGTGTTATTTACCACGACGCGCAACGCGTTTCTCCCGAAGTCGAAAAAGAACTTCACGCGGAGTTCGTCAGCCTGGATCGCCTCTTTGCTGAATCGGATTTCATTTCCGTGCATGTTCCTTTGCTTCCTTCCACACGGCACTTGATCAACGCTCAGAATCTAGCCAAGATGAAACCGACCGCGTACCTGATCAACACTTCGCGCGGGCCAGTGGTGGACGAAGGCGCATTGGCCGCGGCGCTGGAGGCCAAAAAGTTAGCGGGCGCTGGTCTCGACGTTTACGAGAATGAACCGAAAGCACACCCGGCGCTCATCGAGCGCAAAGACGTGATCCTGGCCCCGCATATTGCCAGCGCATCAGTCGAAACGCGCACAAAAATGGCTGTGATGGCGGCGGAAAATGTCGTGGCTCTGTTCCAGGGCAAGCGTCCGCCCAACGCTCTGAATCCCGAAGTGCTCGAATAGCAGCGCTCCATAAAACTAAAGAATCTCGGAGATATTCATGCATCTGGTTACGCGGAATCATCCTAAATTGACTCTAGAAGGCGCCCGCGCGGTGCTCGCTGCGTCCCAGCAACGCGCTTTGGAAATGAATTGCCCCATGAGCATTGCGATCATGGATGAAGGCGGCCATTTGCTCTTATTTTCCCGCATGGATGGAGCGAAACTATCCTCCATCGAGATCGCGATGGTGAAAGCTCGAGCCGCGGCCGTCCGCCGCTCTCCCACCGGTCCCGCAATGTCTGGCGACCAGCCAAATGTTGTGCTGGCTCTGGGGCTTGCCTTGGCCTGCCCCAAATATCAAATTCCGATTCGCGGCGGGATTCCTCTGATCGTGGATGGCCAGCCGGTCGGGTCTATCGGTGTCAGTGCTGGCACGGAGGACCAGGACGTTGACGTGGCTCGCGCCGGAGCCCTCGTGTTAGAGAAAGCCTGAGAGTTCTTAGCTGGTGCGGATCGCCCGATCGGGGAGTTGTGCCTTTGCAAGACTTGAAGAATATCGCGCTGAAGATATTTCAAGAAACGCTGGCTGCAATCGATATTCGCTCCACGCTGGTAGACAAGCTCGCTCGCAGTGGTACTTGCATTCAGGTTGCGGATCGCACAATCGATCTTGCCGGGTATGAAGAAATCGTCGGAATCGCCATCGGCAAAGCTGCTTTCCCAATGGCCGAAGGTCTCGCGGACCTTCTGGCTCCGGATTTTGAAGTCAGCGGCATTCTGGTTACGTCCTCTGTACCGCCGAGAACGCTGCCCGGTTGGGAGATGATTGTCGCCGGCCATCCCGTGCCGACGGCGGAAAGTTTTCGTGCGGGAAACGCAATCTTGCGCCGTCTCTCCGCGTGTGATGAACGCACGCTTATTTTCTTTTTGCTGTCCGGCGGAGGGTCGGCGCTTGTCGAGCAGCCGCTGGATCCTAATATTTCGCTCGAGGATTTTCAGCATCTTCATCGCGCGCTCGTCACCTGTGGCGCTCCGATCGAACAGATCAACGCAGTGCGCAAACATCTTTCTGCCACCAAGGGCGGCCGTCTGGCCGCTGCCGCTCCACGAGCGACGAAAATTACCCTGGGCGTTTCCGATGTTCCGCAAGGCCACGAGTCGGCTCTGGCCTCTGGGCCCACTTTGCCCGATCCCACCACGGTGCAAGATGCCCAGCGCGTTGTGCGGGAATTTTCCCTGCTGCCTAAATTGCCGCCGGCAATTCAAGAAACTTTTCTTGCGCAAACACTTCGCGAAACTCCCAAGGAAAATGATCCGGCATTCGCCCGTGCCGATTTCTCTCTCCTGCTCGGCATGCACGATTTGTTTCATCACGGACATCAGGCCGCCGGAGCGCACGGCTTTCTGGCTATCTGCGACGATTCAACGGACGGCTGGCCGATCGAAAAAGCCGCCGATTATTTGCTCGCGCAGCTTGCCGAACTTCAATTGACCCAACCCGGGATACCAGTAGCTGTGATTTCGGATGGAGAAGTCAGCAGCCCTGTGACGGGCAACGGTTTGGGCGGACGAAACTCCGCCTTAGTCCTCGCCTGCGTCGAAAAAATTGCCGGCCGCCCGGTTTCCGTTCTCAGCGCGGGAACCGACGGAATCGATGGCAATAGCATGGCGGCTGGTGCGGTGGCCGACGGTGATACCTTGCGGCGGGCACAAGCGGCGAACCTTGATCCAGCGGACTTTTTTAAACGCAGCGACTCTTATTCCTTCTTTGAGCGCCTCAGCGACGCGATCATCACAGGTCCTACCGGAAATAATTTGCGCGATTTTCGCATTCTTCTTTCTCACTAGTTTTCTTGCCCAAAAGTATTTCGCAATTTGGACGCACCCACGTTTCTCGTTCGCGTCTCATGCACTTCCCATTGGCAAATCGTTTCGCTCGCTCACAATTCCTTTTTTGCGCGCCTGGCAGGTGCAGGTGGGGGGTACAGGTGGGGGGCCTGTCCTAACGGACAGTTTGTGTCTGTCCTTTGGTACAGGAGGGGAGGGAAAGGGATTTCTCTTCTGTGGAAGTGGATTGGGCAAATGGCCTCTTGTGTTCCTAGGCTGTACACGCTAACCCCTTTATTTAGCTGGAGATGGTATGGGCTTTGGATTGCACCTAGAGGCTGCATGGGCAAGCTTCGCGTGTCTCTAACGGCTGGCAGTACTGTGGAACGATCATCCCTCCGGAGGTGGTTTGTGAACGAGCAAGTGACCTGTCAACAGCATGGTACAGGCCCCGCACACGGCCGGTCTCGCTCACATTCTCAGTCATTTGGGGATGCCCAAGCAGAACTCCTCGCTCGACTGCGCCCCGGGAAAGTGCTCGTCCTGCTGATGATCCTGGTTGGATTTTCGATCGTGGCGCCGGGAACGGTGCAGGCGCAGGGTTCGCCAGTAGTCACCCTGGCGCCTTCGAGCTTCACCTTCGCCAGCCAAACGGTAGGCACGCAGAGCGCGGCGCAAACTTTGACGGTAACGAATACCGGAACCTTAGCCCTGCAGTTGGTCAGCGGCTCATTTACGGGAAGCAACGCCAGCGATTTTTCGTTCACCACCAACTGTCCATTCTCGTTGGCAGCAGGCGCGTCCTGCACCGCCAACATCACTTTCACGCCCAGCGCGGCAGGCACGCGCACGGCAACTTTCCTGGCCGCGGATAACGCAGCGAACAGCCCTCAATCCATCAGCCTTTCTGGCACGGGAACCGTTACAACAGCGCCGGCCGTTACGTTGTCGGCGGCTAGCTTGACGTTTGCGAATCAGGCAGTGAACACCACCAGCGCGGCGCAAGGCGTCACGCTCACCAATACGGGTACCGCGGCCCTCACCATTTCGAGCATCGCAGCCGGCGCGCCATTCTCACAGACGAACACCTGTCCGCTGAGCCCTTCGAAGCTCGCTGCCAACGCGAGTTGCACCATCAGCGTCAAATTTTCTCCGACGGTCTCGGGAAGCCAGTCCGGCTCGGTCACCATTTCAGACAACGCCGCGGGCAGCCCGCACCAAGTCGGGCTCACGGGCACGACGCCGGCCTCCGACACCACTCCTCCCACGGTTTCGATGACGGCTCCCACCGCGGGATCCACTTTGACCGGCACGGTTACGGTGTCCGCCAACGCAGCCGATAACGTTGCCGTGGCCAGCGTGCAATTCAAGCTCGATGGCGCCAACATTGGCGCGGCAATCACTACTTCGCCTTATTCGATTTCCTGGAATTCCACGGCAGCTTCGAACGCCGCGCACACCTTGACGGCCGTGGCCACCGATACTTCCGGGAACACCGCCACTTCGGCTGGCGTCGGGGTCACCGTTTCGAATACGCCTCCGGTGATTTCATCGTTTATCGCCACGCCTGCGTCGATCTCGAATGGCAACTCGTCCACGTTATCGTGGACGGTCACGGGCACGCCGGCGCCCACGCTTTCGATCAGCGGCGGAGTGGGCACGGTTACGGGAACCACCTCAAAAGTTGTGTCTCCCACGACGACCACCACGTACACGCTGACGGCGACGAACAGCAACGGCACGGTGACTTCGCAGACGACCCTCACCGTCACGGCGGAAACGGTTCCGCCCACGGTTTCGATCACCTCGCCCACCGCGGGAACGACGGTGAACGGCACGGTAACCCTGATGGCCAATGCTTCAGACAACGTGGCCGTGGCCAGCGTTCAATTCCAGTTGGACGGAGCGAATCTGGGAAGCGCGATCACAACTGCGCCCTACACGATGTCGTGGGATACCACGCCGGCGACCAACGCCAATCACACTCTGACCGCGGTCGCTACCGATACGTCGAATAACTCGGCAACTTCCACGGCCGTATCGGTGAAGGTATCGAATCCCAAGCCGGCCATCAGTTCGTTCACGGCGAATCCCACGGCGATTAATTCGGGATCAAGCTCCACTCTTTCATGGTCCGTCACCGGAGCGCTGACGCTTTCGATCAACGGCGGAGTGGGCAGCGTGACGGGAACTTCCTCGATCACGGTTTCGCCCACGGTGACTACCACCTACACGCTGACCGCGACGAACAACGGCGGCACTTCCACCGCTCAGACCACCATCAACGTTACCCCGCCGCTTACCGCTGGCGCGGTGAATGTGATTTTGGACGACGACCTGGCGGATGACACCGACGACGTGGGCGACATGGCGCTGTTGTGGCAGCTCACCAAACGGAAAGAATCGAACGTGCTGGCGATCATCATCTCGTCCACCAATCCCTACAGCGCACCGGCAGCGGCTGCGATAGCCTCTTATTACAATCACGCCGCCACGCCCATCGGCGCGTATCAAGGCAACACGCCGAACAGCTACAGCAGCACGTTCAGCTATTACACCCAGCAAGTGGCCGCGCAATTCGGCAACTCCAGCCAGACCCGCGCGAACTTCCCGGATTCCACCACGGTCTACCGGCAAGCGCTGGCGGCGGCGCCGAATGGCAGCGTCTACATCGTGGCCGGCGGCTTCTACGAACCGCTGATGGCCCTGCTGAAGAGTCCGGCGGATTCGATCAGCCCGAAGACCGGCTCGCAACTGGTAGCCCAGAAAGTGGCGGCGCTGATTCCGGCGTCGGGCTGGTTCCCCAGTTCGGGAAATCCCGGCACGTCGAACTTCGCATTCGATTCGGTGGCAGCCAGCTATGTGTTCGCCAACTGGCCCACGGCCATCATTTCGGTGGGAAATGAAGTAGGCGGCTCGACCATCACCGGCCCGGCAGCCAACGCCGATCCGAACAGCAACCCGATCAAGTTGGCCTACAACCTGTTCTGCAGCAATGGAAAGTATTGCTCGAATATGGTGGGAGCGTGGACGCAAGCCGCGATCCTGTACGCGGTGCGCGGCCTGGGCACCACCTTCGTCTTCGGCGGATCGAACGGCAACACCACGGTAGACGCCTCGACCGGAGCCAACACCTGGACGCAATCGCCAGCCAACCAGCGTTTCTACATCGAGAAGACCATCTCCGACGCAGCGCTGGCCAACATCATCAACCCGCTGATCCAGGCGGCCCCATAACCAAGCAGCCCTAGCCTTAGCCCTCTCAGCCACCCGGCGCAGCCGCACCCCACGGCTGCGCCGGATCTGTTTTGCGCCGATGCCTGAGCCTACAGCAGGCTTTTCACCCAGCCGCCGTCCACGGCAGTCGTGGTACCGGTGATATAGCTGGCCCGTTCGGACGCTAGGAACGTGACCATGGCCGCGAATTCTTCCGGTTTGGCAATTCTTCCCAGCGGTATTTGCAGAGCCATTTGTTCAAAAATCTTTTCGCGCGAGAGACCTGCGGTGGCGGCCCTCTTGTCTGCCAGTTCATTAAGCCGATCCGTGGCGGTATAGCCGGGGCAGACGTTATTCACAGTAATGCCGTCGGCGCCGAATTCATTGGCCAAGGTGCGGGCAAGCCCCGCGACGGCGGCGCGAATGGAGTTCGACAGAATCAATCCCTCCACGGGCTGCTTCACGGACATGGAAGTGATGGTAATCAAGCGTCCCCAGTGATTCTTACGCATGCGGGGAAGCACCTCTCGCGCGAATGAAACCGCGCTCATCAAATTCATCTCCACCGCTCTGCGCCATTCTTCATTCGTGGTTTCGAGGAATTTTTTCGAGGGCGGGCCGCCGGCGTTGGTGACGCAAATATCCACCCGGCCAAATTTGTTCTCCACCGCTTCGACGAACTTGTGGATAGCCGAATCATCGGTGACGTCGCAGACCTGGCGGAGCGCTTCGCATCCACCTGCCTTCCGGATTTCTAACGCGGCTTTTTCCAATTCTTCGGCGCGGCGGGCGCAGATGGCAACTTCCGCGCCTTCCCGAGCGAATTCAATTGCCACGGCTCGCCCCAGGCCCGTGCTGGCCGCGGCGACAATTGCAACGCGTCCGTTCAATCCCAAGTCCATGGTTCAGCTCCTCGATTGACGATCACTCCCCGCGCAGGTATGCATCGGTCTTATTGATCCAATCTTCGCGGCGGGGCGCAAAAATATCGAGGTCCAGGGTATCTTCCAGGGCCACAGCGGAATGGGGCACATTCGAGGGAATAAACAGCACTTCGCCGCCGTGAACCACCACGGATTCCTGATCGTCGAACGTAAATTTCAGCGCGCCGGAAAGAATGTAGGTGAATTGTTCGTTTTCGTGCGAGTGGCGGGGAACAACAGCATCGCGCGCCAGCAGAATCTGCGCCACGGTGGCGTTCTTGCCGGTCAGCATTTTTCTTCCAATCTTCGAGTTCAACTTCTCGGTTTCGATCTTTTCCCACGATTTTACTTCCAGCATGATTGACCCCCAGCGGATATTTGTAGCGCGCGATTATGTCACTGACTAATTCGCTCTGGCAATGTTCGATGTTGGGGTGGGATGCATAGGCTGCGTGGCGCGCCAAACGCGCGAATCACGAAGCGTCATTCACAGGGTCCCCGGGGAAGGACGATCGCTCGATTGGCGCCTGGTCAATCGCCATTCAGGAGAATGGCGTTCCCAGGTCAACCCGCTGGCGCGTTGCCCTGCTGGGCGGGGCGATATGGGAACGGGGAATTTTTTGCAAGTAAAACCGCAATGCGAAGAACCCCACTCTTCCCAATGAAACCGGAAAGGATGCGGCGACCGTCGTCCCTGCAATCGGCCACGACCGTTCGCCGCCTGCCGGCTAGGAGGTGCGGGGATTGGATTTTTCCAGATTGATCTCGAGTTCCTGAATCGCCTTCTGCACTACGGAGGCTTCGATTTTCCCTTCGCGCAGCAATTCGACCAGGGCGGAATAGGCGATAAAGCGCGAGTCCACTTCGAAGAAGTTGCGCAACGAAGCGCGGCTCTCGCTGCGGCCGAAGCCGTCCGTGCCCAAAGCGGATAGACGGCGGGGCATCCACTTGCTGACCACGTTGGGCAGCGCCTTCAAATAATCCGAGGCGGCCACCAGAACACCGGGAGCATCTGCCAGACATTGCGTCACATAGGGAACGCGCTGTTTTTCAGCGGGATGGAGCATGTTCCATCGCTCGGTATCGAGCCGTCGTTGTAAAGCTGCTTATAACTGGTCACGCTCCACACGTCCGCAGCCACTCCGATATTTTTCCTCGAGCATTTCCTGCGCTTGCAGGGCTTCGCGCAAAATCGCGCCGCTGCCGAATAGCTGCGCGCGAAGTTTCGATTTTTTATTTTCCGAAGCGCGGAAGCGGTACATGCCCTTCAGAATCCCGTCCTTGCAACCGGTCGGGCATTGGGGGCATCGGGTACGGCTCATTCATCACGGTGATGTAATAAAAGATGCTTTCGTTTTCCTTGTACATCCGGCGAATGCCGTCCTGGATGATTACTCGCAACTTCGTAGGCGAACGCGGGATCGTAAGCCAGCAGGTTGGGAACGGGAAGCGCCAGAACGTGGCTATTGCCGTCCTGGTGCTGCAATCCTTCCCCGGCCAGCGTGGTGCGGCCCGACGGTGCCGCCCAGCAGGAATCCGCGGCAGCGCATATCCGCGGCGGCCCAGATCAAGTCGCCAATCCGCTGGAAGCCGAACATGGAGTAAAAAATGAAAAAGGGAATCGTGTTGATTCCGTGCGTCGCATAGGCCGAGCCGGCGGCGATGAACGACGACATCGATCCCGCTTCGGTGATGCCTTCTTCCAGAATTTGCCCGTCCTTCGCTTCCTTGTAATAAAGCAAGTGTATGAATATCCACCGGCTCATAAAGCTGGCCGCGTGCTGCGAATAGATTCCCACCTGGCGGAATAGCGATTCCATGCCGAAGGTGCGCGCCTCATCCGGCACGATCGGAACGACCAGTTTGCCGATTTCCGGATCGCGCAGCATCTTCTCAGCATGCGCGACGAAAGCCATGGTGGTGGAAACTTCGCGGCCCTCGCTGCCTGTGAGGAATTCCTGGAACAGATCGTCGTGGCCGGCTGCCACCAGGGGCTTGGAGCGCACCGTACGCTGTCGGAACGTAGCCGCCCAAGGCCTCGCGCCGCGCCCGCAGATACTGAATCTCCGGGCTGTCCTCCGGCGGGCGGTAGAAGGGCGTCTCCGCCATCTGCTCATCACTCATGGGAATTCCGAAGCGCGAGCGGAACTGCCGCAATTCGTCTTCGTTCATTTTCTTCTGCTGGTGAGTGACGTTGCGGCCCTCGCCGCTCTCGCCAAGGCCATAGCCCTTGATCGTGCGCGCCAGAATCACTGTCGGCGAACCCTTGATGCTCCACCGCGGCTTTGTACGCCGCATACACCTTGCGCGGATCGTGCCCGCCCAGCCGCAGCGTGCGGAGCTGTTTCGTCGGGCAAGGTGCTCGACCATCTTCAAGCAGGCGCGGATCGATGCCGAAAAACATGCTCGCGAACGTACGCGCCCGACTCCACGACCAGCTTCTGGTATTCGCCGTCCACCATTTCACCCATCCGCTTGACCAGCAGCCCTTCGGTGTCCTCTGCGAACAGCGGATCCCAATCGCTGCCCCAGAGCACTTTGATCACGTTCCAGCCCGCGCCGCGGAACGCCGCTTCCAGTTCCTGAATGATCTTGCCGTTGCCGCGCACCGGGCCGTCGAGCCGCTGCAGATTGCAATTGATCACGAAAATCAGATTGTCGAGCTGTTCGCGCGACGCCAGAGTGATCGCGCCCAGCGATTCCGGCTCGTCCGTTTCGCCGTCGCCAAGGAACGCCCACACTTTGCGTCCGTGACCGGTTTCAGGCCGCGATTTTCGAGGTAGCGATTGAAGCGCGCCTGATAAATGGCCATGATCGGGCCCAGGCCCATCGATACGGTGGGAAACTCCCAGAAATCCGGCATCAGCCAGGGATGCGGATAGGAAGACAAGCCCGCCGCCGGGCTTCAGCTCGCGGCGGAAATTCTCCAATTGCTCGACGCTGATAGGCGCCCTTCCAGAAACGCCCGCGCGTAGACGCCGGGAGAGGCGTGGCCCTGGAAATAGACGGTGTCGCCTTCGAACTCTTCGTCCGCGCCGCGGAAGAAATGATTGAATCCAACTTCGTATAGCGTCGCCGCCGAACCATAGGTGGAAATGTGGCCGCCGATGCCGTGCTCCACGCGGTTGGCGCGCACCACCATGGCCAGCGCGTTCCAGCGGGCCAGGCTCTTGATGCGCCGCTCGATTTCCTGGTCGCCGGGAAACATGGCCTGCTGGCTCAGCGAAATGGTATTCACATAGGGGGTTTGCGCGGTGAAGGGAAGGGTCACGCCGCGTTTCGCAGCGTACTCGCGCAACCTTTTCAGGATGTGACTTACTTCCTCGCGGCCGCTGATCCTCAATACCGCGTCCAGAGACTCAACCCACTCCTGGATTTCAATTTCTTCCGACGCGGATGGCCGGGAAATCACACTCTCGCTCATGTTCTCTGTTTGTCCTTTGCCGTCGGCCGACTCGCTCACCTGGGGACATCCGCGGCAACCATTCGATTATTTTTCACGCTATAGAATACTACTGAACGCAACGCGCGCCAAACGGAGAGCGGTACTAATTGTGGATGGGAGTACTGAAACCATACCTCTCGAATGGCGTTCCCAGGTCTCTTCCGGAAGGCGCTACTGCGTAAGGTCTAACTCGCCGCTGGCCAGTTTTAGGATCAACTCCCGGTCCGCCGGAAGAAAATCCATCGCCGGGAGCGCGGCCGGCTTAGCCCACCGAATCTGTTCGAAAACGATATTGCGAATTGCCTTCGCATCCACCTGCGCGGCAAAAAACACCAGCTCAATTTCAGTGGAAAGCTCTTTGTAGCGATGCCGCGTGCGGAAGAGTTCCGCGCCGATCAGTGCGGTGACGCCCAGTTCCTCGTGCAACTCGCGAGCCAGTGCCGCTGGAAGCGCTTCGCCCGGACGCACTTTTCCGCCTGGAAATTCCCATTGCAGGGCGAACGTGCCGTTTTTGCTTCGCTGGCAGACCAGCAGCGCGCCTTCCTGTTCGATCAGTCCCGCCACCACAACCAGCATTGCGCCCTCACCCTTCCTGTGAGCCACATCTTGTGTAGCGCCACCCTTTCTCGCCCGGCGAATTCAGTCGGGAGGGTGGCTTCTTTCCTTACTTCGCCCCACTCAAATGAATCGCGCGAAATAATTCTTTTGCACCGTGAACAAGCGGCGGGCCCGGCGTGTTCAATAATTCGTCGCGCAACACAACTACACGGCGATTTTTCACCGCAGGGACATTTTGCCAAGCCGGATTATCGAGCGTCTTGCGCGCCGATGGCCGGTCGCCGGTCGCGGTCCAGGCGATCACAATCACCTCCGGCATCGCTTGCGCCACTTGCTCGTCGGTCACGCGTGAACCAGGTTCGAGCATCATCGCGCACCGGCGATTGCGGCCAGTTCGCGAACCCAGGGCGGGGAAGTGATTCGCGGATTCGGCCAGGCTTCACAATAAATCTTGGGACGCGATTTCATGCGGCGGGCTTTTGCTGAAATCGCAGCAAATTCCCGTCGCATCTGATGAATCAATTTTTCGGCAGCCGCAGCCCGCCCGGCAATTCTTCCCAGCAGCCGGATATCAGAGTAAACGTCAGCCAGCAGCCGCGGATTCATCGCCACAAACGCCACAGGGAGCGCCAATAATTTCTCCACGGCCCCCGTTTTGAATGGCACGGAGCCAATCACCACGTCGGGCCGCAATTTCATTATCGCGCCGGTATCGAGCGACCAGCAATCTCCCAGGCGCGGCAGGCGTCCCACCTCCGCCACATCCGCGCACCATTTGCTCACGCTTACTAATAATTTTCCAGCGCCGAGCGACACCAAAATCGAAGTCACGCTCGGTGCCAGTGAAACGATGCGCATCCCTTGCCGCGCTGGATGGTTGGCCATGTGTCTGCGCCATTCTAATCGTGGCTTCGCCTTGCCACAACTCGGACTGGCTCCCTGATGTGAATGAGCTTCCAATAACCCCGCTAACCGACTATGGGCAGCTGAGTCCAAATCTTAAATAGCGGTGTGGTGTGTCGGAGGGATCAGACATGAAGAGAATTTTAGTATTGGCACTGGCGCTTGCAATGATTGAGCCAGCGACGTTGCGGGCTCAAAGCAATCCGCTGAGCTCGGATGTTAAAAAAGATTACAAAACTGTAAGAGACTATTTCATCCGGTCTGCCGAAAAGATGCCCGAAGCGGAGTATGGATTCAAGCCGTCTCCCGACGTGCGCATCTTCGCGCAACAAGTAGCGCACGTTGCCGACGACCAATACAACCTGTGCGCTCCAGCCAAAGGTGAGACCCGGAAGGGGTCGTATACCGAGATCGAAAAAACACTTTCGAAGAAAGCGGAATTGGTCGCCGCGCTCAAGGAAGCTTTCGCGTATTGCGATGGCGCATACGACGCGCTGACGGATGCTTCAGGCGCGGAAATGGTCAAGTTTGGCAAGGGCACCCAGACCCGCTTTGAAATGTTGAACTGGAATTTGTGGCACACCTGGGACATTACGGAAACGTGGTGGTGTACCTGCGCATGAAGGGTCTGGTCCCCCCGTCGAGCGAGATGAAGGGAATGAAAATGTAGCAGCGTGACCCTGTCTGCAAACAAATTGGCCCCGATGCCGCCAAGAGGAAGAGCCCGACATTTTGAATCTTTCCCATGATCGAAAGTAGATGCCCGGTCTCCCGATTTACCGGAATTTAATGCACGGGACCAGCAATTGTGCTAGCTTTTTTCCCTTCACTGGCTGACGCGACCGAACTGCGGCAAGCCGCGGCTCGATGATCGATCTCCCGGCCGGCCCGAGCCGCCACCTACGTAGCGTGGTCCGCGACGGAATGGTGAAATCCCAACGGTCATCCCACACAACGAAGGAGGCAGCCATGAGCACCAAGCGCAGTCCGTACGAATGACCCGACCAGCGACGCGGGCGTCGCGACAGTCGACATGAAGTTCGAGATCGTCGTCATCCCCGTCTCGGATGTCGACCGCGCCAAGGAGTTCTACGCGAAGCTCGGGTGGCGGCTCGACGCCGACTTCGACAGCGGTAAAGACTTCCGCGTGATCCAGTTCACGCCGCCGGGCTCCGGGTGCTCGGTCATCTTCGGCAAGAACGTCACCGCGGCGGCGCCCGGCTCCGCCCAGGGCCTGTACCTGATCGTCTCCGACATCGAGGCCGCCCGCAAAGAGCTGCTCGATCGCGGCGTCGAGATCAGCGAGGTGTTCCACGACGCCGCCGGCGTGTACGCGGGCACGGACGAGCCCTACCTGTTTGGGCGGCTCCGGGTCAGCGGTCCGGATCCCGAGCATCGCAGCTACCGCTCGTTCGCCTCGTTCAGCGATCCGGACGGCAACGGCTGGCTGTTCCAGGAGATCACGACGCGGCTGCCCGGCCGCATCGACCCCGCGACGACGACCTTCGCGTCGGCGAACGATCTGGCGAGCGCGCTTCGGCGTGCGGCGGCCGCCCACGGCGAGCACGAGAAGCGCGATCGGCGCAAGCCGACCCGAACTGGCCCGACTGGTACGCCGAGTACATGGTGCGCGAGCAGGCCGGCGAAGAGCTGCCGCAGTGAACGACTAGGACGTGATCGTCGTCGGCCGCGGCTCGCCGGGCGAGCACCGTGGATCAAGTGGCGTTGGCCAACGGCGCAGTATCCGAATGCTGATCGGAGGAATTATGAGCACCGCATCCGCCCTCGCCCATCCAGCGCGAATCGCAACTCCTCGGGCAAACGGTCGTCGTGATCGGCGGCAGCTCTGGCATCGGCCTCGAAACGGCTCGACGAGCACGGGCTGAGGGTGCCAAGCTGATTCTCACCGGCCGCAACCCGGAACGCGCTCGAGCACGCCGCACGCGAACTCGGCGCGCTGAGCGGTGCGGCGTTCGACGCCACCGACTTCGAGCGCCTCGATCGGTTCTTCGACGAGTTGCCGACGCCGATCGACCACGTCTTGGTCACCGCAGGCAGCCCGTACTACGCGCGGCTGGCTGACATCGACTTTGTAGAGGCGCGTCGCAACGTTGACCAGTCTTATGGCTGCCGCTCCACATCGCTCGACGCGCCATCGGCAAGGTGCGGCCGGGCGGAACGCTCCTGTTCATCGGCGGAACGGGCGGTCGCCGGCCGTCTTCGGGCGTGCTCATCACGGCGTTCACCGCCGCGATGCCCGCGCTCATCAAGGCGCTCGCTCTTGAGCTTGCACCTGTCCGCGTCAACCTCATCGCGGCTGGCTTCGTCGACACGCCGCTGTCGGCATCGCTGCTCGGCGATCAGCTGGATGCGCGTCGCGAGCAGCTCCGCACAACGCTGCCGATCCGGCGCGTGGTCGGCCCGGCGGACATCGCGGCGCTCGCCATCCATCTCATGACGAACACAGCGGTCACCGGAGCAACGTACGACATCGACGGCGGCCAGCAACTCGTCGAGGGGTGAGCCCTTTACTCACGCGATCGTGCCGGGCGCCAACAGGTTCCTCATAAACGCTTGTGCTTTATCGAACGCGCGCCGGAGCACCGCCCTTTCCCACACTTTGTGGTGAAAGCGCGCCTCAGATAAAGCACTAGCCTAACTCAGGACTTAACCGCCAGCGGATGGCGACTTGCTTCATTTCTACGGGACACCGGTAGCAGAGCCAGATCCCAGTCTGCAATCGCGTTGGTTGCATCATCCCAACCGCCAATGATAAGCTTCGTCTCACACTATGGGCCCAATCGCCGACCATCACGATCCATGTCCCGGGCCCGCTGCGCACGTACTGTGCGGGCGCAGCGCAACTCTCGATCTCGGCGCACACCGTGCGCGCCGCACTTGAGGACCTCCAGCGGAGCCAGTCCGCTTTGTATCGCAATGTCTGTGACGAAACGGGTACGGTGCGCCGGCACCTGAACGTGTTCGTGAACTCGGACAATGTGCGCGACCTCGACGGGGTCGACACGACGCTGACGCCGGGGGACGTGGTAACGATCCTGCCGGCGGTCTCAGGAGGTTGAAGATGGCGGATCGAATCATTCTCACCATCGGCACCAAGAAGGGCGTGTTCGTCGCCGATGCCGCGAAGCCGAGGCGCAGCTTCGCGCTGCGCGGGCCCTTCGGTCCCGGCGTCCCTGTGTACTCGACGCTGATCGACACGCGCGGCACACCGCGCCTGTATGCCTCGAGCTGCAATCCGTTCTTCGGCATGAAAGTGTTGCGTTCGACGGACATGGGGAAGAGCTTCAAGGAGACGAAGTCGGCGCCGGCGTTCCCCAAGGAGGACGGACGCGCGCTCGCCAACATCTGGGCACTCGAGGCCGGCGGCGGCAAGAAGGACCTATGGTGCGGCGTGGAGCCGGCGTCCTTGTTCAGGAGCCATGACGGCGGCGATTCGTGGGACCTGGTGCCCGGCATCAGCAACCACGATCACGCGCGCAAGTGGCAACCCGGCAACGGCGGGCTCTGCATGCACACGATCATTCGCGACGGGAATCGCGTGCACCTCGGCATCTCGACCGGCGGCCACTATCTGAGCGAGGACGGTGGCGAAACATTCAGGGCGTCCAATCAAGGCGTCGGCGCCGGCTTCGCGCCCGATCCCTATCCCGAGTTCGGTCAGTGCGTGCACAAGATCGCGCGGCACGACGACGCGCCCGGCCGGCTCTACATGCAGAACCACGGCGGATGGGCAGATTGGACCGGGCCTGGCGGGCCGCGGCCGGACATCGGCGTGCTGCGCAGCGACGACTACGGCCACTCGTGGCGATCGATCGCCAAGGGATTGCCGTCGGACTTCGGATTTCCCATCGTGGTCCACCCGCACGACGCCGACACGGTATACGTCATGCCCCTTGAGCCGGCGACGCGCTCCTGTCCGGGCGGCGCGCCAGCGGTGTGGCGCAGCGAAAATGGCGGCGAGTCGTGGAGCCGGCTCGCGCGTGGGCTGCCGAAGAAGCAGAGCTACTTCACCGTCCTGCGCGACGCGATGGACATCGACCGGCTCAAGGCACCCGCACTCTACTTCGGCACGACGACCGGTCAGCTGTGGATCGGGAGGGAGGGCGGTGAGCAGTGGGACTGCCTGTTCGATTCGCTGCCCCCGATTCACAACGTCAAGGTCGCGGTCGTGTGATGCCAGCATAGACCTTCCCTGGTCACTAGAACGCGTAACGCGCTACTCGTTGAAGTGTCGCACCCGGATACTGGACGGATTGTCGCCTACACGGAAGTTATCCCGAAACCTCGTTCGAGGGAGTAATCCAAGAAAACAGTCTCGGCACTTGGACGGTTAACGCGGTACCCGGACACGTGCTAGCAGGATGTCCACGGATTCGACAAACGCTTGTCAGCCCATGTCTTCGACTGGGGCTGCGATTGCGGCTTTTTTCGTTCTGGTTGTGGTGATCACCACCACACTGATTAGAACGAACAGGGTGCCCAGAATTGTTCGCGGTCCCAGTGCTTCGCCGCCCAGCAAATATCCCAGCAGCACGGCCACCACTGGATTCACGTAGGCGTAGGTGCCGACTTTTGTGGGCGATTCGTGATGGATCAGCCAGACGTAGGCGGTGAACGCGATAATCGAGCCGGCCACAATCAGATAAAGCAACGCAAGCCACGCGCCGCGCGAAACGGCCGACGGATGGAAATTACGGAATTCGCCCAGCGCGGCCGCGGTGACGGAGAGAAACACTCCGCCGGCTAGCATCTGCGCTCCCGAGCTCATCACCTTGGAATGTGGCAGCGGCAATTTGCGCGCGAATGCCGACGCTACCGACCAACTGATTGACGCGATGAGCAACGCCATCGCCCCCATCCGGTCGATTGGCGCGCCGCCCAAGTCCAGCGAGCGGATCACCAGCACGGCCACTCCGCCCAGCCCGATCAATAGCGCCAGGCCCAGTCGCAACGTCAGCTTCTGCGTTCGCAGAAAAATAATTTCAGACAGCGCCATAAATACCGGGATGGTAGCCATCATCACCGCGGCGATTCCCGATGGCACGCGCTGCTCAGCCCAGAACAGCAATCCGTAATCGATCACAAAAATCAGCACGGCCAGCAGCGATACCGACGCCCACTCGCTCCTGCTGGGCCTCCGCTCGCCCCGTGCTACCGTCCATCCGAATAGCACGATCCCGGCAACCAGAAAACGAATCCCCGCCAAAAGAAACGGCGGAACTTCGGCCACACCGACGCGAATCGCAAGAAACGTCGATCCCCACACAAAATAAATAATCGCGAACGCCAGCAAGGTTTTCCACGCCGGCCGGTGTGTGTGCGCGTGCATCACAAGTTATGCGAAAAGAATTACCACGCCAACATCCAGCCGGCAAGAAGCCACGCTGCGGCGTCCTCTCGATCGGGCCATCCGTATTGGCCTGTCTGGCTCGCTCCCTCCCATAACCAACGCCGCCGAGCCGCCGGGTTCGCGGCGATCGGAGCGATCTGGCACCTGCCTTGACTTTGCCGTCCCGCTTTGCCAGTATCCGCGCACAGGTTCCAATATTTGGAGGACTGGAGGTCCCCATGCCGCATTACCTGGCTGAAATTTCGTATACCGCGCAAGCCTGGGAAGCGTTGATGAAGAATCCGCAGGACCGCATCGACATCGTGAGAAAACCGATCGAAAAGCTCGGCGGAAAAATGGAAACGTTTTATTTCGCATTCGGTGACCACGACGTGGTGGGAATTCTTGAGATGCCCGACAACGTTTCCGCCGCTGCGATCGCCATTGCCTTCGCCGGAGGCGGGGCGTGCAAATCCGTGAAAACCACTCCGCTGATGACCGCCGCGGAATCGATCGAAGCGTTGAAGAAAGCCGGAAGCTGCGGATATAAATCCATCGTTTCCGCCAAAGCTGCCGGCCGCTAACACTGCGAAGTTTGTAGAACGACCCCACGAGTTTCCGCTGGCATCGGCGCCAATCGCGCTGATTCCGGCGGAAGCTCGTTTTTTGATTTGCCGCCCGCAGCCGAAACGCCGCCCGCGATGTTCCAGGCTGACCGCGCCGAGCCAGCACCGGCCAGCGCCTCGCGCCCGCCCCAATCCCAATGTAGGGGCCGGCTTCAGCCGCCCCCTCGTCCTCACGCGCAACCCTTGCCAAGCTCCGAACTACGTCCGGTACAACAGCGCTACCTGTAGGCCGTGCTTCTTCACCACCCCGCGCTTCTTCCTGGCTATGGCTGATGCAGTCATCCCGAACGGATTGAGGGATCCCGCGCGAACCGCGATTAAACGGAGGGCGTTGAATGCCGCGCACGCCTCTGCGATACTGCGCGTGTGCACAGCCTCTACAGTGAAAAAGTTCTCGATCATTTCAAGAATCCGCGCAACGCCGGGGATTTACCTGAAGCTACGGCGGTAGTGGAAGTTTCAAATCCCGTTTGCGGGGATATTCTGCGGCTGGGCGCGCGCGTGGAAGCAGGCCGAATCGTCGAGGCGCGCTTCAAAACTCAGGGATGTGTTACGGCGATTGCCTGCGGTTCGCTGCTCACGGAAATTCTGCACGGCAAGACCATCGAAGAAGCGCGGCGCATCACTCCAGCTCAACTATCCGATATCATGGGCGGCCTTCCGCCCGCCACCGCACACGGCGCGCAGCTCGCCTGCGACGCGCTCGATGCGCTGCTGAAAACGATCAAGTAAGGTCTTCGCGCTCCCGCGCCAATCGCAAAGCCTCTGGATCATTTAAATTCAAAACGACAGCCTCATCCTCCACCGGCACTTCCAGCACCTCCGCCGAGTGCGCCCAAACGACTGCTCGCGCGCCTACATCGGGCGGCGCGGAGAGCAACTCGCCATACAAATCGCTGCGAAACAATACGGGATGCCCCCGCCGTCCGCGAAATGTGGGCAGCACAATGGGCGCACTGCTGGAATCGAATCGCTCGATCAGCTCTGCCACCACGCTCGCCGGAATCAGCGGATGGTCCACGGGGCAGAGCAGCATTCCCTCGGTTGGCTCCGAAGCCAGGATGCGAGTGGCGTCCGCTCTTGGTAGCACAGGCACTCCTGCCTGTGAGATTTTGCTTTGTGACAATCCAGGCACACAGCCAGGAGTGGCTGTGCTACCCGGTTGCAAGCTGCGAATCGCTGCTTGGATCGAAGAAAGCTGCCCCTGCCGCCAATCGGAATTTTCTACAACAATAGCAGGATCGAGTTTCAGCGCCGCGCGAATTTCTTCGGCACGCGCGCCCAGCACCACGCGTGTCACGCCCACGCGCGGATGCCTGGTCGCTTCCAGCAAGCGCTGCAAAAATGTGCGCCCGTGAAAATCAACCAGCGCTTTCGGCTCGCCCATCCTGCGCGATTTGCCGGCAGCCAGAATGACGGCGGCAAGCATGCCCTAATCGTCGGAAGTGTGGCTGGGAATTTGGTCGAGCTTCAGGGCCTTGCTGGTCACCGCCGTTTCGGCATTGCGCCGCACGGCAATCAACTCAGCGGTGATGCTGACGGCAATTTCCTCGGGAGTGAGCGCGCCGATTTCAAGCCCCACGGGGGCGTGCACGCGTTCAAATTTCTCCATCGGCGGTGCCTTCCTTTTCCAGCGCCTTATAAACGGAAATCACTTTGCGCTTGCTGCCGATCATCCCGATGTAGCGCGCCTCGGTCGCACCGCCCATGCCAGCACGCGCATGTCGTCCTTATGTCCCCGCGTGACGATCAGATGTAGTCGACGCAGTTCGGCTGAATCTTGTCATATGCTTCCTCGTAGACGGTGTATATCTCGCGCGGCCATCGGGAAGCGCTCGGCATTCGCGAAGGCATCCCGGTCATCCACCACTCCGATCGTGAATCCCGCCGAGTTGGCCGCGCGCGCCACCGCGGAGGAAACGTGGCCGCCGCCGAAAATGATACAGCTTCGGCTGCGGCAGAATCGGCTCGACGAAAATCTCCAGGGTGCCTCCGCAGATCAATCCCGCATCGTACGCCGCTTCGTTGTTCAAATTAAACGTCATTTTGCGAGGCTGCTCCGCGCGAATCACTTCCTTGGCCGCCGCCCATACCTCTGCTTCCACGCATCCGCCGCCGATGGTCCCCGCAATCGAGCCATCTTCGCGCACCAGCATCCGCGAACTTTCATAGCTGGGAATCGAGCCGTTGGTGTGGACAATCGTAGCCAGCGCGCCGCGCTGCCCGGCCCGCCGCATCCGCACGATCTCTTCGAACAGGTCCATCGCTTCCTTTAGCCGGCGCCAGCGCGACAATCGCTACGCGACGTAAATTGGTCCGCCGCCAGCACACTTTCGAGAGTACGGTGCGGCAGGAACCCTGTCAATAACAGCGGATCGTGGGTAGCACAGCCACTCCTGGCTGTGTGGGTTTGCGTTCAAGAGCCCAGGGTCTAAGAAAAAGCACGCAGCCAGGAGTGGCTGCGCTACAAATGCCTAACGCGCCCAATAATCCGCAATTCGCCGGATCTGTAACCCTTCAAACTCGAAAATTGTCACCTGCTGGCGGCTCTGTGGCTTCCAGCGATCATCCGGTTGTTTCGCCTCGAAGGAAACAGTTTGCTCAAGAACCACCACATTCGCCGCCGCGATCCGCTTGGTCACCACGCTCCGCACATTCCGTGAAACTCCCAAGAAGCTAAGCATGCCTTTGCGAATCTGCTCCTTGCCTTCGATTTTCATCTTCACAACTGGATCTTCGTAAATCAAACTGTCTGTGCAGAACGCCAGAAACGCGTCCACATCGGCCGCGGTAGCGTCCTGCTGCATCATCTTTTCCCGCGCGGCAACCGCGCGTTCCGCCACCTGCTCCAATTGCTTCGGCGAGTTACTGGCGAAAAGCGGCGAGGCGATCGCGAAAAGCAACACACAAATTGCAATTCGATTGAGCGTCATGCCTGCACGATACGGTGGGAATCATCGAAAAGCAATGGCGGGAGGGTAGCGCAGCCACTCCTGGCTACGTGGGTTTGTGCTTAATTCGAAGGAATTGAAGAAAAAGCACGCAGCCAGGAGTGGCTGCGCTACCTGCCCTTCTCCTGCAGCAATTTCTCATACAATTCCGCCAGGCGCCCCGCCATGGCTTCGACAGTAAATCTCTGTTCAACGGCCCGCCGCGCAGCGGCGCCCATTTTCCGCGCACGCTCAGGATTTTCCAGTAAATCCGAAATCCGTGAAGCCATCGCCTCCACATCTTCGCTTTCCACCAGATAGCCGCTCACCCCTTCTTCCAATGCTTCGCCGTTACCGCCCACGCGAGTCGCCACGCACGGAAGACTGCAAGCCATCGCTTCGATCAACGCATTGGAAAATCCCTCGCTGCGCGACGGCAGACAGAAAACCTGGGTCATTTTCAGGAATCGCCCGATATGATCCTGATTGCCCGCAAAGCACACATTTTCAGCGGCGCTCACTTCCGTGCAAAGTTCTTTCAATTGGTCCGCATACCCATGATCGTGGGGAAGTCCGGCAATCACGTACACCGCCCTCGGAAATCTCCGGCGCACAATCGCCATGGCCCGAATCATCACATCCGTCCCTTTGATGGGACGAAGATTTCCAACCGTCGAAATCAAGTGCGACGCATCCCGCAATCCCAGCCGCGCGCGCAACTCTTCGCTGGCCCCCTCTTGATCCAGCCGCCTCAAATCCACTCCGTTATACAGCGTCACCACTTTCCGCGCATCCAACCCGTCCCGCTCGATGCAAAAATCCCGCACCTGGCCCGAGACCGGCAACACCAAATCCGTGAACGGCCGCAGCACCCGGTATCCAATATCGTGTTTTCGTCCCCGCTGGATGCCCATGTCTCGCCGGCTGGAAATCAGGAAAGGACAGCCGCTCAATTTCGCGACCGTGCCGCCCCAGATATCCGAAGTCTCGAAAAACGTGTGGGTGATATCCACGTGTTCGCGGCGAATAATCCGCGAAAGTTGCGCGGCAGTCCTCAGAGCATTCCAATCGTGCGTGCTGCGCAGCGGAAAATCGTAAGCGGGGCAATCGAAGTGGTCGGAAAGCCTCACTCCCGGATAAACGCCAAACACTCCCAGGGTGCATCGAAAGCGATCGGGATATAGCTGGCGGATAATGTGATGCAGCGCCATTTCCGCGCCGCCATTGCGCCCCACGTAGCGGTCAATCAGGAACAGCACATGCGGCAATTGACCCGCTTTGCGCGGCGATCTGCCGGCCTCGAACCCGCGATCCGGCGCATCGGCCGGCTGGGACACCTCTGTCATCGACGCGGCCTCAGGCATGGAGTTGCTCCGTGTATCTTACGTCCTTTAGTTCCGATCCAAAGTAAACCAGCCACTCTCGAATACGTCTAGAGCTTCGCAGGGCGCATGCAGAGAACCAGTTGAAGCCGGGCAGCGAACGGCAAGCATCGCGGTCACGGTGCTTTAGGTCCTGCACTTCCTAAGATAACTGATTCCTGCAGTTGCAACGGCCCTTTCGCGTGGTGATGTGACCACTTTTGCAGCAGCGGGATGGAGTTTTACATGGCTTCCTTGCGCAGCGGCACGGAACAGTCCAATACGTCCAGGAAACGCTGTGCTGCTGGCGGCCAAACCGCTGATTTTGAACTCTCTGTTAGAGATTTGAACACACCCGCAAGGCGGATCGCTTGCGCATTGCACCGGGTCAAGTTAAACAATAAGGGAGCCTAAACAGCCCCTTTGAAAAGGAGAGCGCCTCACTGTCTTTGAATCGTCCGCGCTAGCTGGCCTCAATCTTCGAGTTGATTTGCGAGTAGGAAGTCACTCTTCGGCTTCTTCCGCGCCAAGTCCATCCGCGGGCGGCTCTACGGCAGTTATCCCATCTCCAGCGATGCCCCAGAATCATCAACAGGGCGTGGAAAACTCCTCCGGTACCGCTGTAGCGGTATTGGGTCATGCTCCTATTGCCGGTCGGCAAATCAATAAAATGCACCTCGAGCAATATGAAGGTTGGCAGGATTTCGCGCAGATCAGGTCCGCCTGGGAATCCTTGCTGCTGGAATGCCCTGAAAAAACGATATTCCTTACCTGGGAGTGGTTGAAGCCCTGGTGGAACGCGTACGGCAACGGCCAGCGTGTGATCGCCCTGGCTGCCTATGACGATTCCAAAGAGCTGGTTGGCTTGGCGCTGCTTGCTTTCATCGAGAGCCGCACCGCCCTGGGCACGCTCCAAGTGCTTCAATTGCTCGGCGACGGCACAAAAGACTCCGACAGCCTCGATTTTCTCGTCCGCGCCGGCTACGAGGAGGCGTTTTCATCCGCCGTGCTCGATTGGTGCGACCTGCACCGCAAGGAATGGGACGTCTTGGCGCTGAATACCGTGCCAGCTGAATCTCCCGTGGCCCGCGCATTCGGCGCTGAGCTAACTGCACGCCGCTGGGTTTACTGGCAGCGCGAAAATGACCATCAAGTGGTCCATCTCCCAGGCAATTGGGACGAGTACTTGGCTTCGCTCTCGCGCCGCCTGCGTAAGGAAATCAATCAAAAGCTGCGCCGCATGGAGAAGAATTACCAGTCAGTGCAGCGCCGCTGCCTGACCCAAAACGAATTGCCGCAATTTCTCGAGCAGCTTTTCGACCTGCACACCAAGCGCTGGTCCGTGCGCCATGAGCCCGGCAGCTTGGACTCGCCGCCCGCCGCCAGTTTTATGCCGAAATGGGCGGGCAATTCCTCGAACGAGGCTGGTTGGAATTCTGGCTCCTCGAATTCGACGGCAAGCCCGTAGCCACCGAATTCAACTTCCACTTCGGCAACGCCTCCTACACCCTGCAAAACGGCTTCGATCCAGCCTTTTCCAACGACAGCGTAGGCACAGTCCTAAAAGCCCTGATCCTGCGCGACCTGATCTCCCGAGGCGTCCAGTTCTACGATTTCCTCGGCGATAGCGATCCCTACAAGCTCCGCTGGAAAGCCACCACGCACTCCTATCTGCAACGCAGTTGCGCCCGTCCAAGCAGCCGTGGCGCGCTGTACATCAAATTAACGCGAGGCGTAGCCGCGGCCCGAGCCCGCCTCCGCACCTACCTGCCCGAATCCACACGTAAGTCCCTGCGCACCGCAGTCGCCCGCCTAACCGGCCGCCAAGTCCCCCCACCCTCGTCTCCGCCGAACAGAATCAGGATCCCGAAGAATAAGGCCCTGAAGCCTCTTTACCACTCCAACTGCGCCGTGAACGACTAGCGCCTCGATTTTGCTCGTGGAAATTTTATTTCACTTTCGTACCGGCGAGATTGAATACCTTCCTAGCGCCAGAGGCGCGGCAGAAGTTAGCCCAACCCGTAAGGGTTGGGTAAGCTAGCAAAACAATCCCAAAGCGCCGTAGGCGCGACACCTAACCAAACACAAATTCAGGGTCGAATTCCACCATATGCTTTTTCAATAGGGCAACAAATTCCGCGTCAAAATCCATCTTCTTGTGATGAGCTTTCTGATTCCGAACATATCGAACGACCGCCGCAACATTGGAACTGCTAACACTGAACGCCGCGTAACCCTGCTGCCATTCAAATCCGTAACCTTCCTGACTGGCCCATCGCGAAGAATTCGACTTGATCGTAGAAACGGCTTTCGCCACCGCCAAGGTCGCTGGAATCTGGATTAGGAAATAAATGTGATCCTCCATCCCTCCCACCGCATGAACATGAATGCCAAGCTTTTTGCAAATTCCCGCCACGTAAGACCACAGGCGCGTTTGCAATTCCTCTGGAATGATTTTCCGCCGGTCCTTTGTGCTGAAAACCACGTGGATCACATTTTGCACATAGGTGTGGGACATGTGTCGCGCCTCCGGCGCTTGCGCCTCTCTTGCACTACCTACCCAACCCTCACGGATTGGGCTAACTTCTGCCGCGCCTCCGGCGCTCCGGGGCACCACCCCATTGTGGCACACAGCGATGAGGCCTTGACATTTAGCTAACTTTGTGGTAAACAATTCTATGAGAGAATACGCTAATCCTCCCCAATCACTACCGTCGAGCATCCACCACCTCTCCTCATCGCACCTCTTAACGCGCCCCACCATTCTCGTTGCCGGGAATTTTTTGAACTTCGCAAATCCGAACGCACAAACAAATTCGGGACAAAAAAACATCGATTCTAATCGCCAATGGAATTCGTAGTCACAATCACCCAAACCATTGACAACACATGCCCTTACGAAACCCTAGTCGCTCCTATATCGTCCATTTGTGACCCCCCGTTTCGCGCCCCGGCTTCGCCTACAAAATCAAGCCATCACGCTCCCATCACGCGACAAATCAGCTCTCAACTCACCGGAATTTGCGGAACTCGGCGGGGAAGGGGATCGTCAACGACGATTTTTCAGGCAACTCTACACAAGCCCACGGCGGAGGTGTTATTTTCTAAGCGTAGCTTAATATTTTGCGGGAGGAATTCATGAAAGCGGTTCTTTTTACTCAGCACGGCGGTCCCGATGTCTTGAATTACACCGAAGTACGCGAGCCGGCCATCAATGCGAACGAAGTTCTGATCCGAGTGCGCGCCTGCGCTCTCAACCATTTGGATTTCTGGGTGCGGCGCGGGCATTCACGGCGTGACGTTTCCGCTTCCGCACATTCCGGGATCGGATATCGCCGGCGAGGTCGCCGAAAGTCGGCTCGAACTCGTGACAGCGATGTACATCGTCGGCCAAGCGTCGTTCTGCTCGCCCCGGGAGTTTCTTGCGGCCTTTGCGAGCATGCGCGGCGGGTGACGGACAATCTTTGCCCTCACTACACTTTGTTCGGCTACATGATCGCAACGGCGGCTGCGCGGAATATGTGAAAGCGCCCCGAAGTCCAACGTCACTGCCGATGCCTCCCGGCGACTTAATTTTCGAAGAAGCGGCCGCAGTGCCGCTGGTATTCCTCACCGCCTGGCACATGCTGATCACCCGCGCGCGGCTGCTGCCGGGAGAACAAGTTCTGATTCTGGCCGGCAGGCAGCGGAGTGGGCACCGCCGCAATCCAAATCGCGAAATTGATGCAGGCGCGCGGTGATCGCCACGGCGGCTCGGAAGCAGAGCAAGTTGGAAAAGGCACAGGAATTGGGAGCGGACGAAGTGATCTTGCATTCGAAGCAATCGATTAAGGAGAAGTAAAGCGGCTTACGAATAAGCGAGGCGTAGATGTGGTAGTCGAACACGTCGGCGAAGCCACCTGGACGGACATTTTGAGTCTCGCGGTAGGAGGCCGCCTGGTTACCTGCGGAGCCACAACAGGCTACAAAGCCCATATCGATTTGCGCTTTCTGTTCAGCCGCCAACAGAGCATTCTGGGTTCCTACATGGGCAGCAAAGGAGAATTGCACCGGGTGATTGATTTGGTGGGCCGGCGCAAGTTGCACGCCGTGATCGACACCACGCTGCCGATGAAAAAGTGCAGCCTCGGCCACGCCGTGCTCGAAAAGCGCGAACAATTCGGCAAAATTGTCACTGGTGCCTTAAATGAATAAGTTTTCCTTCGCTCAACTCCGCTTAGTGAAGGGCGGGTCCGTGGACTCTGGATCCCTCACTCCGTTCGGGATGACCGCTGCATTCACCGGCTCGAGGGTGGTAGGATAAGTACACATATGGGAACTTACTATGTATATACACTGTGCAGTGCGTCCGGCACGCTCTATACGGGAGTGACTAACAACCTGACGCGGCGTATCGGTGAGCATAAGCAGAAGTCGATTCCAGGTTTTACTCGAAGATACGAAGTGATCCGGCTGGTGCATTTTGAGATTTTGGGCTCGCCCGCCGCGGCGATTGCTCGCGAAAAACAATTGAAGAGCTGGAGGCGATCTAAAAAGCTTGCCCTGATCTCGGCCATGAATCCGAGCTGGGACGATTTAAGCAAATCCTGGTTTTCTGAGGCCATCTCGGCCTCAAATGTAGTGGCTGTCCACGGAGCACCGAAACAGTTGGCTCTTACGTGCGATTCTAAGCAACGAGTCATTCCTGGCTCAACCAATCAAGTAATCATCGCCAGGGCGCCCAAAAACGCAGGAATAACGAGGCGCCCAAAAAGCGCGGTCATCCCGAACGGAGTGAGGGATCCAGAGTAAACTGCACCTTTCACCAAGGCTATTAATACGACGCAATTCCCTCGTGATCGGACCGAGTTTGTTTGCTCTTCATCCGCCAACATGGGAAAATGAAGGAGCTGCGGGAGGCATCGTAAAATGGCCGTGGAACTGGCGCCGGGAGCGACACTGGAAAGGCCGGGGGAAGACGGCGCGAACCTTTTGAAGGAAGAGGGCATCCTGTTCGCCACGTCTGGATCACGTGGTGAACTGGGCGCGGAAAAGTTCCATCTGGCCGATGTCGTTTGGCCTGGCTTGCTGCGCGATTGAGATGATGTCCATGGCGGCATCGCGGTTTGACGTGGCGCGGTTTGGCGCGGAAGTGTTTCGCGGATCGCCGCGGCAGTCGGACCTGATGATCATCGCCGGGCGCGTCTCGCAAAAAATGGCCCCGGTGATCAAGCAGCTTTACGAGCAAATGCCGGAGCCGAAGTGGGTGATTTCGATGGGCGCGTGCGCCACGTCGGGCGGCGTGTTCAATAATTATGCGGTGGTGCAAGGCGTGAATCAGGTGATTCCCGTGGACGTCTACGTTCCCGGCTGCCCGCCGCGGCCGGAAGCTCTGCTCTTCGCGATTATGCAATTGCAAAAGAAAATCGAAGCGGAGAAAGGCAGCTTCCGCCGCTCCCTGAACTTCGGAAATTCTCCCACCGCCAAATCCTAACGAACCGGCAGTTCGATCACTTTCGCAGTCCCACCGGGCCATTCAAGCTCCGTGCCAACCGTATTCGCTTCGCGCCGCACATATCCCATTCCAATCGGGTGGCCGAGCGCCGGAGAAAATGCCGCGCCGGTCACCTGGCCCACTTCTTTGCCTTGGTATGACAGTTTCGTTCCCGTCGCAGGTATTTCGCTGCCGGAGAATTCCAATCCCACTCGCTTGCGATTCACCTGTCCCCGCGAGCGCACTCGTTCGACAATCTCTTGCCCCGTGTAGCAGCCTTTCGTGTAGCTGATGTGGATATTTTCAAGAGCGGCTTCGTGCGGAATCACTTGTTCATCGAAATCGTATCCAAACCAGGGCACGCCATCCTCCAGGCTCACGGCGCGTAACGCCGCGTATCCGATGGGTCCGCCGCCGTGAACCACGCTGACCGCTTTTAGCGCTTGCCACAGTGCCAGCATTCTGCCTCTTGCTACCATGAATTCCGCGCCGGGAATGCCGCCCGGCGAACGGCGAACGATGCGGCAGGGAATCGAACTTACTTTCACTTCAAGATGGCTCAACTCCGCCAGCGCCGAAAGATCGACCCCGCAAATTGCCCACACGATGTCTGTAGTTCGCGGACCTTCCAGCGACAGCGCCGCCAATTGATCGGTGACGTCTGTAAGCGTCACGTCGTCCATGATGATGAATTTGTCGAGTTCAGCGAAAAGCTGTTCGCGAATCATCGCGTAGGAAACCACCTGCAGCCGGTCTTCGAGCGCGTAGACTTCCAGTTCGGCTTTGATGTGGCCTTGGGGATTCAGGAGCAGCGTGATTGCGCCTTGTCCAGGAGTCAGGCTTTTTATGTCGTTTGTGACGATTGCGTTCAGATAGCGCTGCCGGTCGGGGCCGGTTAATTCGAAGAAGGTGCGGTAGTTTTTGTCTGCCAGTGCCACCGTTTCGCGGGCGAAACCGTATTCCTGGGTGAAATCGCTGAAGCGTTCCGGCATTAGCGCGCCGAACCAGACGCCGAGTGTGGCGCCGTGCCGTTCGTGCTCTTCGCGTAATGGAGTTTCGTGGGCCATGCCAAATCAATCTTAGCAGATGACGCATTCGTTCGGATGCCGCCCAGCCCCACAGAACCCGCCGGGACAAGGAAGGGCGGCGCTACGCAAATCGTGTAGTCCGCAAGCGAAATTGAGGGAAGGATTGTTGGTATACTTGCGCGGAGAAACGCGATGGCTAAAGAGCTGATTCACGAAATTCTTCCGGTGGGGATGCTGCAGTGCAATTGCCAGATCATCGGCGACCCGGAAACACGCGAAGCAATCGTGATCGATCCCGGCGACGAAGTCGGCCGCATTCTTGAGATTCTAAAAAAATACAATTTGAAGGTGCTGGCGTTGGTCAACACGCACGCGCACATCGATCATGTGGGCGGGCTGCAAAAATTGCGTCTGGCGACGGGTGCTCCGGTAATGATGCATCAGGAAGACCTGGAGCTCTACCGGAATATCGACATGCAGGCGAGCTGGCTGGGCGTGCGTCCGCCGGAAATGACCGATGTGGATTCGTTTCTGGCCGAAGGCGACAAAGTGCGCTGGGGAAAATATGAAGTAAGCGTACTGCACACGCCGGGCCATACCAGGGGCAGCATCAGCCTGTTTCTTCCATTTGCATTGCTCGATTCCAGCGACCAGGCCGCGGATAAGCGGAAGAAATCACACGCCACGGCGCACTCTCCAATCCTGTTTGCCGGGGACACGCTGTTTGCCGGCAGTATTGGGCGCACCGATTTGTGGGGCGGCTCGATGCCGCAAATTTTGAGCTCCATCCATCACAAGTTGCTGACCTTGCCGGAAGACACCGTGGTGTATCCGGGGCATGGACCAGCCACCACAATTGGCGAAGAGCGCGAAACAAATCCCTTTCTGAGCCGGTAATGTGCTGTTCCAGAGCAGTATTCTGAGCTGCGTAAAGTTGGGCGCGGCTGAAGCCGGCCCCTACATCGGATCGCCAAGCATCGGCCATTTGTCGCGCGGCGCTGCGGCTGCTATTATTCGCTGCGATTTCCTGAGGAGGAAACGTGGAACACATCATCTCCAAACTGCTTACGGATTTCGAAAGTGGAAAGATGACGCGGCGGCAATTGATTCAGAGTTTGACGATGGCGGCTACCGTCGCATCGGCTGCAATCGCCACGCCGGCGGCCGCGCCCGAAGGCAAGGGATTCAAAGCAATCGCCGTGAATCACATTTCTTACCAAGTGGACGACTACGCCAAGACCCGCGATTTCTATGCCGGTCTATTGGGCATGAAAGTGTTGCAAGACGACGGTAAAACGCAATGCTTTCTCGCTTTCGGCGAAACGTTTCTGATTCCGCGCAACGCGCGGCAGGGAATCAAACCGCCCTCCGTCGATCACTTCGCCATCACCATCGAGAATTGGAACAAGGAAGCGGTGGAAGCCGAATTAAACCGCCGAGGCTTGCAGCCACGGCCGGATACTAAGGATAGTTTTCACATTAAAGATCCCAACGGATATGATTTGCAGATCAGCGGCGTGGATATGAAGCCGTAGTTTTGCCGTTTGTGGTGGTCGCCGAGGAACATCCGTAGTTGAATTGCGCGGCGAGGTCGCCTCGAGAAAGGCACGCATTCGCACTCCGGCGATTCACTCCGGATTCCTCGCTTCGCTCGGAATGACCGGGGGGTCTAGTGCGGCGAGTAGGCTACGGTTTCTTGGTAGCAGCAGCTGCGGCGCTTGGTGTTTTTCGCGCGCTTCCTGTGGCGGCAGTGGGGCGAGCCGCGAAATCGACTACCGCCAAATCCATCGGATATTGATTCTTGCGCGGGCTGGGCGCCGGAAACATTCCCTCGCTCCAATCACCTTCGATGCCCGGAGCGGCGTCAAATTTTGCAATCGGCAATTGTCCCGCAAGCACAAACGAATCGATTTCATACGGCAAGCCCTGGGAGCCAAGCACCGAAGGGCCATCCATCAAATGAAAATGCAAATGCGGCGCCGAAGTGTTTCCCGAATTGCCCAATTTCCCCAGCAACTGTCCGCGCTTGACGCGATTACCCGCGGCAACAACCACGGAGCCCTTGATCATATGGGCGTAAAACGCATAGACGCCATTTCCGAGATCGAGAACCACGTGATTGCCGTCCACATTTTCAACGTTGATTGTCTTCGGGTCCGGTAGCGTTCCAGGCCTTTGATCGTCCAGATTGTTGAGCGTGTCCACCACTTTGCCGTCCGCAACGGCGATCACATCGGCGCCATAACAGGTGTAATTCCGCACGTCGGCGGAATCGCCGTGCACGAATTGCCCTTCTTTGTTCAATTGCATCCAATCGATGGCGAAACGTTGCGCGAAATAAATTCCACCGTTCACTGAAAGGCTGCTGGAACGGTGAACTCCGGTTACTCCACAGCAACCGTTGGCAGCCACCCAGTTTCTTCCCAGCAACGGAGGCCCAATCGTGATCGGAGCGTTGCGCAGTTCGATTGGCGCGCCGGTGTAAGAAAGCGGCGCGGGCGTATCCGGCCGGTGGGAGGGGGTGGACCCACCCAGCAATTCGAGGCGATGGAGCAAGCGTCTTGGCAGCACAGTCTGCATGCTGAAATCAAGGTCGGCTAAAAACAGCCGCGTGCTGTTGAATTCAATCTCAGCGCTCGCGGCAGGCATATTGGCAGTCAGCCGCAAGTGCGGGAGCAAATCGCTGCCGCCATAGGTGGCCAACACTCTGTCCGGATTGGCCGCGTCGAGCACTTCGATTTTCTGCAGAGTGGCCGGAGTGGGATTGGCATTGGTGAGCAGCAGTTCATACACAACGTGCTGGCGGCCATCCGTCCCCGGAAACGGCCGCGTCGTGGGCGTTAGCGCAGAGAGGATAACCGGCGTAAATTGGTCTTTGGATATTCCGCGCCCGGCGCTCAGCGCCAAGGCAAGCCCCACAAGCGCCCATCTCCCGATTTGTTTCGTGCCGGGCAAATTTGCAGAGACAAATTGAAATCTGGACATTCGATCCACCGTGCTTTCGCGTGATTTAGAATTTCTGGCGCCGGGCCAATCGTTCAAACCTCAAAAGCGCCTGCCATCCTACCAGAGCGATGAGCCCTCAACTAGCATGGCGGGAGAAGCTATCGAGACGAGCCTTGCTCGCGTTCCGCGCGCAATTGCTCCATCACGCTTTGGATCAGCGATTTTGCGTCGCGGATTTCGCTGGTAATCATCCGAATGTCCATCACTGGCTTTTCGGGGTCGCGGGCGGAGTGGCAGTAGACTCCATGCTGGCCGACCAGGACCAGCGCGTTGGTGAGCAGGTCGAGCGTGACGGCCAGGCGTCCGCGATGCGGCCCCATCATGGTTTCGAAATGCTCCAGCTCATCTTTATGTTCTTCGAAGACCGACATCGGATTTTTCTCCTGGACCGCCGCGCGCCTCGCGTGGCTGTGGAAATCAAAATAGCCGCTTCCCGGACAAACTGCAAACCGCCCTAGTTCTAGGACTATCTGTTGCAGCGTAGGAACTTCCGCGTTGTGCTTGCTTTACTCTCAATCCTGCCGAATAGATAATCCGCGATGGCTTACGAATCGTTGTACGAGAATTTTGGGGTCACGGACGGCAGGGGGCAGGCTAGATCGGTCGCCTTCAAAAAGGCAGGCCGGCTGGCCGTGGGGGATGAGCCGGAGCTGTACTTTTTCGAAGTCGATGGCCAATCGGTGGTAGTCGGGGTCTCCGGCAAAGCCCTGGAACGCTGGCAACGTTCGCATCGTTACCTGTCCCGTGAAGAAAAAATTGATGTAGCCGGGCTGTGGCTGAAGCGTGGAATTGTGGGCGGCGGCACGCTCGTGGCCGAGCACTTGTATCTTGCAGATGCGGAACTCGAGGAAATGATCGACACTTTGAAGTTTTAATCGTGAGGATTCGATGAGGCGCAGCGATTTAGTTCGCACAACCATGAAGGGCAGAGCGGTGCGGACCAGTCAAATTGTTTTCGGTGAACGCCAGCACCTGTTGAGGGTGCTGGACTCGGTGGAGCGAAGTTCGCTGCCACACGCGCGCCTGGAGCAGGAACGGCGCGTGATCGAACAATTGATTCACGCCCGCACGCAGGAATTGAACCGGATCAACACCGGCTGGGATGAAAAGGTGGGCACGGTATTGAGCGCGGAAGTGAAGCCCGAAGTTCTGGATCAACTTTCCAAGCAGGCGCCCAAGGAAGATTTTTACATGCTGCGGTTGATCAGCGAGCATCCCAAAGTTTCGTCCAAGACGCTGGCAAAGCTTTCGCACCATCCCTACGCCGCGATTCGCGAGAATATCGCGCGGCATCCCAATGCGGACGCGGATACGTTGCGCCGTTTGAGCCGCGACCGCACGCAGCCGCTGTGGTATCTGGTGGCGTTCAATCCCAACGCTCCGGAGACGTTGCGGCGAAAGCTACAGGAACGCATGCGGCGCTTGGGAGAAAAGGTGCCGACGCAGTAGAATCCGCGGGATGGCTTCCGACATTCCGCGCCGCCTCAATATTGCCCAGGAGTTTCTGTCCCGTCCCGCGCGCAAGTGCCCCAGCAGGTTCGCCGTCATTGGCGAACCCGCGCCTGTTTCTTATGCTGAATTGGAAGCGATGGCCAATCGAGTGGGGAATTCGCTGCTCGCCGGCGGCTGCGCGCGCGGCGACCGCGTCCTGATTGTCCTGCCGGATTCCTGCGAATTCATCTCCGCATTTTTTGGCGCTGTTAAAATTGGCGCGATTGCCGTGCCGGTGAATCCCCATGCAAAGGCCGCGGATTACGAACATTATTTGCGGGATTGCGAAGCGCGATTTGCCGTGGTGCATGCGGCGGCCCTTGCTGAATTTGCGCGGGCCGAAACGCATTCCACTCTGGATTGCGTGATCGTGGCCGGCGCACGGGCCGCGGAGCGCGATGCGCTCGAGAAACAACTTCATTGCCGTTCGCACGCATGGGAAGAATGGCTGGCGGATACGCCGGATGATTTGCCGGCGGCTGATACCGGCGCGGATGATCCGGCGTTTTTTCTGTACACCTCGGGCAGCGGAGGAACTCCCAAGGGCGCGGTCCACCGCCACCGCGATATGCTGGTGTGCGCCAGGAATTACGCGCAGGGAGTGCTGGGTTTGCGCGCGGACGACATCACGTTTTCCGTTTCGAAACTTTTCTTCGCGTACGGGCTGGGCAATGGGATGTATTTTCCTTTATCGGCCGGCGCCAGCACGCTGCTGATGCCGGAGAAACCGAAGCCTAGCCGGGTGGCGGAGTTGATCTCTCGGCACCGGCCCACGGTGTTCTTTTCGGTGCCAACATTTTACGCCGCGCTGCTGCGCGAAGCGGACGCGGGATTGCATTGCGATTTATCCTCGGTGCGGCTGGCGGCATCGGCAGGCGAAACTCTTCCCGCGGAAATCTTCGAGCGCTTCCGCGACTAAATTCGGCATCGAAATCCTGGATGGAATCGGTTCAACGGAAATGCTGCATATTTTTATTTCCAGCCGCCCGGGAGAGGCGCGCGCCGGATGTTGCGGCATCGAAACGCCGGATTACCAAGCGAGAATTGTGGACGACGCGGGAAAGCCCGTGGCGACCGGCGATATCGGCAACCTGTGGGTGAAAGGCGAGAGCGCCTTCGCGGAATACTGGAAAAAGCCGGAACTGACCGCGCGAACCAAAATCGGCGAATGGGTGGTCACCGGCGACAAGTTTTTCCGCGATGCCGGTGGTTACTACCATTATTACGGCCGCGCCGACGACATGATGAAAATTTCGGGCCAATGGGTTTCTCCCGGCGAAGTAGAAAACGCGCTGCTGGCGCATCCGTCGGTGGCGGAGGTGGCCGTCGTGGGCCGCGTCGACGCCCAGGGCCTTGTCCAAGCCACAGCCCACATAGTGCTCCGCGAAAACGCCATGCCGAGCGCGGACTTGGCGCACGAAATTAAAACGTGGCTGCGCAGCCGGCTAGCCCCCTACAAATGCCCCCAAGAAGTCCATTTCATGAACCAACTGCCAAAAACCGCCACAGGAAAAATTCAGCGCTTCCGGCTGCGCGAATTCAAAGGGTGACTGATTCCAGTAGCACAGCCACTCCTGGCTGTGTACGCAGCAAATGCCAAAGCAAATGCACACAGGCAAGAGTGCCTGTGCTACCCAAACCAACTTCCAAAAACCGCGACAGGAAAAATTCAGCGCTTCCGGCTGCGCGAATTCAAGGGGTGACTAATTCCAGTAGCACAGCCACTCCTGGCTGTGTACGCAGCAAATGCACACAGGCAAGAGTGCCTGTGCTACCCAAACCAACTTCCAAAAACCGCGACAGGAAAAATTCAGCGCTTCCGGCTGCGCGAATTCAAGGGGTGACTAATTCCAGTAGCACAGCCACTCCTGGCTGTGTACGCAGCAAATGCACACAGGCAAGAGTGTGCTACCCAAACCAACTTCCAAAAACCGAGGGGATTTGCATCTGTAGGGGCCGGCTTCAGTTCATCCTGTTCGCCCTGAGGAACGAAGGGAGCTTCGAAGGGCCGCGCCCCTGCTCAGCCGAAGAACCTTTGAGCGGAGTGATTCCTGATTCCCAGCTACGCACTCTCAATATCCCAACATATGCACCTAGCCCAACAGATCCATATCTTGAATTGTGGCCAGAGACGAGCCGGCAGAGGGGACGCGATCGAGGCTGCGGCTGGCATCCACGAATGAAAAAATTGAGCCGGAGGCAATGGTTACCGCCGAGGCGCACAGCAATGCGCGATTCCAACCGTAATGCGTGGCGATAAAAGCAGTGACGATGGGCGAAAGCCAACCGCCCAGGTTGCCGAATGTGTTCATCAGTCCGGAAACCGAAGCCGTAAATTCCTCGCTTAGATCGATACAGGTGGCCCAGAAGGTGACGGCCGCAAATAAATTGAATCCGGCGCCGAGCGCCAGCAGCACAATCGCCGCGCTGGAATTCACGGTGTTGCTGCCGATCAAGAGCAGCAGCGCCGATAATCCCATACCGGTCCACACGGCCACATTTCTGCCAAGACGCTTGCCTAATTTCCGAGTGGCCGCATCCGAATAAATTCCTCCCAGCGGAATCAGCGCGGCCATCGCCAGGTAGGGAGTGGATCCCCAAAAACCGCTTTGCGTGATGCTGAGGTGGCGAACACGCACCAGATAAATAAAAAACCAGGTGTGATAAAAATAAATCGGAAAACCCTGGCAGAAATATCCCGCAAGCAAAGCCCAAATCGAACGGCTCTTCAGAATCTTGCCCCAGGGAGGATGGGCTTTCGCCTTCGTTGCCTCATTCAATCTGGGAGCGTCACTGCCGCGAATGATCGCAAGTTCCCCGGCGTTTACGGAGCAATGCTGCTCGGGAATATCGGTGACGTACCACTGCCAAAGGATCGCGACCAGCACTCCCACCGCGCCCGCCGCATAGAAACTGGTACGCCATCCCCATTTCTGCATGATCGCGACTATCAACGGTGGAGTGACCACCCCGCCGATTCCCACTCCAATAATCGTGAAGCTGCTGCCCAAGCCTCGGTGCGGCGAGCCGATCCACGCAGAGACGATTTTGTTGCAATTGGGCGAACTGGCCGCTTCACCAACGCCTACCAGGAAGCGCATGACCAGAAATGATCCAACCACTCCGAACCAGCGGGCCAGCGGAAGCGTGGGAGCAAGTGCGGTGGCCGCGGTGAATAGTGACCAACCTAGAATCGCAGCCGTCAGAACATTGCGAGGACCGAAGCGGTCTCCGGCCCAGCCGCCGGGGATTTGCAGCAGGGCATAGCCCAGCAGGAAGGCGCTGAAAATCCAGCCCATGGTTTGCGTGGAAATCGCGAATTCATCTTGAATCGATTTGCCCGCGATGCTCAGGTTCAGGCGATCGATATAGGTGAGCACGGTGACCAGCGTGACCAAGCCCATCACCCGCCAGCGGACGCCGGTTGCGCGCGCGCTTCGCGATTTGTTTTGTGAATCGTTCATCGGGAATCGACAGGGTGATAGTAGTGCAAGTGTGAAAGGATGCGAAAATGTTTCACGGCTGCGCCGGATTCGTCGCGAGGGGTCTACGGCAGTGGTCTGGTAGCACAGGCACACTCTTGCCTGTGTGCATTCAATGCGTCCACAGCCAAGAGTGGCTGTGCTACTGCGAAGCCGGCCCCTACATGGGAACTAACCAGAGTCGGAAGCTACTTCTTCGATGCAGGTGGGAAGGGATCAGGATCGGGACTCGCGTTTCTGGGCCCGTCGGTATCCTGCAATTCATTTTCGATGGCTTGGCGGTCCATTGGCGGGATTTCGATAAACTCGACGCCGATGCCAACGCCGCGCAAGCAATAGCGCACTTCGGCGCGGGCGTTTACTTCATATCCGGAACGAGCCAGCCGGAAACGAACCTTCAGCACCGCGCCTTCCGAAAAATGCCGAGCGGTCTGCACAAACATTCCCCGCGAACTGAGGTCAGGCGGACGAAGCGTGATTTCCTCGGTGAATCCTTCATAGCTGATGCACAATTCGCGAAAATGCGCGAAGTAGCGCTTATCCTGCCGCGCCCAAACCTCGGTTCGTGTATCCGACGACGTACTCATACGGATTCGCCTCCTCCGCCAACGGGGACGAGTGGCGCAGCGTCAACCGTACTGACTCGCCGTTTTGTGCCGCAATAGGGGCAGAACAGAAAAGATTGCGCAAGCTCGCGCGTGCAATCGTGGCAACGCACAATAATCGATTGTTCGAAGGGAACCACACGCAGCAACTCGGCCAAAGTGGTAAGGCCGGCGCGCGCTTTATCCAGCGCATCTTCCTGGATGGTTCTCATACCGTTGGCGCGCGTCAGGGTACGCAGCTCGTCGGGACGGCAACCGTTGCGAATGGAGGCGCGAATTTGTTCGTCGAAAACCAATATTTCGAAGACTCCCACGCGGCCGTGGTAACCGGTGTTTTCGCACGCGGGGCAGCCTACCGGCGCGTACATGGTCGCGCCAGGATCTTCAATCCCGTGCGCCAGCAATTGCGCCACATATTCGGGAGTCGGCGCCACTTGTTCGCAGCAGGAACACAGCTTGCGCACCAGCCGCTGCGACATGATCGCGGTGACGGAAGAAGCGATCAGGAACGAAGCAATCTGCAAATCGAGTAAACGGGTGATCGCGGCGATGCTGTCGTTGGTATGGACAGTGGTCAGCACCAGGTGGCCGGTCTGCGCAGCCTTCAAAGCGATTTCCGCGGTTTCTCCGTCGCGAATTTCACCGACCATGATGATATTGGGATCCTGCCGCAAAATGGAGCGCAGGCACTTGGCAAAGGTAAGCCCGGCCTTGGTGTTCACCTGAACCTGGTTGGTGCTCTCCAGCATGTATTCCACCGGATCTTCCACGGTGACGATATTGACGCTGGGCGAACGAAGCTGATGCAGCCCCGCGTACAGCGTGGTGGTCTTCCCGGAGCCGGTGGGACCCGTGACCAACAGCATTCCTTGCGGCTTTTCCAGCACGTTGGAAAGAATTTCGCATTGTTGCGGCAGCATCCCAAGATCGGAGAAACGCAGTCGCGGGGCGCTGGGATCGAGCAGGCGGATCACCACTTTTTCGCCCAGGTGAGTGGGCAGCGTGGAAATGCGCAAATCGAGCTGCTTGGCGCCCACTTTTACGACGATCCGGCCGTCCTGCGGCTTGCGGCGTTCGGCGATATCCATATCCGCCAGAATCTTCACGCGCGAAATCACCGAGGTCTGCAGGTCGCCGGGGATGTTCATGATTTCGCGCAACACGCCGTCCAGGCGCATGCGCACGATCAAGCCATTTGCCTGCGGCTCGATGTGAATGTCGCTGGCATCTCGCGCCACGGCGGCGGCGATGGCCTCGGAAACCAGGCGCACGGCCGGGGAAGGCTCGCTTTGCAATTCTTCCTGAAATTCCTTGATGGCATCCCGGCTGCTTTGGCGATTGCCTGCGGGAATAAACTCGACTTTCACTTTCTCGCCACGATCAGGCGCGGAAACCTTGGCGGGGCCGGCCAGTGCGGGGATATCCACGGTGCCGCCATAGTGTTTTTGGATCGCGGTCAGAATTTCGCTGCGAAAACCGAGCCGGGGAGCGATCGCTTTGCCGGCGATAAATTTCAATTCATCGGTGCTATGTAGATTTTGCGGCTCGGCCATTACGGTGATCAGTTTGTGTCCATCCAGCGCAATCGGAAGAACACACAGGCGGATGGCCACGGCCCGCGGGATCAGTTTCAGAATATCAGCTTCGATCTGGGCGGAAGTTGCGTCCACGTAAGGAACGCGAGTGGTTTCCTCGAGCGCCGCAACCAGGTTATCCTTGCCCACGATGCCGCGCTGCAGCAAAACTTCTCCCAGCAGGCTGACTTTGCGATGCTGCTCGTCAAGGGCCTTTGAGAGGTCTTCGGCCGATATTTGTCCGCGTTCGCGGAGAACTTCCCCAAGCTTCTTTTTAGCCATAACTGGTAATTTTAGCTTGTGCGAGAAAGGCCCATGTGTCAAAGGGTACAAGGCTCTTTCGTGCGAATCAGTTATATACCAATCCTGATTTGGGACGGATTCGGCGAATCGGGCGAGGCGAGTTGTGGTAGCTTGCTTCTGTAGAAACCTTGGGAAGCGGGTTAAATAAACAAGTAAGGGCCATCGAATCTCGCAGCGTTATCTTGCAAACTGTTCATGAACGGCTGGTGACACGTGGAAACAAACAATAGGCGGCGAAGCGATCGCGTCTCGATTTCGGTTCCCATCACACTCTCCTCGTTTGAGACTTCCGACCGCGAGTTCAAGGAAACCGGGCGCACCCTATCCGTTAGCCGTTACGGCGCCGCGATCATCTTGCGCAAACAGTTGAGCCCCGTGCAACAGATCAAAATCCGCAGCATCGAAAGCGGCAAAGAGGCGATCGCGCAAGTGGTTGGGCAGATCGGACAGCAATCCGACGGGTACGTCTATGGCGTGGCCTTTGTGGACCGCAACGCAAATCCCTGGAGCATCGAATTCCCGCCGCTGACGGACGAGGATATGGCCGTCGCGCGTCTATTGCTGGAATGCGAGCGCTGCAAAAGCCGCGAAGTGGTTCACGCGGACGAGCACCAAACCGAAGTGTTCCAGGCCAGCCAGAATCTGTCGCGCCCGTGCAGGCAGTGTGAAAGTTGGACCGTTTGGAAAATGGCAAAACAGCCCGATCTTTCAGACGATTTGCCTCCGCGGATCCACCCCGAGCAGTTGGCGGCGGAAATCCCGCTGGTCTTGAAGCGCAGCCGCAACGATCGCAAACACGTGCGCACTTCGATGCGCGTGATGGCTTGCATCCGCCACTCCGGATTTGGAGAACACGAGGTGACGCAGATCGTGAATATTTCCCGCGGCGGTTTCTGCTTCTCCAGCCAGAACACCTATATCAAGGATTCCACGCTGGAAGTAGCCGTGCCCTACACGGATGGCGCGGCAAATATTTTTGTCTCCGCTAAAGTGGTTTGGCACCGGGAAGTTCCCAATTCCAAACGCAAGGAATACGGCATCGCCTACCAGAAATTCTAGAACCTCCGGCTGCAAGTCAGTTTCCGATTGTCCGGCTTCCCTGGATTTGCCCGCTTCCGCTGCAGGAGTTTGTTCAGCTTGCAATCGAGTCTGTTTGGGCAGAAGATGCACACCGGAATCGAACCCACCAATTCGTCTTGGGCCTAAGGCAATAAAAAGTGGAACGAGGAGGCAGGGGAAATGGGATTTATTTACTGGATCGTTGTGGGGCTGATCGCCGGGTGGCTTGCGGGTCAGGTGATGAAGGGCGGCGGCTACGGCGTTTTGATGGATATTTTGCTCGGAATCGTCGGCGGCGTCGTGGGCGGCTGGATTTTTGGAATGCTCGGCATTTGGCAGGGCGGAGGAATCATCGGCTCGATTATCGTGGCCTTTATTGGAGCGGTAATTCTGGTCTGGATCACGCGCCTGTTGAAAAAAGCCTGAAGCATCGCACTCGCGAAGCGCGCTGATTCGGTTCTAAGATTGGCGGGAGCAACTCCTCCCGGGCCTGGTGTACGGCGTTCAATCGAGAATCGCGCCATTCCCACGGATCACTCGCGTTCCCGGGGATGGCGGCTGCTTGGTTGACTACATCGAGCGCAAAGCTTCCGCCACCGGCCGCCGCGCCGCTCGGATCGCGGGCGGCAGCCCGCCCACCACTCCCATCACCAGCGCAAAAATCACCCCTGATACAAGCAGTCCGATGGTGATCTTGAACGCAAACGCAAGATTCGAGAACGTCTGCAAATTCATGGCGCCGGTGGTCAGCCCGTTTAACGGAAGAACGGCAACGCAGCCGATCACTCCGCCGATAAACGAAATCAGCAGTGCTTCGATCAAGAACGAAAAAACCACGGCGGATGCGTCGAACCCCAGCGCGCGCATGGTGGCAATTTCACGGCCGACGTTCAGCCACCGCGGAGTACATGGTGTTGAAGTGCGCCGAAGATGGCGCCGATAGCCATAATCGCGGCAACCAAGCCGCCCAGGACGGTGATCAGCTTCGTCATAGTTGGGATTGCTTGGCGTAGTAATCAATTTCCCGCATCACGTCCACATTCAAGCGCGGATCGGACGTCACAGCATCCTTAAACGATTGGAAAGAAGCGGGGGACGTGAGGTGGACGGTGGCGGACTGAAAAATATTCGGCGGGCGCTTCAAATCTCGTTCAATACCGCGGCGTCACACCATACTTCGGAGTCGAAGGCGGAGCCGCCGGCGTCGAACACTCCCACCACTTTCCAGTGGCCGCCTGCCGAAATCAACGGTGTTTCCGACCGTGAGCCCCGATAGGTCTTGGATTGGCGTTCTTGCCCACGATCAATCTCGGAAAGTCCGGGCTCGAACATTCGCCCTTCCACGATTTTAACGATGTTGCGCATTTCAGAACGTTTGGAGAAACGCCGCGTATCTGCACGTTCGCGTCGGTGCCGGTGGTGATCAGCGGAAAGGGCACCACGCCCACCACTTCTCCGGTGACCAGCGGAGCTCGCGCCCTCGCGCAACCCCGGGCTCGTCTTCGATCATCTTCATGGAATCCAGTGTGACCGCCCCCATCATTTCAGAAGTGGCACCGGCTCGAAGTACCAGCGCATTTCCTTCGGAACCCGAGGAAACCAACGTGGCCTTGAATCCTCGCGCCAGCGAGAGCATGGCAACGAAAACGCCCACGGTCCCGGCGATGCCGAACACGGCGACAATGGCCGAAGTCCAGCGCGCTTTCACGCTGCGGAAATTGTAAATCACGGGAATGGCCATGTCAGACCCTCCGGAGCGCGTCGACTACGCGCAATCGCATCGCGCCGAACGCCGGAATCAAGCCGCTGACCAGCGCCGACCCGAGATGCAAGCAACGTCCCGCGAGAAGCGTCAATTCCAGGGAAAGAACCAGGCAGGGAGCAAGCCGTTCAAGGCGCTTTCGCAGCCCCGGCACCGCCAGCCTGGCCAGCGGCCAGGCCAAGGAATCCGCCCATCAGGGCGATGATCAGCACTCTGCCAGCACGAAGAAAAAGCACGACGCGGTCGGAAAAGCCGATGGCCTTGAAAACGCGCCAGTTCAGAGGTGCGCTCGCGGACGGAAATGGCCATGGTGTTTCCCGTGACCAGCAGCAGGGTGAAAAATACCACCGTGCCGATGGTCAGAATCAGGAATTCGATGTTGCCAAACTGCTTCACCCAACTGGCGGCGAAAGCGGATTCGGTTTCGGTCTTGGTTTCGTAGGGAGAATTGGCAAATTCCGCGTCGATGGCCTTGGCCACGCGCACGGCATCGTCCGGGCTGTTCGAGGCGGACGACATACCAGCCGCATCTGCCCTTTGAGGCGTTCGGGACATGCTTCCTCGAAATAATCCCACTGGAACCAGAATTGCGTTTCGTCGTCCTGCGGACGCTTGCCGTGGTAGATGCCGTCGAGATTGAATTCCCAGGTGCCCGGCCGCCATAAAGCGTGGTCTTGATGGGGATGCGGTCGCCAATTTTCCAGCCGAATCGTTCCGCGGTCCTGGCGCCCGACGATGGCGCCCTGGCGATCCTTCAGAAAGGCTTCCACTGGTCGTCGGGAACAATCAGCTCCGGAATACACCTGGCGCTGGTTTTCGGGATCGATCACGAACTGGGGAAAGAAATTCTTTTCGTCCTGGTAGATGCCGCCGAACCAATTGTTGTGGGTGACGTATTTCACGCCGGGAATGCGCAGAATCTTGTCGCGATAAGAGAGAGGAATGGGCTGGATGATGGACAGTGCGGTTGATGACGACCAGGCGGTCCGCGCCCGCCACATCCGCGCCGCGGCTGAAGGCGTCGCGCACCACGGCGAGAAAGCGCAAACAGGAACAGAGCCACGGCGAAGGAGCCGATGGTCAGGAGCGAGGCGAACTTTCTTGCGAAACAGATTGGCGAAAATCAGGCGCGCGAATTTCATGCGACGCCTCCCGCCGGCAACTTGCTGCCGCTTTGCCGGCTTCCACCAGCACGCCTTTTTCCAGATGCAGCATGGTGTCGGCGCGCGCGCCACCACCGGATCGTGCGTCACCATCAGCACGGTCTTGCTTGTATTCCTTCACCAGCTCTCGATCAAGGCCATGATTTCGTCGGCGCTCTTGCGGTCCAGGTCGCCAGTGGGCTCGTCGCACAGCAGAAAAGTGGGATCGGAAACAATCGCGCGGGCGATGGTGACGCGCTGTTCCTGTCCGCCGGAAAGTTGCCGGGGATAATGGTTCATGCGGTCGGTAAGGCCGACCATCGAAAGCGCCGTCTCCACGTGCTTGCGGCGCTCCGATTTCGAGAGCTTGGTCAGCAACAGAGGAAGTTCCACGTTTTGAAACGCGGTGAGCACGGGAATCAGGTTGTACATCTGAAAGATGAAGCCAACATGGCGGGCGCGCCATTCGGTCAGCTTGCCGCGCGACATGTGGGTGATTTCATCGCCCGCGACGGTGATGCTGCCGGCCGAGGGCACGTCCAGTCCGCCCAGCAGGTTGAGCAGCGTGGTCTTGCCCGAGCCGCTGGGGCCCATGAACGCCACGAAATCGCCCTGAGCCACGTCGAGATTCAATCCCTGCAGGACGTGAATTTCCTCGCTGCCGCGCTGATATTTCTTGTCCAAGCCGCGAACCAGAATCAAGCTGTTGCTGCTTCCCCGGCCATCCACGCGCACCATAAGATCGCTCCTTACTGTTTAATCTCCACGGATTGCCCGTCACGTAAATCCGCGGGCCCTTTGGTAACCACGGAATCGCCCGGCTGATACCGGCGATGATTTCCACATCCTGGCCGTGGATTTCACCCAACGTCACGGCACGGCGCTCCGCGTGCCCGTCTTTCACCAGAAACACAAATCCTTGCCGTCTTCTTTTCGAACGGCATTGCCCGGAATCACCGCCTGGGCCGGAGAGCGAGCGGCCTGCTTATCTTCCTTCGGCGCTTCGTCGAGAAATGTCACCTTCACGCCCATGTCCGGCAGAATTCGCGGGTCCAATTTGATGAACGAAATGCGAACTTTCACGGTGGCCTTTTGGCGATCGGCCGTGGGAATCACGGTGCGCACCTGGCGAGGGAATTTGCCAGTCTGGATACGCATCGAGAACCGCGGTCACGCTCTGGCCGTTGTGCACTCGAGCGATGTAGGCCTCGTTGACGTCGACTTCGATCTTCCATTGCGACTGCATATCCACCATGGTGGCGATTCCTGTGCGGGTAAATCCGCCGCCCGCGGAAATCGGCGACACCATTTCCCCCGACTTGCGCGTCCTTGGAGACCACGATGCCCTCAAACGGGGCGCGAATCATGCAATTGTCCACCGCCTGTTGCGCCTCATTGATGCGCGCTTCGGCGGAAAGTACCTGCGATTTTGCCAGAGCGATTTTGGCTCGCAGGCTGTCTGCGTTGGTGCGCGCCGTGTCCAATCCTTCCTGGCTCTGAACGCCCTGGGCCTGAAGTTGCTGCGCCCGCTGCAGTTCGATTTCGGCGAATTTGAGTTGCACCTGAAGATCGGCGATAGCGGCCTGCGAAGCATTGCGATCCGCCGTGGCGGATTCCAGGGAGCGCCTCACGTCGGAATCATCCAGCGTCGCCAGCACAAATCCTTCGCGGACATGCATGCCTTCGTCGAAATTCACCGCGGTCACGCGTCCGGTGATCTTGGCGGCGATGGTGGCCCGGCGGCGCGGCGTCACGTAGCCGCTGGCGTTGAGTAGTGTAGCGGCTCCCCCATTGCTCATTCCTCGCGCGGCCGCTACTTCCACCACCGGCTTCGTGGTGCGAAATGCGAAAATGATTCCCGCCACGATCAACAGCAGGCCCACAGCCGCCGAAAACAGGCCAAGCTTCTTCGCTGCTCCGCCACGCGGGTGGCGCGAGCGGTCCTCGATTCTTAGATGTGAAAGATCGTGACCTGCTGGAGATTGCCCGGGTTCCATTATTGCCTCTTGCGATTGAGTGGCAAAGCCACCTCACTATACTAACGTGCCGCAAGACAAATTGTTACGGCTCAGAGAAAAAAACGGTTCCGCAAATTGGGGGTTACTACCCCGCCGTTAGAGAGGCAAATCCTCAACGAATCATGCAAGGACTTTGCCCCCGGCTTCGACGCGGATTCCGTTGACTTTAACATGCAAGGAACGCCCATGCGAGCGCCAGTGAGCTCCAACAAGTATTGGAAATCGAGCAGTTGAGAAAAACCGTCAAGATGCAATCCCGAGGCTCGGCGAGGGATCCCGAGTGGATTGCTCAGGCAAGGCCCAGCAATAACGGAACGCCAGCGTCAGTTTGCGCTGGAGGCCAAAAATAGTACATACGCCCGCATCTCGAACTGTGTTACATATAGTAAAATATATGTCTAGTAATCCACGGCCGCGCTGCCGTACCATTCTGCGCCCTCTTGCGCTCACATTCGGGCTGTTGGCGCTGGCAGGCAGCCTCCCGCTCAATGCACAAACTCCGCCGAATCCGGTTCCGTTGCTCACCCAGCCACTCTCGCCTTCGAGTGCGGTGCCGGGCAGCGCCTCTTTCTCACTCACCGTAAGCGGCACAGGATTCGTTTCCGGCGCGACGGTGAATTGGAATGGCGCCGCGCGCGCCACCAGCTTCGTAAGCAATTCAAGATTAGTCGCCACAATCCAAGCCCAGGATATAACTCTAGCCGGCACGGCAGCGGTTACGGTATCGAATCCCTCTCCCGGCGGAGGAGTATCGAACGCCGTCTACTTCGCTATCGCCAGCGCGGCTCCCAGTTTGGCGTTCAGCACTCTAACCGGCCCGGGCGCGCCTGGCTTCGGACCGGCAATTGCCGCCGATTTCGACGGCGATGGAATTCTCGATCTGGCGATAACGATTGCCGACACCGGCCAGCTTTGCATCCTGCTCGGAAATGGCGACGGCACGTTTAAAGATCCCATCACCTATACCCTCACTGCGGGACTTTCTCCCCCGATCGCCGCCGATTTCAACAAAGACGGAAAACTGGACCTTGCCATAGCCAGCTCCAGCGACGACACAGTTTCAATTCTCCTCGGCAACGGCGACGGCACCTTCCAAACCCCGCTGATCTTTACCGTCGGCCATGCCAATGGCACCTTTACAAAACCCGTGGCATTAATCGCAGGCGATTTTGACCGCGACGGCAACCTCGATTTGGCTTTCGCCCTGCAACTTTCCGGCACTGTGGGCATCTTGCTCGGCAATGGCGATGGCGATTTTCGCAATCTTGTCGAATTCCCCGCGAACAACGCTCCCACGGGAATCGCGGCCGCCGATTTCAATCAAGATGGATTGCTCGATTTAGCCGTTTCGGGTCCCGGAACAATCTCCATTCTGGCAGGGATCGGCGATGGAACGTTTCTATCCCCCAAGCAGGTGACCGTGGCTTCAGGCCTGCAATCCGTTGCGGCGGCAATCGAAAACGTAATCGCGGCTGACTTGAACCACGACGGGAAAATAGATTTAGTAGCGGTAATGGACAACGGAATTGGCCGCGCCGGCGTCGCCGTCCTGCTGGGAAAAGGCGACGGCACATTTCTGCCCAACGTGAATTACGCGAACGATTCCGACGTGCACGACGCGGTAGTGGCCGATCTCGACGCCGACGGCAAATTGGACATCGCTTTCATGCACGATTCCGCAAGGGGACTCTCGATTCTTCCAGGCATCGGCGACGGAACGTTCCCAACCGAAATCCAGTTCGTCACCGGCATTTTCCCCGATGGCGGTCCGGGTTTCCTCGCCACCGGCGATTTCAATAAAGACGGCCCAATAGATCTAGCCGCGCCTTTCCTCTCTAATTTCAATGCAACAAACCTCGCCATTCTCCTGCAAGGTTCATTCCCGGCGCTCAGCTATCCCGCAAATCTGAATTTCGGCCAGGCGCCAATCGGCATTGCTTCCGGGATCACGGTCAACCTGCTCGATACCGGCTTGCTGAATCTCTCAATTTCAAATATCCAAATCACCGGCGCAAATGCCGTCAATTATTCGATAGCCGACAACACCTGCGGCGCCGCGTTGGCCCCCGCCGCCACCTGCAATTTCGTGGTCCGCTTCACACCCTCCGCTCCTGGAACATTCAACGCCGCGCTCATAATCACAGACAACGCCCCCGGCAGCCCGCACACCATTCCGCTCACGGGAACCACCGCGGACGGCCCCGCGCTGCTCCTCGTCCCATCGAGCCTGTCCTTCCCGCCGCAAGCAGTGGGAACCACCAGCCTCGCTCAACGGGTCACGCTCAACAGTGTAGGCACATCGGACCTGACCATCTCCCAGATCAACTTGGTCGGCATCAATGCCGCCGATTTTGCCGCGTCGAATACCTGCAACTCTTCGATCACAGTCGGAGCATCATGCCAAGTCAGCCTCACCTTCACTCCCGCAGCCCCAGGCACTCGCGTAGCGGCCCTAATCGTTGCCTACAACGGCCCAGGCAGCCCGCAAACCATCTTCCTCACCGGCAATCCATTCTCGGGCCCTGGCCTGGTTATCGCTCCCCTCGGTCAGCTTCCCGTCGCAGATTTTGGGCATCTCCAGCTCCACTCAGCCGGTCCTGCTGGTCAGCGCCGGCACCGCACCGGTTTCGATGGCTGGCATCACCCTGACTGGAACAAACGCTGCCGATTATTCAGCCACAAACATGTGCGCCACGAATCTTGACGTGAACGCAAATTGCGAAATCGACCTCACGTTTACGCCCTCCACAATCGGCGCCAGCACTGCCACATTGCAAATTGCGGATAATACCCCCGGCAGCCCACACATAATTCCACTCGCAGGTTTAGGCCAGGCCGCTCCAGTTCCCACGGGAAGCGTCTCTCCCGCAGTTTGACTTTTCGCGGCCCAAACAGTTGGGACCGCGAACGCATCTCAAAGCGTAATGTCACAAACGTTGGAACTGTGTCATTAACCGTCTCCGGCCCATCGATTCTCGGCGCAAATCCCGGGATCCCATTTCCGTGGGCACTTGCAACAGCGTTCAACTCGCCGTCGGCGCCACCTGCCAAATCAGTGTGTCTTTCAGGCCGCTGCTGGCAGGCGCGCGCACGACTACTCTCAGCATCGCAACGAATTCTCCCGCTGGTCCGCTCATCGTCAGCTTAAGCGGAACGGGCTTGGCAGCTCCCCCGCCCACCGTCACGGTTCTGCCTGCCACCCTCACATTTCCCAGCCAGTTTGTGGGAACCAGCGGCTTACCCAAGAATGTCACGCTAACCAACACCGGCAGCGCCGCCTTCAGCATTGCGAGCGTTGTGGTGGCGCCCGCCGATTTTGGCCAATTAAATTCCTGCGGCAATAGCTTGGCCGCCGGCGCGACCTGCTCGATTGGAGTCTTTTTCGATCCTACGGTCAGCGGAGCAAGAGCGGGCACGCTGACGATTACCGATGCCGCCGCGGGCAGCCCGCAGACGGTTCCACTTTCCGGCACAGGACAAGACTTTTCGGTCTCCGCCGCCGCTCCCGCCTCGGCCACTGTCAAGGCCGGACAAAGCGCGCTACAGCTCACCCTCGCGCCCGATGGCGGCTTCGACCAGTCGGTAACACTCGAGCTGCACCGGCGCGCCCGCAAAGTCCACCTGCGCGGTTTCTCCCAACCCCGCGGCCGCTGAACGGCTCTGCTCCACCGCGACTGTCACAGTTTCCACCACAGCCGCCTCTCTTTCTCTTCGAAGGCTCCCAAATCCAGCAGCCCCCTGGAATATCGGCGGCCTCCGCAACCTCCTTCTTTCTTCCGCGATCGCCCTCAACATTGCTTCTCTTCTGGCTTCAATCGCCAGGCCGCCGGTGGCAGGCGAATAATACCGGGAACGCCAATCTCCCGATAGGCGCCCTTTCGTATTTATTTTCGGCCTGCTAGCTCTCTCCGCCTGCAGCGGAGGAACCACCACCAGCGGCGGCTCGCACCCCGGCACCACCCCCGGTTCTTACACACTCACCGTAACCGCCACCTACACCTCGGGCGCCACCACGCTCTCCCACCAAACCAACCTCACGCTAGTGGTCCAGTAGCACAGCCACTCCTGGCTGTAGGTTTCCCCTACCTCGAAGAGTTTGATCGGGCCCGCGTCCGGTTTTCTCCTCGAGCTGCCCCATCCTTTCCGACACCATCGGAAAAGGTGGTGCTGCCCTAATTTGAGATTGTTTAGGTTTCCAGGGGGTCGGAGCTTTAGCTCCGACATAGAATGCCGAAGAAAGGTGGGCTTTAGCCCCTGAAGTTCCTTGCGCAGGGATCGTCGCCACGCGACGGCGAGTCAAATGAGGTCACTACCGGAAGGTTGGGCTTCTTGACTTTTCTTGATCGCTGATACCAAATAGAATTCTCGAAGAGAATCAACAAGTCCCAATTTTTTTTCGGAAAGCCGAGCCCGAATGAAATTCGCGAAAATCGTCTTTTGGATAGCAGGAATCTGGGGAGTGCTTGTCC
>CAVWOD010000005.1:0-51476 GCA_963756355.1 uncultured Acidobacteriota bacterium | reverse complement strand
TCCTTGCTCAGTATCGGATGCGCACGGCGAAAGGCGATCATGCCGCGGGCAAAGCGGTAGATCTCCTGATGCTGTTCAAGATGGGTCCAGTCAACCCAACTGGTTTCATTGTCCTGGCAGTAGGCGTTGTTGTTGCCGCCTTGCGTGCGGCGAAATTCGTCGCCGCCGAGCAGCATCGGCACGCCGCGCGAGATCAGCAGGGTCAAAAGGAAGTTCTTGATCTGGCGTTTCCGCAAGGTCTCGATCCCGGCATCCTTCGTCTCGCCTTCAGAGCCGTAGTTCTCGCTGAAGTTGGCGTCGGTCCCGTCATGGTTGTTTTCTCCGTTTGCTTCATTGTGCTTTGAGCGATAGCTCACCAGGTCGTTCAGAGTGAAGCCGTCGTGGCAGGTGACGAAGTTGATGCTGCCATCGGGGCCTTTGCCGGACTTGGTATAGATGTCGGCACTGCCGCAGATGCGGCTGGCAAACAAACCGAGCATCCCATCATCGCCGCGCCAGAAACGCCGGACATCATCTCGGTACCGGCCGTTCCACTCCGCCCAGCGCCGCTCTGAAAAACTACCCACCTCGTACGCACCGGCGGCATCCCATGCCTCGGCGATGATCTTCACATTCCTTAAGATCGGGTCCTCGGCGATCCGCTCGAGAAGCGGGGGATTGGCCAGCAAGTTGCCGGAACGGCCCCGACCGAGCACCGCGGCCAGGTCAAAACGAAATCCATCGACATGCATCTCCACCACCCAGTAGCGCAACGCGGACAAGATGTGATCCCGCACCACGGGATGATTGGCATTGATGGTGTTGCCGGTACCCGTGTAGTTCTTGTAATAACGTTTATCGTCCGCCAGCATGTAGAAGATCGTGTTATCAATCCCGCGGAAACAGAGTGTCGGCCCCTGTTCGTTTCCCTCGGCCGTGTGATTGAAGACCACGTCCAGGATCACTTCGATGCCCGCCCCGTGAAAGGCCTGGACCATTTCCTTGAATTCCAGCTTCTGCTGACCCACGCCTCCCGAACTGCTATAGGAAGCTTTAGGCGCAAAGAAGGCCACGGGATCGTAGCCCCAGTAATTCCTGAGTGGCTGACCTGTTTGCGGATTGATGCCTGTCACCTCGTGTTCATTGAATTCCTGCACGGGCATCAGTTCCACGGCCGTCACCCCCAGTTCTTTGAAATAGGGAATCTTTTCCATTAGGCCTCGGTACGTGCCGGGATGCTCCACACCGGAGCTGGGATGGATAGTGAAGCCACGCACGTGTGTTTCATAAATGACCGTCTTCGACCAGGGATGCCTGGGTGGACGGTCCTCATGCCAGTGAAAATGCTCCTGCGTGAATACGCATTTCGGCATGGCGCCGGCATTATCGACCATCGAACACACCGAGTCTCCGCCGGGCACAGACGGATCGTATCCCCGAGCCGGGCCGAACTCCCAGGTGGGCAACCGCGAGATCGCTGTGGCGAAGGGATCTAGGAGAAGCTTGTTGAAATTGAAACGATGGCCGTCCTTGGGTTGATACGGGCCGTCCACGCGATAGGCATACAGCTGGCCAGACCGAATCCCCTCAATCCAGACGTGCCACACGTCACCAGTCCGGTTGCGCGCAGGATCCAGATCAATCACCCTGGCAGCCTTGGCATCTTCGGGATGATCAAACAACTCCAGCCGAACGCGGCTGGCGTCTCGGCTGAAGAACGCAAAGTTCACTCCTTCGTCAAGCGCATAGGTTCCCAGGGGCAATGGCACACCAACTCGAACATCAGCCCGTTCCGATACCTCCGCGAGATAATCATGCAGAGGGCGTTCGGACACAGTCAAATCTGTTGTCGCGTCCGCCTTTTTCGTGGCTTGGCCTGACACGGACAACATCCGCGCTGTTGGCTTTCGCATTCGTTTCAGTCTTTTTGACCCTTTCATAGGTTGTCTTCTGTCGTCCTCCTCCGGTTCGAGGTTGATTCACCGCTGCCAGAGAATCGGACCGACTTCCAGAGGCACCGCAACGCCGTCGTAGTGCGGGATCACTCGCGCCGTATAGTCCGCTGGTGGACGGCCCGCAGACACAGCCGCGCTGTAAACGTAGCTTCCCGATGCGCCGCGAATGCGCTTCATCTCCTGCCGCACGGGAGCACCGCCCATGACGCCGTCGGCGTAAAGCTCTACCCGCACCGCCTGAGGATCGAGATCATTGAGACAGACCTGAACCTCAAATACGTGCTGCTCGCCACGAGTCTCAACCTTCACTTCGCCGAAGTGTAGCGTGGCCCATTTCTGTTCCAGACTGTGCTGCCAATCGACCAGTTGCTTGCCGATTGCGCCTTTGTTCGCCGCGCGCTCACGGTAGGCCGTAGCAGCCGGGAGGTAGCGTTGTTCGGTGTATTCGCGCACCGCGCGGTGGGCGGAGAAGCGCGGCGTCAACCGCGCCATGCTTTCCCGCATCCGCTCGACCCATGCGGTGGGAATGCCGTCCTCGTCGCGGGTATAAAACTCCGGGATCACCTTCCGCTCGAGCAGGTCGTACAGGGCTTCCGCTTCGGCCGCGTCCCAGGCCGGATCGTCGCCATGTTCCTGGCCGTCCCCCAACGCCCACCCCACTTCAGGCGTGTATGCTTCCGCCCACCAGCCGTCCAACTCCGAGAGATTGATGCCTCCATTGACGAGCACTTTCATGCCGCTCGTCCCGCAAGCCTCCCAGGGCCGGCGTGGCGTATTGATCCAGACATCCACGCCCTGCACCAGGTGCTCGGTCAAATGCATGTCGTAGTCACTGAGGAAGATCACATGGGGGCGCGCCTCGGGCCGCCGGATGAAATGCATCCATTCCTGGATCAGGGCCTGCCCCGCCTGGTCCGCCGGATGCGCCTTTCCGGCGATGATGAGTTGCACCGGACGCTGGGAATTGCTCAATAGACGAAGCAGCCGCTCCGGGTCGTGCAGCAGCAAGTTCGGCCTCTTGTAGGTCGCGAAGCGCCGGGCAAAGCCCAGCGTTAAGGCGTTGGGATCAAAAAGATGTTTCGCCTCGTCAATCGCCTCGGGCGATGCGCCGGAGGCGGCCAGTTGTCCGGACAATCGCTCGCGAGCGTATTCAACAAGAGACTTGCTGGCGACGGTGCGAAATTGCCAGAGCGTGGCGTCGGAGAGGCGGCGAATGTTCTGCTCCAGGTTTTGCGTCGGTCCCAGCCAGCGGTCTTTTCCACAGGCTTCCGTCCAGAGATCGTCGGCTGCCGCCGAGTCCCAGGTCGGCATGTGCACTCCGTTGGTCACGTGTCCGACGGGCACTTCGTCCTCTGGCCAGTGGGGGAAAAGAGGCTCAAAGAGGTGCCGGCTGACTTTCCCATGCAAGCGACTCACGCCATTCACCGCCCCGCTCCCCCGGATTGCCAGATAGGCCATGTTGAAACTCTCCGACGAGTCGTTCGGATTCTGGCGGCCCAGGGCCAGCAAATCGTGGAGTGTTATGCCGAGTTTCTTCTCTGCATACCCTCCGAGGTATTGTTCGATGAGAGCCGGAGCGAAAAGATCAAAGCCGGCGGCCACTGGCGTGTGGGTGGTGAAGAGGTTCCCCGCTCGCGTGGCGGCCAGCGCGACTTCGAAGGGCTGCCCAGTTTCTTCCATGAAACTTCGGGCACGGTCCAACACAGCGAAGGCCGCATGCCCTTCATTCAAGTGACAGACTTCCGGCTTGATGCCCAGCGCGCGGAGCAACCGCCAACCGCCAATCCCGAGAAGCATTTCTTGCTTGAGGCGCAACTCCGGCCCGCCCCCGTACAGCTCGCTGGTGATCCCTCGATGAGCGGGGAAGTTCGCCGCATCATTGCTATCCAGCAGGTAGAGCTTGACTCGACCGGCCTGGACCTGCCAGGCGCGCAGCCAGACCGAGTAACCTGGTAAGGCGATCTCCAACCGCAACCATTCGCCGTTCGGCTGGCGCAACGGCGTGATCGGCAACTGTCCGGGGTCGTTGTACGGGTAAAGAGCCTGTTGCGCTCCATTCTTGTCAATCACCTGGCGAAAATAGCCTTGTTGGTAGAGCAGCCCCACTCCGACCACCGGCACGCCCAAATCGCTGGCAGCTTTGAGTTGATCGCCGGCCACATTGCCAAGTCCTCCCGAATAGATCGGGAGCGCTTCGCTCAACATAAATTCCATGCAGAAATACGCGACGCAGGTTAAAGGAGCTTGCGGATGCTTTTGCTGAAACCATGCGGGCGTCTCCGCCGCCTGACGCTTGGCCCGCAGATGGTCATCAACGTTCTTACGGAAAGCGGGATCGGCCAGCACCCGTTCGAGTTGGTCCCGCGAGACCGTCTGCAGGACAACCCAAGGATTTTGCGTGAGGTCCCACAGGATGGGATCAAGCGTGCGCCACACTCCGTCGGTGGCATGGTTCCACGACCAGCGCATGTCCAGGGCAAGCTCCGCCAGGGAATCGAACCCTTCGATTTCCGTGGGAAGAAGGCTGTATATCGGGTGGCTGACGCGTGTTTGTTTGCTCATGATTTCTTCCCCAAATTTGTTCTGGACCGAATCTTCCGAATGCATCAGTCGGTTCCCTTGGTACGCCACTCTCCTTCGGCTTCGCTCGCTCAGGTGGTCAAGTGACGGCGGTGCGACCTTTATACTGCTCCGGCACTGCCGCCAGAGCATCGCTGACAATCGTCTGGGCTTCCTCCAGGATGCGGCGCAGATGATCCGCTCCCCGGAAGCTCTCCGCATAAATCTTGTAGATATTCTCGGTCCCTGACGGACGCGCCGCGAACCATCCGCTTTCGGCTACCACTTTCAACCCGCCGATGGGAGCGCCGTTGCCCGGCGCGTCAGTGAGGACAGTCTGGATTTTTTCGCCCGCCAACTCGGTGAGCTTGACCTGCTCGGGTGAAAGTTTCGCCAACAGTTCCTTTTGATCCGGAGTGGCTGGCGCCTCAACGCGGTCATAGACAGGCTCACCGAACTCGCGCGTGAGTTCGCCGTAGATTTCGCCGGGATCGCGGCCCATCCGGGCTGTGATCTCCGCCGCCAGCAAAGCCGGGACAATTCCATCTTTGTCCGTCGTCCAAACGGTGCCATCCAGACGAGCAAAAGATGCCCCGGCGCTCTCTTCGCCACCGAAGCCAAGCGAACCGTCGAGCAAGCCATCAACGAACCACTTGAAGCCAACCGGCACCTCGTAGAGCTTCCGGCCAAGCTTCGCGGTGACGCGATCGATCATCTGGCTGCTCACCACCGTCTTGCCGACCGCCGCTTCCTTGCGCCACTTTGGCCGGTGTTGGAAGAGATAGAAGATGGCGACGGAAAGGTAATGGTTGGGCGGCAGCAATCCTTCGCTCTTGGTGACAATACCGTGCCGGTCATGGTCCGTGTCGCAGGCGAAGGAAAGGTCAAAGCGGTCTTTCATGCCTATCAATCGCTGCATCGCATAGACCGAGGAAGGGTCCATGCGGATCTGACCATCCCAATCCACGGTCATGAAACGAAAGGTCGGATCGACGGCCTCGTTGACAACCGTGAGGTTCAACCCGTATCGCTCGGCAATCGGCCCCCAATAGTGGACGCCGGCGCCGCCGAGGGGATCAACACCTATGCGGAGTTTCGCGCCGCGAATGGCGTCCATGTCGACCACGTTGGCGAGATCAGCAATGTAAGTATTGAGGTAGTCGTGCCGGTGCGTCGTGGAGGCGCGAAGAGCTTTCTCGAAAGGAATCCGTTTCACGCCCTGCAGCCCGGCTTCGAGGAATTCGTTTGCTTTCGCCTGAATCCAATCCGTGACGACTCCCTCCGCCGGCCCGCCGTTTGGGGGATTGTATTTGAAGCCGCCATCATGGGGCGGATTGTGCGACGGCGTGATGACAATACCGTCGGCGAGTCCGGTCTTGCGCCCGCGGTTGTAAGTGAGAATCGCGTGGGAAATGGCCGGCGTAGGGGTATATTCGTCCCCTTCCGCGAGCATGACTTCCACGCCGTTGGCCGCCAACACCTCCAGCGCGCTCGCCAGCGCCGGCACCGAGAGCGCATGCGTGTCCATGCCAAGAAACAGCGGGCCATCAATCTGGTGCTGCTTTCGGTAGAGGCAAATCGCTTGACTGATGGCGAGGATATGCCACTCATTGAAGGCCTTTTCGAATGCGGAACCACGATGTCCTGAGGTGCCGAAGGCAACCCTTTGTTCCGGTACGGAAGGGTCAGGCGCCTCGGTATAGTAGGCCGTGACGAGTCTGGGTACGTTCACCAGCATCGATGCTTGGCCGGCTTTCCTGCGTAGGGACTTACTTTCATAACTCCTCGTCAAATCTTCTGGGAAGAATTACTTCCCAACCCAGGATTGTATTCCTATCGCCGTAGCACCGGCTTCGATGCTGTCTCCCACAATATTCGTGGAGGAAGCGCACGCCTTTTATTTTCACTTGCTCATGTCATGGTCTCTGTGACGCGGCTCACACACCAGTGCGAATCGAACTCCCTGGAGTGCTGCCATGTGGGTTGAGGTTTTTCGGCAGCAAATCCACTTGTCGTAGCGATTACAGCTTATGAAGAAACAAACCAGCGAAACCAAATGGTTGAGAGCCTCATACTGAGTTTGTACTTGCAGATGTCTAACGGAATATCAAGCCACCGGTAGAATTCGGCGAAAGCAAACACTAATGGGCAAGGCCCATGCGAGACGGCCTTGCCCAAACAAACTGACGGAACGCTAAACCGCTGCCGCTACTTTCACTTCGCCTGAGTGTAGTGAGCATTGGGCAGGATGCGTAGTTTCAATGATGTCCTTTGCCTTCGCCACTTCTGCGGCCGTACCGTGGGCAATCAGCAGGAACTGATCTGTCTTGAGTGCTGCTTCGTATTTCACAATACTGTCCTTGGGAATTCCTATGCTGTAGAGGCCAGCTCCCAGAGCACCCAACGCTCCTACCTCCACTGCACCTTCCAATCCTGCCACGATCCATGCCACTACAGGTCCCGCCGCCAAGATTGGTCCAAGACCCGGAATCATGAAAAAAGCAGAGCCGAACAAAAGCCCCCAGAAGCCTCCCCAGAAAGCGCCGACTTTGCCCCAATACTTCATGCGGTCGCCAGTGTTGTAGTAGCCCACCGCATGCTCGTCCGTGTGATACCCCTTCCCGACGATCGACAATTTGTGCATGTCGACTCCGCCGCGCTGAAGCTCCTTCACAGCTTGGTCTGCTTCGGTATGCGTGGAATAAATTGCAACAACTGAATTGTGTATGGACATTTCATCCTCTCCTCGGCGACTTGCTGATTCTGAAGGGATCGAGCTAAGCCCAGCCTAAATTGTCGCTCCTGTCTAACTGGGAAACTGTTCCTTTTTGGACAGAGGCGTCCCTTCCGCTTTATTACAATGGCGATTTTGACCAGTCGCTGTTGATCCGAAGCTAGGAGGAAAGAGAAGGCCTGCGGGATTTGACGAAATCATGACATTGAAGAGGAGACGAATTCTCAATGAAGAAGACGAAACTGTTAATTGTTGTCGATGAATCGCCGCGCAACGAAGCGGGCGCTTGAGTATGTGGCTCAAGTAGCTTCCCCCCGCCGGGACTTCCGAGTCTGCTTAGCGCATGCCCTGCCGTCACCTCCTCCCGAACAGGTCGAGTTCCGAGGCGCAGAGAGAGCCCGCCTTCAGGCCTATAAGCGCCGATGGATTTCCGTAGTCGAGATGACGGAACAGAAAACCTTGGACCGCGCTAATAAAGTTCTTCGTCGAGGTGGTTTCGGAAAAGGGGCGATCGAAGCCCATTATTGCAATCTGGTAGACGCGAGTCGCGCGACCCAGGAAATTTTAAGCCTTGCGCGGGCGCGCAAGTGCGACACGGTGGTGATTGGAAGAGAGTCGCTCTCGTGGTTAGGTGAGCTCATTCATGGAGATCCTGCAGAGGAACTTGTGCGCCAAGGCAAAGGATTCACGATCTGGGTTGTGGAATAAGCCCGAAGACGCCGGTCCTCATAAGAACGATGTGGGACGGAATATTTTCGTAGCGCACGTGTTTCCAAGGATCGCGCCGAAAAGTGCTCAGGGATTTACCGACTTCAGGCATTCGTAAGAACCACCTTGAGCGCGCCTTCCTTTGCCGCGTTTCCAAACGTGTCGTACGCCTTCATAATGTCGTTCATCGCGAAACGATGAGTTACGAGTTTGCCAGGCTGTAGCTTGCCCGAGCGCACGACCTTTAGCAGCATCGGTGTTGTTACCGTATCCACCAGCCGAGTGGTAAGCGAAATGTTACGGTCCCAGAGTTTCTCCATGTGTAGCTCCACCGGCTTGCCATGGACGCCCACGTTCGCGATGCGTCCTCCAGCGGCGACAATGTCCTCGCAAATCGCGAAGGTAGCCGGAAGCCCCACCGCTTCAATGGCAACATCGACACCCGCGCCCTCCGTCAGTTCCATCACGTGATGCGCAGCTTGTCCATCCGCGCTGTTGATCAGAGTGGTTGCGCCGAATTTCTTCGCAACCGCCAGGCGCTTGTCATCCAAATCGATCATGAAGATTGCCGCTGGCGAATAAAATTGTGCTGTCAGCAGAACGGCGAGCCCCACGGGCCCCGCGCCCACGATGGCAACTGTGTCGCCTGGCTTGACTTGCCCGTTCAGGACGCCGCACTCAAATCCAGTCGGTAGAATATCGCTTAGCATCACGAGCGCTTCTTCGTCTCCACCTACCGGGAAATTGTATAGACTTCCATCGGCGTGCGGGATGCGCACGTACTGGGCCTGAGTTCCGTCGAGGGTGTTGCCTAAAATCCAACCGCCGTCTCGGCAATGGGAATACATGCCTCTTCTACAGAAGTCGCACTTCAGGCAGGCAGTGACGCACGAGATGATGACCTTGTCCCCGGGGTGAAACGCCGAAACGCCCGTTCCGACCTGCTCGATTACACCTATCCCTTCGTGGCCGAGAATGCGTCCATCCGTCACCGAAGGAAGATCTCCCTTCAAAATATGAAGATCGGTTCCACAAATCGTCGAAGTAGTAATCCGCACGATGGCATCGCCCGGATGCTGAATGGCGGGATGTGGTTTGTCCTCCCATGCAAACTTGCCCGGCCCGTGATAGACGAGCGCTTTCATGGTAGTGCTTAAAGTTGCGGGACTGGCAGTCGCGGGTTTGAGTTCGGCGGTTGTCATTGATCTCTCCTCGAAACTTGGATCATCATAGTACGGTTGACTGCGCCGTGAGTGTCCAACATTGCACAGTTTCACGAACCCAAGAGCGAGACGATCTAATTGCAAAGGAGGGGCCGGTGATCGAGAAACTGAAGGATCTTCCTGCTGGAATCGATGGTGTCAGGGCTGTTGGAAAGATATCGAAGGAAGACTACGAGCAAGTATTCGTGCCGCTCCTCGATGATGCCCGACGAGAGGGTCGGCACGTTCGCTTTCTATATCAGCTTGGGCCGGAGTTTGAGGGCTTCACTCCGGGCGCGGCATGGGAAGATGCGAAAATCGGTCTCCATTTCCTGAGGCTTTTCGACGGCTGCGCCCTCGTCACTGACTTGGCCTGGATTCGAGAATTGACGGGACTGGCAGGCTTCTTCATGCCGTGTCCCGTGTCGCGTATTCAGCAACAAAGAGTTCGCCGAGGCCGTTGACTGGCTACGCTCGCTTCCCGAAGGCCCTGCCGTTTCTCATCGTCTTCTTCCTGACTCCGGTGTGATCGTGGTGGAAGTCAAACAAGCCCTGCGCGCACAGGATTTCGATGCTTTGGCGTTCACTGCCGACGCCTGGATCGAAGCGCATGGTAGCCTCCAGGGACTGGTGATTCATACCCGTGAATTTCCTGGTTGGGAGAATCTGGGGAGCTTCTTTCGCCACGTGCGATTCGTCCGCGATCATCAACGGCACGTAAAGAGGATTGCGCTTGCGGCGGATACCAAACTGGCGAGTCTCGCGCCCAGGATCGCCGAGCATTTCATTCAGGCTGAAGTGAAGAACTTCGGATACGACGAGCTCGACACCGCAATCGCATGGGCGGCGGGACCAGCCGTTCGGAGTGCGCCTTAGCAACGACCCGCGTCACACTGAGCCGCTGTCTAGAGTACTAGAGATAACTCGTGACTTCACCACACCCGAACCTGTATTGTGGCCGTCGGCACTATAGACGCGGATTTCGATATTTTCGATTTTGGCCCTTGTTCCTCCGACTGAACAAGTATCAATTTTCTTTCTGAGGCTCCAAGCCCCACTTGATGCCGGCCCACGCACGCTCGTGCAAGAAATAGGCAACGGTGGTATAGATGTTGCTAACAATCATAAAGGCCGCCGCTGTCATTACCTTGCCTGTTAGTAAGTAGATTACAAGAAAATCGAGGCAGACGATGATGCCGCGGTATGTGATGGCTTTAACAACGGAGCGCTTTCTGCTTGCACGACTCTGCATGGTCACCTCTCGTTCCGATCCCCACGTGCCTAGTATCCATCAGTTAACCTAACCCGCCTTGGGCTCCGTTGATCCCAGGCCAAGAGAGAGCGACCTTCCAGTTCTAAATATTGACTCCCTTCATTCCCTCCGCGGTGAATTGAGGCTGACGAATCGTCGCTGCCGTGTCGATACAGCAAATCGCTTTACCGTAGCTGCGTCAAAGTTTAGCTTCCGTCACGAATGATGCGGCAGGACTCGATGTCGAAGGTAACGTCTCCGATCGTCAGCCGCGTCTGATCGCGGAAGCCGGCGATGAAGTGCAGAAAGCGCCAGACGTCGGGAAAGTTCGTGGCCAGGCCGATGGACGCGCGAATAGAACCGGCGCTCTTGTGGCCTCGGTCCTGCATCAATCGCACGAAACTGAACAGATTGATGTCGGGCCCCATCGTGAATCCGGCCTGCATGTCTTCTTCGGTCAGTCCTTCGGCCATCTCTCCCGCGCCAGGGTTGCAGAAGCACCCCGTGCGCAGCGAGATGCCTTCTTCACCGGCCAGTTCTTCGATCGCGCCGGTAATCCAGCAGGTGTCCCTGCGGATCGTAGAGATTGAAGGTCACGGTCCCGCCGCGATGTTCCGTTGTCGCGGGGCCGTAGATGCGGACCATGGCGCGGCCGTTGCTGTGCCGCAAAGCCAGTAATTCATCCAGAAGCCATCCCGTCAGGCAGCGGACACGTTCGGCGATCATTTCTATGCCGATCGTCTGGAGGTGGCGCAGACCAATTTCTACGGCGGGGATCGAGAGATAATTCAGCGTGCCGTCCTCGAAAGCGGCTTCGTTAGGGGATAGCACGTGAGCCTGTCCCTGAACCGATGCGAAGTTTATGGTCCCGCCAGCGAACCACGGACGCTTCAACTTTGCGAAAACCGAGCGGCGGATGAGCAGCGCGCCGACGCCGGTCGGATAACCGAACATCTTGTAAAACGAGACGGTTACGAAGTCTGGCTGCACAGCGGTCAGGTCGAGACGGTTTGTGGGCACAAAGGCCGCCGCGTCGAGCAGTACGTCCCAGCCTTTGGTCTGCGCTCTAGCCACGAGGTCGAGCGGGTGCTTAACACCGGAAAAATTGGACTGCGCGGGATAAGCGAATAAATTGTCATGCGTCGGATCAGCCTGGTCCAGCAAGGCGTCCAGCCGAGCCATGTCGAAATTCAGTCCCGGTGTCACCAGCGGCGCGTAGGCGACCGTGGCGCTTTTGGCCCGTCGCGAATTCCCGGATTCCGTTTACGGAGTTGTGATTGTCGAAGGTAAGCAGGAAGCGGCTACCTGGTGCAAACGGGTACGACTCGCCAACCAGTTTGAGCGCCGCAGAGGCGTTTTGCGTGAAGACCAGGATGTAATCGTCCGCTTGAGCGTTGAAATAACTCAGACACATAGCGGCGGGTACTTTCGACATGCTCCGTCATCGCCACCGAGGTAGGGTTCGCGGAGTGGGGATTGCCAAAAATGCCTGACCGCAAAAGTTCGAAGTGCTTCTGGAGTTGCGACTCGGCATAGAGAGAAGCACCGGTGTAGTCGAGGTACACCTGGTGCCGTTCATCCAGTCGGCGATAGTCGGTCGCCCGTAGGGTGTCCAGTAAGGCTGTTTTGACATAGCCCGGGTACCGACCGATGAAGTCTGCGTATCCTTCATCCACCTTAGGGATCTCCTGGGCGTCTGCCCTTCGCCATGGACATAGCTAGAATCTTATGCCTTCACGCCTGCTTTGCGAAGGAAGGTCATCATCGGGCACCAGTTCGTAAAGGCGGACTGGAACAGGTTCAAGCCTACGAAGGCCGTAAACAGAAACCAATATTGATTCACCCAATATCCCAGTGCGAGTGAGAGTAAGACAAAAGCACCAGCAATCAATCTGATATAACGTTCTACATTCATGGCACTGCCTCCTTTTCAGTCCGCTGCGGACACGAGATTGTCGCCAACAGGCGGGACGGCTCTTGCGCCGCCGCGTTCACTCAAGTAATAGAGAACCGGAACGGTCATGCGCGAGAGGACCGTTGAAGCGACCTCGCCTGCCATCAGTGAGATGGCCAGCCCCTGGAAGATCGGATCAAACAAAATCACGCTCGCACCTACGACAACAGCCGCTGCCGTTAACAGCATCGGACGAAAACGCACTGCTCCAGCATCGACGACGGCTTCTTCTAGCGACATTCCATGCGAGCGGCGTAGTTCGATGAAGTCCACGAGGATGATCGAATTCCGAACAATGATGCCCGCACCGGCGATGAAACCGATCATCGAAGTCGCAGTGAAAAATGCTCCCATTAGCGCATGAGCTGGCAAGATGCCAACGAGCGTCAGAGGAATCGGGGCCATGATCACTAGAGGTGTCTTGAACGACTTGAACCACCCGACCACCAATATGTAAATCAGCACCAAGACAGCCGCGAAAGCCAAACCAAGGTCACGAAATACCTCGACCGTGATGTGCCACTCACCGTCCCATTTCATAGAGAATCGGTCAGTGCTCTCTGGCAGGGTCGTGCCGGAGTATTGCTTCACGTGATAGCCGTCGGGCAATTGGATTTTGTCGATCGCATCGCTCATCTTGAGGATGGCGTACACCGGACTTTCTATCTCACCGGCTACGTCCCCCGTGACGTACACCACGGGCCGCAAGTTCTTGCGGTAAACGCTCTGATCAATCGCGGTCTCCCGGATGCTGGTGACCTCGCGAAGAGAAACCTGTCCGCCTGAGGGAGTAGGCAACTTCAGATTTTCGAGGTCCTCAATCCCGGAGCGATCTGGTCGCGACAAGCGCACTTCAATGGGGACATCTTCCCGAGATGCGGGATCGTGCAGCAGCCCCGCTGAGGCTCCACTCAAGCCAATCTGCACTGTGCGTGTAACTTCTGCAGCTGAGACTCCTTGCAGCGCGGCTTTGTCGAGGTCCACCTTCATGTCGTACTTGTTCTGCGGATCTTCCACATACCAATCCACATCCACGACACCTGGAGTTTCCTGGAAAATCTTCTTTATCTTTGCGGCGAGTTCGGTCTGACCCTTGTAGTCCGGTCCGTACACTTCTGCCACAAGAGTTTGTAGCACCGGCGGACCCGGTGGAACCTCGGCGACCTTGATGCGTGCGCCGAAGGGAGCGGCAATCTTGTCCAGTTCCGGCCGCAATCTGCGAGCGATCTCGTGGCTCTGCGCCTTGCGCTCGTTAAGCGAGAGGAGATTTACCTGGATGTCAGCTTGGTTGGGTTGGTTGCGGAGGAAGTAATGCCGCACCAGTCCGTTGAAGTTGTAGGGCCCCGAGGTGCCGGAATAGATTTGGTAATTGATCACCTCCGGTTGTGCACCGAGGTAGCTTCCCAATGCCTGCGCCACTTGGGTCGTCTGCTCCAGCGTGGTTCCGTCAGGCATGTCAATGATTACTTGGAACTCGCTCTTGTTATCGAAAGGGAGCATTTTGACCTGCACCCATTTGAGCGGAATGAATGCCACCGCCGCGACGAGCAGCACGACTACGCCGCCAAGAAACATCCATCTCGGCGCGGGTTTCAGGATCAGCGGATTCATCAGGCGGCGATAGAACCGCGTGGTCCAACCTTCCGCCTCATGCCCGGACTCGGGGCGATCGGAGTAGTGGTGCAGCAGCCGCAACGCAGCCCAGGGCGAAACCACGAAGGCCACGAGCAGCGAAAAAACCATGGCCGAAGATGCGCCCACCGGTATAGGGCGCATATAAGGCCCCATGAGACCTCGCACAAATGCCATGGGAAGGATGGCCGCAATCACCGCGAATGTGGCCAGGATCGTTGGGTTGCCGACTTCGTCCACCGCTTCGACCGCAACATCGGCGAGTGGCCGTCCACGATTGTCGGGCAGCCGGAAATGGCGAACGATGTTCTCTACCACTACGATGGCGTCGTCTACCAGGATACCGATGGAGAATATCAGTGCGAAAAGCGTGACACGGTTCAACGTGTACCCATAGAGATAGAAAATGGCCAGAGTCAGGGCGAGTGTTACGGGGATGGCCAACAACACAACACCCGATTCACGCCAACCCAATGCGAGCGCTATTAGTAGCGTAACGGAAATCGTGGCAAGGAAGAGATGCTTGAGGAGTTCGTTCGATTTGTCCTTGGCCGTTTCACCATAGTTGCGCGTGACGGTAACGTTCAAATCGTTTGGCAGCGTGTTGCCCCGGAGAGTATCGACCTTGTGCAGAACATTCTCAGCAATGAGCGTGGCGTTCGCGCCCTTGCGCTTGGCCAGCGTAATGGTCACTGCCGGATAATCTGGATTTGTCGCACTCCCGGTTGTTCCCTTTGCGCTGGCGAACATGACGTAGGTGTCGGGTTCCGCTGGACCGTCCTCGATCTTTTCCACCACATCACGCAGGTACACAGGCCGTCCTGCATGAACCCCTACGACGACTTGTCGCAGTTCTTCCGGGCGCGTAAAGAAGTTGCCTGCCTCGACCTGGAACTCTTGGTTATCGCGAGCAAAGCTACCGGCTTGACTGCGCGTGTTCGCCGCGCCAAGTTGCGTGACAATGGAACCCGGTGTAAGGCCGTACGCCGCGAGCCGCTGAGTGTCGAGCACAACGCGCAACTTCCGGGGCTGCCCGCCGATGATCGCAGTCTCGGAAACGTCGTCCAGTTGCTTCAGCGAGTGTTCCAGTTCTGCCGCAATGCGCCGCAATTGGTAAGCATCGTAGTTCTTGCCCCAAAGCGTCAGAGCGAGAATTGGCACATCATCAATCGAGCGCACCTTGATAATGGGCTGCGAAACTCCCTGTGGAATCCGGTCAAAGTTCGAATAGAGCTTGTTGTAGGTGTTGACGATTGCGTCTTCTTCCTTCATCCCAACATAGAAACGGACGATCACCATGCTCAGGCCGGGGTGGCTGATGGAGTAGACGTACTCAACTCCCGGTATCTCGCGGATCAGCTTTTCCATGGGCACCGTGGCGCGTTGCGTTACTTCTTCGGCGGATGCCCCTGGCATCTGGACGAAGACATCCAGCATGGGAACGACAATCTGCGGTTCTTCCTCGCGCGGAGTCTGTAGAATGCTAAAAGTCCCAAGCAGGAGAGCGCCCACGATTACTAGAGGCGTCAGTTTTGATTGAATGAAAATATGCGCAATGCGGCCCGCGAGTCGCAGGACGTGAGTGGGATTGCTCGGTTTGGCCGATGTGTCGCTCATTGTCCTATGGCGATTCGTTTGCCGCCCAATTCACGGTCGCCGGGTGCGGCGACAAGTTTCTCCCCGGCTTGTAGCCCTGAGAGAACCTCAACCTGTTCCCCGGTGCTCCTGCCGAGGGTGACGTAACGCAACCCCGCTATCTGGTTTGCGTCAAGCACGTACACTCCCTGGAGTTGGCCGCGCTCCACCAGGGATGTACGCGGAATCAACAGTGCCGACCCCTCGCCGCGCGGGAAACGCGCCCTCCCGAAAAAGCCCGAGCGGAGACGCGTATCAGCGGGCAATTCGACTTTCACCAGGAAACTACGGCTGGCAGTATCGGCTGCCGGAACGATTTGCACGATTTTGCCGGAAAGCTGGATATTCCCCAGCGCGTCAATCGTCACCGGGGCGACTTGCCCAACATGGACAAGGCGGATATCGCTTTCATCCACTGTCACTTCGAGGCGAAAGCTCCGCGTGTCTTCAAGGGTGAAGATCGGCATGCCGGGCGACGCCAATGTGCCGGCATCGGCCTTTTTTTCGGTGACTACGCCCGAGAACGGTGCGCGAATCTGCGTGTAACCGAGCGTAGTTCTGAGCCTGAGTTAGCGCGGCATTCGCTTGCGCCTGTCCGGCCCGCGCCATATCACGCCGCGCCTCCGCAGACTGGTAGCGGGCTTTGATCTCGTCGAACTCCTGCGGACTGACCGATCTCTTCTCGTAAAGTTGCTGATAGCGCTTCAGCGTTGATTCGGCGAGGGCCAAGTCGGAATCGGCGGCGGACACTTCTTTTTCCGCCGACAGTCAGCGCAGCCGTCGCTTGGTCCACTGCGGAGCGGGGTTGCGCATCGTCGATGGTGGCCAGCACCTGACCGCTCTGCACGCGGTCGCCCTCACGCGCACGGATCTCCACGATGTTGCCCATCGTCTGGCTGGAAATTTGACTCGTTTGTGCGGCCTGCACCGTTCCGACGGCTTCCAGCCAGTCTGGTATCGTCGTCTTTTCCGCGACAATTACCGAAACGTTGCTCACCGTCTCGGGTGCAACAGGTTCGGTGCGACGCTCGTTGGAACACCCGGACAACGCTCCACTCAAACCCGCAACCACGAAGAGGGCCACTGCGATCGCATGGTTCCTGAGACTCATGGCGTCACCACGGGAGACTGAGGATTTAGAGTTCCGCTGGCCAATTCCAGGTTGGCGTAGCCGGTGTGATAGCGATATAAGGCTTCCCAATAATCTGTCTGACTGCGCCGCGCGGCTTCTTCCGCCGCAAGCAGATCGGTAATCGTCGAAAGACCTGAGTCGTACCGGTCCTGATTGATGCGCAGGCTTTCTTGCGCCTCTGCAATCGTTGCGCGAGCCACGTCTACCTGTTGACGGGCGGCGTCCACGTCATAGTAAGCGCGACGGACTTCGAGCCGGATCGCGTCAGTAGCCATTTCCTTTACGGCTGAAACTTTTTCCTCCAGCGCTCGTTCATGGGAGAGCTGAGCCCGCTTGGCTCCGCCTTCGAAAAGATCGAACTGGACCTCAATCCCGGCTAACCAGCTGTTCCCGCCACCTCCGGCAAGCAGAGTCGGGTTGTCGGCCTCCCATCCCCCAAAGGCATTCACCCTCGGGCCGAATGATGATTTCGCGATGGACACGCTCTGCTGCTGCGCCGCTTCCTCCGAGCGGACGCGGTTCAGATCGGGACGCCTATCCACAGCTTGTTTTTCCAGATCATCAAGCGATGTTGCTGGGAGGTTTTTCTCTGCGAGGACCTCGACTGGATCGAATTCGGTCTCCGCGGACATGCCCATAGACGTGCTCAACTGTGCCTCGCGCCAGTCGCCATGTTATTCTGTGCGCGAATGAGTTCCTGCTTCCGCGTCGCCAGCCGCACCTGGGCGCTCAGGTAGTCGGATTCCACGACGACGCCACTTTCGAAGCGATCCTTGCTGCGATCGAGAATGGCCTGCGCCGTCTTCATGCTTTGCTCGGCGACTTCCAGTTGCTTCCTCGCGAGCAGCACGCCGTAGTAGGAGTCCACAACGCGGAAGATGATTTCCTGGTCGGTGCGCTCCAGTTGATGGCCAGCGGCGTCCTTCACGCGCTCCGCGCGGTTCACCGCGCGCCAACTACCGAACGAATCAAAGAGATTCCAGGTTCCACCGAGGCGGGTCGCGAAGTTACCGAAGGGCGCGGGAGTATTCAGTACATTCAGCGCAAAGTCTGCCGTCGTGAACCGCTGCTGTCGCAATTTGCTGCCAAAGACGTACACAGGGTCGTTTCCGATGGTTGCCGTTTCGGACAAAGTGGCGTGCGGCAAGAGGAAGGATCGAGCTTCCTTCACGTCCGGCTGAAGCGGCCTTTGTGTCGGCCATTGCTGCTTTCCGTTCCGGGTTCTTCTCCAGCGAGATGCTGACCGCCTGTTGAAGCGTAAGGGGAGAAGGTTGTTGTCCTTGCTGGGCGAAGAGCAACCCCGGAGTCGTCAACGCGAGAAGCAAGATCATCAAGGCGTTCCCTGGAAAACGAGACACACCCTCTAATCGCACAAGAGTTGTTGGCGGGCTCTGACTTTTTTCACCGGCTTGTCGTCCGCAGATTCTCATTGAGTGTCTTCACCCTTGTACAGTTGCCGGAGTCGGTGCGAGCCATTGCGTTTTCTCTTCGACGATCTCGTAAGTGGTGTGCAGGCTAGCCGTTTGCTTCACCATCGCGCCCACCGAGCAATACTTTTCCTCGGAGAGCCGGATTGCTTCCTCGATTGCGGCGGGATCTATTTCGAAGCCAGTGACCACATGGTGGATGCGGACAGCCGTGAACACTTGGGGCGGGCGTTCCGCCTGGTCGGCTTCCACTCGCACTTCGTAGCCCGTCACTTTCTGGTGGAACTTCTGTCGCAGGATCGTAACCACGTCGAATGCCGTGCAACCGGCCAATGCTGTGGCAACCAGCTCGATTGGCTTAGGCCCCGTGCCTCCGGCAGGGTCGTCGAGCAGCATGTGGTGCTCGCTGCCGGTCGTCGCGGCGAACTGCCGCTCTGTCTTAAGTGGTTGAGTCAGCATAACTTTAGCGGTGATCATTTGTGCCTCTCACAGGCCCCGGTAATTCGGGGCCACACAAATAAATGCAAGGATGTGGATTTTGTTACAGGAAAATGCAGAAGGAATTGGGGCAGGTTTGTGGGGGGCTAATTTCGGCTAACTTCGCTTGCGTCCTGCCTGGTGATCTTGCTCATTAATCCCTGATACTCCGCCATCAATTCGCGTCTAAGTCTCGCGGCGACACGCGGGTCGGGCGACTCATTTGTTGCCATTCGGCACTGTTGGATCGACTTCTCCAGGCTCGATAAGAATGCCTTGCAGGGCTCGCAGCCGTCCATGTGCTTTTCCAGTTCTTCACAAAGGGAATCATCAAGCTCGTCATCAAGGTAGTTTGAGAGTTCGGCGAACATTTCCTTGCAGCGCCGTTGACGCGGTTGTGCGGAGAGATGCATTTCCTCGGAGGGTTTCGCCTTTTGACGGCGCATACGATGCTGATCCTGTTTAGCTAGTTCCTTTCGGACGAAGAGTCGCGCCCGGTGCAGCCGCACGCGGATTGTCCCTAACCGAAGTCCTGTGATTTCGGCGACATCCGAGTCGGACAGTTCCTCCATGTCATGCAGCACAAGAATGAGCCGGTACTCCGCAGGCAGTCTCTGCACTGCTTCCCGGAGGCGCTTGGCACTCTCGCGACGCAACAAAGCAGTCTCTGGCGTTCCATCGGGATTGCCCGATAGCTTTTGCAATTCCTGGCGGTCGGGCATCAATTCTTCGAGGGAGAGATCTTCCTTGGGAGCAAATTTGCTTTTGCGGCGGCTCATTAGACAACGGTTCTTGGCGACTTTATAAAGCCAAACCATCAGAGCCTTGGGGTTGTCGAACTTTGGCAGGTTGGGAACCGACTTGAGCAGCACTTCCTGCATGGTATCTTCGGCATCTTGCCGCTGCCCGCACACCTTCATGCTGAAAGAAAAAACTGTTTTCTGTAGCAATGCCAACGCTTCTTCCAAAGACTTAGAGTCCTTGCGCTGGATCAGTTGGACGACTTGCTCGATCTCGGGCCGCACGGGCTAACTGTAGCATGGGGATATGATCTTCCATTCTGGAGACTAGTGTCCGAACGAATGTTGCAGTGTTCGAATTCCAAATTGTCTCAATAAGCGGTTCACCCCCCGAAGCAGGCGAGTCTCCTGTGCCAAAAGTGTGCCAGAATGCGATATTTTTTAGTCTCTTGGGGTTAGCTTTGAGCGAAAAGCAGATTCCCCAAATTACTGAAAACACAGAGAAGTGAAAGTAGGTGATGGAGCTGTTGGAGTCGGATAGTGCGCGCCCAAGGCAGGTGCCCTTCTCCAATTCTCAGGTGCCCGTTAAGTGCCCAGAATAGTCCGTTTTGAAAGGTTTTGACGGCTGAAAAGAGAAGCTAAGTCGTTTGAATCCGGCAGAGCCGGTTGATATTTGGCGCGTTATGAGCCCGACGAGCTACCAGGCTGCTCCACCCCGCGTAAGCATCATAGCGGAAGCATCCCCGGCGGTCAAACGGAGCTGGGAATATGGGTGAATGGAAATGGATTGGCCGCGGGAATTCGAAGAAGGAATGGAGAAGGAAGGCAGTTACGCTAAGCAGAGAAGATTTTTACCAGGAACTATAGGCGGTGTTTTCAAACGGGGATACTGCGTCGGAGGCCGAGTGGACATCGGTAATTCCCGTGGCGGTCTGATCCGGTGTGGAGAGAACCTCCTCGGAACTTGTGTTCCAGTCCTTGCGACGCGTAATCGGGTCCGCGGGTATCTCGCGCAAATAGCCAGCGGAGACAATATCGTCCAGGGATTGCGGCGCCTGCTCTTTATCCAAGGTGTATTGGTCGATGGCTTGGCGCATCACGAACAAGTCGTGCTTCAGCGCCGCTTCTTTGGCGCGCAGCAGCGATTTTTGGTATTGCCCCGCGCCGATGGTGGCGAGAATCAAGATGATGGCCATCACCACCATCAGTTCCAGCAACGTGAACCCGCGCTTGTCTTTGCTGCAAAGCAATATCTGACGATCTCGAATCAAGACCGAGGCGGGACGAACCTTCCGGAAACTCCGCGCAGAGAGCAAAATTGGATTGTGAATTTTCATTCGGCTCGCAGGTTCGATTACCAATCCGAATACCGGGTACTGTCCAGGGCGGTGGCAGTGGATCGCGAGTACACATCGAATACATCCTGGCCGCCCCAGGACATCGTGTCCGGATCATCCTGCACCGAACGCATCCCCCAGTCCGCCTGGCCGGTCATCGGATCAATCGGAATCCTTCGCAGAAAGCGCACGTGGCGATCGGGTGCGCCAGCCAGTTGGACGCCATCCACCAGGGTTTTCAGATCGGGCGGATATCCTTCCGTGCCGGCCTTCACCTGCAGTTGATTCTTGTCCGCGGCATCCTTAAATCGATCGATCGCGGTCCGAATTTCGCGCAGAGATTCCCTCAGTTGCGACTCTCTTTGGCGTTGAATCGACATGCGAATCATCGGCGCGGCCGCCGTGGAGAGAATCATCAGAATTCCGCAAGCCACAATCAGTTCGAGCAGAGTCATTCCGGAGTGTGAGCCGGCGCTGGAAGGAATTCTTTTTTGCATTTCAATCACCACTTATTGGACTGTAACGGTGGCTTGCCCGGTTGCCAGCGGGAGCAGCTTCTGCTGTGAATCACGGGCGCTCACCTGAAGCACTTGAATGGTTGATGTTCCCGGAGCGATCGCGCGGACCACGATTCCCAACAAGGTTCCATTTCCATTCACACCGGGAGTATTGGGCTGCCGCGTGGCGGAAGCAATCACTTGTCCTCGCTGCTGGTTGGGTTGGTAAACCACGGCAATCTTCTGGCCTCCGCTTTCCAGGAATCCTCCGGAGCGCACTTCATCGATTTGGATGACGGCGGGATTATATTGGAGCAGCAGCGGGACGGAATAAAGGTCCTGAGCATTCCGGACCACGACGCCGACGATGGTTGTGTCACCTTGTTTCACAGTGACGCTTGCGGGTTCGAATGCCAATTGTCCGCCGGAGCCTGACGGAGGCGCCTGAGCCGGAGAAGGTTGAGCAACAGGAGGTTGAGTTGCTGGCGGCTGTGCGGCCGGCGGAGCGGATACCGGTGCAGGCACCGGCGATTGTGACTGATCGCGAAAGACGCGAACCGAGTTACTCGTTCCGGAAGCAAGAGTTCGCAGATTCTCCGCAGAGAGACTCGGGTATCGCACGATTCGCGGAGTGAGAACGATCAAGACTTCCTGGTCGTGCAATTCGGTGTGTTCGTTCGCGAAGAAATATTTTAAGAACGGAATTTTCTGCAATCCCGGCCAGCCGGCTAAATTTTTGGTTTGGTCGCGCTCGATCAATCCGCCCAGAATATTTACCTCACCGTTTTTCAGCCGAATATCCTGCTCGATCACGCGCTGGGCGATTTCGGGCTGGTTGATGCCGCCAATGCTCACTGAACCGGCCACGGATGAGACTTCCACTTTCAATTTCATGCTCACTTCGTCGTCGGGATGCACGCGCGGCGTAACGTCGATGTTCACGCCCACATCGATATATTGAAACTGCGTATTCACCAGGGGATTGACCACGCCCGCGCCGCCGGTGACTCCCACCCCCACGCCAGCCTGAAAGCTTCCTGTTGCGATGGGCACGCGATTGCCGACGCGCAGCTTTGCCGTTTGGCCGTCGCTCACGCGAATCTGAGGATCCTGAATAATTTTCGTGCCGCTGTCCGTGAGCAAGGCATTTGCCGTGGCCCCGGGCAGTGTCAAGCTATAATCGGCCGAACTAAGATGTTTCAAATTATTCAAAGTTACTGCCGCTGTGCTTGCCGTCGAAGTGGTGGTTGATCCCGAAGTGGTGCCGTTCGGTTGAATCGAAGACCTGGGAGTAAAGGCCAATACCGCGCTTCCACCCGGCTGAATTCCCAAGTCGCGAATGCGGTCCACCGTCGTCTGCAGCACTTGAATCTGGATCACCACCTCTGGTTTTGCCTTGTCGATGTCCTGAATGATTTTCTGCGCGAGCATTATTTTGTCGGGAGTATCTCGGATGATGATGGCGTTCTGCGCGTTGACGGCCTGAATTCGCTTCATATCGAGCAACTGGCGGAGCCCGGTGACGATTTCCGTGAGGTCCTGGGGAACCAGCGTGTTGGACAGGTAAAAAGTCCTTACCATTTCGTCTTCCAGTTCGTTGCGCTTGTTCTGCTGGTCCGGCGCCACCAAAATGATGTTGCTGGTCTCAGCCTTCCAGAAGGATTTGCTTTCCACTCCCACGGCGTCCAGCGCCTGCTCCAGGGTCACGCCAGGCAAGTCGATGGAAATGCGCCGCGAGGTAAAGTCCGGATCGAAAATGACGGAAACACCGGCGAGCTTCGCAATCGTTTCGTATGCGATGCGCGCCTCGTTGGTCATTTTCAGATTGATGGGCTCCCGGGAAAGCGGCTTCAACTCGGGAGGCTCAGTCATGAAGCTCGAAAGTTCGTCTGGCTTTGTGGGAGGGGGAGTGGAACCCGGGTTAGCGGCCGCCGCCAACTCCAGAGATTTCTGCAATCCCTGGGAAGCAGCGTCGTTCGAAGGATCGATCGAGACGGCTTTCTGATACTCAGCAATTGCCAATTGAACGTTCCCGGCGTTCAGGGCCTTACGGCCCTGCTGGACATGAAATTCGGCGGCCTCGAATCGTGCGTGGGTCATGCGAAGCTTATATTGCGCGTTCAATGGGTCGCTGCGGAGGGCGTGTTCGTAATGGATTAAAGCTGTGTCGTAATCCTGCAGGTTCTCGGCTTTCCTACCCTGATCAAACTCGCTATTTCCTTTGGGGCAACCGGCCAGCGCAAGGCAAAGAATGGCCAAGAATGATAAACACAAAGAGCGGCGATGCATGTTCCTCCGCGAAATGGGAAAAGTACCCACAGAGTCTAGCATCTGGGACTAGTGCCAGCAAGAGTCAGCAAGCTATTGACTTGCTTCCAGTTAACAGCGGCAGCTATCATATTGATCTGATGTCACCTAAGTCCGATAAGATGTCAAAGGAAGGCGTTAAAGTTGTCGCCCAAAACCGGGTGGCTTCCTACAACTATACGCTTCTGGAGCGCTACGAGGCGGGGATGGTCCTGCTGGGAACGGAGGTGAAGTCTCTTCGAGAGGGCAAAGCCACATTGCGCGACGCTTATGCGGAAGTGCGAGGCGGGGAATTATGGCTGATGAACAGCCACATTCCACAGTACCTGGCGGGAGGGCCGTGGAATCACGAGCCGTTGCGTCCGCGGAAACTCCTGTTAAACCGGCGGGAAATCGATAAACTCGCCTCGCAGATTCAGCAGAAGGGGTTGACGCTGATTCCCATTAAGCTCTATTTTCGGGACGGGATGGCGAAATGCGAGCTATCAGTGGCCAAGGGGCGAAAGGTATGGGACCGCCGCGAGGCCGAGCGGGAGAAAGAAGACCGCCACGAAGCCAAGGAAGCAATGTACAAATATCGCCGGCGGTGAGCGTGATGGAAATTCTATTTGGTTGCTGATCCGGAAGGCCGCGCGAAAGGGCAGTTATTATGTGCGGGCGGGTATTAACCCGCCCTGTGGCACTCCACAAAATTCAATTGCAAGAAAGGAAAACATGCAAATCTCGTTGGAAACTAAGCCGTTCTCCGAAATCGCCGCCGATGCGCTGGTAACCTGCATTTTCGACAAGGATCAAAGGATCGAGGGAGTGATAGCCGACCTCGATCGCGCGACAGAAGGGAAAATCCGTGTCCTGATGGAAAGCGGGGAGTTGACGGGCAAGATGTTTGAGATGGTGCTGCTGCATTTTCCGGCGGGTATTTCGGCGCAAAGGCTGCTGCTGGTCGGCGGTGGGAAACAGGAAAAATTCACGGCAGCCGAGTTGCGAAGAGTTGCCGGAGCCGCGCTGAGGTATCTGAAGTCGCGCGGCGTCAAGAAATTCGCATTTCTCTCGCGTGAGGGAGAGCGCGATCCAAAGGCCCTGCAATCCGTCACGGAAGGGCTGATTTATGCCAATTACGAATCGGACAAATATCGGACAGAGAAGAAAAACAAAAATGTAGTCGAAACCGTTCTCCTGGCTGGATGGGACCCCGCGGGAAACGCGGAATTCAGTCCAGCCATTGCGCGGGGAAGGTACATCGCCGAATCGCAAAACTTTTCGCGCGACCTGGTAAATGAGCCATCGAATTACCTGACGCCGCGCATGCTCGCTGATCGCGCGTCAGCGATGGCTCGCGAGGTGGGACTCACGGTTGAAGTTTTGGACGAAAAGAAAATGGCGGAGTTGAAGATGGGCGCCTTGCTCAGCGTGGCCCAGGGCAGCGCCGAGCCGCCGCGGTTAATCGTCATCACCTATACGCCCGCGGAGCAGCGGGATGGGGCTCCCGTACTGGGGCTGATCGGCAAGGCCATTACTTTCGACACCGGCGGAGTATCGATCAAGCCCGCGGGCGGCATGGAAAAAATGAAATACGACATGGGCGGAGGCGCGACGATGGCGGGTGTGATGCGCGCGCTGGCGCTGCTGAAGCCTTCGGTGAAGGTGATTGCGGTTATCCCCTCGTCGGAAAATATGGTCAGCGGAACCGCGCAAAAGCCCGGCGATGTGCAATTCGCCATGTCTGGCAAATCGATTGAAGTGATCAATACGGATGCCGAGGGGCGGCTGGTGCTTGCCGACGGAATCTCCTATGCGCGCAAGCTTGGCTGCACACACCTAATTGATGCCGCCACGCTCACCGGCGCCATTGAAGTTGCTCTCGCCAATGTAAACATCGGCGCGTTCGGCCAGCCGAAGGAGTTTTTGGAAAGCCTGCTGGAAAGTTCCCGGGCCGTGGGCGAAAAAATGTGGCCGATGCCTCTGGATGACGAGTATGCGGACATGATCAAAAGCTCGATCGCTGATATCCGCAATACGGGCAGCGGGAAAGGCGGCGGCGCAATCACGGCAGCAATGTTCCTGAAAGAATTTGCGGAGGATTTGCCGTGGATCCATCTGGACATCGCCGCAACCACCTGGAATGACGACGGAAAACCCTGGGCGGCGAAAGGCCCGACAGGGACCGCCATCCGCAGCCTGATCGATCTGGCTATGAAAATGTAGTGTTCATTTTTTGGCGGGCTGGATTGGAGGCTACATTCGTTCCGGAGCTTCCATGCCGAGCAGACGTAGTGCGATCACCAGTTGCGTCTCAACCAGCTTGCTCAGCGAAAGCAGGAACGCTTTCTTCGTGGCGTCCTCCTCGGAGAGGATGTGATGCTTGTGGTAGAAAACATTGAATTGTTGCGCGAGTTGAAATGCGAATTTGGCGATGAAGGCAGGCTCGTGCGCGCTCAGCGCGGTTTCCACCTGCGCGCCCAATGATCCGGCCAGGAGCAATAGTTCCCACAAATCGTTGGCGCCCGGAACTGAGAGCTGGGTTGCGAGAACTTCATCGCTGATTAAGGTTTCCAGAGAGTCAAGCTTAAACTCTGGATCCTGCTCGCGGAGCTTGCGGAAAATATTTCGGGCGCGGACCACCGCGTATTGCACGTAGGGACCGGTTTCTCCATCGAAGCTGAGCGCTTCATTGAAATCGAACGCGATGATTGTGCCACGCGTGAATTTCAGCAGAAAGTAACGCAGCGCGCCGATGGCGATGGCGTGGGAGATGGCGATGCGTTCCGCCTCCGCGACTTCGGGGTGGCGCGCGTCTACTTCTTTGCGGGCGTTGGCTTCGAGCTGATCGAGCAGGTCGTCCGCTTTTACACCCTGTCCCTTGCGGCCGCTGACTTCGACATACGGTTTCTTGGCGTCTTCGGCGGGGATTTCGTAACCCATCTCAGCGGCGCATCGCGGAGAAAGCGCCACCATCTCGTAGGAGAAATGGACGGACTGATCGGCCTGTTCTTTAAATCCCAGCGCGCCGAGCGCTTCGAACACCACGTTTTGGAGATAGGCCTGGCGGGAATCAATCACGTTGTAAACCTGGGCGGCGTTTCCAAACGCGGGGGAATCCATTTCGCTCTCGCCCGTTCGCGTCACCCACACCGTGTGGCCGCCGGGATACTGGTGGAATCGCGCGTAATGAAAATCCTTTCCGAGCAAGCCAAATTTCCAGAGTTGGTAGGCGATGTCCTTGCCCACATATGTGACGGTGCCATTCGAGCGCACGATGATCTTTGTGTCGGCGTCGTCATCGGTTTCAGGCGTGGCATTCTCGCCGACTGCGGCTTCACCGGCTTCCGCTGCCAGCTTCATCACCCAGCATCCGGCGTTCTTTCCCGCTGTCGCTTTGTGAATCACGCCGCGCTCGATCATCGTGGCAAAGGCCGAATCCCAAAATTTCAGGTGGAGGATTTCGCTTTCGCGGGGCAACAAATCGTATTCGATACCGAGCCGGTTCATGGTGAACAGGTGGCATCGAACAATCGCTGTCGAAACAATCTCAGCGATCTCAGCGGCAGCGCCACTGCCCGCTTCGATTGCGTGAAGAATTTCACCTCGCAGCGATAGCCGCGACTTGTCCTCCGCTAGAAATACGGTTACGCGGGCGTATAAATCCCAGCACAGATAGTCAAATCGCGGCTGGGCAACAAGCACTCGGACTTCGTCAGCCGTCTGCTTTTCGAGGTGCAGAAATCCCAAAACCACGTCGCCGACCTGCACGCCGGTGTTGTCGATATAGTTCTGCACTTCCACGCGGCGGCCCGTGTAGCGCAGCAGACGCACAAAAGCGTCGCCCAGCGCGGCATTGCGCAGATGCCCGATATGAGCTGCTTTGTTTGGATTGATATTGGTGTGCTCGACGATGGCTTTTGGAGCGTCCGCGGCGGCGTGAACCGCTTCGTGGCCGGCGCGTTCGATGGTCGCGCGGAAGAAAGTGCCGCGCTCGAGATAGGCGTTCAAATAACCGCCGCCGGCTACTTCGAGGCGCGCGACGCCTTCGATGGGCGGGATTTTGTTGGCGATTTCCTGTGCGATGATCCGCGGAGGCTTTTTCAATTCGCGCGCCAATTCGAAGCAGACGGGAGAGGCCACTTCACCCATTTCCAGGCGGGGCGGGCGCTCCGTAACCACCGGAACGTCGATGCTGTAGTGTTTGTGAATATGCCGCGAAATCGCCTTGCGGATGCGGGCTTCGATGACCTGGTACACACGGCTCCTTGGGACAAGAGAATCAGGCGATTATAGGGAAAGCAGCGACGAGCCGTCAAAGTGGCTTCCGGTTACCACCGCCCTGGGATTCGAGCATGTCTGATAGACTTGGTAATTCAACAGAATTGGTGCAATGAACTTCGAATGATAGGCGACCCCGATGAAAATGGCGCGTGTAATCCTGTTTACTGGCCAGATGGATGCGATGTGCAGATTCTACGGAGAAGTGCTTGGCCTCAAGCAGATCACCGTAGAAAAAGGCTGGCGGGAGTTCGCTGCCGGAGGCGCACGGATCGCGCTCCATTCCGGCCCTGCATCCCCGGGCCGCAAAGGGCCGAAGATTGTATTCCACGCCAAAGACGTTGCTGCCATGCGGGGTACGCTGGTGGCGCGGGGCGCAAATTTCGGCAAGGTCCGGCAGGGGGAGATGTTTTGCCTTTGCGATGGAAAGGATCCGGACGGAAACCCCATTCAATTGTCCGACCGCTGAAAATGAAATTGGGATGCGGCACCCGTTCATTTGACAGCTTCGGAAGCCCAGACTAGTATCTAATTTCCGATTTTGCGCGGCAAAATCGGCATCGTAAACCGTGGTGGTTGAATCTGGTCTCGGTATTTGCAGATCATAATCATGAAAATAGCCTACTTCGATTGCTTTTCCGGGATCAGCGGCGACATGGTCCTGGGCGCCTTGGTGGACGCCGGAGCGGATGTGGCGCGACTGGAGGCGGAACTTCGAAGGTTGCCTTTGACCGGCTGGAGTCTGTCCGCGGATAAAGTGCAACGGCGAGGGATTTTTGCCACTCAGGTGAAAGTGGAATCACATGAACATCACCATCATCGCGGCCTCAGCTTGATTTTGGACATGATCGACCAGGCGGGAATTGCACCTCGCGCTGCCGATCGCGCCAAGCGAATCTTCACGCGCCTCGGCGAAGCGGAAGCCAAGGTGCATCAGGTGCCGGTGGAAAAAATCCATTTCCACGAAGTGGGGGCGGTGGATTCGATCATCGACATCGTTGGCGCCGCAATTGGATTCGAACTGCTTGGAATTGACGAGTTTGCTTGCTCGGCGCTTGACGTGGGAGGCGGCCGGGTAAACACCGCGCATGGATTGCTCCCCGTCCCGGCGCCGGCTACGGCGGAATTGCTGCGCGATGCGCCCACATTTTCGAGCGGAATCCAGAAAGAACTTGTGACGCCAACCGGAGCGGCCATCGCCACAACGCTTTCGAAACAATACGTTAAAATTCCGGCGATAAATTTGCGCGCGATCGGATATGGAGCGGGCTCCGCCGATCTTGCGGAACAGCCCAATGTTCTGCGAATTCTGATTGGCGATACGGTGGGTGCGGACGAAAAAATCCATTGGGACGAGCCGGTGGAAGTGATCGAAGCAAACTTCGACGACATGAGCCCGCAGATTTACGGATACTTTGCCGAAAAAGCGCTGGCTGCGGGGGCGCTGGATATTTTTTCGACGCCGGTGCAGATGAAAAAGAACCGCCCCGGGATGCTGGTCACGCTGCTGGCCAAGCCTGCGGATGTGGATTTGCTGACCGACTTGATTTTTCGCGAGACCACCACCATTGGCGTGCGCACCTATGAGGTGCGCCGCCGAATACTGGACCGCGAGACCATCAATATTTCCACGCCGCTCGGTGAAATTCGCATGAAAGTTGCGCGCTTGAACGGAACGGTTCTGAATGCCGCGCCCGAATACGAGGATTGCCAGCGCATTGCGGCGCAGAAAGGCGTGCCGCTCAAGCAAGTGCTTGCCGCCGCGTCGTTTCATTTCGAAAAACAGCGCGAGTCGAACAAATAGCCCATGCCCCATTCCCAACCGAAGAAAAAGTTTTACTTAACCACGCCGATTTATTACGTGAATGCGCGGCCCCACCTTGGGCACACGTACACTTCGGTGGTGGCCGATACCATCGCGCGCTATAAGAAGATGCGCGGCTACGACGTGGTGGCGCTGACTGGAACGGATGAGCACGGCCAAAAAGTCGAGCGCGCCGCCAAGGCTGCGGGCGTCACTCCACAGCAGTTCGCCGACCGAGTCTCCGCGCAATACCGCCAGCTTTGGCAGGAACTCGATCTGAATTTCGATCGCTTCATCCGCACCACAGAACCGCGGCACGAACGCGCGGTCCATCGGCTGTTGCACCTGGCGCAGGACAACGGGTACATCTATAAAGGCCATTACGAGGGCCAGTATTGCGTATCCGATGAAATGTACGTGGACGAGCCGCTGCCCGGCGGATTGTGTCCGGAGTGCAAGCGGCCGACCGAACGCGTCCGCGAGGAAAATTATTATTTCAAGCTTTCCGCGTTTCAGGACCGCCTGCTCGATCTTTATGAAAAACAGCCGGAGTTCGTTCAGCCGGAAACGCGCCGCAATGAGGTGATCGCTTTCGTGCGAGGCGGCCTGCGCGATCTTTCCGTCAGCCGGACTTCGGTGAAGTGGGGAATTCCGTGGCCTGGGGACGAAAATCACGTTTTCTACGTCTGGTACGACGCGCTGACGAGTTATATGACGGGCGTGGGCTATGGTGATGATGAAGTGCAGTGGGAAAAATATTGGCCCGCCGATTTACATTTGGTCGGCAAGGAAATTTTGCGTTTTCATGCGGTGTATTGGCCGGCGTTTCTGATGGCCGCGAAAGAACCGCTGCCGAAGCAAATCTTCGCGCACGGCTGGTGGCTGTTTGCCGAAGAGAAAATGAGCAAATCGCGCGGCAATATGCAGTATCCGCAGCCGATTGCGCGGACGCTGGGCATCGACGCGCTGCGATATTTTCTGCTGCGAGAAATGGTGTTCGGCCAGGACGGCAATTTCAGCCGCGATTCGCTGCTGACGCGCTACAACAGCGACCTGGCGAATGGACTGGGCAATCTGGCCAGCCGCACGCTGACCATGATCGAACGCTATTGCGGCGGAACCATCCCCGCGGATCACGCGACCCTCGCGGCCGAAGCGAGGAATCATTCTGAACTGGTTGCGAAATTTGACCGCAATAGTCTGCTGGAAATCCTCGGCTCTTACGACCGCTATGCTTTCTCAAACGCCCTCGAACGCATCTGGGATTTGGTTAGTTGCGTCGACAAATACCTGGTCCTTGAAAAGCCATGGACTCTGGCAGAGGACGCGGCGCTGCGGCCGCGTCTGGAACAAGTGCTCTACGATGCCGCCGAGGCATTGAGGATCGTCACAGTTCTGACGTATCCCGTAATGCCTCATGCCACCGAAAAGATTTGGGAGAGCCTTGGACAGCGCGGCTCGCTGGCTTCGCAGCGGATTGACGAATTGAAGTGGGGCGAATTGAAGCCTGGAACGCAAATCGGCAAGTACGAAGCAATTTTTCCGCGAGTAGACAAAAAAGAAGCCTCAGAGAGGATCGAAGCCATGGAAGAAGAGATTCGCAATCCCGGTGCTGCTCCGTCAGTTCCGGCAACAACGGGTGCAGCAGGCGCCGCGCCCGGTGCCGCCGCTCAGCCTGCGCCCGCCGGCCCGGCCAAAATCAGCATCGAGGATTTTGCCAAAATCGAGATGCGCGTCGGCGTGGTGAAATCCGCCGAGCGAGTGGCGGGCGCTGACAAGCTGCTGAAAGTGATCGTGGATATCGGCGACGAAATTCGACAGGTTGTCGCCGGAATTGCCGTCTCGTACAAACCGGAAGATCTGGTGGGCAAAAAAGTGGTGATCGTTGCCAATCTGGCCCCGCGCAAGCTGCGCGGCGTCGAATCGAACGGGATGATTGTTGCCGCAACGGTGCCGCCCGACGGCCACCCGGTGCTGTGTACCTTTACGGAAGACGTTCCGGCAGGCGCCAAGCTGAAGTAGCCGGAGAGCGGCCGGCCGCAGCATTCCACTTTGAATCGAGGGAAATCACTGTTGCAAATCATCGATTCACACGCGCATTTGGAATTTCCGCAATTCGACCAAGATCGCGACGCAGTGCTCGCGCGCGCACGCGAAGCAGGCATCGAAATGCTGCTGGCCATCGGAAGCGGCACTGGCCCTCATCAACTCGACGCCGCGCTGAGCTTCGCCGAGCAGAATGACTGGATTTACGCCACGATTGGCATCCATCCGCACGAAGCCAAGCTCGCCACGGAAGAGCATTTCGCCCGGCTCGATCAACTTTCAAAACATCCGCGGGTGATCGCGTGGGGAGAAATCGGCCTCGATTATTACTACGACCATTCGCCGCGCGAAGTGCAGCAGCAAGTGTTCCGCCGCCAACTCGACCAAGCCCGTGCCGCCAAGCTCCCCATCGTCATTCACTGCCGGGATGCCTGGGCCGATTGCCTTCAAGTCATTGAAGAAGACTGGAGTTCCTCGGGACTGGGCGGAATTTTGCATTGTTTCACGGGCAGCGAGGAAGACGCGCGGCGGGGAATTGAGATGGGGTTTATGGTCAGCTTCGCGGGCAACGTCACCTATCCTAAAATGCAGCCGGTGCGCGATGTCGCGGCGGTGTTGCCGCTCGATCGAATGCTCACAGAGACCGATTCGCCCTTTCTGCCGCCGCAAGGCCTCCGAGGCAAACGAAACGAGCCGGCCAACGTGGTTGAGGTAGCGCGAACCCTTGCGAGTGTGAGAAACTTGCCGGCCGAGGAGATCGCAGCCACCACCGCCGGTAATTTCCGGCGTTTTTTCGGCCTCGGAGTTGCCCCCAGTCCGGCACAAGCAAGTTAGCCCGTGGAGTCGTCCAGGAGGACCGCCATCGCAGTCCTAACGGCCAAGGAAATGTTCGAGTTGGTGCGCGATGACCTTTTCCTGGTGGAACAGGAAATCGCCGAACAAAACGGATCGGCTATCGAGCCGGTCCGCGAAATTGGCGCGTATCTGCGTTCCGGCGGAGGAAAGCGGCTGCGCCCTGCACTATTGCTCCTCGCGGCTGGTTCCTGCGGATACCGTGGTCCAGTCGCTATTCATATGGGCGCGGTGGTGGAGATGATCCACAGCGCCACGCTGATCCATGACGATGTGATTGATGGCGCGCAGACCCGCCGCGGCCGCGCCAGCGCGAATGCCCGTTGGGGCAATCACATGAGCGTGCTGGCGGGCGACTGGCTGTACATGCAGTCGTTTGAAATGGCACTGCGCGAGCACAGTTTTGCCATCCTGGAAATTTTGATTGATCTGACGCAGAACATGGTGGAAGGCGAGTTGCTTCAACTCACCAAACTCGGCCGCATTGACTTGACCGAAGAAGAAGCTACGGGGCTGGCATTCCGCAAGACTGCGTGCCTGTTTAGCGGCTGTGCGCGCCTGGGTGCAGTGATTGCCGGTCAAGGCGTTGAAGTGGAACAAGCGCTCGCCGATTATGGACGCTATTCGGGATTGGCGTTCCAGCTCGTGGACGACTTGCTCGATTTCACGGCTTCGCCGGAGCAATTGGGGAAGCCGGTGTTGAGCGATCTGAAGGAAGGAAAGGTTACTCTGCCGCTGATTTTCGCGATGGAAAACGGCAATTCGGTTGGCCGCTGCCTGGTGGCCAAGGTTCTTGAAGAGAAGGGATTCCAATCGGTGCGGTCTGAACAGATCGCGGAATTGGTCCAGAATTCCGGAGCCATCGACCGCGCGCATCGCCTTGCCGCCGAGTACGCTACGAAGGCGAAAGCTTGCCTGGAAGTTTTGGGTGACTCGGAATTTAAACGGGCGCTGCTCTCCGTTCCTGATTTTATCCTCGAACGGGAGAGCTAAAATCTTGTGTGGCAACGCCGGTTAGGGACGGTGGTGTAGCGCCACCCTTCAGGGTGGCATCTTTCGTATCAAGCACGTGGCAACATGCGGCCAAAAGTGGCTGCAAGTAAAACTGAGTTACCAATCAGAATCTAGAGGTTTGCTCGGCTTGGGCGCGGCTAAACAGCTTGCGGAAAAATACTTCGTTTTTCTCTCGCAGCTCTGACCGGGATCGGTTTTGGTTCGGCCGTCCGCTCGGATTTAGTTGTGAATCCTTGCTTTTGGTTCTTGCGATCCCTCCGTGACGCTGTGGCTCAGTCTCTGCGTCCGCCTCAGATTTCGACCGGCAGCAATTTCGCCAGCCGGATCAGGTTCGAGGCCGCCGCTGCGAAGGTGAACATCCAAGCCACGCGCCGCCGTCCCCGGAATTTCGTCTTTCTCAGTCCCGCCACGAATTTGATCCAGCCAAACAGCGTTTCAATCCGTTTTCGTTTCCCCTGACTGATGGCAAATCCCGGATCGTCCCGCTCGCTCGCCTGCAACCAGTTGGACCACTGCCCGTTCGCCCGATACTCCGCGATGTGCGGAATCACCTGTAGCTTCCGCAATCCTTCAATAAATTTCCGTTCCTGATATCCCTTGTCTCCCCCCACCGTCACCCGCCCCCACGTCTCTCCTGGTTTTCGTTTCGCCCGGCGTTCCTTCACCACCTCCGTCATCATCGCCAAGGCCGCTTGCCGTTCTTCTTTCGTTCCCGACAACGTCACGCACACTTTCCTCACCAGCCCGTTCCGGTTTTCCATCACCAAATGCCCCAGATAACTCGGCTTCGCTTCTCCCGCTGTGCTTTTCTTGTACAGCCGCGCCTCCGGATCGCTCGCGCTCTGGTGTGTGTCCCGCAATAATTTCTTCCCTTTCGACCCGCTGCCGCGCTGCGGGGGATCCTTCTTCTCGTGAAAACTGCGCCGGTTCGCCCAAGCTTCAATCAACGTCCCGTCCACCGTGAAATGTTCATCGGAAAGCAGATCGCGTCCCTTCGCCTGCGTCAGCACCTCTTCGAAAAATGCGCTCGCGATCTCCCCCTCCAGCAACCGCTCGCGATTCTTCGTGAACACCGTCACGTCCCACACTTCGTCGTCCACATTCAGCCCCACAAACCACCGGAACAGCAGGTTGTAATCCAGTTCCTCCATCAGCAGCCGTTCGCTGCGCACGCTGTAGAGCGCCTGCAGCAACAACGCTCGCAATAATTTCTCCGGTGCTATCGAGGGCCGCCCGTAGCGGGAATATAGTTCACTGAATCCCGGCGACATCTGCTCCAGCGCCTGGTCAGTCATGGCTCGCACCCGCCGCAACGGATGATCTAGCGGCACCCGTTTCTCCGCTGAAATGTATGTGAACATGCCTTCTTGCCGTTCGTCGTGTCCGCGCATGCCCTTTAGACGCCGCCTTCGCCATCCCGTCGCGGAAATCTGACTTTTTCCGCAAACTGTAAAGCCGGCCCCTACAATGAATCACCGGCTGAAGCGCTGCTCTCCCGATAGGCAACATCGGGACGGAAAGGCGGCTCCTAGAGTGCATCAGAGCGCGCTAGTTGGAAGGCGTCTGTGTCCGGGCGGGTTGCGGTTTCGGAGACTGCATTTTTCCGGCAGTTTTTTCGCCCGGATCGTTCGCAAGCAAGTTCTTTAGGTCGCTTAGTATTTCCGCAGGTTCCCACGCATTTCCGTGATACCACTTGTAGATCGTGCCATCCGGAGAAATCACGGATGTGCTCATCGAGTGGACGATCTGATCATCTTCCACTTTGTAATACAGGCCGAACGCGCCGGCGATCTCCTGCAGCTCTTTCTGAGGAGCAACAGCAAAACTCCAGTGTTGAAAATCCCCTTTCATTCCTACCGGCTGGAACTCGGCGGCATACTTGCGCAACACGGGCGGCGTGTCGTTGGTGGGATCGAAGCTGATACTCAGCAAGCGCGTTTTGGAGAATAGATTCTTATCGGCAGCCAGGCCCTTTTCGATTTCCTTGAAATTCTGATTCATTCGCGGGCAATAATCGGGCAAAGGGCATCGCGTATAGATAAAGGTGGCCACCAGCACTTTTCCCGCATAATCGCGCAAATGGATTTTCTTTCCGTCCTGATTGACGAGCATGAAATTCGGAACTTTGTCTCCGGGCTGAGGCTGGTGCAATTGGCTGGAGGGTGGAGCGGCAGGAGGCGTGCTGCCTTTTACGATTACAATATTCTCCAGCCAGACGCCGTCATCGCTCACCACGACATCGGCTTGAATCGCGTCCCCGGGTTTCATGCGATTCAGATCTTTGGAGTCCTTGACCAGGTAGGGCATGGTCATCGCACCCATGAAGCCGGGAATCGCCTCGTGGTCCACCACGACGCGCTGATCTTCTTTCATGACCGATACAACTTTTCCCTTCAATGGATAACGCTTCTCGTTCGCTTTTTCCGTGCCTCGGCAACCGAGCAGCGACACGCTTGCAAATGCCAGCAGGGCCAGTGCGAACGCTGCGGCGCCCGGCCTTGCTGCCGGCCGATCTATGCTCAATTTCATCCTCCCATTCCGCTTCCTCTAATAATGAAAGCGATAGCGGAGTTGAACGAAAATTTCCCTCGGGTTGTTGTAATGCGTTCCGCCGAAGGTGAAGCTATTGTCGAGAAGCACGCGGCGGTTGGCCACATTCAAGCCGGCGACGGAGAGCGAGAAGCTTTCTCCGAATGACTTCGCCAGCATCAAATCAAAAGTGGTGTGCGGCTGTAAATGGGTATTTGGGTCCGGCGGCGAATCGCCGTTGGTGAAGCCAGAAGCATAGTAGACGTCGGTGGAAAGAAAACTGTTCCACGGCAACGAATACTGTCCGCCGAAATGCAGGGTATCGCGCTGATCGTGATCGAGGTATCCGCATTCTCCGCCGAAGGAAAAGTCCGTCAACCCGCCGTCGATTCCTCCGCAGCCCAGCGCTACTTGATTCGAATAGGTCAAGTAAACCTGAGCTCGTCTCTGGATGCGCGGCGACCGCAAAGTGACTTCCCAGCCGCTGATCCTGGCAGCCTGAATGGTAATGGGAAAGAACAGGTCGGAATTGTTGAAGTTGTTGTGATCGAAAAAGTGCTCCGCGCGTGTGAAGAAATTGTCCGCGTCGATGGTCCAGCCGCGAACCGGGATGGTGACGCCGAACTGGTGTTCCTCGTCCCGCTCGCCATGCAGCGGGATGAATCCCAGGTTTTCGTTGTTGGCCACGTCGAGAAGCGGGCCACTGACCGTGAGCAGCGGCGGCGATTGGTAAAAGTGCCCATAGAATCCGCGGAACACCCAATTGAGCTTGGGAATGCGCACCGAGGCGCCGACCCGCGGACTGGTGGCATTTTCGGTGATCGGGCCGGAAAAATGGGTCTGGCGCAATCCGGCGGTCAAATTCAGCCAGGACGTCACTTTGAATTGATCCTCTGCATATGCCGCAATCACATTCCCGTCGGGATTCGCGGCCACAGGCGGTTGGACATCATCACATTGCCCCACCTGGTTGCAAGCCAATCCGAAGAGCTGGTTATCCTGCTGCGCGAACGAAAACAGGCCGACGCGCAGGTTATTGCGATTCTGCACCCAAGAGAGACTTGCCTGGCCTCCCTCGTAATTCGAGGTGCGGTTTTCAGTGGCCGAACTGGGAAGGTCCAGCGGACTGCTTTGATAGTTGGCAGTATTGCGATGATAGAAAGGCGATACTGTGAGAACCACGCCTGGGCTGAAGGTCCTCAGCCAGGAGAACACGACGAAGGAATCGGTCTCCCGGTTCGCGTCCTTCAAAAACTGGCCGGCCGTATTGGGATCGTCGGGATCGAACGGCACCTGGTAGAAATCCCGGCGGGCTTGCGCCACCAGCCGGAATTGATCGTGGGGATCGGCGTTATAAGTCATCGAGGTGAAGCCGCCATAGCCGTTGGCCTGATCGTGAATTACTGCCGGCGTCGGAGTTTGCAAGCCCAGATCGGTGCGATTTCCGGCTAGACTGGCGTAATAGGCGAAGCGGTTGGAGTGGCTGCCAAAATTCAACTGGTCGTCGGTCTGATAGAAATTGCCAACCCCGACCACCAACTCGGCTTGGTTGTTCCGCTCGAAGCCGGTGCGCGGCGCCACATTGAAGATGCCGTAGGTGCGGTCGCCGTAATCGGCGGAATAGCTGCCGCGCTGGACTTCCAGCATGTCTATATCCTTCGGATCGATCTGGGGGCCCAGATTGCTGGCGATGTTGGTGTTGGGAATGGGAACGCCGTCAATCAGCCAGGTCACCTGGTGTCCACCGCGCACGTGCAACTGGTCATGGGTAAAGTACGATCCCGGCACGTAATCGGTGATCATGGCCAGGCTATTGGTGCGCCCTGCACCCGGAGTATCGGCAATCTCGGCACGGGTCACCAGGGTAGTGGTGGTAATCGATTCCGTCTGCGCCGGGGCCGCCTCGGATGTGACCGTGACGGACTGCGCCTGCGAGGCTACGAGCATTTCGAAATGGAGGATTGGCGCCGTTCCGGAAAGCACGGTCGCGTGCAGTTCCTGAGTGCCAAACCCGGCTTTCGACACCGTCAGCTTGTATTCGCCCAGCGGGACGGAATCAAAATGAAATTCACCTTCGGCGTTCGTCGGAGTGGACTGGGTGTAATCAGAATTCTCCGCTTTTAGAACGACTTCACCACCCGAAATCGGCCGGTGCTGCTGATCATGGACGATTCCTTGCACCGTGCCAAACACGGTGGCCCACACCCCGCCAGCAAAAAGAAACAGGCTTGCCAGGACGAGCCAGGTACGTAGGACCATAAAATCTTCTCCCTTGGATCGCGGAAAAATTCCGCAGCGGGCCGATCAGACCCGGAACGAGCGCCAATTCACGTTAAATGGAAGTTACAGGGAGATAACCAGGATTTTCGGTGGGGGAGAAGGCGGTTGGAACGATTGCACAGATTCGGACGGCGCGGCGCTGACGGATGAGGTAAAGCTTCCGGCCGGCCGGGAGAGACTGGAAGGCGCCGACAGTACAAAGATTACCGCAGTCACGAGCGAAGTGCTGCCCTCTCTGCAACAGGACATGGAGCAACTGGTGATTCCACTTCCGCTCTGGTGCGCACAGTTCATCGGAGCTTCCGCCGGCGCGGTCTGCCGCGGACCCGAGCGGTCCGGATTTGGGTGCCTATGCGCCTGGCACATCCCGCCGTTACAGCAATCCATTCCATTCGATTGCCACGCCGCAGCCCACATCGGGGACCAGAGCAGCGCGGCCGCGACAAGGCACACCCATGCCCCGATTACTCGTCTCGCCGCGATTGGAGGGGGGATCGACCGTTTCATAGAATACCGCAGGTGAGTATAGCAAACTGCATCGTTGTTACAAACACTGCCGCGCGTGGCAGATAAACGCAATTCACTTAGGGATGGTGTTCGGGAGTCAATCGTCATGCGTGACCACTGGGTCTAGGATTGCCAGCCGGTGCTCTTCGGGTTAATCTCACCCCAGAATGCCCCTACTATTCAAGATGGTTTACGATGATCGTTACGACCTGAACCTCGGCGCGCACGTCTTTCCTTCGCAGAAGTACCGGCTCGTCCATCAAGCCTTACTCGCCAACGGCCTCGCGCAGGCGGCTGATTTCCTTACCCCGCAGGCCGCCAGCGATGAAGATGTCCTGCGCGTCCATTCGCGCGAATACATTCACAAATTGAAGACCAATACGCTGAACGCAACCGAGCGCGTGCGCCTTGAAATTCCGTATTCGAAGGAGTTGATCGAAGCGGTGTGGCTTTCCGCGGGCGGTTCGATTCTAGCCGCGCAGCAGGCTCGATCGGACCGGTTCGCAGTCAATGTCGGCGGCGGATTCCATCATGCTTATCCCGATCACGGCGAAGGTTTCTGCGTGATCCACGACGTCGCGATCGCCATTCGACGGATGCAGTTCGACCAGGCGATTGAAACGGCGATGGTAGTGGACACCGATGTCCATCAGGGAAATGGCACCGCCGCGATATTTGGCGGCGACGGAACCGTTTTCACTCTCTCGATTCATCAGGAAAATAATTACCCGTATCCGAAGCCCCCTTCGAATGTGGATGTTGACCTGCCCGATGGCCTGGGTGACGATGACTACCTCGCCATTCTGGAAAAGCATTTGATGCAATCCTTTCACGATTTTCATCCCGATTTGCTTTTCCACGTTGCCGGAGCCGACGCCTATCGCGAGGACCAACTGGGCGGCCTTAAACTGACCATGGATGGCCTAAAAAAACGCGATGCACTGGTCTATGAGCATGCCAGAAGGCTCGGCGTGCCTGTGGCCATCACGCTGGCCGGAGGGTATGCGCGCGACGTGGCAGATACGGTTCAAATTCACGTCAACACAATTCTCGCCGCCCGCGATTCCGCCAAGAAACATGCCGCCTATTTCTCGCGTTGATTTTCGGTCAAAACGGCCTGGTGATTTTCTGGAAGCGATTTAGTTTGCCGGGGTCAACGCAGAATTGATTGCAGCGGTCAGTAATCCAGCGAAGTCGTCGGAATTATAGCCCTCCGAACGAAAGACGATCTTGCCGCTGCGATCGAGCAAGATCACCGTGGGAAGGGAATTGACGTGGAGAAAATCTCCCAGGCCGTCGGCGAAGACTACCGGCACGCTTATTTTTTCGCGAGCCAGATAGGGCTGCACGCGCGCCTCATCTTCGTCTAAATTCGCCGCGAGAAAAGCGATGTCTGGTTTGCCCGCGAACTGCTGCGCGATCTGGCCAAACAGTGGCTCGAGTTCCCGGCAAGGGGCGCACCAGGTGGCCCAAAAACTGATCGCGATAATCTTTCCTTTGAGTTCCGCCAACGCCATGGGAGAGCCATCCATCTTTCGCAACACAAATTCCGTGACTTCCTTAACGCCTTGATTCCTGGCTGGAGCCGAGCCTGCGCGCGACTGTGCATCCACGCGATCGTACCCGGCGAGCAAGGCATCTCCCAACCCCGCTTCGCTGCCATGCACGCGGCGCCAGCAGTTTCCCAGTTTTTGCCGCACTTCGTGGTGATCCACCGTGCCGGTCTGGCTCTTCTCCGGCAGCACGAAAGCACTGATGTACCAGTCGATGGCCGTGGTGCAATCCTTTTGGATTTCAGCGACATCGCCCAGCCACAGTGCGGCCGCGGCGCTGGGAGTTAGTTTGTAACTCGTGTCGAAATCCTTTTTTGCGCGCGGATAGTCTCTCTGTTCCATCTCCACGCGCCCGCGGATCAGATACATCGCGCCGCGCAGTTGGTTTTCCTGACGCTGCCAATCGGCGCCAGAAACGCGCGCGGGCTTCTCGTCCGGCGGCGCTTTCTCAATCCGGTCGATTACTCGATCCAAATAACTCACCGCCTTGGTCAGGCTGTGTTGGTCGCCCTGCCGCTCCAGCAAGCCCGCCGCCATCAGCATCATTTGATTGTCATCGGGACGAAGAGCGATCAGCCGCTCGGTATATTCGAGCGCTCGGACATGATCCTGAAGCTGTTCCGAAGCTTCCACTAGCGCGCGATAAACGTCCGCCTTGCGCGGAGCGTCCGGAAATTGCTTTAAGTATTCCTCGAGCTTGCGCACCAGCGCTGCCCGGTCGTTTCCGGCTGCTGCCACCGCGCGCTCGAGTGCTTCGTCGGCGTCGGGTGTTTTCGAGGCTTCATCTTTCGTTTTCGATTTCACAGCCGGCGTTGACTGGGGTTGTGCGTTTTGCGTGGGCGGTGTCGCAGGGGGTTTTGGCGCGGGATCTTGTGCCGCGGCCGGAAAAGCTGTGGCCGCGAACACCAGGATCGTGGTCTGTGCCGCGATTAGAAAAAGCTTGGGCAGTGCCATCAGAAGGAATTGTACTTCGAATTTGAAAAGAAGCGGCGGAAACTACAGCCCATCCCATAATGGTCCGGCAGGTTTCTCAGCCCTGCCATCAGGGGCTTCGCGACTTAAAACGCCGGGAAGCAGAAACCGCGAAAGCCCAACTTTTCAGGGCAGTTTGATGTCGGAGTTGAAGAGCCTGTGTGGCAGCTCGGTTTTGCTCGTTGTCGAGCCTGCCTATCGGCGGCTATGGGGTTGAAACTAAAGATGCCACCCTGAAGGGTGGCGCTACACGACCACTCCGACTTGGCGTTGCCACACGGACCCTTCCCGATCAAAAACATCGGGACGCAACAAACACGGAAGCTCCGACCCCCTAAAAATCATTTACAAGATAGCTCCTAGTTGGACTTGCGGATGCGAAGTGGCCGGTCAGCCACCTGCCATTCCCTGGAATCTTATTGCAGTGTGATATCGCCGGATGCCGTTACCACCTGTACTCGAGCCTCTCCATCACCCACTCGCGCCCGCAATTCGTGCCTGGGCCGCTCTTCCACCACCAAGGGGATGTTCGTATCGATTTTGCCGGACATCGAGTGAGCGTAGAACCGGAAACTCGAGCTGGATGGCACGCGTAAGGTCACGTCTCCGGAGGCGGTGTGAAATTCCCAAGAACTTGAGGGTGCCGGATTTCCGTTGATGGTCAAGTCACCTGACCCGGACTTCACCCGCACATCGCCGCGTGCATCGCTGATTTTTACGTCGCCGCTCCCCGAAGTGGAATCGATCGCTCCGCTGGTCCGGTCGATCACGATGTCGCCTGATCCGGCGCGCACGCGCACCTCGCCCCGAATGCCGCTCAGGTTCACATCTCCGGAACCCACGGTAGCCTGCACCTGCCCGCCAATATCCGTCAAATCCACCGTGCCGCTGCCGGCGGTCGCCATCGTATCTTGTTCGATCTGCTTGGCCTCGATAGTGCCCGAACCGGCCGTCAATCTCGCCGGGCCGTGAATTCCATTCACATGGATTTCGCCTGACCCTACCGCCCCGCGAAATTCAGTTTCCACGGGCACCTCGATGGTGTAGTTCACCGTGAAATCTTCCATTCGAAAGTGCTGTTCCCCCACCCGCACCAGGCTTCCGGTCTGTTCGATGGGCGGGTGTTCTGAAATTTCCTTGGCGCGCCGTTCGGAGTTCTCCCAGGGCCAGGCTCGCACCCGAGAACTCGCCGCGGATTCGCACCTGGTTCGCCGCTCCCGGAGTTATTTTGGCATCGCCCGAACCATTCCTAAGTTCGAGCACGATGGGGCCCGATACGGTGAGTGTCTGGTCGAAGTGGCCCGAAACTCCCGGCGATTCGACGCAGCCAACGCTGGCGGCTGCAAGCCCCGCAGCCAGAATAACTTTCACAAATTTTGCAAGAGGACGCATTTTTCTCCGCGAAGGGCGCCTGGGGTTCTATCGGCATCCCTTCCTATCAAGGTATACGCAAATTCGCAACTGGAAGTTCCCCTGAAGGCGGATGGCTCGATCTGGGGAAGGATTGCTGGGCCGGATGTCCAGCAGATTACTTCTTCTGGAGCAAAATATTCAACGAGCCTTGGCGGTAGCCTTCCAGGTCGATGGTCACGAACGTAAAGCCGATCTGGCGAAACTCTTTGGAAATCTGTTTGGCCATTTCTGGCTGCAGGCCGCGATGCATTTCTTCAGGCGCAATCTCGATCCTGGCCAGTTCATTGTGAGCACGCACGCGGAACTGGCGGAATCCCAATTCGCGCAACGCGCTTTCTCCCCGCTCGATCCGGTCGAGAATTTCCTTGGTCACAGCGGTGCCGTAAGGAATCCGGGAAGAAAGGCAAGCCGATGCAGGGCGGTCCCAGGTGGCAAGCCCCGCGCGCCGCGAAAGCGCCCTGATTTCTGCTTTGGCGAGCCCCGCATCCAGCAGCGGCGCCAGCACCTTATGCTCGGCAGCCGCGCGATGGCCGGGGCGGAAATCGTGCGTATCATCCGCATTGATGCCATACGCAATCGCCGCAAAACCGCGCTGGCTGGCCAGTCGCTCCATTTGGACGAATAATTCATCCTTGCAGTGATAGCAGCGATCGGGGTTATTCGCGACGTAAAGGGGATTTTCAAATTCGTGGGTTTCAATTGATTCGTGCCGCAGGCCGACGGATTTCGCAAAAGCCAGGGCCTGCTCGCGGTCATGAGTGGAAAAACTGGCGGAGAGCGCCGTCACGGCTAGCGCCCGCGCGCCCAACGCTTGGTGCGCGGCCCAGGCAAGATAAGCCGAATCCGCTCCACCCGAAAAAGCAACCAGCAGCGAATCGAGTTGCCTTAGTGAATCCAACAACCGATTCTGTTTTTGCAGGACGCGAGGTTCCAGAGAGATCTGTTCAGGGTTCGTCTCCGGCGCGCATTGGGCAGCTTGGTTTGGCATTTCGCATACAGTATATCGTAATTGGCTTACTGAAAATCGAGCAGGACGTCCACCGTGGCGTTTTGCGGATTGGTGCGAAGAAAATGGCCAACTTTATCGTAGTGGAACGGCAAATCGCCGAAAGAGGCCTTGGCCCCTTTTTCGACGAAGTTTTCATAATAAACGCGATCGAATACCACACCCTTATCCAACCGCCACGCTACTCTTAGCCGCCGTTCTGCTTCAATCGAAAGTCCGGTGAGCACCAAATCGCCCATGTGATACTGCGTCCCTTCGACCACCGAGAGTTTGTAACTGACTGTTTTTGCTGCTTCATCGAAGCTGGCTTCGGCATCCACTTTCGCGTCCAGATAGCCGTGTTGACCGCAAGCCAGCCGAACTTTGTCCCATGCCGCTTCAATCTTCATCCCGTCCGCAGGCTCGCCGCTGGTCAATCCCGTGGCGGCCGCGAGTTCGGCCGTGGGTACGGCCACATTCCCGGTCCATGTGATGCTGCCAAATTTGTACAGCGGGCCCGGCTCGACCGAAACGATCACCAATACAGTCGAAGCGAGCGGCTTTGACGGATCTCCCGCAAAGCGCGCAATGGGCGTGCCAAAATGCACGCGCATATTGCCATGTTGCAGATAAATCGGCCGCACCTGCTCGAAATCAAAAAGTTCCATGGCAAAGCGCGAATAGGGCTTTCCGACAATGTTGCCCAACTGGTCCTGAATGTGCGGCTCCTTGTTCGCAAATTCGTCGCTGAATTGCACGGCGCTGACATTCAGAGCGGGTCCGTTGAGGTGAAACTGTTGAATCTTGGAATCGCCCTCGGCGCTGTTCAATAAAGTGTGCTCGACGGCGCCCTGCACTCCGCGGGTTGCCAGCACTTTCGTCAGAGCTTCAGCCATCTGGTCCAGGATGGTTCCGCTTTCCGGCGCGCTGCCGTCGAACATTCCTACCGACTGCTTCAGCGATTGCGTCAGCTCCTCGTCCGTAAACCATGGAAAATTGTCATAGGAAACAGGAACGGAAGGAGCGTCCTGCACCACGAATTCAACGGATACATCTTCTCCCATGCTTCGAAATTTGTAGCGCACGGTGAAGAAAGCGCCCGTCGCGGAGAGGGTGTTGGCGGCTGTTTGGAAATCTTCCTTTCGCACGGTCGCGCCTTTTTGCAGTCCCGAAGCGGCGGCGATCTGTTCGTTCGAATATTTCTTTGACCCGCTTACGGAAATCCCGGCCAGCTTTCCGGATCCGTTCGAATCCATTTTCGATTGCGTCTGCGCGCGCGCCATTCCCCCCGGCACGCACAGCAAAATCAATAGCAGCCAGCGAAAGAACGTCGAATGTTTGCGTGGGGACATACGCTCTCTATGATGCATGATCGAGCAGAATTGTAGGCCAGGGAACCCGAAGAAGAAAGCGGCGTTTCGCGATTCGCGGAATTCTTTCGCCGCGGATCGCGGGCGCAGAAGGATCTTGCCCGGCAAGAAAGATCGCGTCTCGGTTATTTTACCGGCTTATTCCACCGTCACTGACTTTGCCAAGTTGCGCGGCTGGTCCACATCGCAACCGCGGCGCACGGCAATGTGGTAAGCGAGCAATTGCAACGGCAGAATCTCCAATATCGGCGCCAGCAATTCGGGAGCGTGAGGTATCTCGATAATGTGGTCGGAAGCTTCGCGGGCCAGCCGGTCGCCTTCCGTCACCACGGAGATGACGATGCCGTCGCGGGCTTTCACTTCTTTAATGTTCGAAACGCTCTTCTCGTAGCGCGTCATCGAGCAGGGATCGGATTCATCGCGCGTTGCGATCACCACCACCGGCAAATTTTCGTCGATCAATGCGTTTGGCCCGTGCTTCATTTCTCCGGCCGGGTAGCCTTCGGCATGGATGTAAGAAATCTCCTTCAGCTTCAGCGCCCCTTCCAGCGCGATGGGATAGTGAATGCCGCGCCCCAGGTATAGAAAATCGGTGTAGCGGAAGAATTGCCGAGCGAGCACTTCGATTGCCTCATCCTGTTGCAAAATTGATTCCATCTTGTGCGGCAGATTGGTTAACTCCTGCAAGAGCGCTTTCGCGTAATCCGCGGGATGGCTTTCCCGTTCCTGCGCCAGATACATGGATACAAGCAGCAGCGCGGTCAATTGGCAGGTAAACGCTTTGGTGGATGCAACGCCGATCTCCGGCCCGGCGTGAGTCAGAATGGTGCCCGAAGCTTCGCGGGTGATCATCGATCCGACCACGTTGCAGATTCCCATGGTCTTGGCGCCTTTTTGGCGCGCTTCGCGCTGGGCTGCCAGAGTATCCGCCGTCTCGCCGGATTGGGTAATAAAAATCGCCAGGCTACGGCTGTCGATGATCGGATCGCGGTAGCGGAATTCGCTGCCGTAATCCACTTCCACCGGAACTTTCGCCAGCCGCTCGATCATGAACTTGCCGGCCAGCGCGGAATGCCAGCTGGTGCCGCAGGCGACGATCTTCACGTTTTCAAAGGCCTGGAATTCGTCGGGCGTGATTTGCATTTCATCCAGAAACACCTTGCCGCTCTCCAGCGAAATCCGGCCGAGCAGGGTATCGCGCACGGCGCGCGGCTGTTCGAAGATTTCCTTCTGCATGAAATGCTTGAACCCGCCCTTTTCCGCCATGATCGGGTCCCAGGTCACGTGCTGCACCGGGCGCTCCACCGTGCAACCCTCGAAATCCATCAGGCGCACGCCCTGCGGCGTCAGAATTGCGATGTCCCCGTCGTTCAGGAAGAAAATATCGCGGGTGTGATACAGAACCGCCGGGATATCGCTGGCGATGAAATATTCGTTTTGACCCAGGCCGATAACGGCCGGCGGTCCCAGCCGCGCGCCCACGATTTTGTTGGCGTCCCGCGTCGAAATTGCCACCAGCGCGAACACGCCGCGCAGCAATTTCACGGTCTTCAACATGGCTTCTTCCAGCGGAGCGCCATGTTCCGAATATTTCTCGAGCAGGTGCGCCACCACTTCGGTATCCGTCTCGGTCTGGAATTTATGGCCTTCGTTTAAGAGCTGGTCCTTTAATGCCAAGTAATTTTCGATGATCCCGTTGTGGACCACCACGATGTCTCCCGTGCAATCGCGATGCGGGTGCGCGTTTTCCTCGGTGGGACGGCCGTGCGTGGCCCAGCGCGTGTGACCAATGCCATAAATTCCATCGAGCGGTGACAGCCGGATCGTTTCTTCCAGATTACGCAGCTTGCCTTCCGCGCGGCGGATCGAGAGGTGCCCGTTCTGCGCCACCACCGCAATGCCGGCCGAATCGTATCCGCGATATTCCAGCCGCCGCAGCCCGTCAATGATGAGTGGCACAACTTTCTTAGCGCCGATATATCCCACTATCCCGCACATATTTTTCTTCTCCTGCGCTCAGGTCTAAATCACCAAATCAAGCGCCGTTCGCCGCGAAAAATTAGGATTTCAGACTAGCACAAAATTTAGCGCATCAAGCCGGTGTGGCCGCACCTGTTTCGATGGTAGAGACTTCCAAAAAAGTAGCCCAGGGATTTGCCGCTCAGCGATTTGTACAGGCCTATTCGAGTATTTCGAAGCGGCATTCTTCGATGACGGGATTGGTTAGAACTTCCTTGGCGATGCGCTCGATCTCTTTCTGGGCGTCTTCGCGCGAAGTGCCGTTGAGCTGCAGCACAAAAAACTTGCCTTGCCGCACATCTTTCACTTTCGCATAACCCAGCGAAGCCAGCGCGTGTTGAATGGTCTGTCCCTGGGGATCAAGAACGGTCGGCTTCGGCATTACCCACACATGAGCTTTCATGGGCCGCCATTATATCAGGATCGATTCCCGGATGCCCTCGTCGAGATTCGATTCCGCAACATGGCCCTACTGCAATCCCAGGGACTCCGCTTGGGCGTCGAAAGTCCGCAGGAATTCGCTCTTTTCCTCCAGCGGAAGAAACGCGGCTTCAAAACTCATTCGCGCCAATCGCACCAGCTCATCCGTGGAAAGACCGAGCCTTCCCGCGATCTCATATTCACCCGCCAAATCTGTGTGAAACATGGCGGGGTCGTCAGTCGAAAGCACCACGCCCATATTTCTGCGGAGAAAGACCGGCAGTGGATGTTCCTGAATGCTCGCCTCCGCTTTTCCAAGTTGGCGAGCCAAAGCTCCCGTGCAGATATTGCTGGTCGGGCAGTTTTCAACCGGAATTCCTCGTGAAGCCAGCCAGTCCATCAGGGCCGCATCGTGAACCGCTGCGATGCCGTGGCCAATCCGTTCCGCGCCCAGATGTTCCACCGCATCCCGGATCGATTCCGGCCCGCCGACTTCCCCCGCATGAACATGGGAGTGCAACCCGCCCTCGCGTGCGATGTCGTAAGCCTTGCGAAAATCCATTGCAGGGAAAGCGATTTCATCCCCGCCCATCCCCATCGCCACCACGCCGTCCGGCCGAAGCTTCACGGCCCAGCGTGCCACCTCTTCAGCGGCGCCGGCTCCAAATTGTCGGGTGGCATCGAAAATCCATTGCAGTCGCAGACCTCTGTTCCGCGCCTGCTCGCCAACTTCGCGGATCGCTGCAAAGCTGCGCTCCACATTCTGCTGCCGGCGAAGCATGATTCCGCAGGAGACGATCACTTCCGCGTACACCACATTCTGCCGCAGCAATTCATTCACCAGCCCGGCCGTGATCAGTCCGTAATCGGCCGGCTCTCGAACGAAAGAAGTGACCCATTTGAACGCGTCTAGGAATCCCAGAAAATCCCGGTAGGTATATCGCGCGACTACTTCTTCGATCGAGACAGCCACTCCATGACGAGCCGCCAGCGCCACCGCCGTCGGCGGAGCGATTGAACCTTCCAGATGCAAGTGAAGCTCGGCTTTTGGCAATGCCAGAAGGAGTGTTTGCTGCGAAGGAGAATTGGTGGCCACAGGAACGGTTAGTGGGAAGGAAGTTGCGGCCGCCCGGCATTCACCCAGGCCGTCAGCCAATAGGAGCCGGTATCCGTGGCGGCGTCTGATATTTGGCGAATGAGCACCGCACCGGCCTGGCTATAAAAATGGTCGTAATAGTCGTCGGTGTAATCCGTCTGACGTTGTTTGGAACGCCGGTCGGCGAGCAGAATATTCTCGAGCCAGCTATGCGCGCTCAGGCACATCTCAAAGGCATGATCGGTCGGGTCATTGATATAGGTAGCCTCGTTCGGATGGACGAAGAAGAAAAGCTGGTAGCGGTCCACCAGGCTGGAACCGAATCGCAGGCTCACCCCGGCCTGGTTGGATAATTTCCCATCTTCATTGGTGGTCGTATTGAAGGGATCGTGCGCGGCCGCGACATAAAACGCAAGCTGCGCGGCCACGGCGCGGGCATCTTCCCAATTATGCGACTTGAACGCGTCGGTTAGCCGCGCGCTGTAGACGCCCACTTCCCACGGCAACACTCCGAAGGATTCCAGCGTGTGTTTGGTAAACTTGCTGACGGCTGAATTGTAATTTCGCGGCAACGATGTAAATGGAAATTGCCCGTAATGATCCAGCAGAATGATTTCGCTTTTGCGGTCCGAGGGATTTTTCTTCAGCGCGTCGAATGGATCGGTTACGTGCTGCACCAGAAAATTCCGGTTCGCTTCAAAGAACGGTAGCACTTCCTGCGGCATGGTATCCACGGCTTTATTGGTGATTAGGCGAACGGCGTTGGGCCCCCACGCATACGAGGAAGCAGGCGTCACCAGAGTTACGACAACCGCGGCCAGCACTGCCACGCCCGCTCGCACCCGCAGGTTCATCCGCGAGTCTCCTTGGGCGCCTGTCGCAAGCCCGCTGTGCTTGCGGCTATAGAACATGTAAATCACCATTCCGATGATCAGCCAAACGAAAAAACGAATCCAATTCTCCACCGTCAGGCTGGCCATCAGCACGACGCAGAACAGAATCGCCGCAATCGGGATCCAGGGCATGAAGGGAACGTGGAACGAGCGCGGACGGTCCGGCTGCGTTTTGCGCAGAATGATCACCGCAATCGAGACCAGCACGAAGGCAAACAGCGTTCCAATGCTGGAAAGGTCGGCCAGCGTTCCGATGTCGAAGATTCCCGCCGGGATTCCGACGAAAAATCCGGCCACCCAGGTAGCCACGTGAGGCGTGCGGAATTTTGGATGCACCCGCGAAAATGCGCCGGGGAGCAATCCATCGCGCGACATGGAAAACCACACGCGCGCCTGTCCAAGCTGGTAGACCAGTAGCGACGAAATCATTCCCATCAGCGCGCCGACGGTTACCCAGCGCTCCGTGCCGGTCAGGCCAATCGCTTCCAGAGCATTGGCCACCGGCGCCGCGTTGCGCAGCGAATCCCAATGCTGTATGCCGGTCAGAACCACCGCCACCGCGACATAAAAGAAGGCGCAGATGAACAGCGACACCAGAATACCGATCGGCAAATCCCGCTTGGGGTTCTTGCACTCCTCCGCGGCGGTTGAAACGGAATCGAAGCCAATGTAAGTGAAAAAAACAATCGCTCCCCCCGTCAGAACGCCTTGCCAGCCATTCGGCATGAAAGGGTGATAGTTCACCGGCTTGATATATTTTCCGGCCGCCACGCAGAAGACCACGATGGCCACCAGCTTGATGCCCACCATGACGTTGTTCGCGCCGGCCGATTCGCGAATGCCAACCACCAGCAGCGCCGTCAGCACCATCACGATCAGAAAGCCGACCAAATTGAAGTGAGGCGTCCATCCTGTTTCCGGCGAGTAAGCGGGAGTGCTTAAAGCCACAGGCAGCTTCACGCCAAAAGTTTCCAGCAGGCTATCGATATACGCGGAAAATCCCACGGCGACAGCCATATTTGATACTGCGTATTCCAGGATCAGGTCCCATCCGATGATCCACGCGATCAATTCGCCCAGCGTTGCATAAGTGTAGGTATAAGCGCTGCCCGCTATGGGAATCATGGACGCAAGCTCCGCATAGCACAGGCCCGCCAACCCGCAGACAATTGCCACCATGAAGAACGACAACGCGATCGCCGGGCCCGCTCCAGGCCGTCCCGCGGTTCCCGCGGCGTGAATGCCATGCAACAAAACATCGAGCAGCGGCGCTTTGAAGATTGAGGGATATTGAACCACTTCACCGGCCGCAGCCGTCCCGGTGAGAATAAAAATTCCGGTGCCGATAATTGCGCCTACACCAAGAGCCGTCAGGCTGACCCAGCCAAGAGTTCTTTTCAGACGCCGGTCAGGCCGGTCGGCGTCGGAAATCAGTTGGTCGATGTTCTTGGTGCGGAAGAATTGTGGATCCACCTGCCACCATCCATCTGACGCGAAGGTCGCCAAACTCTAACCTGAGAGCGATTTACACGCAACCTGCAGATCACAATTGGTTCTCTTGGAAACACTTCAAGCCCAGTCGAGTTGTGCGTACCGTTCGAGAAGTTTCTTCGTACCGTAATCCGAAAAGCTGATCGTGAATTTGCGGTCCGAACCATCTTCTTCAATTGCTAATATTGTTCCCACGCCGAACTTAGGATGCCGCACACGCACGCCGATCAATGGATTGGACCGGCTGGCCCCGGCGCTTGGGCGCGCCGCGCGCCCGGCTCCTGCCGATGTCGCAGAACGTCCTGGCTGGCGTACAAACCGCGACGATTCGTAATCCGGATCAGGCTCATACCGGCGCGTCTCTCCCGCATCAGCCAGTGATCCTGCGGCAGTCTCGATCATTCCGAAGGAATTTCCTGCAAGAAGCGGGAAGCTGTGGAAGCTC
>CAVWOD010000004.1:0-251879 GCA_963756355.1 uncultured Acidobacteriota bacterium | reverse complement strand
CCTTTGTTCGGATCATCAGGTTGAAGTCGGCGATCATCTCGCTTTGTTCCAGCGGGCCGTAAATCACCGGACTCGCTCCCGCATCTTGCCGCAGCGATTCAAATTTCGAGTTTCCCACCACTCCCACAATCGGCATCCATTCCCGGGTGGAATCCGCGCCGCCATACTTGATGCGTTTTCCCAGCGCATCCCCGCCCGGCCAGAATCGCCGCGCGAACGCTTCGTTCACGATTAAGACGTGTTGTGCGTTTGGCAAATCGCTCGCCGCGAATTCGCGTCCTTCGCGCAGCGGAATTCCCATGGTGCGGAAATAATCGGGATCCGCTTCCTGGTAAGCCGTGGCGTCCACGTCCACTCCAGTGATCGGCTCGTGCCCTTCCAGCGCGAATCCGCGATTGATCCCGCCCCAGATAAACGGATCGATGAAGGATGCGGACGCCCCCTCCACTCCCGGAACATTCCTCAATCGCTCCGCCACTCGCTGGCTCAACAGTACGCGCGAATCTCCCGTGTAATTGTACGGCACGTCAATTCGCATCGTCAGCAGGTGATCGGGACGGAATCCCAGATCGCTGTGCAGCAAATAATCCAGGCTGCGCAGCATCAGGCCTGCGCCGATCATCGGCACAATCGCCAGCGCGATTTCAGATACCACGATCAGCGCCCCAATTCTTCGTGCGCGATTCCCTTGCGATCCCTTCGCGCCCTCCTTCAGCGATTCGCCGATGTTCTGCCGGAACGCGTGCATGGCCGGCAGCACTCCCAGCAGCATGCCCGTGAAAATGGAGATGGCCGCTGTAAAGAAAAATACCTGCGCATCCACTCCCACCCGCGCAAAGCTCGGCAGCGAAAGCGGCAACAGAGTCGGCATTGCCTCGACTCCCCAGAATGCCAGCGCCAGTCCACAGATTCCGCCCGCTACGGCAATCAGAAGGCATTCGATCAAAAGCTGCGAAAGCAATCTTCCCCTCCCCGCTCCCAGCGCGATGCGAATGGCGAATTCGCGCTCCCGCGCCGCCGCGCGCACCAGCAGCAGATTCGCCACGTTCGAACACGCGATCAGCAGCACAAATCCCACCGCGCCCAGCAACGCCAGCAGCGCCGGACGCACCCTGCCCACAAAATAATCCGAAGCGGAGATCACACGCCCGCCGCGCCCTTTATTTTCCTTCGGATATTCTCGTTCCATCCGCGCCGCCAGCGCTGCCACTTCCGCGTTCGCCGCCGCCACGGAAACTCCCGGTTTCAGCCGCCCAATCACCCGGTGCCAGTGAATATCGCGCCCGGTTGTAAATCCGAATTTCGAGGATTCCGGCCACGCCGTATCGTGCATCGCGATCGGAATCCACACTTCCGCATCTCCCGTCAATCCGTGGAATCCGCGCGGCAGCACGCCGATGATGTTGTATTCCGCTCCGTTAATTTTCAGTTGCCGTCCCAGAATCGCGGGATTCTGCCCGAACTCGCGCTGCCACAAGCCATAACCGATCATCGCCACGGCATGGGTTCCCGGCACTTTGTTTTCTTCCGGGGTAAAGGAACGCCCCAGCACCGGCGTCACGCCCAGCAATGGAAAATAATTATCCGAAGTCAATTCTCCCGCAATCCGGTCCGTCTTTTCATCGCCCGATACCGTGAAGTCCGTTCCTGAATAAGCTGCCAGGCCGCTGAACGAGTGGTTTTGTTCGCGCATCTCCAAATAGTTTGGATAGGCAACAGGCTCGGGACCGCTCCCGATCACCGTCTCCTGCACAACAGCCAACCGTTGCGGCTCGGGATAAGGCAGCCCGCGCAGCAGGACTGCACTCACCACGCTAAAGATCGCTGTGTTTGCCCCAATTCCCAGCGCCAGCGTAAGAACCGCCACCGCCGCAAATCCGCGATTCTTGATCAGCATCCGCAATCCAAATCGAACGTCCTGCCACAATGCATCCACGGCATTCCCTCCCGCCTACGCCACACCCGCGCTCACAGGCTCATCCGCTTAGACGGCCCCTACAATCAAAAGTCAGGCTGTTTTAATGGAATGATGAAATAATTTGATTAACTCACGAGCAAGCGAGATCTCTACCTTCACGCGGCAAGTTTTGCCGCCAAGCGACCTTAGGTCAATTTCTGAAAATCAACTTTGCAAGCAGTGACATCAAATGGAATTTTCTCAGATCAAGCCCCTGCCGTTAAGAAAGATGTATATTACATCCTGTGCAACAAAAAGAGGTATATTGCTGACCTCAAGACTAGCAAGGCAGTCTGCAAGCGGCGTGAGGTGCAGTGCGGCCCCCTGAACTTGCATTGGGAAAATGAGAGATCAAAGGAGCGATCTTATGCCACCCATGAAAATCCTCGTCGTCGCTGATCCGTCAAACTTACACAGCAAGCGCCTTCGCATTGCAGTGTCTCTAATAAATGCTTCCCAAAAATACTACCATCTCGAATACGGGAGCGACTCCCGACTTGCTCCGACCAGAAAGCCGATAAATCCAAGTGCCGTGTGCTCTCAAATGGAAAGCAACTTACAAGACAGCCATTCAATATTTCTCACCGAAGATCCCTTTGATGATAATTGGTTCTCCCATGAATACAGATCGTCGGCGATAATCACGATGCCGACTGGGAGACGGATTATGCCCCTCCATCCCTGAAGGCCTACGTAATCTATCAAATTGCCCAGGCCCTCATTCATTTCTCCGCAGATATGAGCGAAGAAATGGCTATGAATTTGGTACACGAGCCACCCGTTGGCTGTGTCTACGATATGGCAACCGAAAAGTCGAATATCAGACTGGGCATGGCTGCCGGGAATCTATGCCCAAGATGCGTTGGCACATTGAAGGGGCTAGGTACCGACGAAGGGGCTATTAACGCAGTGACAAGAATCGTGTCACTCGTTCGAGCGGAGACTTCCGGTCGCCCACTCCTACTAGAACCTCAGGAAGTCTTCATCGTGATGCGCTTCACACAAAATGATGAGAATGATAAGGCTTGGAAGCACGGCATCAAAACCGGAATTGAATCCTGTGGTCTGAGCCCCGCTCAGGGCTGATTCAAAAGTTGAATCTGGCCAGATACTTGAAAAAATTGGTCGGTACATCAAGAGGTGCCGCCTCATCGCCGTTAAGGTCGACGAGAACAATCTTAATGTGTATTACGAGTTGGGTCTAGCAATGGGGCTCGAAAAGGATGTCCTTCTGATTTCGGAGAGTACCTTGGTCCTGAACTTGCCGGCGGACCTCAGAAACTGGGAGTGCCTCACCTACGACAAGGGAAATTATGACCAATTGGCGGACAGAGTGCAGAATTTTTTATGCGATAACTACGGACTGAGCCCGCAGAAGGTCCGCACGAAACGATCCAGCTTCGTGGACGATCGGTTCCTGGGTGTTTGCGGGCCCCCCCGCTTGCACGGCTTGGGATTGTTTGAGGTTATCTGGCACTCACTTGCTGCTAACACCTGCGTTCCGGATTTATGATCCCGACTCCTATTCATACCGCAGCGCCACAATGGGATCGACGCGCATGGCGCGACCCGCGGGCAAGTAGCAGGCGAACAACGCAACGAACGCCAGCAAAAGTGCCACGGCCCCAAACGTTACGGGATCAGTTGAGCTTACTCCATAAAGTAAGCTCGAAAGCACGCGAGTGAGCGCCAGCGAGCCGATCAGTCCAATTCCCACGCCGGCCAGGGCCAGGCGCAATCCCTGACCGAGAATCAGTTTCAGCACATCGCTGCGTTGCGCGCCCAGCGCGATGCGCACGCCGATTTCCTGCGTTCGTTGCGTCACCGAATAACTGATGATTCCGAACAGGCCAATCGCCGCCATCAGCAATGCAACTGCAGCAAAAATCCCACCATGGTCACACCGAATCGCCGCGGCCCCAGGGAATCGCCCACTCTTTCTTCCATCGTCTTCAAATCGTATACCGGCTGTCCCGAATCCACCGCTCGCACCGCACAATCAACGGCCTCACGCAAATCCACAACGAGACCATCGCAATTCCATGGATATGAGGCCATTTACAGAATGTTGTCGCGAAAAGTACCCGCCACGGTTCCAGGACGCGGGAAGGCGCCGGAAGGCCGCCGGCATCCAAAAGTGCTCGCCAGGCAAGCTCTAGTACCCCGCACCACTCTTGTCGCCGGACCCGTTGCCCGCATAGAATCCCTTCCATGAGCAATCTGCCTCCCATCCGACTGGGGACATCTGCCTTCACGGCGGCCGGCTGGCCGGAGGCTTTCTATCCAGCGGGGTTGAAGCCTGCCGACTATCTGGGCTACTACGCCACTCAGTTTGACACTGTTGAAGTGGACAGCACTTTCTACGCGATTCCGCGCGCCAGCATGGTGCGCGGCTGGTACGAAAAAACGCCCGCAAATTTTCTTTTCGCCGCCAAGGTGCCGCAAACCATCACGCACGAACTGGTGCTGAAGGATTGCGAAGATGAGTTCAAAAAGTTTTTAGCGGCGATGGAGATTCTGGGCGAGAAGCTCGGTCCCTTGTTGTTGCAGTTTCCTTACTTCAATCGAAAGGCGTTTCCCACGGTGGAGGATTTTCTGGCTCGCTTGCTTCCCTTCTTGAAGCAGCTACCCAAGGGTTTTCGATTCGCGCTGGAAATCCGCAACAAAAACTGGCTGGTCCCGGCACTTATTGATCCCCTGCGCGAATGCGGCGTGGCTTTGGCTTTGATCGATCAGTCCTGGATGCCGCGTCCCGAAGAATGGTTCAAGCTCATCGATCCGGTGACCGCGGACTTTGCTTATATCCGCTGGCTGGGCGACCGCAAAGGGATCGAGGAACGCACCAAGATCTGGGACCGTCTCATAGTTGACCGGAAGCCGGAACTGCGCGAATGGGCCAACATCTGCTGGAAGATAAACGGGCGAGGAATCCCCATCTTCGCTTACGCCAACAATCACTATGCCGGCTTCGGCCCCGCCACGGTCCGCCTGTTCCAGGAACTTTTGGCGAAGAAATGAACGATGAAGAAATGCACAAACGAGCAGATCGCATGCTGATCTGCGCCGAACTGGCCGACCGCGCCTTCGAAGAAATGCGCCAGGAATCCAATCGCGGCGCGGCCAACATCCGCTTGAGCTATGCCAAGCAAGCCCTGAACGAAGCCATCGGCCATGCCAGAGCACTCGGCCGCCAGGAAGAAGTCTTTGCCCTCGAAGACAAACTCACCCACATCCAGGAAGTGTTCCGCAAAAAATATCCGTAGACTGAAAAAGAGCTGGTGCCGGAGGAGGGAGTCGAACCCACACGGCCTTGCGACCAACGGATTTTGAGTCCGCCGCGTCTGCCATTCCGCCACTCCGGCGTCTGTGCTGTAACTCTATCCTACTGAATTAGCGGCTGCAACCCCCGCAATATTGGATGGCTTGTTCGTTCAACTCAACCAGATTCGAGAACCGGGCCGAGCCTGAATCTTCAGCCGGGACGCCCCGAAGCACGGATACCAATCAATCAGCAATTTTCCCTAGTTCGGCAAATAAATTCCATTCTGGACGGTTACAAAATCACCCATTCTCGTAGTTGTTTCATTCAGGAGCAGTTGGAATGCCCACGATCTGGACCTCAGGTTGCCAGTACTACCCCGGGCAGTACATACACCTCTCAAGTTCAGGCGGCTTTAGCGGCGCGTTTTGCTCATCTTCCTATGTCTGATCTTAGTAGTGGTCCTGAAATGTCAGTGGGAGGCCGGGTGCCTAACGGCGCCGGGCAACATCGCCAATCCATGCCTGCCGCCGCAAGCGAATCAGTTCAATACGCGTGCCCGGCGTGCCTGGAAGCATTGAGCAATTGTGCTTTCGGCATGGAATGTTCTCTGTGCAAATGCAGCTATCCCGTGGCTGCGGGAATCCCAATCTTCTCAAAGCACACGAATTCCCGCTATTCCACGATGGCGAACGAAGATCTATTGCGAATTCACGGCATGGTTCAACAGTTAGGGTGGCAAAGAGGAGTGGCCGCATTTCTCGAAACCCTATCCACGGAGCAAGCCGATTTTTGGGCCACCTACATTCTTTCGGAATTGAGCGCCGCCGGAAAACTTCTGATGCATCTTGAACCGTCAGCAAAGGTTCTCGATCTTGGCTGCGGCACCGGAACGTTCAGCATCAACCTGGCGCCGCAGGTGAAAGAAGTGACCGCGCTCGATCTTGGCATCACGCAGTTGCAACTGCTTCAGTGCCGCGCGGAAGAAGCCGGAATTCAAAACCTGCGGCTGGTGTGCGCGGGAGACCGTCGCCATCTTCCATTCCCCGACGCGAGTTTCGACGTCGTATTGCTCAATGGAGTGCTGAAATGGATCGCCCGGGACCAGCCGGGAAATCCTCGCGACCTGCAAATTCATCTTCTAGCCGAAATCAACCGGGTTTTGAAGCCGTCAGGGATGTTGTACATGGCGACGGACAATCGCCTCAGTCATGAATACTTGTCAGGCCATCCGGAAGAGCATACCAAGCTCCGGTTCGTCACTTTGCTTCCGCGCACGCTGGCTCAACTTCTCTCTCGGTGGAAAATCGGCACGCCCTATCGCAGCTACACTTATTCTCGATGGGGCTACCGCAGGCTCCTGAGCAAAGCCGGATTTTCGAAGAGCCATTTCTACGTTTCTCATCCGAATTATCGGGTGATCGAGCATTTGTCGGATGGCGAACACCGCATTCATCCCAGCAAAAATCTTTTCGTCAAAACCCGCTTGAAGGCCCAGCGGCATAAACAGTGGAAGGCGCGCCTGCTGCCTTACCTGGCGCACTCGTATTCGATCGTTGCCGCCAAATCGGCTCTAAACCCCGGCTTTGTCGAGCAAGCAATCGTACAATTAAGTGAATGGCGTGCCGCTCAGCAAGGCGCGGCGCCCAAGCTCGAGCTCACGGATCTGCTGATCTCCGAAACAGGCGCTGGGGTTGTGTTTGCCAGCGACCACGCGAGTGGACGCGACTTCGTGATGAAAACTCCGATCACTTTGGAAGCCCGCGAGCGGTTAGATCAGGGTTTCGAGAACTTGCGCGCCGTTCGACGGGCGATTCCCCCTTGTTCGCCGTTTCTATCTTCCATACCTGAGCCGTTCGCCAAGCTGCAATGCCATGGCCAGCCACTCTATGTGGAATCGCATTGCTCCGGCTCGGACTTGAAGTATTGCCATAAATCGTACATCGATCGCCAAGGGGTATACCGCCTGGGCCTGGATTTTCTGATTGGATTGCACCGCGAGACCGCTGGCGAGCAACGCCGCGCCCCTGCTTGCTGGGATGCTTGGCTCTCTCCCAGAGCAGAATATTTAGATCAGCTGATTCCCGCCGGCAGTCGCGGAAAATGGAACAAGCTATTGCTCCGGGTGAAGAATTTCTTGCAGAGAAATCCGCCTGCTCCAGTCTGGATGCATGGCGACCTTTGGCCTGGGAACTTGGTGGCCAACGAAAATGGCGATTGCTTGACCGGAGTAGTTGATTGGTCGTACGCCGACGCTGCGGGACTTCCCCTGACCGACCTGCTGCAACTCGTGCTGGTCACCAAGGGACAAGCCGCCGACCGAAGCTTCAGCCAGATGCTCGGCGCGAGAATGACGGCCGGCAAGTTTCATAACGACGAACAGGGATTCGTCGACGAATACTGCGCCAAGTTTTCGATCGCTGCCGAGTCCATCTGGGATTTGTCGGCCCTGGCCTGGTTCGATTGGATCTACCGGCGCTACCCGATTCGCGGATCGCTCGTCTCCTGGCGGCGCAGCGAAATTGAAGGCTTTCTCGATGTAATAGGCCAGGACCTCCCGTAGATACCGCCTCATAAACTCCGAACCGCGTCTTGACTTAGACAATCGAATTGTCTAGCATTTTTCTGCTGCTGTAGGGCGCATCGGCTCACAAGCCGGAGGGGCATTGCCCGCCTACGACAATGTCAACGGTACAGCGCCCATGTCGAATCTCGAACACCTCAGAAAACAAGCCAAGCGATATCTGCGCTGGCACCGCGAACGCTATTACCCTGTCGCGGTGCAAATCAGATCGGTTCTAGCCCGTTTCGGAGACTTGTCTGATAGAGAAGTCTTGGACACGGGCTTCAAGCTGAGCGATGCCCAGGAGCTTGTCGCCCGAAAATCCGGGTTTGAGAGTTGGCCGGCGCTGATCAAGGGGGTCAGCTGGATGAAAGAATCACCCGCTTCCGCAGTTGGTACCTCCGTGATCGTCGCGTCGGAGCCGCAGGTCTTCGTCTCGGACATCGAAGCCGCCATCACTTTTTATGTTCACAAACTTGGCTTCAAGGTCGTGTTTTCCTATGGCGAACCGCCCTTTTACGCTCAGATCGCTCGCGATGGGGGGCGGCTGAACCTGCGAAAGGTCAGCGGGCCTGTGTTTGACAGCGGGTTTCGTTCCAGGGAAGCTGATGCCCTTTCTGCGACGCTCACGCTCGACGACGCCAAGCCGCTCTTCCTGGAGTTTCAGAAGGCGGGAGTCGCCTTCCACCAGACTTTGAGAACCGAGCCGTGGGGCGCCCGCACATTCATCGTGCAAGATCTGGATGGAAACCTCATCGCGTTCGCAGGTGGCTAGGGATCATCTCATCGCACCTTGACGGGTATTTCGATTTGCGCGGGCAGAAGTGCTTGTGCCACCAAGACCGGCGGGCAACTTCCGGCATGATTTTTACGGGGATTTGGGCGCGCCGATGGTGCTTAGACTTTCCACGTGGAATTTTTTGTAGTCGGAGTATCGCGTCACTTCGCTTACTTTGAATCCCTTCAGCAGCAGGACTCGCGCGCCCAAGTGGACTTCGTTGTAGGTGGGCAGCCAGACTTCGTTGTTGATAAATCCCTGCTCGAAAATGAAGCTGGTTCCCTTCTGCAGATTGATCAGCAAGCCGCCGGCGATTTTCACGTCGCCTACAAAATAGGCTTCCAATCGCGCCACATCGTGGGCTTTTTCGTCGATCCAAACCACGCCGGCCAATTGCTGCACCACTTTCTCCGCCAGTTTCCTGGGCTTGTAATCCGGATTCCTTTCGAAATCGAAGACCAGCACATCCTGGCCGCGGAATCGCTCGCGACGGGGATTCACGAACTGGCAGGCGTTCAGGAACTGGTCGATTCCCACGTCTTCGTCCTTATCCTGCTTCCCTTCTTCCTTGGCCTTTGCTTCTTTGGCGTCTTTCTTTTCCTGGGTTTTGCGCACTTCCTCGATGCGCTTCTGCACTCGCTCGTTTTCTTTTTTCTGTTCCTCGGCGCTGAGCGGTTTGCCGTCTTTCTTCACCAGAGTGGAGATTTCATCCCCGTTCAGATAGAAAAAAGTATATTCCTTGGCCTCCTGCTTCTTCACTTTGCCGTTGCCGTCGTATTCCGTTTCGATTTCGTTGCGCGTTCCGCTGTAATCTTCCTTGATCTTGTCGATGGCTTTTTGATTCTGGTCGATTTCCTTGAACAGGGCCTTCAGGTCGGGCAGTTGCACCTGCGATTTGCGCGGAAAATCGAAGACGCGCTCGCCCACGTTGCCGTTGATTTCGACGCGGGTGACGTCGATCGAGAACGTTTCATTGCCGCGGTGCAACTCGATTTTGTGGGGAATCTGAATTCCCGATTCCGTGCGATAATCGCCATACAGAATTTCCGGGCCGGCGCTCCCCGCCGATTCCTTCACGATTAAGTGGGATTGCGGATCGAAGAAGACTTCCCTCTTCGCTCCCGCGGCGGTGGTCACTTCCACTCGCAGCGCGTCTTTGCCGCCCACTTGGGCGTGCCCCACCAGCGTCAGCAGCAGCTTGCTCTTTTTCACATTCAGCAAATGCGAATTGGCGATTTGCGCAGCCGCTTCCATTTGCGAAGCGTCCGGACCCAGCATGGTGCTGAATTCTCCCGAAGCCACCTGGCGCCACGCGGATTTGCCGTTGTAAGCCTCGACGAAATCCTTGTCCCCGACAATCATCTCGGAGTAATAGCGGTTCGGCAGCTTGGTATAAAACGTGAACGTTCCCGGCTTGCCGTCGGCGCCTGGGGCGATCGTTCCTTCGATGGCCAGCGTCTGGATACGGGCCAGGGCTTTTTCGCCGCCCGCAGCCTTGGCGTATTGCTGCACGATCTTGGCGGCATCCTGCGCCACAGTGGGGCGGGCCAGGGCAACGATCGCGACAGCACATAACGCGAGTTTGAATTTCAGGCGCACAGGCATTCGATAATGATACGCAATCGGCGCGTAAAAGTTGCGTTGGAACAAAGAAATGGGGCGCGGTCCTTCGAGGCTCAGGATGAACCCTTCGAAGTTCAGGATGAACCCTTCGAAGTTCAGGGTAAGTGTGAAGCCGGCCCGTACCTGTAGAGGTCGCATTTTTGCGCGCCGGAGAAGCCATCGGGAGCTAGAATGCGTCTATGTATACGGGATTGTTGGCCCGCGAAATTAACGGCACGGAGGCACATCATGGATCGCAGACAATTCTTGAAGAGCGGAATGGAACTCGGCGGGATGGCGCTGGCATCGCCACTTTTGCGCGCTACGAGCGGCATTTGGGCTTCCACGGGGTCCGCATTCCCCAGCACAGTGGTTTTGACAACCGCGCATGTGGCCTTCGTGAGAACGACAGACCGCGCGGCGGGAGTGAACCACGCCATCGATCTGCTGGGGATGAAAAAATTCAGCGGCAAAGACATATTCATCAAGCCCAACTTCAATAGCTCCGATGCGCCTCCTGGGTCTACGCACAATGACACGCTGGCTGCGCTGGTCCGCAAGCTGAACGCCATGGGAGCGGGACCGCTAACCATCGGCGACCGTAGCGGCATGGGAAACACTCGCGAAGTGATGCAGGCGAAAGGCGCGTTTACCCTGGCAAAGGAATTGAACGTCAAAGCAATCGTTCTGGATGAGCTGCCAGGTGAAGACTGGCAAGCCGTCAAGCATGCGGAGATGCACTGGGAGCGCGGCTTCGCATTGCCCAGCGTGATGCGCAATGCCGGCGGCGTGGTCACCACTTGCTGCCTGAAGACGCACCGCTACGGCGGGCATTTTACTTTGTCGCTGAAGAATTCCGTGGGCCTCGCCGCCAAACGCGTCCCCGGCGATTCCTATAATTACATGAGCGAACTGCACAGCTCTCCCGACCAGCGGCGCATGATCGCGGAAATCAACTCCGCTTACCAGCCAGAACTGATCATCCTCGACGGAGTGCAAGCGTTCACAACCGGCGGCCCAGACACTGGCAAACTCGTGCAATCGAATGTGATTCTGGCGGGAACCGACCGCGTGGCAATCGACGCGGTGGGTGTGGCGCTTCTCCGCTATTTTGGGACGACGCCGGAAGTAAGCCGTGGCGCGATTTTCGATCAAGAACAAATCGCGCGCGCCGTGCAATTGGGAATCGGCATCGGCAGCCCCAGGCAAATCGAGTTAGTTACGGACGACCGCGACAGCGCCGAATTCGCCAAGCCCATTCGCGCCATCCTTGACGGCAGCCCTTCCTAAAAACTGGCAGCACCGAATTCCCGGATTACAGATAGTTCCGGTTTCGATATACTCTCCGCCGGGTCGAATGGGATAGCAGAGCGTCCCTCTGGCGCCGTTCGAGCTCGCGTTTCTGTTTCCACTCAATTCCAGGAGGAACGATCGATGAAGTCTTGTAAAAGTCTTGCAATACTCGCCGTGCTCATCGCCGGCGTTTTGGTTTCTGTACCGCGAGTCCGGGCGCAAGCTCCCGCCGAAAAAAATCCAGCGGAAGCTATGGCCACGATGAAAAAGTGGGCAACCGAATTGAACCTCACCGAAGCGCAAAAGAAGCAACTCATGCCCGTAGTGATGGAACAAGCGCAGAAGCTGAAGGCCTGGAAAGAAGACACCACCTCCCCCAAAATGCAGAAGATGATGAAGCTGCGCGCCATTCACCAGGATACCGACGCCAAAGTGAAGCCCATTCTGACCCCCGACCAGTTCACGAAATTCCAAGCCATGCGCCAGGAAGAAATGCAAAAGATGATGGAGGAACGCAAAGCCGCAAACCAATAGCCACAAATCCATAAAATGATGGACAATTGGTTTTGCAGATCAGGCCAACGCTTGGGAGGCTGCGGACTTGCGTATTTTTTTGTCGTTAGCACTTCTTTTTCTGGCGCCTTGCGCATTTGCACGCAACCAAGAGGTGATTTCCTATCCGGCGCCGCACACGCTGCCGGAATCCGCTGATCCGCGACCCTTCGATCCGCCAGGCGTGCAGCAGAGCACCCAAACGGATCAATCCGGCACGGCGGGCACCGCCGGCATTCCGAAGCCGGCGGCGAGCGCCCCGGAAAATCAAGAAACTCCGGCCGCGAACGCGCAACCGAAGCGCATCCTGGGCGTGATGCCCAATTTTCGCGCGGTCAGCGCCGGGACAAACCCGCCGCCTCCAACGCCAAAGCAAGCCTTCGTGATCGCCACGCAAAACAGCTTCGACTATTCTTCGTTTATTTTTGTGGGGATCACTTCAGCCATTGCCGAAGGAACCAATGCGCATTCACAACTCGGCAAAGGCATGGCCGGCTTCGGGAGATATTACTGGCGCGGATTTGCGGATAAAACGGACGGCAACTATCTGGTGATCTTCGCGTTGCCCACGGTTTTCCATCAAGACGAGCGCTATTTCGCCCTGGGAAAGGGGAGCTTGTGGCATCGCATCGGCTATTCGCTCTCGCGCGTTGTGGTCGCCAGGAACTATGACGGCGACAACACCTTCAATACCTCCGAACTTCTGGGCAGGGGAATCGCCCAAGGCGTTTCAATTTCCTACTACCCGAGCAAGACTCGAACGTGGGGCGCCATCTCCACCAAATATGCATACGCCATCCTGCGAGACGCCGTCACCAACACGTTTCGCGAAGTCTGGCCAGACATTGCCGTGCACGTGTTGCACCGCCATCCCTAATCAAACCAATCCTCAATCAAACCAACCCTTCCCTATCCGTTGAATCTGGCCCCGGGAAGGAATCCCCTGCCTGCTATTTCGAAGCTTCTTGACCAGGTCTTCCCGCGTGGGTTCTAAATCGCCAGGCGATCTGCTTGCGGACTCCGGCTTCATCGGCCTTCAGGCGTTTGCGAAAAATTTTCCGGCGTGCGGGGTCGGGGCTGTGCTTCAAACCCCAGATGACCATCTCGAGCAAAACAGGCGACAAGTCCAGGCCTTGCCTGGTGAGGGAGTAAAAATTCTGCTTTTTATTGGCGGGATCGCCGGACTTGCGGATCAGACCATATTTTTCCAGGCGCGCCAGACGCTCGGCCAGAATGTTGGTGGCGATGCGCTCGCCCGAATTCAGGAAATCCTGGTAGCGCTGCCGGCCGTTGAGAAACAGGTCGCGCACGATCAGCAGGCTCCATTTGTCTCCGAAAAGTTCCAGCCCGTGGGAGACGGGGCATTCGGACCGCGCGCACTTTTGCATAAGGAAAGTATCCGGAAAATGCTTGCAAAGTGCAAGTGAATAGATTACAGTGCGTTTGCTTGCATTCTGCAAGTGAAAGAGGGCGGAGATTCCGCCCGTTCGGCCACTTTAATTTTGAGGAGGGAACCATGAGCACCCAGGCCGCGCCCGCTGCCGGCGCATTCCAACCCGAACAAGTTACGTTTTTGTTGCACAAGATCAGCTTGCCGACCCTGTATAAGGAACACGCCACCACCAAGTCCGTGATCGAAGCGATTCCGCTCGACAAGGGCGACTATCGCCCGGAGGGCGTCGCGCGTACGGCGATCGAGCTCGCCTGGCACATCGCCGCTTCCGAGAATCGCTTTCTCGATGCCGTGGCTTCCGGTGAATTCAATTTGAGTCCCAACCCGCGGCCGGAATCTATTCGCACCTCGGCGGACGTTGCCGCATGGTACGCCGATTCTTTCGCGAAAAACTTCCAGCGGCTCGAAAAACTGTCCAGCGAGCAATTGCTGAAGCCGGTCGATTTCCGTGGACTCTTGTTCATGCCGGCAGTCGCCTATCTGCAGCTTGGCCTGAACCATTCGATCCATCATCGCGGGCAGCTCTCCACGTACCTGCGGCCCATGGGCGGAAAAGTGCCGTCGATCTACGGCGAGAGCTACGATTCGACGGAAGCTCGCAAAGCCAGGTAAGGAGCCAGGGCATAACCAGCAGAAGATCGCGGTAGATTGATAACGAACGAATGGCTGTGCTTTGGTAGCGCAGCCACTCCTGGCTGTGTGTTTTCACTCAACGCGCAGCCGAATACCCGCAAATCACTCTTCCCGTCCGAACAAATAAATCCAGAAGCCGTGAAGCATCCTTGACCATCACGGATGCTGAACCTTCTGAATTTTGGCCTCTGCGCTTTGGCGAATCGCGTTGACCAATGCCTCGTTGGGCGGGGGATTCTGTTTCAACATCTCGATTGCTTTCTGGGAGTATTGCAGAGCCAGTTCGTTCTGGTGATCGGCCAGGTAGGCGTCTCCCAGGCTATCGTAGACGTTTGCCGAGCGCGGATAGGCCAGCTCGTTCAGCTTCAAAATGGCGATGCCTTCCTTGGTCTCACCCTTCTGCAAACGCGTATAACCCAGGATGTTCACGGACTGCTCCGGAAAGAGGAAAACATTGGGGTCTTTTGCTTTCGCCTCCTCGAAAAGTTTCGTGGCTCGCGCGGCGCCGCCCGGTTGAATCAAAATGTTCCAGAATTCAGCCATCGCAGATGGCGGTTGCAATTTCCCAGCATTCTGTTTGGCGGGATCTTGCCGCAACGTTACCTGATACCAATCTAAAATCAACGGCTCCAGGCCCTTCTCCACTTTAAACATTTCCGTTCCGTGTCCAGCGGCCTGATAAGGCACCAGCTTATCCTGGGAATCGCGCGAAAAAGACATTAACCAGCGCATGTACGCCAGCGTCTCTCCATCGTCCGCGCTCGCGGAGATGAACACGGGCAAATTCGCCGACTTCTCGAGGAAAAGCCGGCCCGCGTCATCGGTGGCGCCGGAAAGCAGCACCAGCGTTTTCACCTCAGGATGCCGCCGCGCCAATTGGATGGAATTGTCCACGCCGCAACTTGCGCCGCCCGCGCCGATCTGCGTTCTGTCCACTCCCGGCTGAGCGAGCAAATATTGAAAGGCAACGTCAATATCGCCCGGCCATTTCTGCTGGGTGGCGGCTTGCTGCTCGGGAGTCTGCGAGACGAACGGATCGCCGCCGCTTTCGCCATAACCGCGGTAATCCATGGTCAGCACATTGATTCCAGCCTGCGATAACCGCGTGGCCAGATCGTCCCAGGTAGAACGCTCGCGGTTGCACTGATGCAGCAGCAAAACTCCTGGTCCCGGCTTTCCCGTGGAGAAATAGGTAACCTTAAGCTTCAACCCGTCGGGCGCGGATAGGTCCGCATCCCGCTTCAATACCTCGGCCTTCGCGGAGTTGAGGCACACGAACGCCAGGCAAATCAACACCACGATTCTGAGCGCAGACTTCATGGAAGTTTCCCCCTCCGAATCTCTTCCCTTCTGACGGACCAGCTACACAAAGGTTTTATGCTCTCGATTCCCGAGCCAGACTGCTTCTATTGCGGAGCCAGAATGCGTTCAACTAGCTGAACCAAATATTTGATTTGTTCGCAAAGAAGCTCGATACAACCTGCCGCGTTTTCTTCCGTCAGATAATCCCAGCCCAGGCTGGTAACCCACAAATCCTCGAACGAAAGGCGGGAGACAAAAATCCTCCGCGCGGCGTCCGGCATGCTCAAGCCGTAACGCAATTGCGCTAGACTGGAACCGAAATCGACCCAGACCGTGAGATGCCAGTCCCCCAGCATTCCGCTGTATCCCGTCTCGCCGCCTGGAAGTTTCTTCTTTTCCGTGCTGAAAAGCTGTTCAAGCGCAGCGCCGGTCAACTTCCGCAAAAGCGGCGCTTTCGCGGGATGGAGGTTTCGGAGATCGGGATCGCCTATCAGGGTTCGCGGAGGATCATCGCGCGGCTGCCAACCCAGCTTGGACCGTTCCTTGGCCATAAACGCCATGGTTTCGGCGTCGTTGACCATTAGCTTGGTCATCTTCACTCCGCTATAGCGAAGCCCGTAGCCGTATGTCTGGGATTGCACGGCCTTCAGATAACCCGCGCAGGCCGGATTCGCGGAGAGGAATTGCTGATATTCCTGGCTCATTTGCGGGGGTGGAGAAAATCGCATCGCGCCAGCCTGTGCCAGCTCTTCGATCAACCGCTCGCGCTCCTCGGGAGCCAATGAATCCTGGTAATCCAGAAACTTGATCACCGCCGTACACGGAATACGCCTGAGCACTGGAAAATCTGCTTTCAACTCTCTGGCAAAATCCGCACGCAGAATGCCGGAAATGTTCGAACTCAAATCCATGGGGGCCGTCCTGCTCCCGTTGAAGGGCTTATCCTAGCACTCCACTGCTATCCCAGGCAGGGCTAGATCGGACCAGTCCGTCCAATCTGGCCCGTGACGGAGCGTCTCTGTAGTGCATCTAAATGGCGATGCAGAAGTCACAAAGGCACTCGAACCAAGGAGGACGTACTTCTCATGCAATCTAGATCCAATTGGAAGTTATTTGCAAAGCTGGCGCTGGCGGTCACGGCGCTGGCTGGATTCCTACTCCTGGCCGGTGCCCCGCGGGTGCGCGCCGATCAGGAGCACGATTGTCAATCGCGCATTTCCCATGCCGATCACCAGTTGCACGAAGCGATCGAGCATCACGGCCCGAATAGCAAACAAGCCGACCACTGGCGCCACGAACTGAGCAATGCCCGTGAATGGTGCTGGACTCACTATCACCGCTGGTGGGATGAGGATTCCCATAGTTGGCACTCCGACCACGACTGGGACGATCATGACCACGATCATGATCACGACCATCACTAGTCCGCAGTCGAATCATCCAGCTGCGACTTCGAACCCCTCAGGGGTGTGTTGAAGAAACCCTAGTGACCCTTCAGCCCCCCTGCGGTTCCAACTTGAACTTCGCTCCCAGTCTGCCCTTTCGAGAGAAGTGCCCTCCAGCACTTAGTACTAGAACCTGGGCCTTCTCACTTCAGACTTTAGTGCCTCTTGCGTCACTCCACTACTTTGTAGCAAACTGGCATTTCCCGCAGGTGCCCAGGAGTGTTCGCACTCGCTTTAGCGTTCGGTTCAACGGCGGGGCCTCGATGCAGGCCCAAGTCTTCTCCCGCTCAGTTTGCGGTGCTGGGGACCAGGATTCTTCCTAAGCCTGCCTCTCGGGCCTAGCCGGAAAAGGAGTTCGTGGCTGTGTTTTTGGAATTTTTCCACCTGCAACAGCAGCCGTTCGGCGTCACGCCGAATCCTGCCTACCTGTTTCCCAGCCAAACCCATCGTGATGCCTTGTACGAGCTTTCCTCTGGAATTCAGGACGACCGTGGATTCCTGACGCTAATCGCTCAGCCCGGAATGGGCAAAACCACGGTCCTTTACCAGCTTCTCAATGAACTGCGCGATTTAGCTCGCACCGCTTTCATTTTCCAAACCCAATGCGATTCTCGCGATTTCTTCGGTTATTTGCTTAGCGAATTGGGAATTCAGACCGAGGGCATGAGCCTTGTCTCCATGCACAACCGGCTGAACCAGGTGCTGTTCGAAGAGATGCTGGCGAGCAAACGTTTTGTGCTGGTGGTGGACGAAGCTCAGAATCTGGATGATTCCGTTCTGGAAACCATTCGGTTGCTCTCCAATTTCGAGCGGGAAAATACAAAATTGCTGCAAATTGTCCTGGCCGGGCAGCCCCAACTGGCCGAAAAGCTCGGGCAGCGCCAGCTTGCGCAATTGCGCCAGCGCATCGCGGTTATGTGCCAGTTGCGCCCGTTCAATGCCTCCGAAACGGCTTGCTACATCGAACACCGGCTGACCGTCGCGGGATACTCCGGCGATCCGATCTTTGCGCAAGAAGCCTTAAAGTTGATCGCGCAACTGAGTGGCGGCGTTCCGCGAAGCATCAACAATATTTGCTATAGTTCGCTCTCAGCCGCCCATCGCCGCGGCCAATTGACCGTAAACGAGGGATTGATTCGAGATGTTGCTGTCCGGCTCGGCCTGGCAGTTTCTCTTCCGCCAATCACCCTTTCCATCGCAGCCTCGCCCAAGGAAATGGATTCCAGCGATTCCGCGCAGCCGGTTTTGACGATCCTCGAGAAAATCGTATCCAGCCTGAATGGAGAAGCGCGCGCCTCGGAAACTTTCCTGCCTGATACATTCTCCAAAGATGCTGGCGCCGATCCTTTGCAGGCGGAAGCACGCCAGGCACCGTCCCTGGCGGGTGCGCATGCCCCTGATCCTGCACCTGATTTCGCTTGGGAATTGGAAGCCGCCGCGGAGCCAGTCACTGGCCCCGCTGCAGCGGCCCCGGCCAAGATGCGGGAGTCCATCCCCGAAGTCGCTGCCGCCGATGGCATAGATAATACCGCGGAAATTGTAAGTCGCGTCGCTCCCGAGCCTGCCGCCCAGCCAGCGCCAGTCCCTGCTGCAGCGCCGGCGGATGAACGCGATCCTCTCGAGCGAACGGAAGACCAGCCTGCGTTTGCCATGTATCAAGAAGTATCTCTGGAACTTCATCCGGAGCCCGAAGTGGCGCAAGCGACCCCGCCCGCTGCTCCTGCGACGGTGCCCGGACCAGGCGAAGCGGTTGCCGCGCCTCCGTCCGTTGAAGAATTCGAAAAAGCGTTCACGGCTGTCGTGAACGATGCCGCTGCGGCTCCTGCGGCGCCGGCCGAAACGCATGTCAAGATCGATTCGGAATCCGCGCCTTCTTCCGCGCAACCATTCGAAAAAGTGTTCACGGATGCGCTGAAGGAACCCGTTGTGGCTGCCGCCCCCGCGGAAACGTATGTAAAAGTCGATTCGGAATCCGCGCCTTCGCCCGTCGAAAAATATATGAAAGTCTTCGCGGATGCCGCGGAAACCTCCAGTGCGGCGATGGCGGTTCCGGCAAGACTCTCAAAATTAAGCGATGCCTCATCAAGGGGTTTGTCTGCTGAACCGCTTCCGGAACCGCAGCCCGCCGTTTCCGAATTAAGAGAACCCGCGGCGCCCGAGCACGAACCGGTGGAGACGGATGTTTTTGAAGCAATGTCGCTCGCCAGCCCCAAAGTTATTTCCGAGATCGCTCCCGTGGCGGCTGTCTTTCCTCCAACAGTCGATGAGGTACTGACGCCAATCGTCTTCGAAACTGGTGTGTCGCAACCGCATGTGCCTGCGGAGCAGGAAAAAGCGCCCCCAGCACTTGCCATGGCTGCGGCGGCAAATTCGCAAGCGAAGAAGCCTGCGATTCATCCGGCCGCGGCCACCGCGGCTGCTGCCTGGCGCTCCGAAATGGTTCGCAAGCAGAACTCCCAGCCGCTTACCTACAAGTCGCATTCGAAATCACTGCTCAGGCGTTGGCTATTCCCCACAATCGGGTTGGCTATTGTGCTTCTCGGCGGAAGTTATTATTTCTTCCCTTCCATTCTGAAACTGGCCAGGTCCTGGCAGGAAACCGCTTCGGCTTCGTCGGCGTCATCTGCGCCTTCGGATTCATCTTCTTCCGATGCTGCTACGGATTCCACCGCGGCGGCAGCCAAGCCGGAAAATTCCGAAGCGGCGAGTTCCACCGCCGCCTATCCCGCTGATCCGCAGGAGACGGGCGAGAATCAAGTGGTCACGGTTGCCGTGGAACCGAATGAAACTCTGCAAATGATCTGTCTTCTGTACGTCGGCCATTTCGACGCGCAACTTTTGGAGCAGATTCGGTCCTTGAACCCGGAAATGAAAGATCCTGAGCACCTGGGCGCCGGGCAATTGATTCGCATTCCCTTGCCGCTGAAAACGCTGAAGAAAGTGGCTGATTCCGCCGATTCGGCTCCTCCAGCCTCCACTCCAACTCCCGAAAAGCGTCCGAGCTTGCTGACCAAATTCTGGGGCCTTCTCCAATCCAAGAAGTAGTCGCGCGGGAAGCCAATCTCCCGATTGGCGGCCTCGCGGCATTCGACGGCGGATGTCTTGGAAAAATGCGGTTTGCTTTACGATTCCACGCACAGGAATCCCGGCCGGGATTCCTTCCGGGTTTACAACAACCGTTCAACCAGCGCTTTCACGTGAATCTGTGTGGTATCCAAAAACGGAATGCCGCGATAAATCACGTCACGCAGGATCAGCGGCAATTCCGTGCCGCCCAGAATCAGTCCCTGAATTTCGTCCCGCGCCAGCATGTGATCGGCGATCGTTAATAAACGGTCGCGCGTTTCCGGAAGGAAAGCCCCTTTTAGCAGTTCATTCATATATTTGTCGTGAATGTATTCCCGCTCTTCCTCGTGCGGAATCACCAGCGTGATTCCCTGGCTCGAAAAAACGGCGGGATAAAATTTCCCTTCCATCGTAAACCGCGTGCCGAATAGCCCGATCTTGTTCAGTCCCAGCGCTTTCGCGGCATCGCATGTGGCTTGCACAATGCTGATCAACGGAATCGGCGAGCGCCCTTGGATTTCATCAAAGACGATGTGCGGAGTATTGGCGGCCAGCAATCCGCACACGGCTCCCGCGTCCGCCAATCTTTGCACTTCCGGCGCAAGATATTCCACGATTTCTTCCAGGCGATTCGCGGTGACCAGCTCGATCAGTTTTTTCAGGTTTACGCTGTTGATGATCAGCGAGGGATAGCTTCCATCCCCCTTTTTCTCCTGGTAGGCGGCAATCGCCGACCGGTAGTATTCGATCGTCGATTCCGGCCCGATTCCGCCGATGATTCCTCCGGTCTTCATCCTTTAATCTCCTGGGATCCGCTCCATAGGTCCGGCAGAGTTCCGTTGCTGCAATCACTGCTCTCTCTTCCGCGATCATCATGCTTGCACTCCCACAGCCAGTCAACCAGGCTATAGGTGCTCTTTTAATTTCGGCGGGACTAATGTTTTGCCGGGATCTGCCGATGGTGGCTCCCATGTGAGCTTTTTGAAGGGAGACATTATGACTGTTCCGATATCTAGTAGCGCTCCATTCGGTCCGCCTTCAGGTTCTGCTGCTGCGCCGGTTCGCACGAGCCCTCCCCCAGCCGCTGAACACGCCTCCAAAACACAATCTCCCAAGCCGGTAGTCGATACCGTTGAACTTTCGGATTCAGACCAGGCTGAAATTCTGAAACTCTCAGGGGAGACGATGAAGGAAATCGCCGAGACCCTTGGAGTGTCTGACCAGACGGTCGCGACGATCTTGTCGCCCCCGCGAATCGACTTTCCAACCGTGAAATAAAAATATCCTGGAGTATCACTGATGGGAATAAATCTGTGGGATGAAGAAATGAAAGGAAGCGATCCAACCACCCGCTGTTCTGACCCAGCCTAGTTTTGGCCAGAATCGGAGTGCGATTTGCCACCTAACTGAGCGTCCAAATGCGCCAGCGCGGATTTTAGCTGTTCCTGGCGCCGAGGGTCATACGTGACTTCAAGTTCGTGCTGCACTCTCGTGCGGGCGAGCAGCAGCACTCCTCGTTGGCGGGAATTCTCAGCTTGTTCTTGGGTCAAATTGTTCTTCTTTGTTTGCTCAACCTTCGACTTAAAATCCTCGACCTGGCCTTCTACAGATTTGCTCTCCCAACCGCGTGCCATGCTCTTATTTTACCCCCCATCGTGCGTTTCTAAAATATATTTGAATTATATTTCTATCAGCAATCGATGCGATCTCCCTCCCACCCATTCCCGGCGCGGAGACACCTGAGAGATTTTGTAATCCGTGCAGCAGCTATCGAGCAATTTCCGAGTACTAGCCTGCCCTTCGGCCGGATGCAAGTCTTCGGACCAATCCTCTAAATCACGGATATACATACACATATTGATTGTTCGCGGTCCGGCAGGCGAATTGCTCACTCATAACTGGCATGCGAGCGAAGGCAATGGATTGAGGACGCCATTTTGGGGAGGTGCAACGTGCATCATATGTTCGATATCTTTAAAAGATTGCCAGATGGCACGCCGCTCTGGATAGAAGCTGCGCCCAGCCTGAGCGAAGCTAAGCAACGTGTGGCCCGGATGGCCGACGATTCCCAGAACGAATATTTCATCTTTTCCGTCCATGATGGTGGCATCGTCTCTCTTGTCACCGGAACGGATCAATTCGGAACTTTGAACCGCTGGCCACGCTCTGGCGAAACTATTCATTAAACTGGGCCGTTTGAACATGGTCAGTCCCAAAATCGTGTGGGAAGTGGATTCAGAGACTCCAGGCATTGCTAGCAAAGCCACACTCTTGGCCATGCGTGCGGCTAGTCGCGCCGTCAAAGAATCCTTGCAACACGAATCACGGGGTAGTTTGCAGCCGATCCAACGAATGCTAATCGGGCTCCCGCTACCACCTCTTTTGAATGCCATCCGCAACCCCGCCAGGGATCCAGCTCAGCACGGGCAGGTTGTATGGCCAGTCTATGCCGCTTCTAAGCGCGTTCCATACTGCATCGTATGGAATGTTTGCTATCGCGCCTTCACCCTTTCCAGAATCTAATCCTCACAAAGCACGCAAGATAAAAATCGCGGCCCTTGGTCCGTTCCGTTTTGGAACGCAACCCACGCCCCGCCTGTTGTCATTTCGGGCACTTCGTCCTATTGCTCTATTCACTTTGTTTATTTACTCTGGTCGTGGCGTTTTAACGAGGAAGTCGAAAACAGGCCCGCCCCGTTGGAGGATGTTATGTCATACAGCAATCTTCGATCTGCAGAACGAATTTCTTTGCGTGTTCCCCTGCGATTCCGTCCAGCGGCGGGAGCGCCCCGCGATCTATTCGAAGGCGAAACAGTGAACGTCTCGGAAAAGGGATTGTTCTTCGTAACCAATCATCCGCCCCAGTTCGGCGCACCGCTGGATTTGATTGTGCTGATGCCTGGAGACACGCGCGGTGAAAGCAGCACGCCAGTACGCTGTCGTGCGCGCGTAGTCCGCGTGCAGGATATTCCCGCGGCGAATCAAGCAGGCGTCGCGGTAACGATTGAATACTTTCGTTCGTTCCACTGCCGCCGCCGCAAAAATCAGCATCGCCGAGATGAATCTGGAAATCAACAAAGCCTACGCCTGCGCCGCCGCCGGATAAGATAGGACGCAGGCCGGCCGGCTAATCCCTCTTGTCGAACGCAGCAGCGCCCTCTCATGCATCTTGGCAATAATCTAATTTTGAATGGACCTTTCCCGCCATTTGCAGCAATCTAATGCCGCAAATTTAGGCAGTGGTTTGCGGTGGCGTGGCCACTCTTGGCTGCGCACCGGCCGAATGCCGTCACTCTGAATTATTCGAATCCTCTTACCAGGCGGAGCACCTATGGCAACTCGAGCCGGAATCGCAGCCTGCGCCGTCGCTCTCCATTTCGCAGAAGCTGAGGCGCTCATCGAGATCGCAGCCAGCCTCCTCTTGACGAACCACACTCAGGCTTTGGCGCCTGTCCCGGTCTCCTCCGAGGAAAGTTTTGAACAGGGTGGCGTTCGGCTGGCCAAGCCAGTCAGCTTTGCGGCCAAGAACGGTTCCCTTCTGGCTCTGGCGATGCGTTATTGCAGCCTGGAATCCATTCCCGCTGCACTTGGCCAATTCGCGCAACTCCGCCATCTGGATTTGGCAGGCAATCGGCTCTCCGATCTTCCCGCCTCGCTCGCAGGCCTGCTCCATCTAAGAAGTCTTTACCTCGACGAGAATCGATTCAGCTCGCTTCCCGCACAACTCGCGCATCTGGCGGAACTGCGCGAATTGCATGTCGACAAAAACCAGCTAGCCGGGCTTCCGTCCTACCTGAGCGGATTCACCCAGCTTCGCACCTTGCACGCGCGCGGCAACCAGCTAACCAGCGTGCCTGAAGGCCTTGAGAGCGCCGCAAGCCTCGCCGATATACGGCTCGGAAAAAATCGCTTCACCTCCGTGCCGGACGCTCTGTGGCGCTTGAGCAACCTTGAGACATTGGACCTTTCCGAAAATCAACTGTCCTCCATCTCCGAGTGCATCGGCGATCTTACAAAACTAAAAATGCTCGATCTTGGCCACAACGAACTGACGTCCATCCCCGAATCAATTGGCAAATTAGGCGAGCTCTCGGGATATCTCTACCTCAGCAATAACCGCCTCACCGCGATTCCCGATTCTCTGGGAAATCTTTCGCAGCTTGCCTACCTCAACCTCACTGATAATCAGTTGATTTCCCTTCCCGCCAGTATTGGAAACATGGCCGGACTGAAAGAATTGCGGCTTTACAATAACCGGCTCGCCTCACTCCCGGAATCCATCGGAAATTTAATGAATCTCCGCGAGCTTCATCTCTATAACAACCAATTGAATTCACTGCCTTCATCGCTCGCTGGTCTGCAAAATCTGGCCGAACTGCGTCTGCAAAATAACCAACTCGCGGCCCTCCCGGAATCGATTGGAGCGTTGGCGCGATTGGCCACCCTGGACCTCCGAAATAACCAACTCTGCCGGCTTCCCGAGTCCATCGGCCGTTTGTGCAATATCAAGCAGCTCGACTTGCGCTCCAACCGGTTGGTCACGCTTCCCGCCAACATCGCTGATCTGCCCAAGCTCGAAAAGCTTGATCTGCGCTGGAACAAATTGTCGGGTCACCCGGCGTGGATCGAAAAGCTGGAACAGCGGGGCTGTATCGTTCTGCGCTGAGGCAGCCGCCATGCCGGAGAAGATCCTGTTTCATTCCCGTAACCGGCCGCGCGTTTCTCGTAGATCCTCGAAGATCTCACCCTCCTCAGACCGTATGGGCGCTGCCTCGCGAAGGCCCGGCTTTCCTTGACAATTCATCGCTGCGGAGCCAGAATCCGCCCGCGAAGTCATCAGGCCCTGCTCGTTTCCAAGTCTAAATTCTCGGCGGAGGAGGAAGCATGAATTCCGGACGCTTTTTAGGGGCTGTTCTGGCAATGTGGGTGGTGCGCACGCTGCTCAACTTTGCGTTTTACGGAAAGTATATGGCGTCGCAGATGGCTTCAATCGGGGCTCTCCATCCCGGCCTGTTCAAGCAAGGAATTGTGGGATTCGTTCTCACCGACCTGTTCGCATGCGTTGTCTTCGTGCTCCTGTTCGCCAAGGTTGGCAATGTGCTGGGAGGCGGCGCCAAGGCGGGCATCACGCTCGGTTTGATGATCGCGTTGCTCGGTCCCATTACCTTCGGGCTTTATAGTTTTTTCACGTTCACCTATGCCACGATCGGGCAGACTTGCATCGAAATCGTTTATCAGTTCGTGGCCCACGCCATTCAGGGCGCCGTCGCCGGCTCAATTTACAAGCCGAAGTCGGCCTGATCCGCGGGATTTTTTTCTTCTGTACCTGGGATGCCCTTGACTGGGGCGCACCTCTTGCGCCCCATATTTCTTGAAGGCGCGTAATTGCCTCGGTTTTTTCCGGCGCGGCGGAGGATCATTCGATGAGCCCAACCTCGTCCAGCTTCTCTCCGCATATTCTCCGGAAGTGCGCGATTTGGCTGTGCGAAGACCCGAGACCTGGTCCTGAAGACAGATTCCAAATCTTCAAGAGCAGGTTGATATGCCCAGCAAGCTTGTGGCATTCGGCTTCAGCCCAAAATACGCGGATACAATCTGCGTCATCATGCCCGCCAAGGCGTGGATCACCCTCGGCATTGCACGCGCCGCCGGGCTTCCCGACCCAGGAAAGCTACTCGAAGGAAAAGGCAAGGTTCATCGCCACGTCAAATTGCGCACCGCCGGCGATGTCAACGCGCCTGCGCTGCGCCAGTTGCTTCGCGCCGCTCTAGCCGCTTACAAGAAACGCTCAAAAAAAACTGCCTGAGTACCACTCAGCCGACACTGGCTGGTTAGTTCCTTTTATGCCAACAGCGCATTGGGCAAAACCCCTCTCAGCACGCTGGACTCGCACTCGCTCGACGGGCAGGATGGATGCTAGAAACCGCAGCTGATGCATTCGCTTGTCCCCCTTCCCAATGCCTGCAGCGCCGGCACACATGAGGGAGGAAGCTCAGATGAGGAATGCTGATTCTCCGTCCCAGTGGGATAAGACTCTTGCAAACCTGGCCCAACTCCAGCAAATTCACGCGTTCGCTGTAGCTTCCGCAGTCCTGTTCTTAATCTTGCTGTGCCCGGCGGCCGCTTTCGTGTACGCCCAAAGCGTGCCAGGCTCGGGTACCGACTTGCACTTCCATAAGTTTAATCCACCCGTGCCGCCCGAACAGCCCGCCCCAAGGCAACCTCACAGATGCAAGGAACAACCGGGATGAGTGCCCTGGCCGCCCAGCAGATCCTGGCGCTGGAACAGGACAAAGACTCGCGCACCCTCGCCCAACGGAAACTGGACTCCAACCTGCTTTATACGGTGAGAATGATGCGCGGCGAATCCGCCGCCCCCGGTGTTCCCTTCCTCTACACCGGCGTAGACCTCGACGACAACAACAACGTCGCGGTTGACATCACCGCGAACGTGACCGATCGACTTCTCGAGCAAATGAAATCCGCCGGAGCCATGATTCTGTATTCCCATGCGGGCTTTCGAAGTATTCGCGCAATCATTCCTCGCCAATCAAATTGAAAACATCGCCGCCTCGCCCGACGTCAGTTTCATCTCGCCCAGGGTCCGATCCTTGACCTCGCGGAACGAGCGAGGATCGCGAAGCAACGCTTCGCTGGCACTGCGCGCACGCCCGAGTTTTGAACTGCGGGCGTCCCGGATTCGAAAGAACTCGCCGCGATGCTTCAGCCTGGAGGAATCATCAACGGTACCGGCCAGGGCAGTGTAACCACCCAGGGAGACCTGACACATCGCGCGTTCGACGCACGCGGCACGTTTGGCGTCAACGGCTCTGGGCTCAAAATCGGCGTCCTTTCCGATAGCGTGAACTCGACTGGCGCTGCCACCCTGGCTCAAGCCTCAGGCGATCTGCCGGCCACTTGTGGATCGTCATTGATACAGCCTTGCCTCACGGTGATGCACGATTTTGCCGGCGGCTCGGACGAAGGCGCCGCGATTCTCGAAATCATTTATGACATGGCGCCCGGCGCGAATCTCTATTTCGCCACCGCCGACGTCAGCGAAGCCAACTTTGCCCAGAACATCCTGGACCTCAGAGCAATCGCGGGGTGCGACATTATTGTGGATGATGTTTTCTATTTCGATGAACCGGTATTTCAAGACGGCATCGTCGCGCAGGCCGTGAATACCGTGACGGCTGACGGCGCGCTCTATTTCTCGTCCGCCGGGAACGAAGGCAACGTGGATTCCGGCACCGCCGGATATTATGAAGGCGACTTTGTCTCCGGCGGCGCCTTCGCATTCCCCGGCGGCGCTAAGACGGGCACCATTCACAATTTTGGCACCGTGGGATCGCCCGTGTTATTTGACACGATTACCTCCGCGGCCGCCGATGCCTACACCCTTACCTGGGCCGATCCGCAGGGCGCGCTCCAGACAACGATTACGATTTGTTCGTCACCAGCTCCTCCGGCGTCGTCAAGGCTTCGTCCACAAATATCCAGAGCGGAACCCAGAATCCATTTGAAATTGTGGCCCCGGGCTCCTTCAGCCTGGCGGCCGGAGACCGGCTGATCGTCTTTCAGTCGAACACTGCCAGCAACCTGCTTTTCAGCTTGAACACCATCCGGGGCGAGTTGGCCATAAACACGTCCGGCCAAACTCACGGCCACTCCGCGGCCTCCGGTGCAGGAATCTATTCCGTCGCCGCCACGCCCGCCGCTGCCCAGTTTGCCCCTGGCTACCCCACGGGACCTTATCCCAATCCCTTCACCACCAGCAACCAGGTGGAGCTGTTCACATCCGACGGCCCTCGCCGCGTCTTTTTCAATTCCGATGGATCGGCTATCACGCCCGGGAATTTTTCATCCACGGGCGGCGCGGTTCGCAACAAGCCGGATATTACTGGCGCCGACGGCGTCTCAACCACACTGCCAGGTGCCTCAGGACTGAATCCATTCTTCGGCACTTCCGCCGCCGCACCGTCCGCGGCAGCCGTCGCAGCGCTGATTAAGTCCGCAAATCCAGCCTTGACTCCGGCCCAGATTCGCACCGCGCTCACCAGCACCGCCATTGACATCATGGGCGCAGGCTACGATCGCGATTCCGGCAGCGGAATCGTCATGGCCTACGAAGCGATCACTTCCTTGGGTATCCCCGGCTCGGCAAATCCAGAACTAGGAACTATCACCGCCACCCAGAATCCCGGCAACGGCGATGGCATCCTGAAAGCCGGCGAAGGCGGCAAGCTCGTCATTCAATTGAAAAATTTCAGCGGCGTGGTGGACGCCGCTGGCGTAACCGCCACACTGACGACCACCACACCAAAAGTCACCATCACTCAACCGAACACCTCTGCCTACGCGGATCTTCCCGCTGGCACCGGCTCCGGCGACAACTTGAGTCCGCTCACCTTTACTCTCGCCAGCGATTTTCCCTGCCAGCAGACCATCGACTTCACTCTGACCGTTTCTTTCTCCGGCGGAGCCCAGAAAGCCCTGACCTTCTCGGTGCCAACCGCAACCGCCACCCTGAGCAATAACCTCGGATCACTTCCAACGGCATTTCCCGAGGTCGCGACCGCAACCGGCACGCAGACCGATCGCATCAGCCGCAACGGCATTCCCAGCACTTGCAGCGTTCCGAAAACATCTCCAGCAACTGTAGGCGTGGGCGCCAGAACCTACGACTCCTACACATTCACCGCAACTCGGGCGATGTGCCTTGGCTCCGTCCTCACCAGCGCCAACGCAATTAATCTGTTCGAGGTCGCTTACTCTCCCAGTTTTGATCTAACCAACATCACCACAAACTATGCCGGTGATGCCGGCAGCAGCGGCACCGGGCAAACCTGCCAGATCAGCACTACCGTCGGGGCTTCTTACACGCTCGTGGTCAGCGACGTGTCGGGTACTTCCGCTGGTTCCCCGTATAGCTTGCAGATTCCGGCATGTGCTTTCACTCCCGCCGTCGCCAACCAGGTTCCGGTTGCGCTGGCGCAGGATGTCACCGTGACTGCAGCCACGATGGGCGGAACCGCAAACGCGAACATCGATAACGGCTCGTCCGATCCCGATGGAGATGCGATCACCATCACGCAAGCTCCTCCCGGGTCCGTATTCCGTGGGCGTCACGACGGTGCTTCTCACCGTAGTGGACACCCAGGGAGCGACGGCCCAGGCGAGCGCCACTGTAACTGTATTGAATCCTCTGCGGCGGCATCTCTTTCGGGCAACTCGCTGATTTCGCAGCCCAGGGCTGTGGGCACCGCCAGCGCGGCAAAACAATCACCGTGACGAATCCGGGCGGAGCAGCGCTGACCTTCTCGCTGCCCCGCTATCACTGGAACCAATGCTGCTGATTTTGCACGGCCAGCGGAACAACTTGCACGAACGGCGCAAGTATTGCCGCCTCGGGCGGAACTTGCGTCTTCAACATCACCTTTACTCCGGCAGCAGTGGGAGCGCGTGGCCCGGCCACCGTCACGCTCACCGACAATGCTTCGCCCACCACGCAAGTAATCACTCGTGAGTGGAACGGCTGACGATTTTACAGTCGCAGGACCGGGCGTGCCGTCACCGTTCCCGCGGGAACCACGGCCAATTTCACAATTACCGTAACCCCGGGAATGGGAGGGTTTCCGGGAGCCGTCGGCTTTAGCGTCGCAGGACTGCCCACCGGTGCGACAGCCACGTTTACTCCCACATCCGTGACGCCGAATGCGGCCGCAGCAACTACTACCATGGCAGTTACCACGACATCGCGCACGGCTCTGACTCCGCCCATCCGCGACTTCTTCACTCCGCAACAGCCGCTGAAACCATTGCCGATGATTTCTCTGCTGGTAGCGCTCAGCCTCGCCATGCAGAGCCTGCGGAAGTTCGGCCGACATCCGACGGGAAAATTCGGCCGCGTGGCAGCGTTGCTATTGTTGCTCGGACAGTTGGATACATCGCGGGCTGCGGCAGCAGCGGACCCACAACGAACCCCAATGGAACCCCGGTAGGTTCCTCGACCCTGACGGTAACTTCAACGTCAGGCTCGCTGACGCACACAACAACCGTCACACTGACCGTGCAATAGATGGTAGGGAGCTAAGAGGGACTAAATCCGCGGGATCAACGCCCCGCACGTAAGCCGGACGTGCGGGGTGCCACTCGGTCCGTCAGGCCGCGATCGTCCTGGCAAAACGCACCTGGCGATTAGTGCCTCGATCTCAATCCCTGGAAACAAAGCCGTCCTGCCAACTATCCCGGCCAAGTTGGTATTCGTAGATTTGCAATCCCTCGGGAAAATCCGCGAAGCCGGGCTTTGTCCTCACGCGCTCGATGGCAGCTCTGGCATCTGCTTCGGATTCGTAAATGCCAATTAAGAGTTCGATGTCTTCGGCTTCGTCGCGTTCCTGGACAAACCATAATCCGAACACCGTTTTGGCTGTGCCGCTGCTTTCTTGGTTTTCCATCACACCAACCTCAGTTTCATTTGAACCAGAATATACCGCGCATCTGCATCGGTTCTACCATTTCTATCGTGAGAAACACCAAGTGGTTGTTGCGATTCGGCCTGCCGTAGCACAGCCACTGCCGGCTGTTCCGCCCTCGCGCCGCATCCGGCCGCTCATCCCACCGGCCAGAAAAAACTTCAGCCAATGTGGCTCTTCCCTGCCAGCAATCCAATCGTTAATCTTCCAAGCTGTTCCTCATGTTCGAGCGTCAAAGCGTTCAAGGATGATTAACGTGTGCGTCATGGCGGAAAATCATTTGCAGCGCAGCGCGCCACCCGTCATTGCGAACGCGCCAGTGCGCTTTTGGAGTCATCCCGAACGGAGTGAGGGATCCCGAGAAAACCTGAGATCGCCCGAAATCGCGTTTTCGTCTCTGCGGAGCCTGCAACTGAACCTGAATCGATTTCGAGCGCGGCATCCATGAATGTCAGGTGATTATCTGTAGATGAATCGGGCGGTTCTTGAGTTCACGCCCGAAATGCAATCGCCGCAAGGCGCGATGGAGAATTCGATGAGCGACATCTGGTACGACGTTCGTTTCGCGATTCGCGTGCTCCTGAAATCTCCCGGGTTCGTCCTGGTGGCTTTGCTTACCTTGGCCCTGGGCATCGGCGCCAACGCCACCATGTTCACCATCGCTGACTCCGTACTGCTCCAGCCGCTGCCCTATCGCAATTCCGATCGCCTGGTATCGATCACCGCGCAGGACCGTGGCACCGGCATCAAGGGATTCAACATTTCCTTCACGCGAATCACCATGCTGCACGAGCAATCGCGCACGCTGGAAAGCATCGGCGCGTATCTTGCTTCCGGCGCCAGCCTGACCACCAGCGGAGTTCCCGAGCAGGTTCCCTCCGCCGTCGCCACTCAGAATTTCTTTGAGGTATTCGGGGTGCAGCCCGCGATCGGCCGGGGATTCACTCCGGCGGAAGATCAGCCGGGCGGAGCGAATGTTGCCATCGTCAGCGATGCGTTCTGGCACAGCCATTTTGGAGGCAGCCCGGACTTGATCGGCAAATCCATTCCGATTGACGGGCACAGCGTCACCATCGTGGGAATTCTTCCCGCCAGTTACCGGTTTCCGTTTGTGCAGCCGGAACCTCAAATCTGGTTTCCTCGAGTGTTTGAAAATCCGCTGTTTCCTCCCGACCGGGTGCGCTCTGGCGCGGCATATTTGACGGTCTACGCCCGCCTGCGGCCTGGTGAATCCATCGCCCACGCGCAAACAGAAATGGATTCGCTCGGAAGCGTCTACACCAGCAACTTTCCTGGTTTTGGAGACGCACACCGTTTCACGGTGCAGGTGGCTTCTCTAAAAGAAACGCTGGTCGGACCGCTGCGCACCTCAGTGATCGTGCTGCTGGTGGCGGTGGGATTTGTGCTGTTGATGGGTTGCGTGAATCTGGCCAGCTTGCTGCTGGTGCGCGCCAGCGCCCGTCAAAAGGAAATCGCAGTGCGTTACGCCCTGGGCGCGTCGCGCGGCAGATTGCTGCGCCAGTTGCTCACCGAAAGTTTTCTGTTGTCGCTCGCCGGAGGCGCCATCGCTCTGGTGCTGGCTGCAAACGCTCCGCACCTGCTTCGCCTTCTGCCGCCCGGGACTCTGCCTCGCGTGGATGAGATCACCATGAACGGCCGCGTGGTTCTGTTCTCACTCGTGCTCTGCGTGGTCACGGGACTCGGCTTCGGCCTGGTTCCCGCTCTGCAAACTTCCGGCAATAAATTGTACGACGCGCTGAAGGAATCCGGACGCAGCGCTTCCGGCGGGCGGCGTGCCGGGCGGTTTCGCGCGTCGCTGGTGGTGGGCGAAGTAGCGCTGGCGCTAATCCTGGTCAGCAGCGCTGGACTATTGCTGAAGAGTTTCGAAAGGCTGATGAACGTCAATCCGGGGTTCGATCCGCGCAACGTCATGAGCTTTTCCATGTCGCTGCCGCTCAGCCGCTATCCGGACAGGCCGAAACAGTCTGAATTCTGGCGCCGCCTGGTGGAGGAAATAAAAACGCTTCCGGCCGTGCAATCCGCGGGGGTGAATAGCTATTTGCCCATCGGGAGCGGAACGCGCTTCGTCTTCATGTGCACGGAAGGAACCCCGTGCGTGGGAGAGGGACGCGATCCGGTGGCCGCGGTTCGCCACGTCACGCCCGATTATTTCAAAGCCATGCGCATTCCCCTGCTGCGCGGCCGCGTTTTCGCGGATAGCGATAACGCCAATTCCAGGCCTGTCGCCGTCATCAATCAAAACCTGGCCGAGAAATTCTTCGCCGGCCAGGATCCCGTCGGCAAATTCGTTATCCAGACCCGGGGAAACATTCAAACCGTAATTGTCGGCGTGGTAGCCAGCGTAAAGTCCGCCGGCCTGAATGCCTCTGATCTGGCGGAACTCTATTTGCCGCAGGAGCAAAGCCCCGTGCCGGTGACGACCATGTCGCTCGTTGTGCGCTCCAACGGGCCGCCCGAACCATTAATCGCCTCGGTTCGCTCCGTCGTGGCCAAACTCGATCCTGATCTGCCGCTCTCGAATATTTTGCCAATGGAGGACGTCGTCTCCTCCTCGGTGGCCCAGCCTCGCCTGACGGCCCTGCTAACCGCAGCTTTCGGTATCCTGGCTCTCTCCCTGGCCGCCATCGGCATCTACGGCGTAATGGCCAATTCCGTCCTGCAGCGCCAACAGGAAATCGCCATTCGCATGGCCATGGGCGCCACGCCAAGCTCAATCCTCCGCCTGGTAGTGGGCCAAGGCCTCAAGCTCGTGCTGGCCGGTGTGATCCTTGGCCTCCTTGGCGCGCTGGCCTTCACCCAAGTCCTGGCCTCGGTGCTCTTCGAAATCAGCGCCCGCGACCCCATCACCCTAACCACCGTAACCGTTGTGCTGGTAGTCGTAGCAATGTCAGCCTGCTACATCCCAGCCCTCCGCTCCATGCGCGTCGACCCCATCACCGCCCTTCGCAGCGAGTGATTCCACATCCGCAGTCCCGAAGCGCTTCAGCGACTGTGTGGCAGCGCCGATTGAGGACGTGTAGCGCCACCCTTAAGGGTGGCACCTTGAGCCTCACTAGCATCTCCAATCGCGGCAACGCGTGGCAGCGGACAAAACCGACTTACCACCCAGATTCTGGCGTCCCGGAGTAGAGAGCTCAGTCATGGGCTCGCGCTGTTGATTCTTCCAGGTGATCCATCCCAAAAGTTTGCCCCGTAGATACGGTTCGTTCTACACGACTACATTCAAAACTCCGACGAAGCACCAGAGCAATGTTAAAAGGAGGCAAGTCAATCCCACAAACAGGATTGTCTTTTGTCCTGCTTTTGATGAGAACGTGCCGATCGAGCAGCCAATCATTACGATGAAGTTGCCGTCGATGATCGCATAACGAGGATTGCTATAGTAATCGCCCCAGGATGCAGGGAACTTCATACCCAGAAGCAACCACGCATAACTAATGGTCGCGAGCGATAGCAAAATTACCAGACGAGTCCTCGCCGGATGGCTGGACAACATACACTGCCGCCAAGCAACCACAATTAGCGGTAACGCGCACGCGGCGAGCGCGAAAATAATCCAATAAGCGATCTTCGCGCTCACAATTCCTCCTAGCCGGATCAGGCGCGTGGGCAGCCCTGACGCCGCGTTACCGTTCGTTTGACCCTTACTTTCGAACTCTTGCAGCCAACGATATCATCGTTGTGTGCAGAAACGGGTCCGATACCAACTAAGCGCCGTAGGCGCGGCATTAGTTAGCCCACACCGTAAGGTGTGGGAACAGCGCCCCCAAAAAACCCGCAAGCGCCGTAGGCGCGACACCTCCGCCAACCCCGAAAATTCTTGACAAACCTATTATCCTTATAGTAAACAATCGTATGAGACCACACACGAAACATTCCCAAAATTCAGCGGCGGCTATTTCTCCATCCCGCTTTGCCGATTCCTCTCCACAGACTTCCCGCTCAACTAATTTCGCCGCTGGCGAACATTTTCCGCATGAAAATCACCGCATCTCTTATCGCCAATGGGTTTCATAGTCGAAATCACTCAAATCATTGAAAAATCACGTGGTTATAAAATCCTAATCGCTCCTATATCGCGCGACTTCGACCCACTGATTAACTTGCCTCTTTGGAACCTAAACCCGGCCTTTCCGCTCACTTTCGCGGGACGATCTCCGCATAAACCTGCCGCATCCTTCACCACCACCCGCCTCAAATTCCAGCGCTCTTACCAATTCGAAATGCCCGCGTCTAACCGCCCGGAACATTCAATTCTGGCGCAGAGGGGCAACGCGGGGTCGCGCGATTTGTGTAGCGCCTCCGTTCCTGGCCCGACGAACTCTGTCGGGAGGGCGGCATCCGCAGATTCAACTGCCCCCCCAAGATGCAACACCTACTCTCGTTCCGGAGGATCGATGAAAAGCTCGACGTTGCCGTCCCGATTGCCCTGGTTGCTGCGGACTTTCTTCGCCTTAATATTTATCGCGCCCGGCGCCGCGCAGGCGCAGGTTACAGTTCAAAAAGTTCAGATCGCCGACGGAATCTACCAATTCATGACCGCCGCCGATGGCTACGTTCCCAATGGAAATTCCATCGTGATCATCAACGAAAACGACGTGCTGGTATTCGACACCTACACACGTCCCTCCACCGCGCGCACCGTGCTCGCCGAAATCCGTAAAATCACCGATAAGCCGGTGCGCTACGTCGTGAACTCGCACCACCACCCGGATCACTGGTCGGGGAACGAGGTTTATGCGCAGGCGTTCCCAGGCCTTGAGATCATTTCGTCCGAGGAAACGCGCCAATTCATGCTGAACATTGCCAACGCCTGGCCCGCCGTTTTCACGCAAAACCTACGCAACGATCAAGCCGAAGTGGAAAAAGAAGTGAGCAGCGGCAAGGAATCCGACGGGACTCCGCTAACCGACGAGGTTCGCCGCAAAGACGAAGCCGCGGTGAGCCGGGAAAAGGACTTCGTGGCGGAAGCGTTGCAGGTGAAACGCACCTACCCGACCCTCACCTACAGCGACAAACTGACGCTTTTCCATGGCGGCCGTGAATTTCGTTTCATGAGCGTGGTGGGAGACGCGACGGGAACGACCGTCCTGTATCTGCCGAAAGAAAGAATACTCATCACCGGCGACGTGATTTCCTATCCCGTTCCCTATTTCACCCCTCCGCTCAGCCAACATGCCAAGAGCCTAAGAACGCTTGCGCAAATCGACGTGGATGTGATTATTCCCGGGCACGGCCCCGCCTGGCATGACAAAACTTTCCTGAATCTGGAGGCGGAGCTATTCGAATCGATCGTCAGCCAGGTGGATGTGGCGGTGAAAAAGGGCCTGGTGACGGTGGACGAAATCCAAAAGCAGGTGAACGTGGAGCCTCTGCGCCTGAAGTTCACCAATGACGACAAGGATTTAAACGAGAAGTTCCACCGCTACGTGAATCGCATGATCGAGAACGCGGTTCGCGAAGCCCGCGACGGAAGAAAATTCGAATAGTGGAATTATTTATAAATGTTGTTAATGCGATGAGGGTCATAGGTAATCGCGGAGAATTTCGCGATAGCGCCGCTTCCCGCGGGCGACTGCGATTCAAATCCAACGCGTACCGGAAAATCCGTATCCAGGCTGAACGTGCGCAGGATTTGCCACTTTTTTCCGTCCGTCGAAAAATAAAACACGTATGTGGCCCCGCTTTTCGCAATGCGCAAATACACCGAATCTCCCGCCAGGCTCACGGAATTGCAGTCGTCGGAAAGTCCCCGCGTCACCACGGTAACCAGCGTGGGCTTGCCATCCGGCGAATATTCGAAAGAAAGTTTCGCCCAGTGGTGTTCGTCGGCCATCAGCATCAGCGCTCCGGCATCCCACTTGGTGGCAAACTTCACCGTCACTCGCGCGCTGAGCACGTAATCCGGCCCCGGCGCGAAGAACAAAATTGGTGCGCTGTTGGCAACTGTGCCATCGAAAGGATCCACAAACCAATCCGACTTTGGCCCCGAAGAAATGCTCAGCACATTTTTGCCGTCCAGATTCCACGACACCGGAGCGTTCTGCCAGTTCAGCAAGCCGGGAATTCCGGGAATTGATACCGTCGTCTGAGCCAGAGCGACCGCCGATGAGAAAATCCAGAAGAGTCCGGCGGCGCCGGCATACTTCAACATGTGTGGCTTCATGTTTCTTCTCCCGCTCGGGGATAAGCCAATTTCACGGCGATCTTGTCACAACTGTCGAGGCCCCGGCCAGACACAAATTGCTATCAGAAGATGACTTGTATAGGATTGCTGAGCCGGCAATGTGACTCGCCGGTGGTGTGGAATGGAATCAACGCAATTCCAAGCACAATTGCGGCCGGCCCTGCCTGGATCTGCAGTTCGGACCGATTGAACTCAACGGAGGAGATAAAGCGATGAGAAAAGGAATCCTGGGATTAGTGACGGTAGCCGGTTTGGTGGTTTCCGGATTTGCAATTGGCGGGCTGGCGCTTCCAGCAGCGGCACAGGACAAGGAGCAGGACCGCGTGGAGAACGCGGGAAAAGTGATGGGCGAAATTCTGGCCGCTCCAGACAGCATTCCCAAGAGCGTGCTGGATAAAGCGGACTGCGTGGTGGTGCTTCCTTCCGTGCTGAAGTTTGCTATTGGAATTGGCGGGAGCTACGGACGCGGCGTGATGACTTGCCGCAGCGGAAAAAGTTTCCACGGGAAATGGGGCGCTCCGACCATGATGGCGCTCGAGGGCGGAAGTGTTGGATTGCAACTGGGCGGCCAGGCGACGGACTTCGTCCTGCTGCTGATGAACCGGCGGGCGGCTGGCAGTATTTTGACCAGCAAAGTGAAATTGGGCGGCGATGCGTCGGCGGCGGCTGGACCGGTGGGAAGAAATGCCTCGGCCGAAACGGACGTGACCATGCGGGCCGAAGTCCTTTCCTATTCGCGCGCACGTGGTTTGTTTGCAGGGATTTCGCTGGCAGGCTCCACGCTGAGGCCGGACAATGACGCGAACGAGAAACTATACGGAAAAAAAGTGAGCGCAAGGGCCGTGGCACTCGACGGCGTGGAGCCGGCGCCGCCTTCCGCTGAGAAGCTGCTGGCTATCCTGCAGAAGGCTTCGCCGAAGAACATGAGCAAATAGGATTCGCCGTTAGCAGAATCTGGCAGGAGTGCAAACCGGCTTATGCTGTTCATGGTGATTGAACGATTCAAGAACGGGGAGGCCGCCCCGATCGGGGAGCGGTTCCTGCGCAAAGGACGAATGCTTCCGGAGGGCGTCACCTACCATGCGAGCTGGATGGATGCGGAAGGCGCGCGGTGCTTCCAGATCATGGAAGCACCGCATGCTGATTCCCTGAACACATGGGTGCGCCGCTGGGACGATCTGGTGGAATTTGAAATTGTTCCGGTGCTTACTTCCAGCGAATTCTGGTCCAGGGTCCAGCCGGAAGAAACGTAGAACGTGCTGAAACTCACCGGCCGTACTTGCCTGCCACACAACCAATAATTATGCCGCCCACTGCGCCGGAAGCCAGAATCGGCACGATTGCCTTGGTGATGATCGCGTCGGGTAAGCTAAGCAGGATGCCCAGGAACAGTCCCGCAGCCCAACCCGGCCATGGCAGGCGAACGACGCAAATTACGAATCCCAGGGCAAAACGGGCCAGGAATGCGCCGAGAATGGCTGCGCGTTTGTCGGGAAAGGACATTGGAAGCATCATCCCCGCGTCGACAACGCCAAAGAGCAGACCGCAAAGTATACCGAGCGGGATTCGGTTCATGGATTGGACCTCGATGGGAATTGGACGAGGAAGTTTCTAGCAGGAATCAGCCGTGAAAAGCCAGATATTTCGTAAGGGGCCTAGTCATATCTTCGGTAAAATTTCGGCCCTCACCCGATTATTCGAAAACTGGTTCCCCGTGATAATCTGAGGAAGATCAGAAGCGGTTTGCGTCGCTATCTCCGCGACCTCTGCGCCTCTGTGGTAGACACTGATTGAAGGAATCGATGCTAACACAACTGAAACGGAAAACCGTCGGCGTAAAAGTGGGCAAGGTGCTGGTAGGCGGGGGCGCGCCGGTGGTGGTGCAGTCGATGACCAACACGGATACCGCGGACGTGGCATCAACCGCGCAGCAATGCATCGAGCTCGCCCAGGCCGGTTCAGAGTTGCTGCGAATTACAGTGAACGTGCCGGAAGCCGCGGCTGCCGTCCCCGAAATCAAACAGCGCCTGCTGGACGCCGGAGTGGACGCACCGGTAATCGGAGATTTCCATTACAACGGGCACGTGCTGCTGACGAAATACCCCGCATGCGCGGTGGCGCTGGATAAATACCGGATCAATCCGGGAAACGTGGGCAAGGGCGAACGCCGCGACGAGCAGTTCGCGACGATTTGCAAAGTGGCGCGCGACCATGGAAAGCCGGTGCGAATCGGCGTGAATGGCGGCTCGCTGAACCAGGAATTGGTGATGGAAAAGATGCAGGAGAATACCGACCGCGACCTGGGGCGATCATCCGAAGATATTTTGAACGAGTGCATGGTGCTTTCGGCGCTGCAGTCAACGGAATTGGCGCTGGAAAGCGGATTGCGCAAAGATCAGATTATTATTTCGTGCAAAGTATCGCGGCCGCGCGATTTGCTGGCGATTTACCGCGACCTGGCGCGCAAGACAGAACAGCCGCTGCACCTGGGATTGACGGAAGCGGGGATGGGAGCGAAGGGACTGGTGTGGTCCGCGGCTTCCATGGGAATCCTGCTAAGCGAGGGGATCGGCGATACGATCCGGATTTCACTGACGCCGCGGCCGGGTGGCGACCGCCGCGAGGAAGTGTACGCGTCGTGGGAATTGCTGCAATCGCTGGGGCTGCGATCGTATTCGCCCAGCGTGACAGCGTGCCCAGGGTGCGGACGGACAACCAGCACTACGTTTCAGCAACTTGCCGAGCAGATTCAGGATTACATTCGCGAGAAACTACCGGAATGGAAGCTGCGGCATGAAGGCGTCGAGAATTTTACGCTGGCAGTGATGGGCTGCATCGTCAACGGCCCTGGTGAATCGAAAGCCGCAAATATCGGGATCAGCTTGCCGGGAACCGGCGAAGAACCCAGCTGTCCAGTGTATGTGGACGGGCAGAAAACGGTGACGCTGCACGGGAATTATGACGAATTGGCGGCGGCGTTCCAAAAGCTGGTGGACGATTATATCCTGGCGAACTACCCGCGCCGGCAGCTGGCAGGCGCCGCGAGCGCGCAAATTCCGTCCGCAAATTAGCAGTTCCTCGTGGTTCCCTCTGCGACTCTCTGCGTCCCTCTGCGGTAAGAAAGGCTTTCGAAGCTGTATTCCATGACGCCCCTAAATTAAGTTGTTGCTTATTTAAGCAGATCGTTTATCATATCCGCCATGGAAAGCTGGACGGCACTGGCGGATCCCACCCGGCGGCGGATTGTAGAGATGCTGGCGGGCGGACAATTGGCGGCAGGCGAAATCGCCGGGCGGTTTGAAGTAAGCTCGCCGGCAATTTCGCAGCACTTGAAGGTGCTGCGCCAGGCGCATCTGGTGAAGGTGCGGGCCGAGGCGCAGCGGCGAATTTACGAGCTGGATCCGAAGGGGCTGGACGAGCTGCAGGCGTGGGTCGCGCGGGTTCGAACGTTCTGGACGGGACGGCTGGACGAATTGGAGCGGCAACTACGAAAGAACGATTTCAAACGCAAGAGGAGGAAAAAACGATGACCGATCTGGGTATCTTTCTCGATTTTAATTCTGTGCGGTTCGAGCGGCTGCTGCCCGGGCCGATCGAGCGGGTGTGGGATTACCTGACCAATCCGGAATATCTGAAGACCTGGCTGGCCGCGGCAAAGATCGATTTGAAATTGGGCGGCGTGGTGGAACTGACATTCAATACGCCTGAAGTGCCGCAAGGGCAGAAGGCAGGCTGCGCGATACTTGGCGTGATCAGCCGCTACGAACCGCCGCATGTGCTGGCCTATACGTGGATCGACAAAACCAGCGGAGCGGCGAACGAGGGGCCGGATTCGATCGTGACATTCGAACTGCAACCGCGAGGCGACAAGGTGCTGTTGACATTGACGCATCGCCAATTGCCGACGGAAAAAATGCCGAGCTTCGCGGCCGGCTGGCACACTCACCTGCAATATTTGCAGGAACGCCTGAAGACGAACGAGCCGGAAGCATTTCTGGTGATGTACGACCGCATGCTGGCCGTCTACCGGAAAGAAGCGGCGAATCTGCAAGCAGGCAGGGCGAACGCCTAGACGCCAAAAACTTCACGCCCGGCGAGGCCGCTTCGCCGCGCCGGGCGTGAGCTGAAGAGACTGCGTGGCAACTCGGTTTTGCTCTCCGCCGCGCGTGTCGGCGATTGGCTACGCGGTTGAGACCTCGGATGCCACCCTAAAGGGTGGCGCTACACGATCTCTCCCACCCGGCTTCCCCACAGACTTTGAAGATCGAACTCGCTTTGTAATTGAACGGTTTAGCCAGCGGCCTTGGCCATGAAAGCCTTGGAGCGACGCTCCATTTCTTCGGGACCGACATCTTCCACGTGTGTGGCGAGGCCCCAGTGATGCCCGAACGGGTCAGTGACTTTGCCGTAGCGATCGCCCCAGAACATGTCCTGGACGGGCATGTCGGCTTTGGCGCCGGCGGAGACGGCTTGCTTAAAGACCGAATCAACATCAGGAACATAGAGAAAAAGGGAGAACGACGGCGTTGCGGTTGGATTCGGAGCGGCTGCCATCCCCGGCATTTCGTCGTTCAACATGAATCTGGAATTGCCGAGTTTCAGTTCGGCGTGCATGATGTGTCCATCGGGCGTGCCCATACGCATAATTTCCTCGGCGCCAAAAGCGTTTTTGTAAAACTCAATTGCTTTGGCAGCGCCGCGACAGGTGATCGAGGGAGTAATGGTCTGATAGCCCTCGGGAACTGCATTAACTGGATTGGCCATTGGTGGCCTCCTTGAAATTCGAGGTTTCCGCGCGCTTGATTCCGGCGGGGCAACGACGGCGCGGGAATGCAAGGATTTTACATCCGCGTGCGGTGGCCAGGTCAACCGGTATTCGCTGGGGGCTGGCGCCGCGCAAGATTCAAAATGTTTTCACACTCCGTTCACCAAGAAGAAAACAATCGTAATCTCCAGTTTACCGAGCTCGAATGACTAATGCTCGACAGGAGTCAAGCGTGGGACGGTTGGGATCGCGAGGGTGTGGATGTGGCGCGCATAGGCGGTTAGGACTTCGCTGAGTAATTCTCCCGTGTCGTGAACATTCTTGCCGTTGAGGAAGGCGTCGTAATGGTCGCCACCTTGCGCGACGAAGCTGCTGGCGACGATTTTGTATATTTGGGCGTCGTTCAGCGGCTCGTCTCCCGACCTTTAGCAGACACCAGGCGGTGATACTCCGGCCGCGTGAGATCGTAGGTGATTGAGATGCCCGCAATCTGCAGCATTCCGGTTTTCAACGTGAGAGATTGTTCGAGGATCGAAACGAATGTCCCTGCCGCTCAAATTCATTTCCATGTTGGTATTCATAAATGGAACCGCGGAAATTGCGTCGTAGCGCGAGATGGGACCGCCGGGCAAGTCTCCCCGGATTCCGCCGGCATTTTCGAATGCGATTTGCGCTCCGGATTTCCAAAGCATTGCGTCCGGTGATCAGGTCGCCGAGTGAAGATTCGCCATTGTAATTTCGGAGCAGTGGCTGTGGAGCATTGCCGATCACTTCCCTTCCCGCGCGGTCGGATTCCTGCCGCCACCTTTTCTATGACGGCGGCAACATTTGCGGGAGGCGGAAATACGCCGTCCGCCACGTGAAGCAGCGAGCCCTGGTGGGCTGTGACGCGATGCAGTTGAGTGTTGAGAGTGAGTTGCAGGAAACCGAGGGTGGTTCCGCGGCCGTAGGTTTGCACGATGATTGTGCCGGTGGCGGGGCTGACCCAGGGCACTTCGATGCCGCGGTGCGCGTGACCGGCCACCAGAACGTCAATTCCAGGAACCGCGGCGGCCATAGCCTTGTCCGTATCGAAATTGCGCTGCACTTCCGGATGCGCTTCGGCATCCGATTGCATCGGCCCGGTTTCTCCCTGGTGCGCCAGCACGACGACGAGATCGGCCTGGCGGCGAAGTTGCGGGATCAATTGATTGAGAATGGGGACTGGATCGCGGACTTCGAGCGTATCCCAAGTGGAAGGCGTGGTTGCGGATGCAGCATCGGGACCGAACACACCGATGACGGCGATTTTGACGCCGTTCTTTTCGACAAGAGCGGATGCCCTGGCGAACGGCAGGCCGTCCTTTTTGTAGAACAGATTCGCGGCGAGCACCGGGAACGGTTCCTGGCGAATATAGTTCGAAGCGCCTTCCAGCCCGTAATCGAATTCGTGATTGCCCAGGCAAACCGCGTCGAAGCCGATGGCCTTCCAGATATCAACCAGGGCTTGGCCGCGAGTGAGGAAAGAAATCGCCTGTCCGGTGTACAAATCGCCGCTATCGAAGAGGAATGTATTGGGTTGAGTGTTGCGCAACATTTGAATCCAGCCGGCCAGCGCGTTGGCGCCTCCGATGGAGGGCTGATCGACCAGCCACGTCGCCGTCATGGGTTCGACCGCGGCGTGGAAATCATTTGTGTAGAGAATGGTGATTGTTTTCTCGTCAGGCGCGGCGACGGCCGAGAAATTGATTGAGAAGAAAACGATCCACAGAATTGAACAGACTGCCATGCGCGAAATAATGCCGAGTCGAGTTCATGCCGCTCTCCGAGTTGATTCCAGTTGCAGGAAGTGACCGATTATAGACGAAGTGCGGTCGCGCGGTGAGCCGGGTTCCGGTTCGGGAAGTTTAGACTGCGCGTGGGAACAACGACCGCGGCAGAAAAAATTCGTACTTGGCGGGTTCCGATTACTCGGGATCCCTCACCCCGCCAAGTCACGGGGATTCGGGATGACTGCAAGAGGCGCACAGCCCGGGCCGGCGACTAACGGCGAATCGTCAGAATTGCGGAAAGCGGCGAGTGGCTCAAGAGGACTGCCAAGGCCGAGGGGTTCGGGCGCGAATCCAGCCAATATCGGCGACTTCAGTGGGATGGTGAAACTAGCGAGTTTTTCGAACAGTGCGATGGGCAAGATTTGGATTTGCGATAGCGGCGCTACGGCGCTAGGTAGCGGCCCCTGATGGGCGCGCTGGGGAAGCGCTGGTGGTATGATTCGGCGGCCGGGAACGAATGTCGAACTCTCCCATGCAAGCCATCGGAAAAGCCGCCGCGCCCGCAGCAGCGGAGAGCGGCCTGACGACAATCGAGGCGCGGGCGCGGCTAGCGCGCTACGGTCCGAATGATCCCACGCGAACGAGGCAGGGGGCTGCGTTTTTCGAACTCCTTCGGCTATTTCTAAATCCCCTGGTGATCATCCTGCTCGTGGCCAGCGGCATTTCCGCGGCGCTGGGGCAGAAGACGGATGCGGCAATCATTTTTGCAATCGTGATTGCCAGCATCACGATCGATTTTGTTCAAACCTACCGTTCTCACCTGGTGATCCAAAAACTTCGAGAAACCGTTACGCCCACGGCAACTGTTTTGCGGGACGGCGAATGGCGGGAAGTCCATCGCGTGGAGGTGGTTCCCGGCGACATGGTGAGGCTGAGCGCGGGCGATCTGGTTCCGGCCGATGGGTTGCTGCTGGAGGCCCGTGATTTATTTATCCAGCAAGCGGCACTGACGGGCGAATCCATGCCCGAAGAAAAAACGCCGCAGGCGCCGGCCGTGGAAGAAGCTGGAGATTCCGATTTCGGCCAACAAAGTTTATCTGGGAACGTCGGTGGTGAGCGGGACTGGAACGGCGCGAATTTACGCGACCGGCGCGAACACCGCGATCGGGGCAATTGCGGAGCGATTGGTGGAGCGGCCGGAGCAAACGGAATTCGAGAGGGAGTTGCGGCAATTCGGGCACTTGATCCTGAGCGCCGTATTTTTTCTGGTGCTATTTATTCTGGTGGTGCGGGTAGCACTGCACAAGGATGCGTTCGAATCGTTTTTATTCGCGGTGGCCCTGGCGGTGGGACTGACTCCGGAATTTTTGCCGATGATTACTTCCGTGACGCTGGCCCGCGGCGCGGCGCGAATGGCACGGGATAAGGTGGTGGTGAAACATCTGCCGGCAATCCAGAATTTCGGCAGCATTGACGTGCTGTGCAGCGACAAGACAGGGACCTTGACGGCGGGAATAATGACGCTGGATTCAGCCGTAGATGCTTTGGGGGAGCCCTCGGACCGGCCCCCTGGGCTAGCGTATCTGAACAGCAAGTTCGAGACGGGAATCCGAAGCCCGCTGGATGTGGCGATCCTGAGCCGGGAACGCAAGGACGCGAATGGCTACCGCAAGTGCGACGAAATTCCATTCGATTTCGAGAGGAGGAGGCTTTCCATTGTGGTGGAGCGCGATGGCGAACACGGAATCGAGCGGCTGCTGATCACGAAAGGCGCGCCGGAAGGGATTGTGGAGCTGTGCGAAGCTTACGAAACCAATGGGCAGACAAGGCCGTTTGACGCCTCCGCGAAAGAACGCGCCGAGAAAACATATCAGGAATTATGCCGGCAAGGATTCCGAAGCCTGGGAGTGGCATATCGAACGGTGGATGCACACGACGGATACACGAAGGCCGACGAGCGTTCGCTGATCCTGGCCGGTTTTCTGGCATTCGCCGACCCGCCCGCACCAGACGCGGCCGCGGCGCTGGTGGCGATGAAGCGCGACGGAGTTCAGGTAAAGATTTTAACGGGAGACAACGAACTGGTGACGCGGCATGTGTGCGCGCAGGTGGGGATGGAAGATCCGGTGATTGTTCTGGGCGAAGAAATGGACCGAATGAGCGACCCGGCACTGGCGCACCGGGCGGAAGAGGCGACGGTTTTTGCGCGCGTTTCGCCGATGCAAAAATTGCGAATCCTACAGGCGCTGAAGCGGCGAGGACATGTGGTTGGGTACATGGGCGACGGCATCAACGATGCTCCGTCGCTGCATGCGGCCGATGTGGGAATATCGGTTTCGACGGCGGTGGATGTGGCGCGCGAGGCGGCGGAAATTATCCTGCTGGAACCGGGGCTGAAGACGCTGCACGGCGGAATCATCGAGGGGCGGAAGGCTTCGGCAAACGTGCTGAAATATTTGTTGATGGGGACGAGTTCGAATTTTGGGAACATGTTCAGCATGGCGGCGGCGTCGGTGTTTCTTCCGTTCCTTCCGATGCTGCCGACGCAAATTCTGCTGAACAATTTTCTGTATGACGCCGCGCAGATCACGATCCCCAGCGATCATGTGGATGCGCAATATATTGGAGCGCCACAGAGATGGGACATGAAATTGATCCGGAATTTCATGGTGCTAATCGGGCCGATCAGTTCGATCTACGACTTTCTGACGTTTTTCGTGCTGCTGCATTATTTCCATGCGAGCCAGGCGCTTTTCCATACGGGCTGGTTCGTGGAATCGCTGGCGACGCAGACGCTGGTGCTGTTCGTGATTCGGACGTTTGGCAATCCGTTCAAGAGCCGCCCGAGCGTTCCTCTGGCGGTGACCACGGTGCTGATTACGATCGTGGGAATCGTTCTGCCGTTTTCACCGGTGGCGGGAGCGCTTGGATTTGTGCCATTGCCGGCGGCTTATTTCACGTTTCTGGCGGCGTCAACGGCGACGTATTTGCTGCTGGTGGAACTGGCGAAGCGACAGCTATTTGCGCGGGCGACCGCGTGAATCCGGCATCGATCAGGATGTGACTGAATTCTTAACGAAGGCACAGGGAGGAAAGTTGTCAGGCAGCGTTCACTTTGGGGTTGCCAAATCCGGCGGCTCGGATGGGCTGCTTCGAGGAAAGCTAATTGGGTGATCGATGCATCGGAGGCCCATGCTCCGGCGGAGTATTCTGTTCTTCTGTAAGGGCATGCAGAACCAGTTCGACACGGCTCGACAGGCCGAGCTTTTCGAATATTCGATAGAGGTAATTTCGCACGGTATGTTCGGTGACTCCGAGAGCAGTGCCAATTTCCGAGTTTTTCATTCCTTCCGCCACGAAGCGGACCACCTCGGCCTCGCGCTTGGTCAAATGCTTTGAACCCCTGATATTGGAAAGCTGCAAAGGTTTGACACGGATGACTAATTCCAAGAGATAAGTCATCTGCTCGTTATTCATCCAAAGCTGCCCCTGATGCACGGTGCAAATGCATTTGGAAAGATTCTTAACCGACTCGCCCCGGCAGAAGACACCGCGAGCACCTCCGCGAAATGAATCGATCACCAACTCGCGATCACTGCCGTCCATCAGCATAATCACCTGGGTGGCAGAATTAATCGCACGAAGATGCTGGAGAACTCGAAAACCGCTGAGCGGGCCATCCTGCAGTTCGGTGCTGATCACCGCGACTTGAGGGGTGAATTTTTCCAGTGTTTGGATGGCGTCAGCATGATTCGATGCACAACCGACCACATCGAACCGGTCGCCGCAGCGCTTGAGGGCGCCGGTGATCAATTGGCCGTTCATCACATTCGCGTCAGCGACAAAAACGCTGATTTTGCGATCTTCCGGGACGTGCACATGCATGGAGCACCTCGCACTAGTAGACAGTCATAATTAGAATGAACGTAACTGGATTCTTTTGCACATGCCCCATTGGAATATTACTCCCGCTTCTCCCAGAAATAAAGTGTGTTTGTTGATGAGTATATACCTGATGCAGATACTTTAGCCAGCGTTAAAGTCTTTGCCAAGCACAGGAAAGCAAATTAGTAGCCCCCCAAAAAGATGCGGGGTTTGGCGGGTATGGGCAGAAGAGGAATTGGTGCTTTCAGGCAGGGTAGCGGGAGGGTGAGCGGAAGGGAGATTCTCTACTGCCCCACCGGAGGGCTGGCCAGAAACTTGGGAGGCAGGCAGGTGAGAGCCAGCACAAGCTCTTTGCATCATACAGATATGCAAGGCTTTGCTAGTAGCGGGCAAGGCGCAACCGGATGAATACTGCAGTGCTTGGGATAGCCTTCCGGGATGTACTTGTCCCTTAAATCTAGGTTGCGAGACCTGGAAAGTGATGTACAAAACGCTTCGAAGATAGGTCATTTGACTCTTATCACACGCGTAACCTCGCACTCATTTTTCCGGGAGGTCATAGCCTAGCCTGAATGAGTTCGCTCAAGGAGAGAAAGGATTATAAGTCGAGGATAGAGACGATTCGAGAGTCACTATCCCGGAAAGAAGCGCGATGTACTGCACCGAATTGGGACATTACGCTTCTTGCGGAAGCACGGAAAGCGTTTATCCTATTACTCACATGCTACGTTGGTCTGGTGACACATGGAGAGACGCAAAGATATTCGCTACGGCCTAAAAGCAATAGCAGTATTCGCGTGGAACGACTTGGACCACCGGAGATTCGAAGGAGAAGGCATGACCAAAGACATCAGCGTGGCGAACGCCTATATCATTTCGCAGGCGTGCCCACCGCGCGATGCGACGGTCCAGATGGTGATCCTGCTGCCGCGTATTCCGGATACTGATTTGACCGTGACGATTCAGATGGAAGCGCGAGTTGTGCGAGTCGATTCTTCTGTTGGCCTGAAAAAGCGGAATGGGTTTGCGATATCAGCCCCGCAGCAAGGCATCAACGGATTTCAGATGGCGTGCGTTCGGGATGATGAAACGATTCGCGAGTATAGAGCTAAGGCCGGATAGCGACTGTGCCGGCTGGGAAATGTTCGATATCCGTTCAAGGCACGGCGTTGTAGGACCATAAGAGCAACTGCTACAGAATCAGCTGTTCCAGGACTTGGGATCTCGAAATTTGTAGGGAACGATTCCCGGCGGGGCGTAGCGCCTTCGCCATGCAAGGAACTCCAGAAAGGTGGTTCGCGTGACCCAGAGGGCGAAGCTGCATCCGAGCAGGATCAATTAGAGGGGACCTATGTCCATACCCGGCGGTGCGACTGAAGTCCCAAAGCCCTGGAACGCGATCTACACGCGATTTCAGCATGAGCGAGCGATTGCACAACATCTTATGAACAAAGGGATTGAGACCTTTCTACCGCTCTATTCTTCGATGCACCAATGGAAAGACCGGAAAAAGCAAATATCGGCACCGCTTTTTCCTTGTTATGTGTTCCTGAGAAGCGGCCGCGAGCGGAAGCTCGAAATTGTCTCCACGCCCGGCGTAGTAGGGTTGATTGGAAGCGCGAGCGGCCCGAGCGAGATACCAGCCATGGAGATTGAAGCAGTCCGACGGGCAATCGAGAGCCCTTCCGCCGTGAGTCCCCATCCGTTTTTGACGCGCGGAGACCGTGTCCGCATCAAATTCGGCCCTCTCGAGGGCACCGAGGGAATCCTGGTCCGAAACAAGAATTCGTTCCGGCTCATTCTATCCGTGGGAATGCTGGGCAGATCGGCGGCAGTAGAGATTGACATCGCGGCAGTGGAGCGAATCGCGGACCGATTGATATCCGCGCGCCAGCAAGGGCCCACGGCGATCCCAAGGACGGCAGCCTGAAAAGTGGAAAAGGCGCACTTGGCAACAATCTATAAAAAAGAGGTGAAGCTTGGCAGAAGCACGAGACCTAAATGCATATCGAGGAGAGGAGCGGCGAAGCCCAGTGTTGATGGGCGGGCTTTCTCCCTTGATGCGACAGGCTGCCGGGCGGTACCGAAATGAGGAAAAGTTCGACTGGGAGCAGGCAGTTGCCACCTTGAGAAAGAACTGGAGGATCGGAATTATTTTCGCGCTGGGAGTGCTGCTCAGCGCGGTGCTGGTGAGTTTTCAGATGAAAGATGTGTATGAACCAGTGGCGCGTGTGGAGATTGACCCGCCTGGAAGCGGGATTCTGAACTCGCATGAAAGAGAGAGCTTGGATCCCAGCGGCGCGGAATACCTGGAAACGCAAACGCAGATACTGAAAAGTGATGCGCTGGCCATGAAGGTAATCCGCAAATTAAGGTTGGATCAAAGCCGCGCAATCGTTGGCGACGCGGCGATTCTTTATCAGCCAGTCGGGGAGCGACCTCCACGAATTCCCGTTAAGCCTTCTGAAGGGCAGTCAAACCTGGGAACGCCCGAGACGACAATTGACGTGCCGGAAGGAGCGAAAGCCGTTGAGGGTGCCCCTGCGACAACAATTCAAGAAATTCGCGCTGAAAGAAATGGAGACTCGACGACGGTTGTGATCAAGGGAAACGGATGGCTCGGAGAGGAATTGAAGCGCAGCACGCTGGCCGGGCGGCTGGTGCTCGATTTTCAGGGAGTTGTTTTGCGAGCCGATGCTCGATCCAGCGCCTGGACACATGCGAGTGGCCTGCCCGGGATGGAAGGAGTCCGGTTCGGACAATTCCAGCCGGATAGGGCGCGAGTGGTGATCGATCTGAAAGAGCCGGTGGAATACGAAGTGGCGTCCCACGAGGATGAGATGGTGGTGACGTTGCGAATGTCGGATGAGGCAACCAGGCCGATCGTTTCGCCGGCGGCGATTCAACCGATTCCCGCCGGAGACAAGAAGGCGGCGGCCGGGGCGCCCAGCGACACGCCAATTGGTGGAAGCAGCAGCGATTCCGCTGAACGGAAAGGTTCGCTGCGGAAGACAACTTTTTCCGAAGAATCGGGAGACGATTCGAATCCGGCAACAATGACCGATCCCGATGAAGAGCGCGGTGCGAGCAAATCGGAGCGGACGCCGAATGAGAACACCGCGCTTCGATACTTTCGGCAGAATTTGACTGTGAGCACATCGCGGAGCAGCCGAATCGTGGAGGTGACTTTTGCTAGTTCCGATCCGCATTTGGCGGCCGAGGCGACGAACGCACTGGTCCAAGTCTTCATCGATAACGATTACCACACGCGATACGACACAACGATGCGGGCATCCGATTGGCTTACGGAGCAACTTGCCACCTTGCGGCAGAGAGTCCACGACAGTAATCAAGCTCTGGCCGAATACCAGAAGCAATCAGGGCTGGTTGACCCGGAAGAAAAAGACAATCCATTACTGGAAAAGGCAGGGGAGCTGAACCGCCAATACAGCGTGGCCGAAGCGGAACGAATTCAACTGGAAGCGTATCTGCAAGTGGCGGGAGCGGGAAGCGTGGAATCACTGCCGCAAATTCACGATAGTGCGTTGATTCAAGGATTGACTCAAAAACTGGCGGAGAGCCGGGCGCAACTTGCACGTTCGCTGGCGATTTATGGAGAGAACAATTCGAACGTAAAGCGGTTGCGAGGCGAAAGCGATGAATTGAATACGCAACTGGAAAGCGAGAAGCGGGCGATCGTCGCCGGCCTGAGGGCGAGCTACGGGACTTCGGTGGCGCGGGAACGGCTGATGGCGCAAGCGGTGGAGAACATGAAGGCGGCAATCGGCAACATGGACGAAAAACTGGTGCAGTACCGCCTGCTGAAAAACGAGGCGCAAGCCAGCACGGAGTCATTCAACACGCTGCTGGGCCGCTTGAAAGAAGCAGGGGTTTATGCGGGGCTGCGTTCGAACAATATTCGGATTGTCGATCTGGCAGCAGTCCCTGACCACCCCGCGGGGCCACATCGTCTGCTCGACATCGCCATCGGCCTGCTGGCAGCGCTGGTGGGCGGTGCGGCACTGGCATTCATCAAGGAAGCGATGAACAACCGGGTACGCACGCCGGATGATGTGACGCGGTGGACTTCCCTTCCCTGCCTGCCAATGGTTCCGGAGATTCCGTTGGCCAACGGCCACGGCCCGAAACTGAGCGTGCAGCGAAAGGGCAGCCATTCGACGAGTAATGGAAAGAGTGCCGAGGAGATTGCGAGATTGCCACGGTTGATGTCCGCGGAGGCGCTGAATCCGGAAGCGGATGCCATTAACAATTTGCGGACTTCGGTGCTGCTCTCGAGAGCGGCCCGCGAGCGGCAGGTATTTTTGGTGATGGGGGCGTCTCCCAGGGCTGGGAGCACAACTGTCGCGGCAAATCTAGCAATCGCGCTGGCCCGCCGCGGGAAAACGTGCCTGGTAGACGCGGACTTGCGCCGGCCGACAATCTCTCGAGCCTTTGCGCTGACGCCTGCGGTTGGATTCAGCGATGTGCTGAAGGGCGATACGACGGTGGAACAGGCACTGGCGGTTGCTCCACGCTCTGGGGGACTGAGCCTGCTGATGGGCGGGCCGATTCCCTTGAACCCACTGGACCTTCTGACCGGAGAGAGAATGCACGATTTAGTGCGAGTGCTGAGGGAACGATTTGAATTTGTAGTGATCGATTCTCCGCCGGCGGTTCCCTTCCCGGACTGCAGAATTCTATCGTCGCTTTCTGACGGAGTGCTGCTGGTGAGCCGCAGCGGCAGAACCCGGCGCCGCACGCTGGTTCGCTGCGCCGAGTTGATCGGCGAAGCGCGGGCCCCGTTGCTGGGCGTGGTGGTAAATGGAGTCGACGTGGAATCGGCAGACTACCGCTACTACACCTGCGCATCGAAAAAAGATTCTTACCCGGAAAACGGGGAGCGATACCGGCCGGCAATTGCGATGGCTTCTGGAAATGGGTTCAGAGCGAAACCAAGCGGGATGTGAGCGAGGGTCTGGTGAGTTTCTGGATTGGCAAAACGGATGTCTTGCGAGAACGGAAGAGTTTGATTCGATGGGCCGTTCGATTGGGGAAACGGGATCTGAGCCTGGCAGCGATCTGCTTGTTTGGCGCGATTCTGGCGCCGGGACAAATCGCAAAGCCGGTAGCTGGCGGCGCGGCTGAGCGAATCGAAAGTTCTCGGAGAGGAAATGCGGGGATCGATTATGCGATCGGAGCCGGGGATGTGTTGACGATTGTGATTGCGGAGATGCCGGAGTGGAGCGGCAAATATTTGGTGAGTGAAAGCGGGATATTGGACTTGCCCGGCATGCCTATTCCCGCAGCGGGTCTGACGGCGGCAGAACTTTCGGTGAAAATTGGCGAGGCTCTGAAACGGGCTGAGCAATTGCGCGATCCGGTGGTGAGCGTGTTCGTCGAGGAGTACCGAAGCCAGAGTGTGACCGTGCTTGGCGCGGTGGCGCACCCTTCGGTGTACCCGCTTCGAAAAAGTACAAGCGTTTTGGAAGTGCTGTCGATGGCGGGGGGATTGACAGCTCAAGCGGGAAGCGGCTTAACGCTGCAACGCAAAAATTCGGCGATCGCTGGGGCCGGGGCAAACGAAGAAGGGCTAGTCAATATCGATTTGGGAAGACTGATGCAAGGGAAAGATCCGTCTCTGAATCTGCAACTGCGAGGCGGCGATGTGCTGACGGTTTCGACTGCGCCGCTGGTCTACGTGGTAGGAGCGGTGATGAAGCCGGGAGGCTTTGTGCTGCAGGATCCGGGCGCGGGATTGACGATCCTGCAGGCGCTGGCGATGGCGGAAGGCCTGAAGCCAACGGCAGCACCGAACCGCGCGGTGATCATACGTCCGAAGGAGCCCGCAAACGACGGGGGGAGAGGAATTCCGTCCGGGACCGATGGCGGCGGAAGAACGCGAGAGGCAGGAAATCCAAGTGGACGTGACGCGGGTCTTGCAAGGGAAGGCGAACGACGTTGTGCTGGAGGCCAACGATGTGCTGTTCGTTCCCGAGAGCGGGATGAAAAAAAGTTTACAGAGAATGAGCGAATTTGCGATGCAAGTGGTGAACGGCGTGGCGGTATATGGGATTGGATATCGAGTTGGGGGCGTGCACTAGCTTCAAAAGGATCGTCGGCGAATATGGCTTCTCCCGGACGCGCGCAAAAACTGTTGAAGGGATTCAGACAGATCAAGCCTCGAGTAGGCGTGCCGTTTCTGGATCTGAAGGTTCAGTTCAAGGGCATCAAGGACGAAGTGGCCGCGGCAGTGGAGCGCGTAATGAGCAGCCAGCAATTTATCCTGGGGCCGGAGGTGGAAGCATTTGAAGAAGCGATGGCAGCTTTCACGGGCACTCGTTACGGCATAGGGTGCGCCTCGGGGTCTGATGCTCTTTTGCTTTCGCTTCTGGCGCTGGGAATTGGGCCAGGCGATGAAGTGATTACCACTCCGTTTACGTTTGTGGCCACGGCGAGCGCGATCGCCAGAACGGGGGCGACGCCCGTGTTTGTGGATATCCAGCCGGAAACGTACAACCTTGATCCGGCGATGATTCCCTTTGCCGTGACTGCGAATACGCGGGCAATTATCGCCGTTCATCTGTTCGGCGCTCCGGCGGATTTAAGCGCGATTCTCTCGATGGCAAACGTAAAGAACCTGGCCGTGATCGAAGACGCGGCGCAAGCCATTGGGGCGCAATATTACGGATCTCCCGTGGGAGGAGTGGGAGCTTGCGGGTGCTTCAGCTTCTTCCCGTCGAAAAACCTGGGCGGCGCGGGAGACGGCGGAATGATCACGACGGACGATCCGGAAGTCGCGGAACGACTGCGCCTGCTGCGAGCCCACGGTAGCGAACGAAAGTATTATTACGAGGCGTTGGGAACAAACAGCCGGCTCGATGCGCTACAGGCAGCAATTCTGAGAGTGAAATTGGCGCACTTGGATGAATGGACGCGAATGCGCAGGCGAAAAGCGGAACACTACCGCCTGCTGTTCGCAAAATTCGGTTTGGGTGAACTTGTAAAGCTTCCGGTCTCGCCGCGCGGATGTTTCCATGTTTACAACCAGTTTGTGATCGAGTGTCCGGAAAGAGACCGGCTCCGCGAATTTCTGCGCGAGAATGGCATCCCGACGGAAATCTACTACCCGCAACCGCTCCATTTGCAGAAGGCATTCGAATACTTGGGATGTCAGGCCGGGCAGTTCCCGGTGGCGGAAGAAGCCAGCCAGAAAGTGCTGGCCCTACCGATCTATCCGGAACTGAGCGAAGTGGATCAAACGGCGGTGGTGCTGGCGATACAGGAGTTTTACAGCGGGATCCGCTAACCAGACGAAACGTAAAGGGTGTTGTCCACAACTGCACGGAGGGGGAAGCGCTAGCGAGGAATTTCTTCTCTTGTACTCCCAAGGCGAGAGAGAGATTCCTCGCTTCGCTTAATCGCGGGGCAGGGGTGTTTTGTAGCTGAGTTCATTGGGGGGGATATGAGCGGCAATCAAGTTCCTGGGGTCGCGGTAGCGGGATGCGGTTATTGGGGGCAGAACCTCGTCCGAAATTTCAGCGAATTGGGAAGTCTGAGGGCGATTTGTGATGTGGATGAAAAACGGCTGGAAGAAGCGTCGAAACAGTTTGAGGCGCCGGCAGTACACGATTTCGATCAATTACTGAAGATGAATGAAGTGGAGGGAATCGTAATCGCGGCGCCAGCGGCCCAGCACTTCGAAATGACTCGAAAAGCGCTGATGGCGGGAAAGGATGTGTTCGTCGAAAAGCCGATCTCGCTGCATCTGGAAGAAGGCGCGCAATTAGTGGAACTGGCGCGGCGCAACGAAAAAATACTGATGGTAGGCCACCTATTGCTGTTCCACCCGGCGATTGTGGAACTGAAGCGGCTGATCCAAAGTGGTGAACTGGGCAAAATCCAATATATCTATTCCAGCCGGCTGAATTGGGGGAAACTTCGAACCGAAGAAAATATTCTGTGGAGTTTCGCGCCTCATGATATCTCGGCAATTTTATACTTGTTGGACGAAGAGCCGACAACCGTGGAGGCACACGGTGGCAATTTTCTGAATCCCGAAATTCCGGATACGACGCTGAGCACATTCTCATTCGCCAGCGGAGTGCAGGCAAATATCTTTCTGAGCTGGCTGCATCCTTTTAAGGAACAAAAACTGATTATTGGCGGAGGCCGGAAGCTGGCTGTATTCGATGATGCGGAAAAAGAAAACAAGCTGTTGCTCTATCCGCACCGAATCGATTGGGTGGACCGAGTGCCGGTGGCGCGCAAAATGGAAGGAGAACCGGTGCCCATCGACTCAGATGAGCCGCTGCGGCTGGAGTGCAGCCATTTTCTGGAATGCATGCAAACGAGGAGCGAGCCGCGAACGAACGGCGAGAGCGCGCTGGGAGTTTTGAGAATATTGGAAAGATGCGAGAAATCCTTACATGCATCGGGAACCGCCCTGCGTGTGCAATCTTATCGCGGAATGGTTCATCCCACGGCAGTAATCGATGAGCCGTGCGAAATCGGGCGAGGGACAAAGATTTGGCATTTTGCCCATGTGATGGAAGGAAGCAGGATCGGGGCCAACTGCATCCTGGGCCAAAATGTTCACATCGCGCAGGGAGTGCGAATCGGAAATAACGTGAAGATCCAAAATAATGTCTCTGTTTACGCAGGAGTTGAGCTGGAGGATGACGTTTTTTGCGGACCGTCCATGGTGTTTACAAATGTGGAAAATCCACGGAGCCAGGTTGACCGGAAGAACGAATACCAGCGGACCCGAGTGCGGCGAGGCGCGACGTTGGGCGCGAACTGCACGATTGTTTGCGGAGTGACGATCGGGGAATACGCTTTTGTGGCCGCGGGAGCCGTGGTGACGCGCGACGTGCCGGATCACGCACTGGTGATGGGAGTTCCGGGAAGCCAGGTGGGATGGATGTGCCGGTGCGGCGTGCGACTGGACGTAATCGACCGGCAGGCAATCTGTTCGGGGTGCCGGGAGTCGTATGTGCTGTACGGAGAATTACCTGCCCGGCAAGCGCCAGCGCCCAGGGTGATTGCGCATACTCCCAATCGATACAGTTCGAGGAAAACAACGATGAGGCGTTTGGGTGGATTGCAGACCGTCAACAAGTAGAGCCACCGGAAGAATCGAGACGCGATCGACTTACCGCCTCTGGTAGTTTTTCTCCGTCCGTCCGTCCGTCCGTCCTTCCTTCCTTCAATTATGAAACTGATTGCCAACGCGCCGAGTGCGATGCGTTACGTTTGGGACAGGGCCTATGCCGATTTTCTGATGCCGTGCCGGCTAGGTCTCTATGCAGAACTGTTGAATCGGGCCGTAAATCGCGGCTATCAGGCCCATTCCATTTTATCGTTCTGGCAATTGCTGAAGCGAAACTCGCTGGACCCGAAAGGGCGATACCTAATCCTGCGGCATGATATTGACAACCGGGATTCGCACACGACTCGGCGGTTTTGGGAGATCGAGCGGCGGCTGGGGCTGCAGTCCACGTTTTATTTCCGATTGTCGACGCTGATGCCGAAGCTGATGAAGGAGATCCATGAATCCGGCTTCGAAGTGGGATATCACTACGAGGAACTGGCAACGGTGGCGAAAGAGCACGGACTGACACGCCCCGAACAGACAGTTGCGGTGATGACGGAGATTCGCGAACGGTTCAAAAGCAATTTACGGCAATTTCGGGAGCAGACCGGATTGCCAATCGACACCGTAGCATCGCATGGTGATTTTGCGAATCGCAAGCTGGGAATAGAGAATACGGAACTATTGCAAGAAGTAAACCGTCCGCAAAGAAGCACAAATCGAATGCGAGGCTTACGATTCCGCGCTACGGGACCACGTAGACACCCTCCACTCGGATGTTGAACATCCCGGCGATTGGGCACCGGAAGATCCCCGCCTGGCGATCGATCGCGGCGAACATGTGATTCACGTCTTAACCCACCCGCGAAATTGGCATGCAGATTGGACTCGAAATTTAGCGGACGAATTGAACCGCGCACAGGAAGGTTTGTTGTACTTTTTCAGGCGCAGAAGATTTGTCCAGCCTGCATCGCTTCAGATCGCCCAAAAGTGACCGCGGGTATGCTTGTTCCGCCGCGTCGTCTCACCAAAAAATAGATGTCATTGCCAGGGATTGGAAAAGGATACAGAAATCGGGTTCAGCTTCCGCCGTTCGTGCGAGATTTGGGGATTACGACGGCAACACAATTCGCCACATTTGCCGGCGGGCTGCTGATGATTTCATTATTTGGCCGGCTGCTGGGACCCGCTTTGCTGGGCGAGTACTTACTGGTGCGGCGAATTGTGGCGTGGCTGAAGTCCGGGACAGAAATGGGGCTGGGTATCGCTTTGCCCCGCTCGGTGGCACACGCGCTGAACGAAGAGCGCGGAGAGAGAGCCGCCTTCCTGGCGGCGGATCTTTTCTGCATCGGAACGATGGGGATGACTGTTGCGCTGATCCTGTATCTTGGACGGAATCGTTTTGCCGGATGGTTGTTCGGCAATGCTGAGCTGGCGCGATTGATTTTGCCTCTTGCGCTTTTCCTGCTGGGATTGCTGTTGCACGCGGCGGTCTATGGATATTACCGGGGTTGTTTGGAAATGGGCCGAGCAAACGCGCTGGAGTTTATCGATCTGGTGCTGATACCGGTGGGCGTTATGGGCTTACTTTGGCGCACGAATTCGGTGGGGGAAATTGTGGGCACGATCGGTGTGGCGACATTGCTATCGGCGGGATGTTTCGCGCGAAGCATTATCGCGGAACACTCGATGGGGCTTCTATCGCGCGTTCCGGAGAGGGCGAGCGATTTATTGAGGTATGGATTGGTTCGGCTGCCTGGCGAATTCGGGGCCGGAGCGCTGATGTCGCTGGGACCGATCATCGCGGCGCACTTTGTGCCGCTGGCAGAGGTGTCGAGCTTATTGCTGGGAATCAGCCTGCTGATGGCGGTGAGTTTGAGCGTTTCTCCGCTGGGCCTGATCTTGCTTTCTAAAGTGAGCATGATGATCGTTCAAGACCGCCTGGCGGAAATTCGAGCTCAGCTGAGTTACCTGCTGGCGGCAATTCTGGAGCTTTCCGTTTTTGTGTGCCTGCAAATTGTAGTGTTCGCGGACACGTTGATCCGCGCCTGGGTGGGGCCTTCTTTTACGGGACCTATTGGAGTGATCCGCATCCTGGCTTTGGCGATCCCACCCTTCCTTTTTTATGTGGCACTGCGCAGCGTAATCGATGCGGCGAGTGTGAAGGCGTACAACGCGCGGAGCGTGATGATCGCGCTGGCTATTTTCCTATTTTTCACAATCGCAGCAATCCGGTTGAGCCCGGCGCGCTTTCTGCTCGAATCAATTGCCGGGGCGCTGATCTGCGCATTCATCGTCCTGGCATGGCTGACGGCCCGCAGCGTTCGCCGGTTGTATGGTTTGAGAATGCCGTGGGCCGAATCGCGCTGGTCCATGGGCCTGGCACTACTCTTGGGAGCGACAAGCTTCGCAATTCACTGGGCCAAAGGATTTCGCACCAGCCTGCCGCTGATATTCGCTTTGGAATTAGTGATGACAATTCTTTTCTTCGCCGCCGCGAAGGAACTCCGGTCCGAATGGCTGCTTTATGCCTGGCGGTCCATTTATCAATCCGCGCGAGAAACGGAAGCCGAAGTGGTGGAATTGAACGCATGAAACGGGGATGACAAACGGGAATGCAAATTTATGGACGTGCGTAGCAGCTACAGGAGTGGCTGTTGCGCTGGCCGTGTCCGCTCTGGCGCTTGAAATCAATTCCTACTGGATTCCGGGGGCGTTTGCGGCGGCCATTCTTGCGTTCCCTTTGGTCAAGAGATATCCCTCGGCGCTGATTCTGCCGGTGGTTTTTTCGGGCGAATTCAAGGAAGTTCGCGGGGGCCTGGACCGGCTCAACGCGCTGGATCCGACACTTGTGGCGATCGCATTCCTGACTCTAGTGGTGCTGCTCCGTTTGTCCGGAGACCTGGCGCGAGGCGATGCGGCATTTTTGGATGCAGCCGTGTCCAATTGGAAAGGAGTGATTCTGTATCTGGGGCTTACTGCCGTCATCAGCATGAGCTTCCTTTATTCGCCGACGCCGAACTATGGCGCGGAAAAGGTGGTGCGATTCCTGGGAATTTGCTCGCTGTTGTTCTTCGCCCCGATCGTTCTTGTGCGGCGTGAACGAGACTTGCGAATCTTTGTGGTAGCGCTGGTGGGACTCTCAACCGCTTTGAGCGTGAAAACATTGTATGGCTTATTCCATATCAAGCTGATCTTGAACGGCTGGGACCAATGGGTGACATCCGTAACCGAGATCGGAGCGGGCCAACTGGCCGGCATGGCGATTTTAGCCATCGTCTACTACCGGTTTGCTTCACCCAACGTGATTCGATGGTTGACCATTCTATGCGTCCCGATGCTGGTGGTGGGACTGGCAGGCGCCAATGCGCGAGGACCCATTCTTTCGCTGGCAGCGGTGCTGGTGCTGGGTGCGATTTTCATGCGGCGGCAGCAAAGCCTGCAGTCTCAATTTATCGTCACGCTATTTATTTTGGGGCTGCTGCTGGGAGGCCTGGTGTTTTTGTTGAATCGGACGCCGGGCGAAGCACACGACACGATGGCCAGCAAAGCAGAGGAGCTTTCGAATCTGGCGGCGGGCCACAATCCCGGCGGCACCGCGGGGAAACGCCTGGAATTTTACGACGACGCCGTGAGGGCTTTCGAATCGAGGCCTGCGATCGGATGGGGTGTGGGCGGCTGGAGCCAATTTTATTATCACGAAGACAAGCGGGGATATCCGCATAATTTATTTCTGGAAGTGGCCGTCGAGCAAGGGGCGGCAGGACTTCTGGTGCTGTGCCTATTTGTGATGAACATTTTTGGGGTGGCAGCCCGGCAGCGAGTGGAACTTGGCGGACGCTTCAGTTTTATCCTGCTGGTAGTTGCGTACAGTCTTTCGGTAACGATGTTTAGTGGAGACATCACGGATAATCGCTGTTTCTGGATGTGGTGCGGACTGTGCATCGCGCTTTCACGAGTGGCACGCGTGGAGGAGAGAACATTCGCTTCCGCTGAGGATTGGCGGGGGCTGAATGTGCCGCTTCAAACTTAGCTGCCCAGCCACGCAAGCTGGCCGCGTGCGAAATTCCCCTCCAATTTGAGCCGGTGACGCCATTGAATCATTCGATTCTTATCGCTTCGGATGCGGCCGCGCGTGCCGAAGCCCGATTTGATGTGGTGATGTTGACCACTGTGCATCGAGCCACTGACGGACGCATCTTCCATCGCGAAGCAAAAACTTTGGCTGATGCTGGACTACGAGTTTGCATCGTGGGACCGAACCCTTCGGGTGAGGATCCAGGAAAAGTTTCATTCGAGTTGTTAAGAACGCCCGAGACCCGGACGAGACGACTGAAGATGGGATGGGAATTGTTGAAGCGGAGTTTACGATTCAAGGCGAAACTCTACATTTTTCATGATCCCGAATTATTCGGAGTGGGAATAGTGCTGGCGATTCTGGGAAAGAAAGTGATCTACGACTGCCACGAAAACCTGCCCATGCAAATCCTGCAGAAAGAGTGGATGCCCAGACCTTTCCGATGGGTGTTGGCGCCAGCAATTTGGATGGCGGAGTGGATGGGTGCGCGACTTCTGACAGGCGTAATCGTAGCGCGCGATAAAGGTGTTCAATCGCTTTCCACGCGGCAAAACTGTGTTGGTGCGGAACTTTCCGCGTCAAGAAGCGGTACGAATTCTTTCGCAAGGAATTCCAGTTCACCAGCGCCGAAATATCGCTCTTTATAGCGGAGGGATTTCGCGCGTGCGCGGCATCGCCGAACTTGTGGACGCATTCCGCGGGGATGACTTGCGCGGCGCGGAACTGTGGCTGGCGGGCGAATTTGACGACAAGGCATTTCAAAAGGAAATTTTGGGCGCGCTTCCCGGCAACGTCAGGTGGCTTGGCTGGAAAGCGCCAACTGAAGTTCTGGAACTCTATCAACATGCAAAGCTGGGAGCGCTGCTGCTTTATCCGACACCGAGCCACCGGCACTCGCTGCCCGTGAAATTATTCGAATACCTTGCCGCTGGATTGCCGGTAATCGCGACGAATCTGCCCGAATTCGCGGAGTCTCTGGAAGGATGTGGAATGCTGGTTGATCCCCGGGACACGAAGCAGATTCGGAGCGCCATTGCGAGTTTTTTTACGTCTGGGGCGGAGGTGGCCAGGATGTCCGCGGAGGCCCGCCGGCAAGCTGCATTGGAATACGCGTGGGAGCCGGAAGGGCGTCGGCTGCTGCAATTCTGCAACGAGCTTATCTTAAATGAATAACTCCCATGACATGGTGCGATGGACGAGCATCGTCGGGGCCAGGCCGCAGTTCATCAAACTTGCACCGATCTGCCGGGCGATCGCCGCGCACAATCGGTCCGGGCGCTTTCCGGCGATCGAACACAGGATCATCCACACGGGACAGCATTACGACAGCGTGATGGCGGAGCTTTTTTTCGTCCAACTTGGGATTCCGGAGCCCAGTTACAACCTGCGGGTTGGTTCGGGCACGCATGCGGAGCAATTGGGGCGAATGACGGAGAGGCTGGAACCGGTGCTGGCGCGTGAGCGAATCGACCGTGTAATCGTGTATGGGGACACGAATTCAACACTCGCCGGCGCACTGGTAGCAACGCGCCTGGAAATTCCCGCAGCGCACGTGGAAGCGGGGTGCCGGAGTCACAACTGGTCGATGCCGGAGGAGCAGAATCGAGTGATCACCGACCACCTGTGCGATGTCTTACTCGCTCCGTGCCGGTCAGCGGTTGAAAATTTGGAGCGAGAAGGTATCGGAGTGCCGCGGGATCCTCGAAAGCGAAGGGTAACGCAGGTTGGAGATGTGATGTTCGACGCGCTGTTGGCAAATCTGTCGGTTGCCGAGATTCATGCGGAACTAAACATGCGAAAGCTGGGACTCGAGGCAGGGCGGTACTACCTGCTGACCCTTCATCGCGTTGAAAATACAAACAAGGCTGAAAGACTGGCATCCATCCTGGCAGCGGCGGCGGACCTGCAACTGCCCGTGGTATTCCCGATTCACCCGCGCACGCTACGGGTGGCCAAGGAACTGAACCTTAGATTGGAAAGTGGAAACATCCGGACTGTCCCTCCGGTGGGGTACCTGGACATGCTGGTATTGATGAAGAACGCGCGAAAGATTTTGACCGACTCGGGAGGGGTGCAGAAAGAAGCCTTCTACCTGGGCGTGCCGTGCGTGACTCTGCGCGAAGAAACCGAATGGCCAGAAACAGTGGAAGCGGGAGCAAACCAACTGGCCGGAATCGATCGAGGCGCAATTCACGCGGCAGTCGAAAAGCCTAGCGCTGATTTTCGCAAGGCCGCTTCGCCCTATGGCGTTGGGAAGGCAAGTGAGTTGGTGGTGAGGGAACTTCTTTTCGGTCAGACGGAGGATCGACGAAATGCGGCGGACTGACTGATGGCTGGATGCGGAGCGGAGATTGACGTGGAATGACCGCGCAGTTAGGCTCATCGGTCGTTTTGTGGTGTCGCAAATGAGAGCGAACGAAAGCCAAGCGAAATTGAGCGAGAACTATTCGAAATGCGAATCCTAATATTGACACAGTATTTCCCGCCCGAGATGGGAGCACCGCAGACCCGCCTGGCGGCATTGGCGCGCGAACTGGTCCGGCTCGAGCATGAGGTAGAAGTGGTGACGGCGATGCCGAATTATCCATCGGGGCGTATTTTTCCGGAATATCAAGGCCGTTTCTACGTCCGGGAAGATTGGGAAGGAGTTCGCATCCATCGAACGTGGGTGCACGCCTCAATGGGAAAAGGGCTGGGCCGGCTTCTCAACTATATTTCATTTGCAGCCAGTTCCCTGTTCGCGCTTAGCAAAGCAAAGAGGCCGGATTACATTTTTGTCGAATCGCCGCCGCTGTTTCTGGCGATTCTTGCAATTCTCGCGGCACGACGGTGGGGCGCGGCGACGATTCTGAACGTGGCCGATCTTTGGCCCGATGCGGTACTCCAGTTGGGGGTCGTAAAGCCCGGATTGATCCTGCGGGCTGCCCAGAGGCTCGAGCGTTGGGCGTATCAAAAGGCGGACTTCGTGAATGCCGTGACGGAAGGAATCGGCCGGTCCCTGATCGAAGAAAAAGCAGTGCCCGCGCATAAATTGCTGCGCCTATCGAACGGAGTGGATACGGAGCTGTTCCGGCCCAGGACGCCAGACGAAGAATTGATCGAACAACTGGGGATGGAGGATAAAAAGATTTTTCTTTATCAGGGAACGCTTGGTTATGCGCACGCGCTTGAAAATACATTGCGAGCTGCCGCGTTGTTACGAGATGAAACGGACATTCATTTTATTTTCCTTGGAGATGGATCGGAGAAATCGAAATTGATTCGGATGGCTATCGAGCTCGGACTCGAAAACACGTCCTTCCTGGATTTTGTTCCCGTAGAGAAGGTGGCAGCCTACCTATCCATTTCGTGTTGCGGGCTGGCCAGCCTGAGGGATATTCCGCTTTTTCGCGGCGCGCGGCCATCAAAACTATTTCCTATTATTGCTTCGGCAAAGCCCGTGATTTTTAGCGGACCCGAGGGAGAGGCCGCCTGCCTTTTGCGGGAAGCGGGCGCGGGAATCGTGACGCCTGCGGACGACCCGGCGGCTCTAGCAGGCGCGGTCCTGAGAATTGCAAGGAACTCCGCCTTGGCGAAAGAATTTGGTGAAAATGGGAGGCGCTATGCGGAATGCCGATTGCAGTGGTCGAAACTGGTAAGCGATTGGATTGCGGATCTAACTGAGAACGAAATGCAGAATCGGATGGTGGCTTGATGGCTACGAAGAGCGTATTGACTGCTTGGGGACGAGAATCGGCAATCGCACAAGATGAATCCGAGTTCCTGCCGTTCCATTTACCGCTGATCGAGCAAGATGACATTCGTGCGCTCACCGAAGTGTTGCGCAGCGGGTGGATAACCAGTGGACCGAAGGTTCGCGAATTCGAACAAGCGTTTGGCGCATATCTGGGAGCACGCCATGCATTGGCAGTAAATTCAGGAACCTCCGCGCTACATCTGGCGTTAAAAGCAGCGGGTGTGGGGCCTGGTGACGAGGTGGTGCTGCCCACCATGACATTTGCCGCGACGGCCGAGGTGGTGATCCATGCCGGAGCGGAGCCGGTGCTCGTCGATTCCCTGCCTGGCACGATGAATCTGGACGTAAACCAAGTGGAGGCGGCGATCACTCCCCGAACGAAAGCGATCATCCCTGTTCACTTTGGCGGACATCCTTGCGACATGGATCGGCTGCTAGCCATAGCCAGAAACCGGCGGATTGCGCTGATCGAGGACTCCGCGCATGCCCTGCCGGCGAAATATCGCGGCAGAACCGTGGGAACACTTGGAGACATTACTTGTTTTTCTTTTTACGCGACAAAATCGATCACAACCGGCGAAGGCGGGATGGTTACGACTGAAAATGAATCGTATGCGGAACGGATGCGAACCCTGAGCCTGCACGGATTGAGCAAGGACGCTTGGAACCGCTATGGCGCCAGAGGCTCCTGGCGATACGACATTCTGGAAGCGGGATACAAATATAACCTGACTGATCTGCAGGCAGCCCTGGGAATCGCACAGCTTAAAAAATGTGACGCCATGTGGCGGCGCCGAGACGAGATTGCCGCCAAATATTCCCGGGGACTTGCCGCGGTGAAAGCATTTCATACACCTTGCGCTTCGCCGCATGTGCAACATGCGTGGCATCTTTATGCGATTCTGGTCGATGAGCCGGCTCTGCGTATTGGACGCGACCAGGTGATTGAGGAATTGAGGCAGCGCGGGATCGGCACGTCCGTCCATTTCATCCCTTTGCACCTTCACACTTATTATCAAAAAGAATGGGGATACCGGCGGGGAGATTTCCCAGTGGCGGAGAGATATTTCGACCGGTGCATCTCCCTGCCTATTTATCCCCGGATGAAAGATGGCGACGCGGATCGCGTTGTCGAGGGTTTGGCGGATATTGCTGGGAAGTTTTGCCGATAGATTGCGGAATGGCCGGCAGCACCATTGTGAACAATATGATTGAAAGGGAACCCTTGACTGCACGGATCCTGAATCGATTCGTGGAATTGCTGGTGGCGCCACGGAGCGGGAGCGGAGCGGGGCCACAACGAGCTGAAACATTTTACTTTCGTCACGGCAAGAGAATACTGGACCTGATTGTGGCTGTGATTGGGTTGGTGATCACGGCTCCCGTGTTCCTGGTTTGCGGGGCTGTGGTTCGACTCAGCAGCAAGGGACCAATTTTCTTCCGGCAGATCCGCGTAGGGCAGCAGGGCAATCATTTCCGGCTTGTCAAGTTCCGGACGATGCGGGAAAGAGCGGATGGGAAGCGGACGCAAATCACGGCTCGCGGCGATACCCGAATTACTTTCATCGGCAGCTTGCTGCGCTGCACCAAGCTGGATGAATTGCCCCAACTGCTGAATGTGGTGCGGGGCGAGATGAGCCTGGTGGGACCACGACCGGAAACCCCCGAACACGTTGCCGCTTACACAAAGGATCAAAGACTAATTTTACAATTGAGGCCGGGAATCACGGGGGCAGCTTCGCTGAGCAATTTCGATGAAGAATCACTGATGGCCCAGCAGGGAGACCCTGAAGATTTTTACCTGCACGTTCAAATGCAGCGCAAACTGCAATTGGAGCTTCGCTACTACGGAAATTTGGGAATGGTCACGGATGTTTCGCTGATCCTGTTGACATTGGCAGCGGTTTTAAATCCCTTCCGAGGGGCGTCATTCGAGGGCCTGGAAGCCGCAAGGGTTCGATTCAACGCCTGTATAAAGAAAATGCAAGTGACGCTGGACGGGTGGATATTTGCCTGCTCGTTTGCCGTGGCCTGTTTGATCCGATTCGAAGGCACGCCGAAGAGCGCGGACGCCGCGCAATTTCTATTGTGGTTGCCGATTTTGTTGGCAGCGCGATTGGTTGTGAATTGGAGATTCGGAGTTTATCGCTTTATTTGGCGATTTGTGTCGTTGCCCGATGTGCTGGCAATCGCGCGATCGCTTGGAATCGTCACGGGATTGATTCTGGGACTGCGGTTCCTCTGGCCAGAGACGAATTCCTGGGCCGGAATGGTGAAATTACCGCTGAGCGTAATTGCGCTTGAATACTTGCTCTCGCTAATGGGAACTTCGGGAGCCCGCGTAGTGCGAAGAATGCTTTACGAAGGATCACGCAAGTCATCTCCAGCGTTTACGCGGGCACGGCGGCGAGTGCTTTTGTATGGCGCTGGAAAAGCAGGCCGGCTACTGCTACGTGAATTTGAAACGCGCAACGACATCGAGATCGCCGGCTTTCTGGACGATGATCCCCAAAAAGCAGATTCGGTGATCGCGGGATCTCGAGTGCTGGGCACTGGCGCGAGTCTTGCGAGGATTGCACGGCACTTCCGAGTCGAGGAAATCGTAATCAGCATGGCGACCGCGAACCGGCAAACACTGATGGGAATCCTGGCCAAATGCAAGGAGGCGGAGGTCCCGGCCAAAATCATACCGAGTTTGCAGGAAATCCTGGACGGACGAGTGAAGATCAGCGAAGTGCGGGAAGTTCAAATCGAGGACCTGCTGGGACGAAGATGCGTTTCCCTTCCCGAACTGGATGAAGGGGCGCGCCAGGCGTATGAGGGAAAGCGAATTCTGATTACCGGGGCAAGCGGATCAATCGGGAGCGAACTCGTCCGGCAATTGATCCCGCTCAAGCCCGCCAAGATCGTGATGCTGGATCAAGACGAAAACGGGATCTATGAATTGGAACAGCAAATCGCGGGGCGGAATGCGCATGCCCCCGTGGAAACAGAAATCGCCGATATAAAGCAACGGGGGCGAATCACGGATATTTTTCAACGGTTTCGGCCTGAGATTGTTTTTCACGCCGCAGCTCACAAACACCTTCCCCTGATGGAGAAGGCTCCCTGTGAAGCGATCCTGAATAACGTTTTAGGAACGAAAATCGTGCTGAATGCCTGCTTGCAAGCGGGAACCGAAAGATTTGTGTTCGTTTCTACGGATAAGGCCGTGAATCCCTCAAGCGTGATGGGAGCCACGAAAAAGATGGGGGAAATTCTGGTGCAGTGTGCGGCGGAAGGAAGTTCGATGCGTGCCGCATGCGTGCGATTTGGGAATGTGATGGGAAGCCGGGGGAGCGTGATCCCGCTGTTTCAAAAACAAATTCGCGAGGGCGGGCCGCTGACCGTGAGGCATCCGGATGTGATGCGATTCTTCATGACCATTCCGGAGGCCGTGCAGCTGATTCTGTGCGCGGGATGCCTGGCGAACCGAGGCGAGGTTTTTGTGATGGACATGGGAAGCCCCCGAAAGATCCTGGAATTGGCTCAAGAGATGATTTTGCTATCAGGCCTCGAACCAGGAAAAGACATCGACATTACGATCACCGGACTACGCCCGGGAGAAAAGTTGAACGAAGAACTTACCGGGTCAGATGAATTTAGCGGCAAGACGCGCTATGAAAAGCTATCGAAAATAAGTCCATTTCCGGTGGATGCACCGGAAATACGGCGCCGAGTGGCCGACCTGATAAAGGCCGCCGAAAGAAATGATCGCCATGCGATTTATGGAATCTTGAAGAACATGGAGATCGGTTTTTGTCCCGATCCAAAAGGTTTCGGAAAACCACGGAATATGGCGGAAGGGGGCACGTTGCTTAGGGCGGAGCCACGGAGAAAGGCAGAGCACCTTTCAACTTCGGCGCGCGAAGCCGCGGTAGCATTAGGCGAACTGTAGTTCCCCGTCGCAGTCATATCGTGGTACCGAATCAAAGGGCGCTCCGGTGCAATTGGCCGGGGCGCCTTTTTTATTTTATTTCGGGGTAACCGGCAAGCCGAATGCGTGCGATTCAAATTCGAAAGAAGCGGGCAGATGCGCGGCGAAGTATTGCCACTCGTGTCCGCCAGGGTAGAGGTGGAATTCATGCGGGATGCCACGGGCCAGCAATAATTCATGAAATTGTTCGGCGCCAGCGTTGAATCCGTAATCGTCTTCCGAGCCGCAATCGAAGTAGATCTTTACTCCAGTGGGGCGGCGGGCGCGCACCAGCGCAAAGGGAGTATTGCGGTCCCAGTAGGCGGGGTCCGGGGGCGAGCCGAAAGCGCTACCCATCATCCGCATCACCTGTGACTGCCTGGGATTGGAAACTGAAATTGAGGGAAGTTTTTCCAGGAGTGCGGCGCTGTGCACGCTGACCGCGGCGAATAATTGAGGGTAGCGGAAAGCAAAACGCAGGGCGCCGTAACCGCCCATGGAAATGCCGGCAACACCGCGATGGGCGCGATCGGCTTGAATACGATAGCGGTGCTCGATGTAGGGAAGAAACTCCTGGATGAAGAAATCCTCGTAACGGGTACGGCCATCGCGCGAATTTACGTAAAAGCTGCGGTCGGCGTCGGGAGTTACGATCAGGAATTCACCGATCTGGCCCTGGTCCCTAAGATCTTCGATCAGTTGCCAACCATCTGAACGGACGAACATCTGCTCGTCTTCGCCCAGCCCGTGCAGGTAGTAGAGCACTGGGAAGCGCCGAGTTTTGTTTGTATCGTAATTCGATGGGAGAAGAGCACAGTAGTGAACGGCACGCGCCAGGATTCGGCTGGAGGTGGACGTACACTCAATTCGGCCCGCGGCCCGGGCGGTAGCCGGTGGCAGGAAGAAAAGAATGAGAAGGAAACCAGGTACCGCCGTGGCGGGGCGCCAAAGCTTACTCATATCGGAGCGCCTCAACCGGGTTCAGGCGCGCGGCGCGAGCGGCAGGATATAGTCCTGCGGCCAGGCTCACCACGACGGCAAAGAGGATTGCCAGGGCCATAAGCCACCACGGAACGGAAGTTAGATCAATCCCGGGAAGATCCTGTCGGCGCAAATAGAAATTCGTTCCCCAGGTCATCAAGCGGCCGATAAACCAACCGATGGCAACCCCCAGAATTCCACCGAGCAAGCCCATGGCCCCGGCTTCCGCGAAAAAGAGTTTTCGGACGTCAGCATCGGCCGCGCCCAGAGCTTTCAAGACTCCGATTTCGCGGCGGCGCTCGAGGATGGCCATAACCAGGGTATTGATGATTCCGAGTGAGGCTACCGCGAGAGCCAAGCTGCCAAAAATTCCAAGGAAAAGATCGAATACTGTGAAGATCAAGCGAAGATTTCGCGTGGCGTCGAGCAAGGAGAACGCCGCGAAACCCATTTTCTTGATCGAGTCTTCAACGGCTTGTACTTGTTTGGGATTTTTGACGCGGACGGTGAGGCTCATGAAGGTGGGCTTTGAATTCGCGCCGCGCAACAAGTCGCGCAGATCGTTGGCCTGGGCGATTCGGAGTGTTTGGGCCACGTCATTGGGAATCAACAATCTGCCGCGGCCGAAACCGCCGAAGCCGGCGGCGGGTTCCGTCTCCACGATTCCCACCACCTTCAACTTTTTTTCGTGCGGCACGATCGAAAATCCGCTCTCCGGGGAATCGCCGCCACCTTTGGATTTCAGAGGATGTTTGGGTGCGGAATCGGCCGGAAGGGCTTGCCGCTCGGCATAGCGTAAAACGAGCTCTCTACCGATTAATGTCTCCGGCTTTTCGGATAGTTCCTTGGCGAACTCGATTTGCAAGATAGCCTCGTCCGCCTGCGGGCCCGAAAAGAAATTTCCTTTCATTCCCTCGAAGGAGCCGCCGTTGCGCGAGGAATCCGGAACGCCAGCAACCATAGTCATGAAGGGTTTCCCTTCGAAACGAATTTCGGTTGGAAAGCGAATTTCCGGATAGACCTCGATCACATTGGGGATCTGAGCGATTTTTTGACGCGCATCTTCATCGAGTGGCAGCGATGCGGCGGCCGGAGCCGCATTCGTGCGAGGCGGCCCGCCGAAACCGCGCATGTTAGAGCGCGGAGTGATGAAGATAGCGTCAAACAGACCTGAGCCAGAAAGCCGCTTGTTGGCAAGTTCCTGCAGGCCGATTCCGAGCGAAAGCATGGCCACCAAAGAAGCGACGCCAACGGCGACCCCCAGCGTGGTCAGGGAATTCCGGAGAATGGCTTCGCGCAAATTCCGGAGGGCTAATTCGGTGAGGTCGCGAACCTTCATGATTGCACTCCGTCGCTGATTAGTTTTCCGTCGGCTAACACAATGGTGCGACGCGCGAACCGCTCGGCCAGGGGGCGTTCGTGAGTAACCATCACGATGGTCATTCCCAGCGACTCATTGATCTCTCGCAGCAGAAGCATGATTTGCTCTCCGGTTGCGCTATCGAGATTTCCCGTCGGCTCATCGGCGAGAAGAATCCTGGGACGATTCACCAGGGCGCGGGCGAGCGCCGCTCGTTGCTGCTCTCCGCCGGAAAGTTCGCTGGGGCGGTGAGTGAGGCGCGCACCCAAACGCACCCGCTGAATTGCCTCCTGCACTCGCGCCGGACGTTCACCACGGTCCACTTCCGCAAGGCGCAATGGCAGCTCCACATTTTCTTCGAGCGTCATTCGAGGGAGCAAATTGAAAGCTTGAAACACGATCCCGATTGTTTTGCTGCGATGCTGGGCCAACTCCTGGGAATCCATTTCGGCGAGATTGCGGCCATGAGCAAGAATAGCGCCGGTGGTGGGACGGTCCAGGCCGGCGATCAGGTTCAGCAATGTGGATTTGCCCGAGCCGGAGCTGCCGAGCAGAGCGACAAATTCCGCGGCACGGATATTGAGCGAAACATCATCCAAGGCTCGAACGAGCGAATCGCCCATTTGATAGTGCCTGGAGATTTGATCGACTTGGATCGCTAAACCGTTGCTCGAGATGGTCATTGAGCCCTCAATGGTACTACGCACGGGGCGACATCCAAGTTGCTAGTTTGATTCTTCACGCAGGGAGGGAGACGGCCCTGGGGGTGATTGAGACTGCTCTGAGGTGGCTTATCGCTGGATTGTTGATTACAAGACTGACTCGGCCACGACCGACCTGAGCAATCCTCGTTCTAGACCGGCAATCAATCGAACCCGTTGAAAATTAGTGGACGGTGACGGTGACGCTAGCAGTGGTGCGGCCGAACTGATTTGTGGCTGCGAGGGTGTAGGTTGTTGTCTGGCTAGGAGCCACGGTGACACTGGCGCCGCGGACGGCGCCAATCTGGGGACTGATGATGGAATAGGATGCCCCACTCGAATTCCAGCTCAGCGTGACGGATGATCCGGCAGTTGTGGATGACGGATTCGCAGTGAATGTTGTGATCGATGGAGCAGCGCCCTGCGGAACATTGGACGCGGTGTATATGGGGTTCATCAAGACTACTTCGAAGTCCGATGCGTGAAGATTGCCGAGCAAGTGCAGATCGTTATTGTCCCAGCGATCGTCGGGAGCGCCGCTGATGTACATGGACGAGCCATTATCGGCCATGATCAGGCCGTATTGCTTCAAGGCCTTCAGAATCGTTTGGTTGATCGCGGAATACGAGGCGATGTTGAAACTCGATTTCAGGCGCAGACGCATGCCCATGGGCGGCGCCGAAGCATTCGATGTGTTCGAAGCCCAATGCGAGGCGGGCGGAACGAAGGCGGCGCGGCTGGATTGTAGTGTGAACCGCAGCGCGTGCTTGATTTGACCGCTTGCGGCTTCGTCATAGCGCGCAAGACCCGGAAAAATGGGCAGTCCGGCGGCGTCCGCGGACGTCCACGTGAACGGACGGCTTTCATCGCCGAGCAAATCCCACACTGCCGCGGAAGCAGCATTCCAGCTCCCCCCCGCCGCGGGGAATGAACTGTAAAGTTCGTAGAGCCAGCAATTGCTGTTGTCGAGAACGAGCACGTGACGATCGCCGTTCCCCGGATTCGGAAAGCCTTCGATCGGCGCATCGGAGGGAACGGGCATCGGGCCCGGATCGCTTTCGTCGCCATATGCGGTGAAATTAACATCGACCTGGGGCTGCTGCGCTCCTACGACAACGTAAGGGATTCCAATGCTTTGACCGGAGAATTGGCCTGCTCCAAAATCCGGGTGAACAGCGACGTTCGCGCCGATGAAATTGATAATGGCGGCAGAGTTCGGATCGGTTGCGGCAGCGGAAATATCCTGGTTCCAAGCATTATCCGCGGGAAACGGAAGAAATCCATTCAGACTTGCACCTTGACCCAAGCTGATTGCGCCACATGCCACAGGCGGCGGTGGTGGATTGCCGCCAGGCGAGCTTACGGTCACGTTGAGAGCGCCGGAAGCGCTGGTACCTGGATCGGGATTGCTGACCGTTACAGCAAAGGTTCCCGCAGAGCTTGCGGTTCCGGAAGCCGTGAGCTGAGCGGCCGATACAAATGTTGTATTCAGAGCCGTTCCTGCAAACAATACTTTGGCGCCGTTTGTGAATTTGCTTCCGGTAATGGTGAGATTAAAGGCTCCGGTTGGAAAGGAGGCGGGATTTACGGAACTGAGCACCGGAATGGGATTCAGCAGAGTGACTGTGCCGGAACTGGTGGCGGTGGATACAACCGCGCTGGCCGCGGAAACAGTGACAGTGGCCGGGCTTGGAAGAAGAGCAGGCGAAGAGTAGAGGCCGGAAGTATTGATTGTGCCAAGCGCTGCGCTGCCTCCCGCGACCCCGTTCACGGACCAGTTCACGGTCTTGTTGGAATTGCCGGTTACGATGACGGTGAATTGCTGCGCGTCTCCGGCACGCACATTTGCAATCGTTGGGGAGACGGAAACGCTGACGCCAGCCGGCGGAGGAGTGCTGTTGGAAGAAGTGGTCGCGGCTACACCGCAGCCGACTTGGAACAGAGCGCAAACGGTCAAGACCAGGATGTAGGCTTTTCTCATCGTCGTTTTCCGCGCCAATTGCCTAAGGCCGGAGTTCAGGAGTGACATAAACAGGTGAAAGGGCAGAGCAAAGTATGCTGGATTTGGCTGTGCAAGAGCTACTGGCCTAAAGTACGGGTTAGGGACAATGGCCTGAGGGACTATTTTCAAAAGGCTGAGAGTGGGCTGCCTAAAGCGTCCACAGTCTTCGGGCGATGAACTAGAGAGTGCGGCCCGAGCCAAGAACCGGCTTCGACGTCTGCTGCGGATTTGCCGACGTGGCATCCGGACGTTCGAGAGCTTCGCGGAGCTTGGCAGCCAAGGCGTGCAGGGTGAAGGGCTTCTGCAAGAGCATTGTATCGGCTGCGAGAATGCCGTGATGGACGATGGCTTGGTCGGTGTAGCCGGACATATAAAGAACCTGGATTCCGGGGCGGGCGCATTGAATTTGCTCCGCCAATTGACGGCCGCTCATCCCCGGCATAACTACATCGGTGAGCAACAAATGAATTTTTCCAGAATGCTTGGACGCAAGATCGAGAGCCTGTTGGCCATTGGCTGCCTGTAAGACTGTATAGCCGTTCAATTCGAGATGTTCGCGGGCCAGTTCGCGGACTCCGCGCTCATCTTCCACCAGAAGGATGGTCTCTGATCCGCGAAGGGGACGCTGGTTCGCTTCATTGCGTTTTTCGGCCGTTGCCGCAGCATCCGCGCGCGGCAGGTAAATCTTGAAGGTGGTGCCGTGCTGCGGCTCGCTGTAAACCCACACATATCCGCCGCTTTGCTTCACCACACCGTAGACCGTTGCCAATCCGAGACCCGTTCCCTTCCCTTTTTCCTTGGTGGTGAAGAAAGGCTCGAAAACATGGGCTTGCGTTTCCGCATCCATGCCCACACCCGTGTCCGTGACGGCGAGCATGACGTAGGGTCCGGAAGCGACAATGGGGTGCTGGCGGGCATAGGAGTTATCGAGATCGACGTTGGAAGTTTCAATCGTGAGCTTGCCTCCGCGCGGCATTGCGTCACGGGCATTCACTGCAAGATTCAAAATCACTTGCTCGAGCTGGCTGCGATCGGCTTTAACGGACCACAAATGCGGCTGCGCTATGGTGACTAGATCGATGTCTTCGCCAATCAGGCGGCGCAGCATTTTCTCCATGTCGGTGACGACAAGCTGAAGATCCAAGACCTTCGGCGCCAGCAATTGATTGCGGCTGAAGGCGAGCAATTGGCGAGTAAGACCGGCGGCGCGATCGCTGGCATCGTGAATCTGCTCGGCATTGCGCCGCAAAGGATCATTGGGAATCAGCCGCTCGAGCAGCAGTTCGGTGTAGCCCTGGATCACCATAAGCAGGTTGTTGAAGTCATGAGCGATGCCGCCCGCGAGGCGCCCCACGGCCTCCATTTTCTGAGCTTGGCGCAATTGGGCTTCGAGTTGTTTGCGCTCGGTGACATCCAGCGCCATGCAGATCGCCCCATGCGTGCGGCCATCCGCGCCACGCAATGGTTCGACATGGCAGGCGTATGAACCGCCAGCCCATTCGATGTGGAATGTAACTGCTTCACCAGCAATTGCCTGGCGATGCGCCGCGATCGGCAAAAAATCCGGATCGCTCGTTTGGAAATATTCCGCGAGAGATTGTCCAACCACCTGATTGGGCTTCAATCCCAATCGAGATAGACCAGCTCCCAGTGAAGAAGTGAATTTCAAATCAGAGTCCGTGGTCCAAAGAACGGCGGGCAATTGTTCGACGATCACGCGGAGCCGCGCCTCACTTTCGCGCAAAGCGGTCTCAGCCCGTTTCCGTTCAATGGCAATGGCGATTTGTCCGCCGACGGATTCCAGAAATTCCAGATCGCGCGTGGTGTAAATGCGCTCGTTTTCGTAATTCTGCAAGACGAGGACGCCGATGGTAGCCGCCGGAGTGCGGAGGGGCACGCCGATCCAAGCGGGCGAGGGGGTTCCAACCAACTCGACTTCGCCCTTCGCCACCAGCCGGTCAAATTGGGACTGCGGTATCAGCATGGCGCGCCCGGTGCGAAAAACGTAGGCGGTGCAGCTTCTTCCCACTTTCTGGGGGGCAGGGGCGGAATCGAATTCGTCGACGAAAAACGGAAATTCGAACATTTCGGTCTTGGGATCGTGGAGCGCGACGAAACAGTTCGAGGCGTGCAGAACTTTTTGCAGCGATTGATGAATCAAGCGAAGCAGGTCGTCGAGATTATCCGTGACGCTGACACCGTGGATAATTTCGAAAGTTACCTGGCGTTCCGCTTCCGCTCGCTTCCGTTCGGTGACATCTTCGGCGGTGCCCTCGTAATAAAGAATCTTGCCAGCCGGGTCGCGAACCGCTCGGGCATTTTCGGATAGCCAGATTTTGCCGCCATCCTTGCGAAAAACCTGGTATTCAAATTTTTCAACTGCTCCTCGCTCCTCGATCAAGCATTTGAATTCTTCCCGGCGCTGCGGATCGACGTAGACTTGGCGAGCGATATCGCTGAGGCTGGAGGCGAGTTCCGCCGGAGAAGAATATCCATACATTCGGGCGAGCGCCGGGTTCAGGCTGATGTAGTGGCCATCCGGCGTGGTTTGAAACATTCCTTCGATCGAATTTTCAAAGATGCTGCGCAAACGCTCTTCGGCTTCGTGGCGAGCGCTTTCCACCCTTACGCGCTCGGTGATATCTTCGTAAATTCCGAAGCCACCGAGCATCTTGCCGTCTACCAGCAGAGGCACGCCCAAAACGGCCACGTCAACCAGGGTTCCATCTTTTCGGCGGCGGCGCGTTGTGGTGCGGACTTCGTGGCCGCCGAGGGCGCCTTTCGAAAGCTGAGAGGCCTCGACCTCGAGATTCTTGGGAGCCACCAGAGAATCGATGTTCGCGCCGAGGATTTCCTGCTGGCTATATTGAAAGAGCTCCTCGAACGCAGGATTGCAAAGCCGCACCCGGTAGTTGGAATCTAGGACGACGATGGCGAGCGGATTGCTTTCCACCAAAGCGTGAAAATATGCAGCGCGTTCTTCCATTTCTTTTTCCGCGCTTTTACGTTCGGTTACGTCCTCGACGAAAGCAAGGCCCGCCTGACGGCCGCCAATCTCCAGCAAATGCGAAGTGACGATCACGTCCAACGATTTTCCGTCTTTACGCCGATGGGTCCAGTGCCCAACATGCCGCGCACCGTTGCGGATTTCGGCCACTGCTTTCAATAACCCGGGTTTGTCCTGGGAGGGACGAATATCAGGGAGACGCATGGAGAGAAATTCTTCCCGCGAGTAGCCGTATTTCGCAATCGCTGCTGGGTTCACCTCGAGGAAGCGGAGGGTCACCGGATCGTAAAGGTAAACGGGGTAGGGGTTGCTGGAAAAAAGTTGACGGAAGCTGGATTCGAGTTCCTGGTGCGAATCCGCCTTGTGGCTCCATTCGGAAATGTCGATCAAGGCTCCTTCTATCACGTTATGGCCGTTGATTGGATCGACTGTCAGCGTGAGGTTGCAGAGCATGGAAGCGCGGCTACCATCCTTGCGGCGTACAGACAACTCCACGTTGGTGAGGGAACTTTCTTTGAGCAAACGATCGATGAGGGATCCGCGCTCGCCAGGATTGGCATAGAAATCGGCGGCTCGATGCTTGAGGACTTCCTTGGGAGATTCGTAGCCAAATATTTTCAGGCAGACTTCATTGCACTCCAGCACCCGGCCGTCAAGCGTGGTCCTGAATGCGCCGACCTGATTCCCCTCGAGGAGCAAGCGATACGCGTCGCTGACTACCGGTTCGACTTTCTTACCGGTGCGGGCGGACGATCGGGGAGACTTCCGTTTTGAAACTATCGATGAAACCTTGCTCGACATCGATGAGTGCCTTTCGGTCCGCCAGCGTTACACGCACAGGTGCGCTTCATCGCACCAGAATTTCTAATACATGAAATTTATGAACCGGAACAGGAAGCTAGGTCTGCTACAACCCCATCTTGTTATATAGACGGCGGGTTCCAAGCAACAAGAGTACCTTCGTACCATTTGGGAACTGTTAGGACACGCGCTGCTCTAAATTATAGACACACAAGGATATGCGTCGCAGGCAAAATCGACGAATTTTTAGAAATACAGTGAATTAGTGAGGAGCAGGAGATTCGGGGATGGCTGCGCCGTCCTTGCGAGGATCGGAACCGCCGAAGTTTACGCCAGTTGAAAAATTCCGCATTACGGCCTGGCCGCCGCCCATGTTTGAAGAAAAATCGCCACGAACAGTGATCAGATGACCGCGCGCTTCCAAGGCAGAGCGTACTGCTTCCGGAATGCGCGCTTCCATCTGAACATCGCAACCGCCGAATGTGGCTTTGGTGAAACGGGGAGATTCGAGTGCCGCCTGAATGTTCAAGCCGAAATCCGCCACGTTGGAAACAAATTGCGCGTGCGCTTGCGACTGGTTGAAACCGCCCATGATCCCGAAGGCGATTCTTACATCGTCCTTGGTCATAAATGCAGGAATGATTGTGTGCAGCGGGCGCTTGCGTCCCGCTAGAGCGTTTGGAGAGGAAGGATCGACGCTGAACAATCCTCCGCGGTTCTGAAGAGCAAAACCGGTGCCATCGGCGACGAGCCCAGAACCGAAATGGTCGTAATTGCTCTGAATCAGCGAGATCATGTTTCCGTCGCGATCCACCGCACTGAGATAAGTAGTTTCACTACCGGCCGGAGGCTTGCCAGCAGGAACGTCACAATTCGCCTTGGCCAAGTCAATCAATTGCGAGCGCTGCCGGGCATAATCCTTGGAAATCAAACCGGCGACGGGAACGCGCGCAAACCTTGGATCAGCCATGTATCGGAGGAGATCCGCATAAGCCAGTTTTTTTGCCTCGATCATTGCGTGGAGAGCGTCCGGGGAATTTATGGCCGAACTTCGCCAAGCGGAAATTGCTCCATGATATTGAGCATCTCGAGTGCGGCGATGCCCTGCCCGTTTGGCGGCAGTTCGTAAATTGTCCAACCATGATAGGTGGTGGAAACCGGCTCAACCCACTCGCTGGAATATTCGGCCAGATCCGCAGCGGACATAGTGCCGCCGACCCGTTCGGAATAGGCCACAATCCGATGTGCGATATCACCGCTATAGAATGCGTTGCGCCCGCCGGAAGCAATTGCTTGCAGCGAGCGGGCCAGATCGGGATTGCGGAAAACATCTCCGGCCTGGGGAGGCCGGCCACCGGGCAAGAAAGTGCTTGCGGCGTTTGCGTCCGCAGTCACAAACGGCTGGCTCGCTGCCCAGTATGCCGCAGCCATTTCTGGAACCGGAAATCCTTCTTGGGCGTAATGGATCGCGGGGGAAAGGTCATCCGCTAGTTTCCTGCGGCCGAATCGCTCGAGCAATTTGGACCAGCCATCAACAGCGCCAGGAACCGTAACGGAGTTGATGCCGCGCTGAGGCATTGAGGAGATGGCTTGGTTCTTAAGAAAATCAAGCGAAAGACCGGTGGGGGCCCAGCCACTCGCATTCAAACCGTAAAGCTTTCCGGACTTCGCGTCGTATACGATGGCGAAAAGATCGCCGCCGATTCCATCCATCATGGGCTCGACAACGCCCATCACGGCATTCGCAGCCACTGCAGCATCCACTGCACTGCCGCCTTGTTCGAGCACTCGAGCTCCAGCCTGCGCAGCCAATGGACTTTCCGCGGCGACTATGCCGTAGCGAGTCATCACCACGGAACGGGCTTGCGAGCGATCTTGAGCAACTGCAAATGAGGAAAGGACGCCCATGAGTGTGAGAAAAACGAAAAGCTGAAAACCTCGGCCGAGGTTCATTTTGTGACGCTCACTCCCGGCACTAACTCTTGGGCTTTGGCCGCGAATCGGGCGGCACAACGCCGTTATTCCGATAATAGACGACAAGCTGGCCGTAGTGCTCGCCCATGTGTTCGATGTAACCGACCCAAGGGGCGAGGTGCTTGACGACGCCATCGTCACCGGCCTGTCGAATCGCGGCCGCTCCGTCGGTGACGGATTTCTTGAGGAACTCGATAACCTGTGCCTTTGACTTGAACGTTTCAGTGGAAGGATCATTTTCCTCGTTGCCCTGCTTCTTCCCGGTGATCTTGTTGATGAGCGAATAATTATCACCGGCAACATGCAGAAGTTGCTGAGCGAAGGTGCGGACCTGATCGTTGGGGCGATAACTATACTTGTCCTCCGGCCAGTCCTGCGCCATCTCGACAAGCTTGTTTCCAATATCATTCCATTGCAGCAGCACCGCGTCGGCGGGAGAGAGCGGTTTTTTGGGAGGCTGCTGGGCGAAGGAAGTCCCAGCCGCGGCAAATAATGCAAAGGTCACGAGCATCGTCGAAATCAGGAAAGCCGGCACCAGGCGCTTCATTTAGAATCTCCTCTCGGGGCGGGATATGTCTGCCCTTGGCTTAAGCCGGATAGGCTATCCGGCTTGCATCGATAAGTCCAGCATTTGAGTGCGAAATATTGGAAGGTTTTGGAGAAATCACGGCCCCCTTTTTTGTCTTGATTTGTTTTCTTAGCCATTCATGCCGGGGATGGGTACAATTAACGGAGTTCGGAATTGAAGAGGAACGACTTGGCGATCGATGACAGAATTGATGTAGCTCTTCGCGGAAGCGAAAAACCACTTACGGGCGCCGCCGCCGAGGTGCGCGCACTTCTGCGCGCGGAACATTCCGATCCATTTCATTTTCTGGGCCCGCATCGTATCGACTTTAACGGTCAGCCCGCCCTGGCCATTCGCGTCTTTCGGCCGCACGCGGCGGAAGTGACGGTGGTGTGGAACGACCCTGCGTTACTTTTCCCCGCCAGTGCAATTCATCCGGATGGAGTGTTCGAGGCGATCGTTCCATGGAGGGCGATCGAGAGCTCGACGGAAACGATTCCGGCGACGGCTTACCGGGTGCGCATCCGTTTCGAGGATGGGCAATTTATCGAGGAGTTTGATACCTACGCATTTCCACCGGTGCTGAGCGATTTCGATCTTCACTTGATCGGAGAAGGCACGCACTACCGGAATTATGAAAAATTGGGCTCGCACGTGCGAGAAATCGACGGAGTGCGCGGGGTCCACTTTGGAGTATGGGCGCCAAACGCACTGCGAGTGAGCGTGGTAGGCAATTTTAATTTTTGGGACGGACGCGTGAACCCGATGCGCAGCCGCGGCTCGTCGGGCATCTGGGAAATCTTCGTCCCCGGTCTGGACGAGGGGATGATTTACAAGTTTGAGGTTCGCTCGCGCGTTGGGAACTATCTGGCGCTGAAAGCTGACCCGTATGCATTTTCCGCCGAGGTGCGCCCAAAGAGCGGCTCGGTGGTCTGCAATATCGACACGTACCAATGGAACGATTCGGGCTGGATGGCGGAACGGCAACGGCGCGATTGGTTCCAATCCGCCATTTCAATTTATGAGCTGCACCTGGGTTCGTGGCGCCGCACGGCGGATGGCCGTTGGCTCACGTATCGCCAGCTTGCGGACGAGTTGATTCCATATGTTAAGAAGATGGGCTTCTCGCACATCGAGATGCTGCCCGTGATGGAACACCCATTCGACGCATCCTGGGGCTACCAGACGCTCGGTTATTTCGCGGTGACCAGCCGGTTCGGTTCACCGCAAGACTTCATGTACCTGGTGGATCGCTGCCACCAAGAAGGAATCGGAGTGCTGCTGGATTGGACCCCGGCCCATTTCCCGCGCGACGGGCATGGGCTGGGTTTTTTTGACGGCACGCATCTTTATGAGCATGCTGATCCGCGACTGGGCGAACATCCCGACTGGGGCACCCTGGTATTCAACTACGGCCGCAATGAAGTTCAAAACTTCCTGCTTTCGAATGCATTGTTCTGGCTGGACAAGTATCACCTGGACGGCCTGCGCGTGGATGCAGTGGCTTCCATGCTGTACCTGGATTATTCCCGCAAGCACGGGGAATGGATTCCGAACGAATTCGGCGGCCGGGAAAATCTGCAAGCGATTGCCATGATCCGGCGGCTGAATGAGGTGGCGCATCTGCAGCATCCGGGCGTGTTGATGATCGCGGAAGAATCGACGGCGTGGCCGGCCGTTTCGCGGCCTACGTACGTGGGCGGCCTGGGCTTCGATTTGAAATGGAATATGGGCTGGATGAACGATACGCTGCGTTATTTTGCCTTCGATCCCATTCATCGAAAGTATCATCACAATGAAATCACGTTTTCGATGATCTACGCGTTCACCGAAAATTTTCTGCTGCCTCTTTCGCACGACGAAGTGGTACACGGCAAGCGCGCATTGCTGGCAAAAATGCCTGCCGATGACTGGCAGAAGTTTGCCAACGTGCGGCTGCTGTTCAGCTACATGTATGCGCATCCCGGCAAGAAGATGCTATTCATGGGCAGCGAACTGGCGCCCTGGAGCGAGTGGTGGCAGGACGTTTCGCTGGACTGGGGCCTGCTCAAGCACAAGCAACATCTGGGAATCCAGCGGCTGGTGATGGATTTGAACCGGGTGTATGCCGAGGAGCCTGCTCTTCACGAAGTGGATTTTGAGTGGCAGGGCTTCGAATGGCTGGATGCGAATGATGCGGACACCAGCGTGCTTTCTTTTTTGCGGCGGGCGAGGAATCCCGCGGATTTTGTGGTGGCGATCTGCAACTTTACGCCGATGGTGCGGGAAAACTATCGCGTGGGAGTGCCCGAGGCTTGCCTCTACCGTGAATTTCTGAATTCTGACTCTGAATTTTACGACGGCGCAAATGTAGGAAATGCCGGGCTTGTCGCCGCCGATCCGGTACCTTGGAACGGCCGCGCCTGTTCGTTAAAGCTGACCTTGCCCCCACTCGCCACGATTTTTTTCAAACCGCACCGCAGCTAGCCTGATCGATATCGGGTGGACTTCCCTCCCCCTGTGGTGGAGTCGATTCTTGGGAGTTGATGGTCCGCCATCAACCGTGCCAGCCGGCGCCCATACGGCCCCACTCCTCCACGAAAAAATAATCAGAGCATGGAACTTCCTGGCGGGAGTCTGCGTACATTCGGCTAAGGACGTGGATCACAAGGAGATTGTCAAATGAACCGAATGAATCGAGCTTTTGCGGGGTTGGTGGCATTCGTGTTTTTCTGCATGGCTGGCGCGGCCTTTGCAGCTGATGGGCCAGAGCGATGGCTGCATGTAAGAGTGAACAGCAGCGGGGATGGAGAATCCGTGCGGGTGAATCTTCCACTTTCGCTTGCGGAGAAAATTCTACCCACCATCAGCCATGGTGATCTGCACAACGGCAAAATTACCTGTGCCGGAATTGATATGGACGGCGTTGATTTACGGGCGATTCTTCAGGCTCTCAAAGACACACCCGATAACGAATTCGTGACGGTACAGAGCCGGGAGAACGACGTCCGCGTCGCCAAACAGGCGGGAAATTTTGTAATTCATGTTGTGGACCACCAAAAATCCAAGCAGCAAGTGGACGTTATCGTGCCGATGGCGGTGGTGCAGGCCCTCGTCTCCACTGGAACCAAGGAATTGGATGTTTTGGCGGCGCTGCGCGTACTGAAAGGCATGGGCGATACGACGCTGGTGACGGTTCACGATGGCACAGACAATGTGCGGGTCTGGATCGACAGCCGCAATTCGGCGGACTAAGTACCGCCGCGAGCTACACGGAGAATGCACATGATTCTTGGAAAGATCGCAATGGGAATGTTGGGAACCGTGGTGGTGGCCGGGGCGATGCTGTGCAGCGACGGGTTTGTCAGCGTTCGCGTGACCGAGCGTGCTCCAAAAGGCTCGCATATCTTCTTGGTGCTACCAGGTGCCTTGGCGCCGATTGGAATGAAATTCATTCCTCGGGAGCACTGGACTCGAGTCGAAAAACAGATTCAGCCGTGGTTGCCGGGTCTTCGAGCTGCCGTGGATGGAGTTGCCGATTATCCTGACACGACCTTCGTTGAGGTGGTCGACCGGACGGATCACGTTCGTGTCCATAAGGACGGCGGTTCAATCGTCGTGGATGTGGATGATCCCGATGAAACAGTGCACGTTTCCGTGCCGTTTCGAACGATCAAGGCTGTGGTACGCGAACTCGAGGAGGGGAATCCGCCGACATAGCAGATTCCCCTGGTTTTCCGAAGTTCTCAGTTTGTGGCATTGTTCCGCGGAAAGTTCTCAGTTCCCGGGTACCCAGTATACTTCTTCTTTCAACGACTCCTTCGCCCAGCCGTGCCGCTGTAGGATACCCTTTCCATTTTCGACCATTTGAGGGTGGCCGCAGAGATAGCCAGTGGTGGACTTTCCGGACAATCCCCAAAGATCGGCGTATTTTCGAACAATGTCCTCAACTCGTCCCGTCTCGCCGTTCCACTCAGGGTCTTCCCAAGGACGACTAACCGTTGGGACGAAGGTGAGCCAGGGAACGCTGTGTGCAATACCTTCCATCTCTTCCCGATAGCCAAATTCCCATGATCGACTGGCACCGGCAATGAGGTAGAAATGTTCGGGCCTGGCAGGCGAACTCTGCCAATCGCGGACGAACGTCCGGATCATGCTCACAAAGGGAGCAATGCCCGTGACCGTACAGAGCAGCAGGTGATTTACGCGGCCACTTTCCTTGTCCATCGTAAATAGTCCTTTGGATTGTTTCCGCATCAGGAGCGTATCGCCCGCCTGGAGTTGATAGAGCAAAGGTGTGATTCCGCCGCCTGGGACCAGTTCGATGAAAAATTCTATTTGACGTTCGAACGGAGCAGACACAATCGAATAGGGTCTCTGTACAAGTTTGCCGGCGGATTCAACCCCCAAAGTAGCGAACTGCCCCGGCACAAACTGATATTCCCCGCCCGGTTCAAGCCGAATTACCCAGAGATCTTTTGTTAAATCCGAACGGGAGGAAATCCGAGCGCGGTAAAACCTCTCCCGATGAGCCGGCGATGCGTGCACAAATCCTCCATTAGATACAGTAAGGAGACAATTCTATTTAGTAGACAATGAAGCGAAACGAGAGCGCCCGCCAGCGGCTGACGCCCTCTCCCTTTCCTATTTCTTCAAAACAAGAGAGATCAGTTCGGCTGTGGCCGGCCCATTCCCATCGGGTTAAACGGCTTGGGCGTGCCTGTGATCTTATCCTTGGCATCGGTGATGACCTTTACCAGAATCATCGTACTATCCTTGGACGTGGATTTCACCAAACCCCAGGGCGAGACGTTTTTTGAGATCCAGTAATCGGCCGAACCATCCTTAGCGCGGTAGTGTTCGCAGGCGAAAGTGCCAGCGGGAGTGGTAATGCTTTCCGGGCCGACATCATCGGCCGTACTGCGGATATCCGCGGACTGGGTTTGATTACCGCGACGCGCCATCATCTGGCCGGACATTTCCATCGGGTCCATTCCCGGCATCTGCATGATCATCTTTTCGGTTCGAGTATTTTGTCCATCGAGCACGAGGAGCGATTTCATCACCATTTGTCCGTCGCCTCTCGGGTTATCGACGGTGAACTCGAGCCAGAAGGCATCCTTCCCGTCAACGGTGTCTTTGCCGACCACCGTGATTTCCATTGTGGTCTTCCCTTCTTTTCCGCCCTCGCGCTGAACTTCGTAAGCTGCGCCCTGGCCGACGACGGGGCTAAATACGCCTTCCACTTGGGGCCTGCGCATTCCCATCCCGCCGCCCATTTGAGCGTTCGCGGACATTGCAACTGCGAAACAACAACTTGCAAGAATTGCGATTTTTGCTGCGATCCTCATACTTTCTCCTTGGCCGATTGGGCCCTTTGCGACTATAGGTCCACGCCTTGCTTCGCGATCATATGTGGTGGTTCAAAGTCGGCATGGATATTCGCTTTCATTACGCTGCATGAGAACTGAACGCCTTTTTCGTCCGGGGGGATGGTAGCGGCTCCACTTGCATCTTTCTTCGGGAACGAAAACAAGACCGCCATCACCTTATCGCCGTCGCGAATCAATTCGACTTTGGAAGGAGCGATTTTGGCCTTGGATTTCTTCAGTTTGAGGAACGTGCTGCTTTTGAGCGAATCTTCCGTGGCAGTTTGGAACGGCGTCATATCCTGACCGCCGACGTATACCTGATAATCATTTTGTGGATCGGCTAAAGCTTTTTCGGCATCGGCGGCAGACATCTGGCCACTCAATACAGCATTGCGCGTCAAAGCCTGGCGTTCCACCAAAGCGGATGACCAGCGGACAACGAATGTGGTGGACGGGCCCATGTTCCGTGAGGCCATGCTGGAAGAAGGATTGTTGGGATCATTTGTAGCCTGCTGGGGAGTACTGCCGAATGAACCCGCTCCCCCCGGAGCTCGCTCAGAGCCGGCCCGGTTCGCGTCGGTTGAGGCGTTGTCTTTCTTCCAGGATGTCTCGACCTGAACCATCTGCGCCCAAGGCGAGCGGAACATGACGGTTTCCAGGTCAGCTTGAGTCCATTGATCGTAAGATTTATCTTTCCAAACGTCCCCGGCGTAGACCATCGCCGCCGACAATAAAAATACAATTCCGGCCATCAATTTCGTTCGCATTGAGTTCCCCCTCACGCGCCGAGAGGCGCGAAACCGCAGATTTTGGCATCGATTCCGCAGAGTTGGCAATCCGGAGTGTGCCCCGAGTTTGACGATCTTGAATTTATATGCCAATTCCAGGGACTGCTTGCCGCTTGCTCCCGAACCGGCGTATTCGTTTTACTACTAGAGTATGTGCTACAGCAAGAATGGAGTTTTTGCCGCCCGCCGAAATGAGGTACAGAATCGCCGGCGCGACGACGCGATCTGCGCCCGGCCAATATTCCTCCCCTCGGCAGCATTCTAATCCGATCGCCGACTGAGCGGGGGATGAAAATCTAAATTGGAAGTTCCGGCGAGCCGGGCACCTACAATCCGTTCGATGCGATACACGGGTTTTTGGTGGGCCTCGAAATGCGTGCGCATCAGAAGTTCGCCGACCAGTCCCATGGCAAGCAACTGCAGGCCGAACAGGCAAAGCATCATGCCAAAAATAAGCAGCGGCCCGTGCTTCACAAACAATTCAGTGCCGAAGAAAACTTTCTGGATGAACAAAACGAGAAGGACGCCCGCACCACCCAGGAAGCTTACGAGGCCGGTAGGGCCGAAGAAATGGAGCGGGCGAGTCATGTAACGGAGCAAAAAACGCATGGTGATCAGATCGAACAAGACTCGCAGAGTACGGGAGATTCCATAATGAGATTGGCCGACGGGACGCACGATATTCTTGATCGGAATCTCGATAACTTTTGCTCCATTCCAGGCTGCCAGAGCAGGAATAAAGCGGTGCAATTCCCCATAGAGACGAATGTCTTTGATGGTCTCGCGCCGATACACTTTGAAGGTAGTCCCGAAATCATGAATGTCGACGCCGGAAAGCTTGGCCATCATCCAGTTGGCGACTCGCGAAGGAAGCCTGCGCATCAGGAAATTGTCCACGCGTTTCTGGCGCCACCCGCTCACGATGTCGCTATCGGTTTCTTCGAGAGCCTCAATCATGGCGGGGATGTCGGCCGGATCGTGCTGCAAATCACCATCCATGGAAATGATCACGTCACCCGAGGCGTTGTCGAATCCCGCTGCGAGCGCTACGGTCTGTCCATAATTGCGCTTTAGCCGGAGCACAATCACGCGAGGATCTTCGTCAGCAATTTCCGCAAGAATCTCCGGGGTAGCGTCGGTGGAATGGTCGTCGATGAAAAGAAATTCAGCAGGCTCGTAGCGGCCGTTCATCACATCGCAGAGGCGATGATAAAGCTCGCGCACACTCTCTTGTTCGTCGTGAAGGGGCACTACAACGGAGTACTTCGGCAACATTCCATCGTGTTCAAACATGTCTTTAGTTCAACTCCCGGTAGCTGATCAAGCGAATGCCCTGCCGCTCGACGACGCGACGCGCGGCTGGATTGAGCAAGGCTGCCAACTCCAGTTCCCTTTGATGCTTCAGCCGCGTGGGCAACTGCTGCAATTCGGAATCGCACAAGCCGGGATGGCTCATCAGTTCGCTCGATCCCTCCGGCAGAGCTTCCAAAATCTCCAGCAAGGCTTCGCTCCCCAGCGATCCCGTCAGATGAATCCCGTAAAAATAGTCCGGGGTACGCACTCCCGTTTCCCGCACCAGGCGTCTGAAGCGCGTGGCCGTGGTTCGCGACGCAGCAGATAGAGCACGCTGCCGCAATCGCGCGTTTCCATTTCGCTTCGTAGCCGCTGCTCCATGCCGCGCGTGCTCGTACGGTTTCCGAACGCGTAAAATTCCGGATTCTTGCGCCACCCGCATCATTGCATCCATCACTTGCGGAATGGAATGCGTGTGTTTGTGCGTATCAAGATGACTGGGCTCGATACCGGCCTCCCGCAGATGCAAGATTTGCGCTCGGAACTCATTCTCGATCTCGCCAATCCGAATTCGTCCACGGGCTAACTTCGCAACCAAAGAGAGCAAGCTTTTTGGCAGATGCCCATTGCGATCGACAAGCGAAGACACGGCCTCGCGAGGAGCTACCGCACGATCGCCAACCAGTACCAGGTGGCATCCTACACCGAGTTCGGGGTTGGCCTTAGCCTGCTCGACCGCATCCAAGAAAGCCGCACCGCCGGCCATGAGCGTGGTGCTTGTCAATATGCCTTCCCGGAATGCGCGGACAATGCCAGTATTTACGCCTATGGTCAATCCAAAATCATCCGCGTTCACAATCAGCTGCTTCATGAATTGACGGACAGCGCGGATCGTACCGGAAAATCATACCATGCCCTCTGGAACCTTACCCATCGCGAATGGATGCCGGTAAATCGATATTCTCCAACGTTCACACGCTTATTCATAGGCTAGAGCTTCGACGGGATCAACGAGTGTGGCACGATACGCCGGGTAAAGCGCTCCCGCTAGCGCGCCAACTACAGCCAGGCCGATGGCCTGCAGGATCCAGGCATCTGAAATGAGAATGGTAAGCGTCGGAGTGGTGATTTTCAAAATCTCACGGACACTGAATGTGGCTGTCAACCCGAGCAAAGTTCCCAGAGCGGCCATGATCAGAGTCTCTTCCAAAATAACGGTCATGATTTCAAAGCGCGAGGCACCCAGAGCTTTCAAAATACCGATTTCGCGCGTCCGCTCCATGACCATGGTATGCATGGTCAACAGCACCACAATGAAGCTGATCACCACTCCCAAGGCTACCATGGAGCGGATAAAAGGCTTGAGTTCGGGGAGATTTGAAGAATTCATGAGCGTGAGATATTCGGCCATCGAGAGCACCCGGTGGCCGGGAAGCAGATTGGTGAGCGAAAGTCGCGTTGCGTCGGTATCCCCCGTGCTGCGAACGTAGTACATCGAAACCCGACCCTCGGCGCCGACCAGGTCCTGAGCGGTTTTGAGCGGAATATAGCTGCGCGCGCCACGGCCGTGATAGACAATGCCGCAGATGGTAAACTCATGGCCGAGCATTGAAATTTTTTGCCCCACTTTCAAATGCTTCGTGGAAGCCTTGAGGTCATCGATAATTACGTCATCCGGCTGACTAAACGGCTTACCCCACAAGAAGCGAAAGCCATTTGCGCTTAGGGCATTAAAGCTCTTGTAGTCGATCCCGTAAATCATGTCGAGCGATCCCGTATCTTGAGCCACCAGCACCGGGGAAGCTTCGTCCACATTCTTAAGGCTGGCGATTTGCTGGCCCTCGGATTCCTGCATGACTGGACTGCTCAATGCTAAGAAAATGGACGAATTTGGCGGCTGTACCAGGATGTCCGCGCCTACACCCTCTACTCTGTGGGCCCATTCCGAGATCACGCCGGAAGTCATGCCAACGATCAGCAAGATCAAGAGAATTTCAATCGCGACGCCCAGAATAGCGACGATTGTGCGCAGAGGACGCAGCATTAGGTCGTTCCACATCATCTGCCACATGGTGAAGCCCTTGTAGACCGTCTCAGGCACGCCAATCCTCCGGCCAAGCTCGGGTTAAATATCGCGCTTGTTTCGCGCCAAAGCAAGCGATTGAAGTGTTTTCTGGCGCGCGAGGCGACACCCCGATAATTTTGATGAACCGGTGATCCGATTTACTTCCGAGAGTGCATGCGCATGGCTGAGACAGCTGCATCGAAGTTCAGCGCTCAAATGAAATCAACAATTGTCCCAGATCGTTTGAGGGTTGCTACTTTCGGCATTTCGCAGCAGGCAATTCCCAGTTTTCCTGATTCTCAGACGGACTCAACACGCCCAGGATTCAATCCCAGTCTTCCAGGAAAAGAAATCTTGCACGATTCAATTCGGCAGGCGATTCAAGTGGCATTGCGCCGATCATCGCTGAGACACTTTTCAACAGTTGTGTTGAAAAGCTTGTGGAAAAGTTCATTCTTCGTGCGCAAACGCACATCAGAATCAGCGCTTATGCTGATTGCACAAGAATTGGGCAATTGAAAATCAAGATTGAGTGCGAGAGGAAATCCCGGACGGGATAGAAAAGTTCCCATTAGGCAAAAACTTTTCATATCAGAGCGAAGTGTTTATACGACGATAACTAAATCACCGACCGACGGGCGGACTCAATACCACTTTGTCGGCCGGTCCAAGCGGATGTTGATCGTCTCTTCATCCTTCTGCAGGTCGAACCACTTCCCGTATGTCTTCCATCCCGGGGCAATTACCTGGATTTCAGTTTTTCCGCGAGGAATTTCAGGAACCTTCACGACACCTTCCAGACTCGTCTTCAAATTCATCTCCACCCGCTTATCTTTGTGCAGGAACTTCGGTTCCGTAAAGCGAACGTAAACACTAGCTCCTGCAATCGGGTGATCCTGTTCACCACCTGTGATCACGATACGAATCCTTGTGGTGAGCGAATCATCGGACTTTTGCTTCTTGTCGTCAGGCTTAGCCTGAGCCAGAACCAGCCCGGCGGTGAGTAAGGCGATAATGCAGGACGCTACGAGTTTGCTGGGAGACCCGTGATAGTGAAGCTTACATGAAGTTGAGAACATGATCGACACCTGCTCGAATTCTTCGCTCCGTTGGATGCTGTGAGAACCGATTGTGATGTTCAACTGCAGCTACGATACATTTGCTTATAAGTGTTACAGATGACAGCGATCAATTGACTGCCAGCACGCTCTGCGCTACCTTCGTCCGGCAATTCTGCGGTATCGCCAACCGTCGGCAGGTTCGCATTCAATCTAATACCCGCGACGAAGATTCCGCAACCGGAAACTGTTACCAGGGCATCTGTTAAGTTTCGCGCGGCAGATTCAACGGGCTGCTTGCTGCCCACGGGAGGAAGACTATGGGATTTTCAACGGACGCTCTTCACGTTGGCCAGGAACCAGAACCGGCTACGGGAGCCATCGTCGCGCCAATTTACCAGACGTCGACGTATGTCCAGGAAAAGCTCGGCAAGGATAAGGGGTACGACTACGCTCGAACGAATCACCCCAATCGCAAGGCGCTGGAGCGTTGCGTGGCCAAACTGGAAGGCGGGCAAGCCGCGTATGTGTTCACCACAGGCATGGCTGGAATCGACGCAGTGTTTCGTCTGTTGAGGCCGGGCGACCATATGATTCTATCGGAAGCTGTCTATGGCGGTGTCTTCCGGTTGACGACAAAACTACTGGTGCAATTCGGGTTGGAGTTCAGTTTCGTGGATACATCGAACTTTGAGAAGCTGCAAAAAGCGCTTCGGCCGAATACAAAAATGCTCTACGTCGAAACACCAACAAATCCCACGATGATCGTTACCGATATTCCGGCGGTGGCGAAACTGGCGCACGCGCGGAATATCAGGCTGGTGGTGGACAACACCTTTCTGAGCCCCTATCTGCAGCAGCCGATCGCCCTGGGCGCAGACATCGTGGTGCATTCCATGACGAAATACCTGAACGGCCACAGCGACGCTACCGGGGGCGCCGTGATCCTTACCAAACCCGAAGATGCCGAGCAGATTTATTTTATTCAGCGTTCCGCTGGCGCGGGATTGGCGCCCATGGATTGCTTTCTTGTCTCGCGCGGCATCAAGACGCTGGCGGTGCGCATGGAACGGCACGACGAAAATGGCAGAAAACTGGCCTTATACCTTGAAAACCACCCAAAAGTGATGCGAGTGATTTATCCCGGCTTGGATTCGCATCCTCAACACGAAATCGCCAAACGACAACAAAAAGGATTCGGGGGCATGCTTTCGTTTGATCTTGGCTCGCTGGAAGCGGCTCGGCGGCTGTTGGATAATGTACATCTTTGTTCGCTCGCGGAAAGCCTGGGAGGGGTGGAAACTTTGATCTCCTTACCCGCCTTGATGACTCATGCTTCAATTCCGCCCGATGTGCGCCTGCAAATCGGCATTACGGATGGACTTGTACGCCTGTCAGTGGGGATCGAGGATGCCGAAGATCTGATTGCGGATCTCGAACAAGCCCTGGCGAAAGTTTAAAGATGGCCATGATGCCATCAGGCCCCCGTGAAAAACGAAGTGCTGGCTAGGTTTCAGAATCTTCTTTCATCTTATCCCGGGACTCAATCGCATCATTTCCTTGAGCTTCGTCCGGAAGAAGGTCGAGCGGCTTCATCTGTTCGATTTGCTCCGGCGTCGGGGCGACGCGGGCCGGTCTAGGAGCTCGCTTACGGCGAGGGATGCGAATGGAGTCCTCGAGCCATCGAAGATAATCCGGCGAGCCGTCGCTTATCTGCAAAGCGATTAATTCCGGGACGTCGTAACTATGAATTTGCTCGATGCTTTGCTGCAAGGGCTTCATGAGTTTTTTCGATGTCTTGATCAGCAAGAGATGCTCAGGCGCGTTTTCCACGCGGTCATTCCAGCGATAGATAGATCGCACTGGAGATTCCAGGATATTCACGCAGGCCGCCAAGCGGCGTCCAACCACCTCACGAGCGATTGTTTCGGCCTCGGTGGCAGTACCGCAGGTGACCAGCACAACCACTTTGTCTTTCATGACCATGGTGCTTCCCTCGCTGTCGTTACTCTTAGCTACCGGCTGTGCGATCTTTTGTGATGTGGTGCGCCTACAAGCCAAGATAGAATACCCGCGCATGGAGAGCAACGCGATCCATTTCGGCACTTCCGGTTGGCGAGCCGTCATGGCCGACCAGTTTAATTTCCCTGGCGTCCGCCTGGCTGCTGCTGCGATCGCCGATCATGTGCTCAGCAAGAAGAGCGCTCCCACTCTGTTGATCGGCTACGATACGCGCTTCCTTTCCGAAGAATTCGCACGTGCTTGCGCCGAAATCCTCCGCGCGCGCGGCTGCCGAGTGCTTTTTTGCGACCGCGCCACCCCCACTCCCACGATCGCATATGAAATTATGCGCCGGAAATTGGATGGCGCCATCAACATCACCGCCAGCCATAACCCGGCGGAATACAATGGAATCAAATTTTCCGGTGCGGATGGTGGTCCGGCGCTCCCCGAGGTGACCAAGGATATCGAAGCGCGGGCGGCCAAACTGGGCGCGGTGGAAAGTCCCGCTCCCGGCCATGGCGGCGAAGCTGAGTTTGAACGCGTTGATTTGCGCGGGACCTACCTGGAACGGCTTAAGGAATTGGTTCGCTTCGACGTACTGACCTCCGCGAAGCTCTCATTCGTCAGCGACGCTCTGCATGGCTGCGGGGCTGGTTATCTGGACCGTGCTCTGAGTGACCACGAGATCGCAGTGGAGGCGATTCGAACCTGCCGAGACGTTTTGTTTGAAGGAACGGGACCCGATCCATCCGAGGAGAATCTAGCGCCACTGATGAAAGCAGTGATCGATGGAGGTGCCGCCGCGGGGCTTGCGACGGACGGTGATGCCGATCGTTTCGGTTTTCTCGATCGAGACGGCTCCTTTGTGCAGCCGAACCACATACTGGCACTCTTGTTTGATTATCTTCTCGAGACGCGGGGTTGGAAGCTGGGCGCCGGCCGCAGTATTGCGACAACGCATTTGCTGGACGCGGTGGCTCGCATTCATGGAGTGCCGCTCTATGAAACGCCGGTAGGATTTAAATACATCGGCCAATTGATCGACCAGGATAAGATCGCGCTCGGCGGAGAGGAAAGCGCCGGCCTAACGATCCGCGGTCATATTCCGGACAAGGACGGCATCCTCGCTTGTCTGCTGGTGGCGGAAATGATCGCGGCGAGGCGCGCTTCCATCATGGATCAACTTCGCGACCTGTTCCGCCGCGTGGGAGGGGAATACTGGCCCGTCCGCGTGAATATCCATCTGGCTCCGAACATTCAGGCAAAGCTCCTGGATCGATTGCGCGGCGAATTTACTGATTTTGCCGGGCACCACGTGGCGCGCACGGACCGTACAGAAGGGTTAAAACTGATCTTCGATGACCAATCGTGGCTGCTGATGCGACCATCGGGAACCGAGCCAATCGTTCGAATTTATTCCGAAGCCGCATCCATAAAAAAGTCACAGCAACTTGCGGAGGAAGCTCGCAAATGGATTTACAGCTAGAACTTTCCGAGCAATTGGCGCGAATCAGGCGGCGCTTGCTGGCATTGGTTCAGCGCTACTCTAAGGAATTATGGGCTGTGGCGCTAGGTTTCCTGGTAATTCATGACATTTTCGGCGCTCACGGTGTTCTGGCCATGCGGCGCACGCAACAAGAAGCTTCGCAAATTCGGCAGGAAATCCAACGTTTGGATGAAGAAAATCGCAAATTGCAAGATCGAGTGAAGGAACTGAAGACCGATCCTTCCGCCATTGAGGGCATCGCGCGAGATATGGGCCTGGCGCGCCCCGGCGAGTTCATTTTCAAATTGCCGGCGAGGCCGGGCGAACCTTCAAACGCTACATCGAAGCCGCAGAAATCTCCGAACAAGTAATTCCACAGGAATAGCTTGAGTCAGTTCGAGGCCCTGTTGGCCGCGTGCATCACTTTGCGTCTTGACCATGCCAGGATTTCTGGACCTCGGCCTTTGGTTCGCGTTCGCAACATGGAGAGCAGCACCATGGCGATGAAAATCACCAGAAGGCCGAATGTCGCCCAGGGAATGCTCTGCTGGCGCTTTTCCAAAATCGAAAAGCGGCCATACACAAATTCAATATGCACCCAGTAGACGAGCAAGGAAGCCTGTCCAAGCTGCACCAGCGGGCTGAATCCCCACTCTCCCATGCCCCAGCGGCACCAAGCGTAACTCGCGAGCATTATGGCGAGCAAAATTCCAACGCGCGCCAGGAAGAAATTCGGGCTCGAATGCCAGAAGTCATACACGGCATAAATTTGCAGAGGGCGCGCGTCGAGCCACAAAGCAAAATAATAAAGTGCCGCGCCACCGGCGCCTAGCAGAGTGATCGCTTGTACTTCCCGTTGACGCGCCCAGTCCGTGAAAAGAAAAAATCCGACTGCAAGGCCGGCAAATGCAAATCCGGTCCAAGGAAAAACCGGGAACAGCCAGGGCTGCGGAACGTTATAGGTGTGGACGCCATTCACGTACGATTCCAAAAACCAAGGTAGCCAGCGCGGCCGCCAAGTGGTCCACAAAGCTGGCGTAGCAAGTGCGATAACCAGCGTGGTGACGACGGCAAGCGCGATGTTTCCACCTACGGGTGCGAGCGAATCGGCAGACCACTCCCATCAACATCATCGAAAAACCAATTGTGTTCAGAATATCCACGCGCAGCAGGTCAGTCCAAGGCGACCATGGCAGCCCGAATGCATATTCCTGAATTCGGAATAACACTCCGAGCGCAAAAATTTCCGCACCACGACGGATGGTCGTCATCGCAATCTCGATTCGGCGATGCGCCCTTCACGCGCATCCGGTCGGTGACCAGCGCGAAGGACATTCCGGCCAGGAAGAGAAACAGTGGAGCCGGCAGCGTTCCCAATAGCTGCGACCAACCGATGAATTTGGTGGTGCGCGCTGAACCGCCCAGCCAGGAATCGTAGCAATGCGTCTGGAACATCAATACGCATGCCAAGCCGCGCATCCAATCGATGTAGGCAATTCGTTTTCTTGACAGTTCGGCTGTCATTTTCGAGGGCTATCCCCAGAAATATCCTCTTGCCGGCTCCAACACATTTCAAGCAAACCGCAAAAGGCTGCGCTAGACTATCGCGCCATGCCTTTCAACCGAAACTTGAATTTTACGGGCGCGGTTGCTGTTTGGGCGGCGCTGCTGCTCATCGGTGCCTTTCTCGGCACCTGGCACGGCTACAGCGGCCGGCGCTTTGCTTTCGCACTCCTGGCAAGCGCGATCCTGCTCGCGGGAATGTTATTTCCCGCCACAAAAGGTTTTGGCCAAACTGTAGTGGCTTGGTTCAATCGCCGAGGTCCATGGCTTGCGTTGCTCGTACCGTTCGCGGCGTTGCTTCTCTATGCGCTATTTTCGAACGGTCTCGACTGGAAATCTGCTGTCTTTGGCGCGGCGTACCTTTTTATTCCCGCGCTGCTGGTGTTCAGTGCGGGTAAGCACGCCCCCGGCGTATGGCTAGATTACTTGGCTGTGATCGCAATTTGGATCCCGGTTGAGCTGCGCCTGCTCAATCGCATCTTTCCTTTTCCACCGGAGCTGGCGCATACGCTGACGATTCTTTTTGCGGTGAATGCGGCTTTGGCCACATTCCTGTTTTTAAGGCGGCTGGATGGGATTGGTTATTCCATCGAGTGGGGGCGAGGCTTCGCATTCGAGGTGGTTTTCAATTTCTGCGTCTTTGCGCTGATCGCAATTCCGCTGGGCGAGGCAATCGGATTCATCCACTTCGATCCTTCCTGGACGCGGCTACGATCACTGCCGCTGTTTGGGCTGGGAATCCTGGTATTCACCGCATGGCCCGAAGAATTCCTATTTCGGGGATTGATCCAAAATCTTCTGGCTAAAAGTTTTAACAGCCGATATGGCGCATTGTTTGTTGCCGCCGGAATTTTTGGCTTGTCCCATATCAACAACGGCCCATTTCCGAATTGGCGATATGTGATCCTTGCAACGATCGCTGGGATTTTTTACGGCCGGGCTTGGCTGAAGACCGGATCGATCTTTGCTTCTTGCCTGGTCCACGCGGGAGTGGACATCCTATGGCATACCTTATTCCGGTAAATTGCTAAATCTTCTGCTCACGCAAGGAATTGTTTCGCCGCAGTGTGCTCGAACCCGTTCGCCATTCGAACTCTATTCACGAACTGTCCAAGCAATGCGTCTAGCGAATGACGCCGGTCAATGGGCTTGAGGCTGTTGCGTAGAGTTTCCGCGGGATTCGCCCGGCGAGGAACGCTTTTCGCCCGGCATCGACGGCGGCGCGCATCGCTTCCGCCATTAAGACAGTATCTTCTGCCGCGGCAATCGCGGTGTTCATCAATACACCGTCGGCGCCAAGCTCCATGGCCACTGCGGCATCGGACGCAGTACCGACGCCCGCATCCACAATGAGTGGAACTTCCGTGATTCGTTCGCGCAGAATTCGCAGATTCGCGTGATTTTGAATTCCCATTCCGGAGCCAATTGGCGCGCCCAGGGGCATCACGGCGGAAGCGCCGGCGTCCACCAGTTTGCGCGCGACGATCAGATCGTCGTTGGTGTAAGGCAGGACAATAAAGCCTTCCTTCACGAGAATTCTCGTGGCCTTCACCAGTTCTTCGGTTTCAGGAAATAGTGTTTGCTCGTCGCCGATCACCTCCAGCTTCACCCACTCGGAAAGGCCCACTTCTCGGCCCAAGCGCGCTGTACGAATGGCTTCGTCCGCCGAGTAGCAACCGGCTGTGTTTGGCAAAATGAAGAATTTTTGGCGATCGATGTAATCGAGCAACGAATCCTTGGAGCGGTCCGTAAGATTCACACGCCTCACGGCTACGGTAACCATATCCGCACCGGACGCCTGATGCGCCCTCACCATTTCCTGTGGGGTACGGTATTTTCCCGTCCCGACGATCAGCCGCGATTTGAATGCACGCCCGGCAATCACCAATTGATCCGTCATCTCACTTTCTCCTGCGTGCATTCTAACCCGCCCTTCGCAACAATCCAAACCCCGGGAATGCGGATCATCGCCGGAACGGCGTGCGGGGAATACGCAGAAACTTTTCTTCGGATCAGGAGTGTCGATGGGGGCGAGGTTCCTCGACGTCGGCGTAGAGCTGTTCAATCACGGAATGATAGTGTTGCTCAATAACCCTGCGCTTCAACTTGAGCGTATACGTAAGTTCGCCTGCCGCAGTCGTGAAATCCTTTTCCAACAACGCGAATCGTTTAGGTTTTTCGTACTGCGCGAGGTCTGCGCACAGCCGCTTCAACTCTCCCTCGATCAATTCGCGCACCCAGGGATGCTCAGCCAGCTCCGAATTCGAGGCAAATGAGATTCCGATTTCTTTTGCCTTGGCCTCGACATTGCTAAAATTGGGCACGATCAATGCCGAGATGAACTTTTGTCGATCGCCTACTATCGCGCAATTCAAAATGTAGGGGCTCGCCTTTAAACGGTTCTCGATCGGCTGCGGCGCGATCAGTTTGCCGCCTGCAGTCTTTAAGAGTTCCTTTTTTCGGTCGGTGACGAGCAAATATCCATCGGCATCCAGCCGGCCGATGTCGCCGGTGCCTAGCCAGCCATCCTCGGAAAGCACCGCGCGTGTCTCGTCCGGTTTTTGATAATACCCGCGCATCACGCAGGGCCCGCGAACCAGAATTTCCCCGTCGTCAGCGATGCGCACTTCCACGTTTTCAATGGGTCTGCCCACCGTGCCCACTTTATTCGCGCCCGGCGCGTTCGTGGAGACGATTGGCGAAGTCTCAGTGAGCCCATAGCCCTGGTAGATGGGCAGCCCGACCGACCAAAAGAACTCCGCCAGTTCGGGATCGAGAGGCGCGCCGCCAGAACTGATTTCACGCAGCCGCCCGCCGAGCCCCTTACGAATCTTGGAAAACAGGAGCCAATCCGCTACTGCCCAGGAAATCTTCAATCCCAGCGTTGCAGGCTTTCCGTAAGCACGCCAGGGAACGGCGCTGTCTGCTACTCCCAAAGCCCAATTGAAAAGCCGCCGCTTCAACCCGCTGGTGTTGCGTCCCTTTTCCATTACGTTTGCATACGTTTTCTCAAAGAGCCGCGGCACCGAGGCGATCAACGTGGGACGTACTTCGAGAAGAGCGTGCTGCACATCTTCGATTCTTTCCAGATACGCGATGCAGGTCCCCCGGAACAGATAGTTGTAATCGACGATTCGCTCAAAAACATGAGAAAGCGGGAGGAAGGAAAGTCCGATATCGGCCGGACCCCAGGTCGACCTCTTCATGCTGTCAAACACGTTGGAACTCAAATTGAGTTGCGTGAGCATCACACCTTTCGGTTCGCCGGTAGTGCCGGAAGTGTAAAGAATTGTGGCGAGCTGATCGAGCGTCACTTCGGCGGCATTGCGCCGATACTCGGCGATTTCCGCTTCGCCGGCGCTGGCGATCAGCGTTTCGTACCGTAGCAAATCCTTGCCGCGCTCTTCAGCCGCGTCCGCGACAATGATTTGCTCCACGGCCGGCAAACGCTCGCGGCAACTCAACAACAGGCGCGCCTGTTCCGGGCCTGTCGCAATGGCCACTCGCGCGCCCGAATCATTGAGGATGTAAGTGAGCCGGTCAGCCGATTCGCGAAAATAAACCGGCACACTCACCGCCCCCAGGCCAAGAATCGCAAAATCACAGATGTGCCATTCGGGGCGGTTGGCGGAAATCAAACCGACGCGATCTCCAGGCTTGATTCCAAGCATGTGGAGCGCGTGTGATAAACCAGCGGCACGATGCAGAAATTCGAATGAAGAAACCGGCTCCCATTGGCCGCCCACTTTTCGCAGCGCGGCATGAGGGCTGGAAAGGCGGTCGATTGCTTCCAGGAACGCCTGCGGCAGCGTGGGGTATGACATTGGCTACTGGCCAATGTAACGCATCACCGCTCCTACTGGCAATGAAACTGGCATGACGCGGACACCGGAAGATTACAAGTGAATCAGCGGCAAGACGCGGTCCAGCCAAAGATCTTGCCAAATAGGAAACCCGCGCTCATCCGTAATGGCGAAACCGAGCAGGAATGTTGCTCGCCGCTACAAAAGCGGCCAGCCGTGCGTTAAGATCATTTGGGAGAGATTGCTGATGACAAAACTTGCCACGGAGAATCTCGCAACGATTCCACAAGTGCGCGCGCCGCGCGGGACAACGATTTCTTGCAAGGGCTGGCAACAGGAAGCGGCGCTGCGCATGTTGATGAACAATCTTGACCCCGAAGTAGCCGAGAAACCAGACGAATTAATTGTGTATGGCGGCCGTGGCAAGGCAGCGCGAAATTGGGAGTGTTTCCATGCCATTGTTGCGTCCTTGCGCAGCCTGGAGAACGATGAAACGCTGCTGGTGCAGTCTGGAAAACCCGTGGGCATTTTCCGTACGCATTCTTATGCTCCGCGTGTGCTGATCGCAAATTCGAACCTGGTGGGACATTGGAGCGACTGGAAACATTTTGACGAACTCGATCGCGCCGGACTAATGATGTACGGCCAGATGACAGCGGGAAGCTGGATTTACATCGGCTCGCAAGGAATTTTGCAGGGAACTTATGAGACGTTCGCGGCCGCGGCCCGAAAACATTTTGGCGGGGATCTTTCCGGCAAGCTGGTGGTGAGCGGCGGTATGGGCGGAATGGGTGGCGCTCAGCCGCTGGCAGCGACACTGAATGGCGCGGCGTTTCTGGGCATCGATGTTGATCCCGAGCGAATCAAGCGGCGCGTGAAGACCGGCTATTGCGATGTGATGGTGAACAATCTCGAGGAAGCATTGCGGATCCTGAAGAATGCAGTGCGCAAGCGCGAAGCCACTTCCGTAGGCTTGATCGGCAATTGCGCGGATGTGATTCCCGAACTCGCCAGCCGTGGAGTGCTTCCGGATTTACTGACGGACCAAACCAGCGCGCACGATCCCGTTGGAGGATATGTTCCCCACGGTATTTCGTTGCAACACGCCAACGAATTGCGCCACAGCGATCCGGAGACATACCGCAAGCGATCCATGGAATCGATGGCGCGGCATGTGGAAGGAATGCTTGCGTTGCAAAAAATGGGCGCGGTGACGTTTGATTACGGCAATAACATCCGGACCATGGCGTTCGAGCAGGGCGTGAAGAACGCCTACGATTTCCCAGGATTTGTGCCAGCCTACATTCGGCCGCTGTTTTGCGAAGGCCGCGGGCCGTTTCGTTGGGCAGCTTTGTCGGGTGAGCCGTCGGATATTGCTCGCACGGATGACTTGGTGCTGCAAATGTTTCCTCACGACAAAACGCTGACGCGTTGGATTGAGCTGGCGCGCAAGCGCGTGCAATTCCAGGGATTGCCATCGCGGATTTGCTGGCTGGGCTATGGAGAGCGGGACAAATTCGGTTTGGCGTTGAACGATCTGGTGGCGAAAGGCGAGTTGAAAGCACCGATTGTAATTGGCAGGGATCATCTGGATTGCGGCTCCGTGGCCTCGCCCTTTCGCGAAACCGAAAAGATGAAGGACGGCTCGGATGCTGTGGCGGATTGGCCGCTGCTGAATGCACTGCTGAATACAGCAAGCGGAGCAAGCTGGGTTTCGATCCACAATGGAGGCGGCGTGGGAATTGGCTATTCTTTGCATGCCGGACAAGTGACCGTGGCGGACGGAACCAAAGAAATGGCCGCGCGCATTGAACGAGTGTTAACGAATGACCCGGGCATTGGAGTCGCGAGACATGTAGACGCCGGATACGGCGAAGCCGCGGAATTCGCGCGGAAACACAATGTCAAGATTCCAATGCAGTAGGTTCAAGTCCGAGCTGAGTTCCAAGACTCTGCGAATGCTCAACGCCCACAGACGCTAATCTTTGGGTGAGCTGGACAGTCCGCGCAGGATTTCGCCCGGCAGTGAATTTGTCATCTTGCTTCCTTCGAATGCCACGACACGATTGAACGGGACGTAATCCATTCCCATGAATAGCTCTTTCTAAGTACGGATCGCGCGATCGAAGCGAATTCCCTGAAATTAAAGCAACCCGGTTGCGGTCCGTTGCAGTTTTCAGTACCGTTAGCATCACGCGTACGGGGTAAATTGATTGGGCGCCTGGCTGATTACCGGCTGTTCAGAACTCATCACCATGAACGGAAGTGCGCCGCGACGCGGTCGCAGGCTTGGAGAACCCGCCATCATTCGCGATGGCGCGTTGCTGATTTCCGGCGAACACATCGCCGCGGTTGGGCCGCGCGGCAAAATCGAAAAACTTGCCGCGGCGCGAAAGGCGAAACAACTAGAGCTGAAGGGCGGCGTTGTCCTTCCGGGCTTTGTGGACTCGCACACGCATCTTATTTTCCCCGCCAGCCGCGCCGCGGAATACGAGCAGCGAATTAGCGGCGCGACATACCAGCAAATCGCCCGCGCGGGCGGAGGAATTCTTTCATCGGTCAGGGGCTTGCGGCGCGCGCCCGTGGCGAAATTAAAAAAAACAGCGCTGGCCCATCTGGATGATTTTGCCGCGCACGGAACCACCACGGTAGAAGCGAAAAGCGGCTACGGCCTCGATTTTTCCAGCGAAATGAAAATTCTCCGGCTGCAGCGGACGTTGAATCAAGAGCATCCGCTTGACGTGGTTTCCACGTTTCTTGGAGCGCACGTCACGCCTCCGGAATTTCACCGCCGTCCTGATGCTTACGTGGATCTGCTTGTCCGCCGCTGGATTCCGCAAGTCGCGCTCGCTGGCCTTGCTGAATTCTGTGACGTGTATTGCGATCGCGGGGCGTTCACGGTCGAGCAGTCCCGAAAGATATTGACGGCCGCACGAGCCTGCGGAATGCAGTTGAGATTGCACGCGGAGCAGCTTGCACAATCCGGTGCCGCGCTGCTCGCCGTCCAATTGCACGCGGCCAGCGCGGATCATCTGGAAAAAGTAAGTGCTAGGGACATCCGCGCGCTTGCCGCCTCGGAGGTTGCATGTACGTTGCTGCCGGGTTGCTGTTTTCATCTCGGCCTTTCGCAATATGCTCCCGCCCGGAAATTCATCGAAGCCGGTGCAATCGTGGCGCTGGCGACGGATTACAATCCGGGCACCAGTCCCACGCTGAATATGCAAATGATCCTATCCTTGGCCTGCACCCAAATGGGCCTGTCGCCCGCCGAAGCCATCGGCGCCGCAACGATCAATGGTGCATACGCCTTGCGCAGACACAATCGAATCGGCTCGCTCGAGGTTGGCAAATACGCGGACCTTGCGGTGTTCGATCTGGCCGACTATCGCGAAATCCCGTATTATTTTGGAGTGAATCACTGCGTGCTGACGATGAAACGCGGTCAAATCATCTTCCCGCGATCGAAGGCTTAGGGTATTCGCTGGCTCAGTGTTGAAGTGGCGGACTCACTTTCCGTGCCTGGGCGTCTTGCGCCCCAGCACGCTTGAGATGCGGGCCGGAAAAGACTGCTGACCAAACTTTCATGAATCGTCTGATCGAATGCGTGCCGAATTTTTCCGAAGGCCGGGACGCGCGGAAAATCGATGCGATTGTCGATGCGATGCGCGCAGTTCCGGGAGTCTACGTGCTCGATCGCGAAGGCGACGCCGACCACAATCGCTCAGTCGTCACGCTGGCCGGCGAGCCAGAAGCAGTGGCGGAAGCGGCTTTGAGTGGAGTGGGTAAGGCCCTCGAATTGATTGATCTGACCCGCCATACCGGCGCGCATCCGCGCCTGGGCGCCACTGATGTGGTTCCCTTCATTCCAATTGAAGGCGTGACCATTGAAGACTGCGTCGCGCTAGCGAAAAAAACGGGCCGCGCCATCTGGGAACGATTCCAAATCCCCGTCTATTTCTACGAAGCCGCGGCTCAGCGGCCGGAGCGCGCAAACCTCGAAAATATCCGAAGAGGGCAATTCGAAGGCGTGCGCGAGGAAGTCTTGAAGAATCCCGACCGTGCTCCGGATGTCGGCGACCCGCGCTTGCATCCCACAGCCGGAGCCACGGTGGTGGGCGCACGAAAATTCTTAATCGCCTACAACATTAATCTGAACACGCCCGATCTCGACGTCGCCAAGCGCATCGCCAAGACAATTCGCTTTTCGAACGGCGGACTTCGATATGTCAAAGCGATGGGAGTAGATTTGCGGGCTCGGCACCTGGCCCAAGTTTCGATTAACTTGACGGACTTCGAGCAGACCCCCATTCATCGGGTGTTCGAAATGGTGAAGCGCGAAGCGGAGCGATTTGGCGTCAGCATCGTCGGCAGCGAAATTGTAGGGCTGGTTCCCAAACGCGCGATTGAAATGACTTCGGAGTTTTATCTCCAGCTCGAAAACTTTTCTCCAGCCCAGGTGCTGGAGAATCGGCTTTCAGCGGCGCTTGCCGGCGCCCCGATGGAAAGCTCCGGCAAGCTGGCCCCTCTGGCGCAGCCGTTTCTGGAGGCAGTGGCGGCTCCAACAGCCGCGCCCGGCGGAGGCTCGGTTGCAGCGCTGGCTGGCGCTCTGGGAGCCAGCCTGGGACAAATGGTTGCCGGCTTGTCGCGCAAGAAGAAGTCACAAGCGGCATTTGTGGAACCACTCAGCGCCGCGCTCGGGCAATTTCAAGCCGCTGCCGAGATGCTTACGAAAGCGATTGATCGCGACGCCGCTTCGTTCAACCAGGTGATGGCAGCGTTCAAATTGCCGCAGGAAACTCCCGAAGAAAAGCGCGCGCGGGATGCGACGATCGAAAAGGCCACGGAGGCAGCGGCCGAAGTCCCCATGCAGGTTGCGGAACAGGCGATGGAAGTTTATGAGCAGTTGGGGCAACTGGAGGGTATGTCGAGCGCGTCTATGTTGTCAGACCTTCGCGTTGGCCGCTTGATGGCTGCCGCAGCCGTCCGTGGAGCACTTGAGAACGTGGCGATCAATCTAGGTTCGCTCAAAGATTCAAGTTTTGTAGCCGCGATGCGTTCGCGGGCAACCAGGCTCGAATCCCGGCTGAGTGAAAGTTCATCGCTCGAAGCCGCCAAAAGAATTTAAGAAGCAGCCGCGGGATAAATGCCCATCCAATCCGGCGTCCCGCAGGCCGAGGAGTGAAATCCGTGAATAAACAAATCAGCATTGCCCTTCTAGCAGCCTTCGCGTTCTTGCTAATCGGCTCACTTTTTCCGCAGCCCACAGCCGCGGCCACGCTCAGCCCATCCGTAATCGCCATGTTTCCGAAAGAAACCGGCGAATTCGCTTATGCCGATTTGAAATCGGCGCGAAAGCTTCCCTGGTTCGGTCAACTCCGCGATCAGATGCTGCCTGCCCGTTTTCACCAGTTCGAGCAGTTTTTGACATCGGCTGGAATTGACCCGAACTCGCAAGTGGATGAACTAGCCTGGGGCTCGCTGAGCGCCACCAAAGATACTGGCGAACAAATCCTCGGCGTTGCGCTGGGCCAGTTCGATCCGAGCACGACCGAGGACCGATTCAAGCAGCAAAAGCTGCCGTTCCACGAAGTGCATGGTTTTAAGCTGTACGCGTTTGGCAGCGGCTCCGGCGCGAGCGACATTTTCTTTTTCTTTGTCGATTCCAGCACTGCGGCGTTTGGAATGCGCAGCGGGCTGGAGAAAATGATCGATGTTCATTTCGGGGCGGCGGAAAGCCTGCTGCACAATGATTCGCTATTTCCATTGATCAGCGAAGCGAACGGCCAAGGCATGATCTGGGCGGTCCTCAATAAAACGTACACGCGCATGGCCATGCAGCAATTGCTGCCGCAGGCCAACCAGTTTCCTCAAGCCGCGGCTTTAGTCCAGAAGATCGGAGCAATGATTATCGAGGTGAAAGCGGACTCCGGAGTCGACGCGAATTTCAACGCGATCTGCGCTTCGCCCGATGATGCGAACACGCTAGCGGCGCTGCTGCAGGCCGGAGTGATGTACCGCCGCTACCAGGAAGCGCAGCAGAATCCGGATTTGGCGCAAGCATTGGATGGCGTTCAAGTGACTCCGCACGGTGACCGCCTGCAGATTCATATTCCCGTCAGTGATGTACAAATGGCCGCGCTTTTGAAGAACAAGACGTTCGCAATACCCGCTAGCTAGCTGGTTTACAGCAGAATCTAAATTCGGGGATCAGGCCAACTAGATTTTCGGAGCGCGCCCGGGAAGGTACTTCACCAGCTTGATTCGGGGCCGCCCGTTTTTCGCTTCATAAAGCACGCGATCAATCCGGGCGAGCAGTGCGGCACGGGCCGCTCCACCGTCCGTCGGGGATCCACCGCTTTGCGGAGTTAGATTCGCAATCGCATTTTTGGGAAGCGGTTCCCCTGTTGAATCCAGGATCACTTCCACCCGGTCGTCAAAATCCTCGATCGTCACTTTCAGTTCTGTTCCATTCTTACTTCCCAGCGGAAACGTTTCCCGGCAAGCTTCCTCAACGGCATCGGCAAGCTCCTGCTTGCTTTCCTCGGAAAACCCTACATGGTCGGAGGCATGCTGAACGACGCCGCCAACGGCGCGCAGCAGACGCGCGTCATTTTCGATAATTAATTCGGTGCGGCTGTGCTCACTGGCCACGCGCGTCCACCAATCGAACCTCGCAAGCTTCCCGGCAATCCGGACAATAATACATGCCGTCAACGCAAAGACGAACGTGATATTGCGCCTGGCAGTAACAGCAATACTTGTCGCAGGAGCACTTAGCCTCGGGTTGGTCGCACTGGATGCACACTACTACCCCGGTCATGATCGCCTCTAACACAAATATAAGCGAGGCTGGCGGCGGCAACAAGCAAGAAGGTCTGGCTTGTTACTCTGCGGCAAACTTCTTCCATTTGGGCCGGGTTCACCCAAAAAAATGTATGAGGTATCGCGGCGGTTGCGAGCGGCCTTCCGACGAACCTTGCGCCACTGTTTGGAATCGATAGGTGCGCCGTTTCTTGACACTCCTAAACCGCGCGTGTTAGTTTCATTTGCCCGTGAACTTTTTGGGAATCATTCTGTGACCACGCCGGCTACCGCTGAACTTCGTAAAACCGCGCTGAATTCCACTCACCGTCGAATGGGCGCCAAAATGGTGAACTTCGGCGGCTGGGATATGCCTGTCGAATATTCCGGCATTATTGCCGAACACCAGGCAGTGCGGACGAAGGCAGGCTTGTTCGACGTGAGCCACATGGGCGAAATTGAGATTCGCGGCCCTGCAGCGATCGAACTTGTACAATTTGTGACCAGCAACGATGCCGCAAAGCTGTCCATCGGCCAGGCACAGTATTCGGGCTTGATGACGCCCAAGGGAACGTTCGTTGATGACCTGCTCGTCCACAAGATTTCAGAGAGTCATTATTTGCTGTGCGTGAATGCGAGCAACCAGGATAAGGATTTCGATCATATTGTCCGGTACAACCGCTTCGGCGCGGATGTGGAGAATGCCGGGCCGCGCTATTCACAACTCGCGATACAGGGACCCGAAGCAAAGCGACTGTTGCAGCAATTTACGAAGGTGCTGCTTGATCCCATCCACTATTATCATTTTGCCTTCGGCACGGTGAATGGGATGGACTGCTTGATTGCGCGAACGGGATATACGGGCGAGGATGGATTCGAGCTTTATTTCTCACCCGAATACTCTGAGAAGATGTGGGACTGCCTGCTCGACGCGGGCCAGACCATGGGATTGCTTCCTTGTGGGCTGGGTGCTCGCAACACTTTGCGAATGGAAGCAGCGATGTGTCTTTACGGGCACGAAATCGACGATTCCACCACGCCATGGGAAGCGGGCCTTGCTTGGATCTGCAAACCAGAGAAAGGCGATTTTCTGGGCCGCGATGTACTGGTCACGCAGAAACTGAAAGGCATCGAACGCAAATTGATCGGATTCGAAATGCAGGAGCGGCTGATCGCACGGGACGGCTATGTGGTGTCGAGTGATGGCCAGGAAGTGGGCAAGGTGACCAGCGGAGGCCCGGCACCCTTTTTGAGGAAGAATATCGGCATGGCTTATGTGCCTCCGAAGCTGGCCGTCGCAGGAGCGCAAATCGAGGTTACGGTTCGTGGCCAGGCATCACCGGCGCGCATCGTTGAAATGCCTTTCTACAAACGGCCGAAAGCCAAGTAACCAAACGGCCAGTACATCGAATCCATCGAATGGAAACAGCGAAGGAGCTGCAATGTATCCAGCGGATTTCCGCTATACCAAAGAACACGAGTGGATCAAGGTAGATGGAGATAGCGGCACCGTGGGCATCACCGACTATGCGCAGCATGAGTTGGGCGACGTGGTATTCGTGGAATTGCCGAAGGTGGGCACGAAATTGAAAGCCGGGCAATCCTTGGGCACGCGTGGAATCGGTGAAAGCGGTGAGCGAGATTTATTGTCCCGTCAGCGGCGAGGTTACGGAGGTGAATTCGGTCCTCGCCGATACTCCTGAAAAATTGAATCAGGACCCGCACGGCGCGGCTTGGCTGGTGAAACTAAAGCTCGCGAATAAGAGTGAAGCTCAATCGTTGATGGACGCGGCGGCCTATGAAGCCTACATCGCCGCGAAAGACAAGGAAGCCTCGGCCTGATGCGCTATCTCCCCAAAAGTCCCTCCGAACGCGCAGGAGATGCTTAAGGCTATCGGCGCGAAGTCCGTTGAAGAACTGTTTCAGTCGATCCCTGCAAAATTCCGGCTAAAGGAACCGCTGCGACTTGCCCGGGCCGCTTTCCGAAGCAGGAAATCATCCACTATTTTCAGCGCGCGAGCGGCGGAAAATTCGCTGGGTTACACGTCGTTTCTCGGCGCGGGCGTCTACCAGCATCTGCGCTCGGTGGTGACCGACGCGATTGTTCAGCGCGGCGAATTTCTGACTTCCTACACGCCATACCAGGCGGAAATCAGCCAAGGCACGCTGCACGCGATTTTCGAATTTCAAACGTTGATGTGCCAGCTGACGGGCCAGGAAGTGGCCAACGCGTCGATGTATGACGGCTCGACCGCGCTCACCGAAGCGGTGCTGATGGCCGAACGGCTGACAGAGCGGCACCGCGTGCTGGTGGCGCGCTCGTTGCATCCGGAATATCGGCAGGTTTTGCAACCTATGCGAAAAATCTCGGGCTTGGACGTGGAAGAAATCGGATTCACGCAGCCGGGCCAAATGGATTTGCGCCGCACTGAAGCGCTGCAGGTCTCGCGGACGTCGCCGCCGTCGCGGTGCAGTCTCCGAATTTCTTTGGCGTGGTGGAAGCGATTGCCGCGCACTGGCGGAAGCGGCGCAACCGAGCGGCGCCTTGCTGGTCACTGCGATCACGGAAGCCGTCTCGCTGGGCTTGCTGCAACCGCCAGTCGGAAGCCGACATTGTCGCGATGGAAGGTCAAAGCTTTGGCGTTCCGCCCAGCTACGGCGGCCCGTTTGTGGGCGTCATCGCTACGCGCGATAAATTGTGCGGCAAATGCCGGGGCGACTCGCCGGTCAAACCACCGATGCGGCCGGCCGGCGCGGATTTGTTCTGACGCTGGCGACGCGCGAGCAGCACATTCGCCGCGAGAAGGCGACTTCGAATATTTGCACCAATCAGGCGCTCTATGCGCGCTTGCCGCGACGATTCATCTCTGCCTGCTCGGGAAAGAAGGCTTGCGCGAAATGGCGGAGCAGAATTTGGCGAAGGCGCGCTTTGCGCAGGCGGAGCTCGAAAAGATTCCAGGCGTGAAGGCCGCGTTTTCAGGGCCCGATTTTCAATGAATTCGTGCTGGAATTTCCGCGTTCGGTGAAAATGATCAATGCGGAATTGCTGCGCGAGAAAATCATCGGCCCGCTGCCGCTTGGGCACTTTTATCCGGAACTGACGAAACGTGGCGCTGGTTTGCGTCACGGAGACGATGCCGCGCGCGGAGATCGAGCGCTTGGCGGCGTGCATCAAGCGAGATTTTACGAAGCCCGCTTTAAGGAAACGGATTGCTTGAACTCATTGAGCGATCGAAATGCTGTCCAAGATCAAGAAAGTGCGGCCGACACATCAGCCAGAACGAAGGGCTGATTTTCGAAAAGTCCGCGCCGGGAAGCGCGGGTTCGAATTGCCTCCGCTGGATGTGCCGCGCGGTGGACGCGGCAAGGCGCTGGGCGCGGAATTCGTGCGCGACCAAATCGAAGGATTTCCCGAAGTCAGCGAAATCGAAGTGATCCGGCACTTTACGCGGCTTTCCACCTGGAATTACGCGATCGATTTGGGCATGTATCCGCTGGGTTCCTGCACCATGAAGTACAACCCGCGTGTGAATGAATTTGTCGCGCGGCTGGATGGGCTCGCAACGCGAACATCCCTATCAGCCCGCGGAGCTTTCGCAAGGCTGCCTGCGAATTCTCTACGATCTGCAAAAATGCCTGCTGGAAATTACCGGCATGGACGCGGTCACGCTGCAACCGGCCGCCGGCGCGCAGGGCGAACTGACCGGGCTTGCTGCTGATTCGCGCGTACCTGGAAAGCCAGGGCAATCCGCGCAAGAAAGTGCTGATTCCGGATTCCGCGCACGGAACGAATCCCGCTTCCGTGGTGATCGCCGGATATGAAGTGCAAAACATCAAGTCCAACGCGCGCGGACAGATCGACACCGATCATCTTCGCGAATTCGTCACCGAAGACGTTGCCGCGCTGATGGTGACGAATCCTTGACGCTGGGCATGTTCGAAGAGCGCATCGCCGAAATTGCGGAAATCCTGCACGAGCGCGGCGCGTTGCTTTACATGGACGGCGCCAACATGAACGCGCTGGCGGGCGTCGCGCGGCCGGGCGATTTCGGCGTGGACGTGATGCACCTGAATCTGCACAAGACATTTTCCACGCCGCATGGCGGCGGCGGCCCGGGCGCGGGTCCGGTGATGGTGAAGAAAATATTCGAGCCATTTCTGCCCGTTCCCGTGGTCGTGGAAAAAGAAGGCGGCCGGCTGGCGCTGGATCACAACCGGCCGAAATCCATCGGGCGCGTGCGCGCTTACTGCGGCAATTTCGGAGTTTTGCTGCGCGCGCTGGCCTACACGCTGGCCTATGGCCCGGGGATCCGGCAGGCGACCGAAGATGCCGTAGTTAACGCGAACTACATCCGCAAAGCATCTGGAGACCGTACTTCGATCTACCCTACAATCTCCCGTCGATGCACGAGGTGGTTTTCAGCGACGCGCGACAGAAGAAACACGGCGTGAACACGATGGACATCGCCAAGCGCCTGATCGACTATGGATTCCATCCTTACACAACGGCCTTTCCGCTGATCGTTCCCGGCGCGATGATGATCGAGCCGACTGAATCGGAATCGAAGGAAGAGTGCGATCTATTTATCGACGCGATGCATTCGATCGCGGACGAAGCCGCAATGGATCCGGAACTCGTGAAAACGGCTCCGCACTCCACGCGAATCGGCCGTCTGGATGAAGTGGGCGCGGCGCGTAAACCCATCCTCCGCTGGAAGCCCTAGATTTTTCACGGAATTCCGGTAAGCACGGCGTTCGCGAAACCCCGCGAACCAATTCATCCAAATTCTAGTAACAGGAAAATTTTACGGAATCGACCAGCGATTGAAAGGCGTGCTCGTAGCTGTCGAATTCGTTCTCAGGCGCCACCGCGAATATGTAAAACAGGCTGTCCGTGCACGACGCAGTGATTAGCCAATCGGATTCCCGGCCTCCCACAGGCGAGTCATTTTCCAGAAAAATCGACAGAGCCGGTTTGCCATTCAGCCGCATCTCGTGCCGGGGCCGGACGATGTTCATGTGCGGGTTGGCCTGCTCCAAATTGCTCAGTAATTGATTGGTGGCAGCGTCGAGCGATGGATTTTCGCCTGTGTTTTTCTGCAGTTCGAAAAGATTTACTTCCACGCCGTAGGCCAACGCGGAATGGCGGTTTCCGAGATCTATCACTCCGCCATCCGGCGCGAATGCGATTTCTCCTTGATCCCCTATCCTGCGCCAGTTTGCCGGGTACTGCAGGCTCAACGGGCCACTTTGATACGTTTGCACTTTCGGTGATGGAGCTTCCGGCCGGCCCTGATTCCCGCTGGGCGCCGAGCTCCCGCCCGGTCTGGATTGATTTCCCTTCGGTGGAGGAGGCAAGGAATGGATATAGTGCTTCATCTCAGCGAATTCCCTGGAGTTCGTATTATACCCTTCCGGCGGACCTCCCAGCCTGTCCACCTCTTGATTGACGCGCTCAATGCGGTTATCGGGGTTTGGGTGATCGCTGAAAAATTCAACCGGCTTGCTGCCCTTGCTTACCGCTTGAAGCTTTTCGAAGAATTGCGCCATCGCGCGGGGATCATAGCCGGCATCATAAAGAATCTGCGTTCCCAGTATGTCGGCTTGGCCCTCGTCCGAGCGCGACATTTTCAAGAAGACAGATTCCATGGTGAAACCCGCGGTCAATTCCGTCATCAGGCTCCCCACCGAGCCATTTCCCAAAAATGCACTCAGCAAGTTCAATCCATTCTCCGCCAAATATTGTTTTGAGGCTTGGTTGGTGCCATGGCGCAGGACCACGTGCGAAGTTTCATGCGCCAGGACGCCCGCAAGTTGCGCCTCATTGTCAGCTGCCTCAATCGCTCCTCGATTGATGTAAATAAATCCGCCGGGCAGCGCAAAGGCGTTGATGGCCATGTCGTTCACGCATTTATACTGGAAGTGATAATCGGGAGTGCCCGCCGGCACGTGGGCGTCCAGGCGCCGGCCCAGGTCATTCAAATACTTTTCTACCCGTGCGTCGTTCAGCATGGGAACCTGCCGCTCCACTTGGCGCGATAGCTTCTGACCCATTTCGGAGTCCTGCTGCGTCGAGAACAGATTGAATCCCGGTTTCAGCGGCGTGCGGTCGGCGTGCGCGGAAATGCTGAGAGCGAGCGCGAATAGAAATATTAGAACTGTGCGGAGGTGTTTCTCCGGGCAGTTCGCTTGTCAGATCGCCGCGGAGACTCGGCAATTTGCATTCGCGCCGTGAACGCCACTGCCTTCCCCCTAGATGATACTTCCCAGCCCCATTAGATGACGATCGAGTGCTCCTAGTTTCTTTTCGCAGCAACACTCCTAAGCCATTCCCAGTCTAACCCTGCTTGCACAAGGTTTCACTATACCGAATCTTCCATCGGGATTGAATTAAAGGGAGAGAAACTCGTATGAATAATGAATACGGTTGGCGGTGCGCCTGCTGTTCCCGCCTTTTACAGGGCAAGAACGCAGCGGTATCTCACGGAGATTTCTTGAGCGAGCGAATTAACACCGGTCCGCGACGTCGGACATTTGTGGCCGCTCAAATTGAAACCCAGACTGCCCTTACGTTCGAGTGTCGGCCTTGATCTTGTCGACCGAAGAATGGCGCGGCGTTCGTGCATTCACTGGCCGCATTGGCGACGCCACCGGCGGACGAGCACTCGGTGATTCAGCTATCACATTCGCCGTCGGCTGTTCCACGGGACGTCCGTCGACGCCAGCCGCTGCAACGTGCGCGGTTGTTTGAGCTGACGAAGGCTCAACCGCCACGAGTGCGCCTTCATCTTCCTTAATGAATACCAAGCGGCTTTGTGATTCATTCCAATCAATGCACAGCACATCGCCCATGGCCACTTGATCGGTGGCCAGCAAACTCGCCAGTGGATACACCAGGTGCCGCTCGATGGCGCGCTTCAAGTGGCGCGCTCCATACTTCAGGTCCGTTCCTTCCTTTAGCAAGAATCCGCGCGCCGCCGGGGTTACGCGGAACAAAAACCGTCCCTTGGCTGTTTCCAGCACTCGTTGTTGCACCATGCCCAACTCGATTTCCAGAATCAGTTCGAGCTGTTCGCGTCCGCAACGGATGAAACACCGCCACCTTGTCGATCCGGTTCATGAACTCCGGTGCAAACTTCCTCTTCGCCGCTTCCGCCGCCGTACGTTCTACTTTTGCGTCCAAACCCAGCACTTTTTCCGGTGGCACCGATGGCGCGAATCCCAGTCCACCGGTCATCAGTTCAGTGATTTCACCCCCTCCAAGATTGGAAGTCATGAAGATCATCGTCTCGGAAAGATCCACTCTTCGGTTATCGCCTAACGTCAAGGTCGCTTTATCCAAAATTCCCAGCAAAAGCTGCCACAGAGCGTCCGAAGCCTTCTCAATCTCATCGAATAGCAAGAAGCTGAGTTTAAGTTTTTCGGTGTGATGCTGCGCCAAAGCCTCCTGCGTGATCAAGGGATGAGTTTCGCGATGGCCCAGATATCCGGGAGGCGAACCGATCAGTTTCGCAATTTCATGAGAGTGCTGGAACTCGGCGCAATCCACCTTGATCACGGCACGCGGGTCGCCGAACAAAATTTCTGCCGAGGCTTCGACAACGCGGGTTTTTCCCGCTCCGGTTGGCCCCAGAAACAAAAGGTTCCCCACCGGCCGCCCCGGCGAGTTTAAGCCGGCTCGAAATACCTGGTAGAGATCCACAACCGACTGGACCGCCTCATCCTGTCCGACGATTTTTCGCCTGAGCGCTCCCTCGAAATCTCGCGACTCTGTGCTGCGTTGCGTCGGGTCGAGATGTTGGACTAAAGTGGCCACTTTCGTGTACCCCCTTACCGGAACTTCCGGTGGGCCTCGAAATTCCGAGGTCCGATGCGCTCGAATTGGTCGAGCTTAATGTCCACGGTTGATCGCAGCAGCCGGAGCTGCATCACGATTTCATAACTGGAACGGCCACGCTCCGCCGTCACCAGCATCGGCGGGGATAAATCCGCCAGATCCAAATTCAAGCTTCGCAAAGACTGCACTAATTTCTGAACGTACGGCGAACGCGCGTCGAACAACTCAATTCGGCTATTTACCTGTTCCCGCAAACCGTTCCAGTCCAACTCAAGCAACGGATGATTTCGGCTAACTTCTCGAACCACGGCGTCTGTGATTCGCGGCCGCTCGCCCAACTTCGCCAGATGCAATTGCTGGACCTTGCCGCGCCGGCGGATGTTGTGCACTAAATAGTACGACCTTCCCTTTCGTCGTACGAATGCCACGCCACCCTCCCAATTCCTCATTGGAGCCTCGTAGTGTAAGGATGTTCCACTACGCGGTCAATGGTATGATGCCCTGTTCTTCCGTTGGTTGCTTCCTATTGGTTATTACACGCGAGAGGGATATCGCAGAGCAGGCGGGCAGAAAAAGGCATCACCCATTTCTCCACAAGTTCAATCAAGGCAACACTTCACCCGCTTTCTTAGATGCTGATCAATCCAAGAAGGTGCACCTGGGCAGAGCGACCGGCCAGGAACGTGCGCAAAGATGTGTTAACTGATTGGCGCAAAGCCATATCGCCCGCTGATGGAAAATTCGAGATGCGCGACGAAAGTTGCGGCGGCCAGTTCCCAGCCCGCCTTTCGAATCCGCAAAGCTTCCGGGCGCAAAACTTGCTAATTTCGATTATTCTTGTGAAGGGAAATTGGGAGGTCTGCCTGCCCATGTCTTGGGATCCGGTTTATCGCTTGGTGAAACAAATTCCTCGGGGCCGCGTTACAACTTATGGATATCTCTCGAAGGCTTTGCGGTTGCGCGGCGGAGCGCGAGCCGTGGGCTATGCCATGGCTGCCTGCCCCTCGGGACACGGAATTCCATGGCATCGTGTTATCGGCGCAGGCGGCCGGCTCTTGCTGTCTGAACCGCACGCTTCCCTGCAGCGCCGGTTGTTGGAAAGTGAAGGCATTGTGGTCAGTGGCACGCGAGTGGATTTTGAACGGTACGGTTGGAATCCAAAAAGAAAGCGTGTTCATAAAACCGCTCTGCGCTCACGAGTTCGCCCATGAGTGATCGAATATGTTATAGATGAGGTCGCGTCCGTGAGCGAAACCGCCATCCAAGTCGAGGAACTTTACAAGAGTTATGGCGCCGTCGAAGCGCTTCGTGGCGTGAGCTTTCACGTGGCGGAAGGTGAAGTATTCGGCTTGCTGGGTCCGAACGGCGCAGGTAAGACATCTGCGGTTGAAATCCTGGAGGGTCTGAGAACTCCGGACCGCGGGAATGTCCGCGTGTGCGGGCTCGATCCCCAGTCGAGCGGAACTGCATTCAAACAATTGGTCGGCGCGGTTCTGCAATCCACTTCCCTGCCTGATAAAATAAAAACCGGCGAGGCACTGGACTTGTTTGCTTCGTTTTACCGCAAGCGGAACGATACCTCCAAGCTCCTCCGGCGCTTTCAGTTGGAAGAAAAGCGAAATTTCTTTTACAGCCAGCTTTCCGGCGGGCAAAAGCAGCGCCTGGCGCTGGCTTTGGCGCTCGTTAACGACCCTAGGGTATTGTTTCTAGACGAGCCCACCGCTGGCCTGGATCCGCAGGTCCGGCGAGAGATATACGACATCATCGAAGAGCTCCGGTCGGAAAAAAAGACGATTCTGCTGACCACCCACTACATCGAGGAAGCCGAACGCCTGTGTGACCGCGTGGCTATAGTGGATCACGGCCGAGTGATCGTCACCGGCACGCCGCACGAATTGAAGCAGCGATCGGCCGGCACCACGCGCATTCAAGTGCGCCTGGCCCGTCCCGTGGAAAACGGCGCTCTTGGACAACTCGAGGGCGTCTCGGACTGCCGCGAATTCGAGGGCACTTATGTTTTGCATTCCACTCGGCCGCCGCAAACAATTGTGGCGCTGGTGAAACAGTTGGAGGCGGAGGGAAACGAATTGCAAAGCCTGGAAATTGCATCGCCCTCGCTCGAAGACGTCTTCATCGAGTTGACTGGCCGGCGCCTGCGCGAGTAACCCAAGCAGACGTTCAAGGAGCACGAGTCTTGAGAAACACCTGGACGCTCTCCGTAAGCCGCATTCGCCTGGCAATGCGTAGCAAGCCGTTCATTTTTTTCAGCTTTGTGATGCCCATGGCTTTTCTGTTCGGGTACGTGCTGATCTTTGGCCGCGGCGGCCCTGCTGCAGTGCAATATTTGCTTGGGGCAATCCTCGGACTCACTGTGATGGGAAGTTTCTGGGGCCTCAGCATGCAATTGGTAATGTTTCGCGAAACGGGAATTTTGCGCCGGTTCCGCGTTGCACCGATCGGCGCCGGCGCCATGCTCGGCTCCAGCATCATTTCCAATTATTTTTTGACTCTGCCCACGATTGCGATTGAATTCATGATCTGCCGCTGGATATTCAAGATGCCTGCCTGGGGAAACCTGTGGGGAGTATTTTTTCTAGTCTCCGTGGGTGCTGCCACTTTTTCCGCGTTCGGATTGATCGTTGCCAGTGTTACCAACAATGTTCAGGAAACGCAGGTCATTAACAACGTGATCTGGATGGGATTTCTATTTCTTTCCGGCGCCACGATTCCGCTTGGCTTTCTGCCGCACTGGATCCAGCGAGTCGCTCTTTTTCTTCCCGCCACCTACCTGGTTACGGGATTGGAAGGTGCGATGCTGTGGGCCGCCAGTGCGAAAGTGTTGGCGGAAGATTTCTTCATTCTGGCAATCGGTTTTCTGATCGCTTTCGAGGTCTCGCGGCAACTGTTCCGCTGGGATCCTGAAGCCCGCGTTCCCGGCCGCGCGAAATTGTGGGTAGCGGCCGCCATGTTGCCATTCCTCTTGATGGGAGTGTGGGAAAACGTTTATGGAAACCGCCTGAGTCAGATCCGGACTGAATTTATGCGCATGCAGGAACGCGCCGCAGCCTCTCAGCCGAAATAAGCAACTCGATTTGCGCCTCTTCTCCGTTCCTTCGGCCGGACTAATCCGTGTCAGGATATTTCACGGAACATCCGTACGGACGCGTGGTGGCAACGCTCACTGGCTTTCCCGCCAATACTTCTTCCAAAGCCTGTGCAGCATAGTTCTTCGCCCCCGAAATATCGGACTGATCCGAGGTTGGCCGGTCATCGATCGCGCCGTTGTAGACCAAATTGCCTGCAGGATCGATGATGAATATTTGCGGCGTGGTCTTCGCCGAATACAAACGTCCGAGCTGGCCGGATGGATCGAGCAGGGCGGCTGTCGGCACTGCATTCATCTTCTTAAGATAGTCATTTTCCTGCGCAGCCGTGACGTATCCTTGTTTCCCGGGCGCGGATGAGATCACGGTCAGCCAAATCACCCCGCGCCCGGTCCATTCCCGCTGCAGCCGCTGCATGTTCCCGCTATCGTAATGCTTTCGCGTGTAGGGGCAGCCGTTGTTGTGCCATTCGAGCACCACAATCTTTCCAGCATAGTCCGATAGCTTATGCACTTTGCCGTTGCTGTCTGTTGCGGTGAAGTCGGGCGCCTTTTCTCCTACTCGCGCCGCTCGAGCGGAAACTAAAACAAATAGAACGGCAACAACAAGCCCTATCGCCGGAATTAATTTCTTCTGCATAATTTCCTCCCGAAAATTCGAGAAGCCTCGACTGGGCCTCGGCATCCTTCGTCGATGATCCAGCTTTCCTGCTCGTATCACTTAACGGCAGCCGCAATCAAATACGCCGTTCCGCCGCTCAGCACGATCACTCCTTTAAGACTCGCCACCGGTTTCAAAAGTTGTTCCGACTTTATCAGCGTCAATCGTACTCCGACGTCCACTGGCTCGACTTTCTGAGGTGCGGAATTTTCGACCTGGTTTGCCTCGAGCGGAAAGAAAACTGCTTCGGAAATTCGCTTGCCCGTCCGCAAACTCAAAACGAAACAATCCTTCGTGGCAACCGCCTCTGCCTTCCAGTCCAACGGCAACGGTTTGGGCAACGACTTGCTGGCTGCCACGAACAGGGGGGCCCATGCAGCCGACTTCTTCGCCCGTGCAAGATGAACCGGCAGCGTAAGCGTGACATCCGCTTTTTCTGGCACGCAGATCTCGCGGCAAGCCAGCCAATTGACGTGCGCAACCAACGTGGCATCTTGCCCTGTAGGCAAATCGCTTGGCGTCTGCAGATCATCAATCAGCATCACTTGTTTCTCGTACCCGTAATCCACTATGGGAGGTTTTCCCATCCGTTTTGGAATTGGCCATTGCGTCGCGCCGACTCGATATCCCAGAGGCAATTTCCATTCAATTCGCGGCGGCTCTCCCGAATCTCCCGGATTCTGCCAGTAAATATGCCACCCAGGCTCCAGGTTGAAAAGCAAACCCAATCGTATCGCGCGCCCGGGTTGGATGGAATCCACCTCGGAAATCAGTTCAATCCTCACATGATTCGTCGGCGCTGGAAATGGCCCTGCCAACAGCGGAGAAAACAGCACGGACCCCAAAAACGCTGCGGCCGCGAATTCGAAAATAAATCTGCCCTTCATGTTCGTTCCATATTTTCAGCCTGATGAGTTTAACATCGGTCCGGTCCGCTTTGCCCGTTGCAGCCCTCAACAGAGAGCACGCTTTTGCGTTGAACTTTGCTTCTAGGGTATTCTCTGCACGGGAAATTACCGTTGTCGCGGCGCCGGAGTCACAGTGAATCTTTTCATTGCCGGTCTCATGGGGTTCGTGATTATCGTCGTAGTACTCTGGGACGCGTTCGAGACGATTGTCCTGCCTCGCCGCGTGACGCGAAAATTCCGCCTGGCTCGCTTGTTTTATATTTACTCCTGGAACCAATGGTCGCGCGCCGCCCACCGCATGCATTTGGGCAAACGGCGGGAGTCCTTTCTCAGTTTCTACGGTCCATTGTCGCTGCTCGTGCTGTTGGCTTTGTGGGCGTGCGGGCTGGTGATCGGATTTGGATTTCTGCAATACGCTGCCGGTTCCGCAGTGGTCATCTCCAATGGCAACCCCGGACTCGGCACGGACATTTATCTAAGCGGAACCACGTTTTTCACCCTCGGCCTGGGTGATGTGATTCCCCGCACTCCTGTTGCAAAGTTCCTTGCCGTCCTGGAAGCAGGGATGGGATTCGCATTTCTTGCAGTGATGATCGGCTACCTTCCGGTGATCTATGAGGCATTCTCGCGGCGCGAAGTAAACATCTCTTTGCTGGATGCCCGCGCCGGCTCGCCGCCAACTGCTGCGGAATTGCTGCGCCGGCACAGCGGCGATCGTGGACTCGACGCGCTCACGCAATTGTTTCATGAATGGGAGCGCTGGTCGGCCGAACTTCTCGAAAGCCACCTTTCTTATCCGGTACTGGCCTATTTCCGGTCCCAACACAACAATCAATCCTGGCTTTCGGCTCTCACCACCATCCTCGACGCATGTTCATTCGTGATTGTCGGCGTCGACGGTGCTTGCCAGCGCCAGGCACAACTCACCTTTTCGATGGCGCGTCACGCCGTGGTGGATCTGGCGCAGGTTTTCAGCACTCCACCGGAGAAACTTAGCCTCGAGCGTTTGACGTCTCCGCAGTTGGCACAAATGCGAGTATTTCTAGCCCAGGCGGGATTGCGGTTTCATGAAACTGCCGCTGCGGATAAACACCTCAGTGATCTGCGCTTCATGTACGAACCCTATGTGGCGGCTTTGTCTCACCGCTTGCTGCTGCCCGTTTCTCCGTGGATGGTCGACGAAAAGCGCAAAGACAATTGGGAAACCAGTGCGTGGGATAAACTCTTGCGCGAACAGCGGCAGATGACGCATGCCGACGAGGACCATTTCTAAAGTCCCTCCGCGAAGCCGTTCCCACCGCGGTCACAGCCCTGCCGCTCGCCTTCCGATTTCGTGATCGACTGGATAAATAATTCGAATAATAGGCATCCAATATGGACGCCACGATTACTGTTAATATTCGCCGCTTGGCGCTGGACTCGAAAAACCGTGTGCTATAATTCGGTTCGAGTCGCAGTCGCAAGCGCACAACCTGAGAACGGAGATTGCCGATGACGGTCAAGAAAACGGAAAAAATTTGGCACAATGGCACCTTCATCAACTGGGACGATGCCAATATTCACGTTGCCTCTCACGTTGTAAGTTACGGATCTTCTGTTTTCGAAGGCATTCGTTGTTATAAGACTCCGCAGGGCCCCGCGATTTTCCGGCTGCGAGACCACATGCAGCGCCTGCTCAATTCCGCTCACGTCTATCGCATGGGAATCAATTTCTCGGTGGAGGACTTATCGCAAGCAGCCGTCGAACTCGTTCGCGCGAACAAAATGGATTCCTGCTATTTGCGGCCGATCATCTTGCGCGGCTATGGCGAAGTGGGCGTGAATCCTCACAACGTTCCCGTCGAAACGTATCTGGCCTGCTGGGACTGGGGCAAATATCTGGGCGAGGAAGCACTGCGCGAAGGGGTGGATGTTTGCGTCAGTTCCTGGGCTCGTCCCGCTCCCAACACTTTGCCGCAAATGGCCAAGGCGGGCGCGAATTATATGAATTCACAATTAATTCGCATGGAGGCCATGGTTAACGGCTACGTGGAAGGAATCGGCCTCGATGTCCATGGTTACGTCAGCGAAGGTTCGGGCGAGAATATTTTCCTGGTCATGGATGGCGTGCTGATCACTCCTCCGTTTTCGAGCGGAGTTCTGCCCGGCATCACCCGCCACACCATCCTCACTATCGCCCGCGACATGGACATTCCCGTCGCGGAACAAATAGTTCCCCGCGAGATGCTCTACATTGCCAATGAAGTCTTCTTCGTCGGAACTGCCGCCGAAGTCACTCCGATTCGTTCCATCGACCGGATAAAGATTGGCGCCGGCGCGCGTGGCCCAATCACGAAGCGGCTTCAAGACGAATTCTTCGCTCTCACCGGCGGCACCAAGCCGGATCGTCATAATTGGCTTACGCCATGCGGCGTTCCCGTTGGGGCTCTCACGCGCTGATTTTTGACTCGCCGCCGCGATTCCGATAGAATCCCGCCGTCCTGCTTGATTCTTGGGCTTTCTGGCTGCCTAACATTTCCCCCAAAGGGGCGTCGTGTATAGCCTGCCTCAGAAACTCGTTGCCGAATTCATCGGTTCGTTCGCCTTGGTGTTTTTTGCCGCCGGCGCGATTTGCAGTGATCAATATTTGCGGACGTCTTCCCAAACTGGCCTCGGCTTATTGGGAATCGCCTTGGCCTACGGGTTGGCGATGGCCATCCTGTTCTCAGCGCTCGGCCATATTTCTGGCGGCCACTTCAATCCTGCAATCACCATTGGTTTCTGGGTTACGAAGCGCCTTGGCACCCTGCAAACATTCCTTTATTGGGCCGCACAAGTGGGCGGGGCAATTGTTGCTGCGTACTTCCTTCGAACTCTGCTGGGCGTGTCCGTCTGGGGCCCTGTCTCGCTGGGCGCGCCCAGCCTCGCCTCGGACTTCACCCGCGCCCACGGAATGCTGCTGGAGGGCGTGACGACCTTTCTGCTGGTCCTGATTTTCTTCGCCACCTCCCTCGATATTAATAATTCCCTCCACAAAATTGCGGGGTTCGCGATTGGCCTCGCTCTCACGGCCGGAGCTATCGTCAGCCTACCCTTCACCGGCGCATCGATGAACCCGGCTCGCGCGCTGGGCCCTGCCCTGGCATCGCGTCATTGGGCGAATCATGGGGTCTATTGGATCGGCCCGTTGCTCGGCGGAGTATTGGCCGGCTGGTTTTATGACCGATTCTTCCTGCACCAAGCTTGATTTCGCCGGGTTATCAAAATCGCAACCGCATCCTGCCGTTCTATTGCCCGACCCCAAATCGCATGTTACGTTGCAAACACGCCCCTCGAACGGGGCATTCACACCATGGCCCTGAATATTGACGATTTGCTGCGCCGAGCCGTCGAAAGCAAAGCCTCCGACTTGCATCTCAAAGTCGGCAATCACCCCTACCTGCGCGTCGACGGCATTCTCCACCCGCTGGGCGATGTTCCCCGCGTGACGCCGGAAGAAATGCTCTCCATGGCGTTCAGCATGATGACCAACCGGCAGAAGCAGAAATTCAAGGAAACCGCCGAACTCGACATGGCCTACGGCGTGGCCGGTCTTGGCCGCTTCCGCGTAAACGTATTCCAACAGCGCGGTAACGTTGGCATGGTTCTCCGCGTGATTCCCACGAAGATTCGCACCATCGAAGAACTGGAATTGCCGCCAGTGGTTGAGAAAATTTGCGAGGAGCAGCGCGGGCTTGTTCTGGTTACGGGAACCACAGGATCGGGCAAATCCACCACTCTGGCCGCGATGATCGACCGCATCAATTCCACCCGCGGCGAGCACATCATCACCATTGAAGACCCAATCGAATATCTTCACCGCGACAAAAAGGGGTTTATCAACCAGCGCGAAGTGGAAGTCGATACATCGAACTTTTCCACCGCCTTGCGCGCCGCGCTTCGCCAGGACCCGGACGTGGTGCTAGTCGGCGAAATGCGCGACCTGGAAACAATTTCTACGGCCTTACTCGCTGCCGAAACCGGCCACCTGGTCTTGTCCACTTTGCACACTTTGGACGCCACGGAGACGATTCAGCGCATCATTGCCGTCTTTCCGCCGCCGGAACAAAAGCAGATTCGTTTGCAACTCGCGTCGACTCTTCGTTCCGTCGTCAGCCAGCGCCTGGTGCGCCGCAGCGACGGCATGGGCCGCGTCCCCGCCTGCGAAGTGCTAATTGCAACCGCGTACATCCGTGACTGCATCATCAATCCGGACAAGACGCGCCTGATCCGCGACGCACTCGCTGCCGGAACCAGCCAGTACGGCATGCAGACTTTCGATCAATCGCTCTTCGACCTTTACTCGCGCAACTTGATTACCTACGAAGAAGCGCTTCTCCGCGCTTCGAACCCCGACGAATTCAAGCTCCGCATTCAGGGTATCCGCTCCGCGTCTGACGCCGCCCGCGAAGACATGGAGCGAACCATCACGGAATTTGAGCGCCTGGGCCAGCGCTAGTCATCGTCTGAATGAAGTAAGTCGCACGCTCAAGAGATTTTCAGTTCCGTCTTCAGATCCACGAATCCCTTCCGTCGGGTGTCCGCTATTACCCTGGGGCTGCTCCTGATATCCTGAGCCCGTGCCACGAGCGCCTCGCAAACTAGACACCGAGGAACAACTCTATGCTGCCGCCTTGCGCGCGCTGATGCGCCGCTCGTATTCGATTCACCAGATGTTGGCGCCATCTCGAGCGTCGCGCCTCGGAAACAGCTATGGTGCGGCCAGTAATTGAGCGCCTGAAACAACGCCAATATCTCGACGACGCGCGCTACGCGCGAGATTTCGCGCGCGCCCATGCGCAATTGCGCCGGCAGGGACGTTTTCGAATCACCCGGGAATTGCGCTCGCGTGGAGTACCCGATCGCTACATTGAAGCCGCGATGGAAGAAGCGTTCGCCGAAACGGATGAAGCCGCGCTGCTGCGCGTCCGGCTGAAACGCCGCCTCTCGCGCATGACTGGTGAGCTTGACCAGCGCAAACTTGCTTCGCTTTATCGCAATCTGATGGCGGCTGGGTTCTCCGGCGATCTCATCCGCTCCGAGCTCCGCGCGGTTGCAGCGGAAAGCTTGCCTGAATTCCCCGAGATCACCGAAGAAGACGCCTGATTCCGCGCCGCTTGCTTATGCTCGCATGGGGTTCGTTAGCAACAGACTTCGGGGCCTGGCATTGCGGCCTCGCGATGCGTCTGCGATAATGAATTCTTATCCGCCGTACTGTATCTTGCCGGGACGCCACGCGTTGTGTTTTCGATGGCCGGCGCGGCACCGCAACTTCTGAGGGAAACTTGACTGGAAATGAAGTCCGCCAGACATTCTTGAAATTCTTCGAAGCGAACGGCCATCGCATCGTTCGAAGCTCGTCGCTCGTCCCTGCAAACGATCCCACGCTCCTGTTCACCAACGCCGGCATGAATCAGTTCAAGGATGTGTTCCTCGGTCTCGATCAACGCGATTACCGGCGCGCTACTACCTGCCAGAAATGCGTTCGCGCGGGCGGCAAGCACAACGATCTGGAAAATGTCGGATTCACCAACCGCCATCATACTTTTTTCGAAATGCTGGGCAATTTCTCGTTCGGCGATTACTTCAAGAAAGATGCGATCGCACTTGCCTGGGAACTCATCACCTCCTCCGCTGCGGGACGATTTGGCATCCCCAAGGAGAAGCTCTACGTCACAATCTTCAAGGGCGAGCAAGGAATTGATCGCGATGGTGAAGCTTACAATCAGTGGGTCAGCCAGTCCGTATCGAAAGACCGTATCTACGAATTAGGCATGAAGGAAAACTTTTGGGCCATGGGAGACACGGGCCCCTGCGGACCGTGCAGCGAAATTCATTACGACATGGGCCCCGCCGCATCCGACCAGGGGCATACGGATTGCCAGTTCGGCTGCGAGTGCGGACGTTACGTCGAAATCTGGAATCTGGTTTTCATGCAGTTCAATCGCGATTCGGAAGGCAAATTGAACCCCCTCCCCCGGCCGTCCGTCGATACCGGCGCCGGCCTGGAACGGGTCACTGCCGTGCTCCAGGGCAAGATCAGCAACTTCGATACGGATCTGTTCCAGCCCTTAATGCGGGAGGCTGCCCACCTCGCCAAGGTGGATTTGAGTGATGCTCGCTTCCAGGCATCGCTGCGAATTGTGGCCGATCACGCGCGCGCCGCTACATTCTTGATTTCCGACGGCGTGATTCCGTCCAACGAAGGCCGCGGCTACGTTCTGCGAAAAATCATTCGCCGCGGCCTGCGTCACGCGCGAATGTTGAATGCGCCTTCTCCGTTCCTCGCGCCCATGTCGGCGGCCGTCCGCGGCGAAATGAAGGACGCCTATCCTGAACTCATCGATAGCTCCGCTCGTATCGACCTAATTTTGAATGAAGAGGAGCGCCGCTTCTCGCGCACCGTCGACGTTGGCTTGAAAAAACTCGAAGATGATATCGCGCCGCTCCTCGAAGAGAAGAAGCATCACCCCGAGATTTCCTATCCCGGCGAAAAGGCGTTCCGGCTGTATGACACGTTTGGATTGCCCCTCGATTTTATCGTCGATGTTCTGCGCGATCAGGGCATTCAGTTTCAAGAGGCCGATTTTGAACGAGCTATGGAGGAACAGCGCAAGCGCGCCCGCGCGTCCTGGAAGGGGGTCCACAAGGACGCCGCAAATCCTGTTTACTCCAAGCTCGCGGAAACTTTTAAGACCGAGCCGGATTTTTATTTTGGCACCACGGCGCGTGATTGCCACATCGAAGCAATCGTAACTGCGAAGGGACTGGTGAATGAAATCCAGGCCGGCGATGAAGCCGAAATTGTTCTCGACCGCACCTCCGTATATTCCGAATCCGGCGGGCAGGTGGCGGACACCGGAAAGTTTTTCGATAATGATGGCACGCTGGAAGTCGCCGAAGTGAACGGCGCGTATTACCCCGTTCCCGGATTGATCGCGCACCGCATCGTCGCCAAGGAAAATTTGCGGGTTGGCGACCGCGTAATGACGTCGTCGGATGCTTCACGCCGCGGCGACACCATGCGCAACCACACCGCCACGCATTTGATGCACGCGGCGCTGCGCAACATTCTCGGCACTCACGTGAAACAGGCTGGTTCGCTCGTCGCCCCGGATCATCTGCGCTTCGATTTCTCGCACTTCGCCGCCGTCGACCCTGTCGAACTCAAGGAAATCGAGCAGCAAGTAAACGAGAAAATCCTCCGAAATCTCGAAATGCAAACGGACATCCTGAATATCGACGATGCGCTTGCTTCCGGCGCACTCGCCTTTTTTGGGGATCGCTACCCCGAGCAGAACGTGCGCGTCGTTACAGTCCCCGATTCCGCTGCGCCGCGCGGCTTCTTCAGCAAGGAGCTTTGCGGCGGTACGCACGTTGCCCGCACCGGTGAAATCGGCATCTTCAAAATCACCGCTGAGCAATCGGCAGCCGCAGGAGTGCGCCGCATTGAAGCAATCAGCGGCACAGGCGCCCTCGCCAGCTACCAGCAGGCCCTGGGCACCCTCCGTGCTCTGGCTGCCGTCCTGAACGTCCGAGAAGACGATCTGTTAGGCGCCTTAGAACGCCAGACCCACACCGTACGGCAGCTAGAGAAGCAATTGGAAGCCGCCAAACGTCAATCCGCCCATTCGAAAGTCGATGAACTGTTCGAATCGGCCCGGGAAGTGAAGGGCGTCCGCGTTGTAGCCGCTCGGGTTAGCGACGTCGACCGAGAAGGCCTGCGCCAGCTTGTAGATACGTTGCGGCAGAAACTCGGTTCCGGCATTGTCGTCCTGTTCGCTGCGGAAGACGGCAAAGTGTCTCTAATCACAGGAGTTACGAAGGACTTAACATCTAGGCTTCACGCGGGAAAGATAGTTCAGGAACTGGCCCGCCAAGTTGGTGGCTCCGGCGGTGGCAGGCCCGATTTGGCAGAGGCTGGCGGAAAAGACACATCGGCCATCGAAAGTACCCTCGCCCAGGTAGTTCCCCTGATCGACCGAATGTTATAATTGGCTCCGCGCCAGATAATCCATGCCGGGAAGGAGTTCCCCGCCCGGAGTGGGTGTGTCTCTTATTTAGCCCAGGAAATAGGGATGCTCTGCCTTCTCCATTTACGGAAAGTAATGCACTATGGCTTGCTAGCCTCGCTCGCGGCGGCGACTTTGCTGTGCGCATCGGGTCCGGCAAGCGCTCAGATTGCATCTTATGTGGATCAGCAGGGTAAGCACGTCTACGTAAATGCGAATCCGCCACAGTTGAAGTCCTCCAGGCGCGTTCGCCAGTCAGACGATCTTTCCACTGCAGAGGGAACCATGCCGGGGATTACTTCGGTCAGACTCGATCAGATGGTTCAGACCGTGGCGGAACGCCACCGGCTGGATCCAGCGCTGATTCGAGCCGTCGTTCAAGCCGAATCCGGCGGGAACCCCCAAGCCAGATCGCGCAAAGGTGCGCTTGGACTGATGCAATTGATTCCGGCGACGGCACAGCGATACGGCGTAAACAACGCGTTCGACCCCGCCCAGAATCTGGACGGCGGAGCTCACTATTTGCGGGATTTGCTGGACCGCTACAACGGCGATGTGGAGAAATCGTTAGCTGCGTATAATGCTGGCGAGGGAGCCGTGGACCGGTTTGGCGGCGTGCCCAATTTTCGTGAGACGCGTTCTTACGTGCAAAAGATAACTAACTCCTATTTCCAACCCGGGTCTATTCGCCTTCCAGGCTTTGGGAATCCTTCCGTTCCTCCCATTCGCCGCGAGGTGAATGAACACGGTCGAACTGTTTTCACGAACGAATGAGACGCAAGGCGCGGAATCGCTCCGCATCAATTCGCTTGGGTTTCCTGCCGGCACTTGCCGCGTTCTTGGTTGTGTGCGTTGCCCCCGCGTTGTTTAGTCAAACCGCAAAACGAGACGCCGCTCACGCTCAATATGATCGCGCTCAGAAAATGCGCACTTCGCTCGAAGGCAAGCCCCAGAAGGACCGCAGCCTCGAGGAATACAAAACCGTGGTGGAGGCTTACCGCAAGGTTTATTTAATCACGCCATTAGCTCTGGAGGTCACTCCAGCCTTGATGGCCGCCTCCGAACTCTACCAGGATATGGGACGCCAGTTTGATCCCGAGTTCTTCTTGTCTTCCATCGACACCTATCAGTTCCTTTTGAAGGAATATCCAGCCACGAAATACCGTCAGGATGCGCTCTTCACCATCGCTCAAATCCAGCAGAACGATTTAAATCAACTGGAAGAGGCCAAGACCACCTATCAGGACTTCCTCAATCGCTATCCCGCTTCCCCCAAGGCTGACGCCACGCGCCAGGCGCTAAGCGATATTGCCGACGCCCAAGAGCAAGAGAAAAATCCCCGTTCCAGCCGCAAAGTGGCGGAGCAGGAGGAAGCCGAGCAACAATTGCCGCGCGTGACGAGCATCCGCCAGTGGAATGCGGATAGCTATACCCGCATCGTCATCGATGTCGAAAATCAGGTCAAATATCAGTCCAGGCGCATTGCCAATCCGGACCGTATCTATTTTGACCTGTATGACGTAAAGCTCAGTCCTTCCCTCGCCGGAAAAACTTTCGAGGTGGAAGACGGATTCCTGAAATCGATTCGCGTGGGGCAAAATAAGAAAGGTATGGTTCGCATCGTACTCGATGTGGATAAGGTGAAGGAATATTCCGCCTTTCTGCTGCCGAATCCCTACCGCCTGGTGATCGATGTCCATGGCGAAGCTTCCAACACTCTCGCTAAGAAAAATCCGAAGGATGTGCCGACAGGAACGCCATCCGTTGTACACGCTGACGAAAGACCGCCCGATACGGCTGCGCCTCTGAAAACTGAAACAGCCAACGCTTCGCCACCTTCTGAAACCACGATCCCGACCAACCCTGCGCGCCTGGCAACCTCGCCGCCGACTCCCAAACTGGGACGCTCCAGCCGGACTTCCACGGTAACTCTCGCTCCTCCACTCGAGCCGAAGCCCACGCGCGACGGCCAGCAATCGCTCACCCGCGCGCTCGGCCTGAAAATCGGCCGAATCGTGATCGATGCCGGCCACGGCGGTCATGATACCGGCACAATCGGGCCTCACGGATTGATGGAGAAGGATCTTTGCCTGGATATCGCTTTGCGCTTGGGAAAGTTGATCGAGCAGCGCCTGCCTGGCGCCGAAGTGGTCTATACGCGCAAGGACGATACGTTTGTTCCTCTCGAGGAACGGACTGCCATCGCCAATCAAGCCAAGGCGGATTTATTTGTTTCCATTCACGCCAATTCCAGCCACGACCACGCCGCCCGCGGCATCGAGACGTACTATTTGAATTTTGCCACCTCCGCGGAAGCCATGGAAGTCGCCGCACGCGAAAATGCTCTCTCGCAATCTTCCATTCATGAGCTTCAGGATCTGATCAAGAAGATTGCACGCAACGAGAAAATCGAAGAGTCCAAGGAACTCGCCGCCGATATCCAGGAATCCCTCTCGAAACGTCTTCGTCAGTCCAGCGATGCTGAAAGAGATCGCGGCGTCAAAAAAGCGCCATTCGTTGTTCTGATTGGGGCAAATATGCCTTCGGTACTCTCCGAAATCTCCTTCATAAGCAATCCGGCTGACGAAAAACTTTTGAAGAAAACGGACCAGCGCGAGCGAGTGGCTGAAGGGCTGTACCGGGGAGTCGAAAGTTACCTGCAAAGCTTGAACAGCGTCTCCAATAACCGCCAGAGGCTGATCTCCGACCGGGAAGTTGCTGAACACTAAGAAGATTCCGCATTGCCTGCCCATACCTTAAAAAATCTTCTACTGGCCCAGAATCGGAACCCAAAGTACAATTTCGGCGTCTAATCCATTGATGACTATGCTGAGGCGTTCTCTAATTCCTATTGTGTTTATCGTCGTGCTCTCACCGCTATCGGTGTTCGGGCAGACCATTCTCCCTAGCAGTTCTCGGATTGGCAAGCCACCCCCGTCGCAGTTGCCGCATTCCGCTCCGCCGTCGAGCAATTTGCCCCCCAGGTTGCTCCGATACTCCACGAATACGGGGTAAGCACCGCTGAGCAAGTCTCTTATTCCAACGATAAATCAAACTTGGTCGTCACTCTGTATCAAGCTAAGGATGCCACCGGAGCCTACGGAGCCTATTCTTACCTTCGTACTTCCGATATGCCCCGCGCGGATTTTTCGCCCCACTCTTCCATGTCGCATGATCATGCTCTTATCCTCCTAGGCGAATTGGTCCTGGATATTTCTGGCAGTGACCTCCGGTCTGCTCAATCGGGCTTGAAGACGCTGGTGGCGCAACTACAAGCGAAATCGGGATCAATGGCATATCCCAGCCTTTACAGGTATCTGCCAGCCAGTGGCATTGTCCAGCGATCGGACCGGTACGTGCTCGGTCCGCTTGCGCTCAGCCAGTTTCTTCCCATCGCAACCGATGATTGGATTGGATTCTCAAACGGGGCCGAAGTCGAATTGGCCCGCTATCGCGTAAAAGGCCAGGAAGAAACTCTGCTTCTCGCCGAATTTCCCACGCCGCAGGTGGCGTCGTCTCAACTGAAAAATATGGAAGGGCGGTTTCAGTTAATCGGCGATGACAGCCAACCCTCCGCACAACCAGACGCTTCGCGCCCGGTGCTCTACTACCGCAAGATGAGTACCCTGCTTGTCTTCGTGCCGCTGGGACATTCGAAAGCATCTGCCGATACACTGCTTCAAAATATCGGCTACGAGTCGGATGTAACGTGGAATGAACCGGGGGCCAATTTGAACCAGCCGGGCTGGCCGACAATTCTTGTCGGTATCTTCGTCGGCACTGGAATTCTTTGTCTTTTCGCCATAGTCTCGAGCCTTGCCTTTGGAGGATTCCGTCTGGCTATCAAGCGTTTGCTGCCGGGAAAGATATTTGATCGCGATGCCGACGTTGAAATCCTGCAGCTGGGAATCTCCAGTAAACCAATAGAAGCAAAGGACTTTTACTGATTTGCTGATCTGTATAAATTCCCGCGGGCTGCCTTCCCCTCCCTCATTTCTGCCGTATCTCTCTATAGATACAGTACTTAAAGATTTCCACCGATCCGCTTTTCCGGCTTGACTTCATTTGTCCCGCTCTTCTAGACTGCCCTCGAGGAAAGAGTTCTTGAGCCATCCGCGCATTGGCCGGGAGCTTTTCTCCCCTCGAGGGCCCACCTTTGCCGGTGGGCCTTCCGTTTTTTAAACTTTTCATATGAGGAATACAGATCGCCGTTTGCTTCCTTTCAATGCGTAACTCAGAGCGATATTTTTCGCCCCGCGCGTGAGACGAACAGCCACCTGCTGCATTCCTCAACTTGAGCGTTGTTATGGCATCTCAGCCGGTTATTCGGGGTCCAAATCGCGAGAAACAGAAACAAGGGTTGGACTTCTGGTCGGAGCGCGTCCTGAAGGAATACAGCCGTGCACGCAAATCGATTGATTTGGATGTGGTTCACGATTTGCGCGTCGCTCTTCGTCGTTGCCGCTCGATTGCCAGGGGAATGAAGCATCTCGATCCGCATCCAAACTGGCGAAAACTCGATAAATCAAGCAAGAAGCTCTTCAAGAGTCTCGGAGATCTGCGTGATTCGCAAGTCCTGATGGAGTGGGTCAGGAAGCTCGGCGACGAGAAAGATGCTGTTCGCATCAGGATGCTCGAAATCCTCGCCCTCCAGGAACAGGATGCGAAATCCGAGGCGCAAAAAGCCCTCGATAAGTTTGATCCCAAACTTTGGCTTCGCCGATCGTCGCGGCTCGCTGAAAGGACCCGCCGAATACCCGCCGAAGGTTTAGCCTTCCAGCACCTCGCCCTGGAACAATGGGAGCAGGCCCGCGCCCTGCATCGCCGCGCCTTGCGTACGCGGAGCCGGGTGGCCTATCACCGCTGCCGGATCGGAATTAAGCACTTCCGTTATTCGGTTGAGAATTTCCTCCCGCGCCGATCTGCCGGCTGGAATGGAGAATTGAAGAAGCTCCAGGGCGCGCTCGGCGATCTACATGATCTGGACATGCTCCGGCAATCGCTTCGCGCCGTTCGACCGGCCATTGATGTAGCCCTTCTTGCACCCTGGTTCGAGCGGATCGAACAAATTCGGCGGGAGCGTCTTAGAGATTATCGCCAGAATACGACCGGAAAGAATTCGCTCTGGGATTCTTGGCGGCGGCATCTACCGTCCGGCAAACGGCTGGAAGCCGCGGCTCGGGCAAAGCTGGAAGTTTGGGCTTCATTCCTCGATCCGGATATCCATCACGCGCGCCACGTAGCCGATCTCTCCCGGCAATTGTTCGACGCTCTTCGCGCCGCTGGTTTCGATGGCGTGTTTGGCGATCCGCGGTCGCGAAGGATTCTCGATGCGGCGGCTTTGCTGCACGATGTGGGCAAATCGAAGGGAGGGAAAAATCATCACAAAGTTTCCTACCGGATGATCTGTGGCGTACAACCGCCCATTGGCTGGTCTAGCCAGGATCTCGGATGGGTGGCGCTAGTGGCCCGCTATCATCGCGGTGCCGAGCCACAAGCCAATCACGAAGGATATGGATCTCTCTCGCCCACGGAACAACAGAAGGTAGCGTGGCTCGCGGCGTTATTGAGGCTTGCGGATAGTCTCGATTCGGATCGCAGCGGTAATATCTTGCGGCTGCACGTTTCCAATTCGAAGGAGGCGCTGGTGGTGCGTGTGGAAGGGCGCACGATTGAAATGCTGCCTGCGATGCCGCCTGTGATGGAGAAAAAAAGATTGCTCGAAACTTGTGCTGGCCGGCCCGTGATCATCCAACCTTTCGCTCCGCATCCCGCTGTCGCCGCTTGAATTCGCTATACCAATCGTCAACCAATCTCGGCTCGGCACGCGAAGCTCGGTTCCGGTAGTCTAATCGCCCAGCTTGCGCAGCATCTTCGGCTGCAACAGCCACACTAATTGGCCCTTTGGCGGGCTCAGCGATGCCATCTCCAAGCAGGCCACTCCAGACTTCTTTAGAGTCGTGACCACCATCCGCGATCCCAGCGCACTCGCTATCACTAAATCCACGTTGGGACCGTGTCCGACGCACATTACCGACTTCGCTTTTATCTTCGACAATTCCTTCCAGATCTCCCCTGGCTCGGCCGACGGCACCAGGCCGTTGGTCCTTTGAATCTTCTCTCGCGGATATCCCAGGGTTTCCGCGGCAATTTCGGCCGTTTGTGCCGCTCGCAGAAATGGGCTGGTGATCAGTACATCCGGATTAATCTTTTGTTCGCGCAGCCCAAGCATGGCGGCACGCGTCTTCTCAATGCCTTTCCGCGTCAGCGGCCGTTCCGGATCAGGAGGAGCATCGGGATCGGTGCGGTCGATTGCGGTGCCATGCCGAACAATATATACAATCATATTTTACGCTACCTTCACTTTCCATTGAGCTCTTCGGAAAACAGGCTTCAGATGAAATTCCCGTTCAAATAAAGATGCCTTTCTCACCAATCCCGTGTAATCCACTGGAGATCCGTTTCGAAGATGCAACCTGAAAAGCACGGTCCGCCCGTCCACTTCCACATTCACGCTCGCTACTGCCTGGGCGTGGTCGCTTTCCAATTTTTCCGCAATTCGAAGCAGCGAAATTAAGATGCGCACTTGTTTCCGGCGGTCACCCTCCAGCGATTGGTACAGCTTGTGATTCGGCTGGGGCTCGTCTTTTTGGTTGTGGTAGCGGATCAGGCAAGCCACCATGTCGCGCCGCCAGCCTGTCAGTCCTGGAATTTCTCCATTGCGAACCAGATATTCTCCGTGCCGGTGATGGGCTTTGGTGGAAACAAAGTGTCCCACATCATGAAGAACCGCTCCCATCTCCAGAATCAGCCGCAATTCAGGACCTAAACGATGCAAAGGGTTCAGCTGATCGAATAGCGAGAGCGCCAAGCGCCGCACCTGCTCGGCATGTTTTGCGTCGTAATCCAGGCGCCGTGCAAACCACTGCGCTCCGGAAAGCTTCACTTTTGCTTGTTCTTTCTCCGCGTCTGTCGAAAAATTCGGCGCATATTGCTCCGCCACCAGGTCGAGCAGCACGCCTTCTCGCACTCCCACTCCCGGCACCAGCATATTCCGCAAATTCAGCCATTTGCCCACCGTGCTTAGCACGATCGCGGCAATCCCCATCACTTCGGCGCGATCCTTGCGCACTCGAAACACTCGCATGCGTCCCGGCACGTCCAGCCGCAGAATCTGCCACATGCGGTCTCGCAGCAATCTAAGATTGAGCGTCTCGATGGAATGGAATCGTGGACCGGAAGCGATTCGCGCCAGCGCTTCAGGATTTCCGCCCGTCGCCACCGCTACCGAGCTCGTTAGATCCGGTTGTGACGGCAGCACGGTTTGCAGCACCGACAGGATGTGCAGGCTCAGCTTCTCGGCAGTGTCTTCATCGATCACTCCCTTGCTGCCAAACGTTTCCATCAACCGCACGGTGCCCAGCGGAACCGTAAACGAGTGTTCCACCGCTTTGCCGCGCATGAAATTCAGCTCCAGGCTTCCTCCGCCCAAATCAAGAATCAATCGAGGCGAAACATCCTTTCCCACGGCCCACAGAACCGCGGCGCGAACCAACCGCGCTTCCTCGGTTCCTGAAATCACGTCCAGCTCAATCCCGGACTTTCTTCGGATGCGCTCGATTAGATCATGACGATTTCGCGCTTCCCTCGCCGCGCTGGTGGCTACCGCACGATAGGCTGCCACGTGATAGTGGTCCATCATCGCCCGAAAGTGCTCGAATGCTCGCGCCGCTTTCCGTTGCGTACCGGCATCCAGAATGCGCCGCGTGAACGCGTTGTGGCCCAAACGGACCGATGCGCGTTCCGTCACCAGTTCTTGAATTTCAGTCGGGGAAGTCGCTCGCGCAATCACCATGCGGATACCGTTCGATCCGGCGTCGATGGCGGCGAGGTGAACGGGGGCGGCCAATGTGGTTATCGCCAGAGATGCGCGAGCGAATGCGACGGAGCGTAACGCGTGCCGCGGATGCCCAGCAAGGCTCCTATCTGTTTTCTCAATTCTTTATTTACTGTCGAGACAGTATTGTTGCCATCCAGTTCCACAAAATTATGCATCCGGCTCAAGCGCTCGAACTCTTTTTTCACCATGGACTGGTAGCGAATAAACGATTGAAACAGATCGTTCGAAAGAGACATGTCACGGCCCGCTTCCCAATAGCTGATGCTGTGCGATTTCTTGAATTCACGGTCGAACGCCACTTCCGGCCTCACGTTCAGCCAAAAAGTCAGGTCCGGCCGCATTGCCATCTCGTAAATTCCATGCAGGTAATCTTCGTCCAGCCCGCGCACCGCCGCGCGCGCCACCAGTGTGAAGAAATAGCGGTCTGCCAGCACTACCATCCCCGAACGCAGGGCGGGCAGTATCCGGTGCTCCAGTTGATCGTAAAAATCCGTGGCGTACATCAGCGCCAGCGTCAATCGTGTCACCACGTTTTCCGCCAGCAGCACATCGATGTCCTTTGAAACTAGCGACGACCGCCGCAGCCCCATGGTCTGCACCGCGAATCCTTCCGATTCCAGCCACTCCGTCAGCAAAGCGATTTGCGTCGACCGGCCCGAACCATCCGTGCCTTCCAAGACGATTAATGTGCCATGCAGTTCGGATTCATTCACTCCTGGAAGAGGGGTTCCGCAAAAGCGCGAAGGAAGCTCCGCGGGCAGCACGGACTTCGCCCGCTTCACAGCTTTCCCGTTGGAGCCCGCAACGGTTGCCGCGGATTGCTCGCCGGATTTTTTGGAACGCTTCATGATTTCTTTGGCGCGAATCGGGCCAATTCCACTCGCGATTCCACGATCTGGCGCATCTGCTTCTGCAGCTTGTTCACTGGCACGGTCCCATCCATCAGAACGAAGTGGTCGGATTCCACCATCTGATCGTACTGGTCGAGGATTCGTCCCTGAAATACGCGGAAACTTTCCGAGCGATCCAGCGAAAGGTTCAGATCCATTCCGGCTTCGTAATATTTCAATTTCGGACGCCCGGCCACGATGCGATTCACGGCCACATCCAGCGGCGCGCGAAAATAAAAGGTGATGTCGGGAATTGGCGCGAAGCGGTACAGGTTTCGCAGCCAGCGCGGCGAGCATCCGCGAGCGGTGTCGCGAGCGAATGCCGTGTATATATAGCGGTCCGCCAGCACCAAATAGCCGCCGTGCAGCAGCGGCAAAATTTGGCGCTCGCAGCGGTCCGCGAAATCCGCTGCGTGAATTAGCGAAAACGTGCTGGGAGTCAGCAGCCGCCGCTGCTTCCCGCGCCGCGTCGCCGATTTCACCAGGGGAGACGAGTTCCACTCCGTAAAATGGATCCGGTAGCCGCCAATCTCCAACCACCGTTTAAGTAGATAAAGCTGAGTGCTTTTTCCCGAACCGTCGATTCCTTCCACAACAATCAGCGCCCCCTGATACGGGCGGCCGGAGGATTCGGATTCCACCGGCAGCAGGCCCTCGGATACCTCGGGATCTGTGATTGTGCTTGCGATGGGCGTCATCTTCTTGGTTTTCATTTTAGACGGCATATGTAAACGCGCGGTAAATACAGTGTTTCAACGCTGTTAACAGCCTCATCCGGAGCGTCTGTTTCGCACCGGCAACCCGCGATCATTCTATCAGAGATTTGCAATTCGAATGGATTGGTGCGTTAAAACACCCTCAGTCCGTTTCAATTTAACAAATCCTCACCCGCGATTCGCTGCAGCCAGCAGAAGCAAGGGATTGCGATGCCTTTCTGTGTAAAATGCCAGGTGAGCTTCTGGAGTTCTCAGGGAGCTGGCGATAAAGCTGGCGGCGCGGTGGCACATTTGACTCTTTCCGAAAAGCGCGCACAATCCATCGCTTCCTGGTTCACTTCTCGCGGCGTCCAGGCCTCACTCTTAACGTCCAAGGGCCTGGGCCAAACTAGACCAATCGCAGACTACGGCAACGACGATGGAAGAACGAATAATCGCCGTGTCCGACTTGTAAGACTATGGAATCAAGGAACCGAATTCTCGACAAATCTTGCCATTTGAATCGAAATATTCGCAGGCGAATGGAACAATAAGGCGGCCCAATATGCGCACGGCTTTTAATAGCTCAATCCTGCTTATCATTTTTCTGTTCTCTCTTCCCGGCCCAACAATCGCGCAGGATAAAGATACCACTCCCGATCAGGTGCTCTTCCAGTCTGCGAACCGGGACCGCGCCGCTCACGGGCTGCCTTCGCTCAAGTGGGACAGCGCCCTCGCCTCTGCCGCACATAAGCATTCCGTACTTATGGCTCAGCAAAATGCTCTTTCGCATCAATTCCCAGGTGAGCAAGACCTATCGGCACGTTCGAAACAGGCCGGCGCCCGCTTCAGTTCGATCGGCGAAAATGTGGCTCAAGGTTCCAGCGCCACGGGCATTCACGATCAGTGGATGAAATCGCCGCCCCATCGCCACAACCTGCTCGATCCCGATTTCAATTCTGTTGGCATCGCCGTGGTAGAACGAGGCGGCGTCCTTTTCGTCACTGAAGACTTTTCGCACTCGCTCTCTGACAAATCCCTGGAGGAGCAGGAACACGATTTGGGCGCCGCTCTCGAATTGCGCGGCTTCCGACTCCTGGACTACACCGCCGACGCCAGGCGATCTTGCGGCATGGATCGCGGCTACGCCGGCAAACATGTGCCTTCCTTTGTGATCCGCTATACCACAACGGACCTCTCCGCCCTTCCCGACATCCTGCAACAAAAAATAAAATCCGGTCACTATCATCACGCGGCCGTGGGAGCGTGTCCGGCAGGCAGCAGCAATTCCGTCGCGCAGTTTCGCGTCGCCGTTCTTTTGTTCGAGTAGCTCGAAGCGTTCCCGGCATCCTGCGATCTGCAGGATTGTTTACAAAGATTGCCGGCCCCCGACGGAAACCTGGCCACGAAAGCTTGCGTCTGCAGTACTATCGCTGATAATAATCGTCATTCGCGTCAAGGGGGAGGCTTCACTCGTGAGAATTTGGCGTTCTTTACTGCTTCTTGCAATCTTGTTACCGGCTATTGCTGCCAGCGGCCAAAAGCAAAAGCCAGCCCAGCCCACGGATTCCAAAAAGGCCGATTCCTCCGCTCCGGCCGATTCGGAGAAATCACCCGAAGCAAAACTCGAAGCCAAATTTGCCGGTCTCGAATTGCGTTCGATCGGGCCTGCTCTAATTTCCGGCAGAATCGTATCTCTTGCGGTCGATCCCGCGAATCGCGCGCGATATTTCGCCGCCGCGGCCTCGGGCGGAGTCTGGAAAACCATCAATGACGGCGCCACCTGGACCCCGGTGTTTGAACATGAGGGCTCTTACTCGATTGGCACCGTTGCGCTCGATCCCCAGAATCCCGCTGTCGTCTGGGTCGGCACCGGCGAGAACAACAGCCAGCGCAGCGTCGGCTATGGTGATGGCGTCTACCGCTCCGACGACTCTGGCAAATCCTGGAAAAATCTCGGCCTGAAAAATTCCGAGCACATTGCGCGCATTCTGATCGATCCGCGAAATTCAAACCACGTCTATGTGGCCGCCCAGGGACCTCTTTGGGGACCCGGCGGTGATCGCGGCCTGTTCGAAACCACCGATGGCGGCAAATCCTGGAAGAATATTTTATCTATCAGTGAAAATACCGGCGTCACCGATATCGTGATGTCTCCCGATTCTCCCGATGTCTTGTACGCCGCCTCGTATCAACGCCGGCGCCACGCCTGGACTTTGATCGATGGCGGCCCTGAATCCGCAATCTATAAATCCACGGATGCCGGAACCACGTGGAATAAATTGAAATCAGGGTTGCCCACAGTCGACCTCGGCCGTATCGGGCTCGCAGTCGCTCCTACAAATCCCAGCGTCATCTACGCTAGCGTCGAAGCCGCGGAACACAAGGGCGGCATTTTCCGCTCCACGGATCGTGGCGCCACCTGGGAACGCCGCAATGAATACGATCTCGGAGCTATGTATTACGCAACAATCTTTGTCGATCCGAAGAATGAAGACCGCATTTATGAGATGGGCACGCAAATTCACGTGTCCGACGACGGCGGAAAAACGATCCACGATCTCAACACAAAATCAAAACATGTCGATAATCACGTAATCTGGATCGATCCCAACGACACCAATTTCTATCTCGTCGGCTGCGACGGCGGCATCTACGAGAGTTTCGATCGCGGTGATAACTGGATTTACAAAAATAATTTGCCGCTCGGCCAGTTCTACGATGTTGCCGTCGATCACGCGGCGCCGTTTTATTACGTCTACGGCGGCACTCAGGATAATTCCAGCCTCGGCGGCCCTTCGCGCACGCGCAACGCCGCGGGAATCGTCAACGACGATTGGTTCATCACCCAGGGTGGCGACGGGTTCCGTTCACAAATCGACCCGGAAGATCCCAATACCGTCTACGCCGAACTGCAAAACGGCATTCTGGTTCGCTACGACCGCAAAACCGGCGAGCGGCTGGGAATCGTCCCTGAACCAGCGGCAAGCGCTCCCCCGCTGCGATGGAATTGGGATTCGCCGATCTTAATCAGCCCGCACTCGCACACCCGTCTTTATTTCGGCGCTAACATTCTGTATCGCAGCGATGATCGTGGTGACTCCTGGCGCGCCATCAGCGGCGATCTCACTCGTCAGATCGACCGCAATTCCCTTCCCGTGATGGGCCGCGTCTGGAGTCCGGAAGCAGTCGCGAAAAATCAATCAACCGCTTTCTATGGCAACGCATCCACAATCGCTGAATCACCAAAGAAAGAAGGGCTCATCTACGTTGGCACCGACGATGGTTTGATCAACGTCACCGAAGACGGCGGCGCAACCTGGCGCAAGATCGATTCATTCCCCGGCGTTCCGGAACGATCCTGGGTCAGCCGCGTCCTCGCTTCCAATCACGATGCGAACACTGTTTACGCCGCCTTCAACAATCACAAGATGGCCGATTTCAAGCCGTATCTATTGAAGAGCACCGATGCCGGACGCACCTGGACAGCGTTGCAGAATAATCTCCCGGCCAACGGGCCGGTGTGGGCCATCGCCGAAGATCCCGCCGATCCGCGATTGCTTTTCGTGGGCACGGAATTTGCTCTTTATTTTAGCAATGACGCCGGACAGAAATGGACTCGCCTGAAAGGAAACCTTCCCACCATCCCGGTCAGTGATCTCGTCGTGCAACCGCAAATGAACGATCTGGTTCTTGCCACATTCGGCCGCAGCTTCTACGTCTTCGACGACTACAGCCCTCTGCGCGAAGCCTCTCCGGAATTGCTCGACAAACCTTCCGCATTCTTCGCCGTTCGTGATGCACTCATGTTCATCCCGTCGCAAAAACTGGGTGGCACCGGCAAGGCCTGGCAAGGCGAAAGTTATTTCACCGCGCCCAATCCTCCCTTCGGCGCCACGTTCACTTACTATCTGAAAGACGCCTTGAAATCGAAAAAGGATCAGCGCATCGACGCCACGAAAAAGGCGGAAAAAGATGCCAAGACTATTCCCTACCCCACTCCCGATGAACTGCGCGCTGAGGCCGAAGAACCCGCGCCTCTAATCACATTCACCATCTCGGATTCCGACGGCAACGTGGTTCGTCACCTGGATGGCCCCGTCACCGCAGGCTTTCACCGCGTCAGTTGGGATTTGCGCTATCCCGCGTCTGCATTGCCGACGCCCCACGCAGACGATGATGACGACGATTTCCGCACTCCCAATGGCACGCTGGTTATGCCGGGGCAGTTCAAAGTCACGCTGTCGCAGCGCGTGGCTGGAGTCTGGACCGATCTTGCCGCTACTCAATCATTCAACGTGATCGCCGAAGGGACGCAACAAATGTCCCCGGCCGACCGGGCTTCACTCCTCGCCTTTCAGCGCAAAGTCGCGCGACTGCAAGGCGCCGTCATCGGCGCTGTCGAAACTTCCAATAGCGTGAAGGAACGCATCGTTCAAATTGATCGCGCCCTCCAAGCCACCCCCGCTGCGGATCGCAAATTACTCGTCGATGCTCAAACGATCCGCCAACGCCTGGACGCGCTCCAGAAAGAATTGAGCGGTGACCGCGTTCTACGTTCCTATCAGGAGAACACACCGCCTTCGATTTCCGAACGCGTCAGCGGAATTGTGTCCGCCCAGCGCCTTTCCACTTCACGCCCAACGCAAACGCAAATGGACGCATACGCGATCGCCGGCAAGGAATTTGTCCCGGTTTTAGCCCAATTGCATCAACTCATCGAAGTAGACCTGGCAAATCTGGAAAAATCGATGGACCTTGCTGGCGCGCCCCACACTCCCGGCCGGCTGCCCAACTGGAAACCCGAGTAGCGCAGTCGCCAACGCGGTGGGCGAAACACGCGTAGCACGATTCCTATGTAGGGGCCGGCTTCACGTTTATCCTGAGCCTCGAAGGGCCGCGCCCCTGTTTTTCTTTCAACGCGCGCGGGCCCCACAAATTACCTGACGCTAAACGCCTCGCCCCTCGCAAAGTCATTCCGAGCAAGGCGAGGAATCCCGAGTAAACTGCAAACCCCTCGTAGATCGCTGCCTCTTATCAACCTAGCCCCATTCTTCCGCCTTTCCGCGCTACAATACGCACGGCCCAGCAAGCCGAGGCAAAATAAAGATGGAAATCAAACTGATCCTCATCCCTCTCCTGCTAGCCGCCACTTCCTTCCCTCTCGCAGCTAACAATATCCCCAATATCAGCGCCGACGCCGGTCCCTGCTCCGTCGATTTCACTGTAGAAGACGCCGCGCACAAACCCATCTACGACGCCAAAATCAATGTCATCGTCCGTTACGGTTTCATGAGCTTGCGCAAAGTCGAACTGGAAATCGGGACAAACAATGATGGAAAAGCCAGCCTCCTGGGCCTGCCCTCAAGATCCAAGAAGCCGATGGAATTCCGAATCACTCACGTCCAACTTAGCAAGACCATCGAGTTTGACCCGCTCGTCCGCTGCAACGCAAATTACACAGTCACCCTCGATTCAAAGTAATTTTCAGCGCGAACTATCGCGATCGCATCACCATTCCCTGCGGACCGACTGCCCATCCGCCGCCATTCGCCGCATAGAAAATCGCATTGAAGTTTCCCTCACTCTGTTTCATCCATTTCTTTCCCGGCGCCAGAAAGTAGATTCCCGTAATCCCGGCAGCGAGCACCGCGCTCCTGCCGCCTGTAGCTGGCGGCCCGAATTCTGGTCCGTATGCCACGGAAGAGAAATAAATCCCTGCCGGATTTGTCTGTTCGCCCTTGCTCCAGGTCTTTCCGCCATCATCACTCACCAGAACACTCGGCACATCTGAATCGGCCGGATGCGCATAATCTCCTCCCACCGCTATCCCATTCCGCGCGTCACGAAACGCGAGCGAAAAAATACCCGTGCTCGCGTTTCCCGGATGCACCGGTGTTTCCGAGACCGTCCAAGTCTCGCCCCGATCGCCCGACCGGAAGATTCTCGCGACCGTGGCCCCGCCGGTCCCAAACCAAATGTTTTGCTCACCCTCGATCCTCAAACACGAATTGCTGGCCGCAAAAGCACCCTCCTTCTCCAGCGCTGGTGGCAGATTCTTCGCCGGGATTGGTTTCCAGCTCGCTCCTCCGTCATCCGTTTTGAGCAGCCAGAAATGCCCATTCACCGGATCGCTCAGCACAATCCCGTGCCGCTGGTCCCAGAACGCGATGGCATCAAGAAAAACGCCCGCCGTAGAAACTTGATAGACCAATTCCCAGTTCTTCCCGCCGTCAGTCGTGCGGTATAGGCGCGCCTGCCCTTCCTCTGCCTTTCCCGAGCTCATCACCACGGCGGTGTCTGCATCGAACGCACGAATTCCCCGAAAATCGAGCTTTTCAGCACCACTCACGGTTCGCGCCACCCACGAGTCGCCTCCATCCACTGTGCGAATCACTGTTCCTCCCGTGCCGCTGGCCCACACAATCTTGGCATCCACGGCGCTCAGCCCTCTCAGGCTCGCCGTCGTCGGAACTGCAATTCGCGCCCAATGGCCGCTCTCCATTTCCGTCATCGGCGCGATCAACAGCATCAGCACAAGAAGGCTTCTAGTGAGCGTCAAAATACTGTCCCTCCGGATGGAATCGCCATCCATTAAGGCAGAATCTGCGGAAGATTCAAAATAACAATACTGAAAGCGTGGCGCAAAAAACTTTCTCGGTTTAAACTCCAGGGCAAATTGGATGGCTACTGCGCGAATATCGCCGGATTCTGCTGCCCGCACATCACAAGGAAATTACTATGCAAAATGATTCGCAAAGAGCTTTCCGGGTCGGCGTCGCCGGACCAGTCGGTTCGGGCAAGACCATGTTGGTTGATCGTCTAAGTAAATCTCTCTGGCCCCGCTATAGCCTCGCCGTTGTCACCAACGATATCTACACCAAAGAAGATGCCGAATACCTTCTCCGCCAGGGAACGCTTCCCGCCGAACGCGTCCGCGGAGTCGAAACCGGCGCCTGCCCACACTCCGCGATTCGCGAAGACGCCTCCATGAATCTTCAGGCCATCGCAGAGCTTGAAGATTCCCTGCCCGGCCTGGAATTGATCTTCGTCGAAAGTGGCGGCGACAACCTTGCCGCGGCTTTCAGCCCGGAGCTTGTGGATGTTTGGATTTATGTGATCGACGTCGCGGAGGGCGACAAGATTCCGCGCAAAGGCGGTCCTGGCATCACGCGATCGGATCTGCTCCTCATCAATAAAATCGACTTGGCCCCCTACGTCGGCGCGTCTCTCGAAGTGATGGACCGGGACTCTCGCAAAATGCGCGGCGACCGGCCGTTCCTGTTTACAAATTTGCGAGGCGAAGTGGGCCTGCAGGAGGTTGTCGAGTGGCTCGAGAATATCCTGCGCCAACCCGCCGCCGCTCGTCACAATCTAATCGATGCTCATTCCCCCTATGCCGCCCAGCGCCACGAACACAGCCACGGTGATCATTCGCATTCCCATCCGCGCGATCATGCTCATGAGCATTCTCACGATTGAGAAAATATCCAGATGAATCCGAATGACACCGGGCAAACTCCCAATTCGCATTCGGATTTGGCGGAACTGCGCCTTTTGCATTTGGCGGACAGCGCCTTTCCTATCGGCGCCCTGGCCCATTCCTTCGGCCTCGAATCGCTCGTATCGCATGGGTTTCTGGCGGTGAAAGATCTCCAGGATTTTTTCCGCGCTTACCTGGAAGAAGCGGGAGTGCTCGAATCCGTGTTCTGCCGCGCCGCATTTCGGTTGGCGGCGGAGGGCCGGGAAATGTTCCCTGGAGAGCTTTGGCTGGAATTGAACGATCGCCTCAGCGCCCTCAAGCCCGCGCGTGAAAGCCGCGCCGGTAGCGCGGCGCTCGGTCAGAATCTCCTCGTGGCTGTACTCGGCGTCGGCGAATTCCCATTTTTGCGAAAAGCTCTGCAGGCCGCGCGCAAATCCGGCGGCGTCATTCATCACAGCCCAGCTTTTGGATTAGCCAGCGGCGTGCTCGGCCTCAATGAAAACCGCGCCGTGCTCGCCTACCTCCACCAAACCATGGCCAGCCTGGTTTCCGCGTGCCAGCGATTAATGCCTCTTGGACAGAATCAGGCCACGCGGATCCTTTGGAATTTGAAGCTGGCAATCGTCGAAGCCGCGGCAAGCAGCGCAACCTGCACGCTCGATAGCGCCTGTTCCTTCCAGCCTCTTTTGGATTGGGGCGCTATGGAGCACCCCGCTCTTTCGACTCGTCTTTTTATTAGTTGAATTCCAATGAATGCGACCACATTCTCTACGATACGCGATGGCCAAACCGATTCCTTTCTTGCCATCGCTCAGCCCACGCCTTTAAAAGCCTCCCTTCAACTCGAATTCCAGCAGAATTCCGCTGCGACGCAAACTCTACTCACTTCCAGCATTCAAGAACCACCGCTCAGAGTCGTCAGAGCCTTTCCCATCGCGGACGGCGCTGCGATGACCCATCTCCATAACCTGTCCGGAGGCATCCTCGGCGGGGATTCCCTCGCGCTTTCCGTTCACGTTGGAGCCCGCGCCGCCGTTCAGTTGACCACCACTGGTGCAACACGAATCTATCGCGCGCGCAAAAATGCAGCCGTCGCCACACAGCGCAATCAATTCCATGTCGAGCAGAACGCTCTTCTCGAATATCTTCCCGATCCGCTAATTCCCTTCGCCGGTTCCCGTTTCTCCCAGCACACCTCGATCGCTCTGTCCTCCGGTGCGGGATTGTTCTGGTGGGAGATTCTCGCCCCCGGCCGCGAGGCGCGCGGCGAGACTTTCCAATACCATTCCCTCGATATGAAAGTGGATATAGCCGCGGAAGGCCGCCCGATCGCTGCCGAGCGCATTCGCCTCGATCCACGAAAACATAATCTTTTTTCTCCCGCTCGATTCGGAATATATCGCTACTACGCAACCTTTTATGTGTGCCGTGAAGGGCTTCCGGCCAGAACTTGGCTAGATGCCGAAGACCATTTGCGCCGAACCACCACGGAACTTTCCCGCCCCGGCGAAACACTCTGGGGTGTCAGCACGCTGATCTCTCATGGGTTGGTTTTTCGTTGCCTGGCGCCCCGCAGCCGCGATGTGCTCGCCGGCTTGCACTCAATTTGGCAGGCTTCAAAGCTCCTGTTGTACGGACGCAATGCAGTTCCGCCCCGCAAAGTGAATTGAAGGCATCGCAGCAACTGGAAATTAGTTTGGAGGAACAATTTGCACCTCACGCCCCGCGAACAAGAAAAACTGTTGATCGTCGTCGCCGCCGATCTTGCCCGCCGCAGGCAAGCGCGCGGCTTGAAATTAAATTATGTGGAAGCCGTCGCGATTCTTTCCGCCGAGGTGATGGAAGCGGCCCGCGATGGAAGAAGCGTCTCCGAAATCATGAGTTCCGGAACCAGGATTCTCGCGCGCGATCAGGTGATGGAAGGCGTCCCTGAGATGATTGGCGAAGTCCAGGTGGAGGCAACATTTCCCGACGGCACTAAGCTAGTCACAATTCATGATCCCATTCGCTAAAAACCCGCAGGAGGCAGCTTATGAATCCCGGAGAATATTGGCTGGACGACGATGCCGGTCCAATCAGCGCGAATGCAGGGCGCTCCACCATCCGCATCCTCGTGAAAAATACTGGTGACCGCCCGATCCAAGTCGGCAGCCATTACCACTTTTTCGAAACGAATCGCTTCCTCGAATTTGACCGCGACGCAGTTTACGGCCTGCGCTTGAATATCGCCGCCGGAACCGCGGTGCGCTTCGAACCGGGCGATGAAAAGGAAGTGGAACTAACCGAATTCGGCGGCAGCCGGACGATTCACGGCCTCAATGCCCTTGTCGAAGGTGAACTTGCGGACCGCGCAATTCGCGAACGGGCTTTGCAAAAAGCCCGCGACCTTAATTTCCTATCCGCTCGAGAGAAAAACAAATGAGCCTGAACATCCCCCGCCGCATTTACGCCGACCTGTATGGCCCCACCAAGGGCGATCGAATCCGGCTAGGCGACACCGATCTCGTTATCGAAATCGAAAGGGACTTCACCCACTACGGAGACGAAATCACATTCGGCGGCGGAAAAGTAATTCGCGATGGAATGGGCCAGAGCAGCAGCGCCATCCGCGAAGCCCCCAATGGTGCTCTCGATCTGGTCATCACCAACGCCGTGATCCTCGATTATTGGGGCATCGTGAAAGCCGACATCGGAATTAAGAACGGCCGAATCGTGAAAGTAGGCAAAGCCGGAAATCCCGATACGATGGACGGAGTTGATCCACAGCTAGTAGTGGGGGCCGCCACGGAGGTGATCGCAGGTGAAAATTTAATTCTCACCGCGGGCGGAGTGGATAGCCACGTCCATTTCATTTCTCCGCAGCAGATTTACGAAGCGATTTCCAGCGGCATCACCACGATGATCGGCGGTGGCACCGGTCCCGCCACCGGAACCGCGGCCACTACGTGTACTCCAGGCGCATGGAATCTGGCGCGAATGTTGCAAAGTGCCGAAGCATGGCCCATTAATTTCGGTTTCCTGGGTAAAGGGAATGCCGCGCACCAACCGCCCTTGGCCGAACAAATCGAAGCGGGCGCATGCGGATTGAAACTCCATGAAGACTGGGGAACCACTCCCGCGGCTATTGATGCTTGTCTAAGAGTTGCCGACGCCTATGACGTTCAAGTGGCCATTCACACCGACACAATTAACGAGGCAGGGTTTCTGGAAGCAACCGTCGCCGCAATCAACGGCCGCACAATTCACACCTATCACACGGAAGGAGCCGGCGGAGGCCACGCGCCCGACATCATCCGTATCGCTTCCTACCCGAATGTTTTGCCATCCTCCACGAATCCCACTCGTCCATACACCGTCAACACCATCGCCGAGCATCTCGACATGCTGATGGTTTGCCATCACTTGAATCCGCACGTGCCCGAAGACGTCGCCTTCGCCGAAAGCCGCATTCGCCCGGAAACCATTGCCGCGGAAGATATCCTCCACGATCTGGGAGTGATCAGCATGCTCTCCAGCGATTCGCAGGCCATGGGCCGGGTTGGTGAGGTCATCACACGAACCTGGCAGACCGCGCACAAAATGAAAACGCAACGCGGCCCGCTCCCCGAAGATTCCAGCCGCAATGATAATCACCGCGCGAAACGATACGTCGCCAAATACACAATCAATCCGGCCATCACCCACGGCATTTCCGCCGAGGTCGGCTCCGTGGAATCCGGAAAACTCGCGGATCTCGTCTTGTGGAAGCCTGCCTTCTTCGGCGCAAAGCCGGAAATGATCATCAAAGGCGGGTTCATCGCCTGGAGCGCGATGGGCGATCCGAATTCTTCCATTCCCACCCCGCAGCCGGTGCTCTATCGACCGATGTTCGGCAGCTTCGGCTCAGCCATCCATTCCACCAGCATCACTTTCGTGTCAAAAGCCGCGGCGGAAAATGGATTGGCCCACAAGCTCGGGTTGCGGCGCATCATCTCTCCCGTGCGCAATTGCCGCAGCATCGGGAAAAAAGACATGCTTCACAATCACGCCACCCCGCAAATTGAAGTCGATCCCGAAACGTACGAGGTGCGTGTCGACGGCCAACTGATCACCTGCGAACCAGCAACCGTATTGCCCTTGGCCCAGCGCTATTTCTTATTCTAGTTTGCGAAGTTTTGCCGTTGGATCAGACGCAGCCTGCCCACTCCTCCGTTCTCCTCGGGCTCATGGGATCACCACGATTCTGCGGCCAGATCGGTTCTGGCGTTGCCACACACTTTCAATATCCGCCAACCGAACTCGCTCCGTCTCAATGCGAAGCTCTCCGCGAGCCGCCCGCGTCATAACTTGGTTCATGGCATCCTTCAAGATTTCCACCGGCGGTATTCCTGCGGTTCCCAAGATCGTCAACGCCGTACTACGTAAAACCGCGGCCGGCAACGAAATTGTCGGCCCGGCGCTCTCTCCCACCTGCACCAGGCGCGTCTCCTTGGTCGCTTTGGCAAATTCCGATTTTGTAATCGCTGAGATTAGCACTTCGGTAGGACGCCCCCACAAGTAGTCGATAATCACGTCGAACCCCGACTCTCCTGCCTGGCGCGCAAACGCTTCCTTCAGGGAGTCCTCCGGCTGTTCAATCTGAATTGCCGCGTCCACGCCCGCTTCGCGAAGTCTTCCGAGCACTCGCTCGTTGCGCCCCGCGCCGGTCACTCGCTTTGCCCCAAGCAGCTTCGCGATCTGCACGGCAAGTTGACCAGTCACTCCCGTCGCACCCAATATCAGTACCGTCTCACCGGGCACAAGTTTCGCGCGATGCGTCAACGTCAACCAGGCAGAGACACCCGGATTCGGCAAGGCCGCTGCAGTGTCGTCATCAATACTAGCAAGTACTGGAAAGCAAAATGCTCGCGGCACCACAGTGCGCTCTGCCATCGCGCCATAAGGCCGCCTAGGACCTCCAAAGAACACTCGTGAACCGTCCTCCAGGTCTCCCACTCCATCCGTACCGCATACCACCGGCAATTCATGCGGGCTGGCATAGTGCGAGCCGCCGGCCAACTGTCTGTCAATCGCTTTGAGGGCCGCTGCGCGGACTCCAATTATCACCTCGTCCTTGCCGGCTATTGGCTCAACGAATTCCTCGAATCGCGGAGCCTTCCCCAATTCATGCAATACGGCAGCTTTCATTATTCCTCTTTGTTTATGCCCACACGGAACGCCATCGGCCACGCCAGGTCAGCGCGGAAATCCAGCTTCGCTCGAATGTACCGATAAAATTGGAGCCGAGGGCCGGAATTGAACCGGCGACCTGACGATTACGAATCGTCTGCTCTACCAGCTGAGCTACCTCGGCAAGTCGTGCTTTGACTTTACCATCCGCGGGAAAAAACTGTCAAAGGGGACATCAACCAGCAGTGCCTGCGCGGCTCTCAATAACTATCGCGAGAACGGATACATCAACCAGCCAATCGCCACTCCAATCATGATAAAAAGCAGAAATGTCCACGCAGCTGCTTTAATGCGATCCAGTGTCGCGTGCTTCGTCAGCGCACCAAATGCTGCCGAAACCAGAAACGCGAACAGCAACATAGCCTGAAGATGCGTCAGGTTGATCGATTTCATCGCCACGGCGCCTTCATCCTCAAGCTTTTCTTCCTGTCGCAATCTCGAAAGCATCCAGCATACACAGCATGTTCACCACGCCCGCCGTTGCGATAAAGCGGGTGCCATAATCCCCTGCCGCGCGTGAGACGTCCGGCCCGGCTTTCTCGATCCAATTCGCCAGCAAAAAGAAAATCCCGGAGCCCAGGTCGGCAAGATATCCCAGGAACTCGAAGATATCTTCGGCATGTGCCGAGAAAATATTTCCGCGCAGCAGAAACCCGGTGATCGCCAGCATTCCCACCACTCCCAAAAAGATCAGCCCGCGCCCCCAGCGCCGCATCAGCAGATGCCCCATGCCCGGTATCATCCAGGTCACCAGCACTACCGCGATCACCTTTTTCATATCCTGTGCCGGCGCCGGTTGTCCCGCTTCTATGGTTGTCTCAGCCACGATTCCTCAAATCAGGATGGGAAGGATCGCATCCTGCATCGGCCCGGTAACCTGGGCTTGCTTTTCGTCCACGTAAACATTCACTTCGCTGCGCACTCCGAACTTCGGCAGGTAAATTCCCGGTTCGATCGAAAAACAAGTGTGCGGAACGATCAGGCGGTCGTCGCGGGTTTCCAGGCCGTCCATGTTCGCGCCATTCCCGTGCACGTCCTGCCCGATGCTGTGGCCGGTGCGGTGCACAAATTGTTTCTCATGACCCGCTTTGCGAATCACACCCCGCGCGATTCCGTCCACTTCCCAGCCATGTACCGCTTTGCCCGCCGCGATTTTTTCCTGGACGAATCGAATCGCCGAATCGCGCGCCTGCTTCACTATTTCGAAAATCTTCGTATATTCCGCCGGTACGGCCTTACCCAGGTAGCCCATCCAGGTCACGTCGTAATATACGCTTCCCGGCTTGCTCAGTTTTCCCCACACGTCCAGCAGCAGCAAATCGCCTGCGTGAATCGGCTTTGCCGTTTCCGCGTTCGGCTCATAATGCGGATTGCCGTTGTTCGGCTGGACAGCCGCTACCGGGCCATCATCCGCCGTAACATTATGCGCGCGAAATTGTTCGCGCATCCATTGCACCAGGTCGTATTCGGTCAGATGCTTGCCTTCGCGCACCATCGCGCCCGCCCGCGCAAACGCATCTTGTACCACGCGGTCCACCACTTTCCCTGCCGCCAGGTGCGACTCCAATTGGTCAGCCGTCCAACTGGCCTCGAATTTCTGAACCAGGTTGGCGGAGCTCACCACCTTCTTGCCCACCTTGCGCACCAGTTCCACTGTCCCTGCGTCCACCAGCCCGATATAAGGAATATTATTTTGCGGTGAATACTGCATCGCAACCGTCTTGCCGCCCTTCAACAAATGCGGCAGTGCTTTATGCAATTCCACCCATCCGGAATATTCCGTCTTCTTCCCTGGCACGGCATCCAGCATCTTCGCTTCGATTCGATGTACCAGCTTGCGCGGCTCGCCCTTTGCAGGAATAAAATAAAACCAGCGCCGGGTGGCCAATCCATGCGAATCGAGCCCTAGAATCCGCACGGCGATCGGATCGCGCCGGTGATGATCGCAAAAAAGCCATCCATCCACCTTGCTCGCTCGTAATTCCGCTTGGATCGCTTGGACGTCCATGTTTCCCCTCACGCTTCCATCAGCGCTAAGATTTGTGCGGCTCGCACGCCGCGAATTTCGATTCGTTTGCTCCGGCTTCGATCCCCGGCGACGATTCTAACAGCCGAGATACCGATCTTCAAACGCCCGGAAAGCAATCGCCGCAACGCCTCATTGGCCCTGTCATCCACGGGCGGTGCCGTCAGCCGGACGCGCATCGCGCCCTGCCATTCGCCCTCTATCGCATCCCGTTTCGCTCCCGGTGTCACGCGTACGGCGAATGTGACCGCGCCTCCGCTCTCCTGGAACTCTACTCCCACGCCGATCTCCGTAGTCTACTCTCGTTTACTGTAGGGGCCGGCTTTCGCATAGTTTGCGTCCCGACGGTCTGTGTCAGGAAGCCGAGCCCCTCCGTTCTCTATTGTCATTCGTCGGGGCTGGCTTCACGTTTACCCTGAGCATCAAAGGGCCGCGCCCCTGACTTTCTGATATTCCCTCGACCCCACATAGTTAGCGCAGATTCAGCGCAGTTTCGTGCTTCGGCTCGTAAAGTCCGATCTCTCCGCCGCTCGGCAGCTTGATCGTAGTCTTAATGCCCCACCGTTCCTCATCAATCGCGGTGCAGCTCACGTTCTTGTCCGCCAACGCTTGGATAGTTGCCTTCAAATCATCGCACATCAGGTACAGCGTCGAACCGAGCAACGAATGCCCCGCGTGGCTCTGCACATTTTCCTTATCCGCGGGATGCAATGCGGCTTCCGCTGCAGGCAGAGCAAAAATCAGCCAACCATGCCCCACGTCCACCCAGGGAAATCCCAGAACATCGCGGAAAAACGCACGGTCTGCCTCAGCGTCCTGGCTATAGATCAAAACATGAGCGCCATTGATCATCGCCGCCCTCCTCCCCTGCGGGACTAAGAACTTCGAGGCCTTCGCTGGTTTGTCGCTTACACCGCCATCGTCCGCGCTCCAAAAATCGCGGTGCCCAGGCGAACTTGGGTCGCGCCTTCTTCGATGGCAATTTCGAAATCGTGGCTCATTCCCATGGAAAGCTCCGGCAAGGCGCGGCCGGTCCGCGCTTTCAACAAATCGCGCAACTCCCTCAGCTTGCGAAAAAAAGGTCGAGCCCGCTCCGGGTCTTCCGCAAAAGGTGGAATCGTCATCAACCCGCGAAGATCGAGATGCGGCAGCGCCAGCACTGCCTCCGCTAGTGCGGGCAATCCAGCTTCTTCCACTCCGGATTTCGATTCTTCCGGCGCCAGATGTACCTCAAGCAGTATCCCAAATCCTCGATAGTCCAATCTGGGCTCAGCGGAAGACGGATTCATGGACTGCCCGATGATCGCTGCCTCCAGCTTTTGCGCCAAATTGATGCTATCCACCGAATCGATAGTGTGAAATAAATTGACTGCCCGTTTCGCTTTGTTGCTCTGCAAGTGGCCGATCAAGTGCCATGTTGCTTTCAGATCGCCCACCTTCGGCCGCTTGCTTTCCCACTCTTGCACGCGATTTTCGCCGAAGTGCCGCGCCCCGGCAGCGTAAGCCTCTCGAATCGCTTCGCCAGGAAACGTTTTCGAAATCACAACCAACGTTACATCCTCTCCCCGTCTGCCCGAGCGCTCTGCCGCCACGGAAATCCGCTCCCGGGCTCGTGCGATGTTCTCAGCAATGGACGTGGCGCCCGCCTTCATCAGCGCGATTCTAGCACGCGTCTCTGCCATCCACCCTAGCTTCCCTGTGCCCATCCCACCGCTGCTCCTGTGCTAAAATCGCCTGACACCAATGCCTGATCTCGGAAAATTTATCGCTCTCGAAGGAATTGATGGCTCCGGAAAACGCACGCAACTGGACCTCCTCGCGGCGGAACTGGCCAATCGTGGGATCGCGCACGCCCGCATAAGTTTTCCCCGTTACGACAGTTTTTTTGGCTCCCTGGTCGCGCAGTTCTTGAACGGCGAGTTCGGCTCGTTGGACAAAGTAGATCCTCATTTCTCCGCGCTGCTCTACGCGGGAGATCGCCTCGAATCGAAGCCACAACTCCTTCTCCATCTCCTCGGCGGCACCACCATTCTCTCTGATCGCTACGTCGGCTCGAATCTCGCTCATCAGACCGCCCGCATGCCCCGCGAACGCCGCGAAGAGTTTCTCTCTTGGCTAAAAAAACTGGAATACGAAATCTACGGCTTGCCGGTAGAAGATTTGGTGATCTATCTGCGCCTTCCCCCCGCGGAGGCCCATCGTCTCGTGGGCAAAAAAGGCGCGCGCGGCTATACCAATTTGCGCCGCGACTTACAGGAAGACGACCTCGCTCATCTAGCCGCTGCTGCGGAGACCTACGGCACATTGGCCCGCCAACCCAACTGGGTGACGGTGGAATGCTTTGATTCGGACGTCCAGCATTTGCTCGATCCTTCGGTGATTCATCGTGCCGTGTTGACCGCCGTGGACTCGCGAATCATCTTGGCGGCCTCCCCAAGATAGACTATGCCGCACAGTGTTTTCTCGATTCGCTGGAGAGCATGAATGCTGTATTCTCGCGCAACCTTTTGGGCCGCGGCATCGTCTATAGCAGCTAAGCGGTCTCCGGAACCGGGACGCCATCATGGGATTTGAACAATTTCTTGGGAACCAGCGAATTGTCGCCGCCCTGCGCGGGATGCTTTCGCGTGAACGCGTGCCCAATGCGATGCTCTTTTGGGGTCCGCGCGGCATCGGCAAATACACGCTGGCGCTCATGTTTGCTCAGGCTGCCAATTGCCAGCGACTGAAAGACGATTTCTGCGGCGAATGTGAATCGTGTCAAAAGATTGCACGCCTTGCAGAGCCGCTCCCGCTCATCGAACGCGGCTTGGCCGAGCGTGGCGAAAGCGCCGACGCCGCCGCGGTCGAGCGCACTCCACTGATTCTCGAAACCCATCCGGACGTTTGGGCCATCGTGCCTGATCCCGTGCGGCTCAAGACTCCCGTCGCGCGGCCCGTAATTCGCATGGGTCAATTGCGCGCAGTGCAGCGGGCGGCTTACTTCCTACCCGAAGCGCGTCGCCGCATCTTCATCTTGGATGGAGCGGACACCATGCGTTGGGATTTCGCCAATATTTTTCTCAAGATTCTCGAGGAACCTCCGCCATCCTCGACGCTCATCCTGCTCTCTCCGTCATCCGAAGCGCTGCTCCCCACCATTCGCTCGCGCTGCCTGCAGTTTTATTTTGCCCCGGTGGCCGCTGAATCCATCGAGGAATTCCTGAAGCATCGTACCGGACATAAAGAGCGCGAACGCAAGCTCGCCGCGCAATTGGGTGCCGGCTCGCCGGGCCTGGCGCTCGAACTCGATCTCAGCGAATCGGAGCGCCTGCGGCGCGAAGTGTTGCGCCTTCTCGAATTTGCGGCCGCTGGGAAAAATTATCGCGAAATTTTCGCGCTCACCGCGCAAATCGCCAAAAAAGAAAAGGAATCGTTTGAAAATATTTTGGAGCTGTTCTATAGTCTCTTGACAGATCTACTTGAATTGTCCCACGGCCCAAAGAATTTTGTTCCGCGCAATCCTGACCTGCGGCGTGAACTCGAGACCCTCGGCAAAAAAACCGACCTCGATTGGATCGAGCGGGCCGTTGGAAATTTGGATCAGATCCAGAGCCGGTTGCGACGCAACATCAACCGGCAATTGTCTCTGGATGCGCTGGCCGCTTCTTTGAGAGCGCCTCTCAATGCGCCGCCGGCCTGATCGCGATTCTTGGGATGCCATCGGAATTCTGAAACCATTTGAAACCAAACGATCACCTGGGTAGTCAAACTAGCTGAAGTTGAGAAGGAGTTCTGATGGTGAACCGGAAGTTATTTCGTCCTACTCTGACGGAAGTGAAAGACCAATACGTGCCGCGGCCCGTGCCGCAGCCCAACGTGGCGCAGGCTCCGGCGCTTCGCAAGAAGCCTGCCCCGCCCGAGCAGACTCACGCCGAAAATTTCTATTATGTGAAGCAGATGCAATCCAAATCTCCCGTGGCGATTGTCTTGACGGATGGCGAAACCCTTCATGGCACCGTCGAATGGTACGATCGCGATTGCATCAAGCTCACTCGCCTGGGCAGTCCCAATTTGCTGATCTACAAACACTGCATCAAGTACCTTTTCAAGGACGGCGAGGAAGCGGCGCTCGGCGGATCAAACGGCCAGCAGTAACGATCGGCGGCGGCACTCTGAATATTTCTGGAAGCAACTTTCACGCGGAGCGGGGCGGTTGATTCTGCCCCGCTTTATTTTTGAACGGGGCCCATCGAGAACGTCATCAGTGCCTTCCCCACCAGCAAATTTTCTTCGTTACGCAAATCGCAATCCACTATGGACAAATACTTTCCCGGCGAATAACTCGAGCTTCCGCCGTTATCATCCCTTTATCGATTGGCTCCAAATAATTAATCTTCATCTCCACCGTGGCCACTCGTGTTCCGGCCGCCACCACCATATACGTCGCAAGCCCGCCTGCCGTATCCGCCAGCGATGCCAGCACGCCGCCGTGGACCACGCCGTGCACCTGTTTGTGGCGCCGCGCAACGCGCATTTGCACAATCACCCGTCCCGGCTCAGCCGTGTGCAGCACGAAGCCAAACTGGCGCGCGGTGTTGCTTCTTGCCAGCCGCCATCTCAGTTCTTTCTCAGCCAGGTGCACAAGCCTTGCGGATGGCTGCTTCTTTTCAGATTTAGCCAGCAGAAAATCCTCCATCAATCGGAATTGCCGCGCCGGTCAGCCACGGCGATTCATCGGACGCAAGAAAAACAGCGAGGTTCGCTATCTCCTCCGGCCGTCCAAAACGCCCCTGTGGAATCTGCTCGGCTCGGGACTTGCGCACGTTTTCTGCATCGTGCATTTTTGAAAGCAGCTCTTGAATCAATTCAGTTTCCGTAATCGCCGGACAAATGCAATTCACTCGAATTCCTTCGCGAGCGTGGTCCAAAGCCATGGCCTTGGTAAGTAGAGTCACCCCGCCTTTCGATGCCGCGTATGCGGCTCGTTTTTTCATTGCAATCAATCCGAACACCGATCCCATGTTAATAATCGATCCTCCCCCACCCCGCCGCAATTCCGGCAAAGCTGCACGCGAAACATGAAACGTCCCTGTCAAATTAATCGCGATGATGCGTTGCCACTCTTCATCCGATGTGCCCTCCACATCGGCCGCGACCACGGTCCCCGCGCTGTTCACCACCGTGCTCAGTCCTCCAAACTTCTCCACAATGCTTCGAATCGCGGACTCTACAGACAGCCGTCCCGTCACATCGCATTTCACTGCCAGCGCTTCCCCTCCTGCCGCCTTGATCTCCTCCACCGCCGCCTCAAGCGGCGCATGCCGACGTCCCGCCACTGCCACTTTCGCCCCTTCCCGTGCAAATGCCACGGCGCAAGCCTTTCCGATCCCGGTTCCACCTCCAGTGATGAACGCCACTTTACCCAAAAGTCTCCGCATCGGCCCCGCCTGCCGGATCATCTAACCACGGAATCCGGAGCGGGCCGAATCTAGCATCCGCCCTCCCGACCGCGCAAGGCAGTTCGCTTATCGGCGCTGTCCAAGATTGAAATTGGCTTAGGTTTTCAGGAGGCCGGAATTTCAACTCCGGCATGGACACACTGAAAACTCAGTGATTTTAATCCTGAAGGTAACCGAGGATTAGCGGGGAATTTACAACCCACCACACTAATTCTGCCCTGCTAATTAATCCCCCGGCTAGCGAGATCCAATTCAAAGCGTTGAATCTCTACCCCGATCCCCATTCGCCCATCTTGAGCGTTCAGTTGCACGTGAACCACGCGCCCATTGCAGCGAATGCTCCCTCCCGCCTTCCCGGTCAATTCTTCCGGCCACAGCAGCATTTCAATCGGCTCTCCCACGTTCGGGGCGCAGTCCGCAATGAAGAACAATCCGTGCTGCGAAACATTGATCGTCTCGCCCGTTTCCAATTCTCCTGTGCTGCTGAAGAATTGCATCGGAATCGAAATTTCCTTGCGATCGGTTAAGCGCTGATTCTCGAATGCCATCAAGCGGCACCTTCAGATCATTGTTAGGATTTCGGAATCTTACGCTCACCGCCGCCGTCTCTCGTAGCTTTTTCTGAATTGGATTCCCACTGGTAACCCAGCGCAGGTAGGTATCGATACAGCACCAGCGTTGTCTGGCACACCTGCCCGCAGATAACCGTTCAGCCGGAACCAATTGAGTAGCAGTAATGCACGCGTTCGTGGTCACGGCCGCCTGCCTGAATGTTTCGCCGTCCAGGCCGTTCCGGGCGCAGCGAGGAATCCAGGTAAATGTACAAATTCTGGTAAAACCAGTATTAAGCTGACCTGCTCCCCCAAATCCGCACAAAGCTGAGTATGATTTCACACTGGCCCTTCAATCGGAGAATTGGCATCAGAAAATACGCAGTCGACAGTCCGCTCCATTAGATCTGGTCTCACCTGGCCGGATCGACACTGCCCTCTGGTCCGACGCTCAATCCTCCCAACCTATCTCAAAAAGAAGATTCGATAGTTCGACTTGGTCTTTCGCCCATGGACTCATCCTCTCGACCATTCCATCTGGCACAAAGTCCGTCCTCCAATGGTCCGCCGGCATTGTAGAGCGGTGCTAGAAAGATCCCATGCCGTGCGGCAATTGTCTCAATCTCGTCGACCCTCTCCGCAGTGATGTGTCCTCTGCCCTGAGAGAAAGGCTCGAAGCGGTGTTCCAAAGCAAGAGCCATGCCTTCGAGTAAACAGCCATGAACCACATCGGGGAACGGATGCCGATTCAGAACTCCCTGAAAATCCGGCTTGAACTTCATTCCGCCAGTGATTTGTCCCAGACCTCCGAAGAAGACTTTGGCGTCAAGCATCTCCGCCGTTGGAGACAAGTTCTTCGGGTAGCCCGCATCGCAAATAATTGCGTCAGGCGCGATCCTGCCCAAAAGAAGCGACGGGGACGCCAGACTCGCCGCGCAGATCACGACGTCGGCCTCTGCGGAGAATTGCTGGAGATCCGTCGCCGCCTCGACCTGAACTCCATCGTCTTGCAACTCCGCTGCGAGCCTGCGGAGTGGCTCCACTTTGCGTGCGCTGAGCACCACGCGCTTCACGATTGGCGCCAGGCAACGGGCGCAGCCGGAACCCACATCTCCTGTTGCTCCGACGATGAGCAGCGTTGATCTTGAGAGGTTCCGGCCCTCTAGCGCGCACATCTTCCGGATACCCTGAACGATGAAAGCGACTGTCAACGTATTGCCTGTCGTGAACACCGTACCGTGCCTTTCCGGAAGCTGATCGAAATTACCCTCGATCAGAATGGAGCTGAATCCGCCCAGACTCACGATCTTCGCTCCTGCTTGGATGGCGCAGGCGGCCGCCGCTCGAACGCGGACAATGTTCTCGTGCACGTAGGCAGCTTCCAGATGGCCTGGAGGAATGAAGGAATCAATGTACAAGCCGTGCGCCCTCGCGCCCCCGCTCTTCGTGCGAATAATTGACCCGACGTCGACATGGCAGACAACTCTGGGCGGAATCCATGGAAGGATGTCCTTGATCTCATCGTCTGGCAGAGGGAAACGCTCTGGTCCGCGCAGGACCGCGAGTACGTCCGCGGCCGCTCGCCAACTCTCTTGATGCCCGATTAGAGCGAAATCGACCTCAACTGTCCGCTCTCCCGTAGCTACACCGGCAACTGTGCCACCCATTTCAGTGTTACCTCCCCGGGTATCCCCAACATGTCCAGGGTCTTTAGATACTGTTGCAGCGACGCTCCGCGAAGCTCGGCTGCAGACAAGCTGACTTCGAACAGTGCTGGCTTCACACAGCTGGCGTGGCACACTTCGCAGTGTCCATCCTTGCATTCCTTCGCCAGCATCTGTGCGAGGGTGGTCATCACATCCAGATGCAGCCGGTAGACTTTGTCGTCGAAGCGCTGCGCGTCCCGGGCTCGCTCCGCCCTGAGAATCGACATGGCGTGATCGACGTGCTCTCCTTCCTCGGCTGCGATGCGCGCGAAGGTTTGGCCTAGACTCCCCGGCCCCACCTTCCCGACGCGCGAATAGCTCGCCACAGCGAAGGATTCCAGCATGATTTCCTGGACGATCAGGCACGCAATAAAATCACGCTCTGCGATGCAGCGAAGAAATGCTTCGCGGAGCCGCTTCCAATGTTTCGCGTCGACGTTATTGCAGACCTCCACTCCAATCTTGCGGCCCTCCGCAGCGAACGCAGCGGCATGGCCCCGTTCACACTCCGAATGCTCCAAGGCATCGGCTACTTCTGCGGGATCATCACAGATCTCCGATAAGGAGGTGTAGTTCATCGCCGCGAGCAGTTCCCCGGTCATTGCCTGCGCCAGGATGTCCTGCCAAATCGGAGCACTGGTTGAGAGAGAACTACATTCCATCGGTGAGCAGGTAACATCAATAAGTGGTTCCATGTTTTCTCCTGAACAGATCACTAGACTTTACGGCTGTGTTCCCACGCGTTTTCTATTGCGCGAGGCGCTGAATAATGTTTGCTTGTGCACCGGCTTTCATGCCGCGCTGGCCTGCTGCTTCCATCGTTGTTCGTTCACGCCGATCGCGAGCAGCCACAGGGTCAGCGAAATTTGCCCAACGGCGGGGAAAATCAGAATGTAGGGTTGCAGAGACCGTACGAGCGGTGGAGACAGAAACAGCACGTAGCTCAAACCAGCGAGCACCATCAGCACGCCAAGGATGCGCGGCAGGAAGGTGGACCTGAGAATGAGGATGCCGACCAGCAGGCAATACAATCCGAAAAATACCAGGCCGATGTTGTGGTAGGCCGCGGCGCGCAGTTTGAGAAACACGAGCGCCAGCGCCTGCAACTGCTCCACCGTAAATATGTTCAAGTACTGCGCGCCCCCCAACAGGACCAGTGGGGCGAGATGAAACAGGCTGCTAATCGCCTGAACCGTGCATGCCACCAGGCTGAAAAATGCTGCGACCAAAGAGACGCTCTTGTTCACGTGCTTGAACAACTCGTACAAAAGAGCTGTCAAAGCGACATAGCACGCGAACGCCAGGATGTCGCCTGCGAAACCCCACCACCATAACGGCTCGTGCGCCAGGATGTTGGTCGCGGTAGCTGCCGCATCATCAGACACAACCAGCCGGTTACGAACGAAGATCTCGACGAACATTCTCGTCAATATGGTAACCAAGTAAAAGAAGCCAGCGATCCTGGCCTTAAAGCGCGGCGACGCTTCTGCAATTCGTTCCATCATTATTGCTGTGACCATATATTTTCCCTCCTCATGCGAGCGATTGAATTAAGAGTCCATGTCGCGCCAGGTTTGGCGGTACCGGACTGTCCTAGATCGCCTGCTCTGCCGCTACATCTACCCCAGATGGCCATAATCCCTTGAACAGAAGCCAAAAACTCAGCGCTAGTTCGAAGACAGCCATGGGCGAGTCGAACCACCACAGGTTCACTACATTAGAGAAATCGGGGAAGATGTAAAAAATGAAAGTGCAGGTGGCGCACCACGCACCCGAGATCACACCAAAGGTAGCTAGCGCTCTGGGGATGTAGTGCGACTTGAACCACAAGTAGCTGCCAACGGTGGCCCCCAATGCCCAAAACAGCAAGCCGACGTAGTACGCGTCGAATCCGCTGAGGTACAGCCGCGCCAAGGCCGGCAATTGGTCTGGCCCAAACGCACGCGAGTAATCAGCGTCACTCAAGAGCCGCAGAACAGTAAACAGATTGAGCGTCACCAGGAGCCACGTGAGGCCATGGACCAGCCTGCCAAATGCCGCGAGCAAGGCAAGGATCTGGCTGACCGGCTTGAGGATCACATAAAGCGCTGTCAGCAGTACAACAACAGCAACGCAGTAAACCATGTCGCCCGCGACGCCGACACGGAATAGTGTTTCGTGCGCCAGGATATTCCGTGCGGTCTGCGCCGGATCGCCGCGGACGATGAGCCGGGCGAAGATGCCGAAATTGACCGCGACAACCGTGACGAACGAAATCAGGAAAGCAAGTCCTGCGATCCTAGCCGCCGAGCGTTGTGACTCGTCGATGGTGCTGACTTTCATTTCGTTTCCTCCGGCGTCCCCTATCTGCTGTAGACGGCGGCTTTCATTGGCGTTCCCCCGCTCCACTGGCCTGCTCCTTCCATCGCTCTCTTTTTGCCGCGCGGGCTCATCGAGCTGCTTGCGCGGCCACTCCCTTGTTGGACTACCGGGGCTGGCCCCGTCGCAGGCTCCACAGTCCGCGCGCCGAGAGGATAAAGGTGAAGCCCCCGAGCGCGCCGAGCGCCCAGAGTGTCCAGACGAAGAAGAAGCCGCCGGTGGACTTGGCGATCTCGCCGTAATGTGCCCCCCTCATGTGGATGACGGGCATGCCCGCCGCGAACAACCCGACGAGCAGCATGAGGACGTACCCCGATCGCCGTTCGGCGAGCACCAGCGTCCCGTACAGCAACACCACGAGAACGGCCAACGCAATGTTTGAGGGCTCGGCCTTCGATATCCCACGGACGATGTCGTCCGAAATGTGAAGCGTCAGCAAGAGGATCGAGAGCAGAGACGTGATGGTTAACATCACGTTTTGTTTCATTGGATATTCTCCTTATTCCATTTGTGTGTGCCTCTCATTGAGGCACATGATCGGTTGACAGTGCTGCGCTGGCCTGCTCCTTCCATCGCTGTTCGTTCACGCCGAACACCAGGAGCCACAGGATTAGCGACGCTGCCCCGAGGATGCCGAGGAGTGCAATGTAGGGGAACAGACGGTATCCCAGCGGCTGATATAGGAAGCTCAGCCAGCCCAAACCTCCAAGTATCGACAGCACGCCCAGAATTCGAGGCAGGAAGGTAGACCTGACAATCAGGTAACCGGTCAGGAGTGCATAGAATCCGAAAAATACCAAGGCGATCGCCGCGCCATGTTCATTCACCTTAAGAAAGAGGAGCGCCAGCGCCTGCAACTGCTCCGCGCTGAATACGCTCAAGTAGTGCGCGCCTCCCAGAATGAACAAGGGGGCGATGAAAAAGAGGCGGCTAAAAGTCTTGATGATGCAACCGGTGAGTCCTAAGAACGCGGCAACCAATGAGACGTTCCTGCCCGCCGGCTTCAGCAAATCATAGAAGAGAGCTGTGATGGCGACCTGACACGCCATTTCGATCAGGTAGACTGCGAAACCCAACTGAAACAGACTTTTGTGCATCAGTAGGTTGCTTGCCGTAGCTGCGGCGTCGCCGTCTACTACAAGTCTGCCGCTCACGAATCCCTGGGCGAATATTCCGGTCAGTATGGTAAGCAGATAAAGGGCACCAGTAACCCTGGCCATGAACCGCGGCGACGTTTCTGCCACTCGTTCCATCATTTCCGTTGTGCTCCTCTTCGTTTTTCCTTAAACCAGGGACAAAATCAACCGAGCATCAAATCAGATTGGTTCACGGTACCGCCGTAGCCGCACCGCTGCGGCGAGGAACGCCGCGGCAATCGCCAGGCCGATCCACAGACCCGGCGTGCTCAAAAATTGCAGCGGAGTGAGCGCTGACATAATGTCCATCAGGCTGCTCCCCGGCGCCATGTTGGCAGGCTCCGGCCCGGTCAAACGGTGCTCCAGCAGAGCAAGGAAATGCGTGCTTCGAAACGCAATCTTCTCCACCCCCCAGATCACAAACGGAGGCATGAACGCCCAGATAAACGGCGCGCGTGGCGCCCAAGCTGAAACCAGCAGCAACCAGGCGTACATGGGCGCGTACCACAGGCCATGAACGGTCAGAATGTGGTAGAGGAATATCAGAGACATGTGGAAGAACGACATCCGTGTCCCGAGCGTCCCGACACTCTGCACACTGCCTAGCAGGAATGCGCTGCTGATCAGCAGGATGACGAACTGCGTGACTATAGTGATGGCGAAGGTGAGCAGCGGCAAAATGACGATCGGAATGGCGAACTTCGAGAGCACCGTAGTGAGGTCGGAAACCGGCAACGACTTCCAGAACAGGATGCTGCGGTCGCGGCGCTCTCCGTACAGCGCGTCCAGACAGTAGAAAATCCCGATTATGAATCCCGTTCCCATGATGAAAGCCGCCGCGAACTCGTAAGGTCTATCGAGCGGCTCGTGCCGGTGCGCCGGGCTGATCATCAACGCAATCATGAAGGCGGGCAGAAAAATGGCGGCGGCGGACAGCGGGGCCATGTAAATCGATCGGTGCTCCCACAATTCGCGCCGCAGCGACCAGTACAAGCGCCGGCTGGCGGTGATGGCCGCGGGCGCGGCTACTTGCGATTCCACGGGAGACCCGGGAACGGTATTTGATGGAGTACTCATCGAGCCCCTCCTTGGGCCGCGCCGCTTTGAGTGCTGAGCACGGCAACAAACAAGTCGGCGATGCTCGGCGTTCGCACGTCGCCAAGCGCGGCGAGTTGCTGGCGTTCCACACGATCAAACAGCAGGATGCTGCGCCCGAACACCTGGCGTTCGTGCATCGGCTTCAGCGCCCGTGCCGAGGCGATCTGCTCGGGATTCACCATCACTTCCAGGTAGCGCGACTCGAATTCTTCCATGCTGCAATCGAAGACGATGCGGCCGCGGTCAATGAACATGACATCCGTCAGGACGTCCTGAATCTCCTCCACTTGATGAGTGGTCACCACGATGGTGCGGCTTCGATCGAAGTAGTCGTTCAGCAGCGAATCGTAGAACTGCTTGCGATACAAAATATCCAGGCCCAGCGTGGGCTCGTCCAGCACCAGCAATCTCGCGTCGATGGCCATGACCAGGGCGAGATGCAGCTGCGCCACCATGCCCTTCGACAATTCCCTCACCTTGCTGGCGCGCCCGATGGTGGTCTTGGCAAGAAAGCCTTCCGCCTTCGCGCGGTTGAATCGCGGATGCACGCCCGCGAAATAATCGAGGGCCTGCCAAACCCTCATCCAGCGCGGCAACACGGCGACATCGGCAATGAAGCACGCATCGCGCATCAGCTTTTCGCGCTCCGTCCAGGGGTCCCGGCCGAGCACCCTCAGATGACCCTGATATGGGGTGAGGCCCAAGATCGCGTTGAGCGCTGTGGTCTTGCCCGCCCCGTTGGGCCCGATAAGTCCTAGGATGCGGCCCTCTTCGACACGCAAATCAATGCCATCCACTGCGACCGTTGTTCCGAATACCTTTCGCAGACCGCGTGCTTCTATGCATGACATGGCTTTAGCGCTCCTCCTTGCGGGGCTTCGACTCGGCGGTTTTCGACTTTGCGCCATCTGACGACGACCTGCGTTTTACGGCAGCATCGAGTTCTTCTGGTGTCAGGCCGAGCCGCTGAATGGTTGTGTGCACCCGGGGCCATTCTTCGGCAAGAAACCTTTGCCGTTCGCCCTGCAGCAACAGATTGCGTGCGCCCGTATTGATGAACATGCCCAGGCCTCGCTTGCTTTCTACCAGTCCCTCATCTACTAATTGTTGATAGCCCTTCAGAACCGTGAGCGGATTGACACGATATTCGGCCGCCACATTGCGCACGGAAGGCAGCGGATCGCCTTCCTTGAGCACGCCGTCGAGTATCATCGCGACCACACGGTCACGAAGTTGCCGGTAAATCGGCTGGCTGTCGTTCCACTCACGGTCCATCAGGTTTTCCTGTTAACCCTTGCTGGAGAAACGCCTGCGTCATTTTGTGCGCTGCAGGTCGATGTGCGCGTGCACTGGCTTGTCTCCCGGCATCATGTAAGTCCATTCCTCGGTGTGATGGTTCGCGTCGATGATGGTGAACACCGCATGGTACATGTGTCCGTACTTGTTGCCGCCGGAAAGATCGGCAAAATCGAATTCCAGCGTCTTTCCATCCGGCGACATTTTGCCGGTCATTCGCGGCCGGTTCCCCGCGTCGCAATAGTGGACCAGCGTAAGCCGGTCTCCGTCGGTGTCAACATAGAGCATGGTGACGGGATGGTCGTATTTTGTGGGGTCCAGCAGTGTTCCTGCCTCCTGGAACTCGTGCACCAGGACGTTTCCCCGCGAGGTCACGCGCATCGTGACGTGCAGCGGCTTAATATCCACCTTCGCCTCTACTGGCATGTCGGTTTTCACCGGGCCTTCCCAATCCCCCGCCAGGGTTTTCATTGCGTCGAAGGCAGTCTGCGCCTCGGACTTCGGCGCGGGAGTCTTGGCCTCGTCCATCTTGTGCGCGCCGGATTGCGCGAAAGCCACGGTGGTGAGCGACATCAAAACAACGGGCAACATGTAACGAAGTGCTTTCATGTTTCATTCTCCTTAAGAAATTCATTTCTGATCTCAGGTCGGGGTGATTCGCTGGCTCAGCCAATTGCGATCAATCAGCCTCAACGAACCCCTCGTCATCTACTGTTGTAGTTAACTACAACACTAGAGTCCGTGTCAAGTAGTTTCTTTTCTCCTTCGCCCGCCGCTATCTAGATAAGACAAAGCGTTCGCGTGGTCGCTCGCTCAAGCTGGCAAATTGACTTAGTGGTGGTTTAGGCCTACTCGCCTGGCGAAGAAGCTAATCCCGCTTAGTCGGCTTCCAATGCGGCATTAGTCCTTGTGATGTCCGGTTCGAGGAAGTTTGTGGTGGCAGAGCACTCGTTGGTCTAGATCGCGAGTAACGCGCCTGTGTTTATCGATCGAATTCCATTCGCGTCGGTTTATCGGACGTCCTACCGGTGTTCCTATTTCCCGCTTGCATGGCTAAGGATCCACCATTCCTGTTTCAACCATCATGAGTGTAAGGAGATTTTGAGGCCACGGGCAAACTGACTACGCTACCTTGAACAATTATTCGGGCAAGAAGGTGGCAGACGTGTTCCTGAATCGAGCCATTAGTTTTCAACCGACGCGTGGCCGAAGATCGCGCCAGAGAAGTTGCGGCACGCTGACCCAATGACCTCCATGCGAATGTACGTTCACACGGTTGGAAAAGACCAACGCAAGGCAGGCGAGAGAATTGCCGGAATTCTGCGGCCAAATGCGGCCAAGTCAGAGGTTAAGTCTCATTAGGTCAACTAGAAGATTGGTAGGGGCGGTGGGGATCGAACCCACGACCTTTGGCTTAAAAGGCCACTGCTCTACCACTGAGCTACGCCCCTGAAACGAGTCCAACGATTCTAGCGTGTGCGCCCTGGTATCGCAACTCGCGCTGGCAGGCGTAGACGTGAATTCAATTGAGTCGAACAGCTTTGTTCCTAAGCCTCTCGAGATTCGCAGCTTCGCAATCTTCCCCAAAGCCCTGCAAGAGTTACTCGCAAAACTAATCGGCAGCAGGCGCTTCGTCGGCTGTTGCTGGCTTATGCAACGGCCGCTTACGTTTCCATTCGTAATCCTTTCTAAGTTTTTGCTGGTGCTTTTTCAATTGCGCTTCCAGCTCGCCAAACGCTTGTTTCACGCTCGCGCGCACATGAGTCCCCTTCCCCGTGGCGTGCAACTTCCCCAAAGGCAGCGATAGCGTCAACGAGAGCTGGAATTCCACTTTTCTCGGAACCCGGTCAAACGCAGCGTGCAGTTTGGCAACGTCTGGAGCATACCGTTTCAAAAGCTTTTCAATTTTCGTTGTGTTGAGTGCGATTTCGTCTTCCACTGCCTGATGCATTTCCAATCGCTTGCAGGTAAGTGTGGTAATCATCATGGCACCTTGGCTTGTAAGATCTGGGAGAGGCATTCGAAACTGGCCGACGATTCGAATGAGGCATTTGGACGTCCGCGGCACTAGGATAGCAAGGCAGCAATCTCTCTGCAACCCCCCGCACAAATCGGCACTGTCCAGCCTTTCTGTTGAAAGCGAGTTGAAGGGTGCTCCAGCTGATAGAGTTTCTCATCGATGCATCGATTCTGCTGCCAGCAAGAAGCAGCCGAGAACCTGCTCGCTGTGTTCGGCGTTACGGCATCCGGGGAAGCGGCTCAAATAGCGGCGCAAATGTTTGAACCAGCCTTCGCCCAGGTTGGTCGTGCGTAGGCGATGTCGCCAGTGCGCTGGGAAGGCGAAGAACGCCAGGACCTGTTCCAGTTCGAATTGGAATTTCTCTACCATCTCCGGCGCGGCCCAGCGCCAGCGCGCGCAGAATCGCCGCGCCCAGTCCCGCGCCTGCGCTTGGTTTTCCGCGTCCCAGATCCACCAGAACTCCCGCCGGAATTTGCGCCGCTCGGACCAAGCCAATCGTGGCGTCAGCGCTTCCAAGTTCCGAAACCAATGCGCCAGGCAGCGCTGCTGCCGGGCTGCTGGATAGACCGTCTGCGCCGCGCCGACGATCGCGGTCAACCCATCGCTTACGATCAATTCCACCGTCTCCAACCCACGTTTCCATAATCGGGTCAGCAACTCTTCATAGTCTTCGGTGCTTTCCGAAGCCGCCGCACGCCAGTCCAGCACCTCGAACGCTCCGCCTTCCCGCACGCCCACCGCCACCAGCAATACGCCTTTGCGCCCCGGTTGCGAAACGCTCCGCCGGTAGCGCAGGTAAATTCCGTCCACCACGATGGCTCGATAGCGCCCGGGCGCAATCGCTGCGCTGCGCCGCTGCTCGACTTGCTGTTGCGCTTGTTCCAGCACCGCTCCGATCGTGGCCGGCGACAGCGTCCCGCCCAAAAAGCGCCGCACCCAACCGACCACCTTGCGCTGGCTCAACCCACCTACCGTCAGCGCAAACAGCACCTGATCCAGACCGTGCCGCTCATAGCGTTCCACCAGCCCGATCTCTTCCCGCCCCGCCCGCCGCAGGCGGGGAACCCGCACCTGCTCCAGACTCCCCCACAACGTCATCCAGCACTTCCGCACCGTGTAGCCCCAACGGTACACTTTCTCTCCCCGCTGCTTGGCCTCGCTCACGCGCCGGTCCCGCTCGGCTTGCAGTAATCCTTCTACCGACTGCTTGAGCATCTCCCGGGCTTGCTCTTCTACCCGCTGCCAGGCTTGTGCCATTAATTCACGCAGTGCTATTCTTCCTTCTAGGGATATAGTCATCGGGTGTCTCCTCTCTTCGACCCCGGCTAGGGTCGTCGCTTCTGGAGACACCCTTTCTTTTTCTCCCCTTACTTTCAACAGGAAATCTTACAGACGCCACAAATCCCCCTGCGCAAATCCCTCGATTGACAGTTCCCCAAAAGCCATCATACGCTGAGTCGAAATGCGCGGAGCGGCTACAGAATGACAAAAGGCGCCACCGAGCCGGCCTCAGTTCAATCCGGAAAAAATGGACAATTGCTGATTGGTCCGGCCGGATGGTCGTACTCCGATTGGAACGGCATCGTTTATCCCGCGCGCCGCCCGCGCGGATTTCACGAAGCCGCTTTTCTGTCCCAATTTTTCGATACCATTGAGATCAACACTTCATTTTATCAGCCCTTGCGCCCCGCGCTCGCCCGTCAATGGATCGACCGCGTCGCCGCAAATCCTCGCTTTCTCTTCACAGCGAAACTCTGGCAGAAATTCACGCACGAGCCCGCAACGACGGCGCAAGACGAAGCCGCCGTGCGCTCTGGATTTGATGTCTTGCGCGATGCTGGAAAACTGGGCGCCATCCTGATGCAATTTCCTTTCTCTTTCCACAACACTCCGGAGAATCTAGCCAGGCTTGAAAATCTGCTTCGCGCATTCAGCGATTATCCGCTGGCGGTGGAAGTTCGCCACTCCACCTGGGCGCAAAAGAATTTTTACCGTTTGCTGCACGAACGCGGTGTGGGATTCTGCAACATCGATCAACCCGTGATCGGCAACTCGATCAAGCCCGCCGATCGCGCCACTTCATCGATTGGTTACGTAAGGCTCCACGGGCGGCGTTACGATACCTGGTTCACCAACGACCCCGCGGTGCCACCGTATGAACGCTACAATTATCTATACTCGATCGAGGAACTCGAACCCTGGGCCGAGCGCATTAAAAAAGTCTCCTCGCACGCCGAGAAAACATTTGTGATCACCAACAATCACTTTCAGGGCAAAGGCGTGGTCAACGCCCTCGAACTCATTCGCCTGGTCACCGGAAACAAAGTCAAAGTTCCGGAGCCGCTCCGCCACCATTACCCTCGCCTCGAATCCATTGCGGACCAGCCGTCGCAGGAACCCATGCTTTTCCCGGTCCCGCCGCGCTAGTTCGCGCCAGCGCGCACACCCGCAGAAAAGTGCGGAAGAACCGAATCTCCCCAATAAACAATTGGATTGATTTATTTATTTCTTGAAGAGATTTTCGAATGCCTTGCGCGCATCATTCGGCCGCTCGGAAGGAATCGAGGTCGTGGGAGTGCTGCTCGCATAAGCAACCGGCGAAGTATCCTTTTCCACCGTCACGCGGATCTCAAAAAATGTGCAGGTGTTCCGGGCGTCTTTCTTCGCAATTCGTTCCGGAATCGGCTGTGTGCATTCAAATTGCGCGGCCGTATCAAAGTGGACGCACTGTTTGCAGCAATGCAAATCCGCATCGCAGCGCGGGCACTGTGCATTCAAATCAAATCCAGGAGCCAGCGCCGCTCCGCAACTCGAGCAGCGCGCCCGCGTGACCGTGCCCACCATCCGCGGCGTTCGCGGCCCCATCTGGTCCTGCCGCGGACGCGGCTCCGGCGGACGCTCCTTCTTCTTTTCTGGGCGATCGCTCTGCTGATAGCCCTTTTGCTTATACTTCCGGTCCATAAATTCCTCCGGGGGGATAATTCATCATACTCTGAAACACCTGGGGCAAATGCAATTACCGGCGCATGGTGTGGATCGGTACTCCCAGGGGTCACAACGCCAGGGAAGACGCGGTCGGTGCGGCTATGCCCGAGCAGGCCCGAACGCCTCTATAGAGTAGACCGGCGGCAGGTAATCAGCAAGCAAATCCCACTCGCGTTCCTCCACTCGTTCGCGGTGTAGGAAATCTGGCCGCGGGGCGTGTCCCCGGCCGCTACATTCATCGAGCAGTCGTGTGCGGATCAGGGGGGAGTGATCATTCGTTTCAAGGTTACGGCGGGGGCAAATTTGGGATCGATTTTCAGTGCTTTGTCGATGTTTTCTTTTGCCTGGGTCTGGTTGCCCAGCAAGGCGTGAGCGCGAGCCAGGTTGGTGATGGTGACCGGGCTGGCGATCTGCATGCTGCTGGCCTGGGTGACAACAGTGCTGAGTTGGGACTTCGCCGCTTCGTCATTTGGATTCTGCTGCACCAGCGTGGAAAGTTTTTCGAGGTTGCTATCGAGTTCGAGGCGTTTCTTCAGATCGAGGGCCGCGGGAAGTTGCGGCGACAATGCCAGCGCCTTGGCCACGTTCGTTTGGGCCGCTTGATTGTCTCCCAACGCGATCTGGGCGCTGGCTATCGCGGTGACCAACGTGGAATCCTGCATCGGCCGCGCGGAAAGCTTCGCCACTTGGGTGGAGACTGTTTCGCGCAGCGCCGTGTCCGTTGGGTTCGCCTTTAGCTGGTCGACATCTTTTTGCAGGGTGACTCCGTCTTTTGAAATTTGAATCGACTGGTAAGAGGGAAAACCGATCATCACAATCGTAAGCACAAAAAACGGGAGCAGCGCGGTGATTGATTTATTTCGCATGACGAAAACGATTAGCGCCACCAGGAGCACCAGGAAGAATAGACAGCCCGCCACGAGCATTAAAATTTCGTAGGGGTATAAGCCGTTGAAGAAGCTCATTTCCGCGCTCCTCTAGTAATTGGCGGGTTACGTATAGCATGAACTATGATTCCGGGACAATGGATCGAGTCGGTTTATGCAAGGAAACGCAAGTCGAGCCCACGGCAGGGCCATCGCTCTGCGAATACCGCCTCTCGCCGCAGTGTCAGTGTAGGGGCCGGCTTCAGCCGCGCCCTGTTTGCCTTTTGAGTTTGGCCGCACGTAAATCATATTTGCATCAGGCAAAATTTAACCGAGGATCCAAGCGCCACACTAGCGCCGGGACCAATAGAGAGATAGCGCTTCGGCGGGTAGATCGGGAACGAGGAAGGACCGGGGACGCGCCGCGGCGGAGAGCACGGATTCGGCGGCCAAATAGCCGCTGCGGACTGCGCCTTCCATGGTCGAGGGCCATCCGGTGCGCGTCCAATCTCCCGCCAGAAATAAATTTGCAAGCGGCGTTTGTTGCGCCGGACGCCATCGGTCGACTCCAGGAAACGGCGAAAACGTCGCAGCCACTTCCTTGATCACCGTGGATTTTACAACGCCCGCGGCGCGAACGCCGGGAAGCACTTCGGAAAGTTCGGCCAGGCAGAGCGCGACGATTTCCGCGCGGGATCGCGGAACAAGATCGTAGGACGCGCTGACCACTAGTTGCAGATGTTGTTCCGATCCTTCGGGAGCATTCGCATCGGGATTTTCGGAAAGGCGCGTCTTGTTGAAAATCCATTGCACAGTGTGATCGAGCAGCGCGAGATACGGCTCGTACATCACCGGGCGATCGAACCAGAGATGGATTCCGGTGATGGGAGAGGTCCGGAGATTGCGCAGATTCGCAAAGCACGCGTGGCGATCGATTAATTCGGCGGGGAGCATGCCGAGCAAGGCATCGTGAGTGACTGCGGAGACATAGGCATCGGCGGTGAGCTGCGAACCGTCTTCGCAGAGAAGACCTGTGACCCGGTTGTCCGTTACAGAGATGGAACGCACTCCGGCGCGGCTGCGGACTTCCCCGCCCTGGCGCTCAACCGCGGCGCTGCAGCCATCGTAGAGTTCGCCGAGCGGCACGGTGGGAAGCCCGATGCGGCCTCCGGTGCGATTGGCCAAGAAAGTTTTGTAATAGACGTCGATGCCATATTTTGCATCGGATCGGTCGAGAGTTTCATCGAGCGCGCTGACCAGCGCGCAACGCCAAAATCGTTCGATGGCATTGCGAGTTTGCTTCCGGCTGCGCAGCCAATCGAGCATGGAGACGCCGTCGGCGGTGGGAACGCGTCCTCCCCTTCGGGCGATTTCCATAAGTACGTTGCCGATGCCGCGTTTATCTGCAAGAGAAAGCGCGGGGAACAACATAAAAGAAGGCGCGAAGTGGAAGGGCGGCGGCAGCGCTGAAGGCTCGATCCAGGAGCGGCGGCCGGCGTGATCCGCGAAAATATAGCGATCGTAAGAGCGGATTTTCTCGGCGGCGCCAGCGCGGCGGTAAAAATCATCAAGATTCGTGCAGCAGCCCAGCGTGAGATGCTGGCAATTATCCACGTGGCTGCCATCGGGCAGAGTATAGGACGTAGCGCGCCCGCCCAGGTGGGGGCGCTTTTCATACATCCGGACACGGCAGCCCGCTTCAGCCAGCGCGACGGCGCACGAAAGTCCCGCCAGTCCCCCGCCGATCACGATCACGTTTTCGAAAGGCATCAGATTCGTTTCGCAAGCCGAGCCGCGCCCGCGCCAGGATCCAGATTTTTTCGGCGATGGTCAGGCGAGCCGGCGGGAGAGATAGTACATCGAAGTTGCGCAATTCGATTTTATCGAGGATGCCGGAATAGATTCGCGCCAGCGCCCACAGAGCCTTGCGGCTGTCTTCATCCACCATTTCCAGCAACGGCCAGCCGTCGCGATAAAATTGCCAGGCGCGCTCGGCTTCGAACCGCATCAATTGCAGGAATGCGGGGCTGGGAGCGGCAGCGGCCAAATCCGCGCGCGCGCATCCGAATAGGGCCAGATCTTCCCGCGGCAAATAAATGCGGCCCATTTCCAGGTCGCGCGGAAGGTCGCGGAGAATATTCGTGAGCTGAAAGGCGATGCCCAGCGATTCGGCCAGCTCCGGAGCGTGAATATCGCTAAAGCCGAACACATAGAGACAGCAAAGCCCCACCGTGCCGGCAACTCGATAGCAATATTCATAGAGGAGATCGAAGGTGTCGTATTCCGTGACGGACTGGTCCATTTCCGCACCGGAAATCAAATCGTGCAAATAGCGCGGAGGGATTTTGAAATGCTCCACCGTGTGCCGGAAAGCAGGCCACACGGGATTCGAATCGGCATCGCCCGCAAGCGCGCGATCCATTTCCGCGCGCCGCTGGGCCAGGCCGCGTTGCTTGGCGGATAATTCGCCGGGAGAATCGGCGATGTCGTCCACTTGCCGCATGAAGGCGTAGAGCGCGCACAGCGCGTCGCGCTTCGCTTGCGGCAGCAGAAGAAAACCGAAATAGAAATTGCGCGCGGCATTGCGGGCGAGTTTGCGGCAGTAAGCATGCGACTGTTCGATTGTGAGCGGCGAGCGAGAGAGAGGCTGCGGCGACGGAGTTTCCGTCGAAAGTGGCTCAGGCATTGCGGCGGCTCGCCGGGGAATTCGCATCCGTTTCTCCGTTTGCGGGATCGGGAGAACCCGCCTGGAAGATGCGCGAGAGAAACGCGCGGCCCAGCAGGCGCACCTGCGTGGCGCGGCCGAGCGCGGGGCGGTGATGCAAAGTGTCGTAGCCGACCGTGGCGATGGAATTGAGGATGGCCAGCCCGCCGCGGCGGAACAATTCGATATCCACGCGAAATTCAGGCGCGAGCATCGCCGGAAGAGACGCCCCGACAGCAAAAAGTTCACGCGTTCGCTGGATTAAATCCTTCATCAACGCGGCGTATTGGTTGCTGAAGCGATGCTTGAAAAGATCCTCTTCGGTGATGCCTCGCGCAGCCAGGGCATCCAAGGGGATATAGATGCGATCCTTATCCAAGTCGCGCGCGACATCTTGCCAGAAATTTGCAAGTTGCAAGGCGGTGCAGGTGGCGTCGGAAAGCGACTGGCGCTCCTCGTCGCGATAACCGCAGAGATACAGGACCAGTCGGCCCACTGGATTCGCGGAATAGCGGCAATAATCGAGCACGCCCTGCCAATCCGCGTAGCGATGAACGGTTTGATCCTGCCGAAACGCCTTCAGCAAATCGGCAAAGGGCTCCATGGGAATGTGGAATTCGCGCACGGTTTCCGCCAGCGCCACGAAAACAGGGTGTGAGGCGAAGCCAGCGTAGGCGCGGCGAAGTTCGTCTTCCCAGGCGTCGAGCAATTCGATGGCGCGCGCCGGATCGGGAACTTCGTCGCCTAAATCGTCGGCCCAGCGGCAATAGGCGTAGACATTGTAAAAATGCTGGTGAAGGCGGCGGGGCAACAGCCAGGAAACTACCGTGAAATTCTCGTAATGATGGGTGGCGAGCCAGCGAGTGTAGTCGCGAGCCTGGCCGGGCGCGCATCCCGCAGGCGGCAGATTTCGCGCGATTTCGAGTTCCGGTGTGGCAAGCATCAAAGCATCAGGCCGGCCAGCGCGCCGCTAAGGAATGACGGCGGTTTTCAGTTCGCCGTTGCGATGCTTCATGTGCTCGAACATCTGCGGCAATTCGCTGAGCGAAATTTCCCCGGTAATAAAATCGCTGGCGCGCACTTCGCCGCGCGCGATGGTATCCAGCGCGTCGCGAATAAATCGCGGCGTGTGGTGGAACGTGGACTTGATGGTGACCTCGGAATAATGCAGCGCCGCGGGATCGAATTGCACTTGCGAGCCGCGCGGGCATCCGCCGAACAGATTCACCGTCCCGCCCTTGCGGACCATTTGAATCGCCCACTGCCAAGTGACCGGCGAACCCACGGCTTCGATTACATCGTCGGCGCCGCGGCCGCCTTCGGTGAGCTGGCGGACCGTTTGCACTGGATCGGAAAGTTCGTTCACGTCGAACGCCGCAATCGCCCCCAGCCGTTCCGCCGCGCGAACCTGGCTCTTGCGCTTGCCGATGGCGATCACGCGAACGCCGCGGCCCGATAGTATCCGGATAAATTTCAAGCCGATCGGCCCGCAACCGATCACCACTGTGGTGTCGCCGGGATTGATTCCGGTCTCGTCGATCCCGCGCAGCACGCAGGCCAGCGGCTCAACCATCGCCGCGTCCACGAAGCTGACGTGATCGGGGATTTCCAGCAAATTCTGCCGGACGATGCGCCCAGGAATACGGATGTATTCCGCGTACGCGCCGTTATTGAAAAGCAAATCCTCGCACAGGTTGGCATGCTCTTTACGGCAGAACATGCACACGTTGCAGGGAGCGGAGTTAGAAGGCACAACGCGCATACCGGCGTGGAGACCGCCATTAACGGCGGCTCCCTTCGATTCAATGATGCCGGCCAGCTCGTGCCCAAAAACGGATGGAGGTTCAATCATTCTCGGATGCGAACCCTGTTTCCAAACTTTCAGGTCCGTTCCGCAGGTCAGCGCCACTTTCACGCGCACCAGTACTTCATCATCCGCTAGCGCCGGGATGTCAATTGATTCAATTTTTAAGTCTTCGCGGCCATAAAGAACGGCCGCTGTCATATGGCCATTCGTTTCGATTTGCATTAGGGCGTTACCACCACCTTCAAAGTATCACCGGACGGACGGGCAGCCAAGTCCAGCGCTTGTGCAATGTCCTCCAAGGGAAACCTGTGGGAAATCAACTGGCGGACCGGCAGACGCCGCTCGAAAACCAGGCGAGCCGATTCGTTTTGATCCTCCACCGATGCGCTGTAACTCCCCAGGATTTCTTTCTCCTCGACGCCCACCGCCGCGGCGGGAAATTCGATTCGCATTACCGGATCATTATGAGCAAACAGTAGCACGCGGCCACCCGGCCGCGCGAGAGATAAGGCCACTTCCACCAATGCCGGATTCGGCACGGCGATGATTACGACATCCGCTCCCCGGCCCGAGGTGCGCTTGCGGACCTCTTTGGAAAGATCGCCCTCCGCCGGATCAATCGAAATTGTGGCGCCCAATTCCCTGCTTTTTTCCCGGCGCTGCGGCATGGGATCGCTGCTCATCAGCACCGCTCCTTCCTCGCGCGCCAGCATCATCAGCAGCAGGCCGATGGGACCTTGTCCGATCACCAGAACATCTTCCCCGGCTTCCACGCGCGCTTTGCGCACCGCTTTCAGGCAGGTGTTGACGGGCTCCACGAAAGTGGCTTCTTCAAAAGTTACATTCGCCGGCAGCGCGAGCATTCCGCGCTCCACAATCCAGGGCATGGCGCGCACATACTGCGCGAAGCCGCCGCCGCTGGGCTGGAAGCCGGCCGTCAGTCCCACCTTTTTATATTCCGGGCATTGTGAAAACAATTTTCGTTCGCAATAAAAGCAGGCGCCGCAAGGAATGTGATGAAAACTGACGACGCGGTCGCCTTCCCGGAACGCCGTTACGCCGCGGCCCGTTTTCACGACGGTGCCGGCAAGCTCGTGCCCCAGAATCGCGGGCGGATCGACGAAACCGTGATGAATCTTTTTTAAATCCGTGCCGCAAATTCCGCAGGCCGCCACGCGGAACAAAACCTCGCCATCGCAAATTTCCGGAACCGGCACATCTTCCACCACCACGCGGCGTTCGCCCCGATACACACCTGCGCGCATCGTGCCATTGCCGGCAGCCAGGTGCTTCTGATTCTCCAGTTGGGTGCTAACCGGATTCATACGGCTGCAACCTCGGGCATACGAGCCGGAACGATTCCGCGTGTAGCCAGTGAACCCGCGAAAGCATCGAGAAATTTCGCCAGGTTTTCGGCGCCATACCGGCTTTGCCGTCCCAGCCGCAATATTCCAGGCAAACGGTGCGGCGCACGGGCAAGACGGCCAATCACTTTACCGAAGCGAATTTGTCCGTGTTCATCGGAGATGCCATCGAGATTGATCGGCAAATCTTCGTTGGCATCATCGGAGATCGCGCGGATCGCGATGGCCGGAATTCCGAACGCCTTCGCTTCCGACAGGACAAAGAAACTTTCCATTTCGATGGCGTCAGCTTGCAAACTCAGGTGGCTCTTTTCGGATGCCCTGTGAATCACCTCGTCAGTGGTCGCGAACCGGTCCACTCGCCGGACTCCAAAATGCGCTGTGAAATCGAGCAGCGCGGAGTCACTTTCGATCTGGCGATTTCCTTGCATATCACGCACAGCGGTGGCCGCCAGGATATGGCCCACGCGATGCTCCGGCTTCAAACTGCCCGCGAGCCCGGAGGAAATCACGGCGTCCGGAGCAAAAATTAAGACGCTGCGCAAAGCGCGGCGGGCATTTTCAGGCCCCACGCCCGTCAGCGCCACTTTCACTTGAGCCTCGCCGATCTGCGCTTCATAGAGCCCATGCGATTCGCTGCCCACGCGCCGGAACGAGCGCAATTTTCGCCAAGGAGCGAATTCAGTTTCCAACGCGAAAGTGACTAGTATCTTCAAATTTTCCTTAAGCCGCCGCCGGATGCGCCACACCCGCACCGCCAACCGAATTCACGTAACCATGTTCCTGATACCAGCGGACCGCGCGTTCGAGCGCCGCTTCAATCGATCCGGCCTGATAGCCCAATTCCCGCTCCGCTTTCGAACTTTCCACCCACATCTTGTGGCGCGACATGCGCACGCCTTCCACCGGAATCTGCGGCTCGCGCCCAACCACGCGCGAATACAATTGATCGCCATAGGCTGCGGCTAGAGCCACGGCATGCGGCAGACGCACGCGCGGCGCGGGCATTCCGGTAATTTTCGCGAGCGCGTCCAGAACATTCTTCAGGGTCATATTGCGTCCGCCCAGAATGTAGCGTTCGCCAATCCGCCCGCGCTCGGCGGCCAGTTCGTGCCCGCCGGCCACATCTTCCACCGCGACGAAATTCAAGCCCGTATCCACGTACGCGGGCATTTTTCCATTCAGGAAATCCACAATGATCCGTCCGGTGGGGGTCGGCTTCCAATCCCCGGGCCCACTGGCGCGGTGGGGTTGACGATCACCACCGGCAGGCCATTCGCCGCTGCGCGCAGGGCTTCTTGTTCGGCCATGAATTTCGAGCGCTTGTAGTGCCCGATCATTTCGTCAACGCCGGCCTGGGTCTCTTCATTCGGCAGCGAGCCCGGCCGGTGAACCGCAATCGTGGCGACGGTGCTGGTGTAAACAAACTTGTCTATACCTGCGCGTCCGGCCGCCTCCAGCAAATTGCGGGTGCCGGTGACGTTGTTCTCGTAAATTTCCTGAGGGTTGCGGCACCACAAGCGGTAATCCGCGGCCACATGAATTACCCGGCTCACTCCGGCGAGAGCTCGATCGAGTGAGGCAACATCGCGAAGATCGCCTTCCACGCGCTCAACCGGCAAATCCGCCAGCGCCGATAGACTGCTGGTGGAGCGCAGCAGCACTCGCACAGGTAAGCCTTGCAGAGAGAGATGTCGAGCGACGTGACTGCCGACGAAGCCAGCAGCCCCGGTTACCAGCGTGGTCCGGCCCGGCGCACTACAAGCCGTCATAAAATGCGGAAGACCTCATCGTTCTGTTTGCTCGCATTCGCGGCGACGTTGGCCATCGATTCGTCGTGCGCGTGTCCATTGCCATTTCCATTCGAATGGCTCTTGCCGTTCGAATGCCCATTTCCATTCGAGTGTGCTCTTCCGTTTCCGTTGCCCTGGTAGAGCTTTCCATTTACAGCGCCCATGCGCCCAGCCACTTGCCAGCGCAGCATTTTCCAGGTGTCGCCCAATTTCTTATTTCCGCCCAGCACCGCGGAAGCTTCGTAACCTGCGTGGACCATGCAATCCTGGCAGCGTGGATCGCGGCCCCGGCCGTATTTTTCCCACGGAGTGTTGTCAATCAACTCCTTGAAAGATTGATGATGCGCGTCGGTCATCAGATAGCACGGGCCTTTCCATCCGCGGGGGTTGTAAGTGGGATTGCCCCAGGCGGTGCACATCAGTTCGCGCTCGCCGCGCAGGTATTCCATGTAAATCGGCGAGGTCATCACGTTATATTTTTCAAGCATGCGGCTGGCGTGCTGGAATTTCTCGCGCACTTCCTCGCGCGACATGAAAATATCCTTGGTTTGCACGGCCGCGTAGGAATAAGCGGGCGAAAGCATGTAGCCGTCCACGCCCAGCTTGTATAGATATTCAAACAACTCACCCACTTCCTCGAGATCGGTTTCCTTATAAATCGTGGTATTCGAGCAAACCAGAAATCCAGCAGCCTTGGCCGCCTTGATTCCCTCGATAGCTTCGCGGAACACGCCGTCGCGCTCGACGCAAAGGTCGTGAGTTTTTTCCATTCCGTCCAAATGCACGTTAAAGAAAAAGCGCGATGTGGGCTTGAATTCATGCAGGCGCTTGCGAATGAACATTCCGTTGGTGCACAGATAAATATTCTTTTTATGCGCCAGGATTTCGCGCGTCAGCCGGCCGATTTCCGGGTAAATCATGGGCTCGCCGCCGCAGATGGAAACAATCGGCGCGCCGCAATCGTGCATGGCGGCGATGCACTGTTCCACCGTCAGCATGTCGTTGATCGTGGATTTATATTCGCGGATGCGCCCGCAGCCGGTGCACGTCAAATTGCACGCGTGCAGCGGTTCCAGCATCATCACCAGCGGATATTTTTTCGCGCCTCGAATCGCCTTCCCTGCAAGATAGCCGGTCATATTGGCGGTCAGGCTCATCGGAAATCTCATTGCTTCACCCCATTTCCATTTTGTGGCGTCGAATGCTGCGGCTCAACCCGAAGAGCGTGGTCTTCCAGGGCGCCTTGACGCATGTTGCGATAGCGAGCTAGCGCGTATACCGGGAACGCATTCCGGTATAAGTGGTATTTCAGGTAAAACACGCACGGGAAGCCCGTGCCGGTAAACAAATCCTCATCCCAGGTTCCGTCGGCGTTCTGATGCTCCACCAAGTAAGCCACAGCTTTCTCTACAGCGGGATCATCCGGACCCGCCACAGCGAGCAATCCGATCAGGCCCCAGGCCGTTTGAGAAGGTGTGCTTCTGCCCTCCCCCTTTAGAATTGGATTGTCGTAGGAGGCAATGGATTCACCAAATCCGCCATCGGTGTTCTGAACGGAACGCAGCCAGGCGGCCGCCCGGCGGCAATCTTCTGTATGGCTCTGGCCGATTGTTTCCAGGGCGCGCAGTACGCCGCTGGTCCCGTAGATATAATTCACGCCCCAACGTCCATACCACGGCCCTTCCGGAGTCTGGTCCTTGGCCATGAATTTCATGGCGCGCTGAATCACGGGGTGCGAGGCTTGCCAGCCAAATCGCCCGAGGCATTCGACCACTCGCGCCGTAAGATCGGCCGTGGAAGGATCGATCATGGCGTTGTGGTCCGCAAACGGAATGTGAGTGAGCAAAGCGCGGTCATTGTTCCGGTCGAAGGAAGCCCAACCGCCGTCGCGGTTCTGCATGCTGAGCATCCACTTCAATCCGCGGCTTATGCCCTGATCCAAGCGGATCTTATCGGGCAGTGCCACTCGCTGAAGCGCCATTAACACGAATGCCGTATCGTCCACATCGGGGTAAAATTCATTGCGAAATTCGAAGGCCCAGCCGCCCGGCTCCCCGTCGGGATTCTTTACCTGCCAGTCGCCCGGACCGAGGATCTGATTGTCCAAAAGCCAGTTTGCCCCGGAAACAAGTGCTGGATGTTCGGCAGCCACTCCAGCTTCTTCGAGAGAAACCATGACTATGGCCGTATCCCACACGGGCGAAATGCACGGCTGCACCCGCAGCGTGCCGTTCTCTTCGATTTCATAAGAGGCCAGATGATTGATTTCGCGTGCGGTGAGGGGATCATCCACTGGATGACCCGAAGCCATAAGCGCGAAAATGGAATTCATCATCGCGGGATAAATCGTGCCCAAGCCGTCACTGCGCTCCAAGCGCTCATAAAGCCAAGACTTGGCCAAGGACAGGGCGCGTTTGCGGAACGGCTTCCAGGGCATGCGCTCATGAACCTTTAATAGCTTGTCGAGCGCGAGGAAGGCATTGCGCCAGGAGAAGACTTTCCGGTCCCATGCAAATGCGGCAGCTTTGCGCGCCGGATCACGGAACAATTCATCCACATGGGCATGCTCGGGAACTCGCCAGCCGGGTTTATTGGCGAACAGAATCGTCAGAGGGATTACGATCCCCCGGGTCCACGACGACATCTCATAGAGATTCACGTAAAACCAATTCGGAAGCAGCATCAGCTCGGGCGGAATCGCGGGAACCACTTCCCAACTGATGGCCCCCACCAGCGCCAGGTAAAATCGCGTATAGGAATTCGTGGCCTCAAGCCCGCCGAGTTGGTGGATTCGAATTCTCGCACGGCTTAAATGCGGCGAATCGGCGGCATCACCCGCCAGCTTCAGGGCAAAGTAAGCCTTAACCGTTGCGTTTAGTTCGGCCGGACCTTCCGGATATATATTCCAACCACCATCGCGAAGCTGCCTATCACGGACATAGGCGGCCAGTTTGGGTACCTTGGGGGAATCGAGTTGCCCGAGAATGCTGAGATAATAGATGTAGTCGGATTCCAGGGTAGTGTCGGCCTCTAGCTCGCCCCACCAATAGCCCTCGATGGCCTGGATCCCGAGAAGCATCCGGACACCACGATCCAGGGCGCGCTCAAGCTTCTCCTCGAGCGTCCCGTGGGGCGCCAATCCCGGCCGATCCATCGCTACTTGCAAACCCAGTTTAGCTTCTGCCAAAACTAGTCCTTATAAGTTTCATTCCTAATAGTTCGATTAAAGAGCGCTCATAAAGGTTTTACGCTCAAACTTGCTTCTCATCGGCTAAAACCCATCAGAGCCTCAGCGAGTGCTTGAGCATCCGGAAGCAAAGGGGCAACTCGAACCGTGCCATCCGGCGTGGTACGGTCGCACGAGAGAAATTTATTTCCGGCAACACCCTCCACTGTGGCCCAAAGAATCCCGTTCAATCTATCGGGGCTACCTTGTGAGCCAGGAGCATGCCTAATTCATCTGTTTGTAACTTACGACCCCCACAAATGGTACCAGATACCCCCTGCACCGGAATTATCAATTGGAAACCCTTTGGGGTCAACAAAAAAGAGGGTACGTGTTAACTGGAGGAGGACGGCAGGCCGATTAAAAAAGAAGTCGACGGACGAAAGCTGAAACGCTAACGGGTAGCGGTTCGCCAAGCGGTTGCAGAAAGTGTGGCTTCTTTTCGACAATTTCCGGACACACATTTTTCCACACAGATTCGGTGAGCCCAGACCTCAATATGAAGGCATCGGCTCGATCCAGAGCAATCCGCGCAGAAAGTTTGAAGTCTTCCTGTGCAGGATCGAGGACAACCAGATAGAGCACAGGGCTCAAAAATTCGATGACGGCGTTGCCCTCCAGGATTGCATATTTTGCTTCTTCGATGGCGGAGACAAGCATGGGTATTGCATCCAGCAGTTGACCATTTCTAGTGCGAAGCAGCAACGACCGCGCCGCCCCAGCCGCCAGGTACCGCGCTGTATCGGCACGGCCCAAACGATTGTGCTCCTCGTTCAGCGTGGAGGGTCGTGTGCCTTGTGGGTTGATGAGGGATTGGCCTTCTTCCGAATCGAGACCGTGACTGTGCTGGGTAATTTTGACCGCCGTCCAGTTAGCCTCCGGGAAGGATCGAATCAGATCTACTACCAGCGACGTTTTGCCGACTTTGCGAGCGTGTCCCCCCACCACTACAGTCCGACATTGAGTTGTGATTAGCGGCATCTGCAGGCTACCTATTGCGAGTCCGGGCCCAGCGGTACTCCAGGGAAGCTCGAACTTGAAATCTTCGCCGTCCTTATTCCTCTTCGAGTTTGCTCACGCGCTTGGCGAGTTCGGGCAAGCGGCCGAGCCATGCGAACTGTTCCTTGAACCGATCGAGCGGACGCGCCGGAGTGCCCCAAACTACTTTTCCCGAACGTATGATCTTGCCCGGGAGGATGCCGGATTGTCCGCCCAGAATCGCTCCATCCTCGATCGTACAATGTTCGCCGAGGCCGGCTTGGCCGCCGATGATTACGCGCTTGCCGATTTTGCAGCTCCCCGAAATTCCGGTCTGCGAAACGATAATCGAATGATCGCCAATTTGAACGTTGTGGGCAACCTGGACCAGGTTATCGATTTTTACGCCGGAGCCGATTCGCGTGGTGCCCAGCGATCCACGATCGATCGTCGTGTTGCAGCCAATTTCCACGTCGTCGCCAATTTCCACGGTTCCCTGCTGTGGAAATTTCACGTGCCGGCCGTTTTCCGGGACGTAGCCGAAGCCATCACCGCCAATTACTGTTCCAGAATGCACAATTACACCGCTGGCTAGGCGGGTGCCGGCGTATAGCGTGACGTGCGGAAACAATCGGCAGGCTTGGCCCAAATAAGATTCACGGCCTAGAAAACAGAACGCGCCGATTTCAGTTCCCTCGCCGATTTCTACTTCGTCTTCGATCACCGCGTACGGTCCCACGGAAACATTTGTTGCGAGATGAGCGGTGGGCGCGATCACCGCGGTGGGATGAATTCCAGTTGCGATGGCTGGCGGGGGAATCAAAAATGCCGCGGATTTCGCGAATGCCAGCTTGGGATCGGCAACGCGTAGCAAGGTCTTCTCGGCCACACGCAATTCCACGGGAACCAGCACGCAAACCGCAGCGGAGCCAGCCGCGACGCCGAGATTTTTCGCGTTATTGACATAAATCAGGTCCTCGCTGCCGGCGCTTTCGGGGCCCGAGATTCCGGAGATTCTAGCGCTAGGATCGCCTTCGAGCTGCGCCCCCAGGAAGGCAGCGAGTTCCCCCGCGGTGCGTGTGATTTTTTTTTGGATCGTTTTCGGCATGGTGACCTCGCCCCAAAAGGGGAATTCCCGAAATGGAACGGCTCAGAACGGGTAAATCGGCTTCTCGCCCGGCGGCCGGGTCTTCCACCGTTTGTGGACCCACAGCCATTGGTCGGGATAGGTGCGCGCGTAGTCCTCAATCACTTTCATGAAGCGGGCCGTAGTTTCGCGGACGTCGGCTTCGTCATCGCCGGAGCGAACCAGCGGGACTGCGGGCTCGAAGCGCAGCCGGTATTTTCGCAAGTTTTCATCCCAGTGGAGAAAACCAGGGACCACGGGCGCGTCCGTACGCAGAGCAATTCTAGCGATGCCTGTCGTGGAACAGGCGGGAATGCCGAAGAAATCGACGAACACGCCTTCCGCGAGCGTGGTGTTTACGTCGGCCAGAATTCCTACCGTGCCTTGATCGCGCAGCACTTCCAAAATTGCGCGGGCGGAGCGATTTTTTTCGATGGGGCGGTTTCCGGAAAGGCAGCGGTAATGATCTACCAGTGTATCCACGCGGCTGTTATCGATCGGCCGCACCAGGAAGTGCAAAGGGTGGCCGTACAGCGCATGCGCGAACGGCGCGAGTTCCCAGGCGCTCATGTGGCCGGTAAGGAAGATCACTCCCTTGCCTTTTTGTTGGGCGGCGGCGAAATTCTCGAATCCGTCGAGCACCACGATGCGTTCGATATTTTGGCGCGTGTATTTTGGAAATTGCGAAAATTCTCCGGCCATCCAGCCGATGCTGCGGACCATTCCGCGAATCACTTTGCGGCGGCGCGCTTCGTCCCAATCGGGAAAAGCGAGACGGAGATTCCAATTCGCCGCGCGGCGCAGGGGCGGACGCAGACGGAACGCAATGCTCACCATGGCGACTCCCGCGGCGCGCGCCATCGGCCGCGGCATCGAGCGGAGCGTTTTCAGGAGCAGCCAGGCGGCGCAGTACTCCAACCATTCACGCATGCAGGGGCATTATGCGCGAGGGTGGAGCATCAATGCAAAATATCGGGAGGTGGCGAAAGTGTGGACGGCTTGCGGGAATTGGCGATTGCTGGTGCGCGCAGGAATCGCAGCCCTCGATGCTGTGATATAGAAATTCACTTCTGCTCAGGCATTTGGGATCAACTCTGGATTCCTCACTCCGTTCGGGATGACTTGTGTTACTGGCGCCCCGAACCGTCGAAAGTGGCCCGCGTGGCGAAAGGGCGCGGCTGAAGCCGGCCCCTACATGACAATTTCTGGATTGGCAATTTTGTGAAAACGAGGGATTGGAGTGAGCGCTCGGAAGGATGTTAGACTCTCCGGCGCGTTGGAGAAACTTTCTATCTTCGAAAAAGTAGCGGTGGGAGTTCTGGCCGCGCTAGTGCTTTGGGTGTGTTTCTTTGCGCATCTGGGGGCGATCGGGTTTGTGGGGCCGGATGAGCCGCGCTACGCGGAAGTGGCGCGAGAGATGGCGCAGACCGGCGACTGGGTGACGCCGCATTTATTCGGGCAGCCGTGGTTTGAGAAACCGATTCTTTTTTATTGGGCGGCGGCGGCGGGTTTCCGAACGCACTTCAGCGATGAAGTGGCGGCGCGATTGCCTTCCGCGCTGGCTGCGCTCCTTGCGGTGTTGGCTCTGGCGTGGCTGGCCCGGAAAATTTATGGAACCGCGGCCGGTGCTGCACTGCTTTTCATTTTGCCAACTACGGTTGCGGGATTGGCGTTCGCGCGGGCGTCCGGGCCGGACATGCTGTTCAGCGCGTCGCTTGCGATTGCGATGGCGTTCGCCACGGATGAATTGCGCCATACGGGCGCACTCTGTTGCCGCGCCAGCCTGTCCGAAGCCAATTCACGCTCCGCGTGGCTGAGCCTGATTTTTTTTGGCGCGGCATTGGGATTTGCAACGCTGGCAAAGGGTCCTGCCGCGATGATTTTAGCGGGTGGCAGCATCGCGCTGTGGGCAACTGTCACCGGATCGTGGCGCTCCACGTTCCGGCTGGCGCATCCGGTGGCGATTTTGTCGTTTTGCGTGGTCGCGCTGCCCTGGTACGTGGTCTGCGCCTCGCGCAATCCTGATTTCGTGCGCACGTTTTTATTGCTGCACAATATCCAGCGATATACCACGCCCGTTTTCCAGCACCGGCAGCCGTTCTGGTTTTTTGTTCCGGTAATCCTGGCGGGCCTGCTGCCGTGGATTGCTTTGCTGGCCGGAGTGGCGCGCGGGACCGCCAGCCACTGGATCGAAAATACCTGGCGGGATTCTCCTGCGCTGTTTTTCTTCTGTTGGGTTTTATTTCCGTTTATGTTTTTCAGTTTTTCGCAGTCGAAGCTGCCCGGATATGTCCTGCCCGCGATTCTGCCGCTGGTGCTGCTGCTGGCGATCGGCATCGCGCGGGCGATCGCGGAAGGCGCAAAAGAAAGCCGCTGGATACTGGCGCTCACAGGTCTCTTCTGGGTGGCCACACTGGCGTTGCCCCTGAAGCGATTGCTGAAATCGCTTCCGGAATATGCCAGCGATCCTTTGGGCCAGCATATTCGCTTGTGGCTTCTCTGCGCGGCCGCTGCGGGGATTCTGATTGCGTTGCTGGCGTTTACACGCCGGGCGTGGCCGGCGCTGATTCTTTCCAGCGTGTTGATTGCCGGCCTGGCGGAAATCGCCAACCTGCGAATTCTTCCCACCATGGATCCGTATATTTCCGCGCGGGCCGCCGGGCAAGGCCTGTCCGCTTTCCCCGACATCAAAAATGGCGTAATGGCGTTCGAATTAAAGCGCGGCCTGCAGTACGGACTCGACTTTTACCTGGGCCGCGAAGTGCCGGATTGGAATTTGCAGTCTCCGGATTCCGCATGGGTGTTCACGAACTTACGTGGCCTTGCGGAAATCGAGCATTCCGGCAGAAAATTCCACGCCCCGCATGGCGCCTGGAATTGGGAATTGATCCTGGTGGCGGTCGGCCCGGCGAATCCCGAGTCTGGCTCTGCTACGGAAGGTCATTCACCGGCAGATTCTTCAGAAAAAAATTGACCATGTCGCTTTCATAGCTGCGCTTGCCATCGTCCGTCATCCGTACGTAGGAAGAACGATCCGAACGCTCGAGTTTCGGCTCCGGCGCAATCTGAAATAATTTTCGAGTCGAGGCCGCTAACTCCGGAGCATCCATGGCTTCGATGAACAATTTGGAATCAGTCTGCAAGTGAGCGATTCGCGCGGAAAGCGGTGGAACGAATCGGTCGTCATAGTTCAGATAATGAAATTCCATCCGGCAAAGAGCCTTCACCAGGGGAATGACGCCTAATCCGGATTGATTTGCCTGGATGACCAGCATTTGCCCCGGATCGTCGTAAACCGAGGTCACCACCAACGCGCGAATTCGCGGATCATTTTCCGCCACGGAAATGGCGGCATACGCGCCCAGGTCGGTGCCCCAGATCCCAAATCGCGTTGGATCGATGTCGTCCCGCTGGGCCAGGCCGTTGACCACCGCCGCGAGTTCCCTTGCTTCAATGTATCCCAGAGTTGTGGGGCCGGGATTGGAACCGTGCCCCTTGAAATCGAAAACAAACGCGTTGTACTGGTGCTCCTGCAAGGCGGTTTCCAGCGTCAAGATATCGTCGCGGTGCAAATTATATCCGTGGCAGATAATGATGGTGGGAGCGCCGCGCCTGCCGGGGAAAAACCAGCCTTCGGTCTTGCCGCGGCCTGGAACGGGATAGGTGATGCTGGTGGGATGTCCGAGGAGCAAATCGACTTCCATCGTGGAAGGCAGGCGCGGCAGCCAAAGAATCTGGCGCACCAGCACAACGGAAATAATCGCCGCGGTAACGAAAAAGAAGAGAACCAGAGCCAGGATTCCGGAGGCGAGGTTCTTGGTCCGGTCAGAAGGTTTTCGCAATAAGGAGATGAATGACATTCAGATCGATGCGCGCGCACGCCTTTGCGCGTGAAACGGCGCATGTTAACACAATTCGCGCGGTGGGGCGGCGGGAGGCGGGGAGTTGTGGCGTGTCCGTATTCGAATATCAGCCCATCCAAGAATCAGCGGGAGAGGAGAAGGCCAAGCGTCTTGCAGCATCGCTGGCAGAGAACGTAAATGGAGCCTTGGGTCTCGACAAGGTACATCTTTCCGGCGTGATGATCGCCACGTGCTTCGCAGGCGATCTCACCGACGGCGACGCGTACTTCCCCCATTACGTTGTTGATTGTTATCTCACAATAATCGAGCGATGAATGCCGCCACTTGACCCAAACACTGGGCATTGCTGAATTTTACTGTTCAAGTCGGATTCCGGTAACTCTATTTTTCGATTGGAGTCTTGCAAAAACGCCGTTCGGGAGAATGGCGTTCCCCGGAGAGTTGGGAGTTGATGAAACCGGACAGCCAGGAGTGGCTGTGCTACTGGGAGGTGGAGAAGTTAGGGAGAAAATTGCTGCGAGGCTATAATCTAGGGCGAGGGATATCCCATTGGCTGTGCAGATTATGGATCTTCGGCAAGTGCAGGCGCGGGCGCTTGAGCCTCTGTTTGCGGAGGAGACCCGGCACTGGATGGACGAGTTGCAATGGGATTACCGTCCTTCGATTGAATTGATTCGCAAGTTTGTGGAATCGCGGTCGCTGGCCGGATTCGCGGCCATGGAAAATCGCGAGCCGATTGGTTATGGATTTTATGTGCTGGAGGATCACAAGGGATTGATCGGCGGGCTTTACGTTTCGCCTCGTTACCCGCAGCCGCAAATCACGCAGCGCCTGCTGGGCGAAATGCTTTCGGCGTTGCGGGCCACTCCGCGGATCGAGCGGGTGGAAGCGCAATTGATGCCGTTTGGAGAAATGCTCGATCCGGTGTTGACGGCGCAGCAATTTCGTCTTCATCCGCGGCAGTTCATGCTGCTTTCGCTGGACGAAGTGAAGCTGAGCGGGATCCCTCTCTCGGCGGGCTTGCGGATCGAAACCTGGAACGATCGGGCGTTTGAGCCATGCGCCAAGCTGATCCAGTTGGCTTATGCCGATCACGTCGATGGTGAGATCAACGATCAATATCGCAGCGAGCCGGGAGCGATGCGTTTTTTGCGCAACATTGTGGTGCTGCCGGGGTGCGGACAGTTTCAATCGTTTGCCTCGTTTGTGATTCGCACGGCGATGAGCGACCAGCCAATTGGAATGGTGCTGACTTCGGCGGTGGCCAGCGGAGTGGGACATACCACGCAGATTTGTGTGATGCCTGGATATCAGGGGCATGGGATCGGGAGATTCTTGATGGAGGCTTCAATCCTGGCGTTGCGGGCGCGGCGGTTCCGGTCGTTGTCGTTGACCGTGACGGCGCAGAATGCTTCGGCGGTGCGGTTGTATGAACATTTGGGATTTCGGACGGTGAAGGCTTTTGCTGCGGGCGTTTGGCACGCGTGAAGGTCTATTTTTGTAGAAGGAAGAGCCGGGCGATCTGAATTCCAGTTCGATGTAGTGTGAAAGTTTACTTTTTCTCGGGATCCCTCACTTCGTTCGGGATGACGGCTCAAGCGATTTCGTTCTGGTTGACCTCAACTCGGCTGGGCTAGGGCGCGGCCCTTCGAGGCTCAGGGTAAACAAGCAGCGCCCCTACATGAGGCAAATCCAATACAAACCCTATTTTCGGGCGCGTTCTTTTAGCAGGCCTTTTAGTTCGTTCATGAATTCTTTTACGTCCTTGAAATCGAGATAGACGGAGGCGAAACGGACGTAGGCTACTTTGTCGAGTTTTTTCAGGCGGGCCATCAGGTGCTCGCCGATTTCGGCTGTGGTGCGTTCCCGTTCGGTGGCTTCGTTGACGAAGAGTTCGGCTTCGTCCACCAGGCTTTCGAGTTTGGGTGTGGGCACAGGCCGCTTTTCGCAGGCGCGCAAAAGGCCCTGCAAAATTTTGTGGCGGTCGAATTTCTCGCGGCGGCCATCTTTCTTGACAACCATGTAGGGGATTTCGTCGATGCGTTCGTAGGTGGTGAAGCGCTTGCCGCACTTCAGGCACTCGCGGCGGCGGCGAATCAAATCGCCGGTGCGGCCTTCGCGCGAGTCGACTACTTTATCATCGAGATGCGTGCAAAATGGACACTTCACCTCGGCGATTCTCCTTCTTTCTTCGGTTGTTGCAATGCGTTGTCGATTCCTGCCTGAGCCAAATGCGAGCCTCTTTTTTCGGCTTCTTCTTCGGCGCGCGCCAATTTTCGAAGTTCGCCCATGGACCATCCCTCGTGAATCAGCAGCGGAATACCGACAATGCACGATGACGCGAACCCTACCAGCCACAAGGTAATCGCCGCGGCTGCCGCCGGTTCCTTTTCTACTCCAAACACAACGGTTAAGACAAGAAAACTGGCGACTTGTGTTCCACCACCGACGCCGGGCAGAAGCAGCGCGGAACCCACCAGAGTGAACGCCAGGACGAGCGTGGCGCCGCCGAAATCGATGTGGTCGAAACTGCCGCCGAAGCTGTGGACCACCCACCAATAGACCCACACGATCACCCACCAGTGGAAGGCGGTATACAGCAGCGCGGCCAGCAAATCGCTCCAGGTGCGAATGGCCTGCAAACCGTCGCTAAATCCAGTAAAAATTCCGGCAACTTTAGCGTGCCACCCGGGACGGGTATGCCAGGATTCCAGTTTTCTGGCCAGGAATCCGCCGCCGTGGAAGCGGAAATAGACCAGGAACGCTGTGACCGCGAGAAGACCCAGAAGCAGCAAGAATCCTGTGGTACGCGCCGCCATCAGAAGCGGATCGTTTTTGCCTCCTGGGAATTCCCTGCCGGCATAGACGAGCAGGGCCAGTCCCGCTAAGACAGCAGCTGCCCCGGCGTCCATCACGCGTTCCAGGACCCAGATTCCGAACGTGGAGGTGACCGGGACGCGGTCTTTTCGGGCGATCAGCAGAGGGCGAACTGGCTCACCCACGCGGCCGAGCACAAAGACTGCGGCAAAGCCCATCACTGTTGCTGGAAACACGTGGGAGAACCGGGTGGCTCCCAGAGCGCGGGAAAATCGCATCCAGCGCAGGGAACGAATTACGTAGGCGAAATAGGTGCCGAGAACTCCCAACAGAAGGAACTGGAAGCGGGCTTGGCGCACCGAAGCGGCAAGAAGCGACCATCGGAAGCCTTCGAGGGTGATGGCTCCGCGAAAGCGGTAAGCCAGCGCACCCAGAATCACGAGCGCCAACAGGAGCAGGAGAATTTTTCGAAACGAGCGAGGCATTGGAGGCGAACAGTAACAGCAAGAGTCGCGAGGTGTCAATTTTGGGGAGGCGGAGTCGGGCGCTGTGGGAGGTGAGAAGTCTAACAAAAGCTCGCAACCAGAAGTGGCTGCGCTACTGTAAGTGGTTGAGCTACAGGCATGAAGCTTGTGTTTCGGCAGGCAAGGCAGCTAAGATGCCCGGCATACCGTGGAACTTTTCGGACCTCATTTGCGTTTCATACTGTGAGGCCGAGAGCTGATGCACTTAGCGAGGATGGCAAAATTTGGAGCCCGACGCCCAACTGGTTCAGCTCTGCCTTCGGGGCGAAGGGCCGGCTTGGGAAGAGCTGGTGAGGCGGCACGCGCGGCGGGTTTACGGACTGTGCTACCGGTTCACCGGGAATGGAACGGAAGCGGAGGATTTGAGCCAGGAAGTTTTTCTGCGGGTTTACCGCACGTTGGCGAGCTATCGTTCGTCGTATGGAGGGTTTGCCACCTGGCTGACCAGCGTGACGCGCAATCTGCTGGTGGACCATTACCGGCGCACGCGGCGCGACCGGATTACGGATTCGCTGGACGACGCGATGCCGCAGCTCGAGGAAAAGCCGGCAGCGGCAAGGCCTCCGGATCGCACCGCGCTGGCCAACGAGCTGAGCGGGCAGGTGCAACATGCGCTGAGCCAGCTATCTCCGGAATTGCGGGAAGCGGTGATCTTGCGCGACCTGCAGGGTTTGGATTACAAGGAAATTCAGCAGGTGTTGAGCGTGCCGGAAGGCACCGTGAAATCAAGAATCAATCGCGGGCGGATCGAGCTGGCGCGTATGCTGGAACAGATGGGTCTTCGGCCTGCGTAGCGGAACTGGTGGGGGAGTGAATGGCAATGACATGGACTTGCGCACAAATCGAAGAACGGCTGAGCGATTACGTTGACGGCCTGCTGAGCGAGGAAGAACGGCGCGAATTTTCCGCGCACGTTTCCGGCTGCGCGAATTGCGCGCCGCTGGTTTCCACGGTCAGCGCGCTGGTCGCTCGGATGCAATCGCTCGAACCGGTGGAAGCTCCGCTGAAATTGATTCCCAATATTCTGGATCAAACGCTGGGGCCGCGGCATGCCGAGGCGCAGCACGGGTGGCGCGGATGGTTCGCGTGGCTTGAACCGGTGATGCAGCCGCGATTTGCGATGGGCGCGGCCAGCCTGGTGGTCACGGCTTTTATACTGGTTCAGGTGATGGGACTTCGCCCGAACAAAATGAGCGCCGCGGATGTGAATCCGGCCAACCTTTACCGCTCTGCGAACCGGCACGCACACCTGATTTACGCGCGCGGAACGAAATTCGTGAACGATCTGCGCGTGGTTTACGAAATTCAATCGCGCCTGCGTCCGGAAGCGCAGCCGAATCAAACCCCGGAACCCGCGCCGCCGCCTTCCGATCCGCAGCAGAAATCGGAAGGAGTACATCCCGGGCGCACCGCCAACACCTCTTTGGTTGAGGTAGCCTGCGTGTTTACTCCCGATTCGAGGAGCTTTCGATGAAATGTGCTGTCCATCCTGAAATTGACGCCACCGGATTTTGCCGCAATTGCGGCAAGGCGATGTGCCCGGAATGCACGCGCTCTGTGGGCGGTGCGTTGTACTGCGAAGGCTGCCTGGCCAACATTGTTTCAAGTCCGCGGCCTGTTGCTGGCGGGCCGAATCCCGGCGCGGCGCTGCTGCTTGGATTTGTTCCCGGGCTTGGCGCGGTGTACAACGGCGAATATGTGAAGGCGCTGATTCACCTGGTGATCTGGGGCGGATTATTTGCAATGGGATTGAACGAAAGCGCGGGAGACGCCACTCCGATTATCTGGGTGATCTTTGGAATTTTTCCGCTGTACATGGCGATTGATTCATTTCGCACGGCAAAGCTGCGTCACGCAGGGGTGAATCCGGCGCCTTCGGACCTTTTTACGGATGCCGCGACGGGAACCGTGGGAACGGCGGCGCCAGCATCCGGTTCGAATCGCCCGCTGGGCGCCGTTGTGCTCATCGGACTGGGCGTCTTGTTTCTGTTGATGAACTTCGGCGTGTTGGAAGGCGAATGGTTCCGGCGCGGGTGGCCGCTGATCCTGATTCTCCTGGGTGGCTGGCTGATTTGGAAACGAACGCAGGGGAAATAACAAGGAGCGAAAGATGTCGGACGATCAAAAATTCAGATGCAGGTGTGCGCGCTGCCGGTTGCGCGGCCTGATGGGGCCGGTAGTTTTGATCACCTTGGGCGTGCTTTTCTTCATCTCGGAATATAGCCGGGTCAACTTCGGGCAACTCTGGCCGATTCTGTTGATCGCAATTGGCGTCGTGAAAATCTTGGAAGCAACGGCCTCGACGGAAGGCCATAACAGCGGCATTTATCCGGGACCAGGACCAGCGCCGGGACCAGGGCCGGGACCGAATCCAAATCCACCGCTGGGATAATTGACCTGATGGACTGGGGATACGATGGCTAACGGCACAATGCGAAGGCGTTCGATCTTTGGCGGTCTGCTGCTGATAATCATCGGCGTGCTGTTTCTTCTGCGCAGCTATATGCCCTATCTGGGCATCGGGCACCTGATCTCGCACTATTGGCCCGTTCTGTTGATTGTTTGGGGCCTGTCAAAACTTTACGATTATTTTGCGGCGCAGCGCAGCGGTCAATTGCAGCCTGCCGGAATTTCCGGCGGTGAAGTGGGGCTGCTCATCTTGTTGCTCCTGATTATCGGGGCGTTTGTGACCGTGGATTGGGTGCACAAGCGAAACCCGAATATCGAGATTGGCGATTGGGGCATCCTCGACCGCTCCGCCACGGCCACCGAGGAATTGCCTGCGCAGACGGTGAAGCCCGGCTCGACGATTGCGATTTCCGTTTCGCGCGGCAATATCAACGTGCATTCGGTGGATACGGACCAGATTCACGTGATGGTGACGAAGATCGCCACCGCCTCCAACGACGACGAAGCGCAGCGCCTGGCCCAGCAAGTTCATATGATGGTCACCCCGGTTCCCGGCGGCTACGAAGTTCGCCAGCAACCTGGCAGAGAGGAATCCGGCAGCGCCAAGCTCAACCTGGATATTCAAGTTCCCAAGCAGGCCAATATCACCGCCAAGAGCGATCACGGGGATGTGCACGTTGCCGATATGGACGGCACAATCGCCATCACCGCGGGCAATGGCGACGTGGAAATTCACAACGCCGGCGGAAACGTGAGCGCCGAATTGCAGCATGGCGATGTGCGCATCTCCACCGTCAAGGGCAATGCGCGGCTCACCGGCCATGGCAGCGAAGTGGAATTGAGCGACATTACCGGAGACGCGACCATCGAGGGCGAATTCTACGGCCCCATTCGCGAGCGCAATGTCGGCAAAACCGCGCGATTCAATTCCTCTCGCACTGATTTGACCATTCTGCAACTCACCGGGCACATGGAAATGAACTCGCGGCGCCTGGAAATCTCCGATGTCAAAGGCAGTCTCTCCCTGGTGACTAAAGATAAGGACGTTTCCCTCGAAAATATCGCCGGACGAATCCAAGTGGAAGACCGCCACGGCGATATCGACTTGCTGTTCCGGCAACCGCCTCATGCCGAAGTGAGTATCACCAACGATTCGGGTGCGCTGAGCGTCACTCTGCCGTCCAACTCGAATTTTGAGATCACGGCATCCTCCCGCTCGGGAGATATTGAAAGCGAATTCACCGAACTAAAACCCACGCAGTCCGGCGAGACCAGCCAACTGAATGGCCGAGTCGGCACCCAAGGCCCTCAAATCCACTTAGCCACGAGTTACGGCACGATTCACATTAAGAAAGGCGCGTAGAAATCGGTTCGATGCCGATCGTTGCATAGGCGAACAGCCAAATCCGATCCTCGGAACTCAGTTTTCTTATCTCCCGTGGGCACCAGGAAACTTTCCGACTACCGAGTCTATCAAGCATGCAGTCAGCGACGCTGGCGAGACTCCCCGGAACGCTGTTTCTGGATAGTTTCCGTGTTGCCGACAAACCGCGAGTTGGCCCTTGCGGCGGCGTCGGATGCAAAGGCCTGGCTCGCGTGTGTAGCTTACGGAGCAATTGCTCGAGCGAATGCCACCCAGTCGCCGTTGTTCCAATCGTCGCGCGGCTCCGCCGCTGCGCGAGCGAACGTCCACAGCCGGACACGTTCGTAATCCACGCCAAGCAGCTCCGCAAAGCTCCGGATCATTGCGTCCGGGTCCGATCGCAGTCTCGCAGAACAATTAAAGAGGTGCTGCGTCGCGTCGTAGGCGGGATCTCCGACGAAGGGCTTTGGGTCGATGACGAGCCAGGGATGGCGTTCCGCTCGGAGGACGTTGCCTGCGTGCAAGTCGGTAGCCAACACGAGATCTGTGGGTTCGGTGCGCGCCAACTCCTTAAAGAGGCGCAAACCTTCGCGGACTAGTCCCTCATCGGGCCACTCCTGTATGTGTGCCAGCGTTTCATCACTCCAATACTCTGTCAAAGCAGACAAGGAGCGAAAGGCATGTTGTGCTGATGGCGCGCGCCACAGACGACGCAGCAAACCCGAAATCACCACGTCCTGCTCGCACTCCGGCAGCGTGCGCAGTACCGTCCCCGGCTCGCAACGCTCTAAGAGCATGGCGCCCAGATCATCGTCGGCCATGAGGAGTCGCACAGTCGGGTCTCCGTCCCAGAAGCGCAGCCCGTGAATTTCGTCCTCCCCCTCCATGTGCGGCATGCCGATCTTGAGAACCGCACGTGTTGCGTCTGCGCGTACCGCTGCCGCTACGTACGCGCAACTCACCTCGTCATCGAACGGTTGCTCAAGCGTCAGGGACCATCTGTGCTCCAAGTCTCGCAGCACATCGGGCAGGCGTTCGAGCCATGCTGCACGCTGCGCGGTCTTTCGGCAACTAACCGCGAGCCCGTCTGGGATTCTCAGTGCCATGGCTTTCATTGTAGCCGCTTCACCGGTTTCGCCAGCAGCATCTCTGAGAAGTGGTTCTCCACCTTGGCACGTTGTGAACGGATGACGGGCAACTCTGACGTAACGCGATCAGGTAAGGGTTGCCGACCATCCTGCCACGATAGAGAGGAGGGACTTCAGCGGGTGGCGCGTGGCGCGGCTAGGAAAGGGCGGAGTCTGAAGACCTATTCTTCTGAAGCATCGGCTGCCAGGGAGCCTCTAACTTCCTTCCTCAGCTCGGGTGCTGCGCGCTTGGCGGCCAGGGCTTTGGCCACCAGGGCCTCCAACACGTGTTGGTCCACATCCGCGAGCTTCTTGATGTAGAGGCAGCCCTTGCCTGTCGTATGCTTGCCGAGTCTTGCGAGCAGCGCCGCAGCCTCGCTAAACCCGATCATGCCATACAGGACAGTTGCGGCCTTACGTAGCGAGAAAGCGACAACTGGCATATCGCCCTCCCGCCCGCTCTCGTATCTGTAGTGGTAGCTGCCGAAGCCAATTATGGATGGCCCCCACATCTTCGGCTTTTCCCCGGCCGCGCTTTGCATTAACTTGACCAACGCCTTGGCGTCGGCGCGCCTCGTCGTCTCCGGGAGGGCATCGATGAACGCCGCCACACTTAATTTGGTGGGCTTGGTTTTGTTCTCCGCCATTGCTGCTACCTCCTGCTCTTCGCGAGGCTAACATGACTTGAAGAAGGGTGAAAGTAGTCCGCTGGCAGCTGGTCCTCGATGACGGGCGAACCGGAAGTTATTCCGGGCCAGAAATCCGGTTCGAGGAAATGCGTACCGTTGCTGAAAATGCACTCGCGGTCTGATTTCCTCGATCGCCGTTTATCAGGAGCTGGCTTCTTTGCTGATTGTTTCCGGCGCGAGCGGCATCGTGAGATGTACGCGCACAATTCACTGTTGGAGAAATTTGTCGTGCAGGACACTTCGGGCTGCGGGGGGAAGCGGCGCCGTTGCGCCACGCTACGTTTCCGCTCTGCCCACGAATAGAGGCTCAGGCGAACTTTCGTCGCGAAGTTACAAAGCGCCTTCGAGGACCCGGAAAGTCTTATCGATTCCGGGACTCGACCGAAAGTTTCGAACTCACCCGGTGACTTCAGCGAATAAGATCTTCGCAAAATCAAAGGGCGCGCGATCCGGTCCGCTCGGACCGGGGAAAGCGCGCCCTTCGGTTTTTGCCGGTCCGAACAAAAAGAACAGCAAATCGTACCAAGCCGGCAGTTCTCTTTTTCCAGCGTGCTCAGGCAAGGTCGAAGCGATCGTGGTTCATCACTTTGCTCCACGCCGCTACGAAGTCTTTCACGAACTTCTCCTTGGAGTCCGCGCACGCATAGACTTCCGCAAGGGCGCGCAGTTGAGACTGCGAACCGAAAATCAGGTCGACGCGCGTGCCGGTCCACTTAACTTGATTCGTCTTCCGGTCGCGCCCCTCGTACACACCTTCCGAGCCGGTGGACGGTTGCCATTGCGTGCCCATGTCCAGCAAATTGACGAAGAAGTCGTTGGTCAGCTTCTCCGGCCGATTGGTCAAGACGCCGTGTGGAGACTTCCCGGCATTTGCACCGAGCACTCGCAGGCCGCCGACGAGCACCGTCATCTCCGGCGCCGTCAGCCTCAGCAATTGGGCCCGATCCACCAATAGCTCCTCAGGCGATAGGCGCCGGTTGCCGTTCAGATAGTTGCGGAATCCATCTGCCGTCGGTTCGAGCGGCGCGAAGGATTCGATATCGGTCTGCTCTTGCGACGCGTCCATGCGCCCCGGCGTGAAGGGGACTTTCACGTCCTGACCGGCGGCCTTTGCGGCTACCTCGACCCCCGCACAGCCGCCGAGAACGATCAGGTCGGCCAGCGAAACCTTCTTCCCGCCCGGCTGTGAAGCGTTGAACTCCTTTTGGATCGCCTCGAGATTCTGCAGCACCTTCGCCAGCTCAGCCGGCTGGTTGACTGCCCAGTCCTTCTGCGGCGAGAGACGAATGCGGGCGCCGTTCGCTCCGCCGCGCTTGTCAGAGCCGCGATACGTCGACGCTGACGCCCAAGCCGTCGAGACCAGTTGGGAAACGGACAGCCCTGATGCAAGGATTTTCGCCTTTAACGCTGCAATGTCCTGCTCCCCGATCAGCGGGTGATTCACGGCGGGGATCGGGTCTTGCCACGGCAGCGTCTCCTTCGGAACCAGCGGCCCGAGGTACCGCACGATCGGGCCCATGTCGCGGTGCGTCAGCTTGAACCACGCGCGGGCAAATGCGTCGGCGAACTGATCCGGATGTTCGTAAAAGCGCCGTGAAATCTTTTCGTATGCAGGGTCGAATCGCAAGGAAAGGTCAGTGGTCAGCATGGACGGCGCGTGATGCTTTGATGGATCGTGCGCATCCGGCATCATACCCGCGCCTGCGCCATTCTTCGGTCTCCACTGATGCGCGCCCGCCGGGCTTTTGGTCAGTTCCCATTCGTAGCCGAACAGGTTCGTGAAGAAGTTGTTGCTCCACTTCGTAGGCGTCGTGGTCCAAATCACTTCCAGGCCGCTGCCGATCGCATCGCCGCCTTTGCCCGTGCCAAATTTGCTCTTCCAGCCGAGTCCCTGCTCCTCGATGCTGCCGGATTCGGGATCTGCGCCCACCAGTGCCGCATCGCCAGCTCCGTGGGTTTTGCCAAAGGTATGACCGCCGGCAATCAGCGCGACCGTTTCTTCGTCGTCCATTGCCATGCGGCGGAACGTTTCGCGAATATCTCTGGCCGCCGCGATGGGATCCGGCTTGCCGTTCGGACCTTCCGGATTGACGTAGATCAGGCCCATTTGCACGGCAGCAAGCGGATTCTGAAGATCGCGGTCACCACTGTAGCGCTCATCCGCCAGCCACTTGCCCTCCGGGCCCCAGAAGATGTCCTCTTCGGGCTCCCACACATCCGCGCGCCCGCCGCCAAAACCGAAGGTCTTAAATCCCATCGATTCGAGCGCGACGTTGCCCGCGAGAATCATCAGGTCGGCCCAGGAAATTTTCCGGCCGTATTTCTGCTTGATCGGCCATAGCAGCCGGCGCGCTTTGTCGAGGTTCACGTTGTCCGGCCAGCTATTGAGCGGCGCGAATCGCTGCTGGCCGGCTCCGGCGCCACCGCGGCCGTCGCCGATGCGGTACGTTCCTGCGCTGTGCCACGCCATTCGAATGAACAACCCGCCGTAGTGGCCAAAATCGGCCGGCCACCAGTCCTGCGAGTCCGTCATCAAGGCGTGAAGGTCCTTGATCACGGCATTCAGGTCCAGACTCTTGAATTCCTTGGCGTAGTCGAACTGCTCGCCCATCGGATTGGACAGAGTCGAGTGCTGGTGGAGGACTTGAAGGTTCAACTGGTTCGGCCACCAGTCACGGTTCGTTTGTGAAGGGACTGCGCCCGCGAACGGGCACTTGGATTCGGTCGACAAGGTCTGCTCCTTCCTTATGATTTATGATTCGTCAAAAAACTGAGTCAAAAGAACTGCGATGAACTGCGAACCCATCCTGGATTTCCCATTCGCGCAATCGCCGCCGACGGCCGCGCGTGCTTGGGCGCGCCATTCATCCGCTATCCAAACGCCGCCTAACGGGAAGCGCGCCGCGGAGCGCACTTCGTGCAAAGTCCCCGGAAAATGAGTTCGCATTCGCGAAGAATCCGCTTACCGAGGGAGCCCGAGGCAGGCCTGGGCACGTCGCACCACTCCACGTCCTCAACATTGCCGCATCGGTCGCAGATGAAGTGGTGATGCCGCGCCCCTGTTGCGTCGAATCGCGCGGCGCGCCCCTCGACTGCCACTTCCCGCACCAAACCCGCCTGCACCAGGTCCCGCAGATTGTTATAAGTCGTAGCCCTTGACGAGCGCGGGTCGACGCGATTCACGGCCTCGAACAGTTCCGCAGCCGTGGGATGCCTTTTGCATTCGATCAAGAATGCCATTACGGCGTAACGCTGCGGCGTGCACCGCAGCCCACTGACCTCCAAGGACCTCTTGATTGCCTCGGCATCCATGAAGGATGTGGAATATATCTAATATGAGATTTTGTCAAGTATTGCGCTCGAAGGTTTTGAGGACCAGGGCGATGGGCGGCAGATTGCTGTGAAATCCTGACGACGAGATTTCCCAATAGCGCCACATTCGGATCCACCACCCGCCGCTTCGCGCAAGTGCGTTCAGAAGGTCAGCAGCCCAGAAATTGCGCCGGGACGCCGAGTCGGCTTTTCGAAAGCTGGGACCTCACAGACTCACCGCCTGGGCCGCTTCGACCTGTATCAGCACCGACCCGATTTCTCCCCCAAAAGTTCTAAGATCTTCCCCTTGTGAGCCAGTCTCGAAAAGTTTTTGTGTTTAATCAATTGGGAACACACCGTTCCTGCGGTTTAGAACTCAATGTGTCCGCCAGTTTCCGAGAACGCCGTTGCCGGATCACTTCCGTGTAGCCGGCCATCCGGTCAGAATTCTCGGACGCATGCTGGGTGCTCAGGTCTTGAGTGGAGTCAAATCCAAAATTGACGACAGGCTAAACGATGTCAATGAAAATGAGCGTGATGTCGTCCTGCTGGGCCATGGAAGCCGGTTGCCAGAGGCGAATTTCGGAGAGCAGCCTGTCCAACAACTCGGACGGCGGGCGCGACTGATATTGGTGAACAACCTGTTCGAGCTTGTGGTCGCCAAAGGACTCGCCGTCGGCACTCTCGGGCTCAATCACGCCGTCGGTGTAGAGGAGAAAGCGGTCGCCCGGGTGGATGGGCATGTCGCAAACAGGATAGTCGGGCTCCGGCATCACTCCGAAAACTATGCCGTTGCTTTCGATCCGCGTCAGGTCGCCTTTCCGCCAACGCAGGAGCGGGGGATGGCCCGCAGCCGAGTAAAGTGCCTTTCGAGCTTCGGTATCAAGCCACAAATAAGCTGCGGTAACGAACTGATCCCGGAGTTGCCTGGAGAGGGCACGATTTAACCGGCGCAACACTTCGGCCGGGTCATCAGCGCAGGAGTGGACCGATTGCATGGCCACCTTGATCATCGCGGCGATGAGCGCTGCTGGGACACCGTGGCCGGAGACATCAGCAACGAGGAACCCGACACGATTTTGATCGACAGGAATGAAATCGTAAAAGTCGCCGGCGACGGCGGTCATGGGACGATAGACAGCGTTAATGCGCAGGCTCTTGAGATCGGGAGCGCGGTCGGGAAGAGTCGAATTCTGTATCTCGCGGGCGATGGCGAGTTCGCTTTCGATGGAGAACAAACGGCGCTCACTTACAAAGACCATCTCCAAAGCGACATATCCAAACGAAATCAGGAGAACCGCGAACCCCAGCGAATCGAGGATCTGCGGAGTGTGGTAGCCCAGGGGGCGGGCCAGATTGACATACAGGGCTTCCACAGCGAAAACCAGCGTACCGGCAGCCAAAACGCGATTTGTCGGGCTTGGTAGAACCAGGAACTTGCGGGACAGTTTCGGCACCGAGACGACAATTACCAGAACAGCGAGGGAGCAGGCAGCGAGGAAATGGTTGTAGGGCTTCAGCTTGTCGTCCGAACCGGTGAAGATGAAGAAGCCAACACCCACCAACCCGATTGCCAGTCCCACAAAGATCACCGCTTGAAGCCAGAGGCGCATTTTGCCCAGACTCATCTCGAGAAAAGCGAGCGAAGCAACAACCAAGATCAGGTACGACATGACGACGTCCAGGTATGGAAGACTGACCTGAAGCCAGTGGGGCAGAAGTGCCAGATCAGCTAGCGAATTCGCCAGTGGCGAAACTCCGTACATCGCGCTCCAGAGCCCCAGCCAGACGAGGGCGCTCGCGCCGCTCCGCCGGCGAATCGCAGCGATGGAGCATGCCGCCAATCCGCCGAACAGGAAAAGCGTTCCAAACATGATGTCGGCGACTCGGTCACGAAGCATTGCCAGTCCTTGATCTTGCAGATGCACACCTCCTAAACACGGCAAAGGTACCAGAATCGAAGTTGTAACCAAAGGTGTAGCGAATGGACCGGGGACGCCAGGGTAGGTTTTTGGGCGTAGCTAATTTGATTTGTGCCCGCACGCGTCGCTCTCAGTAATTGGAGCGAGTCGTACTTTTCTAGAAATGCGGCGCTTGATCGGCGCTTGCCGCCGATTGTGGGAATAGGACGGGCTAACCGGAAGTTATTCCGGGCCAGAAGTCAGGCTATCGGAACCTGAACCACCACCCGCCGCTAACGTCAATCCGCTATTTCCGTCAATTCCGGTATAATCTGCGGATACCCGGGATGTGCAGTTCGGTCCCCGGTGTCGGGACATTAAAATAGGGGACTCATTCGACGTGTCTTTCGAGAGAAGTGAAGGGCCCAGCGCCCCTACAAAGTTCGCATGTTCACTCCTGACGCTCGCGCTCTCGCTGGCGGCCTGGTTTTGCGCGGGCTGCTCCGGATCCCAGCCAAGCAGCGTGCTCGGCGATCCGAATCACCCCGCTCCTGTGCGGCTCTATACGGTGGCGGAGGAAGTGACGCAGCGCCGGGTGCAGGCTTCCGGATCGCTTTATGGATATGAGGAAAGCACCTTGAGCGCGGAGGTGGATGGCATCGTTTCAGCCGTGCTTGCCGATCAGGGAGACATCGTGACGGCCGGGCAAGCTTTAATTGAACTCGATCCGAGGGAACTGCAGTTTGAAGTGGACCGGCAGCGCGGCGTGGTGAAGCAAGTTCGCGCGCAATTGGGCATCGGCCCGGGAGACCCGCTTCCGGCCGACCCTAAAACAATCGCGCTGGTGCAGCGTGCCGAGGCCGACTTATTCGATGCGCAGCGCAAATACGAGCGCGCCAAACAAATGTCCGACGAGCAGCTGATTTCTCCGCAGCAGCTCGATGAAGCCGCCAGCCGCGCACAGAGCACCAAGGCCGCCTACAACGTCGCTCTGCAGGAAGTGGACCGCCTGAAGGCTCTTCTGGTTTCCAGCGAGGCGTCCGAAAAACTAGCCGAGAAAAAATTAAGCGACGCCACGATTCGCGCTCCGTTCCAGGGCGCCATCAAAACCCGAGACGTTCATCCCGGCGAATATGTGAAGGTGCAGACTCCGGTGATGGTGCTGGTGCGCACGGATCAATTGCGCGCGCGGCTGGCAGTGCCGGAGCGCTGGGCCGGCTGGGTGAAACTGGGCGTGACGGTGGATTTGCAGGTGGATGCATTCCCCGGCGTCGTGTTTCACGGCACCGTTTCGCGGATCAATCCGGCCGTCTCGCAGGATTCGCGCACCTTTGAAACCGAAGCGCTGTTGATGAACACCGACGGCCGCCTGAAGCCGGGATTTTTCGTGCAGGCCTCCATCCCCAGCAATAAGGAAGAGAAAACCATCTTTCTGCCGGAGCAGGCGGTGAATTACCGCTACGGCGTTTATAAAGTTTTCCTGCTGAACGGAAATCGCGTTTCGGAAAAACAAATCCGTCCCGCGGGACAAACGGAAGACAGCCGCGGCCGCCGCTTCGAAGTGGCGGAAGGATTAAAACCGGGAGACCGCGTGGCGATTGCCGTTTCGGGCGACTTGCGCGATGGCGCTACGGTTGAGGAAAAATCCGAAGAGCCGGCTCCAGCGTTAAAATAACCTTTCCAGGAAAAAACGCTCGAAAATGAAACTTGCCGCAACCTGCGTAAAATATCCCGTCTTCACGGTGATGTTGATCGCCTTTCTGGTGACGTTGGGCCTGTTTTCCTATCGCGGCCTGGCCGTCGATCTTTTTCCCAAGGCCGATCCCGCCACGGTAAACGTGAACGTGCAATTGCCGGGCGCCACTCCCGAAGAAGTGATCACCAGCGTGGTTCTTCCGCTGGAAGACGCTATTTCCTCGGTCAGCGGCATCGATGAATTGAGCGTCTATGCCACCGAAGGACAGGCAAACATCACCTGCACTTTCGTCTTGGAGCGCGAGATCGACGCCGCCGCTCAGGACATCCGCGAGAAAGTTTCCGCGGCGATCAATCAATTGCCGCGCGATACGCTTCCTCCGGTCATAACCAAGCAGGATCCGCAATCCGATCCGATCATGACCGTGCTGGTCAGCGGGCCCATGAGCCGCCGAGAATTGACGGAGATTGCCGACAAGTTAATTCGCCGTTCCATCCAAACCGTGGATGGAGTGGGCAGCGTCGAGCTGAATGGCGGCCAGAATCGGCAAGTTCGCGTCCTGCTCGACGCCCAGAAGCTGACTGCTCACAATTTCACGGTGCTGGACGTGCGCGACGCGCTGCAAAGGGAAAATATTGAAGCGCCCGGCGGCCGAATGATCACGGGCCCACAGGAACTGAACTTGCGCACGCTTGGCCGGGTTCCCACGGCCGACCAGTTCGGCGACATCATCGTGGGCACGCGCGGCGGCACTCCGGTTCGCATCTCTGATATTGCGCACGTGGAAGATGGCGCCCAGGAGCTTCGCACCTGGTCGGCTCTCTTTCACAAAAACAGCCCGGGCCAGGACGTCATCAGCATTCAAATCCTTCGCCAGACGGGAACGAACACCGTGCGCGTGGCCAATGCCGTGCGCGGCAAGCTAGATGAGTTACAGGGCCAATTGCCTCCGGGCGTCCATCTCGAAGTGGTCCACGATATTTCGGAATTCATCAAGGCTTCCGTCCACTCGCTGCTCGAGCATTTGATTCTCGGCAGCATTCTGGCCAGCCTGATCGTTTTGATTTTTCTGCGCGACTGGCGCGCGGTGCTGATCGCCGGCGTCGCCATTCCCGCTTCCATCATTTCCACGTTCACGCTGATGCGCGGAATGGATTTTTCGCTGAACAATATAACGCTGCTGGCGTTGACGCTGGCCGTCGGAATCGTGATTGACGACGCCATCATCGTTCTCGAAAACATTGTTCGCTTTATCCAGGAAAAAGGCCGGGATCGCATGACCGCCGCGGTGGAAGCCACGCAGGAAATCGGCCTGGCGGTGATGGCCACCACCCTTTCATTGGTGATTATTTTTCTGCCGATCGCGTTCATGACCGGCTACGCGCGCAAATATGTGAATTCCTTTGGCTGGACGATGGCTATGGCCATCATGGTCTCGCTTCTGGTGGCTTTCACTCTGACGCCGATGATGTGCTCGCGCCTGTTGCGATCCGGCACGGATGGCGAAGAACGAAAGGAGCATGGGCAATCGCGCGGAATCTTGCTCGGCGTGGAGAATCTATACATGAAGTCGCTGCGATGGTCGCTGGCGCATCGCGGAATCATCATTCTGATTTGCCTCGCGACTTTTCTTTCGACCTTCGGCTTTTATCATCTGGTGGGCCGCGATTGGATTCCCGCCGACGATCAATCCGAGTTACAGAGTTCCTTCACGCTTCCCGAAGGCACCTCTCTCGCGAAAACCACGCTGCTGTCCGAAGATTTGGCTCACAGTATCATCGCTCTGCCGGAAGTATCTTTCGTTCAGGCATACACGCACGGTCCGACGAATCACGCGCATCTCTTTATTGGGTTGGTCCCGCGCAGCCAGCGCAAGCGCAGCCACGAACAGATGGCCACCGTGGTGCGCGGAATTCTGGCGACCAAACACAATCTTACTTACAACGTGCGGCTGCCTTCGGTGCTGGGCGGCGAGACTTACTTCCCCATCGGCGCGGTGATCCGCGGCCCCGAGCTTACGCAACTGGTGGATATCAGCAAAGCAGTGGCTACGAAAATGATGAAGTATCCGGATTTGGTTGACGTCAATCCCAGCCTAAACCTGAATACGCCCGAGCTTCAGGTGAAAGTAGACCGCCAGCGCGCCGCCGATGCGGGCGTGCGCATGTCCGATATCAGCGATGCGGTGCGGCTCTTCTATTCGGGCGAGGATGAAATTACCCGCTTCAAGGAAGGCTCGGAACAATATCCCGTCACCATGCAATTGCTGCAGGAGCAGCGCGACAACCCCGACGTGCTGGCGCGCATGATGGTGCCTTCTTCCAAACTCGGCCAGGTGCGCCTGGAAAATGTCGCCACGATTATTCGCGGCGCGGGGCCCGCGACTTTGTGGCGCTATAACCGTGAATTCCAAGTCAGCGTGAACGCCAACGTTGCGTCCGGCTATCCGCTCGATCTTGCCGCCTCCCACACCATTCAATCCATCAAAGAAGTGGGATTGCCGGCGGGATATTCCTATTTATTTTCAGGCCAGGTAAAAGTTCTTGAAGAGACAACTTGGAATCTTCTGTTGGCCATGCTGCTTGCTTCTGTTTTCATGTACATGGTGTTGGCCGCTCAGTTCGAAAGCTTTTCGTATCCGTTCATCATTATGCTGACGCTGCCGCTCAGCATTCCGTTCGCGCTGTTTTCGCTGTGGATCACCGGCCGCGCTTTGAGCCTGTGGAGCGCTCTGGGAATGTTCCTGCTGCTGGGCATCGTGAAGAAAAATGGAATTTTGCAGGTGGATCAAACCAATCGCCTGCGCGCCAACGGCATGGAAGTGCATGAAGCCATTCTCGAAGCCAATCGCGTCCGCCTGCGGCCCATTTTGATGACCACGCTTTCCATCATCGCTGGATTGATTCCTGTGGCGATTGGAATTGGCGCGGGCTCCGAACAACGAGCGTCGATTGCCGTCACCATTATTGGCGGCCAAACGCTGTGTTTGCTTCTTACGCTGCTCGTAGTCCCGGTTGCCTATTCCTATCTCGCCGAGTTCAATTCCATGCCCTGGGCCGAATTCACCGCGCGCATTTTCAGCCGCACGCGCCGCTCCACCGGCGACCCCACCAGCGCTGATTGAGTGCGCGCGTAGCGCGCAGCGTTTCTCGGGACAATCGTGCGGCCTATGCCCCTCGCTGTTGGATCTCGTCTCGGTCCGCACGAGATCATCTCCGCTATTGCTGCGGGCGGAAAGTGCCGCTGAAAAGACTGATGATCGGCTAGACCATCTTGCACTATGGCATCCTCTCGAAGCTCGGTGGCGGCGGGATGGGTGTGGAGACTATTCGCCTAGAACTAGTACTCTCAATCTTTCACTTGTTCACACGAAGGGAGGAAATTTTGTGATACAAGGGCAGGAACTTTTAGGACCGGTGCCTCTCGACGCACACATCCATCGCGGAGGATCACGCTTAAAAGCGAGGAATAGAGTCCGCCATCGCCCCCACTTTAAAAGGAGAAACAAACATGAACCGGCCCAGCATGAGCACCATACTCAAGTCCAAACCGTTTTTGGCTTCAGCAGCATGCATCTTGATCCTTCTGGCATTTGCCGTAATCAGTCCGCGAGGTGCGCTAGCGGGGGTGCAGGTGCCTAATCAGTCTTTCGTGTACACTTACGGCATTTCGGAGACATTTACCGGTAAGACTGCAAGCCTTGATCTTGGGGCGTGTCCTGAGACTTTCTGCGAATTTCGCATTGGTGGCTCGGCTACGTTGAACTCCGGCCACTCTTCTAATGGAACGATTGGGCAGTTCTCGGTGACTCTGCGAGGAGGCACGGACAACTTTTACTTCCCGGCTAGTACGCCGAATGGATTGCGGCAGGCAACCACTGCTTCCTCTTCTGAAGACGAGTCTCATCATGACGGAAACAACCATGAAGGATACAACTTTGTGTTGCCTCCGTCGGGGCCCTTTCTTTTGCGGGAAGGCGAACACGTCTTTCTCGGGTTCGCATCAACAAACAATTCCGGAGGAGAGCTACAAGGGACAGTCAATGGCACCGCGATCTTCAAAGCACCGGCAGGCAAGAAAATTGTGGGCTTGCAAATGCCGGGAACGGTGGGCTTGCTAGGTGCGGGGATGTTGGGCCTTGCAGGTATCTTTGGTGTATTTACCCTGAAGCATATCATAGCGGGCTAGCATTCGTGATCTGCTCAAAAGAAAAAAACTAGAAACTACTCCTTGGCCAAAATCGGCCAAGGAGCAGTTTCACGCGGAATGCGGACGCTTCCCACTCAGCTTTGAAAGAAATCATCGATCCCAAGCGGATCGTGGTTGAGTTTCGAATTGACCGAATTGAAGCCGGTCGGCTCCGAGCGACAACTCAGTAGCTTCGGCTGATTTTACAAAACGTATCTCTCGCAACCACGCCGCCAAGCGAAGCCGCTGCGGCAGATCATGCCGGGTCGGAGTAGGCGGCAATTCGTGGAGGACGAGAATGGCCCATCATGCCGTCCCTGGGTACCCAAAGTCGGCCAAAACCTTTGGAGTGCTCAGCCTGCTGACCTTTTCACTGTCAATGATACTTCTCAATCACAATCAGTTCGCGAGTTATTTCGCCACAAGAGAGATTGATCCTCCCGGAACCAACTGCTTCTATAGTATTTCGGCGCACGTACTTCAGTGCACCTCGGAGGGGACCGGCCAAAAGACGCCGATCGTCGTAGGGCCTCAGAACGTGACATCGGGTATCGGCTCATGCAGAGATAACCCCGGATGCCTGGGTAGAAAATACAGACAGATGGGACCCATCGAACCCGGCGAATACAGGATCCGTCTTGATACTCGAGAGGGAGGCGAAGAACGTTTCCGGTTGGAGCCCGTGCCTCCTGTTCCGGGCTGGAGGGTGTGGCTTCCGACTTGGATGCCGGGAGCCTTGCGTGGCGGTTTTCTCTTAGGGATGGGTAGTTTGACCACGCATGGCTGTATCATGGTGCTGGAAGAAGACAGCACCGCCAGCGCGCAATACCGGAAATTGCAACACTTATTACTCGCGCGGTCGACAGCCAGCAATAAACTAGTGGTCGTTCGGTAATTGTTTTTGCGCAGCCGGGTGGCCGCATTAAAAAGATCGTTGCATTCAGTTCTCCGTCCTGCGAGGCCGCCTTATGGTGAATGTTCGTAGACGCAGCGTGCTTATTTTTGGCCTCGTGGTTGTGGACTTCGTGATAGCCGGTGCATTCGCAGCGAATCTCGCGATTAACAGGGCAGCCAAGAATAAAACTTACTCCGATATTGGCCGGATTCCTCATCGGCGCGTTGGACTGGTGCTCGGATGTCCCGAACGCCTCTCGGATGGCCGCTTCAATCTCTTCTTTCAGGCGCGCGTCAGGGCAGCGGCGGAACTCTATCGCCAAGGCAAGGTCGATTTTCTGCTGGCAAGCGGAGACAAAAGTACCCCTGGCGATGATGAACCAGCAGACCTTAAGCGAGAACTAGTCAGTCACGGTGTGCCCGGCGAGAAAATCTACTTGGATTATGCCGGATTCAGCACCCTCGACTCGGTTTTCCGCGCAAAAGACCTTTTTGACGGGAATGAGATCACCATCATCTCCCAGGAATTTCAGAACCAGCGTGCCATCTTTATCGCCAACCATGCGGGCTTGGATGCCATCGGCTTCAATGCCGACGACGTCTTCAGTGTGAGAAACGTTCTCCGTGAGTCTTTGGCTCGAGTGAAAGCTGGGCTCGACATTTACGTATTTCGCAAGCGCTGGCGTCCTCTAGGACAGGCGGCGCTGCTAAGACCCCTGACATAAAATTTCATTCTGAGCATATCGGCTAACGAAATAATTGCCATAGAAATGTCACCATCTGCCTGTATTGAAGTCACTTGAATTGAGTCCTTTGGATTTTGCCTGCTTTGTCGGCAATACGGAAACGATCCGTCGGCTCACACAATATTTCGTCACATACCGCAGAATTGAGGGATTGTGCCCGATAAGTCGGAAACTGACTCACGACCTGCACACGCCCTTCATTGACTTGGCAAGAAGCGCATCCTAAGATGTGCGGCACATGCCGGAACCGCAATCACTGATTGGCCAGACCATTTCCCACTACCGTATCGTAGAGAGACTTGGCGGCGGTGGAATGGGCGTGGTGTACAAGGCGGAAGACAGCCGTCTGCGCCGCATGGTGGCGTTGAAATTTCTGCCTGAGGAAATTGCCAGCGACCGCGCGGCGCTGGAACGTTTTCAGCGCGAAGCGCAAGCCGCCTCGGCCCTCAACCATCCCAACATTTGCACCATTCACGATATCGGCGAGGAAAACGGCCGGGCCTATATCGTGATGGAATTTCTGGATGGAACTACGCTGAAGCATCGAATTGATGGAAAGCCGCTGCCCATCGAGCAGTTGCTCGACGTGGGAATTCAGGTAGCGGATGCGCTGGACGCGGCACACGCGGAGGGCATCGTCCACCGGGACGTCAAACCCGCGAATATTTTTATCACCAAGCGCGGCACAGTGAAGATTCTGGATTTCGGACTGGCGAAATCCCTGGCGCCTGCCGCGGGCCAAATGTTTTCGGCGACGCGCGATGCCGCCGTGATGGGCTCCGAGCACCTTACGAGCCCCGGAAGCACAGTGGGCACAATCGCCTACATGTCTCCCGAGCAAGCCCGCGCGCGCGATCTGGACGCCCGCTCCGACATTTTTTCCTTTGGCACGGTGCTTTACGAAATGGCCACCGGAACTCTTCCCTTCCGCGGAGAAAGTTCACCGGTGATTTTCGAAGCGATTCTGAATCGCGCGCCGGTTCCCGCAGTGCGGCTGAATCCCGACGTTCCGGCCAAGCTGGAAGAAATCATCGACAAGGCCTTGGAGAAAGACCCGCAACTGCGCTACCAGCATGCCACCGATTTACGCGCGGATTTGCAGCGCGTGAAGCGCGACATGCATTCGGGAGTTCTGGGCAGTTCGCACTCGGTGCAAGCCGCATCGTCCGCAGCGCAGCCGGCTTCAGGCAGTTCTGCGGCAAGCATTCCGTCGGGCGCTCCAGCGGGATCGGCGGCAAGCGCGCAAGCTGTCGCTCCGGCGCAGCCGGTACATTCCTCCGGCAGTTCGGTTGTGGCAGCGGCGAAGCAGCACAAATTGGGTTTGACGGCGGGAATTGCGATTGCGCTGGTGGTGCTGGCTCGCGGCGGGATACGGCGTTTATTCCTTGATCAGCCGCAAAGCCGAGCTGCCATTCCAGAATTTCACCATCTCGCAGATTACGGACACAGGAAAATCTGGCGGCGCCGCCATTTCTCCCGACGGAAAATACATTCTAAACGTGCAGCAGCAAGCGGGCAGACAGAGCCTCTGGCTGCGCCACGTTCCCACGAATAGCGACACGCAAATCATTGCCCCCGCGGAAGCGGAGTACCGGCAGCTCGCATTCTCTCCGGACGGAAATTATTTTGTTTTCCGCAAGGCGCGAAGCAAATTGGAAGACTCCTTCGACCTGTTCCGCGCCCCGGTTCTTGGCGGCAACCCGCAGATTATCGCCCGCGATGTCGATTCGGGCGCGACATTCTCCCCGGACGGCAAGCGCATCATCTATTACCGCTTCAACGATCCCGAAGTCGGCAAATTCCAACTCCTCATGTCCAATTCCGACGGTACGGATGAAAAAATAATCGCGGGCGGAACGATGGCTAACGGGCACCTGAACGTTTCCTGGTCGCCGGACGGCAAACGGCTGGCGCTAACAGACACGAGCCAAGGCCCGGCTCCGATGCAAATCATGGAGATCGAATCCGGGAAAACTCAGTTCCTGGCAGACATGAAAGGTTATAGTTTTTTCAACACAGTCTGGATGCCGGATGGCGGCGGTCTGCTCGCCATGTACCAGGATCTAACCGCTGGCCATACACAAATTGGATTTGTCTCCTATCCAAGCGGGAATTTTCATCCGGTCACTAAGGATACCAACACCTACTTTTCCCTGACCCTGTCATCCGATGCCAAGACTCTGGCTACCGTGCAAGCTAAGACGTTCGTGACGTTGTATACCTTTCCCGCCGCGGGAATGGGCGCCAGTCTTCCCACTCCCGTTCTGCCGCAGCAACAAAGACGAAATTTCGATTTTGGATGGGATGGCAATGGAAGTTTCTACCTCCTCAGCGACAATCACCTCGCGCGAATGACTTCCGACGGAAGCAACTCCACTCCCATTTTGAGCAATGACTCGATCACGAGTATTTCCGCGTGCCCGGATGGACGCACTTTGCTATTGGCGATGATTGGCCAAGGGGGCGGAAGCGGAACCAACATCTGGCGCCTGAATTCGGATGGCACGAATCTGAAGCAACTCTCGAATGGAAAATCCGATGCCGCCCCGTTGTGTTCCGGCGATTCGAAGTGGGTCTACTTTGTGAATGGAATTACCAACCGCGTCGAGCGCGTGCCCGTGGACGGCGGTGCAACTGAAACCGTCCCCGGCTCGGTAATACCTCACGCCTTGATCGGCAGCTCTGCGACGGATCTCTCCCCCGATGGCAAATCTCTCGCCATATTCTTCGAGCTCAACGAAAACAATCCCACTCCGAAATTGGGAGTGATCCCGGTTGATGCCGGCCCGGATGCAAAAGCGCGCATGCTCGATCCGAATCCCGCAATCTCCGACGGCCCGCGGTTCACCCCGGACGGCAAGAATCTGGCGTATGGGATTACGCAAAATGGCGTCACCAATATATGGGTTCAACCGCTGGACGGTTCGGCCAGCCGCCAAATCACCAATTTCAAAATTGGCGGCATCGCCCGCTTTCAATTCTCGCCCGACGGGAAAAGCCTCGCCGTAATGAGCCGGCACTCGGAAGCCGACGTAGTGCTGCTGCGCGATACCGGCGCCTCGCAGTAACGCTGCTGCGCGGATTCGCCGTTCACCAATCTTGATCCACAAATTTGAACGGCCAGCCCGGCCGGCCGGAACTTCGACACAGACATCCCAACAATATTTTCTACTGGGTTGTGGCGAGTATCCTTCTCGATCTATAGTGCAGTCCGTCTTCTGCAGCAAATTCACCTGGAGGCTTTGACACATGACTTCGATTTATGATCGGCGTGGCGGTAAAGCGAATGGCAACGAATCCGCGGCAAATCGTGAATCTTCTTCTCCCCTGGACGGTCCGGAACTCAGTGTGCCGGAACAAGACTCCTCGCGCCGTAGATTCCTCCAAATGACCGTCGCTGGAACAGTAGCTGGATTGGCGACAGCCGCCGGCATGGAGCTTGTGTCTCCGCTCGAGGCGTTGGCACAGTCCACGCTCACCCCCGACGCCGCGCTGCAGGAATTGATGGACGGCAACAAGCGTTTCGTAAGTGAACGCCTGACGTCGTTCGAGCACGACCTGGCTATTTTGAAACAGCACAACAGTGAAAAGCAGGAACCGTTCGCAGCCGTCCTGTCCTGTGCCGATTCACGCGTGCCCGTTGAACTGATTTTCGACCAGTCGATTGGACATATTTTTGTCAACCGCGTCGCGGGGAATATCGTCACCTCGGAAATCATCGCCAGCCTCGAATATGGCGCGGCGGTTTTAGGCACCAAAGTGATTCTGGTGATGGGACATGGCGCCTGTGGCGCCGTCAAGGCCACCATCGCGGCCAAGGAAGTTCCGGGGCAGATCAGCGCGCTCTATCCGCATATTCAGCCGGCCGTAGATCAAGCGGGGTCAGACCTGGATGCGGCGACCAAGGCAAATGCCAAGATCCATGCCGGCCTGCTGCGCAAAGCTTCCACGGTTGTCGCCGGCTTAATAAAAGAAAAAAAGCTGAAGGTTGTCGCCGCATATTACGACATCAGTACGGGAGCCGTATCGTTGTTGGAATAACTGGACGCGGAGCTGAAGAAAAGAAATTCGATGGCGATTATCTAAAGAATTGGTTTTCGAGGAAAGTGGTGCGCCCGGGGGGATTCGAACTCCCGACCTTCTGGTTCGTAGCCAGACGCTCTATCCAGCTGAGCTACGGGCGCGCCGATTCGAAAAATTCTAACACAAGAACCGACGCCGCTGAAGGGATACAAAGCGGCCGGGCGGAGCAGTGACCGGACTATCGCAAGAACTAAGTCGCCCTAAGAAAGAGGAAACCCCGGATTCGCTGGGGGGAGCGAATCCGGGGCGGGGGTGAGGACAGCGGGCCGGAAAATTGAATGCCCTTCAAATTTTGTAGTTCAGGCAGTTCGTTCAGGCTGTTCCTTCAGGCAATTAATAGTTCAACTTCCTCGCAATCAACAGAATCCTCAATAACAGTTGGTATGCATGAACCACCATTGTTTCTTTCACCCGCCAACCTCCTCGCGCCGCCGAACGCCTTCGGGCCAGCACCGGCGTCATGGCGGAAAATAATCCGCTTCGAAAGAAGCCACCTGGTCCCGAATTCATTACGCTCATCGAATCTCCCCTGCTAGTGGATCACCTGCACCGGAGTATCCATCTCCACTGCCGCGACCATGGACTTGAAAATATCCACATCCCAGCTGCCTGCAATTCGCAGGCGAACGATGCTGTCCGTCTCCGCCACCAGCCGCCCGCGCAACGGAACTCGTAGATTCCCTGCCACCACTCTCAGAATCACCGGCTGTCCCATCCACACTGTGTAACCGCCTTCCATGTTGGCTCCCTCAGCTTCAGAGTTGTTCCTGACAACAACAATTGTGCCGGGAGCATGGGAACTGAACTATGGTACAGGGGGCTAAATTCACTGGTAGCGAAGTACTAGAACTGGAAACAGTGTTGCCGGAGCTTGCTGCAGGCTTCCCGGCGATTCTGTTATCTTGAAGTTGGCGGCCACGCTGGCGGATGGTTCTAAAATGGCCCAATTCACGCGGAAGCAGGTCTCTGAAAGATGGAATCGCTCAAGCAACTACTCGGATATCTCTACAACGTCAAAGGACTGATCGAATGGGGCGGGCCGGTGATGGTCTGTGCGATCATCTTTGCCGAAACGGGCCTATTTGTGGGCTTCTTCCTTCCCGGCGATTCCCTACTGGTGATCGCAGGAGTGTTTGCGGCGGTTGGCAAGCTCAACCTGTTCTGGCTGCTCGTGCCGGTCACGCTTTGCGCCATTCTGGGAGATCAATTGGGCTATTGGATTGGCCGCAAGGCTGGCCAAAGCCTTTACGATCGCGAAGAATCCCGCTTCTTTAAGAAGAGCCACCTCCACCGGGCGCGCGATTTCTACGAAAAGCACGGCGTGAAGACGATCATCCTGGCGCGATTTGTCCCCATCGTCCGCACTTTCTGCCCGCCCGTCACCGGCGCCGCGCAGATGAGTTACACCCGTTATTTGTTTTACGACATTCATCGGTGGAATTTTGTGGGTCTGGAGCATGACGCTGATTGGCTATTCGTTAGGAGTGGCCAACCCGCATATCGATCGCCAAATCCACTGGGTGATTGCCACAGTAATCTTCGTTTCCCTGTTGCCCGCGATCATTCAGGTCCTGCGATCGCGGTTGAAGAAGCCCGTGTTGGTCGCTCCAGCCGCTGAACCCGGGGAGGATTAGATGTCACGCTGGAGTTGCTCACTCGATGACGCAATTCCCTTCCAAGAACTCAGCCTGCCCTCGATTCAGAATGAAACTGCAACAGGTATCTTTATATGACAAATTACCTACTTGACAACAAGCCTGTTTGGGTTTAACGTCTCGCCACTTCCGCTGGCTCGGGCTTAGATAATTCAGGAATCGAGTCAGGGGATGGCTTGTATTTCCCCCTTCCACGCGGATCTTGAACAGAAAAAAGGAGGAAGACCATGAATCACCAGCACCACGCATTCTGCTCCATCCTGCCCCCGCACATCCTCAAGAAGTTGGTTGATGATCCCGACTTCGCGAACGCGCTCTTCACAATCTGGAGCTCACCGAACAACTTCGCGGCATGCGCACGGCATTCTCCATTCTTCCGCTCACCACGCCCGCGGGCGCCAAGCACCGCACCATCTACGATGCCCACAACAAGACACACCTTCCCGGCACAAAGGTCTTCGACGAGGGACAGACTCCCGCTTCCACGGATGTGACCGTCCGGGAAGCCTACAACTATTCCGGCGACACCTACGATTTCTACGAAAAGGTGTTCAACAGGAATTCCGTGGACGACCATGGCCTCACTCTCAAATCCTCCGTTCACTTTGACAAACAGTACGACAACGCTTTTTGGAACGGCCAGCAGATGATTTATGGCGACGGCGACGGTAAATATTTCAACCGTTTCACGATTTGCCTGGACGTCATTGGACACGAGCTTACCCATGGCGTCACTCAGAATGAAGCCCAACTCGTGTATGACGGCCAGCCGGGCGCCCTGAATGAATCGATCTCCGACGTGTTTGGCTCGCTCGTAAAACAGTGGGCCAACAATCAAACCGCTGCTCAGGCCGATTGGTTGATTGGGGAAGGTCTTTTCACCAACAAAGTACATGGCAAGGCCCTTCGTTCCATGGCTGCGCCCGGTACTGCCTATGACGATCCGAATATTGGCAAAGATCCCCAGCCAGACAATATGTCCGGATATGTGGATACCACCGACGATAACGGCGGCGTTCACATAAATTCCGGTATTCCCAACCGTGCTTTCTATCTCGCAGCCACCGCCATCGGCGGATATGCGTGGCAGAAAGCCGGCTTGATCTGGTACCGCACACTGACGGGAAGCCTGAGTCCAACGGCCGATTTTCAGGCCATGGCTAATGCCACCGTCACGGTTGCCGGCACATTGTATGGCGTGAACGGCACCGAGCAGAAAGCGGTTCGCGATGCCTGGGTGAAAGTGGGGGTAACGCCAACCACGGCACAATTCCCGGCTGGGCAGACGCCTCCGAAATCCAAGACGGCTCTTACCGCGGGTCACACCGCAACCTAAAAATGTTCCGGCATCCGCACCCGCGTGCATGCTCACCCGTTGTTCACGGCGCATGCACGCTGGGTGCACACTCTTGCTCTCTGCGGTAGAATCGCTTCGTTAGGTATGCTTCGGTTGCGAGGCCGCGGTCGAATGCTGATTCAATTGGATCGCACGGGTGGATTTGCGGGCATATCCCGAAAGGGCAGTTTTTCAACCGACTCGATGCCTGCGGATGAACAACAGAAAGTTACGGCGCTGGTAAATTCATGCCGCTTCTTCGAGACGCCCTCTACGGTCCGCTCCGCGAACCCAGGCGCCGATCAGTTCCAGTATAAAATTTCGGTCCAATCCGAGCAGGGAACGCATTCGGTCCAATTCTCCGAAACGGCAGTGCCGCCCCAATTAGCCCCGCTATTCGAATGGCTCAAGTCCGCGACTTCCAAATAAGTCATTGCAGCCCCCTGGCGGGTAGTGTCCTAAATTAAAATTAGCCCAGATTTTTAGGGTGTCGGAGCTTCAGAGTCTGTGCGGCAACGCCAAGTAGGGGTGATCGTGTAGCGCCACCCTTCAGGGTGGCATCTTTACTTTCAACCTCTTGGCAAACTGCGCCCCGCGTGGCAACAAGTAAAACCGAGATGCCATATAGGCTCTTCAGCTCCGACATCCATGCCGGCTTAATAGTCGGCCTTTTGGCCCTGAAGCTTTCGCACAGGTGGCTAGTAATTGAGCTTCAAATCTCCTAATTTGGGCAATAATATACTTGCGTAATCAAGGAGACTGTCCTAATGTTGGACTTAGAAAGTAGCTCTTTTGCTGTGCTGTCGCTATCACCTATTTTGGGAGGCGGCGAATATGGTGCAGTTGTGCAAAAGCTGCTTCGTAAGTGGGAGCAAACCTACTTGGCTTATTTTGTGGCGGGCTTTTTCGATGAGAGCACTGATGAAGATACTCAAGGTCTCTGCTATACGGTAGCAGGATTTATCGGTAATTATCTCACGACTGCCGTTCTGGAGATGAGATGGGCTGATTTGCTCAAGAAGTACGAAATCAAATATTTCAAAGCCTCCGAATTAAGCGCCGGGCAAGGCCAATTTAAGAAATTCCGCGATGATTCAAAGGCCAAAAATTGGAAGCCTTTTTCATGTAGAGAGAAGAAGTTTTTTGATCAGGCAAAGACGGATTTTACGGATGTGATCATGAGTTGTCGAAGCGGGCTATATGCTATAGCTGTTTCGGTGATTCTGCCCGATTTGGAACTCTTACGTAGCGAGTACGCGCAGGCTGCGGCTCTACCAATGCCATATTTCTTAGCTACTGGCTGGGCAATTATGGAAGCAGGTTCTCTCATCAATGAGTGGAACACTGGACATAGACCAGCTACTCAATGTTGGCTACGCCCCATATTTGATCAACAGGAAGAATATAGCGGACACGCAAAAAAAGCATGGGATAGTTTTCGTGATAAGAATCCGATTTCTTCTAAATTTCTATTTCCCATTCATTACGAAGCGTCCACCGAATATCTAACGCTTCAGGCTGCGGACAACTTGGCATTTGAGGCGCGCAAGTTTGTATGTTCCAGAAAGAAAAAGCTAAAGCCAAGGATTTCTTTGGGGCGAATAGTGAAACCAGGGAATCTAGCATTCTATGATTTGGACTATCATGCGCTAAAAACAATTGCGGACGCACAAACCGATGCCCCGTCGGAACAACTTAAGAACCCGCTTCGTCAGACATGCGATGTAGCTGATGTGCTTATGGAGACTTATGAAGAAAACTCAAGCGTTTGAAAACTTCGACCGCATGACGCGGAAACTTTTGCAGGTACCGCATAGTGAACTTAAGGCAAAGCTTGATGCAGAAAAAAAAGCAAAAAAGCGGAAGAAATCTAGGGAATCTTCCGCTTCCCGCGAGGCAATCTCAGTTGGGTAGGCCATCCGTCGTACTCACCTTGCCAGTGACTTCGGCATAGGTGAGACGCTTTCCAAGAACATGCGAAAGAACACTATCAAACCGATCTCCGTCAGTAACCCGGCTCTCTTTGCTTCCCCGGTTATTGAATCGCAAAGCTTGTTCATCAAGGTAACGGAACAGATGGAATGGTTCGACGCTAACGTAGGTTCCCTTAATTCCGCGCTTCAAGAGGCTCCAATAGTTTTCGAGGCCGTTGGTGTGGACGTTCCCTTGCACGTAAGTCACAGCATGGTCTATGACCTTATGCGCGTAATCTTCGGCAAGATCGTTGTAGGAAGGGAGCGCATCAGTAAAGAGAATCGAACCGACACCAACGTTCGCTAGGACTTCCTTGTGCAAAGTCTTTTTGCGCCGATTGCCGGGGACCGAAGTGCGAACCTTTCCGCCACGCTCCAAGAAACCGACTACGAGGGTTTTGTCTCGTCCACCAGTCCCCTTGATCTTGCGCTCGCGGACTTGCTTGTGCATGTTGCGGGACAGGCCGCCGATGAAAGTTTCGTCTACTTCCACAATTTTTCCGCCCCCGCCCAGCTTCATGAAAGAACCGCTCTGCATGGCGAGACGGATACGGTGCATCATGAACCATGCGGACTTCTGAGTAACACCAATAGCGCGAGCCACTTCGTAGGAACTGATTCCATTTTTGCAGTTTGCAATCATCCAAACGGCAGTAAGCCACTTGTCCAGCGAAATCGGAGAATCTTCAAAGATAGTCCCGACCTTAACGCTGAATTGCCTTTTGGTGTGGACGCTCTTGCATTGCCACTTGCCCTGATTGGCGAGGAAGCGGGCATCCTTGCGGCCACAGGTAGGGCAGACAACGCCATTTGGCCAGCGCAGCTTGACCATGTAAGCGAGGGTTTTATCGGGATTCGAAGTAAACTGATTGCTTCCTGAAGTGTCTTTGGCTCGTCGCTCATTGTGTTCACTCGCAAGCCAAATATAGCAAATCGGGTTTGATTTGTCAAGTATATTATTGCCCTAATTTGGGCCACTACCCTGTAGCGCAGCCACTCAAGAGTGGCTGTCTGCGCCCATGAAACCGCGCAATCGCACCTCCGGCTATCCACCCTCTTCTGTTCCCTCATGTCGCGATGCCGAAAACAGCCATCTAGAATTAGAAGATAGGAGTGCGGTAAAACCGCCCGTAGCGTTTTCGCCGCCACCCGGTTTCCGATTGATCTTATCTGTCATATAGTCGAAGGCGCACTTTCTTATACGCGATGCAACGCACAAATATTTTCCGGGCGGCCATCTTCCTCACAACGCTGATGCTCCCCGGTTTGCTTTCTGGTCAAACAAAGACTCAGCTAACTCACGATTGCGGCGGCGGCGTGAAGCTACGGCTCAGCTCTTCTGCCGGCTTGCAGGGAAGCTTGTTGCAATTCGAAGTAATCAGTGCTGCGCCGGTCGCCGCTCTCCAAGCCGATTGGTCCGGTCACGCAATCCCCTTCTGGCCAGATGCCGTGCGCAAGAATATTCACCACGCTCTATTGGGAATTGATCTGGAACAGAAACCGGAGCCTGGCAATCTGAGGGTGTCCGTGGGATTGCAGGATGGCCACGAGCTTAGCTGCACCGCTACCATCGCCGTCAAAGCCGGCCGCTTCGCCGCAGAACATCTGAAGGTGGACAACCAATTTGTGGAAGTGAATCCGCAAGATCGCGAGCGCGCCGATAAGGAACACCAGCACCTGCATGAAATCTTCGAGCACAATACTCCCGAGCGCCTTTGGGATGGCCGCTTTCGACTTCCACTCGACGGCGACCACAAGGGCGGAAATTTCGGTCGCCGCCGGATCCTGAACGGACATCCCGGAGCGCCACACACCGGTGTGGATTTCCCCGCGCCGTCCGGCACGTCCGTGCATGCCTCGCAACGCGGCCGCATCGTGGTAGCCGAACCCCTATTTTTTTCCGGGAACACGGTGATCATCGACCACGGCTTGGGCGTTTACACTTTCTACGGACATTTGAAATCAATGGACGTTACGGTGGGTGAAATGGTGGAGAAGGGAAAACTTTTGGGATTGGTTGGCGCTACCGGGCGCGTCACCGGGCCGCACCTTCACTGGGGATTAACGATGAACCTGTCGCGAGTTAACGCCCTTCAATTGCTCGTCCTTCCCGCCGATTAAGAACTTCACTCGATTGATCATCCATCTTCCGGCAATTCAAGCGTGGGACTTATCCGGCGGCGCCGGTCGCATGCTGCTTCCGGGAAGGTCCATCGCTGGTTGCCCCTCGGCAGTCTTCTCCTTTTTATTTCCAGACGGGGAGGAGCCAGTAGATCGCGAAATCGACTCCTCCTCGTTCGGCAACGGAACGGACACTTGTAGTAAAGTCCCGCGCTGGTCGGACTTGATCTCCAACTTGCCGCCCAGATCAATCATGCGCTCGCGCATTCCCGCCAATCCGACGCCCGATTCAGTTCCGGTTTGGTTGAAGCTTGCAAGCAATTCGGCTGGAATTCCCTTTCCGTCGTCCAGGATTGCCAGTTTCACCCAGCCGGAAGAACACTCCATCCGGATGTCCACGGCAGTGCTCTTGGCATGACGGTGCACATTCGTCAGGCTCTCCTGCAGAATGCGGAACAAAGTAAGTTCCACCGTGTGCGGCATTCGGGGCAGATTCGGCGGCAGTTCCAGGTTTACGCGCAGATTGCTGCGCTTCGAAAATCCACCCACAAACCATTCCGCGGCCGATGCGAAGCCCAATTCGTCCAGCAGCGGCGGATGCAACAGGTGGGATAGAGTGCGTACCTCGGCAATGCCCTGGTCCAACAATTGATAGCACTCCGCCACGAACTTTGTTTTCTCTTTGTCTGGCACGGATGCATCCGGCACAAGCCGGCCCAGATTCAACTTCAGGGCCACGAATAACTGGCCCACGCTATCGTGAAGTTCGCGTGAAATTCTTCGACGCTCCTCATCTTGAATTTGCAGGATTCGTCCGCTCAACCGGCGAACAACGTCTTCGGCCCGCTCACGGTCTCGCAATTCGATCAGCAAACGTTGAAAGTTTAGGAAGAGGAGCAGCAGTGTCGCGCAGAAGGCGGCGAGCAGAACTGCCCGCGCCCGGAGGTACCTGAGGCCGGACTGTTTCCGTCTCTCCGCCAGCAGATTATCTTCTTCATTCTCCATGCTTCGCAGAATTTCTTGAATTGAAGATGTCAAGGAGTCGCGAGAGAGAGCGGCTTCTTGCTGCGCTTGAATACTTCCTTGCCCGTTTTTGTGCAGATCGACCGCTTTCGCAAGCGCTGCCAGCAGTTGAGCGGTCAGGGGTTTCAGTTCAGCCAGCCGCCTCTGCTGGGAAGGGTTGTCAGCGGTCAACCGGGAAAGTTCGGCAAGGACGGCGGGAATTCTTTGCTCCGCACGGTCGAATTCGTCGAGCCGGTTGTTGTCCCCCGTGAGTACGTAACTCAAGACTCCGGCCCGCGCTCCAAACAGGTTGGACTGCATTTGGGCCAACGAAGTCTTCACTTCGTGGGTGTGCGAAACTTCTGCTTCGCTCACCGAGTAGAGAGCCGTGGCCCTATCCGCGCCGAATGCGATGACAATCAGAATCAGCACGGCCAGCCCAAAGATCAGCCAGGAAACCCTCCGGGAAAAATACCGCATCGCGCCTCCAACTGCTTGCCACCAAAAACGAATACTATCACGTCGTTTGGGCTCCCCCGAAATCTTGATGCCGGACAGCACCCAATTCAGCGGGAGAATTCCCATTCAGCGTCGCGCGGCTCCCGGTTGGTGGTGAGACTCCGTGATTTTCGAATCGCTTCTGGGGGATTGGCTACGTGGGGGCGAGACCTGCAATTCATTCCGGCCGTTCGGTGCTAGCGCACTTTCAGTTGCACCGTGGCCGTCTTCTTATTTCCCGCGGAATCTTCCGCCGTTAAAGTATAGATGGTAGTTTTCCGTGGAGCCACCCGGAGGCAGCGGCTCAACGACGGCCATACCGGTTCCGGCTGAGGCTGCAGGTCCACGGTTTTCGCGTTGGAAACACCATAGCAGACTTGCGCCGTTTCGCCCGGTTGAATGCTGGCTGGAGAAGCATACAAGTTGAGAATTTCGAATTGTTTTCCGCCCAATTGCTGCACCGTCTGTTCATCTTCAGCGCGCTGCTTCTCGGTCCTTATTTCTGCCTGTTGCCGCTCCAGTTGACTGTATTCCTGCCGGCGGGAGTATAAGATGTAGCCCACATAAATGGCCGCGCCAAGCAAAATGATCCATGTGAACCTCAGAGTTTTTTGAATTCGATCGAGAGTTCCCTGCTCGGATGAGGAGTTGTTGTTTCCAGCTTTCTCCGCGCCCTTCTTGCTGGCGCCATTGGCGATGCGATCCGGAGTAAACATTGTAGAAAACTCCTCGCTAACAACTGGAACAATAACTCGCCGCTATTTTTTCACCTCATATGCCAGAGGGCAAGATTCAATCGCGATTTTTCAGCCCGATCGAGATACTGACTATCGGCCAGACGCCGGCAAGAGCCCTCTAAGGTCTTCCCCGTGCAAATCTCAGTGAAACACTGTATGAATTTTTTTGGGGATCTGCATATGCTGATAAAACGATGAGATTGCCGTTGCGAGAAAACTTTATACTCCGAGCCCCAAAATCTTCTTCCTATTACTGCGGGGTTTTCAAACTAGAAATCAACAGTCTCCCAGGATTGTCAATGGATTCTGCATAGGCGGAGATTTGGCAATCCACATGCTTTATTCATGGCAGTTGGCAGCACCGGCTTTAACACGTACTCGATTCGATCAAATCGAGGAGACGCAAGATAGGGATATGAGAAACCCCTTGAAGTTCAACCTCACCTTCCCTCCGCGAAGGTAATATGCCTCAGTCATCTCTCCACCCTCAACAACGTCACGGGGAGCTGGTGCTCGCACCGGCTCCTCGGTCCTCTTTCAGAGCACTGCTGCATCTAAAGATGCGGATCGATTCCGGAAGGCGAACCTGTACGAAAGGACAGGTAATGCGCCGCGCATCTGCACCGGATCCCATCGGGATAATGCTTGCTGGGGAATTTGGGCCACTGGTAACATCGGTCGAGAAATGCGGGATTACTCGCATACGGAAGTTGATAGAAGTTCCACCATCCACAATTTCCGCGCTTTCCTCCAGCCAAAGCGCACCCAGTAATGTGAATTTGTAGCCATTGAAACTGACCCAGCCCGGGAGAAGACGATGGCGGATTTTCATCAGACGGGTGTGGTAACCACCCTGCACCGGCTTGGAGATAATCATCTCGAAGCGCTCGAACAGGAATTGGAACGCTACGCGTTGGAGCAGCCGATCGCGCTGGTATTGCCGGCGCTCTATTCGGAATTCGAAACTCCCGCGATGAGCCGGATTATCGAAGAGCTCACCCAAGTGCACTACGTGGACGAGATTATTTTGTCTCTCGCGCGGGCGAACGAAGACCAATTTCACGAGGTACAACACCGGCTCTCCGTGCTTCCCGGAAGAGTGCGCATCCTGTGGAACGATAGTCCGCGTATCCAAAAACTTTACAGAATGCTGCAAGAAAACGGGCTCGGCGCCGGGCCCGACGGCAAGGGCCGCTCGTGCTGGCTGGCTTTTGGGCACGTCTTGGCCGGCCGCCGCGCGCGCGTGGTTGCGCTGCACGATTGTGACATTGTGAATTACCACCGGCGTATGCTGGCGCGGCTGTGCTATCCCGTCGCAAACCCCACCATCAATTTTGACTTCTGCAAGGGCTACTACGCCCGGGTAAGCGACCGGCTGCATGGCCGCGTTACGCGCCTTTTCCTGACGCCGCTCGTCCGTGCGCTGGAATCCATCATGGGATATCCGCCCTTTCTGCGCTATGTGGATAGTTTTCGCTATCCGCTTGCGGGCGAAGTGGCCATGCAAGCGGACTTGATGCGCGTGAATCGTATTCCCTCGGATTGGGGACTCGAAGTGGGCGTACTCGCCGAGGTTTACCGGAACTGCGCGACGAAGCGAATTTGCCAGGTGGACATCGCGGACAATTACGAACACAAACACCAGGATCTTTCCGCCGGGGATCCCACCAAGGGATTGATGAAAATGGCGATCGATATTGCCAAGTCGCTGTTCCGCACGCTTTCGGCGGAAGGCTTGCACATGGAACCGGGCACGCTGCTTTCCGTGCTCACATGCTACGTGCGGCTGGCGGAGGACACGGTTTCGCGTTACTACGCCGACGCCCGGATCAACGGCTTGATTTTTGACCGCCACGAAGAAGAGACGGCCGTGGAAACTTTTTCTCGCGCGCTGAAGATTGCTTCCGAAGAATTTTTCGCCGATCCTCTGGGCACGCCGTTGCTGCCGAACTGGAACCGGGTGAGCGCGGCGTTGCCGGGATTTCTGGGCGCGCTTTGGGATGCGGTGGAAGCGGATAATCCACAACTCGCCGGCGCGCATCCGGCGCTGGCCACTTCGCAAAGCGCCTGAGCGAAGTGAAGAGATTGAATCCACGGAGGAAACTTGGACGAATTTCTTCCTGATGAATTGCAGGCCCGCTTGCGCGAAGTGGGCGAGGTCGACATTGTGGTGGGGATTCCCAGTTACAACAACGCGCGCACGATCGGAAACGTAGTCCGCGCGGTCGCTGCAGGACTCGAGAAGTATTTTCCGGAGCGGCGCAGCATGATTTTAAATTCCGACGGCGGCTCGACGGACGGCACGCGCGACGCCGTGCTGGGCGCTCAGGTGGATTCCGAAGCTTTGATGCTGGTGGTGCATCGCGTGCATCCGGTGCAACGAATCAGCACGCCCTACCAGGGAATTCCGGGAAAAGGCAGCGCGTTTCGAACCGTGTTTGCGGCGGCGCAGCGTTTGAACGCGAAGGCCTGCGTGGTGGTGGATTCCGATTTGCGCAGCATCACTCCGCAATGGGTGGAGCTGCTTGCCGGCCCGGTGCTCGAGCGCGATTTCGATTACATCGCTCCGTTTTATCTGCGGCACAAATTCGACGGCACCATCACCAACAGCATTATTTATCCCACCACTCGCGCGCTTTTCGGAAAGCGCGTGCGGCAACCGATCGGCGGCGAATTCGGATTTTCAGGGCGGCTCGCGGCTCGCTATTTGGAACGCGAGGAAGTCTGGAAAACAGATGTGGCGCGATTCGGAATTGATATCTGGATGACTTTGACCGCCATCGCGGAAGGATTCAAAGTCGGACAGGCGTATCTGGGAGCCAAGCTGCATGACGCGAAAGATCCTGGCGCCGATTTGACACAAATGTTTCAGCAGGTCGTGGGATCGCTATTTGGCGCGATGGAGACTTACGAAACGCTTTGGCAAAACGCCAACGGCTCGCAGACGGTGCCGGAATTCGGTTTTCCTTTCGAAGTGGGCACGGAGCCGGTGCCCGTAAACGTGGAGCGGATGATTCGCGCGTTCGGCCAGGGCATCCGCGACCTGCGGGAAATCTACGAAAACATTTTGACGCCGCCGACGATGCAGGCGTTGACCGCCGCCGCGCAGAATCCGCCGGAAACATTTCGCGTGACGGACCTGGAGTGGGTGCATCTGGTCTATGAATTCGCGGCGGCGTATCACCAGAAAAAAATGGACCGAGGCCATTTGTTGCAGGCGCTGGTGCCGCTCTACCTGGGGCGCACTGCGTCGTTCGTAATCGAAGTGTTCGACAGCGGAGCGGCACAAGTGGAAGCACGGATCGAAAAGCTATGCGAAGTTTTCGAATTCGAGAGGCCCTACCTGGCCGCGCTGTGGGATAGCGGGACAGGAAAGGAGGAAGTGCATGCGGGAGTTGATGGCAAGAGCAGTCTTCGAACCGCTTGAGCGACTGGGGCAGCAGTTCGCGCAGGTGATTCCCGCGATCATCACTGTGTTGATGGTGCTGATCGTGGGCGGATTGATTGGCTTCCTCGTTCGGATCGCCGTTCACAAGATTCTGGTGATGACGAAGTTCGACCGGCTGGTAAGCCGCAGCAGCCTGCGCGACGTCATCGAGAATACCGGCATTTTCCGATCGGCTTCCGATTTTGGTGCGCGCCTGGCGCAGGGAGTGGTGTGGCTGATCGTGATTCTGGTTGCGCTTGATTCCACGGGAACTCCCATGGCGGAGGCGCTGGTGGTGCGCTTCGTGAACTATGTTCCCAACCTGGTGAGCGCGGGGCTGATTCTGCTGCTGGGAGAATTGATCAGCAAATTCCTGGCGCGCAGCGCGCTGCTGGCTGCGGTGAACGCGCAATGGGCCGGGGCGCGAGCCGTGGCCGGAGCCGTGCGCGTGATGGTGATGGCACTGGCGGTGGCAATGGCTCTCGAGGAATTGCACATCGGGCGGAATCTTCTGATCGTCAGCTTCAGCATTCTGTTCCTGGGAATCGTAATCGCCGCGGCCATCGCGTTTGGGCTCGGAGCGCGCGAACTGGCTCGCGAATGGATGAACTCGAAATTGCACCGCGGCGTTCCATCGGAGAATGAGGAAGTGTTCCGCCATTTCTAGTTCCGCGTCTAATGGATCCGCTCGATAGGCGTGGGACTCTGGTGCGAGAAGTCTATCGAATTCCTTCGAGAAATTCGCGCTGGTGAAGGATTCGCGGGTTACTCTGGATCCCTCACTTTGTTCGGGATGACTGCAAGATTGATTTGATTGATCCACGCCGCGCTGCCGGGTGGAGAGAACTTCGAAAGACCTCAGGACATTTGAATTGGTGCGCGAACATTCGTGGATTACCCGGGATCCCTCACTGCGATCGGGATGGCTGCGCTGACGCTGCCGATTTCGCGGCGCATGGCAAACCTTCACCGATTGTGACAAGCTGTTACCCGACCCATGGCTGAACGACTGGTTTTGTTTAGCGATCTGGACGGCGCGCTGCTGGATGCCAACACCTATTCCTGGCGGGGCGCCGAAGAAGCGCTGGAAGAAATCGCGCGGCGGAAGATTCCGCTGATTTTTTGCACCAGCAAGACGCGCGCGGAAGTGGAGTATTTGCGCGCGAAAATGGGGAACCGCGATCCGTTCATCACCGAAAATGGCGGCGGTATTTTCGTTCCGTACGGCTACTTCAATCTGCCGATGAAGGGGGCGGACCGGGCGGGGCACAATCATGGCTTTGCGCTCGGCAGGCCGTACGCGGAAATCGTGGAAGCATTGGAAGAAATCAGCGCGGAATCGGGAACCTCGGTGGCTGGATTCCATTCGATGAACGCGCGGGAAATTGCGGCGAATACCGGGCTGAGTTTGGAAATGGCGCAACTGGCGGCCAAGCGCGAATTTGATGAGCCTTTCTTTTTTGCAGCCTCGAATCCTAAGTCGGAACAAAAGTTTCTGGATATTGCCCGGGAACGCGGGCTGGGAGTGGCGCGGGGCGACCGCTTCTGGCATCTTTTCTCCGGGAGCGACAAGGGCAGGCGGTTCGCAAGCTGGCTGATTTTTTTCGCAAGTCCCAGCACGGAAGGCTGCGAGTGGCGGCGATTGGTTCGAGCGCGAACGATTTGCCGATGCTTGCCGCCGCCAACATCGCAGTGTTACTTCCCTCCTCGACTGGACAGTACGATCCTTCCCTGCTCAAGCGAGTTCCTTCGGTGCGATTGGCGCAACTTGCCGGGCCGGATGGCTGGAATGCGGAAGTGATGCGCATTCTAGGCGCGTAAATCTTTTCATTTTTCGGCAGTGAAATCGGGGCTTATGAAGGGACGATATAGGAGCGATTAGAACTGAACTTGGCGTTGAAGCTAAGGGGTTTAGGCCCAATTCTAATCGAAGCGACTGGCGATTAGAAATGCCGCTTTTTGCTTTCCAATTCCATGACTGGATCTGAGGCTGAAACGCGATTGTGCTCACGAAGGCGGGACGCGAAATGGAACCGGGATACCCGATGGAGACCGCAGGCCGGAGACGCTTGCTGTATTCCCTCATACCACTATTTACTATACAGATAACTAAGTAGTCAAGACTTTTTTGTCCGGGCAGCTTAGCCACGCCTGGCTGTGCGCCGATTCCGATAGCTACGCTCACTCACCCGCACAAGCAGGACTGCCTGCGCCACCAGGAATTGGTGAACAAACCTTCCTTTGCTCCGGTGACCAAATCAGAAAAATTCGCGAGGCACATCCGCCCGGCTGAAACAAAAGCCAAGCGGCGCGCGCCAGCGACAATCGAACTACCACTCTACTGCACGGACAGTGAAACCGAAACGCTGTGCGAAATCGCTGTCGATCCCGTTCCGGAAGTCCCCGTAATCGTCAGAGTCGAACTCCCCGCCGGTGTTCCGCCCTTGCCTCCTCCAGTTGTGGTGTTGCCCCCGCCGCATCCCATCGACGCCAGGAAGATCAGCAGGGCCAGTGATAGTCCCGCCTTCGCCAAGCGGTTGCTCGCCGCCAGCAGAAGCGCCACGCTAGCCACAGCCAGGACCAGCAGCAGCCATACCGGCAAAATCATAATCCGCCGTCCACCGGGAGGCAGGAAGCGGCGCACGCCCGGCAGAAGGCTTCGTGCCGTCGTGGTTACATTCATCGTCGCGTTCGCCGCCGTACCACCGCTCGGAACCACCGTGGTCGGGAACAGCGAGCAGGTCCCGGCAGCCGGCGCTCCTGCGCAAGTGAGCGCCACCGGTTGGCTGAACCCATTGATTGGCGTCACCGAAATCGTATAACTCGCCGTTGTGCCGGCCACCACGCTAGCGGTGATGGGATTGGAACTCAATGAAAAATCCGCGGCGGCCGTCACCGTCTGAGTAACCGCAGTCGAAATGCTCCCTGCAAAAGTGGCGTCTCCCTGATAGTGCGCCGTCATCGAATGAGCCCCAACCGTCAACGCTGACGACGCGAAGGCCGCCACCGCGCTCCCGTTCAACGCGCCTGTTCCAATCTGCGTGGTCCCGTCAAAAAACGCCACTGTCCCCGTCGGGGTTTGCGCCAAGGCCGAGGTAACCGTCGCGGTAAAGGTGACGGATGATCCCGACGTCGAAGGGTCCGGCGCCGAGACAAGTACCGTCGTTGTTCCCGCCGATCCCGTCCCGTTCACCACTTGCGACACCGCTGTCGAAGTGCTGGCCGCGAAATTTGCATCGCCGCCGTAGGAGGCGGTGATCGAATGCGTCCCCGCCGTTAGGGTGGTCGTGGGGAATGCAGCCACGCCGCTGCCGTTCAGCGGCATCGTTCCGATCTGGGTGGCTCCATCCAAAAACGTAACGGTACCCGTCGGAGTTCCACCCGCGCCGCTCACGGTGGCCGTGAACGTCACCGATTGTCCCGGCATGGATGGATTCGGGGCAGCCGCCAGCGCCGTATTGTGCTTGTCTTTCCAGCCCCGTTCACCACTTGCGACACCGCTATCGAAGTGCTGGCCGCGAAATTTGCATCGCCACCATAAGAGGCGGTGATCGAATGCGTGCCCGCCGCCAGGGTCGTGGTGGGGAATGCAGCCACGCCGCTGCTCAGCGGCACCGCTCCCATCGGGTTAATACCGTCCATAAAGGTAACGGTTCCTGACGGAGTTCCTCCCGCGCCGGTGACGGTGGCCGTGAAGGTGACCGACTGACCTGCCGTGGATGGATTGGGGGCCGATGTCAGCGCCGTTGTAGTCGCTGTGGCGCCAGATCCATTCACTTGTTGAATCACGGCTGGCGAGCTGCTCGCACCAAAATTTCCATTTCCAGTGTAGGTTGCCACAATCGAATGGCTTCCCGCGGTGAACCGCGAAGTCGAAAGGGTGGCCTGCCCGTTGGTCATGGCAACTGTCGCAATCAAAGTTCCTCCATCCAGGAAATTAACGCTGCCGTTCAACAGCAGGTTCTGAGTAGTGGAACTGACTGTAGCAATCAGCGCTACCGTCTGGCCCACGGTGGCGGGGTTCAGGGAGCTTGCCAGCATAGCCGTGGTGGCCGCTACCGTCGAGTTCCCGGCGAATCCCGTTAGTCCTATCGTGGTGGGACTTCCTGGCGCATTTGTGGTCAGTCCCACAATGCCGTTCGCTGGAAATGGACCGGGGAAGGTGTCCGCGGTGGGCGCAAAGAAAACCTGCACGGTACAGTTTGCGCCGGGTGCGAGACTGGCCGGACAGTTGCTCGAAGCGGTGAAATTTTCCGAGGCCTTCAATCCCGCGAAAGTAAACGCAGCGTCTCCCGCATTACTGAAGGTCACTAACTGCGGCGTGCTGGTGGTGCCGATGGCTTGGTTCCCGAAAGTCAGGCTGGCGGGCACCACCGCCGGCGCCGGGCCGGTGGCGCCGGTTCCGTTGAGTCCCACTGCGAACTTTCCTCCCGCAGCGTTGGACGTGAAGGTCAGCAACCCGCCTGCCGGTCCCGCGGTTGTAGGCATGAACTTCACGGCAAACTGGCAACTGGCTCCAGCAGCCAGCGGGCTGGTGCAATTGTTGGTTTGTGTGAATGGGCCGCTAATGCTTACGTTGGAAAACTGCAGCGGCCCGTTCCCCGTGTTGGTCAGGATGGTGACGAGCCCGTCGCTCGTACTACCCGCGCTGGCCCGGTTAAAATTCAAGATTACGGGATTCATCGCGACTTGCGGAGTCAGAACCCCACTTCCCAGTAAATTTACCGTGAACGACGGATTTCCAGGCGCGTCCGTCATGATCGTCAGGCTTCCGGGTCGCGCCCCGGTCGCCGTCGGCGCAAAGTGCAGCGTGTAACTGCAATTTAGTCCGCCCGCCAACTGTGCTGGCGGAACGGGACAATCGTTGGTTTGCGTATAGTCGCTCGACAAAGTGAAGTTGGTTATGTGAGCGCCCGAGCCCGCGCCACTCCCCGTGTTCAGCAGACTGACAATCGCAAGCGAGGAATTATTTGACGTTTGCGGCTGTCCAACCACGGCATCCGCGAAAATCAGCGTACTGCCGCTGGTGTTTCCGGTGGTGAGCAATTGCAGCGCCGGCCCGCCGGGGGTTGTTCCCATCCCGTTCAGGACCAGATTGGTGGCAGTAGTCTCGTTGTCCGTCACGGCCAGCGTGGCCGTGCGCAATCCCGCCTGGGCAGGCGCGAAGCTCACGCCAAGATTGCAGGCCTGCTGCGGCGTCAGGGTGATCGGCGGCAGCGGACAACCGGCCGCGCTAAACGTAAACTCCGGATTGTTCGAGGTAATCGCCGTGATCAACAGGTTGCTTCCACCGGTATTCTTGAGCGCGACCGAAGCATTCTGATTTACGCCGGTCGCTACCGGGGTGAAAGTGAACGGATTCGAAATAAAAATCAGCACCGGGTCGTTCGTCGTCGTCCCCGTCAGAGTCGCGGTTTGCGGGCTGTTTGGCGCGTTTGTTGCAAGCGTGACGGTTGCCGTCGAAGCCCGCGGGATCGCGCCGCTGTTCAGCGGCGCGTAGGTGATCCCCAGCGAGCAAAAGTTTGCGTTCGGCGGGCAATTCGTGGTGTCCATCTGGAAGTCAGCGGCATTCGCGCCGGAAAGCACCGGCAACGCAGTGGGTTTTGCAAAATTGGTGCCGGTTCCGGAGAGACTCAAAAATTGCGAAGCGCTGGTGACCCCAGGCTGCTGGGCGCCAAACGTCACGGTGGTCGGTAAAAACGAAGCAGTGGCGGGCGAAACCGCGCTGCCGAGGAGGAAGATGGAATGCGGGGCATTGGGAGCATCACTTTGAATCGCGATCACGGCTCCTTGACCATTCGGCGTCGGCAGAAAGGTGACTGTGATGGTGCATTGTGCGCCCGCCGCCACCGTGGTTCCGCAATCGTTTGATTCCGTGAACTCCGTGACTGGATTGGCACTAAAGCTGTTATTGTTCAGTGAGATTGCCAGATGCAGGGTCGCCGTTCCGTTGTTCGTCAAAGTCACTGTCTGCGGATCACTCACGCCGTTCAAATTGGTGGGTGGGAAATTCAGGCTGGTAGCCGAAAGCTGCACTCCCGGCCGGCTGGTCCCCGGCGAAAATTTCATCACAAATACGCCAATTCCCGCGGCGCTTGTAAACGTTCCCGGCGTCGGATTGAACGTCGATGCTTGCCCGGCCAGGTAAACGTTGTCCGTGCTGTCAATCGTAATTCCCAGCCCGAGCGAGCTTCCCGATGTCACGCTCACCAGCGGAGTGGCGAACGGCACATGCGCGCCATCCGCGCTCACTTCCGCCAGGAACAATTCTGGAGTGCTGCTGCTGGTCTGATAGTAGGCATCGCTCGAATATGCGAAGTTCGGCGAATTGGTGTTCCCGATCACCCACACATTCAACGCGGAATCGAGCGCAAGGTTGAACGCGATGTCATTCCCGCTGCCTCCCAGGTAGGTCGAAAACGCCAGCGCGCTGCCGGCCGGATTCAACTTCGTTACAAACACGTCTCCGCAGCTTGGCTCGTTGAGCACGAATGAATCGATCGCGTCCGGGCAGTCCGGCGGCGGCGCTGTCGGTCCGCCATACACGGTCTGAAACGCCCCTGCTGTAGTCGGGAAGTCCGCCGAAGCGGTTGAACCTGTGATATAGGCGGCGCCTGTGGAATCCACTTTCAAAGCGAACGCCAAGTCGTAGGCACTGCCGCCGATGAAAGTCGAGTAGGAGAGCGCGGACAAAGCCGGATTCATCTTGGCCACAAACGCATCCGGCTGTGGCGACCCCACCGTCCCGGCATGGTTTGGCTGGAACGATCCTGCCGTGGTCGGGAAGTTTGTGGAAGTCGAGTTTCCCGCCAGGTACACATTTCCGCTGGGGTCAAAAGCGATCCCCACGCCGTAATCGTTGTCATTCCCTCCCAAATAGGTGGAAGCCAGCAAGGAAGAAGCGTCGGGATTCAACTCCGCGACAAACGCATCGAAACACGCCGCCACGTCTTCGGTGCAGGTTCCGCCGCCATAGGTGCTCTGTATCGCGGGGTTGACAATCGGAAAAGCTGTCGAGTTTGTCGCCCCGGTCACGTAAATGTTGTTGTTCGCGTCCAGCGCCAGCGCCGTGATCATGTCGATGCGTTCGCCGCCCAGCAACGTGGAAAAGACCAGGCTCGAACCATCCGCGCTCAGTTTGAAAAGAATTCCGTCGGAGCAAGGCTTTCCCTTGATGAAAGGCCCGTAATCGCACGTGCCACCTTTGGCCTGTTTCTGAAATGCATTCGCAGTGGTGGGAAAATCCGTCGCCGCGGTGATGCCGCCGACGTACGCTTCGCCGGCCGCATCGATCTTGAGACGGCCGCCGGTGCTGTCGTCCGTTGTTCCCCCTACATAGGTCGAATAGACCAGGCTCGATGCGCTCGGATTCAACTTGCTCACTACCGCGGTGAAGCAGCCTTCCGCCGTCGTCGACCCTCCGGTGGATTGAAAAGCTCCCACAGTGATCGGGTAATCGGTATCGCAAGAGGCGCCCGTGACGTAAGTATTCCCCTGCGTATCAACCGCGATCTCAGTCAGATAGGTGAAGCTGCTTTGCGTTCCGAACGCCGCCGCATAATCCAGCACTGGATCAATTACCAATTTTCGGGATTGATCGTAAGCGCCAAGCTGAAAACCGACCCGGTGCGTCCCCTCCATCACATAGCGCGCTTCCACTGGTTTTCGCTGGCCCTTTTCTTCCTGGTAGGCCACCGGAGGCCGCAGCGCGATCTGGTCGCCTGCCGCGCTGATTTTTAAGATTCCATCGCTCGCCAGTTCCACGACGCTCGGGCCTGCAATTCCAATCCGGATCGCGCTGGGGTCAGACCCTGGCGCCAGTTCATAATCGAATTCCACATTTTGTTGATTGCCGTGATAGACCAGGTTGATTCCGGGATATAGATCGTCATACTTCACGTTGTTGTAGTGGGCTACCTTTCTGCGCCATTTATCCGGTTGGTTGCCGATGAAGTAGTTGCTGGTTCCGGACTGGCGGCCTTCTTCGTGCATCCGCGCATGGGCGTTGGCTCCCAGCCAATCCAGGCGAAACACGCTCTTTCTGTGGCTCACTCCGATCATGTCTGCCACCGGGGAATCCGCCACGTTCATTTGATTTGCGGGAACGGCGATGTGGCGCACCAGCACTGCTTCACTTTGCCCCAGGTACATCGCATAGCCGGGACCGTGCGCCAGGAATTTCACGCGCGGGTCAGTCCGTCCGGTGTTCTCTTCAAAGCTGAGCGGCAGGCGGCCAAATGCTGCCAAGGTGCCCTTCACGGTGGATGCGGGCGCGTGCTGGTTGCCAGTCCCTGGAAGGCCCGCGAAATGGGCCTTTTGAAATGAGGTTTGTCCCTGCCAGGAGTTCGCGGCAGCCATCATGAGCAGTCCCGCGGCGGCCAAAGCCACAACAATCGAAAGCTTCTTCATTTGATTGCCTCCACTTTCAAACTGAAAAAAAATGCGCGCCAACTTTAATTTTTCCGTTTCTCTGAATCAGCACTGCATCCCTCGGCGCAATCCGAAGATTGGATTCAGGCGAACCTTGCCCCTTGGTTGGCCTTCCCAATCAGATGCGCACTCGCGGACAAGCAGAGGGACCGGGTCTGGGGAGGTTCTCTGCGCTCTCGTGCCGATGACTCGTTTTCGCACCGGCTCATCTGCCGGTGAACCGAACGGAGAAAATATCACGCTCGGTCGCAAAATTCCTCAAGAGATCGCATTTTTTCTTCCTCCTCCTCCGGTTATCCGGCGAAGGTCCGCTCCGGCGACTCCCCAACCCACCCTGCGGCCCTCTGAAAACCTTATGCCCTTGCCAACCTGCACGCCCCTGCTACACTTCCGTTTCGCCACATAAGAAGCAATTGACGCAGCCAAGCTAAACAGGCTGCGGAAAAAGTCGAAAATTACACTGTGATGGAATGGAACTCCGGACGTGCCATGGAGAAAATCCCTACTTCTCATGCATTTAAGATCAACTCTGGATTCCTCACTTCGTTCGGAATGACCGCTGAGGGCTTTTTCCGCAAACTCTAAAGCCGGGAGCCATCATGCCACCCCATCCCCCCGATCATCCCTTCCTGACCCGCCTGATAAGAATTTCCAGCGCCCTGCCCGAAACCACCATCGAACGCTGCGGGTCACACGCCGCGTTTCGCATTCGCAAGAAAGTTTACGCCTACTTCCTCAACAATCATCACGGGGACGGAATCGTAGCCGTCACCTGTAAAGTCCTCCCCGGCGACAATAAGGCTCTCGTGGCCTCCCAGCCTTCCAAATTCTATCTCCCCGCCTACATCGCCTCGAAAGGCTGGGTCGCTCTCCGCCTCGATCTCTCCAAAATCGATTGGACCGAAGTAAAAGAATTGATGCAAACCAGCTACCTGCAGATCGCCCCCAAGCGCCTCGCCGCCGCCGTGGAGTCCGATCACCGGTTTCAATAGCACATCCACTACCGTCTGTGCCTCTCGTCCAAGTGAGCAATGACATTCTTCGCGTCTGCCTTCCGCAAAGCCGGCCCGCGAGCCGAAGTTTATGCCCCAAGGCAGCGTGGTGTAGGATGGTTATTCGTATCTTGCATTTGATTTTTAGAGAGGCCCGCACTTTACCCGATGCTCCTGCAAGGTTACTTCCGGATCTTGACATTCTTTGACATCGCCGATGCCATCGAACTGCCCAGGCTGCAGGCCATGCTCGGTCCGGAAGCGGCGCCACGCTCACCGGCCTTCACTCACCGCTACTCCCGAATATGCTCAGGCACAGCATGCCCCAATCGTTGAATCGCTGAGAGCCGTCACGCTTCCCAGCGGCGAGAAACTCGACGCTCGAATCAAATATTACTGGTTCGGAGTCGCCAGCGTTGAGCTCACCGCCGGCATTCGAATGCGATTTCGACGCTCTTTGCCCGCAATCCTATCGCTGGATGAACGCGCCGGAGGTCGAGAAAGCCGCCGAAGAACCTTGCTGCGCGACCGCTTGGATCGTTTTCGTCCTGCTCTCGTCAGGCCGTCGCCCAAATGGCTGGATGAAGATTATCTGGTCATCGACATCGAATCGGCGCAGCACGCGGACGGCCGCTCCGCCACCGCCGCCGAAATGCTCCAAGTCTACGCCGATCAGATCACGCAAATCGTTCGCGGCGAATTGATTTCACTTTCGCTGGCCGAGCGCGAGGAAATTGTGCGCTCCGCGTTGTCCTATTATCCCAGCGACCTGGTGGTGGTCGGCTGGGCGGCGGCGCTGGTGTATGACAAGCCCGACGCCACTCCGGCCGTGATCGATCTTCTCGAATACGCCAACACTCAATTGCTGGAATTTCGCTACTACGACGAGTTGCTCACCAGCCTGCTTTCGAATGTCTACAGCTCGCTGGAAGGACACGAAAGTTTTCTCTCGCCGCTGGCGATTGCCGCGGCCGCGCCGGCCGCCTGAATCGCATTCGCCTGGACATCATGGATCTGGCGGAGAGAACCGAATACGCGGTGAAATTCATCAGCGACACTTACTACGCCCGCGTGTATCGCGTCAGCTCCGCCAAAATCGGCGTCAACGATTACGAGGCTCTGGTCGACGAAAAATTGAAAACGGCCGGCGAACTGTACGAATTCATGGTCGCCCAATTCAACGAACGCCGCATGTTCGCGCTGGAATTGGTGGTGGCAGTGCTGGTGCTGCTCGACGTGATCCTTCTGCTGCGCGGAAAATGACCCCACCTTCTTCGCTCGTGTTTTGTAGTTCGTAGGGGCGCTGCTCGTTTACCCTGCTCGCCCTGAGAAACGAAGGGAGCCTCGAACGGCAGCGTGATTTCCGCACCCCGAATTTCCTTGTCGAGGCCCCCGGCTCTTGGTTCCCCTCAGCGCCTCGAACACGCGGTTTCTTCCTCGCACAGTCCCTGGAACGAATCGTTGACTTAGTACCAACAGATGACGAGAATCCGGTTACATCATGATCCGCCTGGAAAACATCACCAAGGAATATGACGCTTCCGGCTCCGAAGGCAGCGTAATCGCCGCCCGAAGCCTGAATCTCGAAGTTCCTTCCGGCGAAATCTTCGGCCTGGTCGGACCAAACGGCGCGGGCAAAACCACCACACTAAAAATGATCTGCGGGCTGATCTAACCTACAGCGGGCCGCGTCACCGTCAATGGCATCGACGTCGAAAAACATCCCGAGGACGCGCAGCAATACATCGGCTATCTCGCCGACTTCTTTTCCCTCTACGACGACTTGAAAGTTTGGGAATATCTCGATTACTTCGCGCACGCTTACAAAATGGATCCAGCGGCGATCCCGGCGCGCATCGACGAAGTTCTCGGCCAAATCGATCTGGAAGTCGAAGCGCGATGCCATGATCGACGGCCTTTCCCGCGGCATGAAGCAGCGGCTCGGCATCGGCCGCGCAATCATTCACGATCCACTGCTGCTCGTTCTCGACGAGCCCGCCGCAGGCCTCGATGCCGCAGGCACGGCTTTCGCTTAAGGTTTCCTTCGCGCCTTTCACAGCCAGGGCAAGACCATCTTCATTACCTCGCACATCTTGTCCGACCTGCAGGAGGTCTGCACCTCCGTTGGCATCATCGAAAATGGCCGCCTTCTCCGCGTGGGCCCGCTCGAACGAAGTGCTGCGCGAAGGCGCACTTTCGCCGCGTTCAAATTCGGCTGGCCTCCGCCGAGCGGCGCTGACCGTGGCTTGCCGCGCGCCTGGCGTGGCGGATGTGCGCCCGGGGCCGGACGCGGCGGATTTCTCATTCCTGCGGCAGCGACGCCGAACTCGCCGAATTGGTTCGCGCGCTGGTTGAACTGGCGACCCGATCTGCGCGTGCACGAAACTTTCCCAGAAACTCGAAGAACTGTATCTGCGGATTTCGAGCAAGGAAGCATCGTGAGCCTCGCGACGCTCTTCCCGAAGCAACCCGCAACGCCCGCATCCAGCTCGCCCAAGCGCATGCTCGCCGCCGCCGTCATCTCCGCCGCGGCGTCCATCGCCGCTTACATCTTTTACAGCCATCCTCCAGCGTCCAAGGATCTGCTCAGTTTCTGTTATTCACGCACGCCACCGCACTTGCGGTTGGCGGTGGAATTTATTGCTTGCTTTCCATCCATCGCGAAAAAGATCTGAATACGTTTGACTACCAGCGCATTACGCGTCTTACGCCACTCCAACTAGCCCTTGGCAAACTTTTTGGCGCTCCGTCCTTGTTGTATTTCATGGTGCTTTGCTTGGTACGACGTTTCATCTCGGCCGTGCTCTCTCACCTTCAGTCTCATTTCCTTTTTCTCGATGTATGTACCTTCTTTTGAATGCCATCGCCTGGCACGCGTTGGCGCTTTTATTCGCTACTCGGGCGGCGCGGGACTTCCGCTGGAGCGATCGTCCTTTTCTTGCTGCTGGTCCTGATGAGCATGGGGGTTGAAGGTGAACGTAACTCAACTTTTGCGATCCATAGCATTGGTCCCGACTATGTCACACAGATTCCCGATCCCGGCCAACAGCAGAGATACATGGAAGCTCCATTGCAATTGCCAGCGGGTCGCGATCTGCTATTCGGCATAGCGGTTTCGCACGTTCTAGTTCTCTCAGTCCTCTACTTGAGCCTGACCGGATGGTTTTTGCTGGGGCTGATCAGAAATACTAAGCGCGATCCCTCGTGTACGAAGTATATTCGCCCATCCAAGCACTTGGTTTTGTGATTTATCTGCATCTCTTCCTACTTGCCTTTTTCCAGTGGTCGCGGGCGGACTGGAATACCGCTGTCAACAAGCATCAGTTGGACCTACGCCGGACTGCGCCCTTGCAGGCAGAAAACGAGATCCTCGTAATAAGTTTGTGGTTATTCGCCGCGTTCGCTTTGACTTTGTTCCGCAACCGCGAGCAGGTTCGGCGCAGAATTCTGGAGTTAGGGACGCGTGCGACCGGTTGGTGGGCAGCGCTCTGGCCCGCGCCGTATGTGTTCGTGGGGTGTCCTTGCGGCTGGACTTGCAATCATTTCCCTGATCGTCCACAAGTTGCATCCGGCTGCCGAATGGAGTTTCGGCATGGCTTTCTTTGAAGTTTGCTTCCTCGCTGCCTGGCTCACCCGCGATGCCATCTACCTGCAATGGATGAACGTGCGGCGCGGCCGCAACCACTCGTTGCCGGAATCATTTACATGATCGTGTTTTACGTGTGCTCCAGCGCTCTGCATGCCGGATTTGCCTCCTACTTCGCGGGATTCCACGCAGCGAGTGCATATTTGGAGCCATGGAAAATCTTCGACATGGAATTCAACAGTTGGAACGGCTCGCAGCGAATTTGGCTGGGCGGCTTGCTCCTCCTAGCCTTCGAAGCCCTTCTCTTCACCGCACTGCATCACAGACAACTGAAGAAGCTGCGCGAATCCACAACGGTCTAAGTATCCGGGTAGCACAGCCACAGCCAGGGCGTGGGTGGTGTTCTAAATTGGCGGCCGGGCGGTGGCAATAACCTATACCTGGAGACTCAGGGGCTTCCCGACACAAAGCGTCGGGACGCAAAAGGCGCGAAAGCCCGCTATTCCTGTGACAGTTGATGTCGGAGCTAAAGAACCTGTGTGGCAACTTGGTTTTGGCTCCTGTCATGCGTGTGAGCATTCGGCCTTGTGATTGAAAATAAAGATGCCACCCTAAAGGGTGGCTCTACACGAACACCCCAAACCGGCGTTGCCACACGGACTCTTGAGCTGCGACCCCCTACAAACCTAATTGGACTCAGATTCGGAGAGCACCAGGGCATGCGGCCACTTGCCTCTGAGTGGCTCTCCCGTTAGACTGCGCGGATTAGTTTCCATTGGCCGGGAATGCGGCGGCGATGGCGCGCCGGCTGTTGGCCTTTCTGCATGAGCGAAACTTCAAACACAGCAATCGCGCCTGGGCATGGACCTTGGAGGCTGGGGTTTTGGAGTTTGATCGCAACGCAGTTCCAAGGAGCGTTTAGCGATAACACACTGCGGTGGCTGGCGGGATACCTGGTTTTGGACATGGGCCTGCCGGTCGAGCGGCGGGACATGCTGTTTGAAGTGGGCATACCCCTTCTGTTTGCGATTCCCTTCCTGATTTTTTCGATGCCGGGCGGATTTCTGGCGGACCGGTTCAGCAAGCGCAGCGTGACCATCGCGACGAAATTCATGGAAATTGCGGTGATGTGCCTGGCGCTGGCCGGCCTGGCAATGAATTATTTGCCGATGGAAATCGCGGCGGTGTTTTTGGTGGCCACGCAGGCGGCGATATTCGGTCCATCGAAATACGGCTTGCTGCCCGAAGTGTTGCCGGAGAAAAAACTTTCCTGGGGCAACGGGATTCTGGAATTGGGGACGTTTATCGCCGTGCTGACCGGGACAATTTTTGCGGCGGTGCTTTCCTCGCATTTCCACGGGCGGCAGCAGTGGTCGGGATATATTTTGATCGGGCTGTCGGTGCTGGGCCTGGTGACCAGCCTGGGGATCACCAAGGTGCCGCCGGCCGATCCCGCGAAAAAATTCCGCGCGAACCTGCTTGGCGATTTGTGGACGCAGATGAAATTGATCGGGCAGGACCGCGTGCTGAAGCTGGCGGTGATCGGGAACATTTATTTCTGGTTTCTGGGCTCGCTGCTGCTGATCAATATTGTGTTGTATTCAAAAGATATTTTGCATGCGAGCGATACCAAAACCAGCCTGCTGATGGCGGCGGTAACGATCGGGATTGGCGTGGGAAGTTTTGCGGCGGGATATTTATCGGGAAATAAAATCGAGTATGGATTGATTCCGCTGGGCTCGATGGGGATCACGGTGATGGCGGCGCTGCTGGGGAGGCCACACCTGAGCTACGACGCGGTGGCGGCGCACCTGGCGATGCTGGGATTTTTCGCGGGATTTTTTGCGGTGCCGATCCTGGCGTTGATCCAGCACCGGCCGCCGGCGGAACACAAAGGCGGAGTGATCGCGGCGGCGAATTTGCTTTCGTTCGTGGGAATCGCGCTGCAGCCGGTGGCGCAATTGGTCATGATGAAAGTGGGGCATCCCGATCCCGTGATGATTTTCATGATCACGGCGGGACTTACGGCGCTGGCGACCGTCTATGTCGTAGTGCTTCTGCCCGATTCGCTGCTGCGGCTGGTGCTGTGGATGCTGACGCATTCGCTTTACCGGATTCGCGTGGAGGGGCGCGACAACATTCCGGAGCGCGGCGGCGCGCTGTTTGTGGCCAACCACATGTCGCTGGTGGATGGCTTGCTGCTGATCGCCTCAACCGACCGGCCAATTCGATTCATCATGTTCAAAGACATTTACGACCTGCCAATCGTGAAACCGTTTGCGAAGCTGTTGCGATCGATTCCGATTTCCTCGCAGTTGCGGCCGCGAGACATGCTGAAATCGCTGCGCGACGCGAGCGAAGCGATTCAAGCGGGCGAGGTGGTATGCATTTTCGCGGAAGGGCAGATCACGCGAATCGGACAGTTGCTGCCGTTCCGGCGCGGATTTGAGCGAATCATGCGCGGAGTGGACGCGCCGATTGTTCCGGTGAATCTGGATGGAGTGTGGGGAAGCATTTTCAGTTACGAGCGCGGAAGATTCTTGTGGAAATTGCCGCGGCGGATTCCGTATCCGGTGACGGTGAGTTTCGGGAAGCCGATGCCGCCGACGGCGACTCCGTTTGAAGTGCGGCAAGCGGTGCAGGAACTGCCGACGGCGGCGTTTCGCAATCATAAGCCCAGCGCTGCAGCACGGTGCACCGTCGTTTGATGCGCACAGCGCACCGGCATCCATTTCGATTTGCGATGGGAGACGCGCGGCGTCCGCGAGTGAAATTCGGCGCGGCGCTGCTGAGCACATTGTTTTTGGCGAGGCGGCTGCGGAAAATGTGGGAAGGGCAAGGAATGGTGGGGATCATGCTGCCGCCGTCGGTGCCGGGGGCGATGGTGAATTTCGCGGCGATGCTGGCGGGAAAGATTCCGTGAATCTGAATTATACGGCGTCGAACGAGACGCTGGAATCGTGCGCGAAGCAATGTGAATTGATGACGGTGGTTACATCGAAGGCGCTGCTCGAGAAATTAAAAGTGAAAGTGCCCACGGAAACGATTTTGCTGGAAGAAGCGGCGGCGAATCCGCGGTTCAGGGAAAAAATAATCGCGCTGCTCCTGTGGTTCCTGCCGGCGCGATGGATCGAGCGGATTCTACGGCGGCAAACACCTGGCGACATTGGACGACCTGGCGACAATTATTTTTTCAAGCGGAAGCACGGGCGATCCCAAGGGCGTGATGCTGACGCATTACAACATCGCGTCGAACATCGAACAGTTGGGCAGACGTTCATGCTGGAGCGGCAGGACTGCCTGCTGGGAGTGCTGCCATTTTTTCATTCGTTTGGATTTACGGTGACGCTATGGTTGCCCGCGGTGCTGGGAGTGGGCGTGGTGTATCATCCCAATCCGCTGGACCTGGGTGCGGTTGGCGAACTGGTGCGCGAATACCGGGTTACGTTTCTGCTTTCCACGCCGACTTTTCTGCAGGCATATTTGCGGCGCTGCTCGCCGGAGGATTTTGGCAGCGTGCAATTCGTGATGGCGGGAGCGGAGAAATTGCCGGAGCGGCTGTCCCTGGCGTTTGAGGACCGCTTCGGAATCCGGCCGCTGGAGGGATATGGAGCGACCGAATGTTCGCCGGTGGTGGCCGTGAATACGCGCGATTTTCGCGCGCCGGGATTCCGGCAGGTGGGAGCGAAGCGCGGGAAGATCGGGCATCCGCTGCCAGGAATGAGCGTGCGGATTGTGGACCCGGAAACGATGGCTCCGCTGCCGCTGGATACAGCCGGGTTTGCTGCTGGTGCGCGGGCCGAATGTGATGAAGGGATATTTGGAGCAAGCGGATAAGACGGCGGAAGTGCTGAAGGACGGCTGGTATGTGACCGGCGATATTGCGTCGATGGATGAAGATGGATTTCTGACGATCACGGACCGCTTGACGCGATTCAGCAAAATTGGCGGAGAGATGGTTCCGCATATCAAAATTGAAGAGAAATTGCACGAACTGGCGGAGGCGACGGAGCAGACGTTTGTGGTGACGGGCGTGCCGGATGGGAAGAAAGGCGAGCGATTGGTGGTGCTGCATACCTTGGATGACGCAGCGTTGCAGGAAGTGGTGCAAAAACTTTCGAAATGTGATTTGCCGAATTTGTGGGTGCCGCGGGCGAATCAGTTTTTTCGTGTGGAACAGTTTCCGGTGTTGGGGACGGGAAAATTGGATTTGCGGGCGATTAAGGAAAGGGCGCTGGAGTTTTCGCCGGCGGAGTGAGCGGGGCGAAGTGGTTGCTGCTGCTTGGCATTTGACGATTGCTCTGGGTCCCTCGCGCTTTGCCTGTTGAGTTGGAGGTGAACTTTTTCGCTCGGGATGACGGCAAGGCCACTTCCTTTCACCGCTGAGACGCAGAGTCGGAAGGAGGGATGCTGAGTAGGCTTCGGTCGAGTGAAAGATTGCTTCTGCTCGGGGTCCCTCGCGCTTTGCCTGTTGAGTTGGAGGTGAATTGTTTCGCTCGGGATGACGGCAAGGCCACTTCCTTTCACCGCTGAGACGCAGAGTCGGAAGGAGGGATGCTGAGTAGGCTTCGGTTGCGTGAAAGATTACTTCTGTTCGGGGTCCCTCACTTCTTGTCGGTTTGCGCCTATTAGATCTGCTTGGTTCGGGATGACGGCAAAACCCTTAGAAGATTGCCAATTTTACGTGCAGGAATTTTTTGGGGTTTTGGCGGAAGTCGCCGATTAACAGGCGCAAGTCGCCGGTCAGGCCCGTGGCGTTGTCGTAGAATTGGGGATCGCTGAACATTTTCCCGAGCGTGCCCTGGCCAGTATTGAGTTTGGCGGTGACTTCCTTCACGTTGGCGGAGGCATCGCGCATGTTGTTGTAGAGAGTTTCGTCGGAGACCAGCTTTCCCAGAGTTCCCTTGCCCGCTTGCACGTCGGCGAAGAAAGCATTGCCGCGATCGAGGAACTTGTTCGCATTGTCGTACACGGCGGGATCATAGATAAATTTTCCGAGGGTGCCTTTCTGCGCGCGAACGTCGGTGATTACGCCGTTCACCTGGTCCATTGTGCCGTTCACTTTGTTGTAGAGATCGTCGGAAACGAGAAGCTTACCGACGGTGCCCTGCCCTTTGCGGGCGTCGGTAATAATCTGGTTCGCATTTGCCAGCGCGTCGTTCATGTTGTTGTAGAGGGTCTGATCGGTGAGCAGTTTTCCAATCGTGCCCTGGCCGCGATGAACTTCGTCGACGATTTCGCCCAGTTGTTTCGAGAGCACGTCCAGGTTCTGGGCCACTTCGGCGCCGCGCTGCACAATATCCTTCATGGACTGCTCGGAGGAGCCCGGCACGACTCCGCCATTGGGGAGTTGCTGGCCGGCAAGACCGCGGGTGATGCTGACGTAGCGGTTGCCGAGCAATCCTTCCGTGATCAATTGCGCCGTGGAATCGGTGCGGATGTTGGCCTGAAACTTTTTACTGACGCGCAGGACCAGCTCGATATTTTGAGACGGAGCGGAAGGATGGGGATTCAAGCGGATCGCGTCCACGTTGCCGATTTCGACGCCGTCCAGGCGCACCGGGGCCCCCGCGGCAACGCCCTGCACTTCCGGCAAGTAGGTCTTCAGCGTGTATTTGGCGCTGAGGTTGCCGCCGCCGGTAATCCAGACAAGCGCCACGCCCAGAATGAACAAGGCCGCCAAGACAAAGAGACCCACACGCAATTCCGACCAGCTCAGTTCTTTCCGTTGCGCCATTTCCCTTCCTCCTCAGTAAGTATGAGCCCGATCATCTTGTTCGATGAAAGATAAAAACTGTTTCAGATATGGATCGTTCGATTTCAAGAGGGACTCGGCGGGCCCTTCGAAATAGGCGACACCGTCTTTCAAAACAAGAATATTGGTGGGCGCCACCTGTTGATCGTTTTGTGTTTGCGAAGAGGGCGCCGCCGTTGCGGATTGCGGGCGAGCGTTGCCGTTGGTGGGGCGCTCGCTGCCGGCTGCTGGATCATGCCGGACCATCCCGGTTTTCGGATCGAATTGATAATTGGCAAGGCCGAATGCATCCTGCAAGCGGTGAGTGGCGAGCATGGACGAGACGCCCTGGGTGTCGCGCAAGCGCAGGATCAAGGTGATGATGGTTTGCGAGGTGACCGGGTCAAGCCCGCCGTGGGCGAATCATAGAGAACCACGGAGGGCTGATCGATCAGCGCGCGAGCGATGGAAACGCGGCGGCGCATTCCGCCGGAAAGTTCCGCGGGGAATTTATCGAGAGCTTCTTCCATCTCGACAAATTTCAGGGCTTCGCGGACGCGCTTATCAATTTCTTCATCATCGATATTTTCCTCGCGCAGGCGAAAAGCAACGTTGGAGGCGACGTCCATGGAATCGAAGAGTGCGCCTTCCTGAAAGACGAACCCGAGATTTCGGCGAAAATCGAGCAAGGCATCTTCGGGCATGGCGCTGACTTCCTGGTCGAGAACGAAGATGTGGCCGGAATCGGGCTTGAGGAGACCGGCACTGAGCTTCATCAGAACACTTTTGCCGGAGCCGCCTTCGCCGAGCAAGACTTTTGTTTCGCGATGCGCCACTTCGAAGGAAATTCCGCGAAGAACTTCGTTATCGCCGAAGGCAATGTGGACGTCCTCGAAACGGATGGCGGGTTGTCCGGGGATGGTCTCGATCATCGAATCCCGCCGAGGGACGTGGGAGAAGCGGCTTTCTGCATCCACGGGATTATAGATGGAAAAGGGGGGAGAGGGGATGCAAAGAGATTTTACACACACAGCCAGGAGTGGCTGTGCTAGTGGAGGCGGGAGGCGAAAAACACACAGCCTGGAGTGGCTGTGCTACTAAAAGCGGGCGGCTATTTTTCGAATATGAAGAGCAGCAGGCGGCTGAGGAAAAAATTGGAGGCAATGATGGAAACCGATGCGATCACCACGGCGCTGGTAGTGGCGCGGCCCACTCCTTCGGCTCCGCCGCGCACGTTCAGGCCCTGGTAACAGCCGACCGTGGAAAGAATCAAGCCGAACACCAGAGGCTTGCTGAGGCCTTGCACCAAATCGCCAAAGGCCAGCGCGTTGATGGCGCGCTGCCAAAATTGCGCGGCGGAAAGATTGAGTTGGGCATGGGATACCAGGTACCCGCCGATCAGCCCGACAAAATCGGCGGCAGTGGTGAGCAGTGGAAGCATCAGGATGGTGGCGACCACGCGGGGAGTGACCAATTTGCGGATGGGATCAGTGCCCATGGCGCGCATCGCGTCAATTTGCTCGGTCACAACCATCGAGCCTAATTCCGAAGCAATGCCGGATGAATTGCGGCCCGCGACCAGCAGGGCCGTGATCGTGGGGCCCAATTCCCGGACCAGGGCCAGCGCTACCACGTCGCCGGTGAGGGCTGTTTCGCCGAAACGCTGGAACTGCGCGGCCGTTTGCAACACCATGACGGCGCCGATGAAGAAGCCGGTGACCAGGACAATGGGAAGCGAGCCCACACCGATGGTGTCCATCTGTTCGAGGCCGTCGACAATGTAGCGGGGGGAAGTGAAAATGTTGCTGAGAGACTGGAAAACCAGCAGAACGTAGTCCTGAAACGTCACAACCTTCTGCTTGATTGTCTCGCTGACTGATGTCGCCATCTGGCTTTGGCTGGCCTCGAACCCTCGGCGTGTTCGCGCGCATCACGTGGCAACTGTGAGCTTCGACAGCGTATCGTCCGCACTGGGCGGCGTCAAGTGAAGTGGATCGTTGGGAGTGGGTCAGATGTCAAGTAAGGCGACTACACGTCCACTCGCGTCGAGGATCATGAAGCCGCCTGAACTCAGGGACAGCTAACTGCGTAGACAACATGGCTTGTAGGTTCCGTTGTGACTCCAGAGCAAGGCTGCAAGAATATGAGCAATGAGAGCGCTCATTCGCGTCACGGCTTGGGAGCGAAAATCGCTAGGGCGGCGACTCCTATGTGCGTTCGGGCGTGTGGCAGCCCTCCTGATCCTCCTGAATATCCTGCTTAGCTTTCTTGGACCTCCGAGTACCATTTTCTTTATGACTAGGTGGGAAGCGAAAAAAATACCGGCGGTAAAAGTAACTGCACAGCCGCTCATCGACTACTCCGTATCTGATGCGCCGGGGACTGTGGTGTCGTATTTAGGCTATTCGCTCGAGGTTCCTTGGGATGCCAGCTTCAAGACGAAGGGGTCTCAGAACGGCTCTATTCAGGGCGGCATCATCGAACTAAAGTTCGACTCGGGGCAGATTCTGGTTCTCTGGGCACCGGCGAATCAAAACGGACTTTTCACCGAGATTGTGCAGGACCAATCGATGCATATGGAAAATCTTCGACTCATTTTGGGCAATCTGATGAACCGTTCAGCATACGATCAATATTCTGCACTGTTGAACACGTCGCCCTCTACCATTCGGGCATTCGGACCGCGCGCGGAAGCGATCCGTGCCGAGACATTACTCACTATCAAAGCCATCGCCCTTCCAGCGGGCCTCGAAACAGGTGCCTTCTCGTTTCAATTGCCGGACAAACGCGGGTTCCAAATCGGTGACCCTCGAAAATCGAGACGCATCAATCTCGAAGTTTTTGACATGAATGGTCACAATCTTGAGATTATGTGCGGGACTGCCAGAAACGACATTAAACTGACTCAACCGGAACTAAATCGTATCCTCAAGACCCTTCACGCCGTCTCGTCTGATTCCGCTGCGGTTCAGCCAATCAGCACAAAAGCTCTGAAGAATTGAGCCATAGTCCGAGTTAGACTCCTGATTAACGCTAATCGGAATCTGGCCACCACCAGATTGCTTTACGCCACTCGACGGGTCCGGTAGAATGCCCGGTTTACAGTTGCGCGGGCGGAAGAGCCTGTGCGCGAGCGGGGCGGACTGTCTAAATCATGCTGAGATTTGTTACGGCGGGCGAATCGCACGGGCAGGCCCTGATTGCGTGGATTTCCGGGCTGCCGGCGGGGCTGGGGGTGGATACGGAATTTGTGAATGCCGAATTGCACCGGCGGCAGCTTGGGTTTGGGCGCGGAGGAAGGCAGCGGATCGAAAAGGATCATGCGGATTTTATCGCCGGGGTGCGTCACGGAAAAACGATTGGGGCGCCGATTGCGCTGCGGATTGAAAATAGAGATTGGCAAAACTGGGAGCGGGCGCTGCCGGTGGAAGATTCCGATGGGGCGGAGGATGCGCAGCGTCCGCTGACGGCGCCGCGGCCGGGACACGCTGACCTGGCGGGAGCGCTGAAATTTAATTTTCACGATGCGCGGTACGTGCTGGAGCGCGCGTCGGCTCGGGAAACCGCGGCGCGGACGGCGGCAGGGGCGCTGGCGAAATTGCTGTTGCTCGAGTTCGGAGTCAAGGTGCTGAGCCATTCGATCGCTGTAGGCCATGTGCTGCTCGATCGCGCGGCTACCTGGGAAGAAATTGAAACGGCTTGCGACGATCTGGAATCGCCGTTGCGCTGCGTGGACCTTGTGACCGAAGCGAAAATGAAAGCGGAAGTGGATCATGCGCTTCGTGCCGGAGACTCGGTGGGCGGTATTTTTGAAGTGGTGGCGCACACGCCGGTGGCCGGACTGGGGAGCCACGCGCAGTGGGACGAGAAGCTGGACGGAAAACTGGCGCGCGCTGTGATGTCGATTCAAGCGGTGAAGGCCGTGGAAATTGGGAGCGGCATGCGCGCGGCGATGAGTTACGGTTCGGAAGTGCAGGACGAAATCCGATATGATACGCCGTCGAAGCGGTTTGCGCGTTCCTCGAACCGTGCAGGCGGTATCGAAGGCGGAATTACCAACGGTGAAGACGTGGTGGTACGCGGTTACCTGAAGCCGATTTCGACGTTGCGGCGGCCGCTGCTTTCGGCGGATTTGCGGAGCAAGGAAGCGGTGAAGGCGGCGTACGAACGTTCGGATGTTTGTGTGGTGCCGGCGGGCGGAGTGGCTGGAGAAGCGATGGTGGCGGCCGTGCTGGCGGATGCGATGCTTGAGAAATTCGGGGGAGATTCGATCGAGGAGACGCGGCGAAACTTTGAGGGATACCAGAAGCAACTGGATGCGTTTTAGGTTGGGGAGGAGAAAAGCTCTACCGCAGAGGCGCAGAGATCGCCGACAGAAAAGGCAAAGACGCTCATCGTGAATAAGATGTTTCAGGAACGGCGGAAAATTTGGAAGATGAGATGGAAGGAACGATGATTCATCCGATTGTAAAATATGGCGCACCGGTGCTGGAAACTCCCACGAAGCTGGTGGAGAAATTCGATGAGAAGCTGGCCGAGCTTGTGGCGGACATGTTCGAATCGATGTATGCCGCACAGGGAGTGGGGCTGGCGGCCACGCAGATCGGGCTGGGCGTGCGGCTGGCGGTGGTGGATGTGACCGTGGGAAAAAATCCCGAGGCGAAGATTGTGCTGGCGAATCCCACCATCACTCACGTGGAAGGAGAACAGCGGGAAGAAGAGGGTTGCCTTTCGCTGCCGGGATTTCGCGGCTACGTGGAGCGTCCGCAATATGTGACGGTGAGCGCGCAGGACGCCAGCGGCAAAGAATTCGAAATTCGCGGCGAAGGATTGCTGGCGCGCGCGTTCTGCCACGAGATCGATCACTTGAATGGAACTCTTTTTATCACCCACCTGAGCATGTTGAAGCGCGACCTGATCAGGCGAAAAATCCGCAAATTGAAAAAAGCCGGGGAGTGGTAGGCTCCACGCTGTGGCCATGCGAATAGTATTCTGCGGCACGCCGGAATTCGCGGTGCCGTCGCTGCGGCGGCTGATCGCCGAGCCGGGATTCGCGGTGGAAGCGGTGGTGACGCAGCCGGACCGTCCGCGCGGGCGCGGCCAGAAAACCGGCAGCTCGCCGGTGAAAGAAGCGGCTCTCGAAGCAGGGCTTCACGTTTACCAGCCAGAGAAAATCCGATCGGATTCCGCTTCCGAATTTTTCAAGAAAGCGGCGGCGGATGCGGTGGTGATTATTGCGTATGGGCAGATTGTCCCGGCTGCGCTGCTGGATGTGCCGCGCCTGGGCTGGATCAATCTTCATGCATCTCTGCTGCCTCATTATCGCGGCGCCGCGCCCATCAACTGGGCGATCATGAACGGAGATATGCACACCGGGCTCACCACCATGCAAATCGATGAGGGGATGGATACCGGACCGACCCTATTGAGGCGGGAGATTCAAATCGGTCCCGCGGAAACCGCTCCCCAACTGGCACAGCGAATGGCTGAAATCGGCGCGCCATTGATTGTCGAAACACTCACGAAATTCGATCACGGCGAAATCAATCCTGTGCTGCAAAACAATTGGGAGGCCACCCTGGCGCCCATGCTTCGCAAAGAAGACGGGCGAATCGACTGGAATTGGAACGCCCAGAAAATTTACAACCACATGCGAGGCCTGGAGCCCTGGCCGGGCACATTCACGAAATTTCGCGGCAAATCGTGTCACGTGTGGGCGTTTCCGGCGGTTCCGCACGTCTCAGCGCTGGGAGGCGCGCCGCCTGGAAGAATTATCAATGTGGGAGCGGAAATTCGCGTGGCTTGCGGCGAGCATACGTGGATGAAGCTGGAAGCGGTGCGGATCGAAGGAAGAGCACGAGTGGCGGCGCGGGATTTTGCCAATGGCGCACACCTTGCGGCTGGCGAGCGATTCGGCGTTTAGATACCGGAGCACTACTCCAATCGCTGACTGCAGCTGCCGGCGGCAGAATTGGCAACTCGGTCGCTGTGCTGATTCGGAATTGCTCACAATCGCCTTCGAGCGAATGCCCCGGAAAATCGAGTAGTGGCCTAAATTAGGAGATTCGATGCTGAATTATTAGCCACCTGTGCGAAAGCTTCAGGGCCTAAAGGCCGACTATTAGGCTGGCATGGATGTCGGAGCTGAAGAGTCTGTGTGGCAACTCAGTTTTGGTTGTTGCCACATGTGGCTGCATTTTCCCAAGTGGTTGAAAGCAAAGATGCCACCCTGAAGGGTGGCGCTACACGATCACCCCTACTTGGCGTTGCCACACAAACTCTGAAGCTCCGACCCCCTAATAATCTGGGCTAATTCCAATTCAGGACACTACCGAAAATCATTCTTGCTTGACTTGAGGGGCGGCAACCGATAGCCTCTGCCTCGCTGAAGCTTGTAGGCGCTGTCCGACTCCAACGATCTTTTACGCTAAACCAAACTTCACGTTTCCACACGGTCGCGAGGGGGATTTATCCGCTTGGACGGCCGCAAGTTCGAGAACTCAAATTCACGCAAGGGAGGAAATAGATGAATCGATGTAGAGTGATTTTGCTCGCCGTAGCGGTTTCGATGCTTTGCTTGCCCGCGTTGGCACAGGAAAAGAAACCGGAAAGTGTGGTCCGGGTATTTGTGATGGTGCCGAAGCCGGGGATGACGCAACAATTCGAAGAAGGACGAAAGAAGCACATGGATTTCCACAAGAAGTCCGGGGACACCTGGGGTTGGGAAACCTGGTCCATCGATACGGGAGAGGGCACGGGCAACTACGTTTCCGTGGCGGGCGGCCACACCTGGAAGGATTTGGACGCGTGGGACGCCAAGCTGGGGGACGCCGACACCGCGGATGGAAGCAAGAACATGACGCCGTTCCTGAGCGCGAGCCTGGGCAGCGTCTGGATGATGATGCCGGACGTCAGCAGGCCGCGGGCCGGCATGACTCCGCCGAAGATGCAGGAAGTGATCCACTTCCAGTTGAAGCAAGGCGGCGATGAAGAATTCAACTACGGCATCCGGAAGGTAACGGAGGCCATCAATAAAACAAATTGGCCCGCGAACTATACCTGGTTCTATTTGGTGAATGGTGGAGAACAGCCGCACTATGTGCTGATCATCCCCCACGACAACTGGGCCAGCATGGCAGACTTGGAGCCTTCTTTCGACGCGATGCTCGAAAAGGCTTTGGGACGGCACGAAGCGGAAGCCGTGACAAAGTCGTTCGATCACTCGGTGGCCAAGCAGTGGTCTGAGATGCTGACCTACCGGCCGGACTTGAGCTACATGCCGGGGAAATAACAAAATGGGCGCGGCTCCCCGATAAACGTCATCCGGGCGGCAAAGCCGGCTCCTACATTTGAGAAACGAACATAAGCGGGTGGGTGAATCGGGGATGTGACATTGAGTCCCACAACCCACCCGCTTTGATTTTATAGCGAAGCTCGACGGCTGGGATCGATGCGTTCGCGTTGGCTTCCGGTTCGCAGCAGCCGCGGCTAGCGGACAATATAAGCAGGGAAACGCGGGGTTGGCCCCAGAGCTTGCTTTGGGAGCGCTCCGGCGGCGGATCGCTCTGCCGGAAGGACCGCACTTCTCGAGAAATCCAATTCGCGCAGGGGAGGAAACAAATGGATCGATTCAGAGTGAGTTTGCTGGTGCTGTCCGCGCTGCTGTGCACGCCTGCCCTGGCGCAGGAGAAAAAGCCGGAAAGTCTGGTGCGGCTTTATGTGATGGTGCCGAAGCCCGGGATGACGCAACAGTTTGAAGGCGGAAGAAAGAAACACATGGATTTCCACCGGAAGTCCGGCGACAGTTGGGCCTGGGAAACCTGGACCATCGATACGGGTGAACGGACGGGCAGCTACATTTCCGTAACGCGCCGCCACACTTTCAAGGAAATGGATGCCTGGGACGCCAAGCTGGGAAACGCCGACAGTGCGGATGGAAATAATGATCTGGCGCCGTTTCTGAGCGCGAGCCAGGGCAGCGTTTGGATGATGCTGGAAGACGTCAGCCGGCCGCGAGCTGACCTGACTCCGCCAAAAATGCTGGATGTGATTAATTTCAAATTGAAGCAGGGAGGCGATGCGGAGTTCAACTTTGCCCTGAAGAGGATTACGGAGGCCATCAAC
>CAVWOD010000003.1:0-14384 GCA_963756355.1 uncultured Acidobacteriota bacterium | reverse complement strand
ATGAAAATATGAAAGCGCGACTCCTGCCTACAGCGTTACGCTGTCGGTGGGAAAACCGAAAGGAAAGGAGTCGCGCATGAGCGAGTATATCGCGTTTGATTCGCACAAGCGGTACACCTGGGTGGACCGGCAAGACCCCTCGACCGGGAAAAGCACCGGTCACCGGTTGGAGCATTCGCCGGGAGCGGTGCGAGAGTATCTGAACGGATGTGAACCCGGGACGGCGGTGGCCGTGGAAGCCACCGGGAACTGGTATTGGATTATTGACGAGATCGAGCAAGCCGGTTTGCAGCCGCAGTTGGTGCATCCGCGCAAGGCCAAGCTGATGATGGGGCAGATCAACAAGACCGACAAGCTGGATGCGCAAGGGCTGAATCGCTTGCAGCGCAACGGCACACTGCCCACGGTGTGGATTCCGCCCGGGCCGCTGCGCGATTTGCGGGAACTGACGCGCACGCGGTTGGTGCTGGTGGCGCAGCGCACGCGGCTGAAGAATCGGCTTTCGGCAACCCTGGCCAAGTATGGAGCGCCGCCGAGCGCATGCAGTGACGCATACGGGAAGAGAGGAAGCGCGGAGCTGGAGAAACGTCTGGAGCTGCTTGCCGGAGCAGGCGCGTTGGGTGAGCCAGCAACTGCTGTCGCAGTTGGATTTTGTGGGCCACCAGGTGCGGCAACTGGAGCAGCGGCTGGGGCAGTTGGTGGAAGTCACGCCGGAGATGCAGTGGCTGTTGACCATGCCGGGAGTGGGAGTGATTTTGGCGGCGACGATCGCATTGGAGATCGGAGAGGTGCAGCGATTTCCCGAGCGCCGCACCTGGCCAGCTACGCGGGAACGACGCCGCGGGTGCATGCCAGCGGAGGGAAAATGCGTTACGGATCGTTGCGTGCCGACGTGAATCGATATTTGAAATGGGCCTTTGCGGAAGCGGCCAATTCGGTGGCGGTGAATCATGTCCGATGTCCGGACCGGCACGTCAGCCAGTTGTACGGCCGGCTGCGAGTGCGGAAGGGACATGCCAAAGCGATAGGAGCGGTGGCGCGGCATCTGGCCGAGGCGGCGTTCCATGTGCTGCAGGAAAAGAAATGTATCGAGATCCAGAGTTGGGTCGAGGTCGGACCAGCAAGGTGTAAGCGCGACGATGTCATGATCCCCTTCCCGGGGATCGCAGAATGAATGCGACACACCTTGCGAATAACTCCATGCCCCTTCGAGGGCGAAGAGATGACTGGGTACGACCCGTTCCGCTGGATCGTTGTCCGTTGACAAAAGCGCTTTCAGAGATGACAACGTAAGAATGATTTGGCTCGGCGTGGCAGCCGCGGGCGGGGTTCAGTTTCGCTTGTAGGTTAATTTCACGCGATCGGTTTCGTCCACGATTTTGAAATCGGGGGGCGGCTGGAACAAGGAGAGGCTTGGTTCGGAGCGGTCTACGTTGGTCAGGCGCGTCGTCAGGTCGCCAGAGCGAGGGTCGGAATTCTTGCTTAGGATCATGACCCGGAGGTCAGGCGAAAACCAATTCTCGCGAGAAACGCTGATAGGACGGTCATTGTCCACGGCGCCGATCGGAAATGTCTCGGTTGTTTTGGTGCCCTCGACGTAGACGCCTTCCATGGTCTGCGAACCGAGCGATTCGGTGGTTCTGGTCACACCGTCCGGGCGCGGAGGAAGATTTTTCAGAACAGTGCTGGTGGTGATCCCTGTGACGCCGGAGGGAACCGGCAGCACCGGTTGCTTCGTCTGTAAAACATAGCGATGCGCAATGTGGCTTTGAGGGTCGAGAATATAGGCATAGCCCGCAACAGGATCGCTGATTTCAATGATCAGGCCGTCCGGATCCCCGGCAGCTATGCCACAGAACGGACGCTCCGTCCGAGTTCTGCCTTGCGAGTCACGGTAGATTTTTTCGGACGTGGCCTTTGAGGAGATGTGTGTTCCATCATAGAGAGTTTGGACTCGTGAGGATTCCCGGACGGCAGAGTACGGGGCGGCCGGCCCCGAGGGCCTTGCTTCGAGCATCGGCCCGAGCATCACCGTGCAACTATAAGAGCCTGCGGCTGGATTTCCGATTGTTTGCTCCGAGGTGAGAGTCATTGTCGTCTGCGCGAAAATTGCGGAGGCGAATAGAACGAATGGAATGAAAACCAGGGCGGTTCTGGTTGGGTAATTCATCAGATCCTTCTTGCGAAGGCTCCTGAAGGGCGGAGCTGAACGGAATACTACCGTAACTTCTAAGGCAATTCAACGGCCGGCGAACACTCCACGTTTGTCGGGCGATGAGTTTCCGTTGGCGCGACGGGCGAGTGGACCACAAATTTCGGAAAGTCCCTCGTGAGGAAAACATCTCGTGGGCATCGATCTATGAGTTCTAGTCCTTCCTTAGTTTAGCTTCCGGGCTTGACAATTCAGGACAAGCAATCCAAGAATGCCTCGCACAATCGCCTCGCAATAGGCCTACCAAACTAAATAATGGTTCGCGTTCGCATTCGAGGCCAGGCCCTCTTTAGGAGTTCGGGACCCGTTGCCAGGGCTCGTCTGGAAACAAGAACGAGCCTTCGGGGAACAGCGTTGATCTTGCGGGAACCTGCCCTAGTGGCAAGTTCTTTTTGACCAGTGCAGGGGCACGAGTCAAAAGTACAAATCGAAATTCCGGTTCAGTGCGCTTCTTTGGACACGGCTGACACACCAGACGGAATGGCCAGCCATTCTAGAGAAGCAGGCCCAACCAAAACGGAAGGCTTTCGACAAAATCGAAAACACCGAGGGGGATCCACCATGAAGATCAAGTTTCACGTTGCAGCAAATGCAGTACGTTTGGCCACGTTTGTCTTGGCTGCTCTATGGGGACAAAATCTCTTGGCAGCCAATATTGTGCAAGCCGGAAATTGCCAGAGCAAGACCGGATTTTCGACGATCACGCTCGCGATCGCCGCAGTATCTTCGGGAGGAACTGTTCTGGTTTGTCCGGGCGTCTATGCGGAGCAGGTCACGATTAACAACCCGCTCACGATCCGCGGAATCCAGGATGGCAACAATAACGCCGCAGTCATCGTCCCACCATCTGCAGGCTTGTCGACCACGACCAGGGTCTCGCCGCTCCTGACTCCCGGCCATTTGCTTGCTGCGCAAATATTGGTGAACGCAACGACGGGCAGTGTAAACATCAGCAATCTGACGGTGGATGGCAGCGGCAACGGAATCTCGTACACCTGCGGGAATGAGATATATTTGGCCGGAATCTATTACCGGGCCGCTCAAGGAACCATCAATGATGTTGCAACGCGAAATCAAATCATTGCCCCCACCGGCTGCGACGACCGCGCTTTCGGGATCATGGCGGAGTCCGGCGGCAGTCTGGCCGCGCCCGTCCATCGCGCTGTGGCCATCGTGGGCAACAGCCTTCGCTCTTTTGGAACAGTGGGCGTTGCCGCCGACGACTTCGGTCTGACCATCACGATCTCGGGCAACACGTTTTCAAGCACGGAGCCGGGGGCGAACAGCGGGATTCAGTTAGTCGCTGCAACCGGGTCAGTGTTGGGCAACTCAATCAGCCTGGGTGGGAATGATTTCTCGACCGGAATCTTGGCGGATGCCACTCATGCCGTGGTGATTTCAGGGAATACCGTGGGCCACGGTGGAACCGGCATCTACGTCAGCAGCGATGACTTCTACAACAGCGACGCGAATAACAGCAAAATAATCTTGAACAACGTGTTTGATAGCACCGGCGTTTTCGATCTGGTTGATTTAATTGAGAACGCCGGCATTCTCGTCTGCAGCAACAACAACCTGGTCCAGGGCAATGCGATTAATGGCACGACGACGGGTGCCGTGTTTGTCGACACCTGCTTCAACCACACGTTTGGCAGCACCGGCAACACAATAAAGAACAACGATATCAACGAAGCCTGTGCCGGTGTCATGCTGAACACGGGCGGGAATATTGTGAACTCGAACCAGTTTGCGAACACTGTCCAGAACCAAGTGAACGGTGCCTCCTGTCCAGCGCCCCTGGCGCATGCCTCCGCAGTTTTGGCTGGCTCATCGGGGAAAACGGGACGGCGAACACCACAATAGAGCATGTATTTAGATTCATTCCGTTGTGTGGCGGGGCAGGCGCATCAAATCTTGGATGAAGCCTGCTCCGCTTGCAGCGTGGCGCACGTTTTTAGTGGAGCTGTGAAGAAATCTTTTTGAAGGATTTCGTTTCGCTGCTGAAAATCTCTCGACTGAAAGCTAAACGCGCGATTGGATTCACGGCGGGATCCATTTTGACGCAACGGGGAAAGGGGGAGAGTTTCTTCGTCCCTTACTGCAGGACTCAGAATTTCGGATTTAGAATCGTGAGGCGGGTTGTTTTTGTGGAAACGGCGCTCGCTTGAATGGGGTTTTGGTGGGGGCCAATCGGGAGATTGGCGTTCCCGGATTGTAGTTGGACGGGTGCATCGGTTGAAAGACATCGAGAGAGACTAAAGGCCGGGCGCAGCCCTTCGCTGCTCAGTGTAAACAAGCAGCGCCCCTACGAACGCAGATCACACGAACTACTTCTGCGCGGAGGGCATGGTGCGGCCCAGGGCGCGGACTGTTGCTCGTCGGGGTGGGCCGTTGGGACGGGTTACTAGGCCGAAGGTGCCGCTGTAATCCCACATGGCCCAGCCGATGTTGCGCTTTTCGAGCGCGGTGCGCACGTCGGTGATCCAGGCGGCGCGGTCTTTGGGGTCGGCGTATTTGCGGTAGACGCCGAATTCGTTGCAGATCACCGGGACTTCCAGTGCTTGGCCCAGTCGTCCACTTGGGCGATTTCGGCGTCGATGCGGGCGGCATTCCAGTTTTCGAGGCCGTAGCGGACGACGTCCAGGCGGTGCACTGGATCGGGAACCAGTTCGGCGGCTTTTCGGGCGCTTTCCGGATCGGAGGGATAGGGGACGCCGCGCAGGTAGTGCCAGTAGTTCACCGACCAGTCGGCGCCCTGGTGCGTGAAGATGTGCGGCTCGTAGAAGTGAAACGTGTAGATGACGTTCGGGTCGCGCAGCGGCTCGAGGAAAATCAGGTCGTCATCGTCGGACCAGTGCGCGCCGGTGGCGATGATGGTGTGCTGCGGGGCGCCTTCGCGAATGGCGGTGGCGAGCTTGGCCTCGACGCCGTACCAGCGATAGCGGTCGCGGCCCTCGGGCTCGTTGAGGATTTCGAAGAAGACCCGGTCGGGATCGAGTTTGGCGTAATGCGCGGCCAAGGCGCGCCAGAAATCGGCGAAGCGCTCGACGGCGTCATCGTCGGTGGCCAGCTTCTGCTTGAAATCTATCCGGCGTAGATAGAGAGGTCCACGGCGAGGCCTTGGTCGAGGATCATTTTCATCGCGGCGTCGAGATTGGCGAGATCATCGGAGGCAATCTGGTCGGATTCATCGGGATGAAACATGGGCTTGGGATCCAGGCACAGGCGGACATGGTCGAAGCCCATGGCGGATCAGGGCGATGTCCTGCGCGGTGATTGTGGTTTCGAAATGCTCTTTGGTGTAGGCGGGCGGGTTGGAACTGCGCGAACCAATCGCTGAAATTGATGCCGTGGCGCAAATGCGCAAGGCGGCGCTGCGCGGGGCTGGATTCAGCGGAAGATGTGGAAGCGGCCGCGGACTTGGAAGTTTGAGCGAAAGAATTTGGGGCTGCCGGCAAGAGCAGAGTGAGGAAACCAAGAAGGAACGCAATTCGTGTTCGCATGTCATAAGTCCCTTTCAAACGCAGATTCGTCGAGAACTCAGTTCATGAATATTTTGACAAGCGAGGCCCCATCTTGCCATGTCATTGAAACCAAAGATGCCACCCTGAAGGGTGGCGCGACCCGGACCACCCCTATTTGGCGTCGCCACTGAGGAGCCAAAGCTCCGACCCCCTAAAAACCAAGTTCTAATTTTCTTTGGGTTGCACCGAGCCATCAGCCGCGACGCGAATTTCGGAACGCTTTCCAGCGACTTCGATGGTGGCATCGTAGACGGCGGGGTTGCCGCCAGCAGTGAGCATCTGGATGCTAAGGACTTTACCCTTGCCGGCTTGCTGCTCGATGCGGCTGCGCGCGGCGGCGGGTAAGTATCGAGCGCCACTTGCTCCTCGATTTGGATTATCTTACCTGCATTGTCGATGGAAATATTCCGGCTGCGGCCCTGGATATCGGTTTCAATCACATATTTCACGGCGCCATTTTCGGTTTCCTTGGAAGTGTTTACAATTGTAGCGCCCTGGACTTGCTCTTTGAATGTCTTGGGTACGGCTGCAGGCATCGGGTTGATGGTAAAATCCTGCACCACATCCACCACTTTCCCCTCGGCATTCATCACCACTTCCTTGCGCTTCGCGCCCGTCATGATCACCGCGCCATAGACTTTTTCGTTTTTGTTGCGGCCTACCGAGGGATTTTTAAGAGTGCCGCCCTGGCTTTGCTCCTTCACCGTCACTTGCACGGCGGGAGGGAGATCGGCCAGTTTCAGGCCGCCGCTTCCTGGCCGCGCGAAATTCCACAGAGAAGCAAACCGAGAAAAATAACAAGCGGGGCAAGAGTCTGCGCGGCATTCGAAATCTCCTTCCATCGCGAAGAATTGTCTCCAGCGTGTGGTGGCGGCCGCGGGAGCAGAGTGGATTCTAGCAGAAGCGGGGAGGGGCGAGCGAAAAACGGCGGGGCATTTTGCCGAGGGTGCGATTGGGTACGGGTTCTCTGGATCCCCCGCGCCGAGTTTTTAGAGGCTTCTTCGACAGGTTTGGCTCGGGATGACTGCCGAACCGAGGACGCTTGCTCAGGATGACTAGCGAACTGGTTTGCGGTCAGGGATCGCCGGCCGCGGTGGAGGGATTGGATTGCAGTTCGCGGCGGGCGGCGGCGAGCGCTTCGCTTGGCGAGCCGATTCGATGGTAATGGGTGATTTCGGTTAGTTCATGCAATTCGAAGCTGAAGAAAAATTTTCTTCCGGTGAAATCATATTTGTATCGAGTGGGCAGCCAGATTCCCGGCGCCACTTCAGCCTGGTCCATTTCAAAGTGGCCGCCGCGATAGACTTTGCCGAGATTTCTCACCAAAGGAAATGTCGCGGATGATGTCTGCTTCGGCGTGCATCATCTGGCCGGTTTCCTCATCCACCCAGATGACGGCTCGCGCATGCGTCAGAATGTCGGCCGCGCGCGTGCGCGGTTGAAATTGAGGGTTTGGATCGAGCGAGAGAACTGTGACGGCGCGACCGTTTCGCATCTCGCGGCCAATCCAGCCGAAGCGGTAGGCCTCCAGGGCCGAATTCACCAGATCCTCGCGCTCCTTCCTTCGCCTCCGCCATTTTTCGAGCGACGCTTTCTGGCGGGGATCGTCGGGATGGATGGCTACTTCCAGTATCTGCACCCAGATTTTTAATTGGCGCTGGTATTCCTGGGCGAAGACCGGGCGGTCGTTTTCCTTGAGGAGCAATTTCAGCGTTCCGGTGCCGGTGGGGACTACTCGAAACGTCTTGTTTTCGGTTGCCTGTGCGTCGGTGGCGCTCGCGCGATCCATCAGGTGATCGATGTGTTCGAAATCGGCCTCCGCCTCGTCGTCGCGGTTTTGATTGGCAATCGCCCGCTCTGCCAAGGCGCGAATTTCTTCGGCAGTGAGCGGACGGCATGATTGCGCACCACCGCGGGGCTGGCAGTTGAAGCGGCCGTCTGAGGAAATCCGGTCGCCGCCCCGATTGCCGCAGCCATCGCCACGGTTAATAGGAATTCGCTGCATCATCCAGAGACCTTCGCCGGTCCGCTTATGGGATTCGGACGGGCGGTTTCCGCTTGCCGCTTTATTCTAACCGAGGGGCGGAATGGGTGAATAATTTTGATCGGGAATTTGATGGTTGCAGGAGACTTTGGGCTCGGTTTGGGGAATCTGAAATTGTATCGGCACGATTGCCTGACGATTGGGCAGAGGCTTTGTTCAAGCTACTACTGGAGGGAAGCCAGAGTGTATTGCCTGGGTGGCGGGTGGGTGTGATTGGAAGAAAGGAGCGCCGCCAGGAGTGTGGCTGTGCCACCTCGGAATGGCTATGCTCTTGGAGTGCTTATTTGGTTATATTAGTCAGAGCTATTTCGTATTGATATCCGTCTATACTTATAGATGGGATTCTCCCTACACATCGTTCTGCCCGGCCGTTGGCTCTTCGCGAATCCATCTGGATGCCGCGCGTTCAACGGTTGCTCTTCGCGAAACACTGTGGCTTGCGCTGGATACCCTCGTCAGCACAGATTCGCAGTCCACTCTGCTGGTGTGATTCGCGTGACCACGTTGATGGCGGTGATGTCCGTGGTGGCGGGGCTCAACCTTTCCGTTTCGGATAGATCGCCAATCTGGCGCGAACGCTTTCGTGGTGGATCGTTTTGGAATCATCACCGACCCTGAAGCTCCATAAAGCCAAAAAGCGTCCGCCCCTTAGCCTGGCGGATCATGCCTTGCGCGACGGCGTCCAGTGTCATCCAAGTGGGCGCTGTTGAGCGGACCACCACGGACATGCGTTCCGGAAGCGCGCTTTTCGAGGACGCGTTCCTGGTGGGCACAACGTTTAACTATGCCGAAATACGCGGTTTCGGAACCGCGGAAGGCCGCTTCTTCACCGAAGCCGATGAATTGCACCATTCCCCGGTTGCCTTCACGGCATCGATCTGGTGGAGAAATTCTTTCCGGAGTCGACCCGGTGGGCAAGACAGTGCGCGCGGGATCGATCAATCATCGTGGTGGAAGTCGCCAAAGCGCGCGGCACTGTCTTCGGCCAATCGCAGGATCATTTCCTGATGATTCCGCTTTCCATATCGCAAGTCCTGGAACGCGCCAGACGATTCCGTCGTGATTTTCGTGCAAGCGCGCGGGCGGAGATCATGGACGAGGCCCAGGACGAATCGCGCTGATCATCCGTTCGCTGCGCCACACTCCCTATAACGATCCCGATGGGTTCGGGATCATCGCGCCTCTTCGATCACCGGGCTGTGGAACCAGATTACGGGGAATTTATTCGCGATTGCCGTCTGGCTTACGGCGGTGTTTCTGGTCGTGGGCGGAATCGTGATCATGAACATCATGCTGGCCAGCGTCACCGAGCGGACGCGCGAGATCGGCATTCGCAAGGCGCTGGGAGCGCGGCGGCAGCACATCCTGATGCAGTTTCTGGTGGAATCGGCGGTGCTCTCGACGATCGGCGGAGCTGATAGGTATTGCTGCTGGCGTTGGGCATTGCAGCCGCTCGTGCGCGCCACCACGTCCCATTCCGATGACTACGCCGCTGACGCTGTGGTCATTTCGCTCTCGCCCTTTCGACTGCAGTTGGGCTTGTTTTTTGGGATTTACCCGGCGGTGCGGGCCTCGCGCTCGATCCCATCGAGGCGCTGCGCGCCGAAATTAGGACGCAACAATGGCACAGGAATTTCGACGGAAATCTGGCCCTTGCTCTCGACACGCTGCGCAGCCACAAGATGCGCAGCTTGCTCGACCGTGCTCGGCGTGGTCATGGGCGTCGGCGTGCTCATGCTGGTGGCGGCGCTGCTCACCGGATTCAAGCAGACCATCAGCGAGATCATTACCAGCTTCGGAGCGGACACCGCCTACGTAGCCGCTTTCACCAGGGTCCGCACGTGGCGGCGATCACGAAGGAAGAACGCGCTGCGCAAGCCGCTGACGCTCGAAGACGCCGAAGTGATCTGGAATTCGTCTGCCGCTCGATCCAGCGCATCGCTCACCTCGATTTCCGAGTATCAACACGATCATGCGGTGCGCTACCAGGAAAATGAAGTCAATGGCAGCGATTTCCGCGGCACCTTCCCTTCCTTCGTCCTGGTTTACGGAAACGCCGCGATGAAATTCGGGCGCTTCTTTACCGAGGCCGAAAACCGAACATCGCGACATGGTGGTGGTGCTGGGCGAGGATCTTGCCAAGGCGCTCTTTCCCGATGCCGAGGATGCCGTGGGAAAGATGTTCAGGTGGATGGCTCGACCTCCAGGTGATCGGCGTGCTCTGAAAAGCCGCAAGGCGGTTTCGGCGGAACGACGAAGACCAGCCGCGTCCTGATTCCTTACCAGACTTTTCGCAAAATTTATCCGGTTGCGAATGAACAGCGTTTTCGCTTTCAGGCGTATCCCGGACAGCTCGACGAAGCGGTGGACGAAGCGCGCGAAGTTCTGCGGCGGCGGCGCAACGTGCCGTACGACAAGCCGGATAATTTCATCATCGTGACGCAATTGCAGGAAGTGGAGCAGTTCCACGCCATCGTTGGCGGGGTGGCGGTGGCCATGGTGGTGCTCAGCTCGATTGGCCTGCTGATCGGCGGAGTGGGCGTGATGAATATCATGCTGGTTAGCGTCACCGAGCGCACGCGCGAAATCGGCGTGCGCAAAGCCATTGGCGCGCGCAGCCGCGACATCACCTGGCAATTCCTATCCGAAGCCATGGCGCTGACCGGGACCGGCGGATTCATCGGAGTTTTTCTGGCCGGCGGAATTGCTGTCGCTGATTCCGCGGCTGACGAACATGCATTCGGCCGTGCCGTTTTGGGCGGTGCTGTCGGCCTGGGGGTTTCGATCGGCGTGGGATTGGTTTTTGGAGTGTGGCCGGCGGTAAAAGCGGCGCGGCTCGATCCCGTGGACGCGCTGCGGTACGAATAGGCTTGCTACTACATACTTCGCAGTCGTTCTCTTCAGGAGTTCCGCGAAAATCAGAATTCGAACGTTTTATTTCGCGGTAAAATTTTATTGCGGCCATGCGATATCAAAATGCACAGGCAGGACTTGCGGCTGTGGAATGGAAATTTCCGGCCTGAAAATCCCGAGCAATAAATTATTTTTTCCGGGGCGGACGCGCAGGTTCGGCGAGTGCCGTTTCAGAACTCGACCACTACGGGTAGATAGTTTCGACACGCGAACCCAAACATTTTGTATGTCAGAGGCAATTTTTCTTGACAACTTTTTCACGGACCGCGATACTCCTGCCTCAGATTCGGGGGATCGTGGTTCGGCCTCAGTGAGAGACAGCCGCACGGCCACGACGCCGGCCCGGAGACCCAGCAAAAGGAATTTTAAATTGAGTTCAGCACATCGCGATTGCAGCGATGCAACGCTGCTTGTGCCTGGAACCTCTTTTTCTTTTTTTTGCTTATGAAATTAGCCGGCGTCGATCGACGGTTTATTCTCACCAGCCCGGCTGGTTCCAGTCCGCCGATTCGGACGGCGCGTCTCTCTCCCAGTCCACCGTCGCAATGTCTTGGGTAAGGCGCTTGGGGTATACTGGCTGATGCGTGCCCCACGCCGTGCCCGCCACTTAATCTAATCTCATAAATCGGCAACACTGCCGGCGCGGAGGCAGAGATGGCGGAACCAAAAATGGCAGAATCGAAATTTGATTTGAATGAACTAAAAATGAAAACCGAAGTGCAGGAACAGCGCCAGCAGCCGGGCTGGAATTCCGGCGCAAATTCACCGACGGCAAGATCGATCCATTCGACGTGGTCGAATGGGAACGGCGGACGGCACTGATCGGGAACGAAAAAGGACAGGTGATTTTCCGCCAGGAAAATGTGGAAGTGCCGAAGTCATGGTCGCAGACAGCCACCAACATCGTGGCCTCGAAATATTTCCACGGCAAACCGAACACGCCGGAGCGGGAAAACTCGGTGCGGCAATTGATTGGCCGCGTGGTGAATACCATCGTCAGCTGGGGGAGCAGGGGCGGCTATTTCGCGTCGCCGGAATCGCGTGAGGCGTTTCGCGACGAGCTGACGCATTTGCTGGTCGAGCAGAAAATGGCTTTCAATTCGCCGGTGTGGTTCAACCTGGGCGTGCAGCCCAAACCTCAGTGCTCGGCGTGTTTCATCAATTCCGTGCAGGACACCATGGGCTCGATCATGGATCTGGCCAAGACCGAAGGCATGCTGTTCAAGTGGGGCTCGGGAACAGGAACCAATTTCTCGACGCTGCGCGGCAGCCACGAGACGCTTTCGGGCGGCGGAATCGCTTCAGGGCCGGTGAGCTTCATGAAAGGCTTCGACGCTTTTGCGGGCGTCATCAAGAGCGGTGGAAAAACGCGGCGCGCGGCCAAGATGGTCATTCTGAATGTCGACCATCCGGACATTGTGGAATTCATCGACTGCAAAATGAAGGAAGAGCGCAAGGCCCACGTGCTGATCGAGCAGGGCTACGATCCGCTCGATCGACGGCGAAGCCTACAGCTCGATCTTCTTTCAGAACGCCAATCACTCCGTGCGCGTGACCGATGAATTCATGCAAGCCGTCGAAGAAGACCGCGACTGGTGGACGCGCAATGTGAATGACGGCCAGCCGGCCGAAAAATTGAGCGCGCGCGACCTGCTGCGCCGAATGGCGGATTCGGCCTGGCATTGCGGCGATCCGGGCATGCAGTACGACACCACGGTGAATCGCTGGCACACCTGCAAGGGCACGGCGCGGATCAACGCGTCGAATCCCTGCTCGGAATATATGTTTCTGGACGACACGGCGTGCAATCTGGCTTCGCTGAATCTGATGAAATTCCTGGGGCCGAACGGCAGTTTGATGCGGAAGCTTTCCGCCAGGCCGTGGACGTCACCATCACCGCGCAGGAAATTCTGGTAGACAACGCCAGCTATCCCACGCCCAAGATCGCGCGGAACTCGCACGATTTTCGCCCGCTGGGCCTGGGCTATGCCAACCTCGGCGCGCTGCTGATGTCTCTGGGCTGCCGTACGATTCCGACCAGGGCGCGACATGGCGGCGCGGTCACCGCACTGATGACCGGCGAAGGCTACGCGCAATCGGCGCGCATCGCCGAGAAAATGGGGCCGTTTGCCGGCTATGCGAACCGGGAGCCGATGCTGGAGGTGATGCGCATGCATCGCGATTCGCTGCGGCCCATCAAGGAAGACAATGTCCAGCCGCAGATACTGCGCGCCGCGCGCGAAGCCTGGGATAATACGGTCGACCACGGCGGGAAATTCGGTTATCGCAATTCGCAAGTGTCCGTGCTGGCGCCGACCGGCACGATCGGCTTCATGATGGATTGCGACACGACCGGCATCGAGCCAGACCTGGCATTGGTGAAGCACAAACGACTTGTGGGCGGCGGCGTAATCAAGATCGTGAACAACACCGTGCCCATGGCGCTGATGCGCCTCGGCTATTCTCGATGTGCAGGCGTCGCTGATCGTCGACTGGATCGACCAGCACGGAACGATCGAGGGTGCGCCGGACCTTAAACCGGAACACTTGCCGGTGTTCGATTGCTCGCTCGCGCCTCAACGGCGGGCGTTCGATCGCTTGGCGCGGGCATTTGAAGATGATGGCCGCGGCGCAGCCGTCTCTTTCCGGCGCGATCAGGAAGACCATCAACATGCCGGAAGAATCGACAGTGGAAGACATGATGGAAGCGTATATTGAATCCTGGAAACTGGGGATTAAGGCCGTGGCCATCTATCGCGACAACTCGAAGCGTTGCGCAACCGCTCTCCGCGGCGGGCGAGATAAGAAAACCGGGACAGGCGGAGCAGCCCGCACTATCGGCAGCGGCTGACGTTGGGAGGGACTCCCGTGGGCGCCCTAAATCTTTCCGAGCAGTTAGAACTCTTCCCGCCTGGACGACAGAAAAAGACTAGCCGAACGAGCGCAACTCCATCACGCACAAATTCTCGGTTGGCGGGCACGAAGGTTATTTGACCGTCGGGAAATATGATGACGGATACGCCGGGCGAGATTTTCATCAAGATGGCAAAAGAAGGCTCGACGCTCTCCGGAATCATGGACGGCTTCGCGCTTTCCGTTTCGATTGCCCTGCAGTACGGCGTTCCGCTAACGCGCCATGATCGACAAATTTGTGAACGCGCGCTTTGAGCCTTCGGGCTTCACCGGGAACAGGGAAATTCCTTATGCCCAAGTCGATCATCGACTACATCGGCCGATGGCTGGGCGGGAAATTCATCTCGCGCGATTACCTGGTGAACCAAGAATCCGCCAGAGAAGAAATCGCTTTGACCGGATCGGCTACTGCGCCTGTGCCCGTCCCGCCTCCTCCGGCCGTGAAGGCGGCGGAAGTGGCCAGCCGTCCGAGGGCCCACTCGCCGATCGACGACGCTCCGTCGTGCGCCCAATGCGGCATGTTGATGACGCCCAATGGCAGCTGCTATAAGTGCGAAAACTGCGGCGGAACGTCCGGCTGCAGCTAGGATTTACGGTTACGTAGGCAGATAGCCACGGGCACGGCATTAGAGTCGGAGCGCGATTCAGCCGTGCCCTTGGTATTTTTGGCGATTCCGCCTGACCACGCCCTCCTTTCATCCACACCACCTGCGGGCGCAGCCCTTCGAAACTCAGGATAAACAAGCAGCGCCCCTACAAAGGCAATTCAAAGGCGATG
>CAVWOD010000002.1:0-27617 GCA_963756355.1 uncultured Acidobacteriota bacterium | reverse complement strand
CGAATGCCTTCGCGCGCGCAAATCGCGAGCCTCTGGACGCACCATTGCTCTCTTCGGTGGAACTTTCGATCCTGTTCACTCCGGCCATTTGGCGGTAGCCAACGCGGTGCAGCGGCGGTTCCAATTGGACGCCATCTATTTTGTTCCCTCCAGCCGTCCGCCGCACAAGACCAAGCGCGAACTCGCGCCGTTCGCCCATCGCTACGCAATGGTTGTGCTGGCCTGCGCCGGGCACGCTCGCTTTTTGCCTTCACTCGCGGAATCCGATACGGACGGCAACAAGAAACAAATCTACTATTCGATCGATACAGTGGGAAGTTTCCAGCGCGAATTTCCGGACGACAAACTTTATTTTATTCTCGGCGCCGATTCGTTCCTCGAAATTCAAACGTGGAAAGATCACGAAGCATTGTTCGATACTTGCGATTTCATCATTGCCAGCCGCCCCGGCTTTCCTTTGGACGAGCTGCGCCATGCAATTCCGTCGAAATTTTTCAATTCAGCCTCCGCCAGGGCCGATCGCCAGACGATCACCTTGCGCAAATCAGAAGTACATCTGCTCCCCGCCGTGCGCAGCCATGTATCGTCGACGGAAGTCCGCGAGCGGCTGAAACGCGGGGAATCGATCCATGGGCTTGTGCCGCAGCGAGTAGAGGATTACATTCTCCAACAGGCTCTGTACCGGTGAATCTGAACTCCCTTTATCCCGAACTCGGCTGGGCCGTCGAAGCGGCGCAGGAAAAGCAAACCGTGGACATCACCGTGCTCCATTTGAAAGATCTGGGAGCGTTCGCGGAATATTTTTTGCTTTGCACGGCGCTAGCACTCCGCAAATGCAAGCCATTGCATCGGAAATCGAGCAACAACTCGCCGCAACAGAGTGCGCCTCGCGCACAGCGAAGGGCGCAACAGCGATGAATGGATGCTGCTCGATTACGGCAGCCTGGTAGTGCACATTTTTAGCCAGCGCGCGCGTGTCTTCTACGACCTGGAACGGCTATGGCGTTCGGCAAAGCGCGTGGATATTCCGCCGCCCGGCCCACAGGCGGCTACCGGAGGATCAAGACGGCCATGAGCGCTGCCCACATCGAATGGGTGGCTGCGGATCCGATTTCGCTTCACGTTCTGGAGCTTGCCGAAAAAGTCGCCGAAACGTCCACCACTCTGCTGATCACCGGGGAAAGCGGAACGGGCAAAGATCAATTGGCTCGCTGGATTCACGATTCCGGCCCGCGCCGCGATGCTCCTTACTTGAAAATCGATTGCGCCAGCCTGCCCGCCGAACTGGTTGAATCCGAACTATTCGGACACGAAAAAGGCGCCTTCACCGGGGCCATTGCGCGGAAGTTCGGGCGCTTCGAACTCGCTCAGGGCGGCACAATCGTGCTCGATGAAGTTGCCGCGCTCGCTCCGGGAATTCAGGCCAAGCTCTTGCGCATCCTGGAAGAGCGCCGCTTCGAGCGCCTGGGCGGTACGGAAAGCCTGAAGATCGACGCCCGGCTGATCGCTCTGACAAACACGGATCTCGCCAGCGGTGTTTCCAGCGGGCGATTCCGCGAGGACCTGTTTTTCCGGCTGAGCGTGCTGGTGATTTCCGTGCCACCCCTGCGCGAGCGCCGGGCTGACATCGCGCCGCTGGTTCAGCACCTGCTTGCCCGGCTGGGCGGAGTTCACGGGCGGCCGGAAGCGCGCTTGGACGCGCCGGCCATGCGGCTGCTGGAATCTTATGAATGGCCGGGAAATGTCCGCGAACTTAAAAATGCCATCGAACATGCGCTGACGTTCGCCAAGTATGCCGGCAAGGAAGCCGTGTTGCGGCCCCAGGATTTTCCGGCGATCATTCAGCGCGCGGCCGCTCCCAGCACCCTGGGAGAAAACCTCCGCTCGCTCAATGAGATGGAAAGTGAAGCGATTCGTGCGACGCTCGAAGCGACGCATTATAAGATTTCACGCGCCGCGGAAATCCTGGGGATCAGCCGCAAAACCCTGCTCGAAAAACGGAAGAAGTACGGCCTGTTGTAACCATGCCTCGCGCCAAACTCTTCTTGTCTTCCGTCGCGGAATTCCTGCAATGAACATGCCGGAATTCCATCGGGAACTTCGATGAAGATTCGCCTGGTGATGCTTGGAAAAACGCGGCGCGCCGAAATCCGCGAGTTGGTGGACGATTATTTGAAGCGCATCGCCCATTATTGCGAAATCGAAAGCACTGAATTGCGCGAAGCCAGCGGCGCCGCTCTCAGGAAACTAAAAATTGAGCCCAGCGCGGCAATTGTGATGCTCGACGCTGCCGGCAAGCAGTATTCCTCCGCCGAATTTGCCGGCTGGCTGGGTGCTTTGCGCGATCGCGGCGCGCGCGAATTGGTTTTTCTTTGCGGCGATGCAGCCGGTTTTCCGGAATCCGTGCGTGGCAGCGTGCGGGAACGCATCTCGCTTTCCACTCTGACGATGCCGCACGAATTCGCTCGCGTCGTTCTGGCGGAGCAAATTTACCGGGCGTTCGCAATTCTCGCCGGACACCCCTACCCGAAATAGCTCGAATAAGGTAAAACCTCAACATGGCCATCAAAATTTCTTACGATACCAAGGCACCAACCGCCGCAATCGAACTGATGATCACAAATCCTTTGCCCGACTATGATCTCGAGGACGTCGAAGCCGCTGTCCCTCGCGAAATTGATCCCATCCTCGCCTCGCAAGGGTTCAAGGACCTGATTGACGAAACTCGCGGGATGCTGGACCGCGAGCTGGCCGGAACCGCGCTCGAAATTGCCCAACTCACCGGAGCGATTTGCCGCGATGGCTCCGTGCACCGTCCGGGCGTTTGGCTTGTCCTCCGCCCGTCCGGAGTGCCCACGGATCGGCCAATGGCCCGCACGGAACACGCCAGGATTGGCGATGTCGCCGATAAAATCAGCGCCTACCTGCAACTCTCCTGAGTTCGGTTCGCCCATCATCGCTTTGCCCGTCATCCTGAGCCAACACGCTCGTACTGAAGTCCCGCAGGCCCGGCGCGAAGGATCCAGCGCAGCATCCGCCCAAACAACCAAGTCCAATGCGCGCGCAATCTCCGCCTGATGCCCGCCATGCTTGACGTTTTCGCCCAGCGCGCTCAGTATTCTTGATTGTCTCAAGCATCAGAAGGCTGGCTAATCCATGCCCGAAGGAAAAGGACTCTTAATCGTTTACACCGGGCCCGGCAAGGGCAAGACCACCTGCGCCCTGGGCACCGCGTTTCGCGCGGTTGGACAAGGCCTGCGCGTAATGATGGTGCAGTTCATCAAGGGCTCGTGGCATTATGGTGAGCTTGACGCCGCCGCCATGCTGGGCCCCGATAAATTCGAAATCAGGCCAATGGGGCGTGGCTTTGTGAAGGTGGGCGGCGCGGAAACCGACCCGGAGGATTTGCGCTTGTGCCAGGAGGCATGGGAATTCGGCCGGGAACAGATTTACAGCGGCAAATACGATCTGGTGATCCTGGACGAAATCAATTATGTGATCAGCTACAAAATGCTCGATCCGGATCAAGTGGTGGCCGCCCTCGCGGCGCGCCCGGAGCGCGTACACGTAATCTGCACGGGACGCAACGCGCATCCAAAATTGGTGGAACAGGCCGACCTGGTGACGGAGATGCGCGAAGTGAAGCATCCCTACACCAAGGGAATTTTGGCCCAGCGAGGCATCGATTATTGATTTATCATCCGTAGACTGGCTTAACCGTTTGCGGAAATATGCGCGGAGTTGTCATTCCGAACGAAGTGAGGAATCCAGAGTTGCTCCCAATTGCTTGAGAAGTGGGGCGTTTCTCTCTGGCTCATTTGTTGCGCTTTTCTATCGAAGAGCAATTCTCAACTTTTTCTGCAAGCTGTTAAGCAGGGGACGCGTAAATACTAGGCCAAATTTTAACCCTGGAGGCGCGCTGGCAGCTTCGATCGAAGTTTCCAGCTTCCAGCCTCCAGCATCGAGCTTCCAGCATGGCTTGGTTTAAACGAGAGAAACGATCGATCGATTCCGCGGTGCCCAGCGAAGAGCGCCGCGTTCGCACCGAAGGACTGTGGATCAAGTGCGAAACCTGCCGCGCCATCATCTGGAAAAAAGACCTGGAAGATAACTGGCAAGTCTGCCCCAAATGCGATTACCACTTCCGGCTGGATTCCAAGCGGCGCTTGGAATTGCTGCTCGATGACGGCCAGTGGACGGAACACGACGCGCAATTATTTTCTTCCGATCCGCTCGAATTCGTGGATACCAAGCCTTACAAACAACGTTTGGAATCCACGCGGAAAAAACTCGGCATGTCCGACGCAATCCTCACCGTGGAAGGAAAATTAAGCGGGCGGCCCATCGTGTGCTGCTCGATGGAATTCGGCTTTATTGGCGGTTCGATGGGAGCGGTGGTCGGCGAGAAGGTGACGCGCGCGATCGAAATCTCCATGGCCCAGAAAAAACCGCTTGTGGTGGTTTCCTGTTCCGGCGGCGCCCGCATGATGGAAGGAACCGTCAGCCTGATGCAATTGGCAAAAGTGTCGGCGGCGCTCGCACGGCTGGATGAGGCCCGCATACCCTTCATTTCGCTGCTCACCGATCCCACCACCGGCGGCGTCACGGCCAGCTACGCCATGCTGGGCGATTTGAATATTGCCGAGCCTGGCGCGCTGATCGGTTTCGCCGGTCCTCGCGTTATCGAACAAACCATTCGCCAGAAGCTGCCCGAAGGTTTCCAGCGCGCGGAATTTTTGTTGGAACACGGTTTTCTCGACGCGGTCGTTCCCCGCAAGGAACTGAAGAACTACATCGCCACCGCTTTGGATTTCTTCCTGAATTAGGCCGGGTCCCGCATGAATTACGATCAGGCAGTCCGCTATTTGCTGACGCTGGGCAAGGAACTCGCCGCGCCGCAACAAGCGCGCGTCCAGAAATTCGACCTCACAAACATCTCCATTCTTTCGGAATCCCTCGGCTGGCCGCACCGCGGCTTTCCCTGCGTGCACATCGCCGGAACAAACGGAAAAGGTTCCACCGCCGCCATGCTGGATTCCATTTTGCGCGCCGCGGGTTTGCGCGCCGGGCTCTACACATCCCCGCATCTCCAGCGCATCAACGAACGAATTCGCATTGCGGGAGAAGAGATTTCCGATGCGCGCTTCGCCGAATCGTTTACGCAGGTGGAAACGCATATCGAAGCGTTAATGGCTTCCGGCGCTTTGGCGGCGCACCCAACTTTTTTCGAGTGCCTTACCGCAACTGCATACCATGCCTTCGCCAAAGCCGAAATTGATTTCGCGATTTACGAAGTGGGAATGGGCGGACGGCTGGACGCCACGAACATTGTGACGCCCGAAGTGGCGGTGATCACCCAGATCGATTTCGATCACGAAGCTTACCTGGGACATTCCATCGAAGAAATCGCCGCTGAAAAGGCCGGCATCATCAAACCGGGCGGCTGGGTGGTAAGTTCCGCGGAACGTCCGGAAGCGCGAGCAGTGATTGCCCGCCGCGCCTCGCAAGTGGATGCCCGGCTGTTGGAAATTGACTCGGAGTTCAAAATGGAATCAGTTCGCGCTATGGACGGCTGCTACAGCGCAACCATCTCTCCGGCTCACTCAACCCATAAAATCGCGATCAACTTGCACTTACCCGGCCGCTTCCAGCTAAGAAATGCGCTGGCCGCCGCTGCCACCGCAAGGCTCCTCTCCCAGCGCGGCTTCCGGATCGACGATGATTCGATTGCGCGCGGCTTGGCGGATGCCCGCTGGCCCGGCCGTCTCGAACGCCTGGCGGCTTATCCCGCGCTTTATTTTGATGGCTCGCACAATCCGGCGGGAGCGCGGGAACTCGCGGCGTTCTGGAATGAGCATCTGCAACACCGCAAAATTTTTCTCATCTATGGCGCCATGCGCGATAAAGCCGTGGATGAAATTGCCGGCCTTCTTTTCCCGCGAGCGGACACTGTAATTCTCACTGAGCCGCGCCAATCGCGCGCCATCAGCGCCGAAGTGCTTCGCGAAATCACGCAGCATCACGCGCAAAACATCGAAGTTGTGTCCGATCCCGTACAGGCATTGCATCGAGTGTTCGATCTCGCACACCCCGACGATGTGATTTTTGTGACTGGCTCGCTATACCTTGTTGGTGAGTTGCGCAAATATTGGCTTGAGCGAAGTATTACGGCAAATTCTCACAGCTAACCTCTACGTTAAATCACCTCCTGTTTTTGAAAGACTGCACCAAAATGTGGCAATTATGCATTTCGTGTCATTCGCGAACATGCGCACAGTGTCCACAGGCGAACACATGGGGCTGATTTCCTGTCGGGAGCAAATGATTTTGTTCGATCAGGCATAAGTCATTGAATATTTGCGGATTTGCGAGCAACGCTTTTTGGAAAGGGGCGTCTAACGATTCAGTAGGAGGTCTATATGACGCGCGAAGAACGATGGCGAAAAATCGACGCATTTGGCCGCGCGCCTCAGGCATTGTCGGCCGCGCTCCGCCAATTTCCCAAGAAAATGTGGCTCTATAAACCGCAGGCTGACGCCTGGAGCATCCACGAAATTATTTTGCATCTGGCGGATAGCGAAGCGAACGGCTACATCCGCTGCCGGAAGTTGATCGCGGAGCCCGGAAAGCAGGTTCTGGCTTACGATCACGAAGCCTGGGCCGGCGCGCTGGGCTACTCCCACCAAAGCACCAAGCAAGCTTTGGATTTGTTCCGCCGCATGCGCATGATGACCTACCAATTGCTCGTCGCTGTTCCCGAGTTGGTTTGGGCCAACACAGTCGGGCATCCGGAAATGGGCACGATCAGCCTGGAACAGTGGCTGGAGATTCACGAAAGTCAGGTTCCCCAGCGGCTGGAACAAATGAAACGAAATTTCGATATCTGGTTCGAAACTCATCCGCCCAGGCGGCCGGCAACCAGGCGCCAAAAAGGCGCGCCTCCGGCTGGCACGCGGCTGATTTCGCTGAACGCGACGTTGTAGGCTGAAGAAACTTCAGGAAGCCAGGCCCTGTAAGCTTTCGATCTCCTGCAACCCTCATTCTGTTGCCGCATTTGTGCGCCCGGTGGTAGGATGAATATCCCAATGGCCGGCGAAAACCAAATTCGACCACGTGTCGGCATTCCCTATCGCACTACAAATGAAGAGGTTACTGGCGACCGACTGAAATATGAGATGTATACCCGCGCGGTGCAGGAAGCGGGCGGCGATCCAGTGGAGATTTCGCTCACCCTTTCCCACAGCGAGCTGCAGCACGCGGCACGATCACTCGATGCCATCGTTCTGCCAGGAAGCCCGGCGGACGTGAATCCTGCTCTTTATCATGCCCAACGCCACTTGAAAACCGCCGAAGATGATGAACAACGCGAACGAACTGATTTCACCCTCCTGGAACACGCCTACGCTGCCAAAAAGCCCGTCCTGGCCATCTGCTACGGCATCCAGTCCCTCAACGTATTCCGTGGCGGTTCGCTGATTCAAGACATTGCCACGGAAAGTTGGAGCAAAATCCAGCATCCGTGGGAAAACTCGAAGGGTGGCGCGCCAGAGCCTCATCATAAGATCGTGATCGAAAGCGGAACACGCCTGGCTCAACTCGCCGGAGCGGCGGAGGCGCAGGTAAACAGCTCGCATCATCAGGCGATTCACGAACCCGGCCGCGACCTGCGTATCACGGCTCGGGCGCCGGATGGGATCATCGAAGCAGTGGAAGGGACCGGGCCTGAGAACTGGATCGTGGGCGTGCAGTGGCACCCGGAGCGCATGCCGTCCGATCCGCTGGCCCGATCGCTTTTTCGCGAGTTGCTCGCTGCCGCCCGGGCAGCGCACGTCCGCTCCTGAGACGAACGAACGCCCACTTGGGCTTATCCGCGCTGGCATGGTAGGCTTCCACTTATAATTTTCATGAATTCTTTCACCTGTTTCTAATTTTTTTGGGGGTTCCATGATTTCTCTTGCGGGCAAGGCGGCGGTGATCACTGGAGGATCGCGCGGCATCGGCGCGGCAGCCGTCAAGCTATTCGCGCAGGCCGGCGCGGATGTTGTGTTCAGCTACAATCGCAGCCGCGAAGCCGCCGCACAGGTGGAACAGGAAGCGCGCAAGCACGGAACTCGCGTCGAAATGTTGAAAGCGGACCTGAGCCGGATGGCCGATGCGAAGAAATTGATCCAGTTTGCCGCCGACCGTTTGGGCCGTTTGGACATCCTGGTGGCAAACGCGGGCATCTGGAACGTCGAGGATTTGCCGATCGAAAAAATGACCGAGCGCGAGTGGGACGAAATGATGCGCGTGAACTTAAAAAGCATCTATGCCGTGGCGCACTTTGCCGCTCCCTATATGATCGCGCAACGCTCCGGACGAATCATCGCCATCAGCTCCACGGCTGGTCAGCGAGGCGAAGCGTTCCATTCGCACTATGCCGCCACCAAGGGCGGCACCATCAGCTTTGTGAAGGCTCTTTCCACCGAACTCGCCCGCCACAACATTTTGGTGAATTGCGTGGCCCCCGGGTGGGTGGATACGGACATGTCCAAACCCGTGCTCGCTACCAAGGCAGGCCGCAAGTTCGCACACGGGCAGATTCCGCTGGGGCGCGCGGCTACCCCTGAAGAAGTGGCCGGACCGATTCTATTTCTCGCTTCCGATCTTGCAACCTTCATGACCGGCGAAATCGTCAATGTAAATGGAGGTTCCGTCCTGTGCGGCTAATTCGACCACTCGTTCCGGGTTTGCTGCTGCTGGCAAGCTTGTTGTTTGCCCGCGGCGCAAATCCACAAGATACGCAAATCATGATGCCGGCGGAAAGCGCGGCGAAAGCCAAGCAGTTGCTGCAGCAAACCATCCAGGCCATGGGCGGCGATGCCTATCTGAATGTTCAAGACGTAATCATCAATGGCCGTCTGGGCCAATTCGGCCATTCCGGCGACCTCACCGGCTATGTCGTTTTTTGGGATTACAACAAGCTGCCCGATAAAAATCTTACCGAGTATGGCGGGAAGCGCAACATCGTCGAATCCTACAACGGCGATAAAGGCTGGACCATGGATCGCGGCGGCGTCTCCGAAATGCCGGAAGGCACCATCGAGCAGCACCAGGAAGATTTGAAAACGGATCTGGACATGATCCTCCGCTACCGCATCAAGGAACCCGGAATGTCCTTCCGCTACGCCGGCACCGACGTAGTTGAGCTAAAACAGGTGGACTGGGTCGAACTGTCCGATGGCGAAGGCCGCACCATCCGTCTCGCTCTCGCTCAATCCACCCACATGCCCATCCAGGAACGAGTGGAAACGCGCGATCCCACCTATCACACGCGCACCGTCCAAACCACTTTCTTTTCGAACTATCATCCCATTCAGGGAATCCAATCCCCTTTCCAAATTTCCAGGGAACGGAACGGCCAAAAAATCTTCCAGGCCTTCTTCGACGACTTCAAATACAACACCACCATGAACGACATGATGTTCACCAGGCAGGAACTGGAAAACCGCTTCGCCCGGATGAAAGACAAATACAAAGGCGACAAAAAACAAAAGCAAGACAAAGAAAAAGACTGACCCCATTTCCCCGTCATTCTTTCTGCGCTCTCAGTGCCTCTGCGGTAAAATCTTTTCCCTTGACTGTATAGTATCTTTATGGTAAATTCGCATATGAGACAATACGCGAATAGGCTGCTATCGTGTCCTATCCCTTCCGGCCCGCATAATTCTTCCACGCTCGTAAATCGTATCCTACAAATAATTTCAGGACCAAAACACCGCCTTTCTAATCGCCAATGCAATTCATGGTCAAAATCACCCAACTTATAGAACACATCAACAAGTTACAAAATACTAATCGCTCCTATATCGTACCTTTGCAACCCTCTGTTTTGCCGGCCGCTCTTGCCCTCGATTTCGCTGCGCCGGCCGAACAAATTACGCAAAAATCCAAATAGCCGTCATTCCGAGCCCGCTCCTGCGGGAGAGGAATCCAGAGAGATCCCAAAATGCTTGAGAAGTAGAGATTTTTCCCCGCGCCCATCCGGCAACTATTTCTCCCAAGACTCTGCATCCGGTTTTGTAGGAGCCGGCTTCAGCTTACCCGGAGTCTCGAAGGGCCGCAGCTCCTGGAATCATCGACTTCATAAACGCCTGGAACCAGAAAGCACCATTAACCCGCCACGATCCGAGTCCCCCACGCACCTTAGAGTGCGTGTAGCTGCAAAACCGACTGCTTGTTATAATGGTCGGATGCGGATGACACGAAAGTTCAACAGAGAGACCGGCGCTCCGGTTCGCGTACGGAGTGCGGCATCGACGGAAGAATCGCCACGCGTGCGAAGCACCACCATCTTGTGCGTGCGGCGCGACGGCAAAGTGGTGATGGCGGGCGACGGCCAGGTAACGGTGGGTGAAGGCGTGATGAAGCACAACGCCAAAAAAATCCGGCGCTTGTTCAGCGATAAAATCGTGGCCGGATTCGCCGGCAGCACCGCGGATGCCCTGTCGCTATTCAGCCGCTTCGAAAACAAATTGCAGGAATATCATGGGAACCTGCCGCGGGCGGCAGTGGAGCTTTCCAAAGAATGGCGCACCGACCGCCTGCTCCGGCACCTGGATGCCATGCTGCTGGTTGCGGACGCAAAGTCCACGTTTCTTCTTTCCGGCCGCGGCGACGTGATTGAGCCGGACGACGGGCTTTGCGCGATCGGCTCCGGCGGACCGTTTGCGCTGGCGGCGGCCCGGGCTCTGGCCAAACACACCAAGCTGGGAGCGAAGGAAATTGCGATGGAAGCGATGAAAATCGCCAGCGAAATTTGCATTTTTACAAACGACCATTTTTCGGTCGAAGAATTATAACGAGAGGATTCGTGAACAACGGCAAGGACAAACCGATGGCTCTTTTTCTTCCTGGCGAATCGCAAGAACCGGAACCGGAGGCAGTGCCCTCCTTTGACGAACTCACTCCGCGGGAAATCGTGGTGGAGCTCGACAAATACATCGTGGGCCAGAACGCGGCCAAGCGCGCCGTGGCCGTGGCTTTGCGCAATCGCGTCCGGCGGCAAAAATTGCAGCCCGAGCTGGCCGAAGAAATCCTGCCCAAGAATATTTTGATGATCGGGCCAACCGGAGTGGGCAAGACGGAAATTGCCCGGCGGCTGGCGCGCCTGGCGGGCTGTCCGTTCGTAAAAGTAGAAGCCTCGAAATACACCGAAGTGGGCTACGTGGGCCGCGACGTCGAGTCCATGGTGCGCGACCTAGTGGAAGTCTCGATCGACATGGTCCGCGAAGAGAAGCTGGACGAAGTGGCGGAGCGCGCGGAACAGGCCGCCGAGGAACGGGTGCTCGACTTATTGTTGCCGTCCACTCCGCCTACCTTCGAAACACTCGGCGCTCCCAATGCCACAACGGATGCGCAGAAGCGCGAGGCCGCCCAGCGCACGCGCGAAAAGCTTCGCGCCCAATTGCGCGAAGGCAAGCTCGACCAGCGCATGGTCGAGGTGGAAGTCCGCGAACGCTCCATGCCGGCCTTCGAAATCATCTCGAATCAGGGCATCGAGGAAATGGATATCAATGTGAAGGACATGCTTTCCGGCATGTTCGGCCAGCAAAAGAAGAAACGGAAAATGACGGTCGCCGAAGCTTTTGATTACCTGATTCAAGAAGAAGAAAACCGCCTGTTGGATATGGACCAGGTAACCCGAATCGCCGTGGATCGCGTCGAGCAGATGGGAATTTTATTCATCGACGAAATCGACAAAATTGCCGGGCGCGAAGCCGGCCATGGGCCCGATGTTTCGCGCGAAGGCGTGCAACGCGATATCCTGCCGATCGTCGAAGGCACCACGGTGAATACGCGTTACGGCATGGTGCGCACCGAACACATCTTGTTTATCGCCGCCGGCGCGTTCCACACCACCAAGCCCTCGGACCTGATCCCGGAATTGCAAGGCCGCTTTCCCATCCGCGTGGAGCTCAGTTCCTTGACCGAAGCGGATTTCGTGCGCATTCTCACCGAGCCGAAAACCGCCCTGATCAAGCAATATATCGCCCTGCTGGATACGGAAGCCGTGAAGCTGAGCTTCAGCGAGGACGGCGTGGCCACCATCGCGCAATTTGCCGCTCGCGTGAACGAACAGACCGAAAACATCGGCGCCCGGCGCCTGCATACCATCCTGGAAAAAGTGCTCGAGGAAATTTCTTTCGATGCGCCTGACCTGAAAAAGAAAACGATCAAGATCGACGCCGCGTATGTGCAGAAGCAACTCACTTCGATCGTGAAGGATCAGGATTTGAGCCGGTACATCCTGTAGAAAATGGAATGGAAGGTTGAAATTTAAAATCGGTTCTCAACGCGCCGAAACTGGCTATTTTGGTGGCCGATTGCTCGAACTCCATCTCCCGCTCTTGACGTTGGGTTTCGCCGCGCTGATTTTGATTTCCAGTTGCGCGTCCCCGGGCGATCCCAATCCGCCGCAGCCGCCAGTCCCCATCGCGATCACAGACCTGGCCGCGCACCAGGCCGGCGATCAAGTTGTGCTGGTCTTCACCATCCCGAAAAGCACGGTGGAAGGCGATGCGCTTCGCGAGCCTCCCACGATTGAAATCTTTCGCGGCTACGCCGGCGCTCGCGCGAAATTGCAACACGGCCTGCCGGAAAATTTTCCAAAAGATCCCTCTTACACCATTCCTTCGGCGCTGGTGAGCACCTACGAATCAGATGGCCGAATGACATTTGACGATCCGCTGAAGCCCGAAGATCTGGCGCAACATGCAGGGGAACAGGCTGTGTATGTTGTACGCACCCGCGCCTCGAAGAAAAAGGATTCGGACGCATCGAATCCGGCGAGTGTGCGAGTCTATCCGGCGCCGGAGCCCATCGGCAATCTCGCCGCACTGTTGACGAAAACGGCAGTCGAGCTTTCCTGGACGCCTCCTTCGAAAACGGCGTCTGGCGCGCCTCTCGCCGGACTGACTGGATACCGCGTCTACCGCGCCGAAGCCGAACCGAAAGCGGCCACGGAAACCCAACCAAATCCGGCGAACTCAAAAGCAGCGGCGTCGCTCGAGCTTCTGGCTTTGACCCCCGCGCCGCACTACCGGGATGCGCAATTCCAATTCGGCCGCACTTACGTCTACTCGGTGCGTAGCGTGACTCAGCAGGACGCGGATGCGGTGGAATCCGGAGACTCCAACTTACTCACCGTCACGCCGCGCGACGTGTTTCCACCCGCCGCTCCCCAGGATCTTGTTTCCGTGTTCGTTCCAGCGAGCGGCGCAACTCCCGCGCACCTGGAACTTTCCTGGAGCATCAGCGATGCCCCGGACGTGGCGGGCTATAATATTTATCGCAGCGAAGATGCGGCGAAAGCGGGCGAGCGTCTGAATCGAGAGTTGTTGCCCACGCCTGCGTTTCGTGATATGTCGGCACTGCCTGGCCGCTCCTACACCTTCACAGTCACGGCCGTTGACCGGGCCGGCAACGAAAGTTTGCCGGGCGCACCGGTATCCGTCACGGTGCCCGCTGATGCACCCAGGATGAACCCGTGACCACATCCGCACAATTCGACGCGGGTCACAATTCGCCCTTCCGGACCCCATTGGTGCGAACCGGGCTCGTGACCGGCGTGCTGCTCTCGATCGTGATGACGATTTCGCTTTACCTGGCCAACCGCGTTCCCGCTTTTGAAAACTTTGCAACGGAAAGAAACTCGGCATGCAGCGGAATCTTTTTTGTGGTGATGTTGATTCCCGCGATTCGCTTTCGACGGCGCCCAGTTGAACTTTTTACCAGCGGGATGCTGGCGTGGGCGGTGTTCACGCTGGCCTTCGTGGGAGCCGCAAATTTTTACGAAGATCTCTACAGCAGCCTGCACACCACACCGGGAATTATGCTGGCATATGGCGCGGGGGCCTATGGGATCGTAGCGGTCAGCACCTGGGTCTTGCAGATGGTTCGAACGGCGCTGAAGGAATCTCCCGCGCCGACGCGTCGAAGGACCCGCCACCTTGTTCATCCGCACCGATGAAGCTTTGCCGATTTCAACCCCTTGAATTTGCCACGCTGGAAATCCGCCGCTCTGCCGGACTTCTGCGTCCGGAACCGCTTTGGGGGATCATCGAAAACGAAAGAGTCCGCGCAATTCCGGGCGGGCTAGCCGAATTGTCGCGCGACCGCGAGGGTGGGCGGGCGGAAGGAACACAGCGGGAAGGCTCACCTGAATCGGGGCATACTTGGCCACTCAATGAAGTGAAGCTGCTGCCGCCGGTGGTGCCGAGCAAGATTGTCTGCCTGGGACGCAACTATGTGGAACACGCAGCCGAACTCGGCAACGCGGTGCCGAAGGAGCCATTGATTTTTTTGAAGCCGCCTTCCTCGGTGATTGCCGCGGAAGAACCAATCGAGATGCCTGTGGATTCGAAACGCGTGGACTATGAGGGCGAATTGGCGGTGATTATCGGCCGCGCCTGCGCGCATCTGCGGCCCACGGATGAGGTAAAGAATTATATTGCTGGATATACTTGCCTAAATGATGTGACCGCCCGCGATTTGCAAAAGGCGGATGTACAGTTCACCCGAGGGAAAAGTTTCGATTCATTTTGTCCGCTCGGGCCCGTGCTGGAAACCGGACTCGATCTGGCCACCGCTCGAGTGGAGACCTGGCTGAATGGCGTGCGGAAACAATCAGCACCGCTGACGGAAATGATCTTTTCCGTTGATGCTATAATCCGCTGGATTTCCCGTGTAATGACCCTGGTTCCCGGTGACGTGATTGCGACGGGCACGCCCGCCGGAGTGGGGTCGCTCGCCGCCGGCGACGTGGTGGAAGTGACGGTGAGTGGAATCGGCACTTTGCGCAATCCTGTTGTGGCCGGCGAAGAGTAATCGCTTCCGCCATGCGGCCGATGGAATTAGAAATGAGCATGTGGAATCGATTTCCCGGTATTACGAAGCGGGGAAATGTGTTGCAAGCGGCAACGAGCGAGGCTGGATGTTGAAGAGCCTTATGGAAAATTGGCAAGAAGTGGCAGCGGGCGCGGGATTCCTGGTGCTCGCGGGCGGCGCTATATTTTTCACGATGCGCCGCCGCCCCGTCGATCCGGATGAAGCCGAGCGGAAGCGGCGATCGTTTCTGAATCGAGTGGGCCGTATCGTGGAAGGACAAGTCCTTGAAATCGTGGACCGGCCGAACCAACCCGAGAAACCGAGCGGCTTTTTTCACAGACGCAAGGCTTCGCTGGAAGAAAACGGAAACAGCACTCGCAAGCTGTTGTATTACACGTATTCAATTTCAGGAGTGACTTACGAGACGGCACAGGATATTACCGGCCTCGAAGAGCGAGCCTGCCTGGAGCGGATCGTGGCGGGCCAGTCCACCAGCGTGAAATACGATCCTTCAAATCCGAGCAATTCCATCCTGGTCGCGGATGATTGGTCCGGATTGCACTAGCACCACGATGCGTGAGGAAGTGGCGCACCGGTGAGTTCTTCGCAGCGATATTAGATTCGCCCGCGGCGGATGGATCCAGAAACCAGAGGAAATAAAATTGAAAAGACGGGTGGCGGCGGCCATTTTATCCGCGTCGGTGGGATTGGTTGTGGTGTTGACCGCGGCAGGCGCCCTACTCATGGCTACGCTGGCTGTTGACGAAATTCGGGATCCGGTGTTGCGCGCGATTTCCATCACCACGGAATTGGCTGGTGGCGTCGGGCTGTTGGTTGGCTCGGTGTTCTTCGCTACTCAGTTCACGGTTTGGGTTACAGGCAAATCCTCCGATTCTTAACCTTGCTCCGCGTCCGCGCATGTGGCAGGCTAGCCCGTTCAGACAAACGGAAAAGGTACGGATTCCCTATACATGCCAACTGACCGAAAGCATCTCGACGCGATGGAAGCGCTTCACAAGCGTGATAGCGAAGCGGAAGCGGGCGGCGGAACCGAGCGGCGTGAACGCCAGCACAAAGAAGGCAAACTCGCCGCGCGCGAACGCATCGAATTGCTGCTCGATGAGGGCAGCTTTGAAGAACTGGACAAGTTTGTAACCCACCATTGCAGCGATTTTGGAATGGAACAGCAGAAACCGCTGGGCGACGGGTTCATTTCCGGCTATGGACGAATTGATGGACGCCTGGTGTACGTTTTTGCGCAGGACTTCACCGTGTTTGGCGGTTCGCTGAGCGAAGCGAACGCTTCAAAAATCACGAAAATCATGGACCTGGCGATGCGCGCGGGCGCTCCCGTGATTGGGCTGAATGATTCGGGCGGCGCGCGGATTCAGGAAGGCGTGATGTCGCTGGCCGGATACGCCGATATTTTTCTGCGCAACACGCTGGCCAGCGGAGTGATTCCACAGATCAGCGCGATTATGGGACCGTGCGCCGGAGGGGCCGTGTATTCGCCGGCGATCACCGATTTTATTTTTATGACGCGCGATTCCTCGTACATGTTCGTCACTGGTCCGGATGTGATCAAAACGGTGACGCACGAGGAAGTGACCAAGCACGAACTGGGCGGCGCGATGACGCACAACGAAAAAAGCGGCGTCGCCCATTTTATGGCAGCCGACGATGCCGAATGCCTGGCGATGATCCGCGAGTTGTTGGGCTTTTTACCGTCGAACAATGTGGACGATCCTCCGCGCCGCGTGCCGGCCGATCCGTGGGACCGGGCCGATTCGAGCTTGAACGCCATCATTCCGGAAGACCCCATGGTGCCCTACGACATGAAGGACGTGATTCATGCCGTGGTGGACGATGCTGATTTTTTTGAAGTGCATGAATACTATGCGAAAAATATTGTCGTCGGATTTGCGCGGCTCGACGGGCGCCCGGTGGGAATTGTGGCAAATCAGCCGGCTTTTTTGGCCGGAGTGCTGGACATCAATGCTTCGCTGAAAGGCGCGCGATTCGTGCGGTTCTGCGACGCGTTCAATATTCCATTGATCACGTTTGAAGATGTTCCGGGATTTTTGCCGGGGACGCAGCAGGAATTCGGCGGAATCATCAAGCACGGCGCCAAGCTCTTGTTTGCCTACGCGGAAGCAACCGTTCCGAAGTTGACGGTGATCACCCGCAAGGCTTATGGCGGCGCGTATTGCGTGATGTCGTCAAAACATATTCGTACGGACATGAATTTTGCGTGGCCGAGCGCGGAAATTGCGGTGATGGGGCCGGAAGGCGCGGTGAATATTGTTTACAAGCGCGAAATCGAGCGTGCGCCCGAAGCGGATCGCGAACGGCTACGCAGGGAAAAAATCGCGGAGTTTCGTGAACGATTTGCAAACCCCTACGTGGCTGCCGAACGGGGGTATATTGATGCCGTCATCGAACCTTCGCAGACCCGGCCAAAATTGATTACCGCGCTTCGCTCGCTCGAAAACAAGCGCGACACCATGCCGCGCAAAAAACACGGAAATATCCCACTTTAGCCCGCGAAATTCCCGGCCGAACTCTCGAAGCCGCTATTTCTTTTTCACTGCGATCATTTCCACTTCCAACCTGGCTCCGAGCGCCAGACCACTAACGGCCACTGTGCTGCGTGCCGGAAAATTATCCGTGAAAATCTCGCGGTAGGCTTTGTTCCATTCTTCGAATTGCGCCATATCGGCGAGAAATACGTTCACCTTGACGACGTCTTTGTAGTCGTATCCGGCGGCTTTCAATACCGTGCCCAGGTTTTTCAGCGACTGCCGGGCTTCCTCCGCAAAGTTTTCAGGAATCTTGCCGGTTTTGGGATCTTGCCCGACATTGCCGGAAACATACAGCGTGTCGCCTGCCAGCACCGCATCGCTATAGGGCAATCCCTGCACGTGAGCGGGCGTGTTAATCACTTTGTGCTGCGCTGACGCAGCCGGTGCGATGGCTGCCAGGGCAATCACCATCATGACGAGTACGATTGCTTTCATCGGAACTTCCTCCTTCCTGCCAGATCTTAAACGCTGTGGAAATTATGGATAGGCTTTACCGCAGAGTACGCCGAGGTTGCAACCCTTTTGAGAAAAGGCGGGAGAAACATCCTCCCGCCCCTTGAATACCCACGGCCCAAAATGTATTCCAGATCTACTGGGTGGTTGTCTTCGCCAGATCTCCCACTTTGAAGTCGGTGCCGGAGACGGCTTTTGCCACCGAAGAGATGTCGTCCACATCGGTGACTTGAATGACGCCGATTTGCGAACTCAGTCTGCGAATCACGGCTCCTGTGGCGGGATCTTTGATTTCCTTGGTTACGCGTTCGACGGAAAGTTGATCGCCGACCTTCAGGCCGGACTTTGCGCCGACATTGAGAACAATCTGTCCACCATCAACGGCGGCCACCAGGCCGGTGACGGAAATGGTGCGCGCCTGCAGCTTGCCGTTATCCGCGACGAGGCCGAGGCAAAGTTGATCGGTGGCTTTCTTCACTGCTTCGCCGATGATGGTCTGTTGGAAATCGCTGCTGCCGAAATCGGCGCCTCCAGCGCCAAAGCCGTGCCAATTGCCGCCGCCTCCGGTCAGGGAAGTGCTTTCGCGCGCGGATTCCCCTTTGCCCTCCGCCACGCCAAGAATTTCGGCCGTGTCGATATCCACCATGCGCGCGTCAATTCCGACCACAGCCTTGCTGTTCTTATGTTTGAAGCCGCCAAGGCCGTAACCGCCGAAGCCTCCACCGCCGCCGCCCACATTGGTATTCTTGGTATCGTTGCCGAACTGGGTGATGCTGCCGATAATGATCGCATCCACACCGAGAAGCTTGCCGAGTTTGGCCGCCGAGTTGGGATTGGCCCGGTCGCTATTGGAAAAATTCTGCTCCGCCAGGATCTTGTCCAGAGCCTTTCGTTCGATCACAGAGTAGGTGCCGTCTTTCACCAGATCGTTGACGATCAGGTCCGCGATCCCTTTGCCAACGTCGATATCCGACCCAAACAATGCGGAAGAATTGGTGCGAACGGTGGCGTAATCGAAATCAAACACCGCCACGCGCTTTTTTCGTCCTTGCGCGGCAGGGGCAGGAGTTTGCGCAGCGATTGGAAAGACTACGGCCAACAGCAAGAACACCAGCAGAATCCGTTTCATCGAAAGGTCTCCTGTGAACCGAAAGATTACCGGGAACGGGCGAACGCTATGATCGAAGCAAATTCTAAGAGACCGGCAGGGGGGTGTCAATACTCTAACGGGAAGCAGGTGCGATAACGGAAGGTATTTCGCGCAACCCGGCGCAATCCACCTTGCTGGTCGCGAATCAAACCGGAGCGCCCGGTTATTGCGCCGGCGGGTAGCAAAATGAAAAGACTGCCTGGTGCGAACGTGAGGTAACCCTTTGGGGCCGCGCCGGATTGGGTCGTGATAGAATCGCAAATTCATTCGTAAGTGTTCCGAACATGTTTCGAAAAATCCTGATCGCCAATCGGGGTGAGATTGCCGTGCGCATCCTGCGCGCCTGCCGGGAACTCGGCATTGGAAGCGTGGCGGTGTTCAGCGAGGCCGATCGCGACGCGCTGCACGTCCGGCTTTCGGATGAAGCCTATCCCATTGGGCCCGCTCCGGCGCGCGAAAGCTACCTGGTGATCGACAAACTGCTGGGCGTGGCGCGGCTGGCTGGATGCGACGCGTTGCACCCGGGTTACGGTTTCCTTGCCGAAAATCCCGAACTGGCTCGTGAATGCAAAAAGGCGGGCGTGAAGTTCATCGGTCCGTCGCCGGAAGCGATGGAGCAGCTTGGCTCGAAAACCGCGGCTCGGCAATTGGCGAAGAAAGTGGGAGCGCCCACCGTTCCCGGCACAATTGATCCGGTTTCAAGCGTGGCGGAGGCGCAGCCCATCGCTCGAGACATCGGTTTTCCGGTGCTGCTGAAGGCGGTGGCAGGTGGCGGCGGCAAGGGAATGCGGCTGGTGGAAAACGAGCGAGAGTTTACTTCCGCCTGGCGCGATGCCTCTTCCGAAGCATTGAATTCGTTTGGAGACGCGCGGCTTTACCTGGAGAAATACCTGGCGCGGCCGAGGCACGTGGAAATTCAGGTGCTCGCCGATGAGCACGGGCACATGGTCTATCTTGGAGAGCGGGAATGTTCGGTGCAGCGGCGCTACCAGAAGGTGATTGAGGAATCGCCTTCGCCGATCATGACCGGCGAATTGCGCCAGGCCATGGGAGAAGCGGCTGTAAAAATCGCCGCCGCGGGGAATTATACGAATGCGGGAACCTGCGAATTTCTGGTGGATGCCGCGCGCAAATTTTATTTCCTGGAAATGAATACGCGTCTGCAGGTGGAACATCCCGTGACGGAGATGGTTACGTCGCTCGACCTGGTAAAACTGCAAATCCGAATTGCGGCGGGCGAACAGTTGCCGTTTGCGCAGCCGGATATCGCGATCCGCGGGCACGCCATCGAGTGCCGCATCTATGCGGAAGATCCTGATAATAATTTTCTTCCTTCTCCGGGGAAAGTGACAGAGCGCCGAGTGCCGAATGGTCCTGGAATCCGATTGGACGAGGGAGTATATGCGGGATGGACTGTGCCGACGGACTACGATCCTCTGCTCGGCAAATTGATCGCCTGGGGCAGCGATCGCGTAGAAGCCATCGCACGGCTCCGGCGGGCGTTGAGGGAATATTACGTGAACGGAATTACGACGAATGTAGGCTTGTTTCGAAGAATTTTGGAAGAACCGGAATTTGTGAGTGGCGAAATCTATACGCGCTGGCTGGATGACGTGCTGCAAAAGCAGGCAGCAGCGGCCGAAGACCCCGCCGCCGAAACCGTTGCAGCGCTCGCCACGGCGCTGTGGCACTCGAGCCAGGGCGGAATGGCAACCCAAGTTCCGCAGATACTTGACCAGCGTGTATCGCGTTGGAAACTGGAAGGTCGAAGCGAACTGCTACGCCAGGACCCGCGCCGGTGAGCGCAATGATTTTTCAACAGCCGCGACGAAGGGATGATTCAGAAAAACCGGGTGAAAATCGTTGAACCTCGAAGTTCGAATCGGCGGAAAGAAGCGCAGGGTTGAAATCGTTCGCGGAAATGGCGCTCTTTCTTCCGCGCCAAGCGGCCTATCTTTTATTCTTGATGGCCAGCCAATCGAAGCCGACATCGTGGAAGTAGCGCGCGGAATTTATTCGGTATTGCTGGCGGGACAATCCTTTGAAGTTCGTGTGGACAACCGGCCTACGGGACTGCGCGTGAATGTGGCGGGCCGTGAATACGCCGCGGAAGTGATTGACCCACGGCAGTGGCGGCGGCAGCGCGGCAGCGCCTTGGAAAGCGAAGGCCGCCAACAGGTGATCGCCCCCATGCCGGGGAAAATTGTGCGAGTGCTGGTAGCGGCCGGAGAAGCCATCGAAGCGAAGCAGGGATTGATGGTGGTGGAAGCGATGAAAATGCAGAATGAAATCCGTTCACCGAAACGCGGCACCGTGGAACGGCTGATGGTGGCCGAAGGCCAGACGGTGAATGCAGGAGAAGTTCTCGCGATTATTTCCTGAAATTCGGAATTCTTACCCACAAAACCAACGGATCCAATTGAGCGTCACTTCTTATCGGGGAGAGGAAGTTTGCCGGACGATTCCAAAACTTCGCGAGCAAGATAGTTTGTCACGCGGGCCTGGTCGCGCGCCACGGTCAGGTAAGCCAAGCGCAGCAATTGTTCCTTGCGGTTGCGCAGCATGTCGCGGATGGATTGCTGCACCTGCGGGTCGGAAAGCAGCCGCTGGCCGGCAGGCTCCTTGGAAAGCAGCTTTAGAATTCGGTAGCTATCCTTCGCAACGATTGGCTTGCTGACTTCGCCTGGACGCAAAGAAAGAACCAGTTTCTTCAGGGATGGGTCACTCAGATTGGACTCCGGCACGAAGCCCAGATCTCCCCCCGCCGAAGAAGTGGCATCCTCGGAATAATCCATGGCAAGTTGCGCGAAATCCGCGCCGGCATTCAGGCGATCTTCGAGTTGCGCGATCTTGCGCTTGGCATCCGCGTCGTTGGTGGCATCGTCATTCTTGCGGTTATGGACTTGCGGGTCGGGCCGCGGGTTAACCACAATCTGGGCGAGATGATATTGCGTCTCGGCGATATTGAATTGCGCGCGGTTCTTATTGTAGGAATCGGAAACATCCTGATCGGAGATGGAAATCTTGGCCACCACCTCGCGGTTCAACAACTTTTGAATGGAAAGCTGCCGCCGCAGGTCGCTCTTCAGATCGTCGATGGTGATCCCGTTTTCCTTCAATTTGCGTTGAAATTCTTCTTCGGTGTAGGGGCTTTTCGATTCGGTGAACTTGTCTTCCACTTCGCCGTCGCTGGCCACAAGATTCAACTGAGTGGCGCGCTCGAGCAGAATTTCATTGTTGATCAACTCGTCCAGAATGCTCAGCTTCAGGGAGAGGGATTCTTCCTGCGAAGGTTCCTGGCTTTCGGGATTCACGCGGCTGCGATAGTATTTTTCCACTTCGGCGCGACGAATGTCCTTGCCGTTTACGGTTGCCCACACATCCGGCCCCGGCGCTTGCTCCTTTTTGCAGCCGGCAGCGAGCACGCACGTAGCCAGAACAGCGAGGATGAACATCCGGGCTTTCAAAGTGTGGACTCCTTTCCGATCAGCAATGGAGGGCGGTGAGTCAGGCAGCCTTACGCACCTTGCCGGAACGGATACAGGAAGTGCAAACGCGAACGTGCTTCTTCACTCCGTCAATCACCGCTTTGACGCGGCGCAGGTTCGGATTCCATCGCCGCCGGCGGACGTTATTCGCGTGACTGATGATGTTGCCGAAGGCCGGTTTCTTACCGCAAATTTCGCATGCGAGTGCCATCTTTGCTCCCGACGGGAAAACTCCCAAAAGTGAGCAAATATCGTAACAGAGAAGCGTGCCGAATGCTATTTACGGTCCGCCAGCTCTTTCGCGCAGGAGAATGCTTCGCGTATTCACGCTAGAACGGACCTGGAGGGTGATCCTTGACCGGATGGAAGGCTTGCGACAAACTGTAGCGGTCAGGCACCCGGCACCTGCCTCACTGTGGGCGTGTAGCTCAGCTGGGAGAGCACCTGCTTTGCAAGCAGGGGGTCGCCGGTTCGATCCCGGCCACGTCCACCAGAACTTTACTCCACTTCTTTCTGCTAGCTTACGCTGCAACTTCATCCTCCGATTTCACGCGGCTTTTCTTGGAGCATTTGGAGCAACATCAGCCTTTGGAAGGTCGAAACCGGATCCGACCGACTCAGCTTCCGCGAGGCGCATCTCTGGTTCCTCGTGGAGATGGGAGTAGAGTTCGGACATCGTTTGCGGCATGTGTCCCATCCAGAAGTTGTTGACGTCTTTCACACCGAGTTCGGTGGTGGATTATATGCCCATCCGCACCGGCCAAGTTTACTTTGGGCGATCTGTTGCGGCATCTGGCGGTAGCGGAGCGATCTATGTGGGCGGAAAACGTGCAAGGGCGTCCGGCTCGTTACACGACGCACGGAAAAGAGCTGGCGGACGGTTACGACAATGTGATGGCGTTTGTCGAACGCTTGCGCGCGGAATCGATGGAGATTTTTGGACGTCTCAGCGATGAGGATTTACAGAAGAAATGCAAAACACCCGATGATGCCCCCCATCACTACGTGGAAGTGGCTGCGCTTGATGGTCGAACACGAGATACATCACCGCGGGCAAGCTTACATTTACTTGTCATTGCTCGGTGTCGCCAGGCCGCCACTCTATGGCCTTAACCTCCGAAGAAGTCCGCTCCCGCGCCGCCGTGGATTGATTTTCACGGCGCTGCGCTCGACTTGAAGGTCGTTTCATTGAGCATTCGAGCGCTTCTAAAAGAGCCCCTTCCTTCTTTACTCTTCTCCGCGTCCTATGCGCCTCTGCGTTTCGCTCTTCCTTTTGGCTCGGGTGCATGAACGATCAGACGGGATTAGTGGCGGATTTTGCCTCGAGGGTGGGAGCGGTGACGGATTTTTTGGCAAGGCCGGGAGTGACGCCGTCCTGGGCGAGCAGGGCGAAGCGGCGGCGTGAGTCTTGGAAGTGCGATGTTGAGAGCCTCTAGCCTTTCGTAAACGGACACTTTCTTCTCCTTGGCAGTCGGTTACGTTTCTAGCCTTGCAGTTCTAGCTTTCATGTAAGGCAACGATTGGATCCACCATCGTCGCGCGACGAGCGGGAATGTAAGTCGCCAGAAAGGCGACAACCAACAAAATCAGCGGGACTGTGACGAAGACGATCACATCAATCGGATGAACGCCATACAGAAGACCTGCAATCATCCGTGCTGAGATTGCAGAAAGGATCAATCCAATCGCGATTCCAGTACCGGCGAGCAATAGCCCTTTGCCGAGAATGAGTTTGAGAATATCAGGCCGCTGGGCTCCCAAGGCGACTCGGATTCCAATCTCACGAGACCTCTGCCCAACCATGTAGACCAGCAAGCCATAGATGCCAATGGAGGACAAGAGCATCGCGACGGCGGCGAACACTCCAACCAATTCCGCCGAGAATCGGCGCGGAGCAATTGAAGCATCCATCACATCGGTCATCGACCGGACATTGAATACTGGCAGACCAGGATCGACAGTCTGTATCTCACTCCGAATCTGCGATTCGAGGAGTGATGCGGGTAGAGGCGTCCTCACCACCACGCTCAGGTCCCGACTCCTCGGCCCCGATTGTTGATAGAGTGGTCTGAAAATGTGGGGAACACCATCTGTGTCGAGTCCGTCTTGCTTCATATCCTTGACGATTCCGACCACGGTTACCCAAGGAAGGCTGGGATTTCCCCCCAACCGCAAGCGCCTGCCGACAGGATCAATGCCCGACCAATAGCGCCGCGCCGTAGTCTCATCGATGATGGCTACCTCCTGCTTTCCTCCTTCATCGCTCTCAAGGAAATAACGCCCACGAATCAATGGGGATTGCATCAGCATGAAATAATCGGGGCTCACTCGAATTACTTCCGCTGTTAACCCCTGCGATGAATCGGCCGCGCGGTCCTCAATCACCAGTGCGGCGGATATTGGTGGACGTGCGCTTGGCAAGTCCGAGGTCATGGCGGTCCGATCGATTCCTGGAATCGTAGCCACACGCCGAATGACGTCTCGGAAAAAAGATGTCCTTTTTGAGTAGTCTGCATACACATCCATCTTGGGATCGTTCGGTACCGGTAGGTAGACGCTTGCAGTAACGACTCTCGAAGGATTAAAACCCGGATTCTCCTGAAGCAATCCCCAGAAGGTCCGCAGGAGCAAGCCGGCTCCAACCATCAACACAACCGCAAGCGCCAATTCAGACACAATCAGCAGACTCCTCAGCCGGAACGTCTTAACGCTGTAACCGGAACCTTGAGCACCTTCTCGAATTGCGGCAGTCATATCGGCTTTCATTGCCTGAAAAGCTGGAGCGAGCCCAAATATGATCCCGGTGAATAGGGAAATCAGAAGAGCAAAGAGCAGCACCGTCCGGTCGACACCCACTTCGGCAAGCCGGGGAACTGAAGCTGGAACAAAGCGAAGGATGAAACTCAAGGTCAATTTCGCTGCGAGCACGCCTGCTACACCCGAGATAAAGGAGAGCACGAGCGCCTCCGTCAGCATCTGACGCACCATGCGAAAACGGCCAGCCCCAAGCGCCATGCGAACTGCCATTTCTCTCTGTCTTCCTGAAGCGCGAGCCAGGAGAAGGTTTGCGATATTCACGGATGCGATTAGTACAACCAGGACGACCGCGGCCATTAATACCAGCAGTTGGGGACGCACATTGCCTACGAGTGAGTCCTGCAAAGGTTGGATCTCGATGGACCATTTGGCTTCAGGAGGATAATCATTCGGGAAGTCAGTTCGGAGTTCGCTGGCCATTGCCGTCAGTCTCGCCTGAGCCTGCGTTACATCGATGCCAGGCTTCAGCCGTCCGATTGCCTCGGGCAGCACCCTCACGTTTCGGGCGGGTTTCGGAAAAGGATCCCCGCTGTACCCGCACGTGACCCACACTTCCACATCCCTCGCGATCGTCTTTCCGGGGTGGCGAAATCCGGCAGGAACCACTCCCACAACCGTGTACGGATCGTTGTCCATCCTCAAACTCTTTCCGAGAATATTCGGGTCGGCGCCGTAAGAGCGGCGCCATAAGCTATCGCTAATCACAGTTGCTTCCGCAAAACCAAGCGCAAAATCCTGCGGACCAAATAACCGCCCGATTTCTGGTGTTGTGCCGAGCATGGAAAAATAGTTGGGGCTCACCTCGAGCATTTCAAGACGCTCCGGCCGTGTGCCGCCGGTCAAATTGGTACTACCACCGAAGACGACGCTCACTTCCTTGAAGATGTCCGCTCTTGACTTCAAATCTTCCAACTCAGGAACTGAGAAGCGAACGTCATGCAAATCTATTCCAGGATTGTTGAAAGTGATCTTCACTAAACGACCGGGGTCGTGGTACGGCAGGGAACGCAATAGCACCGCGTTTACGATGCTGAAAATCGATGCGTTCGCCCCAATTCCCAATGCCAGCGTGAGAATGATTATGAGAGTGAAGCCGGGACTCTTCCGCATGATGCGGAAGGCGTACCGGATATCATTGAATAGTATTTCCATGATTCCCCCAATGAATCAACTTCTCAGATTGGTCACTTCGTACGGATCTCCGTTGTAAACGGGCCTGCATCCAACGTGGCCACACGGGATAGTCGTGGCCTGGTTCAAACAGGTGGTTTTGGGTAGGACGGTTTGGATGCGCGATGGCGGCCTTCCTCACACAATCTGAGCACCCATGCTTCCCGCTCTTACTTCTTGGCGGTCGGCGGCAACACACCGTTCAGTCGTAGATACATTGCGGCTTGGGCGTAGTGGTCGGCCCAAGTACCGGCTAGGACTAGGCTGAGCCAGGCACGCGTCACTTGTTTTCCGCCGAATCCTTCCGTGGTCTCCGCTAGTTTTGAATCGTCCATTTTCGCCAGCGCGTCGGAGCAGAAATCGAAGGAGGCCTTGAGCGCGACGATGAGCTTGTCTTTCGAGTCCGTGTCTTTCGCCTCCTCGACCTTGGGAGCAGGGACGGCGGCCGCCTTGCCGCACAGCAGGTTATTCGTTTCGGCCATGTGGGCAACGAGACGGCCGAAGGTCATCTGGCCGGCGCTGGGCTTGTAGCTGAATTTTTCGGCGGGCATGGCTTCGACGGCTGCGACGGTGTTTTTCTGCCGGCCGGGCAAGATGTCTCTCAGGGCGGCGCCGACCGGGTCCTTAGTTTGTGCGAACGTTGTTTGTGCTGTCGCCGACGCGGCGAGTAAAAGCAACGCAGGGATCACGATAGTTCTCTTCATTTTGTCTTCTCCTCTTGTAGGCCCTGCCGGCCAGAGCGTCATCCCAACGCCAATACGTTCTTGGCGATGCTCCTGCTCACGGAACATATGCCGCGAAGAACCAGTGTTTGCAGGAAAAGTGACATGCGGCGTCCGAAATGAGACAAGCGGTCAGAGTTGGCCGTCAAATACTGTTGCCACGGATCCGTTCACAGGGCAAAACCGGAATTCCAACTGTGGCAGCGGTATCCAGCACAAACGTCTGGGCGGTTGGCGGCCAACTACTTTGTACTTTCCGTTTCAAACGCTTCGTGACGTTGGGATGGCAGCACGTGGGAGTCTTGAGCTCCTTACCTTTCTCCCCAATCAACCTAGACAAAGGCCCTTCTACAGCTGCGATGGACGT
>CAVWOD010000001.1:0-199174 GCA_963756355.1 uncultured Acidobacteriota bacterium | reverse complement strand
CTTCCAGCGGCTGCCATAGACGAAGGCGATATCGTCCTTGGTGAAGGTGAGGACCGGATCGGGTTTCGAGAAATCGGGGATGATCGCATCGGGATGCGCACGCGGATCGCGCACGACATTGGCCATTCGCGTCTTTTGCCAGCGCGCGTAAATCTCCTGATGGCAAGATTGGCACGCCGCTGACCCGACATAGTGCGAGCCGGGCTTGACCGTCAGTGCTTCCGACGCCTGCGCCGCCGTTGGGGGCAGGTGCCGCAGGAAAAGAACGATTTGCCAGATTTGTTGATTGGGCAAATTCCAGGCGGGCATCGCCGTGTTGCGAATGCCATCATGCACGAAGGTGAATATCTGCCCGTCGGTCAGAGCCGGGAGAGCCTGCCGCAACGCAGGGGCGCGCGGATAGACGTTCGAGCCGATCGTCGTCCGGCCGCCGCCGTCGAAACCGTGGCAGACCGCGCAATTCCGTTGGAAGAGCACTGCGCCGGCCGCGAGGCCAGCCTCATTGGTCTGCAATGGATTGACGCGGTTCGCCGCCTCTGGAGGCACACTGTGCACGAGCAGCCACGACGCGACGGCGATCTCGACCGCCGGTGGTTGCGGGCGGGCGCTTGAAAACCCCGGCAGCGCGAAACGAAACAGCAGGCCGCCGATCGCGACGACGATCGCCAGAGCGAACAGGCCGATGACGATCTTTCGTGGCATCGCAATTCCCCCGCGCGCGAGCAGCGCTGCGCCAGAAAGCCGTCGCCGACCGTTTCGGACGAGAGACGGCAATGATCGAGTGAACGCGATACTTCGGCTGTGGCCTCGTGAGGGGTTCGCTTCCCCCATCGCCTGATTAGGGCGGGTGTTTCCTTTCTGTCAACACCGCTCTGTCATGTTCAAGCAAACTTTTCATTAAGCCTCTCTGTTGCTCGTATTGCTACCGCTTGCAAGTTCGAACATTAGCATTGCGGATTTTAGTTTTCATTTTGCCGATGGGACGCCGGTGCGAATGACGCGCCGGGACACGGTCATTCGCGCAGGCGCGCTTTCGGGCGGCCGACCGCAGCGCGTCCGCGCCGAGCAAACCATTCAGCCACGCGTCGAAAATCTCCCGCAACCTCGATCACCTGCTCGTTGAGCAATGGGACAGCCTGTTCGACCGCCGTCTCATCATCGGGGCAGTCGAACACCTTGGGCGGTTCCCGCAGATGATCGTCTTTATCGAGGACGTAAAATCGATAGTTCACGATAGGACACCCCTCAGAGTATTTCATGGGGAAGTGCGATTGGAACTCAATCCGGCCACCGATTCAGATTTGAAGTCGGCCACCATTCCGAAATGAAGCCGGCAACCCGAGCCGGTTAGACGCTCGGCGTCCGCTCCCCGCGCTCATACCCGCGTGGAAGCAATTAATGAAACTTAATATTCATTTTCTTCATGTGAAGACTGCTCGCGTGTTTACGTCGATACTGGGGGACGGCTTGTCGACCAGGAGATGGCCATGCGTACTTCGATCACGACTTCAATCCTCCGTATCTTGTCAGCGACGGCTTTGGCGATCGCGGTCGCCGGCTCGACCGACCCCGCCTCGGCGGGGATGCGCATGGGCGGCGGGGGTGGCGGCTTTCATGGCGGGGGCTTTGGCGGCGGCGGCTTTCACGGCGGCTTTGGCGGCGGCGGCTTTCACGGCGGTGGCTTTGGCGGCCGCGGCTTCGCGGGTCGTGGCTTCCATCACGGGTTTGGCTTCCGCGACCGTCGCTTTGCATTCGTGGGATTCGGGGGATGGGGTGGGTATTACTGCGATCCGTATTGGTGGTCGGTGAACCCATATCTGTGCTACTACTGGAGCCGGCACGTTTCGTCGGCTTAGTCCAGGCGCGCGGCGAACCGAACGCGCGCCAAATTCGGGGCGAGGCGAAGGGGACCGACCGTCCCCTTCGCCAATTCGTGCGTAGCGTCTGGGTTTTAGCCGGGCGCCTCAGCATTCCAACTCCGGCTCGCGTGCTTTATTGATACGCGGCGCCCGCGAGGTGAGGTTCGCGCCGCAAATCGAGGCAAAGAGGCGGCCCATTGCCTGGCCGCGAGCGAGGGCCGTTCGCGCATACAGTTCACTCGAGGTAGAATTTCGTTTACTCGTCAAATCGTTTCCGTTGAGCTGCCATTGTTTTTCGGTCCCCTTGGCTGCTTTCCGTGATCGAGACCCCTAATTGAACGGCGTTGGATTTAATGCGCGCATGAGCGAAGCAAGCCGACGCGAAGTGCGGGCGGGTCTGGAGCCTTGCCTAGCGCGCCTTTGGCGGTACGCGCGCGTGACTTTCGCGGGCGAGGGACGCAGCCGGAGACCTGGTCCGGCGACCTGTCTGCGCGCGATCAAGCGCGCAGACCAGTTCGTTCCGGGCACCCGGCTCGACCGCTGGTTGTTCGCCATCCTTCGGTCGATCTGGCTTAGACGACATTCGTGCGCGTCGGATTCGCGAAGGCGGTGGATTTGTCGACGCCGAAGACGTGCTGGCGATCGACGGCGCGCGGGAAATCGAAGCGAATATCTTTGCCGCTGAAGTGTTTAGAGCCATAGCCCAGTTGCCGGATGCGCACCGCGAGGCGGCGTTGCTGGTATATTGTGAAGGATACAGCTACGCTGAAGCCGCGAGCGCGCTGGGTATTCCGATCGGCACCGTGATGAGTCGCCTCGCTGCGGCGAGGTCTGCGGCGTTGGCTGGCTTCGAGTGGCTGACTTCGGCCGTTGAGCCGCTGAAATTCACGAACACAGCGGAACAAGTGGACGTGATGGCCACGGTAAAAGGCGGCGGCGTGGGCGGGCAAGCAGGAGCGGTGCGCATGGGATTGTCGCGCGCGCTATCGATTTTTAATCCCGAGCTGCGCGTGCCGTTGCGCAAAAACGGATTCCTGACGCGCGATTCGCGCATGAAGGAACGCAAGAAGTACGGCCAGAAGGGCGCGCGCAAGCGGTTCCAGTTCAGCAAGCGCTAGTTGTTATTCTCCCGGTCTTTCGCCATGGCCGGGATATTTCACGGCCGGCTTGGAGCCGGCAAAAAAGGATGCTGTCCCGGACGGCCGGGATCGAAGCGTCCCTTTATTTAGGAGGAAAATTGGCAGTCGAAATCACGATGAAGGATTTGCTGGAGGCTGGAGTTCACTTTGGCCACCAGACGCGTAGATGGAATCCGAAGATGAAGGAATATATCTTCGGCGAACGGAACGGCATTCACATCATTGACCTGCAGAAAACCCTCAAGATGTTCCGCGACACGGCTCGCTACGTGGCGGAGCTCACCAGCAAAGGCAAAATCGTTCTGTTCCTGGGGACCAAACGGCAGGCGCAGGAAGCCGTGGCCGAAGAAGCCAAGCGCTGCGGGATGTATTTCGTCAATCACCGCTGGCTGGGCGGAACGCTGACGAACTGGGCGACGCTGCAGAAATCGATCAAGCGGCTGAAATTGCTGAAAGCCATGGTGGAAGACGGACGCATGGCGGCGTTGCCGAAAAAAGAAGCTGCGCGCCTGGACCGCGAGCTGAAGCATTTGTTCCAGAACTTTGAAGGAATTGAAAACATGGCGCAACTTCCCGATGCCATGTTCGTGATCGATCCCAACGCGGAAACGATCGCGGTGCGCGAAGCGCGACGAATGGGCGTGCCGGTAGTTGCGGTGGTGGATACGAATTGCGACCCGGACATGGTGGATTGGCCGGTGCCGGGAAATGATGACGCGTTGCGCGCCATTCGTTTGTTCACTTCGAAAATTGCGGACGCGGTGTTGACCGGACGGCAAACCTTCGAGCAGAGCCAGATCGCGGAACAGAAATCCGCGGAAGGCACGCAGGCGGGCGAAGGCGTCGATTATGTGGACACCAGCGCTTACGAAGAATACGAGAAGCAGGAAGGCGACTTCGTCGAGGCAGAGCCGATCGATCTGACGGCGGAAACGACGGTGACGCCTGAAGATGTTCCACCAGCGGCCGAACCAGAGAAAGAGGACAGCAAGAAGTAGCCCGCCTTCGCTCTTTATGTGCTATTCGAGGGACCTGAAGGCCTCTAATTTTTCGTGCAAGCGTGAGGGGAGCTTCGGAGGGCTTCGCCCTCATGTCTAGAAGTGCAAATGAGCCGGCTAATCCGAAATTTAATCTGAAGGAAATTTAACTCCGATGACCATGAATCCCGAGCAGCCCAACATACCTGCCCAGCTGGTGAAAGAGTTGCGCGAACGCACCGGCGCAGGCTTCAGCGATTGTCGCGCGGCGCTGGTGGAATCGGCCGGCAATCTCGAGCAGGCGATCAATGTTCTGCGCAAGAAGGGGCAAGCCGCGGCGCAGAAAAAAGCGCAGCGCCAGGCCAGCGAAGGGCTGGTGAGCCATTACATTCACGCGGGCGGAAAGATCGGCGTGCTGGTGGAAGTGAATTGCGAAAGCGATTTCGTGGCGCGAACCGAGGAATTCCAGCGGCTGTGCCACGATGTGGCCATGCACATCGCCGCGCTCGATCCGCGCTTTCTGCGGCGCGAGGAAGTGACGCAGGAAATCCTGGATCACGAACGGGAAATTTATCGCGAGCAGGCCAAGGCCACCGGAAAGCCGGATGCGGTGATCGAAAAGATCGTCACCGGCAAGATGGAAAAATTCTACGAAGAGAACTGCCTGTACGAGCAGCATTTCATCAAGGACGAAGGCGCCACGGTGAAGGAATTGATCGACTTATCGATCGCCAAGCTGGGCGAGAATATTGCAGTGCGCCGTTTTGCGCGGTTCAAAGTTGGCGAGATCGAAAATCCCGCCGCCGCCGCGCCCGCGGCTCCCGAGCCGGCGTCAAGCCCGAACTAACGGGTAATCGCCATCCCGATTTGATTTTCAAGGGGCATCCGCGGTTTGGGGTGCCCTTTGCATTTACGCCGGTTCTTCACAAGAAATGCAAGCGGGTCGCCGTTCCTCCCCCGGTGAGCAGCAAAGTCTGCTAAAATGCCCGGCGGCAAAAACCTATGACCACTGCGGACCTTTCATCAAAAGTCAGCGACGGCGCTAAGCCTCCCCTGTACCGTCGAATCGTGTTGAAACTTTCCGGGGAATCCCTGCAGGGGACGCAGGGGTCGGGCATTCACGCGGAAACCGTGGCCAGTATTGCCCAGGAGGTGAAGGAAGTTCACGCCCTGGGAGTGCAGGTGGCCATCATGGTGGGCGGCGGAAATATTTTCCGCGGAACGCGGCAGAAGTCGCTGGCCATCGATCGGGTGACGGGCGATTACATGGGAATGCTGGCAACGGTGATTAATGGCCTGGCGCTGCAAGACGCGCTCGAAAAATCCGGCTGCCATACGCGATTGATGAGCGCGATTGAAATGCACCAGGTGGCCGAGCCGTTTATCCGCCGGCGCGCCACGCGGCACCTGGAAAAAGACCGCGTGGTAATTTTCGCCGCCGGCACAGGCAACCCCTATTTTTCAACGGATACCGCCGCCGCGCTTCGCGCGATGGAAATCAAGGCGCAAGTGATCTTAAAAGCCACGCGGGTGGACGGAATTTACGATGCCGATCCCGAAAAGGTGAAAGACGCCAAGATGTTTCCGCGCATCACATATATGGATGTGATTCAGAAGGGCTTATCGGTGATGGATTCCACCGCGATTTCGCTGTGCATGGACAACAAACTGCCCATCATTATTTTCAATATGAATGTTCGGGGGAATATTCAACGAGTGGTGCAGGGCGAGAAGGTGGGATCCGTGGTTACTTCCGAATAGGAATTGTGGCTGATTTTAATATTGGATAGGAGATCGATCCTATGACAGCGATTGCCACAAGCAAGGACGCGCTAACGCAGGCCAAAATCCGCATGGAAAAAGCGGTGGAGGATTTCCGCAAAGAGCTGGCGGGCGTGCGCACGGGAAGGGCCAGCACGGCGATGCTCGATAATATTCGGGTGGATTACCATGGCACGCCGATGCCGGTAAACCAGTTGGGAACGCTGAGCGTGCCCGATCCCACGATGATTGTGATTTCGCCCTGGGACCCTGGCGCGCTGCCCTTGATCGACAAGGCGATTCGCACGTCGGATCTGGGATTGAATCCCTCGAACGATGGAAAAGTGGTTCGAGTGCCGATTCCCCCGCTGAATGAAGAGCGCCGCAAAGAATTGGTAAAGCACCTCCACAAAGTGCTGGAAAATCACCGCACGGCGGTGCGCAACATCCGCCGCGACATCAAGGAAGCGGTGGAAAAGCTCGAGAAGGATAAGAAAATCAGCGAGGACGATAAGAAGCGGGCGCTGGACGAGCTCGAAAAAGTGACGCACGCGGAGACCAAGAAAGTGGAAGACCTGTGCGCCAGCAAAGAAAAGGAAATCATGGAGATCAAGTAGCACGGGTGGATCGAGAGCCGCTCGAAATTCCCCCGTGAAGCCAGAGGAGTAGTGGGCCCATGAACCTCCGGAATCGAATTGCATGGTTCGGCATTTTGTTTCTCCTGCTGGTCCGGTGCGAGGCAGTGGCGCAGGCGCAAGAAAAGCCCGCTGCTCAGGAGAAGCCGACCGCGCAGGAAGTGCTTGATATGAAGGAGGTTAGGTCCTTTCGCCTGACCGTGGACAATTTGAGCAAGTATGATGCGGCGTCGCGGGCGATAGCCAAGGCGATCAAGGACAATCCCGGCATCAAGGATCAGATGGAAGATCAAACTCCCGATCACCCCTCGATTGATTCGAGCGTGAAAGAGCTCGATAAATATCCTCCGATTGTGGCCGCCATTGCGAGTGCGGGCCTCTCGAAGCGCGATTACATCGTCATGACCGGGACTTTGATGGTTACCGTTTTGGCGGTGGACATGAAGCGGCAAGGACAGTTGAAGGCATATCCAGCGACGATATCCCCGGAGAATGCGGCATTTGTAGAGAAGAATTTCGATAAGGTGGCGGCGATCTCGCAGCGGGCGGCGGACGCGTATAAGGATCAGAAGTAGAAATAGAGGCCAGCAGGCCCGGTTTTATTAGGGTTCGGCGTGGTGACCTGATTGGACGCAGGCGAAAATTGTTGTGCTTGCTTTTCCACAGGATTGTGGTTGACATACTAAGGTCTTTTACCTATACTCTTCCGGTTGTACGGGTGCAGTTTGCCCGAGTGGTGAAAGGGAAGGCCTTCCGCCCCGGAACAGAGAACGAAGGAACGGGGTGAGGAAGGGAACGGCCGAAATGGGACGCCAGTCCCGCAAAGCCGTGTGGCTTCTCCGCTTTGACCAGATGCATATGGCGTACGATGGCCTAGGCGTCTGTGCGGAGTCCTTGGCAGGTTCCTTAAGGGCGTTGGGTAGCTCTTTTTGTTCCGTCACCTAATAAAAAAACAGCGCGGCGTATGCTGCCGCCTAAATTGAATCGAATTTTTTGGGAGTTGGGGGACACTCTTGCCAACGTTCTCGCAATTGGTGCGTCACGGGCGTGAAGCGATCCGGACAAAGACGAAATCGCCGGCGTTGGAATCGTGCCCGGAAAAGCGCGGAGTGTGCGTGCGCGTATACACGCAAACGCCGAAGAAGCCGAATTCGGCCCTGCGAAAAGTGGCTCGGGTGCGCTTGACCAATAGCGCCGAAGTGACCACCTATATCCCCGGCATCGGCCATAATTTGCAGGAGCACTCGATCGTGCTGGTGCGCGGCGGCCGCGTGAAGGATTTGCCGGGAGTTCGTTACCACATTATCCGCGGCACGCTGGACGCCGCGGGGGTTGAAAATCGCAAACAGGCGCGCTCGAAATACGGCGCCAAGCGGCCCAAAGCCGCCCAGAAGTAGGAGAGCGGAACGATGCCTCGTAAAGGATTCATTTCACGCCGGAAGATTCCCGGCGACGCCGTATACGGAAGCGACCTGGTGCAGAAGTTCATCAGTTCGATGATGTACGACGGCAAGCGCAACACGGCGCAAGCCATATTTTATAAGGCCATGGAGCAGATCGCCGAAAAATCGAATGGCGACGCGCTGACGGTATTCAAGAAGGCGGTGGAGAACGTGAAGCCGCTGCTGGAAGTCAAGACGCGGCGCGTGGGCGGCGCGAACTACCAGGTGCCGGTGGAAGTGAACCAGTTCCGGCGGCAATCGCTGGCGATCCACTGGATCGTGCTGTACGCGCGGGCGCGCAGCGGAAAGACCATGGTCGGCAAGCTGATGGATGAATTGATGGACGCTTCGAATAATCGCGGCGGAGCCATCAAGAAGAAGGAGGACGTGCACCGCATGGCGGAGGCCAACAAGGCTTTCGCGCATTATCGCTGGTAGCGCTCCGAAGAAATTTTTATGGCCCGACAATTCCAACTCGACCACATCCGCAACATCGGGATCATGGCGCACATTGACGCCGGCAAGACGACCTCGACCGAGCGCATTCTTTTCTATACCGGCGTCACCTACAAGATCGGCGAAGTGGATGACGGCACCACGGTAATGGACTGGATGGAACAGGAACGCGAGCGCGGCATCACGATTACGTCCGCCGCTACCACGACTGCCTGGAAGCGATTCGCCGAGAATTACCGGATCAACATCATCGATACGCCGGGCCACGTGGATTTTACGGTGGAAGTGGAGCGTTCTTTGCGTGTGTTGGATGGCGCGGTAGCCATTTTCGACGCGGTAGCCGGAGTGCAGCCGCAGACGGAAACGGTGTGGCGCCAGGCGGACAAGTACCGCGTCCCGCGCATTGCCTTTGTGAACAAGATGGACCGGGTCGGCGCCGATTTCGACCACGCCATCCGCACGATGCGCCAGCGCCTGACCGCCCATCCCGTCCCTCTGCAGTTTCCTCTCGGAAAGGAAGAGAATTTCATCGGCGTAATCGATTTTATCGAAGAGAAAGTAATTATCTGGAAGAACGAAACGCTGGGCGCGGAATACGAAACGGTTCCGGTCAGCCAGTTGTGGGACGCGGAATTTCAGAAGTCGCACCCCGAAGTGGTCATCGCCTTGAAAGCCTCCGCGATCGATCCGGAATTCTACAAAGAGCATCGCGACAAAGTGGTGGAATACATCGCGGAACACGACGACGCCGTGCTGACCAAGTACCTGGCCGAGCATGCGCTGTCGCCCGAGGAATTGCGTGCTTCGCTGCGCCGGTCGACTCTGGCGCTGAAGCTGGTGCCGGTGCTGGCGGGTTCCGCGTTCAAAAACAAGGGAATTCAGCCTCTGCTCGATGCCATTGTGGATTATTTGCCTTCTCCGGCGGATATCGCGCCCACCGAAGGCACTTCCATCGACGGAGACGAGCCGCTGCTTCGGCGGGCCAGTGATGACCAGCCGTTTTGCGCGCTGGCATTTAAAATTATGTCCGACCCGTTCGTCGGGCACGTCACCTACATCCGCGTCTATTCCGGCGTGCTGAAGCAAGGCAGTTCCGTCTATAACTCCGGCGAAGAAGAAGAGCGAGCGCATTGGACGGCTGATGCGCATGCACGCCAACAAGCGCGAGGAAATTGATTCGATCGATGCCGGAGACATCGCGGCATGCGTGGGCCTGAAAAACGTTTCCACCGGCGACACGTTGTGCGACGAAGGCAAGCCCATCGTCCTTGAAACCATCGAGTTTCCCGCTCCGGTAATTTCGGTGGCTATCGAGCCGAAAACCAACGCCGACCAGGAAAAACTGGCGACGGCGCTCGGCAAACTTTCTCAAGAAGATCCTACGTTCCGCGTGCACACCGATCCCGACACGGCGCAAACGTTGATTTCGGGAATGGGCGAGCTGCACCTGGAAATCATCGTCGACCGCATGATGCGCGAATTCAACGTGCAGGCCAACGTGGGCCGGCCGCAGGTGGCGTATCGCGAGACGATTACCAAGGCAGCTCCCGGGGAAAAGAAATATGTCCGCCAGACCGGCGGCCGCGGCCAGTACGGCCATGTGAAACTCACCGTTCATCCGTTGCCGAACGCCAGCCACGAGGATATGCACGAAATGTCCGTCGACGAACTGGATGAACTTTGCAAAGGTCCATCGTCGGCAAGGGCGGCAAGTGGCACTTCGACAAGGAGCACCGCTTCCTGTTCATCGACAAAGTATTCGGCGGCGCGATTCCCAAGGAATTTATTCGCTCCCATTGAAGACGGAATCGTCGAGGCGCTCGAGAACGGAGTGCTGGCGGGCTACGAAATGGTGGACATTGCGGCAGTGATCGAAGACGGCAGCTACCACGAAGTGGACAGCTCGGAAATGGCGTTCAAGATTGCGGGATCGATGGCGTTCAAAGAGGCTTGCCATCGCGCGAACCCCAGATTGCTTGAGCCGATCATGCGGCTTGAAGTGGTGGTTCCGGACGAATACATGGGCGTGGTGGTGGGCGATCTGAACGGTCGCCGCGGGCGCACACAGGGTGCGGAAAGCCGCGCGGGCAGCCAGATTATTCGCGCCGAAGTTCCGCTGGCGGAAATGTTCGGATATGCCACGGACATTCGCAGCCGCACGCAGGGCCGCGGGAGTTTTACCATGCACTTTTCGCATTACGAGCAGGCGCCGAATTCGGTGGCCGAAGAAGTGATTTCCAAGGCCACGGGGAAAGTAGTCCGGTAGCAGTCCGCAATTCATCCGGGGAACGCTCAGTCTGAGGAGCAGACGATGGCGAAGGAGAAATTCGAACGCAGTAAGCCGCACGTGAATGTGGGAACGATCGGACACATCGACCACGGCAAGACCACTTTGACGGCAGCGATTACCAAGGTGCTGTCGAAGAATAATCCGAAGGTGTCGTTCCGGTCGTTCGATTCGATTGACAACGCGCCGGAAGAGCGGGAGCGCGGCATCACCATCGCGGTGGCGCACGTCGAGTATGAGACGGCCAACCGCCACTACGCGCACATTGATTGTCCGGGGCACGCCGATTACATCAAGAACATGATCACGGGCGCGGCGCAGATGGACGGCGCGATTCTGGTGGTGGCGGCGACGGACGGGCCGATGCCGCAGACGCGCGAACACATTCTGCTGGCGCGGCAGGTGGGCGTGCCGTACATCGTGGTGTTTTTGAACAAGTGCGACATGGTGGAAGATCCGGAATTGCTCGAGTTGGTGGAACTGGAAGTGCGCGACCTGCTGAAGATGTACCAGTTTCCGGGAGACAAGGTTCCGGTGGTGCGCGGGTCGGCGCTGAAGGCGCTGGAGGGCGATGCGAAGTGGGAGAAATCGATTTTGGATTTGATGGAAGCGGTGGACCAGAACGTGCCGCTGCCGCCGCGGGAAGTGGACAAGCCGTTCGCGATGCCGATCGAGGATATTTTTTCGATATCGGGGCGCGGGACGGTGGTGACGGGACGAATCGAACGCGGCAAGGTGAAAGTGGGCGAAGAAGTGGAGATTGTGGGATTCCGTCCGACGATGAAGCGGATTGTGACGGGCGTGGAGATGTTCCGCAAGCTCTTGGATGAAGGAATCGCGGGCGACAACGTGGGATTGCTGCTGCGCGGGACGGAAAAAGAAGAAGTAGAGCGCGGGCAGGTGCTGTGCAAGCCGGGATCGATCACGCCGCACACGAAGTTCAAGGCGGAAGCGTACGTATTGACGAAGGAAGAAGGCGGGCGGCACACGCCGTTTTTCACGGGATACCGGCCGCAGTTTTATTTTCGGACGACGGATGTGACGGGAGACGTGAAGCTGCCGGCGGGAGTGGAAATGGTGATGCCGGGAGACAACGTGTCGTGCGAAGTGTCGCTGATCACGCCGGTGGCGCTGGAAAAGGGATTGCGATTCGCGATCCGCGAAGGCGGCCACACCGTGGGCGCCGGCGCGGTGACGGAGATTATCGAGTAACCTATGCCGACTGGTGAAAAAATTCGCATTCGTTTGAAAGCGTACGACCACCGCATCCTCGATCAATCGACCCGGGAAATTGTGGAAACCGCCAAGCGCACCGGAGCCGCCGTAGCCGGGCCGATTCCGCTGCCGACGGTGATCAACCGCTGGACCGTGCTGCGGTCGCCGCACGTCGACAAGAAATCGCGCGAGCAATTTGAAATGCGCACGCACAAGCGCCTGATCGATATTCTGGAGCCGACGCCGGATACGGTGGACGCGCTGATGAAACTCGATTTGCCGCCGGGCGTGGACGTCGAAATTAAAGCCTTCGGGCGGGAACACTCCACGAAGTAACGGGAAAGAGCGAACGAAATGCCAGTCAACGGAATCTTGGGAATCAAACTCGGCATGACGCAAGTGTTTGTCGCCGACGGCACGGCCGTGCCGTGCACCGTGCTGCAAGCGGGGCCCTGCGTGGTGGTGCAGCGGCGCACTTCGGAAAAAGACGGCTACGAGGCCGTGCAGCTCGGGTTGGTGGAATTCATCAAGCCACAACGGATCGCCAAGCCCATGACCGGGCATTTTAAAAAGGCCGGAGTGGCGCCGATGCGTTATGTGCGCGAAATCCGCCTGGAAGATTCGAAGGAAGAAACCAAGCCGGGCGACCGCGTTTTGGTCGATGGATTCAAGGTCGGCGAATACGTGGATGTGACCGGGGTAAGCAAAGGCAAAGGATTTCAGGGCGGCGTGCGGCGCTGGCACTTCCGCGGCGGCGATTCCACTCACGGTTCGATGCATCACCGGGCGCCCGGCGGAATCGGCGCCAGTTCATTTCCTTCGCGCGTTTGGCCGGGACAGCACATGCCCGGACACATGGGCCACGCGCGTGTGACGTCGCAAGGATTGCGCGTGGTGCAAATTGACGCGGAAGAGAATTTGCTGTTCGTTCGCGGCGCGGTTCCCGGCCCGAACGGGGCATACATCATGATTCGGAAGGCCCGCAAGGCCAAGTAGCGAGACAACGATGCCTCTTGTTGACGTGGTGAAACTCGATGGATCGGCAGCCGGGCAGGTGGAGCTGGCCGATGACGTGTTTGGCGCCAAGGTAAACCCGCACCTGTTGCATGAAACCGTGCGGCACTACCTGAACCAGCAGCGCGCCGGAACGCATAAGACGAAAGACAAGAGCGAAGTGAGCGGTTCGGGGCGCAAGCTCTGGAAGCAGAAGGGAACAGGGCGCGCGCGCGTGGGCTCGATCCGGTCGCCACTCTGGCGGCATGGCGGCACAGTCCACGGACCGAAGCCGCGCAGTTACGATTACCGCTTGCCGAAAAAGATGCAGGTAGGCGCGCTGCGTTCGGCATTGTCCGCAAAGCTGGCGGAAGAAAAGTTGACGGTGATCGAGGATTGGGCGCTCGATTCGCACAAGACCAAGCCGTTTCGCCAGGCGCTTTCGAACCTCGATGAATCCAGCCGGACGATTCTGCTGGTGGACGTCGCGGTGGAAACAAATCTCGAGCGCGCCAGCCGGAACCTGGAAGGCGTGAAGCTGGTGGTGACGACCGAACTGCAGCCGTACGACCTGATGAAGCACGAACGGCTGATGCTTTCGCGCGGCGCGGCATTGCGATTGAGCAGCTCGCTCGGCGCTGTGAAGTCCGCTCCTCCCGCCGGAACTGTGCAGATCGAAGGGACTACAGCAGCGGCGCCCCGCAAGGCGGCCAAGAAATTTCCGGCGGCGAAAGCAAAGCAGGTAAAAGCCGCCAAGAAGCCGGCCAAAGCTAAGGCAAAAGCCAAGCCGAAAGCGAAGAAGGATTAGGCCATGACGACGCGAGCATTCCAGGTGATCCGGCGCCCCATCATCACCGAGAAAGGCCTGGGCGTGAAAGAAACGCAGCATACCGTGGTGTTCGAAGTGGCGGCCAACGCCACCAAAACGGAAATTCGCGAAGCGGTGCAGACGATTTTCAAAGTGAAGGTGGCCGCGGTGCGCACGGCCAACTATTTCGGCAAGATGCGCCGCCGCGGCCGTTCCGAAGGCTACCGGCGCGACTGGAAAAAAGCCTACGTGAAGCTGGCGGAAGGCGAAAAGATGATCGAGTACGCGGAGAATTTGTAATTCCAGCATTGGCCGCGAGCCCCGCCCGGCGGGTATCCGGCAGGCAAGCAAGAGGGAACGATGCCACTGAAGAGCTTTAAACCGTATACACCGTCACGGCGGTTTCTGACCACGCTCGATAAGAGCGAGATCACCAAACAAACGCCGGAAGAATCGCTGGTCGAGCCACTGCGCCGCACGGGCGGCCGCAATAATCACGGGGAAGTGACCGTGTGGCACCGCGGCGGCGGACATCAACGGCAGTATCGCAAAATCGATTTTCGCCGCGATAAGTTCGGCATCCCGGCCAAAGTTGCAGCGATCGAATACGATCCGAACCGCTCGGCTCGCCTGGCGCTCTTGCACTATGCGGATGGCGAGAAGCGTTACATTTTGCATCCGGTAGGATTGACGGTGGGCGCGACGGTGCAAGCGGGGCCGGCAGCGGACATTTTGCCTGGCAACGCGCTGCCGATCCGCAACATTCCTCCCGGCACCATGGTTCATAACCTCGAACTGCATCCCGGCAAAGGCGGCCAAGTGGTTCGGTCGGCGGGCGGAGCAGCACAACTGTTGAGCAAGGAAGGTGAAATCGCGTTGATCAAGCTGCCCTCGGGCGAGACGCGAAAGTTCAGTGTCGATTGCATGGCAACGGTCGGACAGATCGGCAATCTGGATCACGAGAACATCACCTATGGCAAGGCAGGCCGTTCGCGGTGGCTGGGAATCCGGCCCACCGTGCGCGGCGTGGCGATGAACCCTGTGGACCATCCGCACGGCGGTGGGGAAGGCCGAGTGAAAGGCAATCACCCGCAAACGCCGTGGGGTTTCCCCACGCTGGGCGCGAAGACGCGCAAGAAGCATGGCGGGGACAAGTGGATTGTCCAGCGGCGCAAGCCGTAGTTTCTTTTCAGTCGGTCGAAAGTTCGAGCACGGAGTGGCAAAACTATGCTCCCGGCGCGGCGGGAAATTGAGAGCAAGCTCATGAGAGCAACCCGATCATCCAGTTCGAGCGCGCGGCGCCGGCCGCGCACACGCAAACCCGCGCGAGCCGCCACACGCCGCCCGGCCAAGCCCGTCGCGAAACATGCGGGCCCGGAGCAAATCCTGTTCCGGATGTGCAAGCCAGGATGGGGCGTGATTGTGGAAAAGATCGCCAACGCGTCAGGCACGCGGTTTGTTTGCCCGTTTTGCCCGCTCTCGCATCGCGTCTCGGGACCGGTGCGAGGCTTTCGAAAGATGCGCCGGGCGCAGTGGATCAAGTTGCGGCGCGTCGAAGAATAGTCGAACAGCGAATTTTTTGCAGGGTTTGGATCCGGTTTTGAACTGAGGAAAGAGACGAGACAATGCCACGTTCACTGAAGAAGGGTCCGTTCATTGATGGCCACCTGCGCGTGAAGGTGGAGGGAATGAACGAGCGCAACGAAAAGAAAGTCGTAAAGACCTGGTCGCGGCGGTCGACGATTTTGCCGGAAATGATCGGCCACACCATCGCCGTGCACAACGGCAAGAAATTTATTCCCGTGTATATCACCGAACAAATGGTGGGACACAAGTTGGGCGAATTCGCTCCGACGCGCACGTTTAAAGGCCACGCGGTTAAAGCGGCGCTCGAAAGGGCGGCAGCAGCAGCGGCTCCGGCAGGCGGCGCAGCACCGGCAGCAGGGGGCGGCGCTGGAGCACCCGGCGGCGCACCGCCGGCAGCGCCCAAGGCATAAACCATGGCGACGACACCGATTGTGGCAAATCGCATTGAAGGCCTGGCCAAAGCGCGTTATGCGCGCGTCTCGCCACAGAAAGCGCGCCTGGTGGTGGACTTGATCCGCGGGCAGGCGGCGGAACAGGCGTTGCAGACGCTGCATTACACGAAAAAGCGCATCGCCAAGGACATTGAAAAGATTTTGCGCAGCGCGATCGCCAACGCCGAGCGGAAAGCGGAAGACGCCGGCGATTCACTCGACGTCGATTCGCTCTACGTCACCGCTTGCTATGTAAACGAAGGACCGCGCTGGAAGCGGCTGCGCCCGGCGCCGATGGGCCGCGCATTCCGCTATCAGAAGCGCACCAGCCATATCGTGGTGCAGGTGGCCGAACATCACGCGGCAGCGGCAGGCCGTGCGGCGGCGGCCGTTGCAGAGCAAGAAGCGTCGAAGGGTGTGAAGGGCGCCGTGCGGCGCGCGCGCAAAGCGCTGACGCAGGGCGGCAAACGAACGCAGGCGAAAAAGCCGAAGAAGTAGGAGGACCGATTGGGGCAGAAGACTCATCCATACGGGTTCCGTTTGGGCTACACGAAAATGTGGCGGTCGCGCTGGTTCGCCAAGAAAGAATATGCCGACCTGCTGCATGAGGACGTGGAATTGCGGAAGCAGCTCAAGGACCGGCTGCGCTCGGCGGGAATCAGCTCGATCGAAATCGAGCGCGCCGCGAACAAGCTGGTCATCCGCATCCAGACCGCGCGTCCGGGAATCATCATCGGGCGCAAGGGCGCGGAAATCGACAAGCTGAAAAACGAAGTGCAAAAGCGCACCAAGCGCGAAGTGCACATCGATATCCAGGAAGTACACCGGCCGGAACTGGATGCGCAACTGGTGGCGGAATCGATTGCGTTGCAACTGGAAAAGCGCGTGGCTTTCCGGCGCGCCATGCGCAAGGCGGTGGATTCGGCGCTGCGTTTCGGCTGCAAGGGAATCAAGGTGCGCGTGGGCGGGCGGCTGAACGGCGCGGAAATCGCGCGCAAGGAATGGTACCTGCAGGGGCGGCTGCCGCTGCAGACTCTGCGCGCCGACATCGATTTTGGATTCGCCCAGGCTTACACCACTTATGGAGTGATTGGCGTGAAGTGCTGGATCAACCAGGGCGAAAATCTTCCGGAACGCAAGAAGCCGGAAGCCGCTGCCGCGGTCTAAAACCGGCGGGCGAATAGCAGCACGGGACAAAAATTATGTTAATGCCGAAGAAAGTAAAGTACCGCAAGCAGCAGCGCGGCCGGCGCACGGGCAAAGCCTGGCGCGGCGGGTCGCTGGCTTTCGGTGAATATGGGCTGAAGGCGCTCGAACCAGCTTGGATTACCGACCGCCAAATCGAAGCGGCGCGTGTCGCGATCACCCGGTTCATCAAGCGCGGCGGAAAACTGTGGATCCGGATTTTCCCGGACAAGCCGTTCACCAAGAAGCCCGCTGAAACCAGAATGGGCAAGGGCAAAGGGCCGCCCGAGAAATGGGTGGCGGTGGTGAAACCCGGCAGAATCATGTTCGAGATGGCTGGAGTAGACCTTGCATCGGCCACCGAAGCCATGAAGCTGGCGTCGCACAAGCTGCCGATCTTGACGAAATTCGTCAGCCGCGCGGGAGAACTGTAATGCCAAGCAGCCTGGAAAAATATCGCGAGATGGGCACGGATGAACTGAACGTGCAGCAACAGGAACTAACCGAACAGGTTTTCCGCCTGCGTTTTCAGCTTTCCACCGGGCAGACGGAAGGCATCAAGAAGCTGCGCGAAGCGCGCCGAGACCTGGCGCGCATCAAGACGCTTCTGACCCAGAATGAATTGAGGAAGAACGATGGCAAATGAAACCGCGCCGGCAGCCACTCCGGCGCCCGCGCATGCGCGGGGCGCACGGCAAGAGCTGACCGGCATCGTCATCAGCACCAAGATGCAGAAGACGATTGTGGTGAAGGTGACGCGCAAAGTGAAGCACAAGATGTACCAGCGGGTCATCCGCGTGGTGAAGAAATTCTACGCGCACGATGAAACGGGCGATGCACGCGTGGGCGATACCGTGCGCATCATCGAGACAAGGCCGCTCTCGAAGCTGAAACGCTGGCGGCTGGCTGAAGTGGTGGCGCGTTCGACCCGAGTGAACTAGCGGCGTTTAACCAGGGAACGGGGGAGCAAGATAATGGTTCAGATGCGGACATGGCTGACTGTCGCCGATAATTCCGGCGCGCGCCAGCTTACGTGCATCCTGCCGGTCGGCGGCGATGCCGGGCTCACCGCAGGGCTGGGCGACGTGATCACCGCCGCGGTGAAGGAAGCAGCGCCGGATAGCGCGGTCAAGAAGGGCAAAGTGGTTCGCGCCGTGGTGGTGAGGACCCGCAAAGAGCACCGCCGCCGCGACGGAACGTATATCCGGTTCGACGATAATGCAGCGGTGCTGATCAACGATGCGGGAGAGCCGGTGGGCACGCGTGTATTTGGCCCGGTAGCCCGCGAATTGCGCGAGAAGAAGTTCACGAAGATCATCTCCTTAGCGCCGGAAGTGTGGTAACCATGAAAGAAACGACAGCCAAAAAAGCACCCATTCATTTGCGTCACGGCGACACGGTCCGAATCATGACCGGCCGCGACAAGGGAAAGACCGGGCGCGTGCTGACGGTGAATCCTGCCAAGCAGCAGGTAACCATCGAGCACGCCAACATCATCAAGCGGCATACCCGGCCAAACCCTTCGAAAAACATCAAGGGCGGAATTCTGGATAAAGAAGGCCCGGTTCACGTTTCCAACGTGATGCCGGTATGCCCGGGCTGCGGCAAGCCCACGCGCGTGGGTCACACCACGCTGCCCGACGGCTCGAAGACTCGCGTGTGCCGCCGCTGCAAAGTCACTTTGGAGAGCTAGGGAAATGGCCAGCCGGTTACAGGAACGATTTCATAAAGACGTGATCCCGGCGCTGCAAAAGCGTTTCGGGTACAAAAACACCATGGCGGTGCCGCGCCTTTCGAAGGTGACGGTGAATATCGGCCTGGGCGAAGCCAGCCAGAACGTGAAGTTACTGGATACGGCGGTGGTTGAACTGGGACAGATCACCGGGCAGAAAGCGGTGATCACGCGAGCCAAGAAATCGATCGCGAATTTCAAGATTCGCAAGGGCATGCCGATCGGCTGCATGGTCACACTGCGCGGCGAGATCATGTACGAATTCCTCGACCGGCTTTCCAGCATCGTGCTGCCGCGCGTGCGCGATTTCAAGGGCCTGCCCTCGAATTCGTTCGATGGCCGCGGAAATTACACGCTGGGCTTGCGCGACCAACTGGTGTTTCCGGAAATCGATTACACGCGGGTGGACAAGATGAAGGGAATGAACATCACCATCACCACCACCGCGCACACCGACGAAGAAGGCCGGGAACTTTTGAAGCTGATGGGTATCCCGCTGCGCGCCTAAGCGGCGGCGGACGCAAGGAACAGGAAAAGGAGAAACGATGGCGCGAACCTGTCAATTCGCGAAGATGCGCCGGAAACCGAAGTTCAAGGTGCGCAAGCGGAACCGTTGCCGGATTTGCGGCCGGCCGCGAGGCTTCCTGCGAAAGTTTGAAATGTGCCGCATCTGTTTCCGCGGCCTGGCGCTGAAGGGCGAAATCCCCGGCGTGCTCAAGGCGAGCTGGTAAGGAAGGAATGAATGCAAACTGATCCTATTGCGGACATGTTGACGCGGATTCGCAACGCCGCCAAGGCGCGGCACCCGCGCGTCGATCTGCCCTCTTCGAAGCTGAAGGTGGAAATCGCCCGGGTATTGAAGGAAGAGGGCTATCTATCCACTTACAAAGTGGTGGAAGAATCGAAGCCCAAGAAAATGCTGCGAGTCTTCCTGCGCTACACGCCGGACCGGCGCAGCATCATCACCGACCTAAACGCATTTCGCGCCCGGGATGCCGGCGCTATGTAGGCAAGATGGATATTCGCTCGGTGGTGGGCGGGATGGGAATCGCCATTCTCTCCACGCCGCGCGGAGTGATGACCGGGCAGAGCGCGAAGAAAGAAGGCCTGGGCGGCGAGTTGCTTTGCGAAGTCTGGTAGCGCCAGAGGATCGAGAGAAGCCATGTCACGAATTGGAAACAAACCGATAACCGTGCCCGCGACCGTAAAGTTTCAGATTCAGGATCGCAGCGTCGACGTGCAGGGTCCCAAGGGGAAATTGTCCGTGGCTTTGCCGCGCGGGATCCGTTTTGAAAAGAAAGACGGCACTTTGCTTGCGTTGCGCGAAAACGAAAGCCAGAAAGCGGTGCATGGACTGGCGCGGGCGCTGGTGGCGAACGCGGTGCGCGGCGTCACCGACGGATTCAAGAAGGATCTGGACATCGTGGGCGTCGGCTATCGAGCCGAGCTGAAAGGCAAGACTCTGGTGCTGGCTCTGGGTTATTCGCACCCCATCGAATTCCCGATCCCCGAGGGCATCACGATTACCGTGGAGAAGCAGACGCGCATGAGCGTTTCGGGAGCGGATAAGGGCGTGGTCGGCCAGGTCTCCGCCAATTTGCGCGCGTTGCGTCCGCCCGATCCGTACAAGCAAAAAGGCATCCGCATCAGCGGCGAGCGGCTGAAGAAGAAGGCGGGCAAGGCCGGGGCCGCCAAGACCGCGGGTTAAGGAACGAGGAGAGACGAACGTGGCAACCGTAAGGGCTCGTAAACTATCGCGCAATGGACATCGCCAGCGAATCCATCGGCGGACTCGCCAGGTGATTGCAGGGACAACCGAGCGTCCCCGCCTGTGCGTTTTTCGTTCCTTGCGCCATATCCACGCGCAGGTGATCAATGACGCCGAGGGACGCACGCTGGCTTCCGCCAGTTCCATCGACGGCGAAGTGCGCAAGCAAATCAAGGGCGGCGGGAATGTGGCCGCGGCCAAATTGATCGGGAAAGTGGTGGCGGAACGCGCCAAGGCTGCAGGCGTCGAGAAAGTGGTGTTCGATCGAGGGGGCTACCAATATCACGGCCGCGTGCGGGCGCTTGCCGACGCGGCACGAGAGGCGGGATTGCAGTTTTAACGAACGATATGGCTAAACAAGAGCTCAAAGATACCCTGTCCGTCCGCCGCCAGATTGACGCCAATCCCGCGAGCGTGAAAGACCAAGTAGTCGCCATCAACCGGGTGACGAAAGTAGTGAAGGGCGGCAAGAACTTGAGTTTTTCGGCGCTGGTGGTGGTGGGCGATCAACACGGGCACGCGGGATTCGGGATGGGCAAGGCCCGCGAAGTACCCATGGCGATCCGCAAGGCCATCGAACAAGCCAAGAAGAACATGGTGAAGTTCAATTTGAAGGGCACCACCATTCCGCACCAGGTGGTCGGGCGATACGGCTCGGGGCGAGTGCTCCTGAAACCGGCGTCGGAAGGAACCGGAGTGATTGCCGGCGGCCCGGTCCGCGCGGTGATGGAAGTGGCTGGAATCCAGAATGTGCTGACCAAGTCTCTGGGCACCTCGAACCCGCACAACGTGGTGAAAGCGACGTTCGACGCTTTGTTACATCTAATGGACGCTGCGAAGGTGGCTGAAGAGCGAGGCAAGGGCGGCGAAGAGCCGGCTGCGGCCGCGAGTTCTTAAAGCCTTCTAACTTATAGTTCTGTGAGAGTTTAGGATCATGGCAAGCAAAAAGAAAGCAGGCACGATCAAGATCAAATGGGTGCGCAGCTTCATTGGCTGTCCCATCCGCATGCGTCAAACGATTCGCGGCTTGGGTTTTCGCCGGATGGAGCAGACCCTCGAGATTGAGGATACTCCCTCGGTCCGCGGGATGATGCATGCCGTGCGGCACCTGATCGAAGAGTTGGAAGGATAAGATGGCAGACCAGAAAACACCTACGCTTTCGAACTTGTCGCCGGCTCGCGGCTCGCGGCATCGCAAAGTCCGCGTCGGCCGCGGCATGGGTTCGAAACTCGGCAAGACGGCAGGCAAAGGCAACAAGGGACAGAAGTCCCGCCGCGGCTACCAGCGCCGGGTGGGTTTCGAGGGCGGGCAAATGCCGTTGCATCGCCGCATCCCGAAGCGCGGCTTCCACAATCCGTTTTCGAAATCATTCGCGATTGTGAACGTGGAAATGCTGAATGCCTTCGCCGCGGGAGAAACGGTTTCGCCGGAATCGTTGCTGGGCCGCGGAATTGTAAGCCCGCGCAAGGATGGATTGAAAGTTCTGGGTGATGGCGACCTGAAAGTGGCGCTTACGGTTCGCGCGCATGCTTTCAGCCGCACGGCCGCGGAGAAAATTACGCGCGCCGGAGGGAAGGTCGAAGTCCTGTAATGGGCAAGCTTGTCGAAGCGTTTCGAAATATCTTCCGCACGCCGGACTTGCGCAAGCGCGTCCTGTTCACCCTGGCGTTGCTGGGGGTGTATCGATTGGGAGCGTTTGTTCCCACGCCCGGAATCAATACCGAACTGCTGCAGCAATTGTTCCAGCAGGGGCAGGGTTCGGTGCTCGGAATCATCGACTTGTTCAGCGGCGGCAATTTCCGGCGGTTGACGATTTTCGCGCTGGGCATCATGCCGTACATCACGGCGTCGATTATTTTGCAATTGATGGTGGTGGTGTGGCCGTACCTCGAGCGCCTGCAAAAAGAAGGCGAGCTGGGCCGGCGCAAAATCACTCAGTACACGCGCTATCTGACAATTATTCTGAGTATTTTCCAATCATTCACGATTGGCCTGACGCTGATGCGGCAGAACCTGAGCGGCCAGGCGCTGGTGTACCACCCCGGCGTGCGGTTCTTGCTGATGACCATTTTGACTCTGACCACGGGTTCGGCGTTCATCATGTGGCTGGGCGAGCAGATCAGCGACCGCGGAATCGGCAATGGAATGTCGCTGATTATTTTTGCCGGAATCGTGGTGGGTTTGCCGCGCGCGGTGGCGGATTTGTGGGGCAAGACGAGTTCGGCGCAGTGGGGTCCGTTCACTCCGCTGGCGGTGATCGCCTTGCTGATATTGATGGTGGCCGTGGTTGCGTTCATTGTGTACGTGGAGGGCGGCCAGCGGCGCATTCCGGTGCAATACGCCAAGCGCGTGATGGGTCGAAAAGTGATGGGCGGTCAGATGACCTATCTGCCGTTGCGCGTGAATTCCGGCGGCGTGATTCCGCCGATTTTCGCCAGCTCCTTGCTCACGTTCCCACAGACTCTGGCGTTGTTTTTCCAGAAGAGTTCGCCGGGAATGGAAAAATTTGCAAAGGCGCTTTCCTGGGGCGAGCCGCTCTACACGCTGGTGTACGTGGTATTGATTCTTTTCTTCGCCTTTTTTTACGTGGGAATTATTTTCAATCCCACGGAGCTGGCCGACAACATGCGCAAGTACGGCGGCTTCATTCCGGGCATCCGTCCGGGACGAAACACGTCGGAACACATCAACCGGATTTTAACGCGCTTGACGTTTGTGGGCGGCGTGTACCTGGCGATTGTCTGCTTGCTGCCCGAATGGCTGATTTCCGGGATTCACTTGCAGCACTTGCCGGTGTGGCTGGGCGGTGCCTGGTTTGACGCGCACATGTGGCGGTTCGTGCTGGAAGGGCTGGGCGTCACTTTTTATTTTGGCGGCACTTCGTTGTTGATCGTGGTGGGCGTGGCCATGGATACGGTGCAGCAAGTGGAGGCACAACTGGTGATGCGCAACTACGATGGTTTCGTAAAGAAGGGAAAGGTGCGAAGCCGTCGTGGCTAGCAATACCGACCGGACGGCTGGAGAGCGATTGCTGCGACGCGCGGTGATCTTTCTGGGGCCTCCGGGGGCAGGCAAGGGAACACAGGCAAAGCGAGTGGCGCAGATTTGCGGCGTGCCGCATTTATCCACCGGCGACATGCTGCGCGACCACATCAGCCGGCGGACCGAACTGGGAAGCCAAGCGAAGCCGTTGATGGACCGGGGCGCGCTGGTGCCGGATGAGTTGATGCTGGGAATGGTGGATGATCGCGTGGCGCAGCCGGATTGCGCGAACGGTTTCGTGTTCGACGGGTTTCCGCGAACTTTAATTCAGGCCCGCGATCTGGACGTCATTCTGCAGCATCGGGGTTTGGGCGATCCCGTGGTGATTCACTTCGCCGTGGATTACGAAGATTTGATCCGCAGGCTTACGGGACGCCGCACCTGCACGATCGGCGGCGAGATTTACAATGTGTACGACCATCCGCCGAAGGTAGCGGGAAAGTGCGATACCGATGGCGGCGAATTGATCCAACGTCCCGACGACCGGCCAGAGGTGATTCGCGGCCGCATTGAGGCGTACGACCGGCAAACCAAGCCGCTGGTGCAATATTATTCAGGACGAGGCGTGCTGCGTACGATTGATGCCTCGGCGGACATGGATCTGGTGACGCGTGCCGTGCTTGATATTCTGGGCAACGCGGCGTTGGGAAAATGATTATCTGCCGATCGGCCACGGAACTGGAAAAGATGCACAAGGGCGGGATGGTGGTTTGGAACGTCCTCACCAACCTGAGGGAAATGGCCAAGCCCGGAGTGACCACCAAAGAATTGGACGCGGTGGCGGAGCGGACCTGCAAGGACGAAGGCGTTCGGCCGGCATTTAAGGGCTATCGAGGCTATCCCGCTTCGGTATGCGCCTCGATCAACAATGAAGTAGTGCACGGGATTCCGTCGCCCAAGCGGACCTTGAAAGATGGAGACATTCTTTCGATCGATTTCGGGGTCGAATCGGATGGCTACTTTGCCGACGCGGCAGTAACGTTTCCAGTGGGCAAGATCGATCCCAAGCGCGAGAAGTTGCTCCGGGTAACCCGGGAATCGCTGGAACAGGCCATCGAGCAGGCCCGGCCGGGCAACCGGCTGAGCGACATTTCGGCCGCTGTGCAGGGCTGGGTGGAACGGAACGGGCTGTCGGTTGTGCGCGAGTTTGTAGGCCACAGCATCGGCACGAAGATGCACGAGGACCTGCAGCTCCCGAATTACGGCGAGCCGGGTCACGGTCCGCGCTTGCAGGCGGGCATGGTGCTGGCCATCGAGCCGATGGTTACCAGCGGCGGGCCGGAAGTTAAGGTGCTCGGCGATAAATGGACGGCGGTGACAGCCGATGGCAGCGACGCCGCGCATTTCGAGCACACCGTGGCCATCACCGCGGAAGGGCCCTGGATTCTTACTCGGCCGCGGGATGCATCGGGACCTTGCTGGTAGTTTTTGGAAATAAAGTTCGCTGAACGGCGGCTTGGGAGTTCATGAAGAAAAGGCCAGAGCAAGAGAAAAAGAAAACAACCGACGGCAATCCCAAAGAGGATGCCATCGAGGTAATGGCCGTGGTGATCGAACCTCTGCCCAACGCGATGTTCCGCGTCGAGCTCGAGAATAAGCACAAGGTGCTCGCTCACATTTCCGGAAAAATGCGCAAGAATTTTATCCGCATTCTGCCGGGCGACCGCGTGGCGGTGGAATTATCGCCGTATGATCTGACTCGCGGGCGAATCGTTTACAGATACAAGTAGCCAGGGGCCGAGGCGGTGGGGGCGGCCGGGGAGCAAGCTAGGAATGAAAGTTCGCGCATCGGTAAAGAAAATCTGCATGAAGTGCAAAGTGGTGCAACGGCGCGGCGTGGTTCGCGTGATTTGCTCGAATCCGAAGCATAAGCAGCGCCAGGGATAGGGGAGGATTTCGAATGGCTCGTATCGCAGGTGTCGATCTTCCGCCGAACAAGCGCCTTTGGGTTGGCCTGACCGCGATTTACGGAATTGGCCAGGAGCGCGCTCGGAAGCTTTGCGCCAAATCCAACGTGGACGAAACGAAAAAGATCAAAGACCTGACCGAGGAGGAAGTGAATCGCCTCCGCCAGTCGATTGAAGCCGAGGGCCGGGTGGAAGGAGATCTCCGCAAGGAGGTCCAGATGAACATCCGGCGCTTGATCGATATTCAGTGCTATCGCGGGCTGCGCCACCGCCGCAATCTTCCGGTTCACGGCCAGCGGACGCACACCAACGCGCGAACTCGCAAAGGTCCGCGCAAGGGCGCGGTGGCCGCCAAAAAGAAAGTGGCGGTAAAGAAGTAACGGAAAAGCGCAGGGGACGCGGGGCAGCAAACGTAAAGGAGAACAACGCACTTGGCCAAGGAACCGCAAGACGCCGCAGCAGCGCCGGCAGCAAAGCCGGCCAAGCGAAAAAAAGAATTCCGCAAGAAGCGCGAGAAGCGCGTGGTCCCGCATGGAGTGGCGCACGTGCAAGCCACGTTCAACAATACCATCGTGACTCTTACCGATCCCGCGGGAAAGGCGTTGAGCTGGTCTTCCGCCGGATCCGTGGGATTCAAGGGTTCCCGCAAAGGCACGCCCTATGCCGCGCAACAGGCGGCCGCCAGCGCCGCCGGAGTGGCTCGCGATACCTACGGGCTGAAGACAATCGATGTGCGCGTTAAGGGGCCCGGCGCGGGGCGCGAATCGGCGATCCGGGCGCTCGCTTCGGCCGGGTTGCACATTCATTCGATCAAGGACGTGACTCCGGTGCCGCATAACGGATGCCGGCCGCCCAAACGCCGCAGGGTCTGACGAGAAACAGTTTCGAGAAGCAAGCAAAAGGAGAAGGAGAATTGGCAAGACATCGTGAAGGGGTTTGCCGGCTGTGCCGCAGGGAAAGCATGAAGCTCTTCCTGAAGGGCCTGCGGTGTTTTACGGAAAAGTGCGCCATCGAAAAGCGGAATTTTGTTCCCGGCCAGCACGGCCAGGCCCGCCGCGCCAAGATGGTGGGTTACGGCGTGCAATTGCGCGAAAAGCAAAAGGTGAAGCGCACCTACGGCCTGCTCGAGAAGCAGTTCCGCCGCTATTTTGAGAACGCGGAGCGCGCCAAGGGACCCACCGGTTCGAACCTGCTGGTGATGCTGGAGCGCCGCCTGGACAATGCCGTCTATCGCGGCGGGCTGGCCAGTTCCCGCTCGCAGGCTCGCCAACTTGTCTCCCACGGCCACGTTCGCATTAACGGAAAGAAAGTCAACATTCCCAATTACCTGATCAACGTGGGCGAAGAAATCACGTTGAAGGAAAATATGCACCAGAACGCCATGGTGCTGGAAGCGCGCAATCTGGCCGGAAGCCAGGGCCAGGCGCCGTGGCTGGACGTGGATCGCGAGCATTTCAAGGCTCGTGTCGTCGCGCTGCCCAAGCGCGAAGACGTTCAGACGCCTCCGTTCAACGAGCAATTGATCGTCGAACTGTATTCGAAGTAAGCGGGCAATCGATTTTTTTGAGTTTGCAATGAGGTCCGTTTAGGCGGGCCAGGAGGATTGACGAATATGTGGAAGGGATTTCAGAAGCCAAAGCGGCTTGCCGCCGAACTCGAAAGCCTGACGGACAAATTTGGAAAGTTTTCGGCCCAGCCATTTGAACGCGGATGGGGCACCACGGTTGGAAACGCGCTTCGCCGCTCGCTGCTCAGTTCGATCGAAGGCGCGGCAATTACCGCCGTTCGAATCGAAGGCGTGCTGCACGAATTTTCGCCGATTCCCGGAGTGGTGGAAGACGCTACCGATATCATCCTGAATCTGAAGCAGGTTCCGCTGAAATTGAATTCGGACCAGGCCAAGACGATTACCGTGAACGTGGAAGTGCCGGGCGTGGTCACCTCGGCGCAGATCGAGGAAGATGCCGATATCGCCGTGCTCGATAAGAGTATTTACATCGCGACGGTGAGCGAAGGCGGAAAACTTCAGCTCGAAATGCGCGTGAAAAACGGCCGCGGATACGTTGCCGCCGACCGCAACTTCGACGAAGACCTGCCCATCGGCTACATTCCCATCGATTCCGTCCACTCGCCCGTTCGCAAGGTGAATTACGCTGTGGAAGCGGCGCGCCTGGGACAAATGACCGACTACGAAAAGCTGACGCTGGAAGTTTGGACGAACGGCGCGATCACGCCGCAGGACGCGATTGGACTCGCCTCGAAGCTGGTGAAGGACCACATGAGCATCTTCATCAATTTCGAGGAAACCCCGGACCTGCCGGAAGAAGTGATCGAAAATTACAGCGATCCGCGCCTGGAGCACCTCGACCGCTCGGTGGAAGAGCTGGAACTTTCCGTGCGCTCCTACAATTGCTTGAAGAACGCGAATATCCAGAGCCTTCGTGAATTGGTTCAGAAGACTGAATCCGAGATGCTCAAGACAAAAAATTTCGGACGCAAGTCCCTGAACGAAATTAAGGAAATACTGCAGAAGATGGGCCTCAGCCTGGGAATGAAGTTCGACGAGCACGGCCGCATTATCTGGCCGCCGCTGCCCAGCCAGACGGCGCCGCCTCCCGCGGAGGAATCCACGGCGCTCTAGGCCGGCGGGAAATCAACCATGCGACACCTGATCTCAGGAGTAAAACTTGGACGCCAGCCCGCGCATCGCCGTGCCACTCTGCGCAATCTGGTGACTAACGTGATCGAGAAGGAACGCATCAAGACCACCCTGCTGCGCGCCAAAGCCGCCCGCCGCCTGGTGGAACAGATGATCACGCTGGGCAAGCGCGATACGCTGCATGCGCGGCGGCAGGCAGCCGCGTTTTTGCAGACGCCGGGAGCCACGAAAAAACTTTTCGCCGATTTGGCTCCGCGGTTTGCGGATCGCCAGGGCGGCTACACGCGAATCATTCACGTGGGATGGCGGATCGGCGACGGCGCGGAACTCGCTATTCTTGAATTGCTGGGATCCGAGCTGAAGAAAAAAGAAAAGAAAGCGAAGAAAGAAAAACCGCAGGAAGCTCCGGAAGAATCCGTCAACGCCGAAAAATAACGCGAATAAAAACCCGTGATTTGCAAAGCCCGCTGGATTCGTCCAGCGGGCTTTTCTATTTAACCGTCGGAACTACGAGAAGCCATCTCATAAATGCCTTTTAGGGGGTCGGAGCTTCATGCTCCGACATTCGATGGCCCACAAAGGTGGGCTTTGCCCCTGAAGGCAATCCGGGAAACTCATCGTCGTATTTGTGAGATGAGTCCTAGGCGGAAGCGCCGGAATTCTTGATTGATTCCACCAAGGGCTCGCCATCTTTTGGGCGGCCGTGGCGGGACGTCCACCACGCCATGAAAAACTGCGCCAGGAGCCGCGCCGGAAATATCGATCATCACGTCCACCACCGAGGCGCCGCGGCTGGGGACGAACAATTGGTGAATTTCGTCGGTCGAAGCATAAATTGCCGCGATACTAATCGCCCAGATTCCCCACTTTCGATTCCATCCGGGACGGCCTCCGCGAATGGCTTCCAGAACCAGCAGGCTGAAAACAAAATATTCGGTCACGTGGGCGCATTTTCGAATCGAATAATGCATCAGGAAAATTGCATGGTGCGAAGCATGGGGAAAAAGCCAATGCAACACCGGCACGATAAAACGTCCCGTCCCGACCTCGGAAAATGCATCGGTGGAAAATAGGAAGATCGCCGATGCCCACAGCACACGGGCCAGCCATGACGCACCCATCGCATCTCAGCGCCACGCGCCTGTTGAGAATTTGTCAGATGATTTCCCGGTTTGAAATTCCATTATTCCCGCTGATAATTCGGGGCTTCCCTGGTGATGATTACGTCGTGAACGTGGCTTTCGCGCAGTCCCGCCGCGGTGATGCGCACGAACTGCGATCGCTCCTGCAGTTCCTGAATATTGGCCGACCCCGCAATAACCCATGCCGCTGCGCAGCCCGCCGACCAGTTGTTCCACCAGGCCGCCCAGCGAGCCCTTTGTAGGGCACGCTGGCCTTCGACGCCTTCGGGAACCGATTTTGCCGCGCAGCAGCGCCTTCCTGCGCATAGCGGTCCGCCGACCCGGCTTCCATCGCGCCGATCGATCCCATCCCGCGGTAAGATTTAAACGTGCGCCCCTGATAAAGGATCGTTTCTCCGGGCGATTCTTCGGTGCCCGCCAGCAGGCCGCCGATCATCACCGCGGAAGCGCCGGCGGCAATTGCTTTCGATATGTCGCCGGAATATTTGATGCCGCCGTCGGCGATCACCGGCACGCCCGTTCCTTTTGCCGCGCGCGCCGCTTCCATCATCGCGGTGATTTGCGGCACGCCCGCGCCGGTCACCACGCGCGTGGTGCAGATCGATCCCGGGCCCGATGCCGACTTTCAGCCCGTCGATTCCCAGGGCGATCAGGTCGCGCGCGCCTTCAAAGGTGGCCACGTTGCCGGCGATCAATTGCATTTCCGGCAGGCGCTTTTTCACGGCGCGAATCGCCTCCATCACGCGCGTCGGAGTGGCCGTGGGCCGTATCGATCGCCAGCACGTCCACTTTTGCGCGTCGCCAGCTCGACAGCGCGTTCCAGGAAATCGCCGGTGGCGCCGATGGCGCCGCCCACGCGCAGCCGGCCCTGGTCGTCCTTCGTGGCGCGGGGATACTCGAGTTTTTTCTGGATGTCCTTTACGGTGATCAGGCCCTTCAGATGATATTCGTTGTCCACGACCAGAAGTTTTTCGATGCGGTGTTTCTGCAGGATTTTTTTCGGCTTCTTCGAGAGTGGTGCCCACCGGCACGGTGACCAGATCTTCCTTCGTCATGATCTCGCTGACCGGCTGCGCCAGATTGCTCTCGAATCGCAGGTCGCGATTGGTCAGGATGCCGACCAGCAGCGTGCCGCGCGTCACGGGCAAGCCGGAGACGCTGTACTTCAACATGATCTCCAGCGCTTCGGCCACGGTAATTTCCGGCGAGATGGTCACCGGATCAACGATCATCCCGCTCTCCGAGCGTTTTACGCTGTCCACTTCTTCCGCCTGCCGCTCGACGGCATGTTGCGATGAATGAACCCCAGCCCGCCCTGCCGCGCCATGCCGATCGCCAGGCGCGATTCCGTCACTGTATCCATCGCCGCCGACACCACGGGAATATTCAACGCGATCTTACGCGTCAGGCAGGTGCGCGTATCCACATCGGCTGGAATCACCGAGGATCTTCCCGGCAGCAGCAGGACGTCGTCAAACGTCAGCCCATCGGGGATTGGTCCATCAATCATTACGCCTCCCATTCCGAAAAAAACAGCCCATAAACACCGCAGCCCGCCGGAGCGGGCTGTGAGGGGTTCAATTTGTCATCGAGAACAATCATCGCGAAGAAGTTTCATTTTATGCGTCCAGCGCGGCACGGTCAAGTGCCGTGCCACGGATCGAAGGGAAGGGCAGACTGGATTGTCGGTCGGTTGATCTCGCGCATTTTAGCGGGGCGACACCGCATCACTTAAATGCGGGAAATCCGTCGCTGTGGGCGATGGGAAGACCTCACTGGGTCGCGGTCAATCTTGCGGACTAGGAGTTTTAGTTCTATGTCCTGTATATGACCGGGTTGATAATGTTTCTGGCTCGACTGAGGTTCTGGAATTTCCAACGCAGACAACTCCGCCAGTTACTTATTCTCTAGCCTGGTTTTCCAAACGGGGAAGGTTTTAAGGGTGAGATAGGTTAGATCAGTTCCAACTCACTGAGGACAGAAAGGAAGGTATGACTAGGGCTCGACTTGCCGGTGCCGCGTGCCTTCTGTTTATCATCATAACCGCGGTCTGGATATATTGCACTCGTACACGCATTTCACCTCTTCAGCGGTTTTACACAGATCTGGTTCAACACTACGATCCTTCTAAGCTGCCCAAGTTGGAGGATCTGCTCAAGGTTACAGACCGAATCGCCGGCGCACGAGCCGAGGACATCACCCGAGCTTTGCCAGCGATCTTTCTCGCGCTTGCGCACCAGGATGACAACGTGCGGAGTTACGCCGGATTTGCCTTGTGGGCCATCAGTCGGCGTGCGGACGGTACTCAGCTATTGGCGGAATATGTACCCGATATCGGCGTTCTTTTTGAATCTTCGAACCCGCGCTTGCAGGCTATACCGACCATGATATTTTTGAATCTGATTTCGCCACAACCTCCTAAAGTCGTGCCACTCTTACTGGCATTTCTGAAACGCAGCGATCGAGACCCGACCGCTCAGGCCGGTGCCATCTTTGCGCTAGTGAGGCTCGCTCCCGAAAATCCGCAGGTAGTCGCAGCGATCCGGGAATTCTTGTCCCGGCCGCTGGATAATACGACCAGGATCGGAGCCTTGAATGCATTGGGCAACCCGAATGTTAAGGATGTTGGTCTTGTCGCGATGGTAATTACTTCCCTGGACGATTCCGACCCAGGGGTTCGGTTCACAGCCGCGCAAGTGCTCTGGCGGATGGGAATGAACGCGGTGTTGCAGGGAGAACCCGCATTGCAGCGGCTGGCTAGCGATCCGAAGCAGCCAGCCAACGTGACGGCTGCCGCCAAAGAAGCACTAAAGGGAATTCCAGGCCGTACCAACTGAATCACCACAGGTGGCTGTCCGCAGTCGAAAGTTTGCGCATGCCACGCGGCTATCGTAGATTAGATTGCGTGAAGGAATTCGATCCGCATCCCTGGCTGCGCAATCCGCACTTGATGACGATCGCATCGTCATTCTGGCGCAGAAAATTCCCCCGTTTGCCCAGCGCTGAGGATCGTCTGTTCGAAGTGGAGCCGGAGACGCGCATCCTAGCGCATTGCCATTGGCAAGCCTCGCCGCAAAATCATCCCACGCTGCTGCTGGTGCACGGCCTTGAAGGCTCCAGCGATTCCGGCTACATGCTGGGGACGGCTGAGAAGGCCTTCACAAAAGGCTTCAACGTTCTGCGCGTGAATCAGCGAAATTGCGGCGGCACCGAGCAACTCACGCCGACTCTTTATAATTCAGGGCTGAGCCGCGATTTTCAGGCAGTAGTGGAAGAACTAATCGTGCGAGACGGACTTTCCGAAATTTTTGCCGCGGGATATTCCATGGGCGGAAATCTGGTGCTGAAAATGGCCGGAGAATGGAGCGATGCCGCCCCCGCCGAACTGCGCGCAATCGTCGCGATTTCACCGTCGCTCGATCTGGCGGCCTGCGCGAACGCGTTGAATCGCGCGCAGAACTGGATTTACCAGCGGCATTTCGTGAAGAAATTGAAGCAACGCATGCGGCGCAAAGCGAAATTGTTTCCGGGACTTTACCCTCTCGACGGGCTTGGCCGGGTGCGCAGCGTTTGGGATTTTGACGACGTGATCACCGCGCGGTTCTGCGGTTTTCGCGACGCCGCCGATTATTACGAGCGCTCCAGCGCTCTTCGCGTGATTGCGGGGATTCGCGTTCCTACGTTGATCATTACCGCGCAAGACGATCCCATGATTCCCTATCCCCCGTTTCTCGACCCAGCCCTGCAGTCGAACCCCCAAATTACGCTGCTCGCTCCGCGCCACGGAGGCCATTGTGGATTTATTTCGCGGCAAATTGGCAGCGAAAGATTCTGGAGCGAGGAGCGCATCGTGGAATTCTGCCTGGCACACGCGGGGCAGGGAAGAATGGCATCATCGGAAGCCGCACTCAAACGTGACTGAAAAAACCACCGAAGGATAAATCCTTCTCCAGCCCGCAAAATATTATCCGACAGGATTTTCGAGGGAAGGACTAAAGCCCGGCGTCAACAATTGCGCCGCGCCGCTCTCGGAAATCACCATATCGTCTTCGAGGCGCATTCCATAGTCGCCGCGAATATAAATTCCCGGCTCATTGGAAAAAGTCATCCCTGGTTTCAGAACCGTGGTGCTGCCGCGCACCAGATAAGGCCATTCGTGACCGTCGAGCCCGATTCCATGGCCCAGCCGGTGCGTGAAAACGTTGTAGCCGGCCCCGTATCCGGCGTCCACCACCACTTTGCGGGCGGCATCATCCACTGATCCGCTCAAGTGCCCCGCCACCGCGGCCGCCAGCGCGCCATCCTGCGATTTCCGCAAGCAATTAAAAGAGCGCTGCAATTTTTCGGAAGGTTTGCCCAGTAGAGAACAACGCGTGACATCGGACTGATAGCCTTCCACTGTCGTACCGCCATCGATCAGCACAATTTCGCCTTCCTGCAATTTCTGCGGCTGGCGAGTGCCGTGAGGCAGAGCCGCGTATTGGCCAAACAGAACGAGCCCGTCACCGCGCAGTCCCATTCGCTCGAACCCGCGCGAGAGCAGATCGCTCACGTCGTATTGCGTCATGCCCTCGCGCAACGAAGCGAATACGGCGCGATAAACGTCGAATGTTGCCGCGCAGGCCAAGCGCATTAGTTCCAGTTCGTGCGCGGATTTCACGCTGCGGCACACGTGCGTGATCGGATCGCCGCTCACAAATTCCAGCGAAGGAACCGCTTTTCGAAGGCCGTCGAAAAATACATATTTGGTTGTTTCTTCCACGGCGACGCTTCCCGTGCGAATCGCTTTTTCCGCAAGCCACTGCGCCGCAATCGCGTAAGGACTTTCGTCTTCCTGCCAAACGCGCACTTCCATCGGCCAGCGAAGCTGTTCGCGCAATCGGCCCTCTTCGAATCCCGGACACACAATCAGGGAATCGCCCTGGCGCGGCACAACCAATGCGAGCAGCCGTTCGCTTAATCCCCAATGAATTCCGGTGAAGTAATAAAGCGAAGTTCCCGGCGTCACATAGAGCGCGGCAATCTGCGGCTTGGCTTCGCTCATCAATTGCTGCGCGTGCGCCACGCGGCCCTGAAATTCTTCAGCAGTGATCGGCTTAACGCGATCGCGAATCGGCTTTAATTTGTCGAAGGCTGCTGGCAACGGCGCGGATGATTCCTGCGGAGGCAGGGGATGCCCCGCTGCGGCGCGTCCCAGCACCGTTTCAAAAGCGAGACCTGTGCCGGCAATCGAGGCCCCTCTCAACAAGCCGCGCCTGGAAATTTCCATGGGCTCTCCTATTCGTGATGCTATTGAAAGTGCGAGATCAAGACAGCATCAGTGACGATGCGGCCGCGGGAAAGTACCATCTGCTTGCCGTCGGGCGAGGGCGCGTAGCCCCAGATGGTGTCTCCGCCAAAATTCATGATTTGCTTCGGCGATTTAGGCGCCGCTCCCGGCGCTGAGACGGGCTGCGCCCAGAGACTGAAAGCTCCGTCTCTGCTGACCAAATACAGAACCGCGCGGCCATCTTTCGTCCAAGCCAGTCTCTGGCCTCCATCGCCGCTTAGAACTGCGCCTGGTTGAATTTCATACGCACTGCGAATCTCGCCACCTTCCAAGCCCACGATCGCGATTTTGAGTGGCTTCGTTTCGTCAGGAACATAGATCACTCCTGCCGAACCGCCATCAGGCGAGATGGCCGGAGACCGGACAGGCTCGCCACTGATCTTGACCGGCGTGCCACCTTCGATGCTGATTTTCATCAGACGGGCGGCATCGCCCTGACCGCTCATGTAGACGACGAACTTTCCGTCCGGCGAGCAATTCGGCATTTTATCCACTTGCCCGCTGGTCAGTTGTTTCAGATTGCCGCCGTCCAAGCCGGCACGCCAGATTGTGGAACCTTGCTGTCCGCGGTCCACGTGAAACACAAAATGTTGTCCGTCTCCACATGCCGAGGGCCAAACCGGAGCCCCGGCGACAGCGGTAACGTCAATGTCATGGAGCTGGCCGTCGTCGGGAGAAATCGAAGCCATGCGGACGATGCCGGAATTGTAATACGTATAAATAATTTTATCGGGCGTAGCCCAGGCAAGCCCGGCAATTCCATCCGCGCGGCTGATGCCGGTGGTAATCTGTCTTGGCCCGGAGAAAGACGAGCTGCCGCCGAAATTCTGTAGCCAAAGGCTGGCTGCAAAAGAAACTTGGACGGTTGCCAGCTCCGTGCCATCCGAATTGATGCTTGCACCCGCGTAGAAATTTAAATCGTTGGTGATCCGGCGAGCTTCGGCTCCCGGAAAACTGATTTCCCAGAGCTGAGCATTTACAGAACTCTTGTCGATCGCGGCCGCGAAGATAATTCCCGATCCGTCCGGGAGCCATGTTAATTGACGAGGGGATAGCCAATTCCCGGAACCCAGGCGCGATGTAGTCCCCGAATCGACCGCCACGCATGCCAGCGCCATTTTCGAAAAATCTCCGTCCGGTGTGCTGGCAACCGCAATCCGTTTGCCGTCCGGAGACCACGCCGGGCCTTCATCCGAGAAGAATCCGGGGGAACTCATTTCCGACAAGGACTGCTCGCCGGAGCCATCGGAATTAGCCAGCATCAAATTGGATTTTTTGTTTTTCGAAACCTGGCGGATAAACGCGAAGCGCTTGCCGTCCGGCGAAAAACTGATGGGACTATCCACGTCCACGATTATTTGCTGCGCCGTTCCGCCTAGCGAGGGAATCCGGTAAAGCGTACCCAGGCCTGACCCCGGATCATGCTTCACGAAATACAGATAATTTCCATCCAGGCTGAAAGTGATTCCGGTGATGTCTTCGGGCGCCGGCGCCACCACTTGTACCGTGGTACCGGTGGCCAATTGACGCACCCAGATGCTGGCGGGTCCGCGGTTCTGCCGCATCGAATAGGCCAGCCATTTCCCATCGGACGACATTGCGGCTTGGCCCACATTTCCCGAAGACGTGACGGATGCGATGGACATCTGCTGAAAATGAGCGGGCTGCGCCTGCTGGTTGTTAGATATTTTACCCGGCCGCCGTTGGTCCTGGAAGTATTGCAGCGCCGCGCCCACCAGCAGGGCCGCGAAAATTGCCAGGCCCAGCCACAGAATCCAGCGGCGTGGCCGCCTCGGAAGCGGCGCCTCGACCGTTCCAGGAATTGCGGACCCGCTGGGCGGTGCTGGCGTTAAAGGCCCGGAGCTACCGGGATTTGCGCGCGTGGGCTGTTGATTCAACTGGGTTGCGGAGGGCCACGAAGAAGGCCCCGCGGAAACTTTGGAGGAATCCGTATCGCGTTTCAGGCGCTTCAAATCGCCGCGCAATTCCGCGGCTGTTTGAAAACGCAAATCGCGATCCTTTTCCAGAGCTTTCCCGATAATTTCCTCCAGCTTCGGCGGAAGCTGTGGATTCAATTGCGATGGCGCGGCGGGGTTGCGGTTCAAGATCGCGTCGAATATTACCGCCGTGGTGGCGCCGGAAAACGCCGCCTGGCCTGTGGCCATTTCATACAGCACCGCGCCGAAGCTGAACAGATCGCTGCGCGGATCGAGCGGCTCACCGCGTGCCTGTTCCGGCGACATATATCCAATCGTTCCCAGCGCCGATCCGGGACTGGTAAGCGCGAAATCCGTGGTCGCCTGGTTGGATGCCGTGGCTTGCGCGGATTCCTTCATGCGCTCCGCCGGGGCTTGTTTCGCCAGGCCGAAATCGAGAATCTTCACCTGGCCGCGCGGGTTGACGAATATATTCGCCGGTTTGATATCTCGATGAACGATTCCGCGGGAATGAGCGGCATCGAGCGCGTCGGCGATTTGGATGGCCAAGTCGAGCAGAACATCCGTGGCGATTGGCCGCCCGGCAATCCGGTCGCGAAGATTCTGGCCTTCCAGAAGTTCCATGACGATGAACGGCGAGCCATTATGTTCGCCCACATCGTAGACGGTGCAGATGCCGGGATGATTCAATGCCGACGCAGCGCGTGCTTCGCGCTGGAATCGTTCCAGCGACGCAGGATCGCGCGCCAGATCGCGCGAAAGAAATTTCACAGCCACCTGGCGCCCCAGGCGGGTGTCTTCGGCCCGGAAAACCTGGCCCATGCCGCCGCTTCCCAGCGGCTCGAGAATTCGATAGTGTGAGACGGTTTCGCCGATCAAGGAATGCATGCTCCGCGCCGGTCATCGTAAGGCAGTCCAGCGGCATGCGCAAGGTGGAAGGGGATTGGTGGTCACCTGTCATTGCCATCCATAATGGAAATGAAAAGTGAAACTTCGGCGCCTCGCGCTTGACATCCCCGCGACCTCCGGGCGGACATCATCATCAAACAAAAAAAGCTGGAACCGGGTCTTTCCAGTTCCAGCTTTTGATGAAATGCAATTTGATTCGGATTACTTGTTCTGTGCTTCCTCGGCGCTTTGTTTTTTGGGAAAGTAAGAAACGGTGACCGGCTGTTCGAGCTGGAAATCGAGCTTGGTCTCCGACGGAATCTTCACTTGCTTTCCGCGAGTCGCACCCTGATATACAGCTCCGGTGCCGCCGCCTACTCCCGCTCCGATGGCAGCGCCCTTGCCGCCGCCCGCGATTGCTCCGATCAGTGCGCCAATTGCCGCGCCTCCGGCGATTGTGCCCGCAGTGCGTTTGCCGCGCGAAGTGCCGGCCAGTTCATAAGTGCTGCTGACCAGCGGATACGACTTGCCTTGGTAAACGAGTTTCACCAGTTCCAGGCGCAGTTCGCTTTTTCCGCTCATGTGGCCGGCCGAGGAAGCTTGAGCCAGGCGGACAGAAATATTCGCGCCTTTGGGAACTACCACTTCGTCATTTACGACCAGAGGCGCATCGAGCGATGCGTGGAATACTTCGCCGGTAGCATTGACGGAAGAATCCACGCTGTCGATCATGCGAATTGAGACCGTGGCGCCAGCCGGAACCTCAACGACCTTCGGCTGAGGCGGTGGCGGCGGAGGCGGAGGAGGGGGAGCCTGTACAACTGGGGCAGGAGCAGGTGTGGGCTCGGGCGCCGCAGCCGGCTGTTGCACGGGCTCGGGCGCTGGAGCGGGCTCTGCGTTTTCCTGCGAATCCGGAACGACACGTTTCACTGTGTGCTTCCTGCGCACGGGAGCCGCGGGTGGTGGCGGTGGAGGTGTGGGTTCGGCAGGAGGAGCGGGAGCGGCTTGAGCCAATTCCACGGTCATTTGATCGTTAACCTTGCCCACTCCCTTTTCCTCGCTGGCGAGCTTGTAAGCGGCCAGGCGAGCGCCATCGCTGGGCACGCTTCCCGCCAGCGTTACCTGCCCCTTGGTGACCGTTACCTGAAGATTCGAATCTTTCAGCTGCGGGTCAGAAAACATTTTCGCCTTAATATCCGTGGCGATCGCCGCGTCATTCGGCGCGGTATTGCAGGCGGCGAAAGCCATGGCAAGCATGGCGATCAGCAACAGTATTTTGGATCTGCGCATAAACTCTCCTCGTGAATCCTTGCGATCCCGGCCGCGGCAAACCGCTCGCAGGCTCGGACAATTTTCTCGGGCGGGCTTCATTCAGTTTACTATGATGCCGCGGTCTAAGGTAAGGCTGCACACTTCCAGCCGTTGGTGCTTTTCCAATAAGCCGGCCAAATGCTCTCGGGGTAGAGCGGGCCGGACGATAATTTCGGAGTAAGAGAAAATCAGTCCAAAAACGAATCGTTCGCCTGCAACAATCCATGCTCTTTCAGCGTAGTATCTCATGGGCGTGTACCGCGCCCTTCCTTAGGAGCGAGTAGCGGAAATCTAATGGCTGCCCCAGTCCCAGTTGCTGAATCTCGCATTCCTCTGCGAATCGAATCCGTTGCAAAACACTTCGGAGAGGTGACGGCGCTCGCTGGCGTTTCTTTCGAAATTCATGAGCGCGCATGCTTCGGTCTGCTCGGCCCCAATGGCGCGGGCAAGTCTACGCTCATTCGCAGCATCGTGGGCCGCGTGCGGCCCGACCGGGGCGACATATGGGTGTTCGGTCATGCGGCAAACTCTGCCGCAGCCCGGGCGGAGATGGGCTGGGTGCCGCAAGAGTTGGCCCTCTACTGGCTCCTCACCTGCCGCGAGAACCTGGAAGCCTTCGGCCGTTACCAACGGCTTCGTGGCAAAGCACTGCGCGAAGCGATCCAGTGGTGCCTCGAATGGGCCGGACTGGCCGATCGCGCCGATACCACGGTCAAAACTCTGTCGGGTGGCATGCGGCGACGCCTGAATATAGCCGCCGGGCTGATTCATCGCCCGCGTATACTTTTGCTCGACGAGCCTACCGTCGGCGTGGATCCCCAATCGCGCAATCGCATCTTCGAGATGGTTGCGGGTCTGCGAGACCATGGAACAACCGTCATTTACACCACGCACTATATGGAAGAGGCGGAGCGCCTCTGCGACCGCATCGCCATCCTGGATCATGGCCAGGTGATTGCCCAGGGCACTAAAGAGGAGTTGGTTGCGCAATCTTTTGGCGGACGCACCGATGTCCTCATGCGTTTTCCTTCCGCCCAGCCCGGCGTTGCCGAATGGGCCCTGAACCTTGGCGGCAAGCTGGAGGATGGCGTAGCGCATTTCGCCATGGAGCGGCCCTCGGATATCGCGCATTTGCTCGATGCCGCTAACAGTGCGAATCTTGAGGTCATCGATGTGACCCTACGCCGGCCCAATCTTGAATCCGTCTTTCTCCAACTGACGGGAAGGGACTTACGCCAATGATCTACACCATTGTGCTGAATGGCTTCCGTTCTCTCCGGCGGGACCGCGGAGCCTTGATTCTCTCTTTCATTTTACCGATTGCGTTCTTCAGCATCTTCGGCATCGTGTTCGGCGGCATGCGCACCACCGGGACGCCGCGAGTGAGCGTGCTGATTGTGGACGAGGATCACAGCCCCGTTTCGCAGCGCTTGATCCATGGCCTGGAGAACGATTCGTCTTTGCTCGTCAGCACGCGGCCCGAGACCAAGCCGGGGGCAAAAAAAGACGAGCCTGCCCCTGCCGACTACACCGCAGCCACCGCGGAAGCCGCTGTGAAACAGGGCGAGGCGCCGGCCGCGCTCATTATTCCAAAGGGTTTCGGCGCGAATCCCATAGCCTTCGGCCCGGCGGCTGATCGCAAGGTCATCAACATTCTCTACGACAGCTCCGATCCCGTTGCCCCGCAGGTGGTGGCCGGCATGCTCCAAAAAGACGTGATGACGGCGCTGCCCGATACCATGGCTGCCGTGGGCATGAAGTATTTCGACCAAGCCAGCGGTGGCTTGACCCCGCAGCAGCGCAACAACATTGACTCCGATCTTTCCAGATTCCGCGACCAGTTGCAGCGGCGCGACCAGCAAGATACCGTCCCGGCCGCAGCCAGCGATGCCGGCGGATTGGTCGCCGTCGCGACCCGTGACGTGGTTGGTGAGAAGAAGCGCAGCCCGATGATTTCGTTCTATGCTGCTGCAACTGGCGTGATGTTCCTGCTATTCACGGCCAGCGCCGCCGGAGGCAGCCTGCTCGATGAGGCGGAGAGCGGCGCGCTCGATCGTATCTTGAGCGCGCAGGTCAGCATGACCATGCTGCTGGCTGGCAAGCTGACCTATTGCACGCTGCTTGCATCCGCGCAGCTGGTCATCATGTTCTTGTGGGGTGCGGCGGTTTTCCACCTGGATCTGTTCTCCCATCTGCCCGGTTTCTTCGTCATGACCGCGGCCACCTCTTTCGCCGTGGCTTCGTTTGGGATGTTGCTGGCCAGTTTGTCACGCACTCGGGCGCAGCAATCGGCTATCTCCACGCTGATCATCCTGACCATGTCGGCCGTGGGCGGAAGCATGTTCCCGCGCTTCCTTATGCCCGAAATGATGAAAAAAATCGGGCTGCTCACTTTCAATGCGTGGGCGATCGACGGCTACACGAAAGTGTTCTGGCGCGATGAACCGGTCTCGCACCTGGCGCCACAGGTAGCTGTACTGGTGGGAACCGGCATTGCCCTTTTCTGGATTGCGCGGCGCCTCGCCCGCAGGTGGGAGTATGCGTAAGGCGTCTCCGGGGCGGCCACCCATCTCGAATATTGATTGGAAATGCCGGCATGTTGAGTTCAACGGCAAAAGCGGAGGAGACTCTCGCGCTGAAAAACAAGGTTGATCGAATGCGCATTCGTCCTCGCTTCCCGGCGAATGACGGCGTACTCGCGAATATCGTCCCAGCATGAATCGCGCGTGAATGGCGAAACTGACGCGCTTCCACAATCCTGGAGTGTAGTACTTCCGTACCATCTTCTCCGCAGTAAGTACCGCAACTTTTCAATTCTCTCGGTGTTTGATCCAGAGGAAGGGGGAAGCTGGGTTGAACAATCCCCCGGGTGCATTTTCCGAATTGTGACTCATAAGGAGATTTTCCATGCGGAAGGCAAAGAGTGTTTGCACGTTTTTGGCCCTGCTGGCTGCCGGTGTGATCAGCGGCTGCGGCGGAGGGATGTCCTCTTCCACAACTCCACCTGCCTCGCAAGCGCAGGGCAACATCTTTGTGATCGGCACGGATGCTCCGCTGCCCAGCGTCGTTTCGTTTCAAGTAATGGTGACCGGCGTTGCGCTGACGAACTCGAGCACCTCTGTGAGTGTATTGACTGCGCCGCAGACGGTGGATTTCTCCCGGCTGGATGGCTTGAATGCGCTGCTCGATCTGACCGCCGTGCAAGCTGGAACTTATACCGGCGCGCAGTTCACACTGTCTTCTCCGGTAATCGGTTTTATCGATACTTCCGGAGCGAAACCAGTTGTGAACATGATGAACGGTACTCTGACCACTTCCACGGTGAATGTGGCGTTTGCAACTCCGCTGGTCGTCAACGAAAACGACTTGTTTGGTTTGAAGATTGACTTCCGCTTGAAGGATTCCATTCAGACAACCAATGGTCAAATCAACGGCACGGTAAATCCAACGCTCACAATTATTCCAGTCGCACCCAATACTCCTGACGCGGAAATTGACGACTTCTATGCGGGAGTGGTGAGCGTGAACGCGAGCGGCGGAACTTTCGTGGTGCAGGGCCCGCACGGGCGGCAATTCACCATCATCACCAACAATCAAACACAATTTGAAGACGGAATGTCGCTCTCCGACCTGGATACCAATACGATCGTGTCACTGTCCGGCAGTCTCGATCGCGTGACGCTGGACTTGATTGCGGACGACATCGAGATTGTCTCCAAGAGCAAATTTGTTCTCGATGGCTTGACCACGTTCGTGAGTCCGAGCAGCGGCCCGGCAACTTCGATTGATGAGTTCGTGAAAGCCGAGTTGCCTGACAACAGCGGCGTGCCGCTGGGGCAAATCAGCACCTTCAATTTGAATGGCACGGAACAGTACCGAGTTCGCTACCTGCATTTGCCAATCACTCAACTGCTGTTCAATCAAAGCCTGCTGGTGCCCGGCCAGCGCGTCACCATTGCCGGACCGCTTAATACTTCCACCAACCCTCCGGGCGTCACGGTGAAGCGCGTGGTTCTCGATTGGCAAGGGCAGGAGGGAACTTGGGTGACCGGCAGCACGGTGATTCAGTCCGGAAACAACGGAAGCTTCACGCTTAACGATAATTCTCTTGCCGGAGTCCTATTTGGCGGCCAGGTGACGGTCCTCACCACCAATTTCACCAAGTTCGCCGGTGGCCTCAGCGGGCTCTCGGATCTCAGCGGCACTCAACCGATTCCCCTGCGCGTAGTGGGCCTGGTGCTGCTTGACCAATCAACGGGCAAGCCGACACTCGTGGCCGGTCGAGTGGAAAAGCTGACCAACTAGACGAAGTTTTTTGCATCCCCTGGGGCCGTTGCTTCTTCCTTCGCTGGGAGGATGGAGCAACGGCCTTGGTGTTTGGGCGCTGTCCTGAATTCAGATTGGCCAGGTTTTTTAGGGGGTTGAAGTTTCAGAGTATGTGCGGCGGCGCGGGTTCTGGTGGTCGTGTAGCGCCACCCTTCAGGGTGGCATCTGTCTTTCAACCACTTGGCGGAATGCACTCTCGCGTGGCGTCTTTGTATACATTGTGCCGCGTGAGAGATGAAGTAGAATCGCCCTTAGAGGTCACCCGATGGCAAATCCCGCCAAGTCATTCGAGGATTTTTGGCCCGAATACGTTGTGGCGCACCGCCAGCCGATGACGCGTTGGTTTCATTTCATTGGCACTCTGTCAGGATGGATGCTGCTATTGGCAGCGATCATTCTTGGCCGGCCGTGGCTCATCCTGGCGGCGATCGCCGTGCCTTATGCGCTTGCGTGGATCTCTCATTTCTTTATCGAGCACAACCGGCCCGCGTCTTTTGGGCACCCTCTATGGTCGTGGCTGGCCGATCAGAAAATGGTTGTGCTGATATTGACCGGCAGGATGTCGGACGAGGTGCGGCGCTGCGTGAGCAGGGCTTGATCAGACGGCAACAGCTTCTTGCGTTTGGCTTCGACCGAGATGAACTTGTAAGGAAATTGAGCGGAATATTTATTCGCTTCGCGTGGCAATGATGCGGCGGCCGTCAACCCGGATTTCAATCGCCAGTGGAGGACGAATCGCGGGACCCTGCACCACTTCTCCGCGCACCAGTCCATTCGGCCCGGTGCCATAGCGCGCCAAATCGAAGACGCTACGATTGCAGGGATCAACCACCATCGGATGATCCCCGGCATAATCAAATTCACTGCGCAGCTTCTGCAAGTCGCTTACATATTGCAGCTGGCATTTTCCAAAGGGCTCTTCCATAGAAATCGCCCAATAGCTCCCGCCGGGCAAATGAACCACCATCGCCGTTTCACTTTCCTGTGTGGCCGGATTCTCGAAGATAAATTTCCTGGCCGACCATGGTTTGGACAAATCATCGGTCGTGGCCACAGGTCCCGGAGCGATGGGTAGCCGGCTCGCGGAGGTGGCCGCAACCGGTGCAGCGGCCGGTAAATCGATCGCAGGGGCAGCGGAAACGCCGACAGGCTTCGACGGCCGTGCGCTCCATAAAGCAACCGCCAGACCCAGAATCACCACCGCCGATGCTCCAGCGATCCAAGGGATCGGCAAAACCCGTGCGCCAGACTGCCGCGCCGGGTCGAACACAGTACCCACCGGTTCGGCGGCTGCCGGTTCGGCAGGCTTCGGCGCCGTATTCAGCCCGGGAATATTGGGCTGCGCGGGCTTAAAGAGATCGCGTTTTGCAGGTGCGTCGGGCATAGCCATACACTCACTGGAACTTTCTTGAATTCTTAGCTTGGGACTTGGACCCGCGCAACGCAACAGTACTGAAGTTTACCGGGTTAACGCTTTCGTATGCCTCGCCGCCCCATCAATCGGCTTCCTTTTGCGGGGGCGCGGACGAGGCCTTCTCGATGAATTGAACGGAGTGGTGGCGGATGTATTCCTGCAAATTGGTCAGGCACAAGAGCAAATCGAGAATGCGGTCTTGATCGTCAGGTCCATGCTGGTCCGGGCGGATCGCCAATGCTACCGCCGCGTGCTGGGCATCCGAAAGCAGCCAATCCACTGTTTTCGAGTCCAACGGTAAGGCGCGCTGGCACCGCTCGAGCGCCTGAGAAGCTCGATCAGAACTTTGCTCCAGGAAATGATCGAGGCAAAGAAAATCCGCTGCCAGAATTGGCACGACCCCGCTTTCGCACCCATCCATGCGGCAATGACGCTGGGAGGCCTTTGCCATCGAATTTCCACCCCCGGAAAACTCTTCCGCTTGTCTTGCAGTCTGCATGCCAATTGCTTTTGCGTTCTTGAACGTTGGAGAGATGGAGGTTAATGCAATCGGCGTCACGGAAACTCGTTCGCTGTCGTCAGAGAAAGGGTAGAAATCTCCCGGAGTCGGTATTCCTGATGGAAAACAAAAAAAGATGCCCCGAGTTTTTCGACTCGGGGCATCTGGTGTACGCTTGGAATTATTGAATGTAGACGTTTCCAGAGCTTGTGCTCAAGTCCAGCACGGGACCTCCACCTCTGATTTTCCCATGCAATTCGCGCGAGCTGATCGCGCCCTGCGCGGTGATGGGCAAACTGCTGTCGATGTGGCCGGAGTTGGTGTGCGCATCGATGTCGTAGCCGGCCTGCTCCGGAACATGCACGTGGACGCTTCCTGAAGCCGTATGCAACCGCCAGCGGCCGGATGGCTCGCCTTCCGCGGTGATGCTGCCGCTGCCTGTTGTCGCGCTGGCAGAGCCCTTTACACCGCTCATCTCGATGCTTCCGGACCCTGTCTCTACCTCGACGTCGCCAGCGGCTGTTTGTTCCAGTTTAACGCTCCCGCTGCCAGTAGATGCTTTCAATCCACCAGCGATGCCGAGGGCGCGGACCGATCCGCTGCCGGTGGACGTCCGGGCGTTGCCCTTAATACTGCGCAGCTCAATGCTTCCCGATCCTGTGTGCGCGGTCACCTCGGCGCCAATATTGGAAATCTGCAGGCTTCCCGAGCCCGACGTCGCCTCCAGCGGGCCGCTCACTCCGTCGAGCGATTGGCTTCCCGATCCGGTGGAGGTCCGGGCCTTGGTAGCCGCCGGCACCACCAATTCGTAGCTGATGGAGATATTTCGAGTGAGTTCGTGGTCGTCGAAGTGGCCAATGCGCAGGGTGTTACCGTCCTGTTCGATGGGCGGATGGGATTCGATGGAGTGGATGCGATCCTCAAGTTCGTGGTCGCTCCCAAGCCACCCGTTGCTGCCGCGAATCGTGGCGTGTACTTGCACGGAATCGGCGCTTCCCGTGCGGACTGAAATTGATCCAGATCCGGTTTCGACATTCAGATCCACGGGCCCGTTCACCTTCAGAGTGCGTTCAAAATGGCCTTCCGCGGCCGCTCGGGCAGGTGTAGCCACCAGAGTTCCCGCAGCCAAGGTCAATATAGTCGCTGCCAAAATCGGCAGCCAATTCAGGCGAGATTTCATCTTCTAATGCCTCCGTCGAGAGTTTCTGGGACCGGGTCAGCCACCTATTGAGATACGCAGAGCCGGTGTCAAAGGTTCAGACGCCGGAAACCCCGGAAAAGTCATTTGGAGGAGAGGAGATCAAAAACAGAAGGGCCCGCGGGAGTTCCGCAGGCCCAGATCCAGCCAGAAGGATGGCTTGAAAGGTTAGAACCGAAGGACGATTCCCGCCGAAATGCGGGCGTTATTCTGCCTGTTGTTGTTTCCGTCTTTGAAATTTGTTCTGAGATACTCGGCTTGGACCGGACGGATGCCCAGCCAGTGCTTAAAATTGTAATCCACTCCGGCGCCCACAGTATACGCAAACTCGCTTTCGGTCCCGGTAGTGATCAGTGAATCAGCGATTCGCGCGCCTCCGAACAGTGCCTGGGCAAAAGGGGTGAAGCGCCGGGTTCGGAAGGCAATCTTCGGCCCCAGCATATAGGTGAATACGTTGGTGTTCACCGATCCGGTAAACCCGCTGATGGTGATGGACTGATTGACTTTGTAACCGCCCACATCGGCGACTACACCCAGCCACTTTCCCAAATTGTATGCCAGGGAGCCGTAGGCGCCGTTAAAATTCAGGTGCGAGTAGCCAGTCCCACCCAGCCCGGTGTTATCCAGACTCATCCGGATGTAGGAATAGCCACCGAAGAACTCCACCCTTGGATTATCCTGAGCCATCGCAGGGACCGCCAGCAGCAAAAACAGACCGCAAAATAATGCCAATTTCCGCATTCTCAAAATCCTCCCAAGGTCGAGCCGGAACCCTATTGCGCCGGCTGGATCCCTCGCTCGGCTCGCGATGACCCAGAACCAATTTCCTCGATTCCAGCTACGATGCCCGGCCACCGGACCATGTTGTTCCTGTCTACCGCACCCGCAGGCGCAAGCCAAACCCGGATCAGCGAAATTAGACTCCGCGACCGGGAACTTGATTACAGTTTTGCGGAGGGCCGGTACCCGTCCCGACCAAACAGCTTAAATCAACCCCCGCGAAACAGTTCTATTAATAACACGGAATAGGCCTATAGAATAAAAGAGTTAGGCGTTCTTTCCACAGCATTTTTTGTATTTCTTGCCGCGAGCCGCATGGGCAGGCATCATTGCGGCCGATCTTCGCTCCGGTTCGCACGGGTTTGGGCGCTTCGGCTTGTGCGGGCCCGGTTTGATACTGCAATTCCTGTTGCTGGCGGCGCTGGCGACGCTCGATTTGTTTGGCTTCTTCTTCGGGCTTGGCCGGCTGCATCAAGTAGAGGAATCGAACCGCCTCAGTATCTATGCGGCTCATCATGTCTTCGAAAAGGATGAAGGCTTCTTTTTTGAACTCAACCAGCGGGTCTTTCTGGCCGTAACCACGAAGGCCGATGCCCTCTTTCAGATGGTCGAGCGTCAGCAGGTGGTCCTTCCATTGGCCGTCGACGATGTCGAGCAGGATGCGGCGCTCGAGCCAGCGGGTCATCTCCACGCCGAAAATCTGCTCTTTCTCCGAGTAGCGCGCCTGCACCTTTTCGGCCAGCGCGTCGGCGAGCTGGTCGTGATTCAAATCCTTGGGATCGATTCCGGCGGTCTTCAGGTCGATTCCAAATTGATTGAGCACTTCGCCGGAAAGTTGCGGCAGATTCCACTGGTCGGGGTGCTGCTCGCGCGGGCAGTATTTTTCCACTACTTCCCGGGAAATCTCCTCGGCCACGTTGAGGATATATTCCCGTTGTTCCTTTCCTTCCAGGACGGCGCGGCGAATCGAGTAAATCGTTTCGCGCTGCCGGTTCATCACGTCGTCATATTCCAGCAGGTGTTTGCGGGCTTCGAAGTTTTGCGCTTCGACGGCTTTCTGGGCGTTCTCGATGCGCTTCGAAATCAGCGTCGATTCAATGGGAACTCCTTCCGTCATGCCCAGGCGAAACATGAGAGCCTTGACGCGCTCGCCGCCAAAAATGCGCAGCAGGTCGTCTTCGAGCGAAAGGAAAAATCGCGAGGAGCCGGGATCGCCCTGGCGGCCGGCGCGGCCGCGAAGCTGGTTATCAATGCGCCGCGCTTCATGGCGCTCGGTGCCGAGAATGTGCAACCCGCCCATGGCCACCACTTCGTCATGTTCGGCGCGGCACTGCAATGCGAATTGGTCGAAGATCGGCTTCCATTGGTCGGACGGCACCTGAAAGATTTTGCCTTCCTGTTGGAACAGGACCATGGGCTTCGGTCCCGCGCCGTCTCCCGCGGCAACCGCCGCAGTGCCGGGGCCGCCGCCATTGGGAAGTTGCACCGCTTTTTCTTCGGCCGCGGCGGAATCGTTCGGATTGCCCTCGCCGGCCGCGCCAAGCACGGCTCCCGCCGGGGCGTAGGGCATTGCCAGCTTATTTTTCAGGGAATATTCGCGGGTGAGATATTCGGGGTTGCCGCCAAGCAGAATATCCGTGCCGCGCCCGGCCATGTTGGTAGAAACCGTTACGGCGCCCTTGCGTCCGGCCTGTGCGATCACCTTGGCTTCGCGCTCGTGCTGCTTGGCGTTCAGGACCTGGTGGGGAATACCCGCTTTTTTCAGCAATTCGGCGATGGCCTCGGATTTTTCGATGGAAATGCTGCCCACCAGCACAGGTTGTCCGCTCTCGTAATACTGGCGGATGCCTCCGACTTTCGTGCCATCTTCCTGAATGATGCCGTTGACCGCCGCTTCGAATTTTTCGCGTTCGGTGCGGTAGACCACGTCGGGATTTTCAATGCGGATCAGCGTTTGATTCGTGGGGATGCACACGACATCCAATTTGTAAATCTTGTTGAACTCCGCGGCCTCAGTATCCGCGGTTCCGGTCATGCCGGAGAGTTTCTTGTACATGCGGAAATAATTCTGGAAGGTGATCGTGGCGAGGGTTTGATTTTCGCGCTCGATCTTGACGTTTTCCTTGGCTTCGATGGCCTGGTGCAAGCCGTCGGACCAGCGGCGGCCGGGCATCTGGCGCCCGGTGAATTCATCGACGATCACCACTTCGCCTTCTTTCACCACGTAATCCGTATCGCGCTTGAACAGGGTGTGTGCGCGGAGGCCTTGATAAATGTGGTGAATCGTTTCCATGTTTCCCGGGTCGTACAGATTTCCCAGGTCCATCAGCCGTTCGCACTTGGCTACACCTTCTTCGGTGAGCGTCGCGGTGCGGTGCTTTTCGTCGAGCGTGTAATCGATATCCTGGATCAGCTTGGGAATAATTTTGTCGATGCGGTAATACTTGTCGGTGGATTCTTCCGCGGGCCCGGAAATAATCAGCGGAGTGCGCGCTTCGTCGATCAGGATGGAATCCACTTCGTCGACGATGGCAAACTGGTGGCCGGGCTGCACGCAATCGTTCAGATCGTACTTCATGTTGTCGCGGAGATAATCAAAGCCGAACTCGTTGTTCGTGCCGTAAGTGATGTCCGCGGAGTAGGCCATCTTGCGTTGTTTATCGTCCAGATCGTGAACGATCACGCCGACCGTCAAACCCAGGCTGGTAAAAATCGGGCTCATCCACTCGGCGTCGCGCCGCGCCAGGTAATCATTCACGGTGACGATGTGCACGCCGCGGCCGGCCAGCGCGTTCAAGTACGCGGGCAAGGTCGCCACAAGAGTTTTGCCCTCACCGGTTTTCATTTCCGCAATTTTGCCGTCGTGCAGCACGATGCCGCCGATCAATTGCACGTCGAAGTGGCGCATGTTCAGCCGCCGGCGGCCCGCTTCGCGCACCAACGCGAATGCGGGAACCAGCACGCCAGCCAGTGCAGCCTGGAGACGATTCCGGTAGTCGGATTCCTTGGGATCGGCGTCGGCGAGTGCTTCGGTTACCTGGGCCTTCAGAACAGGCGTCTTGGCGGCCATCTCCGCGTCGCTGAGATTCTTCATCTCGAGTTCGAGCGCGTTAATCTGGGCGACGAGCGGCATGATGCGCTTGATGTCGCGCTCGTGCTTGGTCCCGATGAAATGGGAAACAACTTTGTCGACTAACTTTTCAACGTCCATTTTTCAATTCGAACAGCGCAGTTTCGCGCGCTCCTGCCCGTTTCGGGGAACATTGATCTGCATGCCGGATGCTACTGGCACCTCAATCCTTTGATGCGCAAACCACCATTCTAGCCTGTATGGTGTGAGGAGCGCAAAGCGCGCGGAGATCGGGTGGCGGTTCGACTGTCGCTGGTGTAAGGTTTTCCCGCGGCGGTTGGCGCCGGTGGTGCAATCTTCCGGGAATTCGAATGGATTCACACAGCCAGGAGTGGCTGTGCCACTAAAAAAACGTGAGACTTTGGGTAGTTGAGAAGGGGCGATATGGGAGCGATTAGAACGGCATTTTCTGTAATTTCGTATTGAAGATAAAGGGGTTAGGCAAAATTCTAATAATTCGCTCTGGCGATTAGAGAAGCGATTCGCTGCAAGTAAATTTTCAGGATTCCTGCTGCTTAACTTTCCGCTAATTTTCCGCCTCCCGAGCTCGATTTCCTGCTCAAGTTCGCGCCCAACTGCTTATTCACCGAATAATACGTCCCTATCTTGGATACCACGGAGCGGGGGGAATTGGAAGGGCTCCGCCTGTGGATATGGAAAACCTAGAATCTAAGGATTACCGCCGAGACGCAGAGATCGCAGAAGGACAATGACAAAAACCGGGAGGACAAACGAAACGATCCACCCAGACACCGAGGCAGGCTGCAGCGCCGGCCCCGGTACGACCAATTCCAGGAATAATCTTAGCGTTTGTGGAAGGGCCAGAAGAATTCGCGCGCGATATTGGTGGCGATGTTTCCGCCCAAAGCCCAGGTTCCCAAACGGAGGGAATCTTTCGGGCCGTAGCGATCGGGAAGCCACGCGAGCGAAGCCAGCGTGCCAACGTAGGGAGCGGCGATGAACTCAGGAGCGAAAACACGGTGGCCATCCGAGGCGCGCGCCGTGATTCCGGAGACCAGAGCATGGCCGAGGCGAGGACCGAAGCCTTTGCATTCGCACTTGTAATAGATCGTATCCTGGTGCAGTGCAGCAGCAACCACCTCTTGCGCGCTGTTCTGAATCACGTTGACGCCGAAGGCCGTGCCGAACCGCTTGCCGAATCCGGTCATGCCCTGGCCCCAGTCGGGAATCGTGTTATTGGCCTGGCCGATCCCCGCGGCGATAAGATCCTGTGCAATACCCAGCGGGCCGAACGAATTCCACAGATAGTTGTGGAAGCGCTGCGCGCCGGTGGGGAAAGTATAGGAATTCGCGTTGGAAGTTGTGGAAGCAGTGGCGGAAGATTGCGCCTGAGACCGGGTTGCCATGGGAGAGTCTGGAAGCGCTGAGCTGATGGAGTTTTGAGCCTGAGCCAGCGCTGGAAGAAATGCAAGCAAACTGAGAATTACTGCGATGCGGCACATCTGATTTTTTCTCAAGGATTCCCCTTTGCGACTATTTTAATAGCATGGAAGGGGGAGATAAGCTAGGAATTTGTCCCAGAGTGAGCAATGTGGTTAACCAAGCTGCAGGCGAGTTGGATATTGATTCGTGGACATAGCGGAGAGGCGGTGGAGCAGAGCACATATTGCGCCGAGAGCGGCGGTGGGCGGGGGTAGGGTAGCAATCGCGCGCGATGTCGCTGGCAGTCTGGCGTGGGCTAGTTTGCAGGTTGAGGGGCGGACGTTTTAATATTTCAGGAAAAGAGCACAGCCAGGAGTGGCTGTGCTACTTGGGGCTGATCCATAACTCACAGAACTATCACGAGTTTGGGAAATTTAATTTCATACGTTCCGTACGCATTTCTTGCTGACAAATAGACATGGATCATCTAAGTTGCGCATGTCCTCAGTGTGCGCTGGCTTCCCGTCTGCTTAGCTCAGGACGCCGGCGCAGCAGAAACAGAAATTCAGCTTGAGGCCTCTCGCGGCCCGGAGAACCCATGCCCTTCCGCCATTTGATCTGCGTGTTGAAATCTGTGTCGATTCCGAGGCGCAAGGCGCTGACTTCGATTGCTCGAAAGACCAGCCCGGCGAGAGCGGAAGCGGTTTGCCGCGGGTCGTGGCGCGGGAAAATGTGGGTGATTGCGGTGGTGTTGTGCGCCGGGCTGCCGGGCTTGATTGGGACTCAAGCCCGGGCGCAGACTACGGTCAGCACGGGGCAAAATCCCGTGGCGATTGCGATCAACCCGGTGACCGACAGGATTTACGTGGCCAATCTGGGCCAGGCCAAATTCTGCGAGCAGAGCAGCTTTGTGACGATTATCGACGGGCCGACGAACAACACCTGGTCGGCGCCAGCAGGGCTGTGCCCAGGCGCAGTGGCCGTGAATCCCGCGACGAACCTGATCTACGTGGTGAACACGGCGAACTTCGACGTCTGTTGCGCAAATGTGACGGTGATTGATGGGGTGTTCCAGGGCTCGGTTACCAATATTACCGTGGGGGGCGATCCGCAAGCGGCGGCCGTCAACCCGATCACCAACAAGATTTACGTGACCAACAACGCCGACGACACGGTGACGGTGATCGACGGGGCGACAAATGCCACTACCACAGTGCCGGTGGGCTCCGGGCCGATGAGCCTGGTGGTGAATCCGGTGACCAATAAAATCTACGTGGGGAATTTCGGCAGAATCTTTACGGACGGCAGCATGACCGTGATCGATGGAGCCACAAATGCCACCACCACAGTGCCGATCGGTCCCGGGCCAGGCCATGGAGCGTCGGCGGTGGCGTTGGCCGTGAATCCGGCGACCAACTTGATTTACGTGGTGTATGGCGGCGAATCGTCGATTGGAGCGGCGCCTGGAGTAACGATCGTGGATGGAGCGACCAACGCGGCGAAGAGTCCTTCGCTCAACCTGAGCAATCCGAACGGGATCGCGGTGAACCCGGCGACGGGGCTGGTCTACGTAACCGATAACGGCACCAACACGATGGCGGTGATCAACTGGCCTACGTTCGATTCGAATCCATCGGTCACCACCCTGGGGCTGGGTAACTCGCCGAATTCTGTTGCCGTTAATCCCGTGGCGAACAAGATTTATGTGGCTTTCATTTTCACCAGCTACGTAGCGGAAATCGATGGAGCAACGGACGCGATTACACATCTGCCGGACGCCGGAGCGCAAGTGGATGCGGTGGCAGTGAATCCGATGACCGGCCGTGTTTACGTGGCGAACACGAGCCAGGACAACGTGACGGTTTACGGCCCGGCGAGCCCCAGTATTACAACGATTCCCTCGGGCAAGATTCCGGCGGCGATCGATGTAAATCCGGTCACCAACAAGCTCTATTCAGCAAACAACGGACATTCGATAACGGTGATCGACGGCCAGACAAACCAGTCGACTACCCTGGCCGTCGCCTCGGACTTATTTCCGAACGCCGTAGCGGTGAACCCCATCACCAACAAAATTTACTTCGCTGATCTATACAGCGAAGAGGTGACCGTTCTCGACGGCCCCACGAATTCGCTGACGAATATTGAGGCGGGCCTGGATCCCATTGCGATTGCCTTGAATCCGGCGACCAACAAAATCTATGTGGCCAACTTCGCCGGGAATGTGACCGTGATCGACGGAGCAACCAATGCCACCACCAGCGTGGCGGCGGGCCAGGCTCCTCGCGCCATTGCGGTGAATGCGGCGACCAACAAGATTTACGTGGCAAACTCTGGAAGCAATGACGTGACTGTGATCGATGGAGCCAGCAACGCCACGACCACGGTGCCCGCGGGCGCCAGTCCCTTCGCGCTCGCCGTAAATTCCACAACCAACAAAATTTATGTGGTGAATCAGGTCGGTAATAGTTTGACGGAAATTGACGGCGCGACCAACGCGACCGCCACCGTGGCTGTGGGCACCTCGCCCGCTGCCGTGGCCGTAAATCCGGTGACCAACACGATCTACGTGGCGAACACTCAAGATGGCACGGTAACCGTGATCCAAGCGCCGGCCCTCTTCCCCACCACCGTGACGGTTGGAGCTGCGCCACAGGCGATTGCGGTGAATGCACTGATCAACCGGATTTATGTGGTGAATACTGGAAGCAACACAGTGACCAAACTCGATGGAGCGACAAATCAAACCAGCACTCTGGCCGTCGGCAGTTTACCGCAATGGGTGACGGTGAATCCCGTGACGAATGCGGTTTATGTGGCAAATGTCGATGGCAATAACATCACGGAATTCACGGAAGATCCGGTGCAGACGATTCCGCTGACGACGGTAATCGGCGCGCTAGCGGGTAATCAGGCGGCCAGCGGGACGCCTACTTTCAATTTCACGGCTCAAAGCACTTTTTCGCCGGATGCCACCACGCCGTACGCAGTGTACTTCCAGGCCGATTCCTGGGATGGATCGTGGACGGCGGCGGGGCCGACAGGGAACGGGATGTTTAGCGGCACGCAGCCGGCGGCTTCGGCGCTTTTGCCCGGCGGGCACATTCTGTATGCCTATGCAGCGGATGGGCAGGATGCGACTCAAGCATCGAGCCCGTTAATCGGGAATATTGCGAGTTATTACTTTGTGGTGGAAGCGTCCAGCGGCGGCAACGCGCCGCCACCGCCGGTTTCGTTCTCGCCTGCCAGCGTGGAATTCGGGGCGGTTTATCCGGGGAGCCGCGAGAAGAGAATTTTGACGCTGACCAATACCAGCGGCGCTGATTTGACCAAGCTGCACATTTCGCTTTCCAGGCAAGGAAGGCGGGATCGTGACGAATTCGAGATCGAGGACGAATGCCATTCGTCGCTTGCCGCGGGCGCGAGCTGCATCATTCGAGTTTTCCTGGAGGCGGAAAAGGGCGGAACTCGAGATGCGATGTTGAAGATTTCCGCGGATGGTTCGGCGATTTCGGAGCAGGTGCTGCTGACCGCGAACGTGATCGATCCGCGGGCCGATTTCGATCCGGATGATCTGGATTTTGATTCCGTTCACGTGGGGAACTCCAGGGAGCTGCAGAGCGCGGCTGGAAAATAGCGGCAGCACGCCGCTGATTATCACCGGAATTTCGATCCAAGGCGAAGACGCGGCGGATTTCACGCAAACGAATGATTGCCCGAACGTTCTGGTACCCAATGCGAAATGCTCACTGCACGTCACATTTAAACCTGGTGGGATGGGTTTGCGGCGGGCGCAATTGACCGTGACGGATAACACGCGGCGAGGGAAACATTTTGTGCAGTTGAGTGGAAGGAGCGCCGGCAAATCGCAGTAGTGTTGTTTGGATTGAAACGAACTCCACCCTTCCCGATGAAGCCGGGAAGGATGGGGCGCCCTCCCGGGCCTGGGTTAGATTGTTCTGCAGTTTTCCCCTATTTCAACATCCCAGAAAAAGCGGACGGCCGGGAGTGGCTGTGCGTTGAGAGGCGCGTTGACAAGGTGGTGGGGGTCCGATAGGCTTCTGTGATTCTACTGTTCGCGGCGAAGCGTTTGGTGTCTCTTGCCGCGTTGGAAGCTAACAAATGTCTGATCAGAAACTGCCGGCTCGTTCGGAAGATTTTGCGGAGTGGTACAACCAGTTGGTGCTGCGGGCGGAGTTGGCTGATTATGCGCCGGTGCGCGGGTGCATGATCGTCCGGCCGTATGGCTGGACGCTTTGGGAGCACATGCAGCAGGCGCTCGATAAGCGATTCAAGGCTACGGGGCATTTGAATGCCGCGTTTCCGCTGCTGATTCCGCGAAGTTTCATTGATAAAGAAAAATCGCATGTAGCGGGATTTTCGCCCGAACTGGCGGTGGTGACGATTGGCGGCGGCGAAAAATTGGAAGAGCCGCTGGTGATTCGTCCCACTTCGGAGACGATTATCGGATTCGCGTATGCGAAGTGGATTCAGTCGTACCGCGATTTGCCGGTTTTGATCAATCAGTGGAATAGCGTGGTGCGCTGGGAATTGCGGACGAAGCTTTTTCTGCGCACGCTGGAATTTTTCTGGCAGGAAGGGCACACGGCGCACGCGACTTCCGAGGAAGCGGAGGCGGAAACGCGGCAGATGCTGGATATTTATACGGATTTTGCGGTGAAGGAAGCGGCGATCCCGGTGATCCCGGGGCGAAAATCCGATTCCGAGCGGTTTGCGGGCGCGGACCACACCTATTCGATTGAAGCGATGATGGGTGATGGCAAAGCGCTGCAAGCGGGCACTTCGCACAATTTGGGGCAGAATTTCGCGAAGGCGTTCGAAATCCGCTATCTGGATAAAAACGGCACAGTTGCAATTTTGTTGGACTACATCGTGGGGGCTTTCGACGCGTTTTATCGGCGCGATGATTATGGTGCATGGCGACGATCAGGGATTGATCCTGCCGCCGCGGCTGGCTCCTTTTCAGGTTGTGATCGTGCCGATCTATAAGACGGACGAAGAGAAGACGCTGGTGCTGGAAACGGCAAGGAAAATTCGCGCCGAATTGGTGGATGCGGAAATCCGGGTGAAGCTCGACGAGCGCGAGGGCAGCTCGCCCGGGATACAAATTTAACGATTGGGAAATGCGCGGAGTTCCGCTGCGCATCGAGATTGGGCCGAAAGATGTGGCCAAGAATAGCGTGGTGCTGGCGAGGCGCGACCGTCCGGGAAAAGAAGGGAAGTCGTTTGTGCCGCAAGCGGGATTGCGGCGGCGGTGGCACAATCGCTCGGCGGAGATTCAGCAGGCGCTTTACTGACCGGGCGCTGGCTTTCCGCAAGGCGAATACTTTCGATCCAAAGGATTTGGTGGAATTCAAGCAGGCGGTGGAGAAGGGATTTGCGTTTTCGTTTTGGTGCGGAAGCAGCGATTGCGAAGCGAAAATTAAGGAAGAGACGAAAGCTACGATGCGCTGCATCCCGCTTGAGCAGCCTGGCGGATCGGGGGCGTGTATTTATTGTGGGAAGGCATCGCAGGAACGGGCTTACTTCGCTAAGGCTTATTGAGTTGCTGAGGAAGTGTGGGCGGACGCCACAGAAAGCAGGGCGCAGCTCCCCGATGCACGCCATCGGGGCGGGGAAGCCGGCCCCTACAAAAGCAGCGCACGGCTTCCCGACGAAGGGCGTCGGGACGCCAACCCGCTGAAACCGGCCCATCAGAACCTGCGGAAGACGGGCGGTACAGAACCTGGGCGTTAACCTGACGGAAACATCCCCCCCATCGGATTGTCGACAGGCGCAGATCGTGGTGCTAGCCTTTAAATTGCCTTTCCCGGCACTGTCTAAGTGTGTGGCGATACGTAGCTCAGAGGATTTGTATGTTCCGCCAGCGAGAACGAGGATCGAGCAGATTTCGAGCGTTGTTGACGCTTGCCTTTGTCTGCCTGTGCATTTTTCTGGGCATCAAAATCATACCTGTGCTGGTAAATAATTATGAGTTGGTGGATTCGATGAAAGAGGAAGCGCGCTACGCGGGAGTGAACCGGCGCGACCCGGAACTGATCCGCGACGATATGTATAAGAAGATGAAAGAGTTAGATATTCCTGCGAAGCGTGAAGATGTGCATGTGGAGATGATTGGCCCCTCGATGTTTGAAATTTCGCTGGAGTACACTGTTGTTGTGGATTTGCGCGTATATCAATTGTCCCTCAATTTCCACCCTCAGGCAGACAGCAATTCCATTTAGGGACGCATCTCTATTAAGATAGCAAAGTGTCCCTGCCAAAGGGGCGCGCCAAGCGGCGGAGCAGCAGGCGACCTCAGCGAAAGGGAAGAAAGTGGAGGATCGAGTTGCGGATTCGTTTTTCCCCTGGATTCTGGACGTCACGGATCGGTCTGGGCATCCTTGGCGGAGCGTTTCTGCTGTTTGCAGCCGCTACGGGCGTTTTCACGTACTATTACATCCATTTTGGCCGCATTATTGACCAGCGGCTGAACGGCCAAATCTTCCAAAACACCTCTCGGATTTATACCGCTCCTCGAAAGATCTTTTTGGGAGAGCCACTGCGAATCGCCGAGGTCTCCAGTTACTTATCCGCCGCGGGCTATTCCGAATCGGATATTCCAGGTTCGCCAGGCCGTTACAAAGTGGATGGCTCAGTCATCGAGATTTACCCCTCCGCGAATTCCTATTTTTCGACGGACGATCAGCTGCGAATCGAATTTCTGGGCGGAGGAATCTCGAAGCTGGTCAGTGCGAAGCAGGGAACCCTGGTGGGGTCGGCGGAGCTGGAGCCTCAGCTGATCACAAACCTGTTCGATAGCTCCCGTGAAAAGCGGCGGGTGGTGCGATTTGATGATTTACCGCCGGAACTGGTGCACGCATTGCTGGCGGCGGAAGACAAGCGCTTTTTCGAGCACCCTGGTTTCGATCCGTTCCGCATATTGGGAGCAGCGTGGGCGGACGTGCGGCATAGTGGAGTGACGCAAGGAGCCAGCACGCTGGATATGCAATTGGCGCGCAGTTTTTTCTTTTCCACCAAGCGCGAGTGGAAACGGAAGGTGAAAGAAACGCTGGTTGCGCTGGAATTGGAACAGCGCTTCAGCAAGAAGCAGATTTTCGAACTTTACGCCAACGAGATTTACCTGGGAAATCGCGGCAGTTTTTCGATTCGCGGATTCGGCGAGGGAGCCGAGGCGTATTTTGGGAAAGATGTCCGGAAGCTCTCGGTGGGCGAGTGCGCTTTTCTTACCGGAATCATACGCGCGCCAAATCGCTATTCCCTGGCGGAGCGCCATCCGGAACGAGCCGTGGAAGCGCGCGACCGAGTGCTTACCCAGATGGTGGAAGACGGATACCTGACGGCGGAGCAAGGGGCAGAGGCCCGCAAAGAAAAACTGAAATTTGTCGGGGGTTCCACCGAGACCAGCGCCGCGCCTTATTTCGTGGACATGGTGAAGGAACATCTACTCGAGCATTTTTCGGAAACGGACCTGACCTCGCAAAGTTTTCGCATCTATACCACGCTCGATCCGCAACTCCAGCGGGCTGCCTCGGAAGCAGTGGAATTCGGCGCGAAGAACGTGGATACGCTTTTGGCGCGGCGCTATGCGGTGTGGAAAAAGAAGGGCCAGCCGGTGGTGCAGCCGCAGATCGCCATCGTGGTGATGGAACCCAGAACCGGCGAAATACTTGCGCTGGTAGGCGGGCGAAATTACGGAGAGAGCCAGCTGAATCACGCGGTGGCGCATCGCCAGCCGGGGTCGGTTTTCAAGCCATTTGTGTATGCGGCGGCGTTTGACAATGCGGTCGACGGATTGCAGCCGGTGGTTACACCCGTGACCACCATTGACGATGAGCCGACCACCTTCGAATTCGACGGCAAGGAATACACTCCCAACAATTATGGAGAAGAATTTTTCGGGCCGGTAACCGTGCGCGAGGCGCTGATCCATTCGCTGAACGTTGCCACGGTGAAAGTGGCGGAAATGGTGGGGTATAAACGAGTGGCCGATGTGGCGCACCAGATGGGACTTGCCGCGACCATTCAGGCCACTCCCGCGGTTGCCTTGGGCGCTTATGAGATGACGCCGGTGGAAGTGGCCGCGGGCTACACAATTTTCGCCAACAATGGAGTACGAGCCGAGCCCATGTTCCTGACAAACGTGGTGGCGGCCGATGGATCGGAACTGGAGCGCAATTCACCGAAAATACGCCCGGCGCTCGATCCGCGAGTCGCCTATCTGGTTACCAGCCTGATGGAAGACGTGATCAATCGCGGGACTGGAGCCACGGTTCGCGCACGCGGTTTTACGGCCCCTGCCGCGGGGAAAACCGGTACTTCCCGGGACGGTTGGTTTGCCGGGTTCACTTCGAACCTGGTATGCGTGATCTGGGTGGGGTTCGACGATAACCGCGATCTAGGCCTGTCGGGCACCAACGCCGCCGCACCCATCTGGGCGGAGTTGATGAAGCGTGCGATCGACCTTCCCGAATACCACCAAGTGCGGCCGCTTGACCCTCCAGCGGGCATTACCGAGGCCATGGTCGATCCAACAACGGGCGGGCTCGCCACTCCCGCATGCCCCAACCCGCGGGAAGAGGTGTTCGTCGCCGGAACAGAACCGACGCAATTTTGCACCGTTCACGGCAATGGAATGGCGATGCAGGCGCCCCCGGTAGCGTGGCTGGCGCATCTGTTTGGAAAGCGCGAGCCGGAGCCTCCGCCGGGGTCGACGCCTGCGGGTCAGAAGGCCAATGGTACCAGTGGAACGGCGCCGGCGGCGCCAGATCAGCCCACTGATCCGGAAACCGAAAAGAAAAAAGGCGTGCTGCACAAGATTTTTGGTATCTTTGGAAACAGCAAAAAAGCTCAGGAACCACCAAAGCCAGATCCCCAATAGCAACTCCTGAGCGAGGAGGTGGGCGATGATCCGAACGGCCTTCCTTGCCGTCTCCTTCGTCCTAGCAGTGAGCAGTGTTGCCAGCGCGCAGAACCTGGTTTCGTCCTCCATGCAGGAAACCAATCCCATGCAGGTGACGAAGACTCCGGCGAGCACTCCCGCGCCGGAATTGAGTCCGCGCCAGATGCTCGAATTGCGCGGAGACATTTTTGTGGCGCGCAAAATGTACCTGGACGCGATCCATACGTATGAACAAGTGGTGAGCCAGGACCCCAAGAATGCGGTAGTTCTGAACAAGATCGGCGTGGCCTACCAGCAACTCGGAAACTATGCCCATGCCGAAAGCTACTACAAGCGCGCGGTGAAGGCCGACAAGACGTTTTCCACTTCCTTGAATAATCTGGGGACGATTCAATACGATCACGAGAATTATCGCAAGGCCGCCCGTTACTACAAACAGGCTATCAAGCTGCATCCGGATGTTGCCACCTATTACAGTAACCTGGGATACGCCTACGCGGGAGACAAGCGATTTAGCGATGCCATGGACGCGTTCGGACAAGCCATATCGCTGGACCCGAACATCTTCGAACATAAGGGCGGCTCGGGAGCGGTGATTCAGCAGCGCTCGATGGCTGATCCCGGATTGTTTTATTTCATGGTAGCCAAGTCCTATGCGCTGGTTGGCGATGCGGAACACTGCGCGCACTTCCTGACCATCGCGCGGGATGAGGGCTATAAAGAATTTGAAACGGCGCAGAAGGATCCCTCGTTCGCGAAGGTGATCAAGGATCCGCGCGTTCAGGCCGTGTTCCAGATGAATAATATGGCCGACGCACCGCACAGCCCGTCATAAAGTTAATCTTGCCGAATTACTGGTACGTGGAAGATGCCGGGCTGAAGCCCGCGCTCTACACGAACTGCCTGCCTGCCGTTCTCACTTTGCTACTGCCCGGGCATTTAAGTTGTATAATGCCCGCGTTATGAGTGTCCTCCGAAACATCGTTTGCGGTTTTGTGTTCGCCACGTTATTGGCGGGCGGGTTCGGTCCCACTGCAGCAGCGCAAGCGCCTGCCCCCCCTGCTGCGCAGCGCGTGGTGCAACTTCGCATTGACGGCGAAATTGAGCCGATCCTTGCCGAGTACTTAACCGGTGCGATTGACCAAGCCAATAAAGATCACGCCGACCTGATTCTGATCACGATCAATACACCCGGCGGCCTGGATACCGCCATGCGGGAAATTATTCAGAGCATTCTGGCGTCGCATGTGCCGGTGGTGACTTACGTCTCGCCTACCGGCTCGCGAGCCGCTTCAGCGGGATTTTTTATTTTGCTTTCGGGCGACGTGGCCGCCATGTCTCCGGGGACCGATACGGGGGCGGCATCGCCATTGATGATTTTCGGCGGGACGCCGGTGCAAATTGACGAAACGCTGCGACACAAAATTGTCAACGAAGCGACAGCGTATTTGCGCAGTTTCGTCACCAAGCGTGGGCGCAACGATAAACTGGCCGAGACCGCGGTGACCGACGCTACTGCGTTCAGCGAAAAGGAAGCGCTGGATGGGAAATTGGTCGACCTGATCGCGCCGAATACAGAAGCGCTGCTCGGACAATTGAACGGCCGGGTGATTGCGCGATTCGACGGAACGTCCACCACCCTTAACATTTCACATCCGGTGATCGAAACGTGGGAGATGAGCACGCGACAGAAATTTTTATCGCGGATCGTCCAGCCCGATGTGTTTTTTATTTTGCTGATCGTAGGCGTGCTGGGCTTGTATGCGGAATTCACCCATCCGGGATTGTTCGCTCCGGGAGTGATCGGCGGGATCGCATTGCTGCTGGCGCTTTTCGCGATGCACCTGCTGCCGGTGAATCTGACCGGGTTATTGCTGATTGTGCTGGCGATGGTGCTGTTTGTGCTGGAGGCAAAATTTCCGACGCACGGCGTGCTGGGTGTGGGAGGAGTGATTGCCATGGTGCTGGGCGCGCTGATGCTGATTCGTTCGCCGCTGACGGGAATGGGCGTGAGCCTGGGCGCGGCGTTCGGCGTTACGGTGCCGGTGGCGCTGATTATTATTTTCCTGATGCGCCTGGTATTGCGCTCGCGGCATTGGAAGCAGGCGACGGGCCGCGAGCAACTGGTTGGCGAATGGGGCGAAATCATGGAGCCGGTGACGCCGGGAGAACCGGGGATGGTGCTGGTCCACGGGGAACTGTGGCGAGCGATGGCGGGCAGGGATTTGCCGCGGGGCTCGCGCGTTCGCGTGACGCGCGTGAATGGCCTGACGCTGCATGTGGAACTACACGAATCCGCGCAATCCGCGCATTAATTCTTTCGCGGAGGAAAATGCCGCGACGGAATGAAGATGATATTGAGTGCGGACTTGCACTCCGGATCCGCGCGGTTTAGTGGTCGATCCGCTGCGTTCTATCCGTGGATGTCAACCGGGGCCGTTGGCGTCCGACCCATTGCAAATTTCCAGAAAGAAGATCGCCTCTGAGGAGGAATTATGGAATTCACAGAACTGTTGTTTGGCGTGGGCATTTTGATTTTTCTGATCTGGCTGTTCAATTCTGTCTACGTGATTAAGGAGTGGGAACGCGGCGTGATTCTGCGCCTGGGCCGGATGCTGCCCGATCCCAAACCGGCCGGACTGCAATTGGTTTTCTTTCCGATCGACAAGCTGACGCGATTGTCGCTGCGGACGGAAACGCTGGACGTGCCTCCGCAGGACGTGATCACGCGCGACAACGTATCCGTGAAGGTAAACGCGGTTTGTTATTTCCGCGTGGTGGATGCGAATCTGGCGCTTTCTCAAGTGCAGAACTATCTGTACGCCACTTCGCAGCTGGCCCAGACCAATTTGCGAAGCGTCGTGGGGCAGTTTGAACTGGACGAGATTTTGTCGGAGCGCGAAAAGGTAAACGCCAAGCTGCAAGTAATCCTTGACCAGGATACGGAGCCTTGGGGTATCAAGGTATCTAAAGTTGAGGTGAAACAAGTCGATATCCCGGAAAACATGCAGCGCGCCATAGCGAAGCAGGCGGAAGCGGAGCGCGAACGGCGCGCGAAAATTATTCATGCCGCCGGAGAATATCGAAGCCTCGACAAAGCTGGCGCAAGCCGCGCAAGTGCTGGAAACCCAGCCCGCCTCCATGCAATTGCGCTATTTGCAGACGCTGACGGAAATCGGAGTGGAAAAGAACACGACGATTGTTTTCCCGTTGCCGATCGACATCATTACTCAGTGGGTTAGAAGTTCAGGGGCGAACAAATAAAGAATGGCAAGAAGCGCGCGCAAAAGCGAAGGCAGTGACCGGGTGATTGAAAGCCGCCACCTGGTGGGACTTTTCCTGGGAGTGGTTTTGCTCTGTGGAGTTTTCTTCACTCTCGGCTACGTGATGGGCAAGACGCAATATTCGGGCGCGACCGTTCACGCCGCCGAGGCTCTGTGGAAAGAAGCCAGGCCCACGCCGGTTCCGAAGACGGCGCCGGCAAAGCCGGCAGACACGGCCAGCACCAGCACCAGTCCCAGTGATTCCCCCGAATGGGATTTCTATGCTGCCAAGAAACCGGAGAACAAGCGGGAAGTCACAGTCCCAGCGCCCGTTCCGCAACCGGCCAGCCGGCCGGTTTCTCCAGCGGCCGAGCCTACCAATGCTGTGTTGAAAACCGCGCCACCGCCCTCCGCGCCGAAATCGCTGGCACGATTCCAGCCTCCACGGATTCCACGCGGCGCAATCATCCTGCAAATCGCGGCCTTAAAGAGCGAAGGCGATGCGATGGCGCTGGCCGACGCGCTGCAACGCAAACGATTTCCCGCGTTCGTAATTATTCCCGGCGCGGATAGTTTCTATCACGTGCAGGTGGGCCCCTATGCCGACCCGCAATCCGCGAACATCGCAAAGTTGTCGCTCGATCACGAAGGATTCAAAGCTATCATTAAGCGCTGAATGGTCTTGAAACGGCGCATGCGATTTCTGCTGGCCCTAGGCTCCGGGCTTGCCCTGGCGTTGGCGTTTCCCAACTACAATTTGCCGGTGTTTGGGTGGATCGCTGTGGCGATGCTGATCGTTGCTTCGATCGGCGCGCGGCCGTGGGAAGCGGCGCTGTGCGGATTTCTGCATGGCGCGGTGTGCTATCCGATGATGCTGCCGTGGTTTTACACGGTTTTGCGCGTCTACGGAAATTTAAGCGTGGGAGAAGCGGCGGGCGTGCTGGCGCTGATCAGTTTTGCCGCAGCACTTTTTCCGCTGGTATTTTCGGTTGCGGTGGCGCGAGTTGCACGGTGGAGTGTAAGCGGCGCTTGCCTGTTCGCGCCATTTTTCTGGGTGGCGCTGGAATTTGCCCGCACCCATTTGCCGATCATTGGCTGGCCGTGGAACCTGACCGGTTATGCCGCGTCGGGCAATTCGGCGTTTTTGCAGCTCGCGGTGTGGACGGGAATTTTCGGGCTGTCTTTTTTTGTTGTAGCATTCAACGCCCTGGTTGCGTGGGCGATCGTGCATCCGACCGATCGCGCCCGATACGCAACCGTTGGGGTTACGGCTGCGTTGCTCGCGGTGGCTCTTTTTGGGCCGCTTTTGGTGCCGCACGATGTGCCACGGTACGTGGCGAACCTGGTGTCGACAAATTTCCCTCAGTCGATGAGTTATACGCCTGATTGGCTCGACGTTCATGCGCCCGAACTGGACCAGCTCGAAAATTTGAGCGTGGCTGCCGCACGTGCGAATCCTGGATTGATTGTCTGGCCGGAGGTGCCGGCTCCCTTCAGTTTTCAAGATCCGAAATTCGCGGCGCGCGCTGTGCGCATCGCGCGAGATTCCGGGAGCGATTTTCTATTCGGCGTGGATGACTGGAAAACAGACGTTGCCGGGCGGTGGAATGCGTCGAACAGCGCGATTCTGCTGGCTCCATCCGGATTGCGGAAGTTTACTTACGACAAAATTCATCTGGTTCCGTTCGGCGAATATGTTCCGTTGCGGCGTTGGCTTACTTTTGCCTCGAAGCTGACCGCCGAAATCGGCGATTTCACGCCGGGAAATCAATTTAGCGTCGGAAATCTGCCGGGCGGAAAATTCAGCGTGTTTATTTGTTTTGAGGCTGTATTCCCCAGCGAAGTGCGGCGCTTTGCGGCGAATGGGGCGGAGCTGTTAATCAATATTTCGAATGATGGGTGGTTTGTGGGGTCAGCGGCGCCCCCGCAGCATTTGATGATGGCGCGCGTGCGGGCGGTGGAAAACCGGCGTTGGCTGCTGCGGGATACGAATAAGGGATTCACGGTGGATGTCGATCCCTACGGGCGTTACGTGTCCCGGCTGGAGATCAATCAACAGGGCGTCGTCACCGCACCGTATAGTTTCCGCAGCGACACGACGCTTTACACGCGCTGGGGAGACTGGTGGGCGTGGATCTGCGCACTGTTTTCGGCTTTGTTGTTCGTCGTCGCGCTGGCGCGCAAAGCGAATTGACATTGTGTTGCGCCGTTTGCCCGGGATCCCTCGCGTTGCTCGGGATGATTGCGCGATGGCGCGGCGTGCGGATGGCACTCTGCTTCCTGGGCCGCACAGGGCATTTCCCACTCACGAATTTCGATTTTTCAAATTTGTCTTTAGGATAAGATATACGCCATGGCACCGCACATTGAAGATTTGGAACGGCGTTACACCGACCTGAAGAAGCGCATCGAGATGGTTCGGAGTTATCTTTGACGTCTCGCAGAACCGCGCGCTGATTGCTTCCCTGGAACCGAAAATGAACGACCCGGGCTTCTGGCAGAACCAGGAACAGGCTCAGGCCCTTCTGCAAAAGCGCAAGAAATCCGAAAAGCTGGTGGCGGCGGACGAGAAGCTGGCTCGAAGCCTGAGCGATCTGGATACTTATTTTGACCTAGCCCACGCGGAAACGAACGCGGAGCAGCGCGATTCACTGTTGACTGAACTCAATGGGGAATTCAATGCGGCGGAAGCGTACGTTGCGGAACTGGAAACCGATACGCTGCTGGCGGGCGAAAACGACCGGCTGAACGCGATCGTCACGGTGAAGCCCGGCGCGGGCGGCACCGAATCGCAGGATTGGGCAGAGATGCTGCTGCGCATGTATATGCGCTGGGCCGAGCACCAGGGTTTTCGCGCCACCGTAATTGATTCAACGCCGGGCGAGGAAGCGGGAATCAAATCGGCCACCGTCCAGATGGAAGGCGAGAACGCCTATGGATTACTTGCCGGCGAAAGCGGCGTGCACCGTCTGGTGCGAATCTCGCCATTCGATCAGGCTGCCAGACGCCACACTTCGTTTGCGTCGGTTTTCGTGATTCCGGAAATTGACGATCAAATTGAAATTAACGTGAAGCCGGAGGAATTGCGGATCGATACCTTTCGCGCCGGCGGCCACGGAGGCCAGAACGTCAACAAAGTGGAATCGGCGGTGCGCATCACGCACTTGCCCAGCGGCATCGTGGTGCAGTGCCAGAACGAACGCAGCCAGCACAAAAATCGCGAGATCGCCATGAAAGTGCTGCGGTCGCAGCTCTATGAACTGGAGGTTGAAAAGAAGCAGGAAGCGTTGCGCAAGCTCGATGCGTCGAAACCGGAAATCAGTTTCGGCAGCCAGATACGCTCTTACGTGCTGCAGCCATACCAACTGATCAAAGATCACCGCACCAAAATGGAACGTGGTGACGTGGATAAGGTACTTAACGGCGACATTGACAGCTTTATTCGCAGCTTATCTGACGTTCAAACGCACGGGTGCGATGCCGCCATCGAATGGGGAATCCCGCGAGGAGTAGAAGCGACGCTTCAACAGTTTGCGGAAAAAGTCGCAAACCACGTTTCGAGAGGGCCACCCCAGCGGGACACAGAAAAAAATCTCCACTTCTCAAGCATTTTGGGTTCTCTCGGGATTCCTCCCGCAGGAGCGGGGTCGGAATGAACGCAATTTGGATTTTTTCGCAGCCCGTGGCGAGGCACGGTTGGCGCCGGGCGCAGTTCCATGCTGGAATAGTGCAGTTTGAGGCTTGTTTTCCGCATTTCCGCGCAAATCGTTGACACCCCCTGAGGTGCATGTTAGCCTTTTTGGTCATCCCCGCGCGTTGACGGCCGGCGCGCAAGATTGTTTTCCCCAATGAAGGAGAAGGTATTGACCTCGACACCCGAGAGATTTTTGTTTACCTCTGAGTCGGTAACTGAAGGGCATCCCGACAAGATTGCGGATCAAATTTCAGACGGGATTTTGGATGCAGTACTCGCGCAGGACCCCATGGGCCGCGTGGCTTGTGAAACGCTGGTCACCACCGGTTTGGCGGTGGTCGCTGGAGAAATTACGACCAGCGCACAGATCGACTATCAGGATATCGTGCGCGGAGTGATTCGAGACACGGGGTACACTCGCGCCAAGTATGGTTTTGACGCCGATACCTGCGCGGTTATTTCGTCGCTCAAGCGGCAATCGCCGGATATTGCGATGGGAGTGGACACGGGCGGCGCAGGCGACCAAGGCTTGATGTTCGGCTTTGCCTGCGACGAAACCGATGCGCTGATGCCCATGCCGATCGAATTGGCGCACAAACTGACCAAGCGGTTGGCGGAAGTCAGGAAGTCCGAGCAGGTCGCGTTTCTGCGGCCCGACGGTAAATCACAAGTCACCGTTGAATACCAGGACGGGCGGCCTTGGCGAGTGGATTGCGTGGTTATCTCGACGCAGCACGATGAAAACGTCTCGAATGCGGAGTTGCGCGAAGCCATCGAGAATCTCGTCATCCGTCCCATGATTCCCGCGGCCATGATGGATAAGCAGACAAAACTGCACATCAATCCCACCGGTCGCTTCGTAGTGGGCGGGCCGATGGGCGATGCCGGATTGACCGGGCGGAAAATTATTGTGGATACGTACGGCGGCTACAGCCGTCACGGCGGCGGCGCGCTTTCGGGCAAAGATCCCACCAAAGTGGATCGCTCGGCATGTTACATGGCGCGTTACGTCGCCAAGAATCTGGTGGCTGCCGGGATCGCGCGCAAAGTGGAAGTCCAGATCGCGTACGCCATCGGCGTGGCTGAGCCGGTTTCCGTGATGGCCGATACCTTTGGCACCGGTACGATTCCCGACGCTCAAATCACCGAACTGATCCGAGAGCTTTTTTCGCTGACGCCGCTTGGGATCATCGAAACTTTGAACCTGCGCCGGCCGATTTACCGGCAAACCGCGGCCTACGGCCATTTCGGGCGCACGGAACCGGGCTTCACGTGGGAACTTACCGACAAGGCGGACCAGATTCGCAAGCAGGTTGGATCGCGTGGCGGCGAATTAGCTGCACGGCGCTGACAGCTTGTGACGCTTGTGCCTGGAGCAGCGCGGGAGCCGCTACCTGGTTGATTTTGCAGATTAGGTAACCAATCGGTCCTTCTGAAAATTTCGTGCCGCCCTATTGACACTAATCCTTATCCGCCGGAAAGCCGGCCATACGAGTAAAGGGGGATTCCCTTGGAAACGGTTTCTAAAGTGAATGGAGACGTAAAGGACATCAGCTTAGCCGAACGCGGCAAGCGCAAGATCGAGTGGGCCAATCAGCACATGCCGGTGCTGCAATCCATTCGCAAGCGATTTATCAAAGAGAAGCCGCTGAAGGGCATTCGCATGTCCGCGTGTTTGCACGTGACCAGCGAAACCGCCAACCTGGCGATTACCTTGCGGGACGGCGGGGCCGAGTTGGTTCTGTGCGGGTCGAATCCGCTGTCCACCCAGGACGAAGTGGCCGCGTCGCTCGTTAAGGATTACAACATCCCCACCTTTGCGATCAAAGGCGAGGACAATGCGACCTACTACGCGCACATTAACGCGGCGATCGACCACCAGCCGCAAATTACGCTGGATGACGGCGCGGACCTGGTGACGATCTTGCTGACCAAACGCACGGATTTGGTGAAAAACGTGATTGGCGGCACGGAAGAAACCACCACGGGCGTGATTCGATTGCGCGCGATGGCGAAAGACGGCACCTTGAAATATCCGATCATTGCCGTGAACGACGCGCTGACCAAGCATCTGTTTGATAATCGCTACGGCACGGGCCAATCGACCATTGACGGCGTGATTCGCGCGACCAATTTATTGATCGCGGGAATGCGCGTGGTGGTGGCCGGGTATGGCTGGTGCGGCACGAGGCGTGGCCATGCGCGCGAAGGGACTTGGCGCTGACGTGATTGTGACTGAAATCAACCCGGTTCGGGCACTGGAAGCCGTGATGGATGGTTTCCGCGTGATGCCCATGGCCGAAGCAGCAAAAATTGGCGAAATTTTCATCACCGTAACCGGCAATAAATCCATCCTTACCGCCGAGCATTTCGAGAAAATGAATGATGGCGCGGTGGTTTGCAATTCCGGCCACTTCAACGTGGAAATCGATATTCCCGCGCTGGAAAAAATGGCCAGCTCGCGCAAACCGATCCGGCCCGTTCGTCGAGGAATTTGCAATGGGCGACGGGCGCAAACTTTATCTGCTGGGCGACGGGCGGCTGATCAATCTGGCCGCGGCAGAGGGACACCCCGCTGTGGTGATGGATATGAGCTTCGCAAACCAGGCGCTCGCAGTGGAATACATGATCAAGAACGCTGCGCAATTGAAGATCGATGTCCACCCCGTGCCGGATCACCTGGACCGGCAAATTGCCAAGCTAAAGCTGGAATCGATGGGCGTGCAGGTGGATAAGCTGACGCCGGATCAGGAACATTACCTCGCGTCGTGGGACGAAGGCACGTAGACTGAAAAATTCATCGTTACTCTTGCGGGCCGGTGATCGCGGCCGGCTCGCGGAATCCCTCCCTTACTCTGCTAGACTAAGCCGAATCTGAACGGGTGAAAATGCAAGACTGGGCCAACCGGGGAATTGAGACCGCACTTGCGCGAGGCGCAAGCTACGCCGACGCTCGCGTGATGGATATTCGCCACCGCGATCTTTCCACGAAAAACGGCGAGGTGGGCACGCTGGCGGAAAGCGAATCGCTAGGCATCGGGATTCGCGTGATCGCGCGGGGCGCCTGGGGATTTGCTTCCACCGATCAATTGACGCCCGCCGGGATCGACGCTTGTGCCGCGCATGCCGTGTCGATTGCTAAGGCTTCCGCGCTGGCCAAACTCCATAACGTGGTAATGGCGCCAGAAAAAGCGTTTGTGGATACCTGGCAAAATCCATTTGTGAAAGATCCATTCCGCATACCGGTGGAGCGGCAAATTGATCTGTTGCTGGCGGCGGACAAAGAAATGCGCAAGGTGAAAGGCGTGACGATCGCGGAAGGGTCCATGTCGTTCCGGCGGATCGAGCAGCTTTTCGTTTCGAGCATTGGCTCGAGCATTCACCAGGTGAAAATGCAGTCCGGCGCCGGAATTGTGGCCACTACGTTTGCGAATAATGAAATTCAAAAGCGGTCGTATCCGAATAGTTTTGGCGGACAGCATGCGCTGCAGGGCTATGAACTGGTGGAATCGCTGAACCTGGTGGGCCACGCCTCACGCGTGGGGGAAGAGGCGGTGGCGCTGCATTCGGCCGCGCAGTGCCCGCAGGGAACCAGCACGATTATTCTGGATAGCTCGCAGCTTGGATTGCAGATTCACGAATCGATCGGCCATCCGATTGAGCTGGATCGAGTGCTGGGAATGGAAGCGAATTTCGCGGGGATGAGTTTCCTGACGCTTGAAAAATTGCGCACGCTGCGCTACGCATCCGATATTGTGAATGTGGTTGCTGATGCCCGCCTGGAACACGGGCCTGGCCTTGGCACCTTCGGCTACGATGACGAAGGCGTGCCGGCGCAATGCACACCAATTATCACCAATGGATTATTTACCGGCTATCTTTCGAACCGGGAAACGGCGGTGGCCATCGGTGAAAATCGCTCGAACGGGACCATGCGCACGGAAAGCTGGAACCGGCTGCCCATCATTCGCATGACCAATATCAGCATTCTTCCGGGCGACTGGAAATTCGAAGATATGATTGCCGGAACCGACGATGGAATTTACATGGAAACGAATCGTTCGTGGTCGATCGACGACCGGCGGTACCATTTCCAGTTTTCGACCGAAATTGGCTGGGAAATCAAGGGCGGCAAGCGCGCGCGCATGCTGAAGAATCCCAGCTACAGCGGAATCACCACGGAATTCTGGGGAAGTTGCGACGCGGTGTGTTCGCGGGATTATTGGACGCTATGGGGAACGCCGAATTGCGGCAAGGGCCAGCCCATGCAAACGATGGGCACGGGCCACGGAGCTTCGCCTGCGCGGTTCCGCAACGTGAAGGTTGGGGTCGCATTCGCGAAGTGAATTTTGTTTTTGTAGCGCCGCCCTTCAGGGCGGCATCTTAGGTTTCTTGAAAATGCCACGCGCCAAGAAAAAATCCGCCTCGCTTCGCGGCCCAGCCGTCGCCGCCGCGCACCAGCTCGGCCCGGACGAATTGCGCCGCCTGGCCGAGAAAATTTTCAAACTGAGCGAAGCCGAAGAGACCGAAGTGGAAATCGACGTAGCCACCAAGGCGCTGACGCGATTCGCCAACAACACCATCCACCAAAACGTCGCCGAGCAAACCTTGCACATTTCCGTGCGCGCCGTGGTGGATGGACGCACGGCTCGCGCCGCGACGAACAAAACCGACGACGACTCGCTCCGCCGCGTCGTGGCCGCTGCGCGCAGTCTTGCGCTATGCCAGCCCAGGATGCCCGACCTGCTGCCGATGCTGGGGAAACAGAAATATACGAAAGTGGACCGCGTTTTCAAAGCCACTGCCGGGGCCACTCCGGAAGACCGCGCGCGCGCCGTGAAGCGCGTGACGCAATTGGCCGCCAAAAATAAACAAACCGCCGCGGGGATTTTTTCCACTTCGCTTACGGAAGGCATTCTGGCCAATTCGCGCGGGCTTTTCGCGCATCACGAGCAAACGGGCGCTGAATTTTCAATTACGATTCTGGAAGCGGATTCTTCCGGCTGGGCCAAGGCAAATTTTGCGGATATTTCCGCGATCGATCCCGACGCGCTGGCCGCGAGCGCCAGCCAGAAGTCGCGCGATTCGCGCAATCCCCGCGAGCTTCCCGCGGGTCGCTATGTGACCATCCTCGAACCGCCGGCCGTGCTCGACCTGGTTGGATTCATGTTTTACGATTTTGCGGCCACGGCGGTGCGCGACAAACGTTCCTGCTTGACGGGCCGCCTGGGCAAACCGCTTTTCGGCGAAAACATTACGCTGTGGGACGACGTTTATCATCCCCTGCAGCTTGGCTCGCCATTCGATGGAGAGGGATTGCCGCGGCAGAAAGTTTTGCTGGTGGATAAAGGCGTTCCAAAGAATCTGGTCTACGCGCGCGCCACCGCCAAGAAAATGAAAACGAAGCCGACCGGTCACGGCTTTTCGCTGCCCAATGAATATGGCGAAGCGCCCATGAACCTGGTTTTTTCGGGAGGCGATACTTCCGTTGATGAAATGATTCGAACAACGGAGCGGGGAATTCTGGTCACAAGGCTGTGGTATATCCGCGAAGTCGATCCGTTCCAGAAGATTCTGACCGGAATGACGCGCGACGGCACATTCCTGGTGGAAAACGGCCGCGTCGCAGGCGGCATTCGAAATTTCCGCTTCAATCAGAGCATTATCGAGCTGCTTTCCAATGTGGAAAGCCTGGGCCCGGGTGTGCGTTCGGCCGGTGAAGAATCATTCGAAATGGTGGTGCCGGCGATGAAGGTCCGCAACTTCCACTTCTCCGAAGTAACCAAATTTTAATTTCCGGGCGAAACAGGCAGGCTGGCGTGCGGCAGGCTACTGCTTCGTAAATTCCAGGCTGTGAATTGCGCGGCTCATTACATTTTCTTGAATCTGCACCAAGTCGGTGTCGGCGTGCGTCATTCCAAAAATCGTGAACATCGTTTCGCCGCGCGGTATGAAGACCACGATGCCGGACCATTCCCGGCCATCCACGCTGCCGCGAAAGCGCCGTTCCGTGGCCGGCGAACCGGAAACGGTGATTTGTTTTTCCGCGGTCGTGGGACGAAAATTTTCCATCACCTCGCGGAGCCGCTGCTCGGTGGCGGTGATTTGACCAGCCAGTGATTTTTCGGCTGGCTCCTGTCCGATCACCAGGTAGGTGTTTTCGTCATTCGTCCCCATCGCGGTGATCGCTCCGGGCAGCATTTTGCGCGCGCCCGCGATTACTTCCCAATCCGGCGGCTTGTACATCCGGAATCCATACGTCAGATTGGCATAGGCATTCCCGTTCACTTCTTCGCGCATCGGCGGTTCGGGAGCAGGTTTCGGCGGAACCGGCGCGGGTGCGGCCACTGGCGCGGGCGTCGCGGGCGAAGCGGCCGGCGCGCTTGAAACATTTGAAGCATTCGCCGCATTCTGCGCTACGACTGCCGGCGCTTTTGCAGGCTGCTTGGCTGCAACTTCTTTTGCGGGGGCGCTTGGCTTCGCTGGCTGGGTGTTTGATGCCTTGGCGGGTGCCGGCGCGGCCTTTTCAGTCGTCTTTACAGGCGATTTCGAAGGTTCCGGTGAGGCCGCGGGAAATGTTGCTCCGGGTGGGGCCGTCGCTGGGATGGGTTCCGTGGTTGTTGGCTCCGATCCCAGCGGTTTCTTTTCCGCCGCCGGCTTTTTATCTGGCGCGATCGCTGTGATCGATACGATTTGATCCCTGCGGACCAACGCGAAGCCATAGCTGGTCTGCACCTTGAACGAATTCTCCTCAAACCCGACGATGGTGCCTACGATCTTCGATCCGTCCTTCAAACGCAGTTCGTCCGCGCGCGTGCCGCAGACCACCGTGGCAAACGCCAGCGCTAACGCAAGCAGGGGAAGGCGCTTCATGCGTGAAATTATGACAAAAGCCGTATCACTGCCGCAATTATTCCCCCGCCGGCGGTGTCCGACTTGCCAGCGCGGCTAACAATTGTTCGATTCGCCGCGCCAATCGTTCGAGTTCATCGAGCGCTGCCGCCAGTTTTTCCCAAGCTGTTTCCGGCAGATGTCCCTTTCGCTGCCGCAAGACCAGCGCTCGCCCCAGCATTCGTAGCATTTTTCGATGCCGCGGATTCAGGCGCTCCCACAGCCTTTGCCGTCCGCTGGCATTTCGTCCCAGCCATTCTTCGGCGGAAGAGACGGGCTTGCCTTCCTCCGGCTCCGGCACATTTTGTTTTGGCTGCGTGTGAATCATAGGTGGCTGCCCTGGTCAGGCTCTTTCGTGTTTCCATTTCCTCGTCTATCGAGCATTCCTCACCGCTTCCATCTTGTCGCAATTGATCTGCCCATCCTGTTCCACGCGTCCGGTGACGCGCAGCATCCGCGTTTCAAACACCAGGCCGCCATAACGCGCGTAGGCTTCGGGGAAGAGAACCGCTTCATAAATTCCCCGTTGGTCCTCGAGTGTGACGAACATCATGTTGCGATAGTCTTTTGTTCCCACGTGGCGAAAGGTGATGGCCCAGCCCAGAAGCTGGACGCGCCGGCCGCGATGCGCCTCCAGTTCCGTGCTCCAGATTTCTCCGTTCCGCTCGGCCTGGTCCAGGGCGTGGCCGCTTACGCAAACTTCCAGAATTTCCTGTTCGTAAGCGAGCCGCTGCCGGCGCGTGTAATTTGCGCAGGGTAATGGCGTGTGAACGATCGTTTGAGGCGCGGGGGCTTCGGGGAAGAGCAGAGCGCCCGGCGCCGGATCGCTTTTGCGCACAGCGCCCAATAAATTCAGCCGCCAGAGCAGCGCCGGGCGAGTTTCGCCGAAATCATCGAACGCGCCGCATTTGATGAGTGATTCGATCTCATCACGTTCCACCGGAACGCGCCGCAAAAAATCTTCGAGTGAACGAAACGTCCCGCGCTCTTCCCGCTGGCGGAGAATCACCTGAATCGTTTCGGCACGCAGTCCCTTTACCTGCATCAGCCCCACGCGGAGCGCGCGTGGGGATTCTGCGGCGGCGAGGGCGGCTGGCTGGCTTGTTGGAATCGGAGCCGGCGCTTGTGCCGCTGCTTCAGTGGTATATTCGAGCCGCGAATCATTCACCGAGGGCAGCCGCACGGCGATCCCCCAGCGTTTTGCTTCCGATACATAGGCCGAGACGTGATAAAACCCGGCGTAGGAGCTGCACATCGCCGCAAGAAATTCCGCCGGATGATGCGCCTTCAAATACGCAATGCGATACGCAAGATCGGCATAGGTGGCCGAGTGCGCTTTGCAAAAAGCGAACCCGGCGAATTTCTCGACCATTTGCCAGGTTTCTTCGCGCGCGGTTCCTTCCAGCTTGAGCAGCGCCGCTGCCTTCAGGAATTTCGCGCGCAGCCGCTCGCGTTCGCGTGAATCCGCGAATTTCGCCTTGGCGCGGCGCACCAGATCCGATTCCGCGAGCGTGAGCGAACCCACCGCCTGCGCGATCTGCATCACTTGTTCCTGGTAGACGCACACGCCCAGCGATTCGCGCAAAATGGGCTCGAGATTGGGATGCGCGTAACGCACCGGTTCCTGCCCGCGCAGCCTCCGTAAAAATGTTTCCTTTGCGCCGTATTCGGATGCGCCGGGACGAATGATCGCGATCGCCAGGCAAAGTTCCTCGAGCGTTTGCGCCTTCAACGCGCGCAGCAGGTTGCGCAGGCCGGGCGATTCAATTTGAAAAACGCCCATGGTGCGCCCGGCGGCCGTCATCGTGCAGGTGGCCGGATCGTTTTCGGGGATGGCGTCGAAATCGATTGCCGCGCCGGTGGCTTGTTCGATATAGCGCAGCGCGAGCGACATGGTGGTGAGGCCGCGCTGGCCGAGCAGGTCCATTTTGATCAAGCCCATGGCTTCGATCCCATTCATATCGGCCTGGGTGACGATGATGCCTTTCGTGGCGCGCTCGAGCGGCACAAGTTCCGTAAGCGGCTGCGCGGCAATCACCGTGCCGCACGGGTGGATGCCCAAATGCCGCGGAAAATCATCCAGGCGCATCGCGACGGCGAGAATTGTTTTCCACGGCTCTTCGTTTGCCGGCAAATTGCGGCATTCGGGCAGCAGGCGAATCGCTTCCAGAATTTCGCGCACCGGCCGGTGCGGCAATCGCCGCGTGAAATGATTTACTTCGCCGGGCGATAGGCCGAACACCTTGGCCACTTCGCGCACCGCCAGCCGCGCGTGCATGGTGATGAAACTTGAAATCATCGCCACGTGTTCCTCGCCCCAGCGCAGGTAAACGTAGTCCAGCAGTTCGTCGCGGCGCGCGCCGCAAATGTCGATGTCGATATCCGGGCAATCCCCGCGCTGCTCGTTCAGGAACCGTTCGAAATAAAGGTTCCAGCGCAACGGGCAAATGCGCGAAATGCCCAGGCAGTAGGTGACCAGCGAACTGGCCGCCGAGCCGCGCGCCACCGCCGGAATGCCGCGGCGATGAGCTTCCTCGACGATATCCCACACGATCAGAAAGTACGGCGCCAGGTGCAGCCGGTTGATGATTTCAAGTTCGTAGGTGAGCCGCGCCAGCACTTCGGGACGCAGCGGACGGTAGCGCTTGCGCGCGCCTTCAAAACACAATTTCCAAAGATAGGAAAACGGCGATTCGCCATCGGGCACGGGGAATTCCGGGAAGATCAGCTTGCCGAGTTCAAGTTCGAGCTGGATGCGGCCGGCGATTTCGAGCGTGGCGCGCAGCGCTTCGGGATGATCGGCAAACGCGCGCTGCATTTCCGCGGCGGATTTGAAATAGGCTTCGGCATCGGCGATCTCCGGCGGCGCAACTTTCGTGAGCAGGGAATTGGTGCGGATCGCGTTGAGCACGCGATGGTGCAAATATTCTTCCGGGCGCACGAAGTGGACCGCATTCGTCGCGGCGATGGGCACGTTGAACGCGCGGCTCAATTCGAGCGCGCTGCGCAAGTTTCCGCGCTGGCTGGCGGGAAAGTGATGCGCCTCCAGGTAAAAGGCATCGTCAAAGATTTCTTTCAGCCGCGCGCTGTGCTCGAGATCGCGCCCGGCTTCGCCATTTGATTTTGCGGGGGCGCGGCCTGCCGCGCTGCCGCGGGCATCCGGCGCATACAGCGCCATCAATCCATCGCGGCGCTCGTTCAACAATTCGAATGTGATTGGCTTTTCGCCAAGCTGGTATTGCGTCACCAGCTTGCAAAGATTGCTGTAGCCCCGGCGATCCGCCGCCAGCAGAAGGATTTCTTTCCCGGCTTTTGGTAGCGGTTCGTCAGGTTCCTTTTTTGCATTTACCGTTTCGATTTCGATTGTGGCGCCGAGGACCGGCTTCACGCCGGCTTCGCGCGCGGATTGGTAGAAGGAAACAGCAGCGTAAAGTCCGCCCGTATCGGTGAGCGCCACCGCGGGCATGTGTTGCCCGGACGCCGCCGCAATCAGTTCGTGCGGCGCGGGCACCGCGCGCAAGAACGAATAGTGGCTGTGACAATGAAGATGAATGAACATCGCTCCTGCTGGCGCCGGTTTTTAGGCGGCATATTCCACGTTTGAAAATAAAAAGCGACAGCCGGCAGGAAAGGGGGAATGAAGGCTGAGGTTAGTGTTTGGCCGTGTGCCCTGTAAAATCTAGAGTAACAATTTTTTTCAGCGCGAAAGACAGGGCGTTGAGAGCACCAGGCCGGTGGGCTTGGTGGCGTAGTGCTCGCGCAATTCGAGTCCTTTGCCGTAAAAGACGGCGTTCCAGCCGAAGCGGCCGCGGACCGCGTCCACGCCGCGATTCAGATACCAGCGGCGGTTCGAGCGGCGGTCGAATAATTCGTTCTGGCGCTGCTCGGGCTCCAGATTGGTCACCTGCAATCCCACCCAGCGCAGAGCCACGCGACGGGCGAAAAGTTCGTGGAACAATTCCATTGCGGCAGCCAGCAGCGCTTTTTCATCGTTGGCCGGCGGATCGAGCTTCAGCGCGCGGCCCGCGGAAAACGAATCGGTGTAACGCAATCGCAGCGCAGAGCGTGCGCGCCTGGCGTTCATGGGCGCGCAAAGTGGAGCCGATGCGCTCGGAAAGGTATTCCACCAGTGCGGCGAGAAATTCCAGGTCAATGGTGCCGCCTTCGATAGTGGTTTCGCGCGAAATCGATTTCGGTTCGGGCAGCGCCGCCACCAATCGCGGATCCTGCCCGCAGGCGCGCTCCCACAGTTGATAGCCGATCACATGGCCGAACGTGGCCACCAGCGCTTCCACCGGCACTTCGCGCAACTGGCCGATGGTTTCGATGCCGCGCTCGCGCAGCGTCGCAGCATGGACGTGGCCGATGCCGTGCAGCTTTTCCACCGGCAGCGGCGCGAGAAATTCTTTTTCGGTTCCCGGCGGAACGATCCGGAAACCGAGCGGGCGAATCAAGCGAGACGCCACCGAAGCCACCAGTTTCGACGTGGCGGCGCCCACGGAAACGCCCAGGCCGGTTTCCGCGAACACGCGTTCCTGCAATTGCCGGAGTATTCCGGGAAAATCCGGATAAAGCCGGGCAGTCCCCGTGAAGTCGAGATAAAAATCATCGAGCGCGGCGGTTTCCACCGCGGGCGTGAACGATTCCAGAATTTTCCGGACGCGCTCGGCGTAATCGGCGTAGTGCTCGTATTGTCCGGGAACGACGATGGCCTGCGGGCAGATTTCGCGCGCGCGGCGGAACGTCATGGCCGTGCGCACGCCGCGCGCCTTCGCTTCGTAACTCGCGGAAGCCACCACGCCGCGGCCGACGAGCACAGGCTTGCCGCGCAGTCGCGGATCGAGCACCTGCTCGACCGAAGCGAAAAACGCGTCGACGTCTACGTGCACGATTTTTGGCGAGCGTTCATCCATGACGGCAATCTGTTAAAAATTGCATTTACCCCAAGAGCGGGCGCCCCGATGAAAGGCATCGGGGTGCAGAAAGCGCACAGGCTTTCGAAACTCATTGTAAATAAGCAGCGCCCCTAGCAACGCAACGGAGCGAAATTCCGGCGGGGAGGGGCGGCCCGTGAGAGTCCAAAAAGGACAATGGGACCGGCCCTCGCCCGCCTTCCCTTTTCCTACCGCCGGCCAGCATAGGCGAACAAAAAGCGAAAGTCAAGCGAAAGAAAAACGGAGGTAGTGGGCCAGTTTCCAAGTCACCGACTAACCGGAAATTGCCGCGTAGTGGTTTAAATCGAAATGGGAGGGCGGGCACGGCGAGCGGGAGGCGGATCGTAATTATCGGTGCGGCGTTCCGTCATTCTTATGCTCGATACCCAAATAGCTCAGAAAAGAGCGCAGGAGCTCGCGCTTAAGTGACAGATCATCCTTTGGAATCACGGCCTGCCAGTTCTTCATATCGTGATCCACCAGAATCAGCTCGATCAGGGTGCTGATCAGCATCACCAGGGCAAAAGACACCGCCATTTGCGGGTCGGGATGCTTGACGTCCTTGCGATGTAGCAAGAACAACTCGACCATGTACTGGTAGGTGCGCATCTCCAGCCGAGTGACTTTCCTGTAAAACGACGTGTGATCGCGGCCCTGCGCGAACTGGCGGAGGGCACGCAACAATCCGGCGTTGGCGCGGTAGCTGACCAGCATGTTATTGATGAGCTGCTCGGCAAACACGGCCAGCGGAATCTGGCGCGCCATGGCGGGCGTGAGCATCATGCGCAGCCTCTCGTCCTGGCGCTCCAAGATGCCGATGATCACCGTTTCGAGCAGCGCGTCCTTGTCAGGAAAACGGCGATAGATGGCCCCGGGCGTCAATCCCGCGTGCCGGGCGATGCGCGGAATGGTGGCGCCCTCCAGTCCGTGCTGCCCCAGGACTTCCGCCGCCGCCTTCAGCAATTTCCGCAGCGATTCCCGGCTGCGGGCTTGTTGAGGAGCGAGAGTCTTATCGGCCATGGCTATCCTTTATATCAGCCCAGCGAAAATAATGCTTGACGAAAATGTAAATGTGAATATACATTTACATTATGCGAGGCAAAGGCCCGCCGGCACGCGCTTTTTCGGGGCCTGGTCCCGCCGCTAACGCAGGGAGGAGAGTCTTATGGCTACCGCAACCGTTTCCACTGTAAATGTGCCCATCACAGCCGTCGAGCATCCGCTGCGCAACCCGAATTATCGCCTCTGGCTGATCGGCGGCACGGTTTCGCTGCTGGGCGACCAGTTCTATTTTGTGGCTTTGCCCTGGCTTGTCTTGCAGCAGACCGGCTCCGCCGCGGCCATGGGCGCAATTATGATGGCAGGCGCGATTCCGCGGGCTCTGCTGATGCTGATGGGCGGCGCCGTCAGTGATCGCATGTCCGCGCGCAAGATCATGATGGCCACGGCGATGGCGCGCACTCTCTGCGTCACGGTGATCGGTGTTCTGGTCTGGCTGCGCGTCTTACGGACCTGGGAGCTTTACGCTCTGGCGGTGGCTTTTGGCGTGGCCGATGCATTTGCCGTTCCCGCACAAACGGCCTACGTGCCCTCGCTGTTGAAGCGCGAACAACTGGTCGCGGCATCGTCAGTCAGCCAAAGCACGGCACAGATGACCACCATTGTTGGTCCAGTTCCAGCCGGGTTTGTGATCAAAACGCTGGGTGTGGCATGGGCCTTTATCGTGGATGCCATCAGCTTCTTGTTTATCATTGGCGCACTGTGGAAGCTGCCGGATCCACCTAAGCCTCCAGACTGCCCGGAAAGCGATGCTGCACTCGATCGTGGAGGGAATCGCCTACGTAGGAAAAGATGTGCCGCTGCGCTCGCTGATGCTGTTGGTCACGATCCTGAACTTCTGCATTGCCGGGCCGGTTTCGATTGGTCTGGCGTACTTGACCAAGACGAGATTCGGTTCGCCTGCCGTTTACGGCATTGTGATCTCGGCGGTTGCCGCGGGAAGTTTGCTAGGCGCCATACTGGCCGGTGTGTGGAAGATTCGCCGGCGCGGCGTGATGATTCTGCTGGTGTCGTTGGCGTTAGGTGTCTGCTTGGGATCCATCGGCCTGCTGGAGAAAGTGTGGAGCATCGCCAGCGCGCTGTTGATCATGGGAGTAGCGGCGGGAATGGTCAACATCCACATCAGCGCCTGGATCATGCAGCGGATCGATGCAGCGGTGCGCGGGCGAGTGGCGAGCGTGCTCATGCTAGCCTCCTTCGGAATAACCCCCATCTCCCTCGCGGTTGCAGGATTCTTAGTTGCGTGGAACCTGAAGTTCATGTTTCTGCTTGCTGGCGGACTCATGGTGCTGACCGCCGCTGGAGCTGCGCTTCAGAAGCCGGTGCGGGAGATTGAGTAAGCATCCGGGCGCGCCAATTCGTGCGTCAAGAAGTTAGCCTGGATAGCTCGGGTGACTAAGTGAATTTCGCGAGCGCAACGAAAACAAATCCGCCAAGCCCGCGAGAGACAAAGAAATGAATCCGGCAGATTCCCTGATTCTGGCTTGAAAATTATTGTTCGCGAAGCAGGTATGCCGGGTCAAGGTGCAGGACGCGCCTGACCGGACCGACGACCGAAAGAGCTCCGGTGAGCACAATAGTAAATACAACAGCGGCCAGCACAAATGGATCCTGCACGGAGGCTTGGTAGACAACGGCTGAAAGCAGCCGGCTGGCCGCCACGCCGAGCACAAGACCAACCACACAGCCGCTCCCGAGCAGGATCAGCATTCGCCCGAGCGCTGCCGAAAGAATTTGCTTCGCCTGCGCGCCCAGCGCCACGCGAATACTCAGCTCGCGCATGCGCTTGCTCACGGTATAAGAGGCGAGCCCGAATGTGCCGGCGATCGAAAGCAGCAATCCGAAAGCGCCAAAAATACCGAGTGCCACTGTAGCCACCTGGGATGGAAACAGACTGAGGGTAATCTGGCTGTTCCAGGTGCCGGATTGCCGAATCGGAACGGCGCTATCAAGATCGCTGATCACTTTGCGAATGGTGGATACCATCTCGCCCGTGTCGCGGCCGGTGCGGACCACCAGCGCGGTTATTGCGTCCGGCTTCTGCGAGATCGGGTAGAACACCGCGGCAGTGCGGATCTTCACTGAGCGTAAAGTGTTTTCCATCCGCCATGATGCCCACGATCTGGATCGATACGCCGGAGCGGTTCTTAAAATAGCGTCCGACGGCGTGCTCGGACTTGAAAGAGCCGCCGGGCGAACTCCTGATTCACAATCGGCAACCGGCGGCGTCTTGGCAGTATCGCTAAAGCTTACATCGCGTCCCTCGAGCAGGGGTGTTCCGGCGGCGGCCAGATATCCCGGCGAGACCTCGTAGAAATAGGTATCAAATGCCTTGTTGGAGGGTCTGAAATCGCTGGTTTGTTGGGAGAAGACATGAGCCATCGATGCTTCGAGGGAAAGCGGCGTGGTGTTCGCGTAGCCTGCTGCGTCCACTCCCGGCATCTGCGAGACCCTTTCCAGTAACTGGCGCTGGAAATGGTCGGCGGCATCGCCGGTATAGCCGGCCTGGCTCAGATCGAATGTCGTCAGCACAGCATTCTTCGGCTTGAAACCCAGGTCCATGGTGAGCGCTTTGCCCAGGCCGCGCAGCGAGACAAAAGCAGCCGTGACGGTGACGCAGCAGAGCGCGATCTGCGCCGCCAGCAGCACATCGCGAAGCGCCCAGCGGCGTCCTGCGGCGGAGGATTGGCTTCCGCCGCTCTTGATCGCCTCATTTGGATCGGTCTTGAATATCTGCCGCAGCGGCATCACCCCGAACAGTACGCCGGCGAGCACCGAGACAAGAAACGCCATCAGGATCAACGACGGCTGCGGCAGCACGTGGAACTTGAAAGGGAACCTGCTGGGTGGATGCCAGCTGGCCAGGCCGGTGAGCGCCATCCACGCTAGGCCGCAGGCGCAAGCGCCCCCGAATGATCGAAATCACAAAGGCCTCCACAAGCATCTGGCGGAGGACGCGCCAGCGGCTCGATCCAATGGCCATACGGATGGCAATCTCGCGCGTGCGGTCTGCCGTACGCGCCGCGAACAGGCTGCCAAGGTTGGCGCAGGCGGCGAGCAGCACAATTCCGGCCAGCCCCATCACCCCAGCCAGAAAACCGCGCGCCGGCCCGCCGATAAAGTCACCGACCAGTCCAGGCCGGGCCAGCTTTAAGCGCCAGCCCCTCTTCCTCCTTCGGATACTGCCGGGTGATGCGGGCGGCAATCGTGTTCAATTCAGCCTGCACCTGGGGCAGGGTGACGCCGTCCTTCATGCGCACGATCGCAAAGAGATTCTTATAGGCTCCGCGACTCAAGCCAGTCGACCCCGTCCAGCGATGCTTCATTCGCCATCGGAACGAAAATGTCGGGCTGGCTGAATTTTTCGGTCCCGTAGAAGCCTTCCGGCGTGACGCCGACGATGGTGTACGGATGCTTGTCAATGCGGACTGTCGTTCCCACGATGTTAGGGTCCGCGCCAAAATCGCTCTTCCATGCCGGCCAGGAAAGCACCGCGGCCTCCGAGGCTCCGGGATGATCGTCATCGGCGCGCTGCAGCAGACGCCCGAGGAACGGCTGGATGCCGACGACTTCGAAGTATTGCCCGCTCACTTCGTATCCCCAGACCGGCCGGGTGACGCCGTTGGCTTCCAAGCCAAAATCCTGCAATCTCAAGGGCGGCCACCGCGGAAAACACCGTATTGTCATCGCGCACATCGCGCACTTCCGGATACGAAAGAAAAGGGCCGCCGTGTTTGGGCTGAAGCGTCATCACGCGGTCTGCGTGAGGCACATCCAGGGTGCGCAGGACCAATGCCTGCAGGACGCCGAAAACGATGACATTGGCGGCAATTCCCAGCGCCAGGGTCAGCACCGCGGTGAGAGTAAAGCCGGGACTTTTGCGGAGCATGCGGAAAGCGAAACGGAAATCCTGCAGCAATTGCTCCAGCCAAACCAGGCTCCACACCTCGCGCGTATCTTCCTTCACCCGCGTCACGTTGCCGAACTTCCGCATCGCCGCGTAGCGCGCTTCCTCCGGCGGCATCCCGCGCTCAATGTTGTCCTGCGTCTCGGCTTCGATGTGCTCGCGGATGTCCTGGTCGAGATCCTCCATCATGCGCTTGCGGCGGCTCATGATTCGCCCTCCTGCTCCGCGGGCGTAGAATCCGCGCGATGGCTCCCGCCAGCTTGTCCCACTTGCTGGTCTCGACCGCCAGTTGCCGCCGCCCCTTGGCCGTCAGCCGGTAGAATTTGGCCCGGCGATTGTTCTCCGACGTGCCTTCCTCGACCGAAATCCATCCGCGCTTGATCAGCCGGTGCAGCGCCGGGTACAGCGACCCCTGCTCGACCTGCAAGCACGTCGTCGGATTTGAATTCGATGGCCTTGGCGATGGCGTGGCCGTGCGCCGGGCCCAGCAGCAGCGTGCGGAGAATCAGCAGGTCCAGGGTTCCCTGCAGCAGTTCGATGCGTTCTCGTTGTTCTTTAGTAGACATTCTAGGGGAAGGTACTCGCGCTTCCGGTAGAATGTCAAGGTGAACAAATCCCGCCCGGCCATTCCGCGAATTCCTGAACCCGCGCGCCCGAGGCAACACGAACCGTTTCCATCCACGGTGCAACGCGGCACGGACATCTCCATGAAACGCGCGGCGGAAACCGTGAACGCGAATCAGCGCGCGACGGATGATTGGTGGGATTACTCGCTGGACCAGCAGAAACGGCTGGGCCCTGATACGGGATCGGTCACGAAGCATTCCAGCGCCTGCGGCCATAGGTGGGTGAATGAGGCCGGAAAGCGGCTTCAGACCAATGGCATTAACGCCAATCCGAGTGACAATGGAAGGGGCAAGTGGACGCTCCAGCAAAACGTTCACTAGATATTTCCGGCGCCACTTTTCAATCAGCGAGCAAAACAAAGTTCAACCGCGCGGCTGGGCTTGTCAGTATTACGCTCCATTTGCCTGCACGGAAGTGCTGGGGTACACTCCATGCCCGATGCCGGACAGTTCCTCGATTATCGGCCGCAACATCTCCCACTACGAAGTTCTGGAAAAGTTGGGTGGCGGGGGCATGGGCGTGGTGTACAAGGCCAAGGATTCGCGGCTGGGCAGGAATGTTGCGCTGAAATTCCTTCCCGACGATATTTCCCAGGATTCGCAGGCGATCGAGCGGTTCCGCCGGGAAGCACGCGCTGCTTCCGCACTCAATCATCCGAACATCTGCACGATTTACGATATCGGAGATTTCGAGGGCCGGCCGTTTATAGCGATGGAGTTGCTGGAAGGCCAGACGCTGAAGCACCGCATCTCCGGGAAGCCGCTGGCGGTATCGGAACTTCTGGATGCAGGCATACAAATCGCCGATGGACTTGAAGCGGCCCACGCAAAAGGCATCGTCCATCGCGACATCAAACCAGCCAACATTTTTCTGGTCACTCGGGGACAGGCGAAGATTTTGGATTTCGGCTTGGCCAAACTCGCTCCGCGAAGGCAGGCTGCGGCTGGGTTTGCAGGCGATGCCGCGATGCAAACGCAGACGCACATCGAGAGCGCCGAATTTCTTACCAGCCCGGGGAGTTCGGTGGGGACTGTGGCGTACATGTCGCCGGAACAGGCGCGGGGACAAGAACTCGATCCGCGTTCGGATTTATTTTCTCTTGGGGTGGTGCTCTATGAGATGGCCACGGGAATGGTTCCCTTTTCCGGGTCAACGGTTGCGTTAATTTTTGACGGCATCCTGCATTCCGAAGCGACTCCGGCAACGAAGTTGAATACGCGATTGCCCGCGGCGCTGGAAAATATTTTCGGCAAGGCGCTCGAGAAAGACGCCGACCTGCGGTACCAGACCGCCGCCGAACTTCGAGCCGACCTGAAGCGATTGAAGCGCGACCTGGATTCGAACCGCCGCCCGGCGGCTGAAAAGAGTGAAACGGTAAATGTGCCGGTTGTTGCCGCTCCCAGTGTGCCGTCGAGGAAGTCGGTTGCCGTGCTTTATTTCGAAAATCAGAGCGGAGCCAAAGAAGACGAATACCTGCGCGATGGCATCACCGAGGACGTGATTACCGAGCTTTCCAAGATTCGCGGGCTGAACACCTTTTCCCGCCCCACAGTGCTGGCCTTCCGGGACAAGCAGGTGACTCCCGCGCAGATTGGACAACAGCTGGGAGCGGCTTACGTGCTGACCGGCACTTTGCGGCGCGCGGGCGCGCGACTGCGGATCAGCGCGCAACTGATCGATACGCAGACCGATTTTCCGCTGTGGTCGGAACGCTTCGACCGGGAGATGAAAGACGTTTTCGAAGTGCAGGACGAAATGGCCCGCAAGATCGCCGAGGCTCTGCGGGTTACGCTCTCTCCGCAGGAACTTGAGGCTCTGGCCGTGAAGCCGACGGAAAACCTGCAGGCCTACGATCTTTTCCTGCGCGGCAAGCGCTACGCGCGGCGGCAAACCCGCCAAGATCTTGAGTTCGCGCTGCAAATGTTCGAAAACGCGGCGCTGCTGGATCCCAGCTTTGCGCTGGCCTATGCCGCCTGCGCCAATGCCTGCGCCATGTTTTATTGCAATTACAGCAGGGACCAATTATGGGTGGAACGCGCCCGCGAAGCATCCGGCAAGGCAGTGGCGTTGCGCTGGGATTTGCCGGAAGTGCAGGTGAGCCAGGCTTGGGTGCTGTATGCCGCGGAACTGCACAACGAAGCGGTGCGGATGGTGAAAAAAGCGATCGAACGCAAGCGCGACTGCGAAGGCGCCTATTACATGCTTTGCCGCGCCCTGTTTGCCGCCGGCCGCTACCAGGAAGTTGTGGACGTCGCGGAATCGGCCATCGAGGCGAGCGGAGAAGATTACAACGTCTATGTGCCCATTCTGAATTCTCTCGGGGCATTGCACAAGGAAGAAGCAAAGCGCAGTATGGCCGATCGATTTGTCGCCGCGCTCGAAAATCACTTGAAGCATGTGCCGGAGGATGCGCGGGCGCGCGTCTTGCTAGGCTACTACTATGCCGAAGCGGCGCGCGAGGAAGACGCGGTGCGCGAACTGAACCTGGCTGTTACTTTGCGCGCCAACGAATCCTCGATTCTCTACAATGCGGCGTGCGTCTATTGCAGCTTGAAAAGAAAGCCGGAAGCGCTGGATGCCTTGCGCAAGGCCTGGGAAGCTGGCTTTCAAGATGCGGTGTGGGCGCGCCGCGATCCGGATATTGCTATTCTGCACGGCGACCCGGAATTTGAGCGCCTCTACCCGGAAAAGCCTGCATCGCCGCCCGGCTCCGGTCCCCACTAGTTCGGCACAATCTATTCAGACAGACTGATCCGCTAGCGAGTCGCCGTAGAACGGCTTTGGGTTCCCGTGGGCGGGAAGGCGATACTGATCGTGGTCTCCACTTCGACTGGCACGCCATACAGCATGGTAGTCTGATACACATACTGACGAGCTGCGTCGAGAGCGGACTTCACCAGAACCGGTGGACCGGAGATTACCTGAAGTTCCTTGACGGTGCCATTCATCGCAACCACCACCCGGCAGTGTACAGTCCCTCGAACGCCAGTTCGCTCCGCCAGCGTGGGATACACAGGATCAACCTTATGGACGAGTAACGTTTTTTGAACGTCTTCGGGCACTTCCGGCAAAGGGGAAGTAGACCAGCTATGCGCCAGCTGCGTATAGGCCTTTGCATAAACCGGATTATCGGGCTCGAGGTTCAGAGTCGTTTGCATTTCCTGCCTCGCGGCAGAGTAATTGCCAAGTTGAGTGTAGGCACGCGTGAGCCAGAAGTGAGCCTCGGCGAGTTTCGCATTCATCTGAACCGTCTCGCGCAAATTATCCACCGCCTCATGCAATGCCTGGGTGGCGTCCTGCGCCTCCGCTCCCAGCCTTTCCGCAAGTTTCACCAGGCAAATGCCCAGCTGAACGTGGCCGTCGATCGATTCCGGAACCTGCCGCAAATACGCGCGCCATTCATCTACCCCGGTGTCCCAATCACGACGCACCATCGCAACGCGAGCCGATGCTTCGTGAGCTTCGCTCGAAGCAGGCTGCACTTTTGCTGCCTGGGTAGATTCCTGGCCGGGTGCCGTGTCGTTCTTTTTGTCGCCAAATAACTGGTCAAAGTCGAGGCGCGCATCGATGTCATCGGCATTCAGGCGCAATGCCTCACGAAATTCCGCCGCGGCGGCGTCCACGCTTCCGATTTTGCCCAACTCACGGCCCAGCACCACGTGTGTTGCGGAAAGCTGCGGATCCAATGGAACCGCTTGATAAGCCAGAGCGACTGCCTCGTCATAATGCTGGCGGGCCGCCAGAACGTTGCTCAACGCCAGGCTCAAAATCGGATTCTTGACGTCTCCTTCCAGCGCGGCGCGGCAAGCGCGTTCAGCTGAGGCCAAGTCTCCCGCAGCAAAACTGCTCCCGCAGGACGAAAGAGCTGGAGAGACCGCCGAATCCTTGAGATCAACGCCGGCTTTCGAATTTGTGGAGATAGGTTCGGTGGTCCGCAATCGAGCGATCAAGGCTTCTCCTGCTCTTGCACGCTGCAAAACATCCAGAAAATCGCTATCCGGCTGAAATGTGATCCCACGCTGCCGGACCATCAGCTCCAGATTCTCATTGGTCACCCCAGCGATGTGCAAACCGAGGATTTCCACTCGAGTCAAAGGAGCCGCCGGAGCTTGCGCCAATGCCGTGGAGGTGAAAAGTAGGACAATGACGGCGATATAGGGCTGAAGACGCATATTTCCCCCTGGCGAACCTCATGAATTTTGAGTAATTCAATTGAATTTCTCATGGTAATAGTACCAATACAAGCCTGCCAATGGGCTGCGAGGCGAAAATGGCAACAGGGCCAGCAGTTGGCCAGGTGGTCTGACGAGCGGGGACATGCTATCTAGCAGGCTATCGAATCAGAATGTATGTGCGTGATACGAAATGCCTTATTGTGGTGGAGTGCGAAATGGGATGTCTTGCTGGCCCGGATTTCCCCGGCTGCCCAGCGGTTTTACGATCAATCCTTCATTTGAAGCGCGCCGAAGTAGGAGCACGGCGGCTGCGAGGCAAACGATGACGGCGATCACGGAAGCTTCCGGTCCGAAGGTTCCTCCGGTCAGAATCACGCGGCCTGTCAAAGTTCCGCTTACCAGTGCCGGATTTGCCGCATTTCCAGACACCGACATTCCAAACAGCGAGCCTTCAGCAAAGTTCCAGCCGGCGTGTAGTCCGATCGGAAGCCACAGCCGACCTGTCACGATATAAGCTGCCGCCAGCAGCACCCCCGCCTCGAGCGCGATGGCGATGGAACTGGTAAGCGTGGCGCCAGGATTGAAGGCATGCGCAGCCCCAAATAGCGCCGAAGAAATCAGTACAGCGGCCCAGGTTCCGCTGGCCACCTCAATCATCCGGAACACGAATCCCCGGACGATCGTCTCTTCAACAATTGCCACCAGCACCGCTACCAGAAATCCGCTGCCGAGCGCCGCCACTGTGCCCCACCCCGTAGGATGGTAGGCGCCGAGCGCCCAAAGCAAAGCCATCGTCACTGCGAACAGCGCGACGCCCATGCCGATTCCGGCGGCCGATTCCGCTATCATGCCCCTTGAAGAATCCAATTCAGGCGGCCGGCGTCCCTCGATCCAGCGCGAACCCGTGAGATACGCGGCGAAGACCACCCCGGCGACGATGATGAGTCCCACGGTATCCGGGACGCGATGACGAATCAGAGCCTGTACGAGAGAGAGGAGCGCCAGAACCGCCAGGAAATTCACCAGCGCCAATCCAAATGGCTTGTACTTTTGCTTGATTGCGTCTCTCACGAATTGGTCATGCTCCGTATGCCGCTCTGCCCATCAGCCATCCGTGCGCAGGGTGATACCACATTTCGCCAGGCTGTGGAATGAGCGCACTGAAAATTCTGGACACCACTTCTGCGAGATTCGGGAACGACTTTCACCGTATCGCAATTCTACTTCAAGGAAGCCGCTTGGGATGCGGCGAGCGCAATGGGATCGATTTTCCCGCGATTTGCAATCACGGGAGGTGTCTCACTTGCGCCGGAAGGCTGATCGGGGAAGGGAAGTTCGATCAGAGCGCTTCGGAATCTTACTTTTCGGAAGATTTGGACGCGGGATTTGTGCGGTTCTGGTCGGCGCTGCCGCAGTCAAACTCGCTGGTTTCGACTCACCAGCAAGACCTGATGCGGCAGCACCGGCGCAAGTTGGGACTCCCCGCTCCCTGTGCTCAGTTGCCGGACGCCATCCGGCGATACTTTCTACTGAACGGTGAGCGGCGCGATCACACTGCCGATTTTCCCCGTCAAATTATCCCGCACCGCAACGTGCACCTTGTATTGCCCCGGGGGGAGTGAAATCGTATTTGCATAGGTGATCCCGCTGGCCTGAATCTGGGTCACTCCGGCGGGCGGCAATTTCCGGTCGAGCCGCTGCGTGATTTTTCCGGCTTCCTGCCCCGCTTGATTATTCGCGATGGCCAGAAAATCCAGATTGATGTGATTTTCATGTTCGGCATCGATTTCAGTGGCGCCGGGCGGAAGCACGATCTGGAAATGGACTTTGCGATTGGGAGTTCCGGGCTCGGTGTTCTGCCAGGTCACCGTGATTGGCAGAGAAGTGAAATTCAGCATGGAGGTGACCGCCAGCAATTCATCCGTCTGCCGGCTGGCGTCCGGATCGCGCAAGGCTTTGCTGAAGAAAAAGCCCGAGCGGCTGCGCACTTGCACGCCGTCGCGGCGCACCTTAACTTCAATCTTCCGCCAGCCGTCTTTGCCCTTGTCGGTGGTGCTGTAGGTCAGCATGTAATATTGCGAGGAATCCTGGCCGGCGCGGCGGAAAAGGTTTTCGAGATCGTTGCTATTGTAGAAAGGCTGCCCGCCCGTCCAATCCGCGACGTTTCTCATGGTGTCGTGTTTCGCTTGGATGGGATCCTGAGTCAGGCCGGCTTCATATCCTTCCATGGCCATGCTCCGGCCCGCCACGCCGCCATCGCCGCCGCTCGAACTGGCCGTCGCCAGGTTGTTGGCAACGGTCTTTGAGAATTCCTGGCCTGCTCTTGCCGCAGTGGTCGTGCCGATCAGTCCGGAAACATCAATGGGATAGACGGCGATATTAGCATCCTGCAGGCTGCGAACTGTTTTCTGCCATTCTTCTGCCGTTGCGCCCTTCCCGGTGGTTGTCCCGGTGGCGTTAGCGCTGAAGCGGAATCCCGAGGACGCCCATACCAGCGATTTACGGCCTGGCACGTCGGAAAAGTATTGCGCTACCTGCTGCATGCATTCCAGCGTCATCAAGCCTTCCCGGGCCTGGATCTGTGCATCAATCTGCGCGGCTCCGGCGGCAGCGCGGGATAGCCCGATCTGAGCATTGGCGTTGCCGTTCCCGGTGATCAACCCGTTCGCATTCGCGCCATTGATGAATGCGTCGATCATCGCAGCTTCCGCATCCACTTCGCTGCCTTCCAATCCCACGTCGCGCGAGGTCGGCCGGCCTTGCAACTTTTTGATGGCGTCCGCCAGCACGGAACGGTCGCTGGTGAAATTGTGAATCAGATGCACGCCGTTGGGATAGAACACCACCAGAGCCATCAATGAATCCTCGGACACTGATTTTTCCAGGAAGTTGAGCAGCCCCGTGCGCGCTTCCGCCTGATTCGAGAAAGTGGTATTGATCAGATCCATCGCGATAATCTGCATGTTCTTGGGGCTCTCGGAGATGACCTTGTTGGTAAAGGTGTAGGGGATGGAATCGGCGCGCTCGACGGGTTTGGATTCCGCGATCATTTCCTGGAAGCTCAGCACCTGTTGCGCTTTGCCGTCTTCCTTGATTTCAAAATCGTCGCGCGTTAAGCCCTTCACATGATTCCCTTGCTTGTCGGTCACCACTACGGGAACCAGCACCGTGTTAATGCTGGTCGTCAATTTAGTGGGAGTATTCTGTTGGGCTGCGACAGGGGCGATCATCCCGGCGAGAAGAATCGCACAGCCCGCCAAAAACGTACCGATGCGTCGCATTGTAGCCTCCTGACTTAATTCCATAGACGTATAGCAAATAATTACTGGGTACGTCCATTATAAGACAAAGCAGCAACGATTGAGCAGATTCCACTTTGTGCGCACGAGTTGTCCGAAGGCCGCACGCCCGGCGAGTGATTGTTGAGAAAGACGACAGAGGGAGCAGGGAAGCCGTGATTACGCGGAGAGAGCGAGGCCGAGCCAAAACGCAGCGGTCAGCAATCCGGCCAGCAGAAGAAGCACGCGCAGCCGCTTCTGGCGAATGGCCGCCACTGCGATACCAAGCCCGCACAGCAAAAGTCCAAGTTCGGGCCAGAACATCGGAGAACTCATACTGTTGGTGATTTGCCCGACGGTGTCGCGGTAAAAGATCGAGGCAAGCGCCGTGGCGGCGGTGAGCGAAGCAACCAGGACGCCGGAAAGCGCGACGCTGCTGGCCCACCCCGGAAGGGCGGAGCGGCGGTCGTCGTCGCGCCAATCGAGCCAGGTTTGCCCGACGACCATCGAAACCACGACTATGATGAAAAGCGCCATGTCCCAAGTCCTAGCGCGAGAGCGCGCCTAAAAGTTTTTCGAGAGCCGCGTGCTGCCCGGTGCCTTCGGTACAGGACGGCGCGACGGAGCGATGGAAAGTGGCGTAAGTTCTTTGGTGAACTGCGCCTCTTCCGTGGATCCTTTCAACGCCGTCACCGATGAATTTCCGCCCGCGATCACTTGCTGAACCGCGTCGAAATAGCTGGTGCCTACGAAACGCTGGTGTTTTACTGCCCTGTAGTTTTCGGCTTCCAGGGCGAATTCGCGCTCCTGAAGCTCGGAATATGCGGCCATGCCCCGGTCGCGATACGCTCGCGCCAGTTCGTACATCGAGAGGTTGAGCGAGTGGAACCCGGCCAGCGTGACGAATTGGAAGCGGTAACCCATTGCTCCCAGTTCTTTCTGGAAGCGCGCGATGGTTTCCGGATCCAACTTTTTCCTCCAGTTGAAGGAGGGTGAACAATTGTAAGCCAACAGCTTGCCGGGGAAATAGGCATGAATCGCTTCCGCAAATTGCCGCGCTTCTTCCAGGTCGGGCGTCGACGTCTCGCACCAGATCATATCCGCGTAGGGGGCATAAGCCAACCCGCGCGCGATCGCAGCGTCCAGACCGCCGCGGAATCCGAAGAATCCATCGGACGTCCGTTCACCCGTGAGGAAGGCGCGGTCGCGGTCATCGTAATCGGCCCGGATCAATCCAGCGCTTTGCGCATCTGTGCGCGCAATCAGGATGGTCGGCACGCCCATCACATCCGCTGCCAGCCGCGCGGCCACAAGTTTCTGCACAAATTCGCTGGTGGGCACCACGACTTTGCCGCCCATATGGCCGCACTTTTTTGCCGAGGAAAGCTGGTCTTCGAAATGGACTCCAGCGGCGCCGGCTTCGATCATGGACTTCATTAGTTCGTACGCATTCAAATCACCGCCGAAGCCTGCCTCGGCATCCGCCACCAAGGGTGCGAACCAATGGGTGCCGTTGCGGCCTTCGGAGTGATCGATCTGATCGGCGCGCTGGAATGCCTTGTTGATCTTGCGGACCAGGTTCGGAGCGCTATCCGACGGGTAAAGGCTCTGGTCGGGATACATCTCGCCGGAATCATTCGCATCGGCGGCTACCTGCCATCCGCTCACATAAATCGCCTGCAGTCCACCCAGGACTTGCTGTACAGCTTGGTTGCCCGTCAGTGCTCCCAGGGCGTGGACGTAAGATTCCGTGTGTAGCAATTTCCACAGACGTTCCGCTCCCAGTCGCGCGAGCGTGTGCTCCACGCGAACGCTTCCGCGCAGGCGCTCAACGTCCGCCGCGGAATAAGGACGAGTAACCCCTTTCCATCGCGGAAACGTATGTGCAATGCCGTTTCCGTTCCGTGATTCGGGATTCGATTTGCCGTTAGGTGCCATCTGTGGTGAGTCTCCTGGTCGCCTCAGCGGGTTAGGCCGTAGTGAATTCGCCGTCCTGAATCATTCGTTCACTGATCATTCGCGCTTGCTGATATCGTTCGATAATTCCCGCCTGATTTCCCACAGGCAATTCGCGCAGGATGCGCGTCAGCTCTTCGTCGAAAATTTGCGTGATCAGCTCGGGAGTATGCATCACGAATTCGCCTTTTTTGTCCTCCACGGCCACGCGATGCCGCACGCGCTGCGCGATCAATAAGCGATAGATGCGGTCCGTAGCCAGATCTTCCATGAAACCATCGAGCAGGCTTGCGCCTTTGCCCGAGAGCACGCCCTGGCGGTAGCGGATTACAGTGCGAACTGCCGCGCGCGTTCCATCCAGAGTGATCTTTCCGATTCCCGCGGGTGACGGCCGTAAATCCGGATGCGGCAGAAAATTCGCCGGACGAGCCAGTAATTGGTTCGGAGCAGGGAATTGGGCCACGGCAATTTCGTTCTGGTCCGGGTGGCCGGTCCAGGCGCCGTCCATCAGGCAGGCGGCTTCGTTTTTCTTGTCTTTTTCAAGGGCAGCCAGGGCGCGGGAGTTCAGTTCCGCATTGTCACGGCTCGGGTAAAGCGCGGTCATCCCGCCGATGGCCAGCAGCCCGTGTTTGTGGCAATTTTCCACCAGCAGCGAACGCAAATTCTGGAAGAAGGGAACATCATGCGGAATGGTGTTGCGATCCGGAATAGCCCATTCCGAATCATGCAGCATGAAATGGATCAGGCTGGCCATGTAATCCCAGCGGCCCAGGTTCAGTCCCAGAATGTGATCGCGCAAATTGAACGCGAATTCCTCCATCTCGTAAGCCATGGGGTGGGCTTCCACCAGCGCCATGCACTTGATCCAGGTGGCGGGCATTCCCTTGGCGCGCGCGAATTCCTGGAACACATCGCGCCACCAAATGGCTTCGCCAGCAGATTCGGATTTCGGAATGTAAATCGTGAGCGGATGCTTCAGCTCTTTGGGATCGAGTTGGTGAATCACCATGGCCATGTCGAAGAGCGGACCGGCCACCAGATCTCCTTCCACCACTCCCGCTTGATGCAAATGCAGTCCGCGCGGCCGGATCAAAATTACAGTGGAACTGGGATCGATCCCCACCGTGCGATTCCGTTTGCCATCGAAGTAAGTCAGTTTTCCGCGCAGCGCCGCCAAAATATTCCGGATGCCATGCAGCCGGCTGGTCAAACGATCAGCCAACGAATCTTCCAGGTCGAGCATTACGCCCGGAGCGCCCGAATTCAGCATCTTTACCACCATTTCGGCGTCATCCGCGGGGCCCGTCATTTGATTCCGCTGATCGCGGCACCAATCCGGGATCTCGATTTTCCAGTCCGTGTGGCTTGCTTCAGACGCCGGTAAATATCCCGGCAGGCGGCGGTGATGCGCCGCATCAAGCGCCGCTTCGCGCTGCGCAATCAGTTGGCGTTGACGTGGTGTGAAGGCGCGATGCAAAGGCAGCAAAAATTCCAGGAATCCTTTTGGCAGGTCGCGAGCGGCGGAGAAATCCGCGGGGGGAATATTGATCGTTCGGCGCGACTTGGCAGTCGTCGAAAAACCCCGCACGTGCCCGGGCATTTTCATCCCTCTGGCCGGGAAGCTGGAGATCGCGGGATTGATATGGTAGCCGAAGTTCGACATAATTTTGCCGTTGTGGCACTGGGATGAAGGGCAATTGAGCGGCCAAATCCATGAACCGTCGTATTTAGATAGGTTGCTTATTTTCAGCGGAGTAGCCTGAGGAAATTGTTTTCTCTGGGGCCTAAAGTTTTCTCTTTATGTGCTGACCTGCCGGAACGGAGGAAATTGTTTTCCCTTCGCCCAATGTCTCTGTCCCGCCACAAAAAGTACAGGTATCGAACAGGTGGCAAGCCTTTCGCGGGCGCATTCAGGGAGCAGGCCGGTTTCTGCTACGATAATCAATCATCATGAAACAACCTTGGATTGTGGCTCATCGGGGCGCTTCCGGCCATGCGCCGGAAAATACCATGGCCGCTTTTCGCCTGGCCGCCGAGATGGGCGCGCAGTTCATCGAAACGGATTTGCATCTCACCAATGACCTTCGTTTCGCCGCGATCCACGATTCCACGCTCGAACGCACCACCAATGGCCGCGGGTTGGTTCACGGCCGGTCGCTGGCGGAGTTGCGCGAATTCGATGCCGGCTCCTGGTTCGGACCGCAATTCGCCGGCGAGCGCCTGCCCACCCTGGATGAAATCCTGGCGTTCGGCCGGGAATCAGACGTCACGTTTTATCTGGAGATCAAATCGGAAGAAGCTTGGGGGCTGCACGATGCCCTGGTGGGCGCGCTACGCGCCAATCAGGCGACGGACCGCGTGATCGTGCTGTCTTTCGGCGCGGACAATCTGGAAAGAATCCATCAATTGGACGATCAAGTGATGACGGGATTCCTGTTCGAGGAGCCGCATCCGGATGCGGTAGACATGGCATTGCGCATGGGCGCAAGGCAGATCGCGCCGCGCGGTGATCTGGTGACGCCGGCGATGGTGCAACAGGCGCATCGCGCGGATTTGCGCGTGGTTACCTGGACTCTGAACCAGCCCGAACAAATGCGAGCCGCGCTGGCCGCCGGCGTGGACGGCGTGATGACGGATTATCCGGACCGCTTGCGCGCGGTGGTGGACGAATGGTTTGCCTCAGCCGTACAAGGCCCGAAATAGATTTGCGAAATCGCGCAGCGTGAGTTGTTCCGCGCGCGCGTCGGCGCGCAGGCCGCAATCGGACAGGGCCGCAACCGCGCGGTCCGCGGGCACCAGGGCGCGAAGATTATTCCGCAGCGTCTTGCGTTTTTGTACAAAGCAGTCCTGAATAAATTTCACAAATTGTTTTTCATTCGCAATCGCAAGTTCCGCGCGTTCACCCGGCAACCGCATGGCCACTAATGCCGACTTCACTTTCGGCGGGGGGCTGAAAGCTCCCGGCGGAATCCGCAGCAGAATTTCCGGCCGCGAATAGTAGTGGCAAAACGCGGAAAGGTACGCATAAGTGCGGCTTCCCGGACGGGCTGCAATGCGCTCCGCCACTTCGAACTGGATGACGATGTGGATCGAATCGATCCGATCCGCAAACTCGAACAGGTGATGCAGAATCGGCGAAGTGATGTAATACGGGAGATTTCCGTAGACTCGAAATCGTGCGCTGCCGGCGAGAGCCGCAAAATCGACGGCCAGCACGTCGCTTTCGACCACTTCCACGTTCGGCCACTCGCCGGCACGCTGCCGCAAACCTTCCGCCAGGCGCGGATCGGTTTCGATCGCGATCACTCGATGGGACGCGCGGGCCAGCGCATCCGTCATCTCTCCGTGGCCCGCGCCGATCTCAATCCACAATTCATTCGCGCGGGCGTCGAGCGTCGAATGGATTCGCGCGCGCCAACTTTCGCTGGCCAGGAAATGCTGGCCCAATCGTTGTCTGCCCATCGCGAGCGAGTCTAGCAAGTTCCGGGCGATTCGCGCGCCTCGAATCCGCTCGGGTCGACCGCAGGCCCTCGCTGGTGAGCAATCACTCCAACACTTATTTACAAGTGGAGTATGATGGCGCGAGCAAAGCGGCGTGGCATCCGACTATGAAAATGGCTTATCTCGATATCGAAACGAATTATGTGGGTGCATTCACCGACCAACAGCTCTTCAGCGATTTCAAAAACCATTTGATTACGGTCCTGGGCATTCGAGTGCTGGACGATCGACAGGATCAATTTTTCCAGCGGGTCGGAACGGATATTACGAAACAAGCTTTGCTCGAAACTCTGAGCGGCGTCGAAAGAATCGTCACCTATAACGGGCGCTCGATTCCCGACCGCATGAAGAACCGGATCGGCTTTGATTTCCCGGTGATCGCCGCGCAATTGGGAATTGTCCTCGACAAGGAATTCGAACACATGGACCTGGTGCCGGAATGCTGGCGGCGCAATTTGTACGGCGGCCAGAAGAAGGTGGAGCAAACCTTGGGCCTTCAGAGAACACTGCCCGGCAAGGACGGCGCCTGGGCGGGCGAAGCCTGGCGCAAATACCTGGAAACCCGCGAGGAAGCTCATCTGTCCGAACTGCTTCTCTATAATCGCGAAGACGTATTCATGCTGCGGGAAATCGAACTGAAGCTTCAGAAATTGTGACAAAATAGAAAGGTAACTTTAGCTTTGGGGAACGCCGAAGCCTGGTGGGCCTTGACGAAGTTGCGCCAATTCAGTACCGTCTCCGATTTGGTTGAGGGTGAGTGAGGATCCATGAAGATTTTGTTCGTCGCCTCCGAAGGTCTTCCGTTTTCGAAAACGGGAGGCTTGGCGGATGTGGTCGAGGCCCTGCCGAAGGCATTGGTTCACCTGGGACACGAAGTCGCCGTCCTGCTGCCGCGATACCGGAATAATAAAGTCACCGCGCGGATTGTCCCCAGCCTGACCATTCCCTTGGGCGATCGCCTGCGTTTTCCGGCACTCGCCGAAGGCTCGGTGATCGAAGGAGTGCGCTACTTTTTTGTCGATGATCCGGAATATTTTGATCGCGACGCCCTCTACGGCGACAAGACGGGCGATTATCCCGATAACGCCGATCGCTTTGCCGAATTCAGCCGCGCTGCCATTGAATTCGCCAAGCACATCTGGCTGCCAGACATTTTTCATTGCCACGATTGGCAGTCGGCGCTGGTTCCCGTATATCTGAAAACGCTTTATGCCGAGGATCCGGCGCTGCGCAACACCTCCACCGTTTTCACCATTCACAACCTGGGTTACCAGGGATTATTCCCACGCACCACGCTGGAATCCATTGGCCTGCCCGCTACTCTGTTTACGCCGCAGGGAATGGAGTTTTACAGCCGGGTAAATTACCTGAAAGGCGGGCTTGTTTTCGCGGATGCGCTCACCACCGTGAGCCGCAAATATGCTCAAGAAATCCAAACTGCGGAATATGGTTGCGGGATGGAAGGAGTGATTGGCGACCGCGCCGGCCGTTTAACCGGCATCCTGAATGGAGTGGATTATTCCTCCTGGAGCCCCGAGGCGGATACCTACATCGCCGTCAATTATTCGGCGCGCAATCCTGGGGGCAAGCGAGTCTGCAAGAAAGATTTGCTCGAAACATTCCGCATGCCCTCGGAAAACATCGAGCCGGCCGCTGATCGGAATCGTCTCGCGCTTCGTGGATCAAAAGGGATTCGACTTGATCGCCGAAATGGCAGATGAATTATTGCAGGAAAATATCGCCCTGGTGGCGCTGGGCGCCGGCGAGCCGAAGTATGAAAAGCTTTTTCTGTCGCTGGCGGAGCGTTTCCCGAATCAGGTGGGCGTGCGCATCGCGTATGACAATGCCATCGCCCACAAGATTGAAGCCGGCGCGGATATTTTCCTGATGCCCTCGCGCTACGAGCCCTGCGGTTTGAACCAGATTTACAGCTTGCGCTATGGTACAGTGCCGGTGGTCCGCGCAACGGGCGGGCTCGACGATACCATTGAGTCGTTCAATCCGGTGACGGGCCAGGGCACCGGCTTCAAGTTTGCGCCCTACGAGGGCCAGGCGTTGCTGGCTTGCCTTCGCGAAGCCCTGGCAACGATTCAGGATTCGAGGGCTTGGCGCATCGTCCAGGCCAATGGCATGGCAAAGGATTATTCCTGGAAGGCTTCCGCGGCTGAGTACGTCCGGCTTTATGACTCCACCCGTAAGGCGCGAATCCCGCGGGCGTCTGCGGCATCTAATGTTTCAGTCGCGTCAAGTGCGCAGGGGGCAGGGGCCGCCGTAGAAGTCGCCTCAATCTCTCGAAGGGAAAAAAATGTCCGATGACATAAAGGCAGTCAGTGATTCTTCGTTTCAGGCGGATGTGATCGAAGCCAGCAATACGCAGCCGGTTCTGGTGGATTTCTGGGCTTCCTGGTGCCGCCCGTGCCTGATGCTCACTCCCACCGTGGAGGAGATCGCGCGAGAGAATGCCGGAAAGTTAAAAGTCCTTAAAATGAACGTGGACGAGAATATGAGCACTCCGGGCAAATTCAATATCCGTGGAATTCCGACTCTGCTCGTTTTCAAGGGCGGGCAAGTAGCCGACCAGATCGTCGGGGCATTGCCGAAGGATCAGATCGTCAAGGTGCTGCAGCGCCACCTGGTCTAAGCGCGCTTCCCGCTCCAAAGTAAAATCCGCTTTCATCCGCGCCAAGGCCGTGCCTCCGGGGCGCGAGATATGCCTCAATTCCCGCTCCGGGCGCGGTTGCAAAATCGGGATGCTGCGAATATGCTCCCGTTGCGCCTGCCGAGTGCGCGTGAATTTTCATAGATGGAAAACGCTGACCCAGTTCGAGTGAGGAATACCGAGCCCCGCGACTTCGTGGCAATCGGCGAACTGTGCAAGCGCATCTATCCGGACACCGAGCCCTGGGCGCCGACACAACTGTCGTCGCACCTGAGAGTGTTTCCGGAAGGTCAGTTCGTCGCGGTGCACGGACCTCAAGAGGACGTGGTGGGAATGTGCGCCAGCCTGGTGGTGGATTGGGAAGACTACGGAATGCTCGATGACTGGGTGAAATTCACGGCGGATGGTCTGTTCACCAATCACGATTTGAAGCGCGGGCGCACGCTTTATGGCGCAGAAGTGATCGTTGATCCCACCCTGCAACATCATGGAGTCGGCGACAAACTCTATTGCGCGCGGCGTGAATTAGCGAACCGCTTTAAACTGTGGCGGATTCGAGCCGGTTCCCGCTTGCGCGGTTTCCACAATTACACCGGAAAAATTTCCGCGGAAGATTACATTGTTCAGGTAGTCCACGGCTCGCTGCACGATCCTACGTTGAGTTTCCAATTGAAGGAAGGCTTTCACGTCTTGGCCGTGGTGCCGCACTATTTGACCGAGGATCCCGAAAGCCTGGGCTATGCCGCGGTGATCGAGTGGTTGAACCCGCAATTCGTAAAAATCGAGCACATTCCCGAACTTCCGAAACGGTTTCTGCATCGCGACGTCGTAAGACTTCTCGACTCCACCGCGGGAGCAATGCCGCCGCCGGGTGCTTGATCTGCGCCGATCTTGCCTCGCTTCGTTGGAATATTTAGGCTGCGGCCGTCACCAAAATCCGGGCGGACTTGCGCGTTCGGGATTTTTGCCGGATAACAATTTCCACGTCGCAGTCCAAAGCGGTAAGAAAATTCATCAGCCGCTCCACCGAGAACCCCTCCAATCGGTAGCGTGATAATGCGGAAATTTTTGGCTGATTGATGTGTAGGAGACGAGCCGCGGCCACTTGCGACAGTTCTTGCCCATCGATGATTTGATTGATTGCTACGGCCAAGCGTACCTTGGTTTGTTTTTCTTCGGCATGGGGCAGGCTAAGGTCTGCGAAAACGTTGCCGGAACTCGGAATCACTCGAGACTTACTCTTTCGCTTTGTCATGCCTTGCCTCGTAATCCTCTTTGGCTGTTCTCAACCTTCGAGCAATCAATTCCACATCACGCGTCGCTGTGGACACGCCACTTGTTGATTTCTTTTGGAACGCATGCAGCACGTAAACAGCGCCTTCAAACCGGACTGAGTAGACCGCTCGATAAGCATCTCCACGGTAGTCCTCGACCACTTCGAGGATTCCCGCACCTTCACCTTTCCAGGGTTTTGCACTCGGGTGCTTTCCGCCGAACTACGCCACGCTGAATGCCACCCCGATCTCGTCCTTAACCGGACCGGGAAACTTCAGCAGATCCCTTTTTGAGGACCCTACCCAAAATAACGGCTTCTCGCCGGGAACCAGGCTAGTCCTCGCCATGAATTATCCCACTTCTGGGATGTCTGGTCAATGGTTGCACTCGCTCGCGTAAGGAAGTCTGCGCGGAAACGCTAGCATATTCCGGTTGACGTGGCATTCCTTTCCGAAGCCACATTGCCCAATCGGCGCAGGCTATACTAGGATGTCGAGTGCTGAAGGGTTCGCTTCGCCGGTCTCCGCTCCCCGGCGCATTTGGCGGTAATTTGGGCCGCGCTTCCATGAGAACGCATGAGTGACATTGCAGAAATTGCGGCGATGAACGCGCCGGCCGTTGCCGCCGGCGATTTGGGGATGCTGTGGGATTTTTGGTATCCGGCGCTGCGCAGCAACGAGGTGCGCGGGCGCGATCTGGCGAAGGCCATGCTGCTGGAAGTCCCGCTGGTCATAGGACGAGATGCACAGGGGCGGGCGTTCTCGATGCGCGATAGTTGCCCGCACCGGGGAATTCCGCTTTCCTACGGCCATTTCGACGGCAAAAATCTGGAGTGCAGTTACCACGGATGGAAATTCGATGCCTGCACCGGACAGTGCGTCGAGATTCCTTCGCTGACGGAGAGCGACAAACTTCGAGTGGACCGGATTTACGCGGGACATTTTCCGTGCGCTGAACGCGATGGATACATTTGGGTGTACGTCACCGATCCTCAAGGGCGGTCCGCGCGGGGCAGCGCCACGGAAACCGAAATTCCGCCAGTGCCGGAGCTTCCGGTCTTCAGCGAGAAATACCGCATCACGCACCTCGCAGCCGAGCTTCCTTGCCACGTGGATCACGGAATTATCGGACTGATGGATCCCGCGCACGGGCCTTTCGTCCATCAATCGTGGTGGTGGCGCAGCCGGGGCAGCATCCACGAAAAGCAAAAACAATTCGAGCCGATTCCCGGCGGCTTTCGCATGAGCGCTCACGCGCCATCGTCCAATAGCGCGCCGTACCGCTTGCTGCGAGTTTCCGGAAAGCCCATCACCACGACAATTGATTTTGTGCTGCCGAATATCCGCCTCGAACAAATTCGCAGCGGTGATTTGTGGTTTTCGAGCCGCGCGACCGTCACCCCGGTGCGGCGCGATTTGTGCCGCATCGATTTTGTGGCGGCTTGGAATTTATTTTCCCGCGTGCCGTTGGTGCTGCCGGTATTCCGAATGTTCGCGAAACGATTTCTGCGCCAGGATCAGGAAACCATGATCCGGCAAGCCGAAGGGTTGAAGCTCGATCCCAGCCTGATGCTGATTGACGACGCCGACCGTCCGGCCAAATGGTATTTCCAATTGAAGGCTGCGCTGATCGAGTCGCGGCGCACCGGGGCCCCGGCGAGGCATCCCATGGATGGGCCCGTCACGCTTCACTGGCGCAGTTGATTCGGGCACGATCGCCGGCAGAACCCTGAATTCGTCGAATAGGAATTTCTGAAGGTTGCTTGCGCGCCGTTGCTTGCCTTCTCCATTTTCCGGAGGTACGATGTCCTTTAACGCTTGCCTCCATCTTTCCTGAATTCCCTGTACTCTCGAAACGGAATCAGCGGGGAACGTGTGGAGATGCGGCTGGCCAAAAAGTTGCGGCGAAAGCGCAGACTGAAAACCGAGGGTGCGGGAAGATGAAAGCGATTGCAGTGGTTGGCGCGCAGTGGGGCGACGAAGGCAAGGGCAAAGTTGTCGATTACCTCGCGTCGGGATTTGATTACATCGCGCGCTGGGGCGGGCGGGCATAATGCCGGCCACACGGTTATCTTCAACAATCATCGCTTCGTCCTGCAATTAATTCCCTGCGGTATTCTGCGCGAAGGAAAGAAAGCGATCATCGGACCGGGAACCGTGGTCGATCCGGCAGCTCTGCTGGCGGAGGTAGATACTCTGGCAAAAGCGGGCATGGACGTGACAGGCCGCCTGTTCCTCAGCAATCGCGCGCACGTGATTTTTCCTTATCATCGCCAAATCGAAAAAGCCATGGAAGCGGCGCGCGGCGAAAACCGCATCGGCACCACCATGCGCGGAATCGGCCCGGCATATGAGGACAAAGCGGCACGACGCGGAATTCGTGTTTGCGATTTGATGGACCCGGAAAGATTCCGCCGCAAGCTGGATTGCGTTCTGGCCGAAAAAGGGCGCTCAGCCGCGGGGTTTTCGGAGAAGAGTTGGTGACGGACGGCCTGGCTGATTCGTATCTGGCAATGGCGGAGAGAATTCGCGGATACGTGACTGACACCGCGTCTCTGCTGGATCGCGCGATGAACGAAGGGAAAGATGTGCTGTTCGAGGGCGCGCAGGGAGGAATGCTCGACCTCGATCACGGCACCTATCCCTACGTCACGTCATCGAACGTAACTGCAGGAGGCGCGGCAACAGGGCTCGGCGTTGCGCCCACGCGCATCACGGGAGTGATTGGAATCAGCAAGGCCTACACAACCCGTGTGGGCGCGGGTCCGTTTCCCACAGAGATGCCCGACCTGGAAGCTCAGGAAGTGCGCGACCGCGGAAAGGAATATGGAGCGGTCACCGGGCGTCCGCGCCGTTGCGGCTGGCTGGATTTGATGGTGCTCCGTTACGCGAAAATGATCAACGGAATCACCACGTTGGCCCTCACCAAACTCGATGTGTTCGACGCTCAGCCGGAGATACAAGTCTGCACCGGTTATCGCTACAAGGGCGCGCCGATCGCGGAAATGCCTCCCGATGTGGAAACACTTGAGCAGGTGACGCCGGAATATCGCACACTCCCCGGATGGCGCAGCGCGACGAGCAGCGTCCGGGAAGCCGAGGATTTGCCGGGGAAGGCGCGCGATTATCTGAAATTTATTTCCGACCAACTGCAACTTGAAATTGGCATGATCTCCACCGGCCCGGAACGCGATGCCACGATCATCTCGCCGGGTTCGAAGCTCTCCTCCTTGCTCTGAAAACCAATGCTGTCGTATTTCGACGCTCGGAAAATCGTCATCGAAGTAGCGCGGAAGAACCGCGGCCCGCTGCTGCAGGAAACGGTTGAGCTGGGCCACGCGCTGGGACGAGTGCTGGCGCGAAACGTCACCGCGGACCGCGACTATCCTCCCTTTCCCCGTTCGACGCGTGACGGCTTCGCCGTGCGCGCGAGCGACATTTTGAAGGGCACAAAAACGTTGAAAATTATTGGCGAAAGCCGGGCCGGCGTGGCATTTTCCGGATCGGTCGGCGCGGGCGAATGCGTGCAAATCATGACTGGCGCGGCCGTTCCCGCGGGAGCTGACGCCGTTGTGATGCAGGAGCACACGCGGCAGGGTGCGGACGAAGTGACCGTGCAGCGCGAGATTAACGCAGGCGATAATATTGTAGCTTCGGGAAGCGAAGCCCAGTCTGGCGCGGTAGTGGTTCCGCTTGGCACGCGGCTCGGTTTTGCGGAACTGGCCATGGCTGCGCAGGTGGGCGCCACAAAGTTGGAAGTCTACCGGAAGCCGCGTGTCGCGATCCTTTCCACGGGCGATGAAGTGGTGCCTGTCGAGCAAACGCCCGGCCCGGTTCAGATACGCAACAGCAACAGCGTTTCGCTCACCGCGCAAGCAAAGCTGGCGGGCGCGGAACCGGTTCCGCTCGGGAATGCACCCGATAATCAAGCCCAGCTTCACACCATGATCGAACGCGGCTTGCAGGAAGATATTTTGGTCCTGAGCGGGGGAGTTTCAGTAGGGAAGTACGATTTCGTCGAGGCCGTGTTGCGCGAGCTGGGGGCGGAATTTTTCTTTGATGCCATCGCGATTCGGCCTGGAAAGCCGGCGGTGTTCGGCAAATGCGGGGGGAAATTGGTTTTCGGTCTGCCGGGGAATCCCGTTTCCACGATGGTCACTTTTGAATTGCTCGCCGTGCCCGCGATTGATATTGGCGGCGGCCTCGATCCCAGGGCGCTTCCATTGCTGAAGGCCAAGCTGGGTAAGCCAGTGGAGCAGAAAGGCAGGCGGACGCATTTCCTGCCCGCGCTGGTACATTGGGAACTGGGCGAGCCAATCGTGGAAGAATTGTCCTGGCAGGGTTCGGGAGACGTCGCGGCCCTTGTGAACGCGAATTGTTTTCTGGTGGTGCCTGCGGAAACAAAGCAGAAATTTGCGATCGGCGAATGGATGAGCGTGCTCCCCCGCCGGGATATAATTTAGTGCGTTGGAACGGATATTTCGCGCAAGTTTTTCAGGGGGCGGAGGTTCAAATTTTGCGTGGCGACATCGAGTAGGCGTGGTCGTGTAGCGCCACCCTTCAGGGTGGCATCTTTCGGTTGCTGACCAAAATCAATACCCCATGGCGAAACTCACCCACTACGACAAAACCGGCCGCGTGCGAATGGTGGATGTCTCGCAGAAAGCCGTCACCACGCGCACCGCGAAGGCGCATGCGTTCATCCGCATCGGCCGCGAAGCGCTATCGAAAATCCGCCGCCTGAAGGCGCCCAAGGGAAATCCACTGGAAATCGCGCGAATCGCGGGAATCGCGGCGGCCAAGCGTACCTCCGAGCTGATTCCGCTTTGTCACCCCCTGCCAATTACGCACATGGATGTCACCGCGAAGCTGTGCCAAAATGGAGTGGAGATCGAGTCGCAGGTTACGGTTACCGCGCAGACCGGCGTCGAGATGGAAGCTCTGGTGGCCGCTTCCGTTGCGGCGCTGACCATCTACGACATGTGCAAAGCGCTCGATCGCAGCATGGAAATCACCGATCTTTACTTGGTCGAAAAGATCGGCGGAAAGAGCGGGCACTATTTGCGGCCCCGCTCGGGCAGGCTCAAACGCCGTTGACGAAGGACGTCAAAGTTTTGGTTGTGGACGATAACCCGCTCGTCCGCGATCTGATCTCCAAGGGTCTGGAGCCGCACTGCGAAGTGTGCGCAGCCACGGATGGCGCGGACGCTCTGCTGAAGGCCGTGGATGATCCGCCGGATATCGTTCTATGTGATTACCGCATGCCGGGAATCGATGGACGCCAGCTATTCGAAAAATTACGCGGGCGCGCGGCCACCAAAAACGTCCCGTTTATTTTCCTGGCCAGCCGCGGCGATATCGAAGAAAAATTGCGGCCGCTGGTCGAGGGCGTCGAAGAATTTATTCCCAAGCCGTTTTTCGTGAAAGACCTGGTGCGCGGCGCCAAAAAAGTGATCGACCGCCTGCGCCTGGAAAAATTGCAGCAGCATGCCGCGCGCCCCGGCGTGATTCAAGGCCGCCTGGAAGAGATGGGCATTCTCGATCTGATGCAATCGCTCGAAATCGGCCAAAAATCATGCAAGCTCACGATCCGCCACTCCGGCGAGACCTGCGAACTTTTTTTCGCAGGCGGGCAATGCCGCGACGCGCGCCTCGGTACGCTCGAAGGCGAAGCCGCCGTGCAGCAGGCCGTGCGCTGGAATGACGGCGAATTCGAAATCGATTTCAATGAAGCGCCCACGCGCGAAACCATCGCCTGCTCCACCACCGCGCTGCTGATGGAAGCCTTGCGTGTGATGGACGAAGCAAATTCGGCCGCCGAAACCACTCCCACCACGGCGAAGAGCTAATTCCTTCAATGCGAGTCGCCATCGTCACCATCAGCGATTCCGTAGCCCAATCCAAACGGGAAGATCGCTCCGGCCCAGCCGTGCGCGAGCGCTGCGAAAAGCTTGGTTGGACTGTTTCTGCAACTCGCATAGTTGCCGACGACGAATCCGCCATTCGCTCCACGCTTTCGGAATTAGCCGATTCCGGCACGGTCGATCTAATCCTCACCGCCGGCGGAACCGGCATCGGCCCGCGCGACGTGACGCCCGAAGCCACCGCCGCCGTCGCCGAAAAGCTGATCCCCGGCCTAGCCGAATTCATGCGCAGCGCAGGCCAGCGCTCCACTCCCCGCGCAGTCCTCTCCCGCGCGGTAGCCGCAGTGCGCCGCCAATCCCTGATCCTAAATTTGCCAGGCAGCCCCAAGGGCGCAGTGGAATCACTAGACGCCGTCGCCGATCTATTGCCCCACGCAGTCGACGTGCTCCGCGGCGCCCGCCACGATTGATCGGTCGCCGGTTATTCCAGACGATTCGATTCGCAACGAGCTGATCGGTCCGATCTCTGATCCAAACTATCGATCGTCAAAATCGCCGACGTCGCCATTTTCATTTTTTCGAGGGTGCATGACAGTCCAGGTTCGGATTCGAATTGGGCAGGTAACCAAGTCGGAGCCGGGTTTTTCCAGAGCTGTTCAAGCGGAAGGGAAACTCTTTTGATTCACCTGCCTTCATCACGACGGCAGCTCTAAAGCTGCCTACATCAGGGCCAATCATGCAGAGTTGTCCATTTTCCATTGTTTGCTGCTGCACCCAGAACGGTGTCGTGTGCTCTCTACATCAGATCCTTTCGCGGATGTCTGCCCAATCTCAATGCAGAAGGTGATCGGGCGGCTGCCTCGATTTTCAATCCGGGCATCGATCTTCTCCTCCCCTTTGTGATGCACTCTGGGAACTGTGATTTTCACCTGAGCGAAAACAGGAGTAGCCAAGAACAAATAAAATCCCAATAGGCGAGGAGCGATGCGAGCCATCGGGAAAGTATACGCCAGCTTCAGGTTCAGCCTAGCAGCTGCAGTGAACTGAATGCCAGTTGCTTGAGCGCGGAAATCGCCCCGCTTAGTGGGAATAATGACTGAAAAGTTGGTATCCGCAGGTGAGCCGCTCGAAGATTACTGGCCTATAATCGCGGGCCATGCAGCGCTTCGACATGAAAGCCGATTGGAACGAGCGGGCGAAAAAAGAACTCGCTCTATTACATCGCTTGCGATGATGCAGACGACGAATCGGTTTTTCGCGCAAGCGGAGAGCGTGACGCAAAGATTGTCCTCGAAGGCGCCGAGCCGCTGCTTCCCTCGCACGATAAAGTGCTCGAAATCGGCTGCGGGGTGGGGCGTTTACTCGCGCCGATGGCCCAGCATTTTCGCGCGGTCAGCGGCGTGGATATCTCCGGCGAAATCGTCCGGCAGGGCCGCGAGCGCATCGCCCATCTGCCACAAATTGACTTCACCGAAATTGACGGCACCGGAGCACTGCCGTTCGGTCCCTCAACTTTTGATTTCGTCTATTCCTTCATCACCTTTCATCACATCCCGGATAAAGAAATCGTCCGCCGCTATCATTCACGAATCGCAGCGCGTGCTGAAGCCCGGCGGTATTTTTCGGTTTCACCTGTTTGGCCGGCCGGAGGGCGCGCTGCGAATCCATGCGCGAGCTCTTCACAAAAAAAACCACCTGGCGCGGCTGCAAATATACGATCGAAGAAGTCCGCAGCCTCGCGCAAGGCGCTGGTTTCGAAGTCCTCAGCACGGAATGGTTCGATCCGTTCCCCGGCGAAAGCGTCCCCTTCTTCGGCAAAACCAAGCCGCTAGCCATCTGGACCACAGCCCGCAAGCCCCCCGCCTAGTCACACCAAGGCGATTTTGCTCTCTCAGCGAATTCACTCCGCGCTCTCTGCGCCCTCTGCGGTAAAGTCTTTAGGTTCTCCCTCCGGCCGTCCCAGAATTCCGTCCCATCTACTTGTGCCGCCACCCGAAACCACCCCTATTTTTATGCAAACACACTGGATGTGACTTGACCGGTGTGCTAGCATCTCGGGTTCGCCATGCCAGGCCAATACATCCCGATCTTTATTTTCGCGATACTCGCGGCGGCCTTTCCGGCAGTCACGCTCTTTGTATTCAAGCTGATCCGGCCAACCATGCACGCCGTGGGCGATAAGCTGAAGCCCTACGAATGCGGAGTGCCCGCGGAAACCGGCTCGCGCGGGCGCTACTCGGTGCGCTTCTACATCATCGCCATGCTGTTTGTGATTTTTGACGTGGAGACGATTTTCCTGTTCCCCTGGGCCATCAAATACGGCTCGATCAACGCCCCCAAGGGAGAAACGATGGGAATGTACGGGCTCGTCTCCATGCTGGTTTTCATCGGGATTTTGCTGGTCGGGTATATCTGGCTGTTCAAGAAAGGCGCGCTCGATTGGGTGTGACGCGCGCTGGATCTATTTCAACTGTATTCGTTTGTATTCGTTGACGCTCTTTTTCGCCGTGTGTTAAATAGACCGGTCAGTTTATGCGGCAGGTCAGGGCCGCGTCAGTCTTATCAGTTCCACCTTAAACTAGATGGCCAACGATCCCTCGCAGAAAGATTCCAACGCCGTCCCGGCGAATCCCGCCGGGGCGCCTGAAAGCAAACCCGCATCTCCACCGGATGCACCCGCGCCGGCAAGCGCTGCGCCGCCTGCCGGAGCACCTCCTGCTGCTCCCCCGAAGCCAGTTGCTCCGCCGGCTGCAGCTGCCCCGCCTAAACCAGCCGCGCCTCCCAAAGAAGCGCCGCCAAAGCCTGTCCCCCTCGATAACGAATTGACGCAGCGTTTCCAAAAACGATTTGGCGCCGGAATTCCCGAAGCATGGACCGATCGCAAGCAGGCGATCCTGATCGTCGCGCGCGAACAATTGCTGGAAGTATCGAAGTATTGCCGCGACGCGGAAAAATTCGATTACCTCGCCGACCTGACCGCCGTGGATTGGCCCAAACGCGAGCGGCGTTTCGACCTGATCCTGAATCTCTATTCCTTTCCGAAGAATGAGCGCCTGCGCCTGAAAATTTATGTTGGAGAAAACGAGCCGGTAGCAACCGTCTCCGGCATCTGGCCCGTGGCGAATTGGCTCGAGCGCGAAGTCTATGACATGTTTGGAATCGTCTTCGAAGGACATCCCGACCTGCGGCGAATTCTGCTGCCGGAGGAGTGGCAGGGTTTCCCGTTGCGCAAGGATTACGACATCCTGAAGCAGGACACCGCCTGGGTGAAAGAAAATCTGGGAATCGAGAGCGGCCAATAGAGCATGGCGGATTCGCAAAAAACCGGTTATCCCAATATCAGCGAAACCGTGCTGGGCGCTGACGAAATTATCCTCAACATGGGGCCGCAGCACCCTTCCACGCACGGAGTGCTGCGCGTCAAGCTGAAGCTCGACGGCGAACGCGTGATTGGTTCCGAGTGCATCATCGGCTACCTGCATCGCGGAGTCGAAAAAATCGCCGAGCATCGCAGCTACCAGCAGTTCGCGCCTTATGTAGACCGCATGGATTACGTCGCTGCGGTCTCGAACGGGCTGGGCTATTGCGAAGCGGTGGAAAAGTTAATGGGAGTTGAGGCGCCGCTGCGAGCCCGCGTGGTGCGCACGATTCTCACCGAACTGCAGCGAATCGCCAGCCACTTGCTCTGGCTGGGCACCCATGCCCTGGATATCGGCGCGCTGACGCCCGTTTTTTATTGCTTCCGCGAGCGCGAAGAAATTCTGAAAATTTTCGAAAAATATTGCGGCGCACGATTGACCACCCACGCGTTCCGCATCGGCGGCTTGCAATACGAAACGTATGACGGCTTCGAGCAGGAAGTGAAGCGCTTTTGCGACGACTTCGCCCACAAAGTGGCCGAATACGAAACGCTGCTCACCGAAAATCGCATCTGGGTGGGCCGCACGAAAAATGTCGGCTTGCTTTCGGCGGAAGAAGCGATCGCCCTTGGCGTCTCCGGGCCTGTGTTGCGCGCCAGCGGAGTGCAGTGGGACATCCGCAAAGCGATGCCCTATGCCGCCTACGACCAATATAAATTTGAAATTCCCACCGGGAAGAACGGCGATACCTACGACCGCTACCTGGTTCGCATGGAAGAGATGCGCCAGTCGCGCTTGATCTGCCTTCAGGCCATCGAGAATATTCCCGCCGGCCCGATCATGGCGCGCATCGGCAAAGTGCTGAAGCCGCCGCCCGGCGAGGTTTATCACGCGATTGAAGCGCCCAAAGGCGAGCTGGGTTATTACATCGTCAGCGACGGAACCACGCAGCCTTATCGCGTTCGAGTCCGCCCGCCATCCTTCATAAATTTGCAAGCATTCGATAGGATGGCCCAGGGCTCGCTGGTCGCCGATGTAGTTGCCATCATTGGAACGATTGATATTGTGCTCGGAGAAATAGACCGCTAGAAGGGAAGGCGCCCGTTTCGGGCGGATACGATGGACTTGCACAGCCTAGAGCCGATCCGGCCATACATTCTCCCGGTGATTTACGCCCTGGTGATTGTTTTGGTGCTGCCTCTGCTCGCCGGTTATATCACTCTGCTGGAACGCAAGGTAATGGCCGATATGCAGGCGCGCCTGGGCCCGATGCGCGTCGGCCCGCACGGATTGCTCCAGCCCATCGCCGATGCGGTCAAGTTGCTGATCAAGGAAGACATTGTTCCCGATGAAGCGGACAAAGCAATTTTCCTGCTGGCCCCTCTGCTTTCCGTCACCGCCGGAATGCTCGCCTATGCCGCGCTCCCCTTTGGGCCCGTTTTTCAGATCGCGGATTTGAATGTCGGATTGCTCTTCATCCTGGCCATCAGTTCGATGGGAATTTATGGGATCGTTCTGGGTGGCTGGGCTTCGAATAGCCATTATTCCCTGATGGGCGCGCTGCGCAGCGCCGCTCAATTGGTCAGTTACGAAACGGCTGCGGGACTCGCGCTGGTTTCAGCCTTGCTGCTGGGTGGCACGCTTTCCATGAAAGGTCTGGTGGAATCGCAAGCACAAGCTGGAGTCTGGTTTATTTTCCTGGTTCCCATAGGATTTTTTATTTACCTGGTGGGATCGATCGCGGAAACGAATCGCGCTCCCTTCGATTTGCCCGAAGCGGAATCCGAACTCGTCGCCGGATATATGACGGAATACAGCGGTTTTCGCTGGTCGCTTTATTTCCTGGCCGAATATGCCAACATGGTTGTGGTCGCGGGAATTGCCACTACTCTTTTCCTGGGCGGATGGTTGCGGCCTTTGACGAGCATCCACTGGCGCGTTCCTGCGACAAGTATCGAGTTGATGGATGTGATCCCCGCGCTGGCGTTTCTGGTTGTCGCGCTATTTTGTTTTCGCCTGGCTCCCCGCCAGCCCGTGCCGATCCAAAAAGTGGTGATGGCTTTGGTCGGCGCTCTGATGCTTCTGCTGGCGGCGGTGATGGGATGGTCTGCGGCAGCCGCGCCTGGAATTCGCGAAGGCGTGCACGGCGCGTTCTGGTTTATCGCCAAAATTCTGGTCTATTTGTACGGATTCCTGTGGATCCGGTTTACTTTCCCGCGCTATCGCTTCGATCAATTGATGCACCTGGGCTGGAGTTTTCTAATTCCCCTGGCGCTGGTGAATGTGATCGGAACCGGTGTAGCGTTGGCTCTCTATCGGGAGATGGGCTGGGGGCTTGCGCCGGCGCTTTTGTTGACGAACCTGGTCACGCTGGCGGTTGCCGCATGGCTGGCCGTCGATCGCCATCCCCGCCCGGGCGCCATACTCCCGATTACTTCCGCACTGGATGGTGACTAAGTGGCCACCGGGTTGTTGCCTCAAATCGTGTTCTACTTCTTTGCCGCGCTGGCAATTGTCTCGGCGATCCTGGTGGTGGTCAGCCGCAACGCGATTCATAGTGCAATTTTCCTGATCACCTCGCTTCTCGCTACCGCGGGCATTTATCTGCAACTCGACGCGGAGTTTCTGTTCGTCGTGCAGATTATTTTGTACGTCGGCGGAATCATGGTGCTGTTCGTGTTCGTAATTATGCTGGTGAACCTGGAGGTCTCGCTCCGCCAGATCCGCTTCAACCGGCAATGGTTTGTAGCCACGGTGCTGGCCGTTGTGCTGGGCTTGCATTTTTCTTTGCCCTTGTGGCTGGATCGCGGCGTCGTGAATCTGCCGCAGCCCGCGGCCGCTACCATGCAGCCGAATTCCGAGATGATCGGCCAAGCGCTCTTCCAAACCTATATGCTGCCGTTCGAGATCACCTCCATCCTGTTGCTGGTGGCGATGATCGGCGCGGTGGTGATGGCCAAGCGGAGAATTTGAATATGATTCCGACTACTGATTATTTGTTTCTGAGCCTGGCGCTGTTCACCATCGGCGTCATCGGCGTGCTCACCCGGCGCAACGTGATTATTATTCTGATGTCCATCGAGCTGATTTTGAACGCGGTAAACATTAACCTGGTCGCATTTTCGCGCATGTTCGGCTCTGTGAATGGCCAGATCTTCGCGATTTTTATTATTACCGATGCAGCGGCGGAAGCGGCAGTCGGCCTGGGAATTATCATCGCGTACTTCCGCAATCGCGAAACCCTGCTGGCCGATGAAATGGATTTGCTGAAGTGGTAAGAAATTTTCGAACCGGAAGTATGCCGTCATGCTGAGTTCAGCGAAGCATCCCGAGTGTCCGTGAACTGGACCGATAATAGCGATGAATTCCTCGGGAGCGGTTCTAGAGTTGGCAACCGCGAGCACAAGGAAACGCTAAGCGAGAGGGAATGAACGAAGCAGGCTATTTTCTCAATCATATCTGGCTGATCCCGCTGTTCCCGATGGCGGGCGCGCTGCTCATGCTGCTCTTCGGCCGCCGCCTCCCCAATATGGTGGTCAGCGTTATCTGTGTCGGCAGCGTATTCGTCTCTTTCATTTATTCCTTGGGCGCTGTCCTGCAATTGGTTGCCCGCCCTCCGCACCAGCGATTCTTCGAAACCGTTCTGTTCCAGTGGGTGCCCGCGGGCGTGTATCACACCTCCACCGGCCTGCTCGGCAATTTCAACGCGGATTGGGGCTTCCTTCTCGACCCGCTCTCCAGCGTGATGATTTTGGTCGTCACCGGAGTCGGCTTTCTGATCCATTTCTATTCCATCGGCTATATGGGCCACGAAGGCGGTTATTACCGCTTCTTTGGCTACCTGAACCTGTTTATGTTTGCCATGCTTACCCTGGTGCTGGCGAATAATTTGCTTTTGCTGTTCGTCGGTTGGGAAGGGGTTGGCCTGTGTAGCTACCTGCTGATCGGCTTCTATTTCAAGAAAAAATCCGCCGCGGACGCGGGCAAGAAAGCATTTATCGTCAATCGAGTGGGTGATGCGGGATTTCTGCTCGGGATTTTCATGATTTCCGGCGTGCTGGGCACGATTCGCTTCTCCGAATTTCAATCCGCCATCACCGCGGGAAATTTTGCGGTCGGCTCATCGGTAATGACGGCCATCGCCCTGCTTCTTTTCTTCGGCGCCACGGGCAAATCGGCGCAAATTCCTCTCTACGTCTGGCTGCCCGACGCGATGGAAGGCCCCACCCCGGTCAGCGCATTGATTCACGCGGCCACCATGGTCACCGCCGGCGTCTACATGCTCACGCGCACCAATGCGATCTACAGAATGGCGCCGTTCGCCATGGAAATAGTCGCGGTGATCGGCGCGGCCACCGCGATTTACGCCGCCACCATGGGCGTGGTGCAAACCGACATCAAAAAGGTTCTGGCCTATTCCACCATCTCGCAGCTCGGCTACATGTTCCTGGCTTGCGGCGTGGGCGCCTACGAAGCCGGAATTTTCCATTTGATGACTCACGCCTTCTTCAAGGCCTTGCTCTTCCTCGGCGCGGGCAGCGTGATTCACGCGATGTCCGGCGAGCAGGACATGCAGAAGATGGGCGCTCTCTCGACAAAAATTCCCACCACGTACAGAACTATGCTGGCCGCCACGCTGGCCATTGCAGGCATTCCACCGCTCGCCGGATTTTTCAGCAAGGATGAAATTTTGGCCAAAACGTTTGAGACCGGCCACATTCTCTGGCTCGTCGGTTGGATCACCGCGGGCATCACCGCTTTCTACATGTTCCGGCTGCTGTTCATGACGTTTCATGGCGAATCGCGCGTCCCTCACGACGTGGAGCACCACATTCACGAATCGCCTGCTACCATGACCATCCCGCTTATGATTCTCGCGGTGCTCTCGGTTGTCGGTGGTTGGGTCGGCATCGGCGGCCGATTCGAAGGTTTCCTCGCTCCGGTGATTCACGGCACCAGCGTTCTCCGCGAGGAACATACCTCGCGAGTGGAAGCCCCGGACTTCCTGCTCATGTCCCTTTCGGTGTTCATCGCTTTGGCTGGAATCGCTTTGGCCTGGCATCTTTATTTGAAGCACACCGAATTGCCGGACAAAATTGCGAAAAAATTCAACGGTCTGTACCAGCTCGTCTTCCACAAATATTACGTGGACGAGATTTACGACGCGCTGTTTGTGAACCGCACCAAGGATTTGGCTTCGTCACTCGCCGTGTTTGATGCCACGGTGATCAACGGCCTGGGAGTGGACGGCGCCGGATGGCTCACGCGTTTTGTTTCAAAGCTCTCGATGTGGTGGGACACCTGGATCGTGGACGGTTCGATCCGCCTCGTTTCAAGATTGGTTTGGGTATTCAGCTATCCGGTTCGGATGGTGCAGACAGGACTGCTGCAAAGTTACATGCTGCTGATCGTCCTCGGCATCATCGGCATTTTGGGCTATTACTGGCACATGTTTCATCTCTAGGTTTGATTGGTAACGAAAAACGATTGGCGCTCTGAATCGAGCGGAAGCTTTCGACAAAGGATTCTGAGTAAGCGAGGAAGAACGGATGATGCTCTTCGATAATCAGCACATATTGAGCACTGTGCTCTTCACGCCGCTGGTGGGCGCGATTCTGATGCTGTTTATTCCGCGCAGCAACGCCGCGGCGCACCGCTGGATGGGCAACCTCTTCGGCTTCCTCGGCTTGATCGTTTCGCTGCCGCTCATCTGGCGCTTCCAGGCCGGCCAGGCGGGTTTTCAGTTCGTCGAAGACCACGATTGGATTCCCACCATCGGCGCTCATTACACGCTGGGCATCGATGGCCTCGGCTTGGTAATGGTCATCCTCACCACCGTTCTTGGCGCCATCGCCATCCTCTCTTCCTGGAGCGCGATTCAAAAACGCGAAAAGGAATATTACATTCTCCTCCTGCTGCTCCAGACCGGCATGCTCGGTGTCTTCATGTCGCTCGATTTCGTTCTGTTTTACGTTTTCTGGGAAGTGATGCTGGTCCCCATGTATTTCCTGATCGGAGTGTGGGGCAGCGAGCGCCGCCTCTACGCAGCCATCAAATTTTTCCTGTTCACCCTGGCGGGTTCGGTGATCATGCTGCTCGCGATTTTGGCGATTTATTTCAACGCGCACACTTTCGATATTCGCGCCGTCCTTTCCGCGCCGCACGATTTCTTTCCCCTGCAATTGCAGCGCTGGCTCTTCTGGGGTTTCTTTTTCGCCTTCGCAATTAAAGTGCCGATGGTCCCGTTCCATACATGGTTGCCCGACGCGCACACCGAAGCGCCCACGGCCGGTTCCGTCATCCTGGCCGGCGTCCTGTTGAAAATGGGAACGTACGGTTTTTTGCGCTTTTCGGTTCCCATGTTTCCCGACGCCACCAACCAGTTCCGCGGAATCATGATGGTGCTTTCCATCATCGCGATTATTTACGGCGCCCTGGTTTGCATGATGCAGAAAGACATGAAAAAGCTGATCGCCTATTCCTCCGTCAGCCACATGGGTTTCTGCACATTGGGAATTTTTGCGCTCACTCCCTTGGGACTTTCCGGCAGCATCATCCAGCAGCTCAATCACGGTATCTCAACGGGCGCGCTCTTTTTGCTCGTGGGCGTGCTCTATGAACGCCGGCACACGCGATTGATTTCCGAATTTGGCGGGCTTTCGACGCCCATGCCCAATTTCGCCGTGGTCTATCTGATCATCACACTCAGTTCGCTTGGGCATGCCACTGCTCAACGGCTTCATCGGCGAATTCACCATTCTTCGCGGCACCTTTGAAGTGTCGCGCTACGGCACAACCTGGGCAGCCTTCGGCGTAACCGGCGTGATTCTGGGAGCGGCCTACTTGCTTTGGCTCTATCAGCGGGTGATGTTCGGCAACGTCACCAACCCGGCCAACGAACACCTGCCCGATATGAATCTGCGCGAATGGGCCACCTTGATTCCGCTGATCCTGATCGCCTTCTGGATCGGCATTTATCCCAAGCCGCTCTTCCGCGTTCTCGACGTTCCTGTTCGTCAGCTCGTCGAAAAAGTGAATCCGGGCTATTACACTTCGCAACCATCCGCGATGCCGGCTCAAGTTCCCGCTCCGGCTCCGGCCGCGGCGCAGACCCCGGAGAGCAGGTAAACGCCGGCCATGTGGCAACTTCTCTTCGAACAAACTCGACACGATTTCCGCTTCATCCTGCCGGAGGTGCAGCTCGCTTTCTTCGGCATGGGCGTTCTGCTGATCGATTTTCTCTTGGAAGAGGGCGAAAAATGGGTGAACGCGCTCACCGCCATGTTGGGAGTGATTTTCAGCGGCATCTCCCTTTACATGTTGCGTTTTGCCAGCCCCACCGGCGATGTGGCGTTCAACCAATCGATCCGCATCGATCCGTTTTTCATTTTCTTCGGATTCGTTTTTCTGGCTTCAGCGGCGCTGGTGATCTTGCTTTCCGCGCGCTACCTGGAAATCGAAAAAGAGCATCACGCCGAATATTACGCGCTGATGCTGTTTGCCACCGATCGGCATGATGTTCCTGGCCTGCGGCAACGACCTGATCGTGCTGTTCATCGGCCTGGAAACCATGGCCATCAGTTTTTACATTCTCACGGGGTTCCTGCGCGACGACCGGCGCTCCAATGAAGGCGCTCTGAAATACCTCCTGCTTGGCGCCTTCAGCTCGGCAATCCTCGCCTACGGCTTCTCGCTACTCTATGGAATTTCGGGCTCCACGAATCTGGACGTGATCAGTGCGGCAGTTGCCCGCCGCCCTGCCAGCGACGTGCTTATCATCCTCGCGCTGGTCACCGTTGCCGCTGGCGTCTTTTTCAAAATCGCTGCTGTGCCGTTCCACCAGTGGGCGCCAGACGTATATGAAGGCGCGCCCACTCCCATCACCGCGTTTGTCAGCGTGGCATCCAAGGCCGCCAGCTTCGCATTGCTGTTGCGGCTTTTCCTCACCGTTTTTTGGCCCATCCGTGTGGATTGGACCATGCTCATCGCCGCCGTCGCCGTGCTGTCCATGACGCTCGGCAACATCGCGGCCATTACCGAATCCAATATCAAGCGCCTGCTGGCCTATTCCTCAATTTCGCACGTGGGATATATCCTGCTGGGCCTGGTGGCGGGCAATACCCTGGGCCTGCAGGCCATGACGTTTTACATTCTTGTCTACGCCTTCTTCAACACAGGCGCCTTCGCCGTGGTGATCGTCCTGCGCCGCAAGGGCGTGATCGGCGACGAACTCGACGACATGAATGGATTATTCCAGCGCAATCCTGGCGCCGCCATCCTGATGCTGATCTTTCTTCTTTCGCTGGCCGGAATTCCGCCCACGGCAGGCTTCATCGGCAAGCTGCTGATCTTCTGGGCGCTGATGCAAACCCAGCACTACGTTCTGGCGGTTCTCGCGGTGCTTTATATTCTTCCCGCGGTTTACTACTATTTCCGGATCGTTGCCGCCATGTGGGTGCGTGATTCCACGGATTCCTTCATTCCGCGCGTTTCGCTCGGTCAGGCAGTCGCTCTCGCCGCCATGGTCATCGTCACGCTGGCTGCCGGAATCTATCCCAACCCGTTCATCGAATTCGCGCGTTACTCGCTCGGCGCGTTGGGCCGCTAAGGCCGGGCCGAATGCCTCCTCCCGATTCCATCGGAAAAAAAGTCTCGGGCTCCGCTCGCCAGATTGCCCTGGTGATGGAGCTTCCCGTCATTCTCATCGGAAGCATCCTCATTTGCGGCGGGCTCGGTTACCTTTTAGACCGCGCGCTGCATACCAGCCCCGCCTTTACGCTAATCTTAGGAGGAGTCGGCTTCCTGGCCGGAATCTACCAGTTGTTGCGCGCGCTCAATCGCGAAGATAAAACAGATGGAGACGGATAATCCGACTGCGGCGCCTGATGGCCTTCCCGAATTCTCTCTGCAGCGCGTCGAGTATTGGACGCTGGGTTTCGGCGCCCTCGTTGCCACTTTCGCGCTCGGCCGCTGGGGCTGGGTCCAGGCAGCAGGCGTTTGTTTCGGCACCGTAATCAGCTGGGTGAATTTCCGCTGGCTGAAACAGGGCGTCAAGGTGCTAGCGGCGCTTTCCGAAGCGCAGGCAGGTCAGGAAAAGGTCAGCATCCCCAAGCGTGTTTACTTTAAGTCCTTCGGCCGCTTCGCTTTGTTGATCGTTGTGCTGTATGCTATTCTTTCGCGCCCGGGATGGCCCGCAGCGGCGGTGCTGTGCGGTTTATTCGCGGCTGTGGCCGGCGCTCTGGCGGAAATGATTTATTATCTGGTCGAGCATCTGCCCGATCGCTCGGCCCGGCCGTAAAATCCAAACGGAATAAACAAAGAGACATGGAAGAACACGTACTCTGGATCACCGCGCTCCTGAATGGAATCTTCGGCAAGCCGGTCGCCGCGATTCTTTCGGCCATGCATATCAAGCCGAATAATCCCGCGTATCCGATTCCCAATCACGTCTCCATGGAAATTTTGGTCTTCGCTGTCGCCATCGTTTTCTTTTTGTGGCTCAAGGCCAGGCTCTCCGTCGAGCGCCCCGGCGCCACCCAGCAATGCATGGAAATGATTCTCACGAATCCGCTCGATCTCGGCGTACTCGACTTGCTTGAAAATAATATCGGCCACAACGGGATTCAGTATTTGTCCATGCTCGGCAGCATCGGAATTTTCGTGCTGATGTGCAACCTGATCAGCCTGATTCCCACGCTCGAATCGCCCACCGCGCAGGTTTCTGTTCCGTTCGGTTTGGCCGTGGTGGTTTTCGTCTATTACAACTGGTGCGGAATTTTCCGTCACGGCCCGCTGGGCCATGCCAAGCATTTCCTGGGCCCGAATATTTATATGTCGCCCATCATGTTGCCGATCGAGATCATCAGCAATTTCGCCCGGCTGCTCTCGCTCACCGTCCGCCTGTGGGTGAACATGTTCGTCAGCGAATTGCTCTACGGAATTTTCCTGGGCCTGCTGCTCGAACTTTTCATTTTCCTGGGCAAATTGAACTTCACCGGGTACGTAGCCGTGATTCTGCCCCTCGGAGTGCCGGTAATTTTCATAGTGCTGCACATTTTCGTAGCCGTCCTGCAGGCTTTCGTATTCACGATTCTTCCGGTCATCTACGTGGCAGGCGCAGTAGGCGAAGAGCACTAGTAAAAGGTTTTTGTAGGGGCCGGCTTTAGCCGCGCCCTCTTTCTTTCGCTTTCATAACGGCATCATCGCCGTCAATGTGATCCCGGCTGCAAGAGGATGACGGGAGCCACCGCCTGGCGGCAACTTCATAAAGAGGAGAAACAAAAATGAAAAGGTTCGCCGTAGTGCTGCTGGTGATTCTGGCCGTCAGCTTGTTTGCCCCGGCGGTTTTTGCCGCCGACGAAGCGCCCAGTGCAGGCCCGAACTGGGTGGTAATCACCGCGGGATTCAGCATGGCCATCGCATCCGCAGCCGGTGGTTACGCCCAGGCGAAAGCCAGCGCTGCCGCTTCCGAAGGGATGGCGCGCAATCCCGGCGCCGCCAAGGCCATCACCAACATGTTAATTCTGGCGCTGGTCTTGATCGAGTCCATGGCGCTCTATACCTTCGCCACCATGTTCATCCGCGTAAAGTAACCGCAACCAGAGGTGCTGTCCTAAGTTGACATTGCCTCGATCTTTAGGGGGTCGGAGCTTCAGCTCCGACATTAGAAAACGCTGTAAACAGGGGCTTTAGCCCCTGAAGCCGGATGCCCCATCCTTCCCAGTCTCACCGGGAAGGGTGGGGTTCTTTGTTCTTCATCCTAAACTCAGGACATTTCCCGCAATCTCTTCACGCCGCTCCCACGCCACCGCCTCAAACTAGCGCAGTTATCCCAAACGCAGTGAGGGATCCCGCGTAACCTTCCAATATTCACCGGCCAGTCGCCTAGGACGATTTTGTAATCCGCAGCGCAGGATTTTGCAGAAACCTTGAAAAGGAATTTCTAATGCAGCGACAACGCGGAAAGCTGCGCGAAATGCATCACCAGGTTCGGAAAAACTCCCAGGTAAATCGTCCCCGCAGCGGCAAGCAGTAAAACGAAGGTCACCGAAGCGCTCACTTCCACTGGCGCAAATTCCTTTTGCGCCTCCCAGAAATACATCGAAACAATCACTCGCAAATAGTAATACGCTCCCACGATGCTGTTCAGCGCCGCGATAATCACCAGCCATATCAGCGAACTGGAAACGTGCGGCGAAGCCATTGCCGCCGCTTCCCGCGCGGCCAGCAGCGGCGCCTGGAATGCGTAGAACTTTCCCAAAAATCCCCCGGTCCCCGGAATTCCCAACAGAGAAAACAAAAACAGAGCGAAGCACGCCGCCAGCCACGGCTGCTGCGTCGAAAGCCCCGCGTAATCCTTGATCTCCAGCCGCTTCTCCCCGGCGCCGCCCAGATGCGCCACCGTGACAAACGCTCCCAGCTTCATCAGTGCGTATGCCGCAAGGTAGAACAGCACCGCAGCGATCCCGAGTTTCGTGCTGGCCGCGAATGCCACTAGGATGTATCCCGCGTGCGCGATCGAGGAATAGGCCAGCATGCGCTTTACGTTCGTCTGCACCAGCGCTCCGAAATTCCCCACGCACATCGAAAGCACCGCGGCAATCCAAATCGCCCAATACCAAACGCCGTTCGATCCGCCCAGCGCCACATAAAAAATCCGCAGCATCAACGCGAACGTCGCCGCTTTTGGCCCCGAAGCCAGCAATGCCGATACCGGCGTCGGCGCTCCTTCATAAACGTCCGGCGCGTAAATCTGGAACGGTGCGGCCACAATCTTGAATCCCAAGCCCACAAACAGCAGCGCCAGCCCCAGAATCAGCAGCGACCCTGCTCCCGGGCGCACCACCGTGTTCTCAATCGCGTCAAATCGCGTCGATCCCGTGGCGCCATAGATCATCGCCGTGCCGTAAAGAAAAAAAGCCGTCGCAAACGATCCGAGCAGAAAATATTTCAGAGAAGCTTCATTGGATTTGATGGAATCGCGCCGGAATCCGGCCAGGATGTAGCTCGAAATCGAACTCATCTCGAGGCCGATAAACGCGGTCACCAGTTCGCCCGCGCCGCACAGAATTCCCATGCCCGCGGTTGCAAACAAAATCAACGAATAATATTCGCCGCGAACCAGCTTTTCGCGATCCAGATAAGTGAACGACCCCAGAATCGCCAGCGCCGCCGCGCCAATCACCACCGCGTGCATGTACAGGCTGAAATGGTCCGTCAGGATCAGCCCGCCATACGCCGGGCCTTGATGCCGGGCGGCTTCGAAAATCGAGGCCAGTGCCGCCACAGCTCCCACGAATCCCAGCCAGCCCATGAACTTTCTATTTTGTGCGGATAGAAATGGGTCCACCAGCATGATCAAAATGCCGGTGAAACAGAGGATGATTTCCGGAGCCAGGCGGCAAACGTCTTCGATCGATGGGCGCATTTAGTTCAGTGCCCGCCTTTCCGGAAGCGACTCGTGCCGCGCCAGCTGAGGCGGAGCCGCAACCGCTACCGGCATCGCAGCCGCAGCCCTCGCCGGCATCGGACAGTGCTCCGGCGCCGCCGCGGGAGCAGGAGCGGCGCTGCGCGCATCGTAAGCGCGATTGCGCTGCATCTGTTGCAGCAAATTCTGGCTGGTGGCTTCCATCCGCCGCGTGAAGATCGGCGAAGCAATACCCATGAACAGCGCCAGCAGGCAAATCAGCGCCAGTACCAGTCGTTCGCGCGTCGAGGCATCGGGCAGCGCCTTATTCTTCTCCACCGTAATTTCGCCCCAAATCACGCGCTGGTAAGCCCACAATAAATAAATCGCGGAAAGAATCGATCCGCTCGCCGCCCACGCCGCCCAGTTCGCATGCCGCTGCCACGTTCCCGTCAAAATCAAAAATTCGCCGACGAATCCATTTAGCAGCGGCAGCGCCAGCGATGAAAAACAAATAAATAGAAACAGGGAAGAGAACACCGGCATCGGCGTCGCCAGCCCGCCATATTCCTTGATCTCGAACGTATGCCGCCGGTCGTAAAGCATTCCCACTGCCAGGAACAATCCTCCCGTCGAAATTCCGTGATTCAGCATCTGGTAGATCGCGCCCTGAATCGAAATATTGCTGAACGCAAAAATTCCCAGCACCACAAATCCCAAATGGCTGATCGACGTGTACGCCACCAACCGCTTCAAATCGGTTTGCACTGTCGCCACCAGCGCGCCGTAAATAATCCCGATGATCGCCAGCACCGCGATATAGGGCGCCATCCGGTGCGACGCGTCGGGAAAGAGCGGCAGGCAGAATCGCAGCATTCCGTACGTCCCCATTTTCAGCAGCACCCCCGCCAGGATCACCGAGCCCGCCGTCGGCGCTTCCGTGTGCGCGTCTGGCAGCCAGGTGTGCACCGGGAACAACGGAACCTTGATTGCAAACGCCAGGAAGAACGCGCCAAACAGAAGCAATTCCGTTCCCGCAGGCAGCATCACGATGTTGGATTGCAGCTTCATCTGGATTTCCGGCAGGTCAAGCGACCCGGTCAATCCGTAGAGCCACAGGATCGCCACCAGCATCAGAATCGAGCCGGCCATCGTGTACAAAATAAATTTCAGCGCCGCATAAATCTTCCGGTCGTGTCCCCAGATCCCGATCAGGAAATACATGGGCAGCAGCATCACTTCCCAGAACAAGAAAAACAAAAACAGATCGAGCGATATGAACACGCCGATCATCCCGGTTTCCAGCACCAGCAGCATGATGAAGAATTCCTTCACTCGCACGTTGATGCTATTCCACGAACACAGCACCGCGAACGGCGTCAGAAACGTCGAGAGCAGCACCAGGAACAGGCTGATCCCGTCGATACCCAGGTGATAGTGAATCGGCGGCGAGCTGATCCAGCGATGCAATTCTTCGAACTGGTAAAGCGCCGAGGCCGTATCGAATCCGCGCAGCAGAAATAGCGAAATCAGAAATTCCGCAATGGAAGTTGCCAGCGCCAGCCGCCGAATCCATTCGTGGTCGTCGCGCCCCAGAAGCAAAATGGCCAGCGACCCCACCAGCGGCAGGAAGATCAGCACCGATAACAAATGATTCTGCACCATGCGGCTACCGCACCATCCACAAGAAGAACGTAGTAAACGCCACCGCTCCGATCACTACCCATGTCGCATAGCTTCGCGTGTTCCCCGATTGTATGTGGCGCACCTTGCCGCCCGCTTCTCGCGCCGTGCTCGCCACACCGTTCACCGCGCCGTCGATCACGCCTTCATCCACCCCGTGCCACAGCACGTTCGTCGAAATCCACAGCAGCGGGCGCACAATCAAAAATCCGTAAATTTCATCCACGTAATATTTGTTCAACAAAAGCTTGTATGGACCATCCAACGATTTCGCCAGATTCTTCGGCGTCTGTGGGCTCTTGATATAGAACCACCAAGCCGTGGCCAGCCCCAGCAGCGCCACAATCACCGGAATCCCCAGCAGCGATCCGACCAGTCCCGGCGCCTCCGCGTGCTCCGCGTCCTTCTCCGCGCCCTCTGCGGTAAAAGCCGTTGCCTTGCTTTGTTCCGCTCCTTGAGCAACTTCTATTGCTCTTGGATGAAATACCGGCTCCAAAAAACGTTCGAAATGATCCACCCCGCCAACAAGCCGCGGCGCTGCAACCCATCCGCCGCCCACAGCAAGAATTGCCAAGATCACCAGTGGCGCCAGCATATTCACAGGCGATTCGTGCACGTGCACCTTGTGTTCGTCGTAACGAGCCTTTCCAAAAAACGTCAAAAACAAAAGCCGAAACATATAAAACGAAGTCAGCAGCGCCCCCGCAATTCCCAGCGCCCAAAGCCAGGTATTCGCCTGAGGTCCCGATTGCGCCGCTTCCAGAATCTCATCCTTGCTGAAAAATCCCGAAAATCCCGGAATCCCCGCGATCGCCAACGTCGCCGCGAACATCGTCCAATACGTCCACGGAATTTTCTTCCGCAGCCCACCCATCTCGCGCATATCCTGCTGCCCGCCCATGGCATGAATCACGCTGCCCGCCGCCAGGAACAATAGCCCCTTGAAGAACGCATGCGTCATCAAATGGAAAATTCCCGCTGCGTAAGCCCCCACTCCGCATCCCAGAAACATGTAGCCAAGCTGCGAAATCGTCGAATACGCCAGCACTTTCTTGATGTCTGTCTGCACCAGCCCGATCGTCGCCGCATAAAACGCCGTCAGCGCACCAATCGTAGCCACCACCAGCATTGCTGCAGGCGCCTTCGAATAAAACACATGCATCCGCGCCACCATGTAGACGCCCGCCGTCACCATGGTCGCCGCATGAATCAGCGCGCTCACCGGAGTCGGACCTTCCATCGCGTCCGGCAGCCACACATACAGAGGCAATTGCGCTGATTTGCCCACCGCCCCCGCGAACAACAACAAGCAGATCGACGTCAGCACACCGTAAGGCGCGGCCTTCTCGATCGGCATCTGCGCCGCCTGCCGGAAAATCGCCGCGTAATCGACCGAGCCAAATGTCCAGAACGTCAAAAAAATCCCCAGCATGAATCCCAGGTCGCCGATGCGCGTGGTGATAAACGCTTTCTTTCCCGCATCCGCCGCGCTCTTCTTGCGGAAGAAAAATCCGATCAGCAAATAGCTGCACAGCCCCACGCCTTCCCAGCCCACAAACATCAGCACCAGGTTCGCGGCCATCACCAGCGTCAGCATGAAAAACATGAACAAATTAATTTCCGCGAAAAACCGGTAATAACCGCCCTCGTGAGCCATGTACCCGCTGGAATAAATGTGGATCAGCAGGCCCACGCCCGGCCACCACCAGCAGCATCACCACTGTCAATTGGTCCACTTGCAGTTCGAAATTCACGCGGAAATTTCCCGCCGTGATCCACGTGTAAATAATTCTTTACCCATGGAATCTGCTGGCATCGAGCAGCAGAAATTCCCGCGCCGCTTCCAGCCCCGCCAGAAACGTCAACGCAACCGAGCCAATCCCGACCGAATCCACCGCGCGCTTCGGCCAGTTGCGGCCAAAAATAAAATTAATCGCCGAGCCGGCCAGCGGCAGCGCGAGAATGATCCACAGATGTTGCAGGATAAACATTAGAGCTTCAGCGTATTCACACGTTCCACGTTCAGCGTCTGCCGGTTCCGCGCGATTTGAATCACGATCGCCAGGCCCACCGCCGCTTCCGCCGCCGCCACTACAATCACAAAAAACACGAACACCTGCCCGTCCAGTTGCCCCAGCATCCTGCTGAACGCCACAAACGCCAGGTTCACCGCGTTCAGCATCAGCTCAATGGACATGAAAATCGTGATGATATTCCGCTTGAACACGAACGCCACCACTCCCAGCCCAAACAAGACCGCGCTCAGGATCAGGTAGTAGGAAATTGGAACCACTTTAGAAGTCCCTCTTGGCCAGCACCACGGCCCCCAAAATCGCGATCAAAATCAATATCGACGTCGCCTCAAACGGAAAAACGTAGGTTTGGAACAGCAGCAAGGAAAGATCGCGCGTCGAAACCGCCCCCGCGGGCGCGGCCAGCATTTTCTCAATCGCTCCGTGAATCACCCAGCCAAGTTCGACCGTCAGAAAAATTCCCAGCGGCACGCCCACATATTTCGCGATCCGGCTGATGTTGGTGCGCTCTTCTTCACCCGCGTTCAACAGCATGATCACGAAGACGAACAGCACCATAATCGCGCCCGCATACACGATAATTTGAATGGCCGCGATGAATTCCGCGCCCAGCAGCAGGTAGAGCACCGCCAGAGAAATCATCACCAGGATCAGCGCCAGCGCGCTGTGAATCGGCTCGCGCAGGAATATCAGCAGCAATCCCCCCGCCACGGCCAAAATCGCGCACGTAAAAAAAAGAACCAATTCCACGCTCATCGGTTCAGCACCATCACGATAAACGCCGTCACCACCAGGTTCGCAATCGCCACCGGCAGCAGCAATTTCCACCCGAAATTCATTAGCTGGTCATACCGGAACCGCGGCAGCGTCCCCCGCGCCCAAACGTAAAAGAACAAAATGCAAAAACCTTGAACAAGAACCAGAACGGCCCTTCCACAATCGGAATCACCCAGGCGTGCAGGCATCCAGATCCAATCGCTACGATCCCACGCTGATCACGGTCAGAATCGCGCGATGCAATCCGCGCAACTTTCGCAAGGTATCCTGCAGCAGCGCCAAGCCGCCGATCACAAATAGAGCGCCCGGAATATAGTGCGTCCACTCCCACGCCGCGCAAACGGCGATAGCCAGCCGCCAAGGAACAGAATCGTCGCCAGGCAAGCGACCGTGATCATGTTCGCGTATTCCGCCATGAAGAACATGGCGAATTTGAAACTCGAATATTCCGTGTGGAATCCCGCCACAAGCTCGGTTTCTGCTTCCGGCAGGTCAAATGGCACGCGATTCGTTTCCGCAATGGCGGCGATGAAATAGCACAGGAAACCCACAATCTGCGGGATGATGTGCCAGCGCGGAATGGAGTGCCAGTAACGCCCTTGTTGCGATTCCACCAGCTCTCCTCAAATTAAAAGTTCCTGCCAGCAGCAACACGCCCACCACGGAAACCGTCAGCGCCACTTCATAACTGATCATTTGCGCCGAACTGCGCAGCCCGCCCAGCAGCGAATATTTGCTGTTCGAGGACCACCCCGCCAGCGCCACCCCGTACACACCGATCGAAGTGATGGCAAACAAGAACAGCAGTCCAATATCCGAATTCGCAATCACCAACTGCGTGGGATGGCCCAGAATATGGATGGTCGCGGGACCAATTGGAATCAGCGCCAAGGTGGTCAGCGCCAGCGACAACGCCAAAAACGGCGCCAGCAGATAAATAAATTTATCCGACGCCGGAGGAATCACATCCTCTTTAAAAAGGAATTTCACGCCGTCGGCCAATGGCTGCAGCAGCCCGTGCGGGCCCACAAAATAAGGCCCCCATCGCGACTGGATGTGCGCGACCACTTTTCGTTCAAACCAGGTGAGGTAGGCAAGCGCCGTCAGCGTCAGGAACAGCAGGACGACAATCTTGATTACCGATACCACCAGGATTGGGTGCTGGGCGACGAACTCCACGGTGTCTCTTTGGCCTCTTCGCAGTCGTTAAGCTTTGAACAGTAACGCCCCAGGCTTCCACTCGTGAATAAATTATCTACGTTTGAAAAAACCAGTCCCGCCGGCACATCGTATCCGCCGTCCGCCGTGGCAAGCGAAGGCGTGGCAAGTTCCGCGCCGCCCGTCAGCAGCCCGGTAATCGGCACACGGTATCCGCCCACATGCTGCCGGATTTCATCCAGCGCTGCTTCCGGCGTGCGCAACGGAATTGCGGAGCCCATACCAAGCTGCGCCAGTTGGTGCGATAGAATCCGCAGCAAATCGTAATCGCTGCGCGGCCCTTGCGGATCCAGCGCCCGGTGGGTGATTTGCACCTCTCCCGCCGTGTTGGTTACCGAGCCGTCTTTCTCATACGCGCAAGCGGCAGGCAACACCACGTCGGCCCGTTGCGCGGTTTCCGTCAGGAACATTTCATGTACCACCAGCAGTTCGAGTCCTGACAATCGATCCGGCTTCTTTACTCCAAACGTTTTCACCGGATTTGCGCCGATCACATATAGCGCCTTCAACTTTCCGCTCGCCGCTGCATCCATCATTTGCCGCGCGTTCATTCCCGGCTTCGCGGAAATCTCGCCACCCCACAGTTTCCCAAACCGCTTGCGTTCTCCTGCATCGTCCAGCGGCGCATAACCCGGCAGCCGGTCCGGAAATACGCCCATATCGGCCGCGCCGCGCGAATTGATGTAATCGCCCAGCGCCATGCAGCGTGTTTCTCCCTGCAGCGTGGACGCCCATGCCATCAAGTCGCGGATCGCCGCGCCCGCCAATTCCGCGCCGAACAGGATCACCACATCCGCTTCTTTTTCCACCGCCGCTTTCAAATTCCCGAGCTGTTCAATATTGCCGCCGTCCAATTCCGCGTTGCCGCCAGCCAGCCAGCGCGCCACCTGCGCTTCCGCGCCCTTTGCGATCTCCACGAATTGCGCCGATTGCCGGTGCAGCTTGATCGGCTTCGAATGGATGCAATAGAGCCGCGCGCCATGATGCCGCACCGCCGAACGAATCTGCCACGCCACCAGCGGATTCTGCTGCGAAGGATCGTTTCCGATCAGCAAGATCGCGCTGGCCGCGTCAATATGCGCCATCGTTGCCATCGCCCCCGGGGCATTCGGCCCCAGCGCGGCCATCAATCCCGCATAATCCGCCGTGCGGTGATGATCCAAATTATTCGTGCCCAGTGAGACGCGCGCAAACCGGTTCAGCAAATAATTTTCTTCATTCGTGGTGCGGTTCGACCCGATCACGCCGATCGCTTCCGCTCCATGCTTCTCATGCACCTGCTTCAGCCGCCGCGAAATTTCTTCCAGCGCGTCTTCCCAGCTAGCCGGCTCTAGCTTCCCGTTTTTGCGAACCAGCGGCTGGCGAATCCGTTCCGCGTGTTTCGTAAAATCGAAGCCGAATCGCCCCTTGCCGCACAGAAATTCGCCGTTCACTCCCGAATGGTCGCGATTATTCGCGCGGATGATTTCGTTGTTGCGCACGCTCAGCGTGGTTTTGCAGCCGTTCGAGCAATGCACGCACGGCGTCGGCACATACTGCATTTCCCACGGCCGCGTCTGGTAGCGGTATGTCCCGCTGGTCAGCGCTCCCACCGGGCAAATATCGATGCACATGCCGCATTCTTCGCAGTTCAGCCCGCCCTGCTTATTCGGCAGGATCACCGAATGCACGCCCCGCGCTCCCACTCCCAGCGCTTTTACGTCCATTCCTTCATCGCACACGCGCACGCACCGGAAACAAAGAATGCACCGCGGCGCGTCGTAATAAACCAGCGGCGACCACGCTTCTTCCGGCGAATGCAACTTTTCCTCAACGAACCGGCTGTGATCCAGCCCGTAGCGAAACGTCATATCCTGCAATTCGCACTCGCCGCCCTTGTCGCACACCGGGCAGTCGAGTGGATGGTTCGTCAGCAGGAATTCCAGCATGTTCTTCCGCGCGCCATGCACCTGCGGAGTGGTGGTGCGCACCACCATGCCTTCCACCGCCACCAGCGTGCACGCGGTTTGCAGTTTCGGAGCTTTTTCCACTTCCACCAGGCACATGCGGCACGCTGCCTGCAAAGAAAGACCCGGGTAATAGCAAAACGACGGCACTTCGATGCTCAGCTTCTTGGCCGCTTCGATTACCAGCGTCCCGGCCGGCACCGTCATCTTGTGCTCGTCAATCGTGAACGTAATTAGTTTTTGCTCCGCCATGGATCCTTATCGGCCCGCCGCCACCACATCCGCCGGTTTGTACGCGCACTTCCCGTGCAGGTGGTCTTCGAATTCGTTCCGCCATTTCTTCACGATGCTGATCGTCGGCAATGCCGCCGCGTCTCCCAGCGGGCAAAACGTCCGTCCCAGCATATTTTTCGCCAACTCGTCGATCATCGGAATATCTTCGCTGCGTCCGCCTCCATCGTGGAACCGGTCCAGAATCGACCGTAGCCACGCCGTGCCTTCGCGGCAGGGAATGCACCAGCCGCACGATTCATGCGCGTAGAAATGCATGATCCGCCTCGCCAGGTCCACCATGCACGTGTCTTCATCAATTACCACCAGCCCGCCGGATCCCAGCATCGATCCCGCTTTGGCAAGCGAATCGTAATCCATCGGAATATCCACTTCCGCCGCGGTCAGCAATGGACACGAACTGCCGCCCGGTATCACCGCTTTCAATTTCTTTCCGTCCAGCATCCCGCCTGCAACTTCCTCGATCATTCGTTTCAGATTAAATCCCATCGGCAATTCATAAATTCCCGGCTTGTTCACGTGTCCCGAAATGCAAAAAAGCCGCGTCCCGCCGTTTTTCGGCGTGCCCAATCCCGCATACCATTCGCCTCCGCGCAGAATCACCGGCGGCACGGACATCAAAGTCTCCGCGTTATTAATTACCGTCGGGCATCCATAGAGCCCCACCACCGCCGGAAACGGCGGACGAATGCGCGGGTAGCCGCGCTTGCCTTCCAGGGATTCCATCAACGCCGATTCTTCGCCGCACTCATAAGCCCCCGCGCCTGTGTGCGTCGAAAGATCGAAATCCACTCCGCTCCCCAGAATATTTTTTCCCAGATACCCCGCCGCGTAAGCTTCCTCAATCGCGCGGTCCACAATATCCAGCACATAGCGATACTCGCCGCGAATGTAGGCGTATCCGCGCGTCGAGCCCACCGCGCGGCCCGCGATGATCATCCCCTCGATCAATTGATGCGGCTCGAATTCCATCAGCGGCCGGTCCTTACAAGTTCCTGGCTCGCTTTCATCGCAATTCGCCAGAATATATTTCGGCTTGGGAATGTCTTTCGGCACGAAGCTCCACTTCATTCCGGTAGGGAAGCCCGCTCCGCCACGCCCGCGCAGATTCGATTTCTTCAGTTCGTCGATAATCTGCTCGGGCGACATTTGCGTCAGTGCTTTTTCCGTCGCCTGGTAGCCCTCGTGCTGCCGGTACACGTCGATCTTGGTCGAGTCCTTCACCCCAAACAGCCGGCTGATCACCGGCACTTCGGCCGGATGCCGTTCGTGCACCGCGCCCGCCGTACAGGCCGACGGCCTGGGTTTACCGCCGCGCGCCAATTCATCAAGTAGCCTATCCACGCTCTCCGGCGAAAGGTTCTCGTAAAAATCGTAATTCACTTGCAGCGCGGGAGCGCCGGTGCAAGCGCCAATGCATTCCACTTCTTCCAGCGAAAAATTTCCGTCCGGCGTCACCTGTTTATTGCCGATACCCATTTTCTTCTGCACGTACTCGTACATCTCCTGCCCGCCGCGCAACATGCAGGAAACATTCGTGCAGATTTGCACGTGGTGTTTTCCCATCGGATTGCGGTGCAGCATCGAGTAATACGCCAGCGTTTCCTTCACTTCCAATACTTTCAAGTCCAGCCGCTGCGCGATTTCTTCCAGAATCGGATCGCCCAAAGATCCCAATACATCCTGCGCATACAGCATCATCGGGATCAGCGCCGAACGCTTCACCGGATAGCGGCCCACCAATTGTGTGAATTTTTCTTCGAGCTGTTGCGGAAGCTGCATCAGCGGTCCACCTCGCCCAGCACGATATCCGTCGTGCCAATGCAGGCGACCACGTCGGCGATCAGCTTGCCTTCCACCAGTTTCGGCAGCGATTGCAGGTTCACAAACGAAGGCGCGCGTACGTGGACACGGTGCGGATGCGCCGAGCCGTCGCTGGCCACGAAAAATCCCAGTTCGCCTCGCGGCGATTCGATCGCTTGATACACCTCGCCCGGCGGCGGCGCGAATCCTTCCGTGAAGATCTTAAAGTGATAAATCAGTCCCTCGATCGAAGTTTTCATCTCTTCGCGAGCCGGGGGAATGATGCCCGGCGCTTCCGTTCGTATCGGCCCCTCTGCCGGAATCTTTTTAATCGCCTGCCGGCAGATTTTCACGCTCTCGCGCATTTCCGCCACGCGCACCAGGTACCGCGCATAAACATCCCCTTCCGTTCGCGTGGGCACCGCGAAATCGAATTCCTCATAACTGGAATAAGGGAAATATTTTCGGATGTCGTAAGCCACGCCGCTGGCCCGTAGCATCGGTCCCGTCACACCCATGGCGATCGCGTCTTCCGCGCTCAGCAGGCCAATGCCCTTCGTGCGTCCCCACCAGATCCGGTTCTTCGTCAGCAAATCTTCATATTCGTCCACCCGGCTGGGGAAGTAATCCAGGAACTTTTCAATTCTCTCGATATATCCCGGTGGGGGTTCCAGCGCCAGGCCGCCTACGCGGAAATAACTCGTCATCATCCGCTGGCCCGCGACGAATTCGAAAATCCTTTGTAGTTCCTCGCGCTCGCGGAAACAGTAAAGGAAAACCGACATCGCTCCCAGGTCGATCGCGTGCGTCCCCACCCACACCAGGTGCGAATTAATTCGCGTCAGTTCGGTCATCAGCACGCGAATATACTGCGCGCGCTTCGGCACATCGATTCCCAGCAGTTTTTCCACCGCCAGGCAGTAGCACAAATTATTCGACATCGGCGCCAGGTAATCGATCCGGTCCGTCAGGGGAATCACCTGCGAATAGGTTTTCGATTCGGCCGTTTTTTCGATTCCGGTGTGCAGATAACCAACCACCGGCCGCGCCTTCAACACGGTTTCCCCGTCCAGTTCCAGCACCACGCGCAGCACCCCATGTGTGGACGGGTGCTGCGGCCCCATGTTCAGCACCATGGTTTGCGCCGCGCCGGTAACCTTATCAATCGTCGTCACAGTTCGGAGTTCCTTACTCCGCCCATCTCTCAGCGATATCCTTCGGTGGGATAATCTTTCCGCAGCGGGTGGCCTTCCCAGTCGTCTGGCATCAAAATCCGCGTCAGATCCGGATGCCCCTCGAATCGAATTCCAAACAAATCCCAAACTTCCCGTTCGTGCCAGTTGGCTCCCGGCCACACCGGCACCACGGAAGCCGCCACCGCATCGTTCCCCGCCAGCCGCACCTTTAATCGCAGGCGTTCTTTCCGGCTCAAGGAAAGTAATTGATAATTCAGATCAAACCGAGGCTCAATGGGGAAGCGATCCGTCGCCGTAATATCGCAGAGCAAATTAAATTGAAGTTCCGCATCATCGCGCAAAAATTCCGCCACCGCTCGCACCCGGTCCCGCGGAATCACCAGCGTCAATTCATTCCGGAAAACGATCGTATCCGCGATCGCTTGGGCGTCCCACGCCCGTAGTTTGGATACAACTATCCCGTTTGCCAGTTCTTGCGATTCCACAGGTGCGTCGCTTTCGGCGGGCCGCTATCGATTCCAGTCCAGAGCGCCCCTCTTCCAAAGGTAAAGATAGCCCGCCAGCAGGATGAAAATGTACAACACCATCTCGATAAATCCAAACGAGTGCAACTGCCGGTAGATCAGCGCCCACGGATACAGGAATATGGCCTCGATATCAAACAAAATAAAGATCATTCCCACCAGGTAAAAATGCACCGGAAACGCTTCTCGCGCGTCCCCCGTGGGTTCAATCCCGCATTCGTACGGCTCCATTTTTGCCCGTGAGAATTTGTGCCGGCCCACCACCGCCGAAAGTCCAATAATGATCGCCGCCAGCCCCATCGCCAGTAATAACTGGATGAGTAACGGAGCGTACGCACTCGTCATGTAGTTTGCGTCCATTGGCCCTGACCGTTGCTATAATAGCGGCCAGAGTGCGCATGGTCAATCAAGTGACGCGCATTTCTTGGATATTTTCACCCGGCGAGTGATACCGCTTTCTCCACCGGCGAGGCTCTCGTGGCTTCCCTCGCCATCGCCAGGAAGGCAACCCAGTTTGCTCACCATCGGGTTCAATACGGATCTTCACCTCGGCTCGCAGGTCTGCCATGTCCAGACCGAAGTGCGCGGCCAGGACCATCCCATCGTCGAAACGGTGGTCTACCAGCAAGGTCGCGTTGTCCACCGGAGAACGCAGGAGTGTCCCGATCTCGCGGCGCCTGCTCCCGATGACTCCCAAAATGAAACGCTCCGCAAGAGAGTCGAAGAGCAGCATCGCGTGGTAATCGACGACCTCCGCACTGGTTTCCTGAAGGTCGAACTCGACAAGGACATGGTCCAGTTAGTCGCTTCCCAGCGCGGCATCGAAGTCCAACTGCTGAACCCCGCCTCCTGGGCCTCGGCCGGCACCGCAAACCTCGAAATCAGCGTGATCACTCGCCACGATCGAATCCCGCTCCCCGGAGCCGATATCCAAGTCACACTCGACGGCGCCCAGGGACCGCTCAAATTTGAAAGTCAGACCGATGTCGATGGCAAGGCCCAGCTCAGCTTCCCCATGCCTCGCATCGGCGCTGGCGGCGCCGAATTGGTCATCCAGGCCTCCGCAGAGCCAGGCACCGACGAAGTCCGATACGCCCTCCGCACCAAGCCCAGGCCCCCCGCCAGATGACCATCACAGTCAACGGTGACCTCCGCGAAGTCCCCGAAGGCCTGCACGTAGCCGCCCTCCTCACCCACCTTGGCCTTCCTCAAGACCGCGTAGCACTTGAACGCAATCGCGACATTTTGCCCCGCTCCCGATGGTCCACCACCCCCGTCCAGCCCAACGACACCTACGAAATAGTCCACTTCGTAGGCGGCGGCTAGTCTATCCGAAGGCTAAGCCTAACAGTGCTTATTAGAGTGCAGGAGCTTCGATTTACTTTCATAAATATATGTGTGGTAAGGAGTTAGTAGAGGATGTGCGCCTCGGGAGGGTGCCCCATCCTTCCCGGCATCATCGGGAAGGGTGGGATTCTTAGAATCGGCAATTCCAACCTGTCCCCAAGGCGGCCCTCACGCGCTCTCCCAGTCCGCGCAGCCTCAAACGAGCGCGGTAATCCCGAACGGAGCGCGTTGTGTGCGTCCCGATGGTTTTAATCGGTATAAGAGATCCTGCGCAACCTTCCAATGCCAACTGATCCGCTGCCTAGCATCGATTTTGTACTGCGCGCAGCGAATGTGCCCTTATCCCCCCGCCAGCGCCCTCCCAACCCGCTTCCCCAACCCGCGCAATCTCTCCCGCGTCTCATTCGCGAACACAAACCGCACATACCGGTCCGCCGCAGCGCTCCCCCAATTGACCATCGGCGTAGCCGCGATCTTTCCCTTCTTCATCAGTAATCTCGAAGCCTCCGCACTCCCCAATCCCAAGCCGCCCACATCAACCAGCAAAGACCACCCTCCATGCGGCGTAATCACTGGCGCCACACCACGCAACTCTTCCACCATCGCATTCCGCCGCGCCTCCCACTCCGCTGTAGCCCGAGCCACCGGCTCATCCCCCGCCTCCAGCCCCACGGCCACAGAATCCATCCCGATCCCCACCTGGCACACGGTATTCGCGATGCACACCAATCCAACATCCTTCACGATCTCCGCAGGTCCCACCACCCATCCCACTCTCCACCCGATCATCCGCAATTCCTTCGACGCGGTCCCCACCGTAACCGTCCGCTCCGCCATCCCAGCCAACCCTGCCGGATGAATCATCTTCCGCCCATCGAAAAGCACGCGTTCCATCGCCGCATCATTAATCAGCAGCAGATTCCGCCTAAGGCATTCCTCTGCCACCACATTCCACTCTTCCGCCGAAAGCACCGCACCCGTAGGCATCGACGGACTCACCATCAGCACCGCTTTCACGCGAGGCGCACGGGCTGCGGCTCGAAACGCATCCAAATCCATTCTCCACCCATCCGCCGTCGCTATCAGCGGCACCAGCCGCGGCACTCCCCCGGCCAGCCGCACTCGGTTCAGCAACCCCACATAAATCGGATCGGTCAGAATTACTTCGTCCCCCGGCTCCAATATCGCCAGCAGTAGATTCAAAATCCCGTTGCATCCCCCCGCCGACACCACGCAGCAATCTCTCCAGTCGTAAACAATCCCGCTCAGCCGCGAGACATGCCCCGCCGCCGCTCTCCGAAGCCGCTCGGTCCCGGCAAACGGTAGATAACTATTCGCATCATCCTCCCCAATCGCAGTTCGCGCCGCTTCCAGCACCCAAGGATCAGGCCGCAAATCCGTATCCATATTCTCGAGCCGCAGCACTTCCGGATCAGACAGCGCATCCGCCGCCGCCCCCATCCGGTCCACCCCAATGCTCGGCATTCCACTAAGCCGCGAAGCTCGCATCCGTTGCATCTCAACGACTCCTCTTCTCAAAGACTTATTCCCGGCATATGACTTCGACTTTTTTTCTCAGGCATCCTGCGATTGCGTACGCCAAATCTGAGTCGAAATTCTTTGGCGTCTTAGGGGGTCGGAGCTTTAGAATCTGTGTGGCAACGCCGACTAGGCGAGACCCTGTAGCGCCACCCTTCAGGGTGGCATCATTGCTTTCAACCGCTTGGCCGTATGCGCCAGCGCACGACAACAGCCATAACCGGGTTGCCACACACAGTCTTTCGCTCCAACGTTTAAGCCACGAAAAACAAGGGCTTTAGCCCCCGAGGTCCGCTCGCAACTCACGCCGGCTCGGTCGCTTCCTGCTGAATCCTTCTCCACGCATTCTTCACATGCCGCAAAGTAGTATTTGTCTGCCCCACGCAAATCCTCAACGTCAACTTGTCATCCAGCTGCGTATGCGTCAGATACAAATCCCCGCTCTGATTCAACCGGTCCATCAACCGCTGGTTCACCGCATCCCCGCCGCGATGCCGGAAGCAAACCAAGTTCAGCGGCGCCGGCGCCGCCAGTTCAAACCGCTCGTCCTTCCGCACCCATTCCGCGAATTGCTGCGCCAGCGCCACATGCTGCCTCACGTGGTATTGCAATCCCTCCACTCCGTAGTGCCGGATCACAAACCACAATTTCAGCGACCGGAATCGCCGCCCCAGCGGAATATGCCAATCGCGATAATCGATCACCGCGCCCGATTCCGTCGCCTGGTTCCGCAGATATTCCGGCAGCACGCTCAGTGTGTCGACCAGCGCCTTGCGATCGGCCACGTAAAAGCAGTTGCAGTCGAAATTCGTGAACATCCACTTGTGCGGATTGAAAGCGTAACTGTCCGCCAGCTCCAATCCCTCATGGATGTGCCGGAATTCAGGACACAGCGCCGCCGTTCCGGACATCGCGGCATCCACGTGCAGCCACAGATTTTCTTTCGCGGCAAATCGCGCCCAATCTCCGGCAGCGGATCCATGGCATTCGACGAAGTCGTCCCCACGGTCGCGCACACAAAAAACGGCATCAGCCCGGCCGCTGCGATCCCGTTCGAATCTGCTCGCTCAGCGCTTCCGCGCGCATCGCAAAGTTGTCGTCCACCTCGATCAGTCGCAAATTGTCGCTGCCCATCCCGGCGACCTTCACCGCTTTCTCGATCGACGAATGCGCCTGCTTCGAGGTATATGCCACCAGCCTGCCGTCGCATCCCCGCCGGTTGCTTTCAAATTTCGTCGCCCGCTCCCGCGCCGCCAGCAGCGCGCAAAGCGAAGAGCTCGACGCCGTATCCTGAATCACTCCGCCGCCCGCTCCCGTCGACAGGAATTTCTCCGGCAGATCCCAGCATTCCCACCAGCCAATCCAGCACCTGCGTTTCCAGTTCCGTGCATGCCGGACTCGTCGCCCACAGCATTCCCTGCACGCCCAGCCCCGCGGAAAGCAAGTCCCCCAAAATCGCTGCTCCCGATGCATTCGCCGGAAAATAGGCGAAAAAATTCGGCGACTGCCAGTGCGTCACCCCCGGCAAAATCACCTGGTTCATATCCCGCCAAGATGGCCTCGAATTTCTCTCCCTGCTCTGGCGGTTCGGCCGGCAACGCAGCCCGAATTTGCCCCGGTTGCACCTGCGACAGCACCGGCAACGATTCCACCTGCTCGTAATAATCCGCAATCCAATCCACCACCGCCCGCCCATATTCCCGAAACTGCTTCGGCGTCATATGAAACGATTTCTCGCTCGCCCTATCGCTTTTCTGAGGCTTCGCACTCGATTTCACGGAGTTTTCCCCTCGCTAGCCGTTGCTGCACAAGCCAACGCCAATGCTATCCAATACCTGAAAATCCATGCTTCAGTTGACGTTCGTATTCGGCGTTATCGAAATGCCCCAGCGAAGCCGCCACCAATCCATCCCCGTCAAATATCCATTCCTCGAATCCACTCACGCAAACTCGTTTCCCGGTTCCGCCCGGCCCCGTGTTGGTTCCTCTCAGAGTCCACCGGTAAACGGCGCCGCCGCTGTTCACCAGAAGGCCATCCATCGATATTTTTAGATCGGGAAAGGCCGACATAAAGCCTCGAGCCACCTCCGTGATGGCGCCGCGGCCGACGGCCGGTTCGGCGTCATTCACGCGAAGCGATCCGTTTACCGAAAAGAACTCAGCCACGGAAGCGGGATTCCGGCTGCACCATGCCGCGGTGTAGCGCTCTGCAAATTTACGCAGATTCTCCGGTTCGGGCGCCAACTGTGCTCTCCTCAGCTCCCCTTCGCCATCAACCCCTTCCACCGGGCCCAGGCCCCCGTCCGCGCCTTGGCATTGGCCTCGCTGGCATCCGGCGCTTCTCCCGCGCGCATGAATCCATGTCCCGCGCCTTCATACGTCACCGGTTCGTACGTTTTTCCCGCCGCCTTCATTTGTTCGGTGGTATCCGGAACCGTCGCGCCGATCCGCGCATCATTGCCCGCATAAAATCCATATACGGGAGCCTTGATCCGCGCGATCCCGTCCTTCGTCGGTCCCGATCCATAAAACACAAACGCGGCCACCAGGTCCGGCCGATTCGTCGCGTACCGGAATGTTTGAGTCCCGCCCCAGCAGAATCCTCCAACAAACAATTTCCCGTTCGACGCCGGCAATTTCAGCGCGTAATCCGCCACCGCGTTCAAATCCGCCGTAATCTGATCGGCATCCAGATGGCTCACCGCTTCCGTGGCCTTTCCCTGGGCAAAATCCGAGCTGCGACCGCCATTCGGCCCCATCCCCGAAAGCAAGTCCGGCGCAACCGCGATGTAACCGGCCTCCGCTACCTGGTCCGCCAAATCCTGCACCCAATCCGTCATCCCGAAAATTTCATGGATCACCAGCACCACCGGCGTCTTGCCCTTCGACTCCGGATAAACCACGAACGTCTCCACCGCCCGCGCATCGTGCTTCACCGTCACCCATTCCCGGTGCCGCGGCGATTTCGCCACCTTCGCCGCCGCCCAATCCTGCGCCGCCGCGATCTGCGCCCCCGCCAGCACAGCCAACCCCAGCGCCGCCACCTTGCAAAACATAAAAGTTCGATTCATCGCCATTCTCTCCGTTCGGTCTAGAGTCGTCGTCGCACCGGATGCCCTGAAGCAATTTCGCCCGCCGTGAGGATTCAGCCGCGGCGAATTACCCTCCCAGCGCCCTAAATCCTACCACCATTCGATTCGCGAGGAATTCCAGGAAGGAGAAGGCGATAGGCGGTGGGCCGGGACAGGGAGCGGCGCGGGTACGCGGGACGAACGGCCACAGTAAACACCGCTTTACACATCGTATTAACCTAGGTTAACATCCTAAATTAGTTGACATGAACATGAGCGTCACCACATCCACAGTATTGTTAGTGCTGCTGCTGTGCGGAATTTCAGCGCAAGCCCAATCGCTCCAAAAGGTCTGCGGAGTGATCCAGGATCAGAGCGGCGCAGCCGTCCCCGGCGCTGAACTGGCATTGCACGCAGCGGCTGGGACTCTTCACACAAAGACGGACGCCCTGGGAAAATTTTGCTTCGAATCCGCCCGAGCCGGGCCAATATGATTTCACTCTGCAGGCGCGCGGCTTCCGTCCCGAGCATCGCACTCTCATTCTGCATCCTGGCGAATCCCTCGAACTTGCGATTTCCCTGGTTCTCGAATCGGTTTCGCAACGGGTCACGGTGGCCGAAGGCTCCGCCGATCCCGGCTCTCTCAACGTTTCGCAAACGCAAGTCAGTGCCGGCCTGATCCACAATCTGCCCAGCGAAAGCGTCAACGCCGCCCTCAGCTCGATTCTCACTCTCGCTACTCCCGGCGTCGCCGCGGACTCCAACGGCGTCTTCCACCCGCTCGGCGAGCACGCCGAGACTTCCTTCAGCATCGATGGCCAGCCGATTTCCGATCAACAAAGCCGGATTTTTTCCAATCAAATCTCGGTCAGCACTATTCAGGAGATGCGCACGCTTCAGGGCGCTCCGCCCGCCGAATTTGGCGACAAGACCAGCTTGATCGTCGAAGCCACCACGCGCTCCGGCCTCAACGCTGGCCGGTCGAACGGCACGCTTTCCTTGGGTTACGGTTCGTTCGGGACGCCCACCGCAGGCGCCACCTACACCGCCGGATCGGACACCATCGGTAATTTCTTCGCGGTGGATGGAATCAACAGCCGGCGTTTTCTCGACGCGCCCGAATTTGATCCCCTGCACGCGAACGGCAACGCGGAAAATCTATTTGACCGGTTCGACTGGCGGCCCAGCGAGCGAACCGCGTTCCACTTGAATCTTTCCGCGGCCCGCTCCTGGTTCCAGGTTCCCAATACTTACGATCAAGAAGCCGCCGTGCAGGACCAGCGCCAGCACATGACCAGTTTCAACGTGGCTTTAGCAGTTTCCCGCGTATTGAGTCCATCCGCGGTCCTCACCGCCAACACCTGGGTTCGCCAGGACCGGGTGAATTATTTCCCGTCCTCCGATCTGGTCTCCGATCAGCCCGCCACGCTCTCGCAATCCCGGCGCCTCACCAGCACCGGCCTGCGCAGCGACGTCACTTATTCGCATGGCCGCCAAACCATCCGTGGGCGGAATTCAGTTTCAGGCCACTCCGCTTTCGGAAGCCTTCCAAACCGGCCTCACCGATCCCGCGTTTAATTCGCCCTGCGTTTACGCCAATTCCACTCCGGTTCCCGATCCTTCGCTCACCTCCACCAGTCAATGCGCCGCGGCCGGATATTCCGGGAACCCCAATTTTCAGCCGGCGCTATTGCCCTATGATCTGACGCGCGGCGGAACGCTATTTCAATTTCGCGGCGCCGCGACGATTCTCGAAGAGAGCGCCTACCTCCAGGACAGCGTGAAACTCGGGGAGTTCAATCTGAATTTCGGGCTCCGTTATGACAATTACCATGGCCTGAGCGACGGCTCGGGCCTCCAGCCTCGCACCGGCATCGCCTACCAGGTTCGAGCCACCGGCACGGTGCTTCACCTCTCCTATGCGCGGGTTTTCCTCACGCCCTACAATGAAAATCTGGTTCTTTCCAGTTCCACCGGCGCCGGCGGCCTGGCCAACGCGACTCAGGGCTCCGGGCGAGTACAACCTCTGACTCCCGCGCGGCGAAACCAGTTCAACGCCGGCCTCGAACAGAAGCTCGGAAGCAAATTCAGCGCCCAGGCGGAATATTTCTGGAAGTACACGCGCGGCGCCTACGATTTCAATACCATCCTGAACACGCCGCTCAATTTTCCGATTCAGTTCCAGAAATCAAAAATCGATGGAGCCTTGATCCGGCTTACGCTCAATAGCATTCATGGGTTCAGCGCGTTCTCCGTGATGGGGCACAGCCGCTCGCGGCTGTTCAGCCCGGAAATTGGCGGCATCAATTTCGGCACCGCCTATGCTCCGGTTGCGCGTCCCGATCACGACCAGGGATTCGAGCAGACCACCAACCTGCAATACCAATTTTCGCAACGGGATATCCGGGGTCTGTGGCTGGGGCTTACCTGGAGGTTTGATAGCGGCCTGGTGGTGGTGAGCGTTCCAGATTATGCCACCGCGCTCACCCTGACTGCCGATCAGCAGCAACAGATGGGTTTGTATTGCGGCGGCGTATTCGCAAGCCTCGCTCAGCCGCTGCGAGCCTGCAATTCCGCGCAGCGCGGCGCCACGCGAATCCACATCGTTGCGCCGGGCACTTACAATGCCGATACCAATCCCTCCCGCATCGCGCCGCACCATCTGTTCGATCTCGCGCTGGGTTCGGATAAGTTCTGGGGAAGAGATGAATATTCGCTCGGCGGGAAAATAACGGTGGTGAACCTGATGGACAAAATCGCGCTCTACAATTTTCTTTCCAGTTTTTCCGGCACGCACTTCATCACGCCCAGAACACTTCAAGCGGAGGTCACTCTCCGTTTCTGAGCAGGAATGGCCGCCGAACGCGCGACGGCGGCCCTGGCAAGCACTCGGGGAATCACCGAAGCGTTTTCGAGGAACGTTGCCGAAATCTGAGAGGAGCGAATGATGGGAATTAACCTGGAACTATCGGTACTGTTGCTGATTTCGGTGCTCGGCCAGAGTTTCTTCGGCCGCTTCGAACTCGAAACGCCTCCCTGGCGCAAAGCGCTGAAATGGCTCTTGATTATCGGGGTGACGCTGGGAATCTATCGGTATTCAGGCCACTGGGCCCTGCTGCTGCCGTTGGCAATGGCAGCGGTTGGATTGACGTTCCATTTTGTGTGGTGCCGCCGCAACGGCATCAACCCCTTTCGCGCCACTCCAACCCGCAAGTATTACCAGTTGCGCGGCTGGCAGTGGCCCCTGGAGAACAACTAGCCCAAGCCACTCCTCACCCACGCCGCGCGACCCATCAGCCGGGACTCTGGCCAGTGTAGCGCCGCCCTTCAGGGCGGCATCTCGACTATCGACCGCCAGCCGCCGGCGAAGACTTCTTCTTATTCCGCTTCAAATATTCCCTCCAAGGCCCCCAATAGTATTTCGCCCAACCCTGCGAAACGCCTTTGTGGTCGTGATTCGGCACATTCGAATGCACCAGATCCACTCGCGTGCCCCCGATCCATCTTTTCAAACGTAATCACCAGAATCGAATCCAAATCCTCCGCCTTCCAAGGCCCGCGCCACGATTGCACAATCATCTTGTTCGGAACTACCGCCAGAGTCTTCCCGCTCAACTGCCCTCCAAACGCCGTAAATTTCCCGCCCGCCTGCCGGCTGATTGTGGCCGGCGCTCCCGTCGACTCGCTATGTTTCTTCGAATCCATATACATTTCGAACAACACTTCCGGCGGAGCAGGGAACTTCACGGATTGTTGGATGGCCTTGGTCACGCGACGCCTCCTGGAAATGGAACCGGCAGTACGAGGAATCCCGGGTATCACTACAACGTAGCGCTGCTCGCTTCAGGGGCTAAAGAGTCTGTGTGGCAACGCCAAGTAGGAGTGATCGTGTAGCGCCACCCTTCAGGGTGGCATCTTTGCTTTCAACCACTTGGCAAAATGCAGCCACATGTGCCAACAACCAAAACCGAGTTGCCACACAGACTCTAAAGCCCCTATTTGCAGCGATCTCTAATGTCGGAGCTGAAGCTCTGACCCCCTAAAAATCGAACCAAACTCAATTTAGGAGGTACGCTTGAACGCACGTTACGCCGCAGCAGTCTGCCCGCACCGATCACAGGTCTTCACAATCCGGTGAGCAGATGGCCCAATTTTTGTTTCTTGGTTTGCAAATAAGCGCGCGAACTCTTCCCGGTGGGCGCCTGGCAAGGAATCCGCTCCACCACGCGAATCCCCGCTCCCTCCAGTTGCTTCACTTTATCCGGATTATTGGAAAGCAGCCGCACGCTGCGTACGCCCAGCAGTTTCAAGGCTTCCGCCGAAAAACTGTAGTCGCGCGAATCATCCGCAAATCCCAGCTGGCGATTCGCTTCCACTGTATCCATGCCGCCGTCTTGCAATTCATACGCGCGCAGCTTATTCATCAAGCCGATTCCGCGTCCTTCCTGCGGCAAATAAAGCAGCAATCCCGCGGGAGCCTTGGCGATTTTCTTCAACGCCAGCTCGAGCTGCCCCCGGCAATCGCAGCGCTCCGAAAAAAGCATGTCCCCCGTCAGGCATTGTGAATGGATTCGCACCAGGGGCGATTTCGCGCCGCGCACGCTCCCGTGTTCCAGCACCACTGCGGATTCATTCTCGCCCCGTCCCTCCACGCCCAGAATCGTGAATTTTCCGAAGCGCGTAGGCAGCTTGGCGCGCGCTACAATCCGCGCTCTTCCAGTTTTTCCGTTGCGGTTTTTCATCGAGGAAATAGTATAGCAGCATCGCGCGCCTTTACATCCTGGCCTGCTTTGGCTAACGTAAGCCAAGCAATTCGGTTTTCACCGACATGGCGGCAGACGCGCTCAATTCCGGCAAGGATTTGCTGTTCACTCTCGTGCTGAAAGTGGGCTGGGCGGCATCGCTCGCCGCCTTGCTGGCGCGTTCCAAAACCTTTCGCAAGGTTTTATTCAACGAGCAGCGCGATTCCGATCAAAAGGTCCAGCTTCTGCTCTTCCTCACTCCGCCTCTCGCGCTCGGCGTGCTCTTGCGTTTGCTGGCGGGCTACAAATTCGCCGATCTCACTCTGGAAGGTTCGTTTTTGATGGGCCTCATCGGCGGACGCATCGTCGGCTTGCTGGGCGGTTCGTTGATCAGCTTGCCTGCGTTTGGAAACCACGAATGGCTCTCCAGCCCGGCGGCTGCGCTGGTTGGATTACTGGCAGGTTCAATCCGCCAGCTGATTCCCAACAAAGAGGACGTCTGGCATTTTGGCCCATTTCTGTTTCTCAGTATCCCGCAATGGATTTGGAAACTGCTGCGCCACGCGCAGGGAAATTGGGCCATGCTTCCGCTTGCCGCCACGGTAGGCATGGAACTGGGACGAGTCGCTTTGGGCCGCGAAGTGCCGCCGCACTGGCTGTTTTTCTTCAATCCCCAGGGTTGGCCGCTGCTGCTTCTCTTGCTGCTTTCCACCGTGATGGCCGTGGCCGTCCCCATAAAAATTTGGAACAACACCCGCATTGAAATGAATCTGGAGCAGAATCAGCGCCTTCTGCTGAAAGCGCGCATGGATGCGCTCTCCAGCCAGATCAATCCGCACTTCTTATTCAACACGCTGAACACGGTTTCTTCGCTCATTCGTTACGATCCCGACATGGCCAGAGTGGTGGTGATCAAGCTCTCGAACATCTTGCGGCGGCTCTTGCGCAAGCACGAAACGTTTGTACCCCTGCGCGAGGAATTGGAATTCATCGACGATTACCTCGACATCGAGGTGGTCCGCTTCGGCCCCGAGAAAATGCAGATCTTCAAGGAAATCGATGGCGAAACACTGGAAGCCTTTGTTCCCAGCATGCTGCTGCAGCCCATCGTCGAAAATGCCATCAAACACGGCCTCGCGCCCAAGCTCGAAGGCGGACAAATTCACCTTCGCACCCGCCGCCAGGACGGCCGCCTGAGAATCGACATCGAAGATAACGGTCTGGGAATTTCGCCCGAACGCATGGCCCAGGTTTACGAGGAAGGAATCGGAATCAGCAACGTCCACGAACGCCTGCGGCTGCTCTATGGCGATAATTTCCGCATGGACATCCAAAGCCAGGAAGGGCAGGGAACCCAAATTCACATCGAGATTCCTGAATTAGCCTCCGCCGCCCCCGCCGCGCGCTGATCCATGATCTGAAAATTCAAAAATCGAATCTCGATGGCGGCACACCCACCCTCTATTGCTGCCCCACGCGCTGCTGGTTGGGCGCCGTTCTCTGGGGCATCGGATTCCACTGTGCGCCCAGCGTTGCCAATCTCAATTCCCGCGCCTGCCGCAGCAAATTCCAGGACTCGCTAAATTCCACGATGGTTTCCCGGCTGTGCGGCGGGCTCTTTAAAACGCTGTTGATGCGCGCCAGAATCACCTGGTACGCCAATTCACTATCCGATCCGCTCCCCAGAATCGTGCCGGCAGTCAGGCCCAACCGCAACGGTTTGCCTTGATCATCCAGCATCATCCAAAGATTTCCGTTTTCACCGGCCACAGACGTCCCGCTCTCATCCACGTTCTTGAACACCCGATCCAGGTAAGCGCGATTGGGAATCACTTCGGCCCGCACCGCCTCTTCAACCACGAGCTTGAATTGCTTGCGATACTCTCTCCATTCCGCGCTGCTTCCCACCGCTTGCTCGCTCGCCAATCTTTTATCCGCTGGATCAGTCTCCAGTCCTTTCTCGCCGCTATCCGCGGAATTCCCATCCTTCGCGCGGAAATCGCTCTCACCGGCAAGCAGCGTTGCGTGCTCTTCATACTCGCTCTGCGGGTTGAATCGCCCTGTGAATATGTAGGAAGCCGCCACCACCGGCAGTTCATGCCCGGCGAACAGAACCATCGGCACCAGCAATTTTTTCGAGCGATACAACTGTTCCGTCCCCGTGCGGCACGCTGTGCTTCGCTTGATTGTCCCGGGCACCTGCGCAAAGTGCAGCACGCGATAGTGTGATTCCGGATGCCGGTCCGCATATTTTGCAAACGAGCGCGCGATCGCTTTCGGGCTGGCCATGCCGAAGTCGTTGATGTAATCCGCCCGCGCTGCGCCCGGAAAATACTTGTTCACCACGTTCTTCGTAAAGTTCGCGCAATTGCGGGAAAATCCATTGAAATGATTTTCGTTGGGCGCCGCATTGAATTGCGCGATCAGTTCGCGGTCCTGCTCCACCGTGGTTGCCACCGCAAAAATGTAAATGCTGCGCACCAGCGCCGCTCCCACCATCTCTTTCCATTCGGCGCTTTCGCTGGTGATGCAGTGCTGGCTGGCGCAGTAAGGAAGCAGCGTCCGCTGCCGGTAATCTTCCTCCAGCGAATCCTTGATCTTCGCGGTCACAAAAAGCGGCCGGTCATTCGCATCCGCCACTCCGTACAGATAAATGCTCAGCGGCACAATATTCCACTCAAACGGTTGATCCTCGCCCAAAGTGGTGTAATTGCTGACGATCGAGCCCTGTTCGCCCGGCCCGCACAGCCGCATCTTCACCGGCGTTCCCGGACAAATCCGCGAAAAATATACAGCGCTATGTCCCGACCCGGTAATTCGCGCCAATCCCGTATCCAGCGATTCATTCAGCACCACGCCCACGTCCGCGCGAGCCCCAGGCGAGGCGCACAGCGCCAGTAAGATTAAAAAAGTTATCGCAATGGAGGTTCCCAAGCGCATATCGGCGGCCCTGAACTCTGCGTTTTCTGCGTGCTCTGCGTTCTCTGCGACCTCTGCGGTAAAGCCTCTAGTTCATCACTTCCTTAGTTTCCCCAAACTAAGGATGTGACGCATGACCCCCAAACGTGGGTTGCCCACTTTCTGCTCTCACCCTTAACCGATTAGCCGCATAGGGTTTAGGCCCCCTCCGTCCACAACCAATCCTGCACTTAAGCCACTGCTCTCGCCATCCAGCCAATCCTGTAGGACTTTAAGTGAACAGCCTTAGACGCTCTTTCGCCCAAATGCCGAAAGCCGCACCCTTTCCAGGTTGAAGCCTGGAAAAGGATGCGGCGTCTCGTCAATTCCAAAAGTTAGCTGCGCCGGGGACTGCCAGATGCGGACGACTCAGGCGGTACAAGAACTACTTCGAGTCGCCGTCGTGGTCGGCGTCGCGCGAAGGCGCTTGTTGTGGCGGTTTGGATATCGGGCTGAGCGTTACTTTATCTTGGGGGACTGCCTGTTGACTTTTACTGGCGTTCACGGCGGCCTGGGGAACCACCGCGGGCTTGTAGGACTCGGCATGCGAACTTGGATTCACTGGGTTTACGGACATTTGGCGCCTCCGTATGAATACATCGGCCGGCGGCAAAGAAACTTTAGCCTTTTAACGGGTTGTTTCGTCAAGCGGTTAGCGCAGAACGATGCGCATCCGCGTGAAATCGAAGGTGACGGCATAGGGTTTGAAGAAATCGTGCCCGGCCATTCCCGCGACGTAAAATCCCCAGGCATTTTCAAAAGGAAACGGGCCATCGTAGAGGCCCTGGACGTTCTGTTCCTTGATCGCCCCCAAAGAAAAATCGCGCACCACGTAGGGGACCACTGTCAGCTGGCCGGCTCCGCCCTGGCCACTGGAAGCCTTGCTTTCCTCGAGTGTGATTCCCGCTTGCTTGATCACCGACTCGGCCAACTTCACCCCGGCTCCGGCAAGGCCTGTATCCACAAAGAAAAGAGCGGGTGGAAGCGTTTGCACTTGCCCCCAGGCGACCATGAAGTGATCGCCAGCCATCCAGAACGGAACAACGACGTTTCGTTTCGTCGCTGCGGCATCGAATTGCTTCCGGATGGCGGCAGTATTGCGGCGCAGCACCAGTTCGCCCGCGGGATAATCAATCGTCGAAAGAAAGTGGTAAAGCACGTTGGTTCCCACGCATCCGTTCAGTTGCTTCACCCCGAAGCCCTCGGAAAGCGATCGCACCGGCAGCATTCCCACGGGAACGTTTTTGATCGTCCAATCTCCCAGAGTAAGCGAATTGATTCTTCCATTTTGCACCTCCGCGTGCTTGCCGCCCGAAAACGTGCCTTGCGTCGCCCCGAGCGGCTCTACGCCGAGTTCCTTTGCAAAATCCGAATCCAGCAGCAGTTCCGATCCGCCCGTATCGATAAAGAAAATCACTTCGGGACCGTCATTGATCCGCACCTGCACCAGCGGAAGCGGTTCCGTTTTGACGAATTTCAGGCGCGTGATTTCGCCGGGACCTTGCACTTCATAGGGCGTTTGACCCTGGAAGCTTTGCAGCGTGGCCGCATTCAAAGTGGCATAGGATTTGAATATGTCGGGGCCGAGTCCGGCCAGGTCATGAATCATGGCCGCAGCTTGCGGAAACTGGTCCCGTCGGTAGAACACCTCGGCCAACATGACTTTAGCCTCGGTCTCGTCCGGCTTCAGCGCAAGGGCTTTCTCGAGCCACCTTTGCGATTCAGCGAGCTGGTTTTCGAGCAGCGCGATATGGCCCAGGTGCAACGCTGCGGAAAAATCCCGCGGGTTTTTTGCCGCGATCTGGTTGTAGATATTTTTCGCTTCGGTAAATTTTCCCGCTTGGAAAAGTTTGTCGGCTGTGGCGAGATCCGCGCGCGGCGCCTGCGCCCGCGTCTGAGCCTGCGCAAAAATAAATCCCAGGGAAAATACCAGCAGCATGGCGGCTCGTTTCGCGGATCGCATGATTGGCTCCTTCGGTTCCCTCATGTGACGGATTGCAAATCAAATTCCCAATGCTTCCAGCCGTTGCGGAAAGTGGGAGCATATCACTTTGACTGCGCGTCGCCACAGCAATGCGAAGTTGCCCGGCTCAAAATCCGGAAGCCCTAGCCAAGCGGGCCGGACTCTGGCAAGCTATATCTATGGGAAACAAAGACGCTCGAAGACGTGAAAAAAAGAAACCGAAACAAGAAAGACCGAAACCGGAAGCCTTCCGGCAGGCCGCCGTGCGAATCGTTAGGCCGCCTGTGGCTCAGGAATCACCGGCTGAAAAAAAAGAATAAGTTTTCGATTTTGGCAGAACTGCCGATTTCGAAAACTTCCCCACCGCCGGCTCTCCAGCCCGCAGTTTGCTCGAACACCAATTCCTTCCTAAACCAATTCTGAATTGTCTGGTTAATCGCTGAGCAGAAAGGATGCGACGGCGGCGGAAATTGTCGCGCTCTCGCACGCGGTAGCGGAGTGGCCGCAATCCGAATCGAGTTCGAGAACGCGAGCGTGGAGCAGCGCGGCGAAATCGAGTGCAGGCTGGGGAGTGACTACGTGATCCTTCCTGGCCACGATGACGAAGACCTTGGCCTTAACCGCCGCTGCCGCCCTTTCCATCGAGCCCCCGAAATCCTTGGAAACGTCCAGCGCCATCATGGCTTCGGCCTGCCGGATTTTGTTGTTTGCGTCCGGAGCGGGAGCGTCCTTGGACTGGGCGAGTGATTCGAAAACCTGTTGCCGCGTCTTGTCCTTATTGTATTGCTGCGGAGAAGTGAGCAGCAGCGCTCCCAATTCAAATTCCACCAAGCGCGATGGATTCTCCGTGTAATCGCCGCCATTCCAGGCGGGGTTGCTGACGATGGCATCAATTTGCGTTTGCCAGAGCAGTAGATCATACGGAGCGAGGCGCGGCGATCCCACGATCGGAATGGCCACATCCATGAACGTTGGATAGGCGATCATCCATTCGAAGGTCTGCATTCCTCCCATGGAAATGCCGATGACGGCGCGCAGATGCTCGATGCCCAGCGCACGCGTGAGCACTTGATACTGGCTGTTCACCATGTCGCGCACCGTGATTTTAGGAAACTTCATCCGCGGTTGCGACGCGCTGTTCGACGGCGAAGACGACACGCCATTCGAGAGGGCATCGACGGCAATTACAAAATATTCTGAGCCGTTAACCACCGGATTTGCGGCGAAACTTGCTTTCATCTGTTCCGTGGTGCCATTGGCCCACGTCGGAATAAGGACTGCATTCGATTTGGCGGAGTTCAAAGCGCCAAACGTGCGATAGCCGACGCGGCAATCGTGAAGCATTTCGCCGCTTGCGAGTTTGAAATCGCCAAGATTCGCAAATTGTTGCTCCTGCGCGAAAACGGCCGGAGCGAATGAAGAAACGAGACAACAGAAGAAAAGGAAGCGCGCGGTTACTTTCATATGGCGCAAAATGGTATCACCGAATGGGAGGTCGATACGTTTCGCTGCTCACTATTTCTTCGCGCATTCGTCTGACTTGAGAACCATCCATCGCGGCGAGCGCTTGCCGAGAGGAATCTAAATGAAACCTATTCGAAGGGCAGGATTTTTGATAGTGCTGGCGCTGTTCTCGGCGGCAGTTGCGGCGGATGGGCATGCGCTGCCCGTTAAAATCCAGGTGGCGGAAGGAATTTATTTATTCCGGACGGCGCCCTATGGAGACGTGGGACTGGATGGAAATTCAATCGTGATCTTGTCGCGCGAAGGCGTGCTGGTATTCGATTCGAATGGAACTCCCTCGGCAGCGGCAGCGGTGCTGGCGGAAATCAGGAAAATGACGAATCAGCCGGTTCGATACCTGGTGAATTCACACTGGCACTGGGACCACTGGTACGGCGCGGAGGTTTATAAGCAGGCGTTTCCGGATATTCAAATCATCACCCAGGAAATGTCGCGGAAAATGATGATGGGAGCGGCGCTGGAATTCAACCGCCCCGGAATCGAAAAGGATTTGCCGGGATACCTGGCGATGATCGAAAAACGAATCGCCAAGGATGAAGCGATGAATCCGCCGGCGGCGGAATTGCCAAACTAAAGGCGCTTCTCGAGGAAGACCGCGACTTCGTGAATCAAAAAACAAATGTGCAGCACACATTTGCGAACGTCACCTATCTGAATCAAATGAATATTTATATGGGCGAGCGCGAGATTCAAGTGTTGCACTACGATCGCGCGGTCACTCCGGGGGATTCTTTTTTGTATTTGCCGAAGGAAAAAATAATCGTCAGCGGCGACCTGCTGGTGAATCCGATTTCCTACGCGCTCAGTTGCTATCCGAGCGGCTGGCTGAAGACGCTCGAGAAAATGGACGCTCTCGACGCTACCATCATTATTCCCGGGCATGGTGAAGCGCTCCATGACAGAGAATTACTGCACGCGACCATGGAAATGTTTCGCGTGCTGCTGCAACAGGGAAGGGAAGCGAAAGAAAAAGGGCTTGATCCCGACCAGGCACGAAAACAGATCATGCCCGGACTTCACGGCCTGATGGTCAAAATCACTCACGACAATCCGCAACTAAACCAGGAATTCGAATCGGAAGTGGTGGATTGGTATCTGCATCGCGTATATGACGAACTCAACGGCCCCTTGAGCGATGAAATCGCGCCCATTCCGGCGGCATAACGCGTAACATTCCTCAGGGAAAATTCGCCGGGTCCGGCACTCTCGCCGGCAGACTCAGCACAATTCGCCGCCGGCCAAAAGGCGGGCGCGCAGGATTCCGCGAGCGGAAACCCGCAGCGGCATTGCCGCATCTGTGTGAGGGATCGGATTCATCCCGGCGCCGCATCTGTTCGCGCCGTGGCACAACGGCAAGTCGCCAGCTGGAAGCGAGGTCATGAGCGGTTCCAAGGCCACCTTGTGCATCCTGCTTTTCTTGCCGTTGCTCTCTGTTGTTATTTCCACCGTTCCCGCACAGGAACAAACTCTAAAAACCCAAGCGAACCTGGTATTCGTTCCCGCGCTGGTGAAAGATGCGAAAGGAAAAGTTGTGTACGGGCTGCAGCAAACGGATTTCATGATCGAGGATGACGGCGTGCAGCAAGCCGTGAGACTCGATGAAGAGCCGGAAACTGATCCTGTGGCGCTGGTGATTGCGATCCAGCGCGGGCGGCGCGCGCGCAAAGAGTATGCGCGAATCCGCACGCTACACACGATGCTCTCCGCGATTGCAGGCCAGGGCAACACGGAAATGGCGGTGGTGGAATTTGACAGCCAGGTGGAATTGATCCGAAATTTCACGAACAATCTGGACTGGATCCAAAGCGATGTGGAAACCCTGCAGGAGGGCGATGATGGGGCAGCGATCCGCGACGCGGTGGGCTATTCGGTAAAACTGCTCGAGGGCATGGCGAAGACGCGCCGCCGCGTGTTGCTCCTGATCAGCGAAACGCGAGACCACGGCAGCAAGAATGCCACGATCGGCGATGTGGTGGCTACTATCGGGAACAGCAACACCGTGGTGTACGCGCTGGCATATTCGCCGGCAATTTCGGAAATTCACGATACGCTGAACGGAAAAAATAACGACGAAGAAGCGAACGCCATAGAGATTGATCCCGTGATCGCAATCGCATGGAATGCCATGAAGAAAAACACGCCGAAGGAAATCGCCGCGATGACCGGCGGAGAATATGAACTGTTCGAGACAAACCGCAAATTTCAAAAGATGATGATGGAGTTCGACAACGATCTGCACAGCCGCTACCTGCTCAGTTTTCAGCCCACCCGTCCGCGCCCTGGACTACACCGGATTCATGTACGATTAAGCAATCCGCGAGGAGAAGCCATTCTAGCCAGGACCAGCTATTGGGCGCCAGGGCCGGCCAATTGAAGAATCGATCGAGTGCGAACAGGCTCATTGGCCATCGGGGATCGCCGGCGCAAATTCGAAATTGGAGCGGGACAAAACTTGAAACGCGTGCTGATTGCGATTCTGATGTGGACGCTGACCGGATTAGCGATTGCGCTGGCCGTGGCGTATGCGGGAGATTATTTCTTGATTCGGCGGAAAATGGAGAACCAGCAGAACGACAAGGCGTTTGGGAATGTGCAATTTTTTAACGCGACGGCGCTGAAGAACGACAAAGTGCAGATCTTCTTCGACCAGCCTCAAACGGAGACTTGCCTGCACTCGCTGTTTCCGCATTTCGGTTACCGGCCGTGCTGGTATGCCAGCCGGGAAGATATACGGATGATCGGGCGTCTCGCCCTTCGGCGGCCGCCAATAAAGAATCGTGCGATGGCGATTCAGGAATATCAACCGGGAGAGGGCAAACAATATGCTACTCTGCCGGGATAATTCGGGGGTTCGTGACCCTGCGGCTCACCGAAGCATCTAAATTTTCCGGAGGCAAAAATGGCAGCCGAAAACGCAAAGAAGTGCGCGCACCCAAATTGTTCCTGCACCGTGACGGATGGAAAATATTGCAGTGTCCAATGCGAAGCCGTGGAGAAGATGGCTGACATTGATTGCCGCTGCGGCCACCCAGGCTGCAAGGGTCGGGCGCACTAAAGCGATCTTCTGTCCAGCCTGGCCTTGGCCAAAGTGATTCCCAGGGGGTGGTTCGCGAAACCCAGGGGCGGCGGGGCAAATCCCTTTCCAGCCGGCCCCGTTGAAATCCGTCTTTCCTGGAGCCGTCAGGATTCGAGCGCCATCTGAACCGACCGTTCTCGTAACAATCGTCCTGTGGAGGCGATCCAATAAGCAAATTGTGTGAGTGAAATCCATTCACCCACTAGGAATTCGGAGAGGAAAGCGAACTGGTGGTAGAATAAAAGAGCATCCCAGCTCAGACCCGCCTGGTGGAGGCGCGGCCCAGGAAGTTCATTTTTCCGTGGTTGAGTCAATTTATGGATGACATGTGCAGGAATCGTAGCCGGAGGAAGATATGGTGATGCGAAAAGGGCTGGCTGTGCTGTTGTCGCTTTGCCTAATCCTTTGCCTGAATGGTGGTCCATGGGCGCAGTCTTCCTCTGCAGCGCCTTCCCGCGGCAGCGGCATAGCCGTGACCCAGGAGCCAGACCAGAACCAAGACCAGAATCAGTATCAGGATCAAAATCAAGACACATCCACATTTGAGCCTTTTACCGCGGATCAATTGGATAATCTTCTTTCGCCGATCGCGCTGTATCCCGATCCGCTGCTGGCGCAGGTGCTGCCGGCTGCCACATTCGTCGATCAGGTTGACGAAGCGGCCCGCTGGGTGCGCGCGAATGGAACGAACGGAGTTGACGACCAGGATTGGGATGTAAGCGTAAGGGCCGTCGCGCACTATCCCCAGGTAATCATCATGATGGCCGACAAACTGGATTGGACAACTTCGGTTGGCCAAGCGTACGTTTACCAGTCGACGGACGTGATGATGTCTGTGCAGCGGCTGCGCGCCATGGCCCAATCGCAGGGAAACCTGGATTCGACCGCACAGCAACAAGTGGTGGCCGATGACGGATACATTCAAATTATTCCGGCGCAACCGCAATACATTTACGTGCCGGTGTACGATCCAACCGTAATATTTTTCCGGCGAGCCTCTTTCGGCTTTGGAATCGTGTTTGGATCGCCATTTTTAATCGGCGTGTGGCTGAACCGGGATTGCGATTGGCGCGGCCGGCGGATTTTTTATACGGGTTGGAATGGGGGAGGCTGGATCGGACGGAGCCGGCCCTATATTCACGTCACGAACATTTATGTGAACAATCGTTATACGAATGTCACCGTGAACCGCACGGTGATCAACCGCAACGTGAATTATACAAACCTGAACCGCTACAACAACGTTCACCGCAACGTAACTTTTAACAGCCGGGTGAGCAACCGTCCGGCGGGAAACCAGAACAACCAGGTAAACAATCGAATCATCGATCGCAATATCAATACAAATGATCCGCGGCTGGGAACCTATCGCGGCCGGGAAGATCAGCAGCCGCGATCGACTCCGCCAGGGACCGTGCCGCGGCCCGCTCCGGTGACGGACCAGCCGCAGCGGCAGCCGAGCCCGACGTACCGGCCCGCGGCCCCTCCGACACCCCGGCCGAATCCGCAGGCGAATCCGCAGCCGGAAGCACGGCCTGGACCGCATGGATTCGGAAAAGATGAAAATAACTTCGATCCGCGCGCGGCAAGCCAGCGCGGAAGAGACAGCCGCAATGAGGCGCAGCGTCCGCAACCGCAGGCTCAACGGCAGGCGCAACGGCAGCCCCAGCCGCAACCACAGCAGCCACAGCAGCAACAAAGGCAGGCGCCTCCACCCAGGTCGAATCCACCCAAGTCTGGCGGAGAAAAGCCGTCCGGGAGGCCCCATGGAGCGTAATCGAAGCAATAATTTTGTGACGTCGCTTCTCTTCGTGTGCGCCGGGTTGTTTTTCTGCGTGAGCGCGACGGTGCAAGCACAATCGCAAGGCTCGATGAAACCGATGGCGGGGAATCAAACCACCTTTTCATCTCCGGAGGACGCAATGCAGGCCATGGTGGCCGCAACCCGGGCAAAGGATCGCGCCGCGATCCTGAAGATGCTGGGGCCGGACGGCGATCAAGCGTTCTCCGGTGATCCTGTGGAGGACGACAAGGATATGTCGGGCTTCGCGGAATCCGCGGCGGAATCCGCCAGTCTGCGCAAGGATAGCGAGGATAAGTATACGATCCTGGTTGGAAAGGATAAGTGGCCGGCACCGATTTCGATTGTGAAACAAGGAAACGAGTGGGTGTTCGATACGAAAGCGGGGCTCGACGAGATCTTGAACCGCAGGATTGGAGAGAACGAATTATCGGCAATCACCACCTGCCGCGCCTACGTGCTGGCGCAATGGGAATATTTCACCGGCGCCGACAATACTAACCATCCTGGCTTGAACGTTTACGCGCAAAAGTTCGTAAGTTCTCCTGGGATGCAGGATGGATTGTATTGGGATACGCCAGAGAACGAAAAGCCGAGCCCATTTGGCAAATTGATATCCGATGCGAGAGCCGAAGGCTACACGCCCGGGGCACACGCACAGGAAGCGAGCGGGGCGAAGCACGAGCGCTCTCCGTATCACGGGTACTATTTTAAGATTCTGAAGCGGCAGGGCGCGCACGCGCCGGGCGGTAAATATAGTTACATCATCAATGGAAACATGATCGCCGGGTACGCGTTGATTGCTTATCCGGCAAAATGGGGAAATTCCGGGGTGATGACTTTTATCGTGAATCAGCAGGGGCGCGTGTATGAGAAAAATTTAGGCGCAAATACCGCATCGGCCGCGGCTGCCATCACGGAATACGATCCCGACCAGACCTGGAAGCTGGTGCCGAAATAAACAGGCTGCGGTGGAATCGTGGGTGTAAGGGCTAGCGATTTTTTTGAATTTCGACGAGCGCGAGTTGCCAGGCGGAGTTGTAACGGGCGGGATCGGCCTCCATGGCCTTCTGCACGCGTGCGAAGAGATCGTCCATGATTTTCTGGCGGTCTTGGGGGGCGCGGCCAGGTCTCAGGGCTTTTGAAAAGCTGGGCTCGGCGAACGCTCGGAAAAATGCGGCGAATGACTTGGCGAACGCGGGCGCGTCACCCGTTTTCTGGTAGGCTTCGCTGTAGGGGTTGGGAAGCAACACCTTTTCGAAGCGCTGAAGGCTAAGTCCATGCTGTTCCGCAAATTTTGATTGCGCCGCAAAAGGCTCCCTCCATTCCTGTTCGGTCCTGTAATAAATCGGAAGATCCATGGCGAGATACTCGCTCGAATCGATCACGCCGTCCTTGACCATTGCCGCGACGGCAGAATTGGCCGTGTCCAACAGGGCTCCGGGCCCGCCGTCGGGGGAATCGAGAGCGCCGCTGGCCAAGACGATGATCCGGCCGGTGGGCTTCAATTCATTGGCGCGATGAGTGAGAAATCCAAACCAATCCCCGCGGGCCTGGGCGGCCCAAGCCTTCTGCGGTGCGTCGGATCTTCCTTGCGACCATAGAGCGCCGGGGATCTCGACTGACTCGTGACTCAGCCAGTGCAGAGTGATGGCGCTGTATCCCAGCGCGAGGCTGGCGGGAGGGAAGGCGCGGTCGTAAGTGGAGCGGCCGCAGACGAAAGAAAAGACATTTGATTCTCCGCGCAGGTAGCTATTGGGAGAATTCTGCACTGTGTCAAAGAGAGTGGCGAAATCGTTGGTGGGCAGATCAACGTGCACCACGGAAACCGCGGGGATGGGATTCCATCTGGCTTTGATCGCGGAAATGACCAGTTTCATGGGTGCGAGCGAACTGGTGCCCTGAGCGCAGCCGAAATCGGCGGCCACGAAATTCGAGCGCGTGAGAGACGGATCGATTGCGCTTACCGCGCGCGTGAGGGCCGGGAAGGCGAACGCGCTTGCGGCATTTTGAGCTTCGGAATGATGAGCATAGTAACCGTGGCCCATCATTGCAGTGGATTTTGCTGCTGCGTTTTTATCGAACATTCGAGTTCCTTCCGAGAATTTCCAGTCAGACGATTGATTCGATTCTTCGATCGGGTATGAACCAGAGCATAGCATTCACCACGTAGAGGGCGATGGCGATCCAGGGGCGCACGAAAGCGAGCGTGATCGCCAGGATATAGATCGTCAATGACAGATAGCCTTTGAAGTCGCGGCCCACCGCTTGCGCCAGCTTCGAATTGGGGCCGTTGCAGGCGATGATGGCGCGCTGCAACAGGAGGTAGGAAATCGCAGACATTGCCAGAACCACTCCGTAGGCGGCGGTGGGGGTGGAAGCGAAATGAGCTTCGTCGATCCAGCGGATGACGAAGGGAACGAGCGACATCCAAAAGAGCAAAAAGAGATTGGCCCACAACACCGTTCCGTTAATCCTCTCGGTCACGTGGAGCATGTGGTGATGGTTATTCCAGAAAATGCCGACATTCGCGAAGCTGAGGGCGTAGGTGAGAAGGATTGGGATGCCGGGAGCGAGGGACGAAAGATTCGGGCCTGAAGGCACCTTTAGTTCGAGCACCATGATGGTGATTACGATCGCGAGCACTCCATCGGTGAAGGCTTCTAGGCGTTGTTTACCCATGGTGGTCGTAGTCAGAACCCGGTCAGGACTGTCGGCGAAACCGCATCACAGCTCCGGTGGGCGTCGCAGGAGTGTAACGCATGAGGATGGTGCGGCCATAGCCGGGATGAGTAGGGTTGGTGTTCTAATTTGGCGTCACGCCGCCTCCCAACCCTACTCCGAAGTGGATTTTCAGGGGCTAAAGCCCCTGTTTGCAGTGGTTTCTAATGTCGGAGCTGAAGCTCCGACCCCCTAGAAACCCGGACGGAAGTCAATTTAGGAAGCCATTCGAGCAACAAGGGAAGGGCAAAGGGGGCGGCTTCGTGGTATAATAATTTCCTGAATTTGCAATGGTAACGCAGTGGGAAGACTGACTTTTGCAGAGGGGCTGCAGGGTCGCGCTTGCAGCCCTTTTTGTTTATCACAACCCCGCAGTGCGAGAGAGCGGTTGGGCCTTCAGCGGTACCGCGTTGAACCCTGCGAAGCCTACGATGGAAAGTGGCGGCTGCCGCGAGCACGCCCGCCTGGTAAACGAACCGCGCCAAGGAGAATTAGAAACGCATGACGCAGGCCATACGAAATATAGCGATTATTGCGCACGTGGACCACGGCAAAACGACGCTGGTGGACGCCATGCTGCGCCAAAGCGGCATTTTCCGCGCCAATCAGCACCTGGTGGAACGGGTGATGGATTCCAACGATCTGGAGCGTGAGCGGGGAATCACCATTCTGGCAAAGAGCACGGCGGTGTTTTATCACGAGACGAAGATCAACATCGTGGATACGCCGGGACACAGCGATTTCGGCGGGGAGGTGGAACGGGCGCTGCGCATGGTGGATGGCGTGCTGCTGCTGGTGGACGCCAGCGAAGGTCCGCTGCCGCAGACGCGTTACGTGCTGCAGAAGGCTCTGCAGGCGCACCTGCCGCCGATTATCGTTCTGAACAAGATCGACCGCTCCGACGCGCGCACCAAGGAGGTGCTGGACGAGATTTATGACCTGTTCATCGACCTGGATGCCACGGAGGATCAATTAGATTTTCCGGTGCTGTATACGAATGCGAAGATGGGAGTGGCTCACCGGGAATTAGGCGATTCTTCAGCGAATCTTCAGCCATTGTTCGAGAAAATTGTGGAGCGAATTCCGCCGCCTTCGGGCGATCCTGCCGGCGGTGCTGCAAATTCAAGTGACCAATCTGGATTACAGCGATTTTCTGGGGCGGATCGCGATTGGGCGCGTGTTCAACGGTACGTTGCACCGCGGGGCGGCGGTGGGAATCGCGCAACTTGGCGGCGCTATCGTTCCGACACAAATCACCAAGCTGTATACGTTTCGCGGACTGGAGCGCGATGAAGCCGAAGAAGTGATCTGCGGAGACATTGTGGCGATTGCGGGAGTCGAGGGAATCCAAATCGGCGAGACCATCACCAATTTAGAAAATCCGGCTCCGTGCGAACCCTTGCTGATTGATGAACCGACGCTGGCGATGCTTTTTACGGTGAATACTTCGCCGCTGGCGGGGCGCGAGGGAAGCCTGGTGACGTCGCGGGATATTCGAGACCGTTTGCAGAAGGAATTGCTGACCAACGTTTCGATCCGCGTGGAAGATTCCGAGACCACGGATACTTTCCGGGTGCTGGGACGCGGAGAATTGCAACTGGCGATCCTGATTGAAACGATGCGCCGCGAAGGCTACGAAATGATGGTGGGCAAGCCGGAAATTGTGGTGCGCGAAGAGGGCGGGCGGCGTCTGGAACCGCAGGAAATTTTCGTGGTGGATTGCCCTGAGAGTTTTGTGGGGATCGTGATGGAGACGCTGGGAACGCGGCGCGGGGAACTGACGAAAATGGTGAACCACGGCTCGGGGCGGGTGCGCATGGAATTTCGCATCCGGTCGCGCGGCTTGATCGGCATTCGCGGGCAGCTATTGACCGACACGCGCGGAACCGCGCTGTTGCATTCGCTGTTCGACGGGTGGACGGATTATGCCGGCGAGCTTGCGTCGCGAGCCACGGGCGCTCTGGTAGCGGACCGCGCCGGTGCGACCACCGCGTTTGCGCTGTGGAATCTGCAGGAACGCGGTGAATTGTTTGTGGGACCCGCGATTGAAGTGTACGAAGGGATGATTGTCGGGGAAAATGCGCGGGAAGCGGACATGGATGTGAACGTGACGAAAGAAAAGAAGCAGACGAACATGCGGGCGTCGTCAGCGGATGAAGCGATTCGGCTGGTGCCGCACCGCGTGCTGACGCTGGAGACGGCGATCGAATTTATCGCCGATGATGAGTTTGTGGAAGTGACTCCGAAATCGATTCGCCTGCGAAAGAAAGTCCTCGATTTCAAGCGCAGGCCGCGCCGCTGGCAGCAGATCAAAGCCAGCGCGGACGCGACTGCTTAGGCAGCGGACTTGCGGCTGGGGCAATTAAAGATGCCACCCTGAAGGGTGGCGCTACACTACGCAGACTCGACGCCGCCACAAAAATAAATTGTGGGCGGAAATGAAAAAAGGGCGGCTCTTTCGAGCCGCCCTTTCGGTTTGAATTGACCTTGAACCTGAACTGATTTTCTAATCGATAGCGATTAGAAATCCAGCTTGATGCCTACCTGGATCTGCCGTTGGGCGGTCAAGGTATTGCTGGAAGAAGTCGGCTGGCCAAATGTCGACCGGCCGCTCAGCCCATCCTGAAATACGAGATTGCTCCCCGAGATGCTGAACATCTGGGTGTTCACTCCAGTCACGTTATTGTGGTTGAAGAGATTGAACGCATCGCCGATCAAGCTCACCTTCCAAGACTCCCAGATCTTGATAGATTTTTGGAGGCGAATGTCGACGTCTCGATAACCAGGCATCTGGAAGGAGTTCGGCCCAAAGAAGGGCGGGCGATTGCTCCCGCCAACCGCCAGGATTCCGGTCCCTCCCGTCACGGAGGTGAAGCCCGCCGGGTTCGGGGCATTGCCTGAAACAGTTGGGGTGTAGGGCGCGCCCGTTGAGATGGAAACAACCGGGGAGATGGTATAGCCCGTGAGTAGATACTTCAGGGCAGTATTCTCTCCTTTGTAATAATCGGGAGTCCAAATCAACCCGGAGGAAAAGCGGTCGCGGATATCGAAGTTCGACCGGCTGTACTCGAGGTTGAGATTGAAAGGATTGAGGACGTTGTTGGTAGCCGTAAAAGTCTGAGAGGCCTGGCCGAAATCATTGGCGCGCGACCAGGTGAACGACGATTGCCACTGGAAATTCTTGTAAAATCGGCGATTCACAGCAATCACCAGGGCGTTGTAATTGGAATTCACGGAGTAGGAGATGTTGGTGATGGCTCCCACGGTGTTATTCGGGCGCCGAGTGCCGCTGGTGGAAGCGGTGGGCTGTCCGAAATAGGGCACGGTGAAAGTCTGGCCATTCTGTGGTCCACCGGACACCGTGTAGGTGGTGTTGAGCGTCGGAGCAGCCAGGTTCTGATCGACGAACCTGGGGAGCCTGCGGCCGAGGCTGCCGAGATAGGACACGGAGACCACGGTGTTGGTGGCGATCTGCCGCTCCACTTCGAGGTCGAATTCGTGGACCATCGGGAGCTTGGAATTGGGTCCAAACTGGATGATGCTCAACCCGAGAGGCGCCGAACCCGCGTTGATGACCAGCGGGTAGAGAGGAGAGCCCGCCTGATTGGGTTGAAGTGTGAGTGTGCTCTGTCCAGCCGGGACTCCGGTATTGGCGATGGCGTTGAAGATTGTGGAATTGATGATTCGCCCATAGAAAATACCATAGCCGCCACGGAGAATGGTTTTTCCGCTTCCGCTCATATCCCAAGCAAACCCAAGTCGCGGCCCGAAATCAGTGCGATCGGAGGCAAACGAAGAAGTTCCGGGGATTGCCGCATTTGGAATCTGGGGCGAGGGCAGGAACTCGGAATCCCAGCGCAGGCCAAGATTCAAGGTGAGTCGAGGCTTGATGCGCCAGTCATCCTGGAAGAAAAAAGCCACGTCGTTGGTGGAGAAATTGAAGCCCGGAGTGCCGAAACCCTGGGTAAAGCTGGAATAACACGCCAAGGGAGCAGCGGCAGTGCCGCAGTATTGCGCATGCGGGGCGGTGTTTGCGGTCAAGTCGCTAATGTAATCTACGCGGGTATTGTAACTGTATGCTCCGAAGCCCGTGAAGAGGTTAATTTCCGTATCGTGAACGTGGTTGATGTCGAATCCGAATTTGAAAAGGTGAGCGCCGTGGTTCCAAGCGACCGTATCGGCGAACTGATTTCTACGTTCGTCCGGGTATTTTGGACGGGTCAAGAAATTGGGAGTGCCGAAGACGAACCCACCGACGCCGTTGACGGTGATTTGCGCGGAGGCTCCGAGTTGGGAAACCGGCTCCCCTGGAATGGAGGGCTGGCCGGTCTCGAATTCGAAGTCCCGGCCATACTGGTAGCGAAGTTCATTGGTCATGTTCGGTGAGATCGTGGTGACCAACTTCGCGATGCCCCAGTCGTCTTTCACGAAATCGCCGCCGAAGCTGTCGACTCCCCGGTTCACGATTGAAGCGGTCTGGATGCCTTCGGGAGAATTCCAGCGGAATCGGTTGTAGCTGAAGGAAGCGTGATTTTTGGAATTAATCTGCCAGTCAATCTTAGGTAGCAGAACGAGTTGGTCACCGCGCCGCGGGACATTGCCGGTCAGGTTCGACAGGAGGGTCAAGGCGGAGTTCGTCTGTGCCTGGGTGACGCCGCGACAAAAGAGGATATTGCCCTCGCTTAGAGCAGCAGCTAACGGCAGGGCACAGGTAAGCGGGCCGACGGGTGCGGCCACGGTGATAGGCGCAAAAATGGCCCCCGGAGTACCAGAATTCGCTACTGCGGGAAAGGGCTGTAGTTGCTGATCGGCGCTGAAGAACCAGAATAGCTTGTCCTTGATAATACGGCCACCGAGCGCTCCGCCGAATTGGTGCCGCTTATTTTCGGGCTGGAATGGAGTCAGCGGGCTGCTCGCGGTTACTCTGTGCAGCGAGAAGGGATTGATGGCGCCCCAATCGCTGTTGCGGAAGTACCAGAAGGCCTGCCCGTGCATGGCATTTGTTCCGCTCTTTGTGACGGCATTCACCACGCCGCCGGCTGCGCGGCCGTATTCCGCGGAATAATTGGAAGTGTTCACCTGGAATTCCTGGATGGAAGCTTCGCTAGTGGAATAGCTGATGCGCGTGCGGCCTCGCTCTTCGCTGAAAAACGCCTGATTGTTATCAGCGCCATCGACGGTGTTGTTGTTCAAGAGTCCAGAGATACCGCGAAAGCTCACCAGCCCGAATCCGCCATCCGCGCCAGCGCCGGCAGTGCCCAGCGCGAACCAGGACCAACGGCGGGCATAGACGGGGAGATTTTCAAGAGTTTCCTGGTTGATATTCGTCGAGAAATCCGGACGATCGGTGGTGAGTACGGGAGCCTCTGCCGTGGCGACAACCGTTTGCGTCTGCTTCGCGAGGCCCAGGCTGGCTTCGATTGTGGTGGTACGTCCGATTTCGACGCTGACATTTTCCTGCCGGTAGGTTCCGAATCCTGCAGCGGTGATTTCCACAGTGTAGACGCCGGGAGCAAGGTGGATGATTACATACCGTCCACCGCCATCCGTGGTACCACCAGCTTTTGCGTTGGTAGCCGACATTGACCACAGAAATGGCTAGCGCCAGGGACAACTGCGCCCGAAGGGTCCGTGACCGTACCGCCGATGGCGCCATCGGTGGTGGACTGCGCCCAAGTGGTCAAGCTAAAAGAGAGGAGTCCCAGGAAAAGAATACCGAAAATCAAACCCATTTTGATGGGGCTGAACTTACACTTCATCTTGCCTCCTATCGAATCGTTAAACATTTATGGACTTGCCTCGCTTGAATCAAATTCAGAAACCTTTTAAAGAAAAGAGCAGATCATGAATGAGCGGCGACACTTCGACGCCCGTTTGAACTCCAATTATAAAATCCCGACTGAAACTGCAAGCTTTCAAAAGCCAACTTCCACCCCAAAACGATGCTGCCACTGTAAGAATTTCACCCTGTCTTTGTCAACCGGAAAGATGAGGGCCGGGATCGCGAAACGGAATTTTTACTTTGTATTCATAGACTTGTCATACTCCGGCAGCTGGAGTAGAGTAACGGCCTTCTTGGCAGGGGAGGATCTGCAGGTGCCCATCGGCTATCGCGATCATTTAAAGGTATTGATCCGCAATACAGCGATCCAGAAGCGCGTTCGGGGAGTGGCCAAGCAGATCACCAAAGATTTTAAGGGCGAGCGCGTCCACTTGATTGGGGTGCTGAAAGGGGCGTGCATCTTTCTCTCCGACTTGATCCGCCATATCAACCTGGATACTTCGCTGGACTTCATGGCGGTATCGAGTTACGGCAAAGGACAGAGTTCGTCGGGCGAGGTCCGCCTGAACAAAGATTTGGACACGAGCATTGAAGGGTTGAATGTGATCCTGGTGGAAGATATTCTCGATACGGGGCTGACGTTGAGCTATCTTCGCCGCATCCTGCTGCAACGCAAACCGAAAGTGCTGCGTGTGGCTGCCCTGCTCGATAAACCTTCGCGGAGGATTATCGCTGAAGTGAAGGCGGATTACGTGGGGTTCGAGATTCCGAATGATTTCGTAGTCGGATACGGACTGGATTACGCGGAACATTACCGCAACCTGAAAGATGTGTGCATCCTGACTCTGCCGCCGGAATAACCAACCTTGCCACGCAACGTTTTAACGGCCCGAGACCTGGAATCCATCGCCAAGGGCGGTGAAATCACGGTTACACCGGACACTCTGGTGACGCCGCTGGCGCGCGATGAGGCGGAGGCTCGTGGTATCACGATTCGCGTGGTGGAACCCGCCGTTGGGGAATCGAATCGCGGGCGGATTGTGGCGATCGGCGCGGATCATGGCGGCTACGAATTGAAGGAACAATTGGAAGGCTATTTGCGCGATTGGGGCTATGTGGCGCGCGACCTGGGAACGGACGGCACGGCGGCGGTGGACTATCCTGATTTTGCAGAAGCGGTGGCGAATGCCGTGGCGCGCGGAGAGGCCTGGCGCGGAATCATGATTGATAGCGCGGGAATCGGTTCCGCGATGGCGGCGAACAAGGTGCCGGGAGTGCGCGCGGCGCTATGCTATGATCGCGCGTCGGCGCGCAACAGCCGCGAGCACAATGACGCAAATGTGCTGACGCTTGGCGCGCGGATGATTGCGGCGGAGACGGCGCGGGAGATTGTGGCGGTTTGGCTGGAGACTCATTACGCAGGCGGGCGGCATCAGAAGAGGATCGACAAGATTACGGCGATCGAGGAACGGCACCGGAAGGGTTAAGGGAACCAAGTAGCCACAATCGCAACCAGAAGCGCTAGCAGTGGTCGCAGCTCCAACTTCAGGGGCTGAAGCGCAATTGTTCGGGCTTGCAGATGTCGGAGCTGAAGCTCCGACCCCCTAAAAATCGCTGTGGGATTAGCGGTTGGTGGGAATGGAGTAAGCCAGGTGGAACAACAGCAGTTCGAACAAATCGTTCAGGCGATTACCGAGGAGATTATCGGCTATTTGGGCGCGCCCAAGGGCGGCGGCCTTACGGGCCTGGAGATTGACGAACTGGTTTGTCCCGGCTGCAATCAGAATTGCGCGGAGCGGTGCGCGATCAAGACGCGCAAAGTGGTGGAAGCGGGAGCGGCGCGAATTTCCGCGGGCTCCGAGGTGCAGCAGATCGATGCGGATATCGCGCGGCTGATCGATCACACGCTGCTGAAGCCGGACGCGAGCCGCGACGAACTGCGCAAACTTTGCCTGGAAGCGGTGCGATTTGGGTTCGCTTCCGTGTGCATCAATCCGTGTTACGTCCCGCTAGCGGCGGAGCTGGTGCGGGGAACCAACGTGAAAGTTTGCACGGTGGTGGGTTTTCCGCTGGGGGCAACACTTCCGCAGGTGAAAATTTACGAGGCGGAAGAAGTGCTGAAGTTGGGCGCGCAGGAAATCGACATGGTGATCAATGTGGGCGCGCTGAAATCGAGGCAGGATGACGTGGTGGAGTCGGATATCCGGGGCGTGGTGGAGGCCAGCCACCGCGGCGGCGGCATTTGCAAGGTGATTATCGAAGCGGCGCTGCTGACCATTGAAGAAAAGGTGCGCGCCGTGTGCTTCGAAGAATGCCGGAGCGGATTTCGTGAAAACGTCCACGGGATTCAGTACCGGCGGGGCCACGGCGGAAGATGTGGCGCTGATGCGCGCCGTCGTGGGTCGGAAATCGGAGTGAAAGCGGCGGGAGGCGTGCGCAGCTTGAAGATTTCAAGAAGATGGTTGCCGCCGGGGCCACGCGGATCGGGGCCAGCGCCAGCGTAAAAATTATGGAGCAGGCCTCGCGCAGGCGGCGCTTCCCCGAATTAATTTTCCTGGCTTTGCCGCCTGAATCGCCGCAGAAACTTGCGGGAATTGGTAATCGAAGCGACGCTTCGGACTCGCGAAGCTCTCCTGTTATAATAATCGCGCACTCATAATCGCGGCGGCGGGTGCAGGTGCGGCCGCGAACACGAATCAGGAGTTTTTTGGAGTCCAATGGAACCGGTGGAAGTGAAATTGTCTTCCGAGCTATCCGCAGAAGCATTGCAGACGCTGACGGAAATCGCTCACGAGATTAATTCGTCGCTGAATCTGGACGAGGTGCTTGCGCGCGCGGCGGCATTGATCAAGCGGCTGATCGATTACGAAATTTTCGCGGTTTTGCTGCCCGAAGAAAATACGGACCAGTTGTATTTTCGATTTGCCATTGGCCATCGCCCTGAAGTGGTGGAGCACTGGCGCATTCCCATCGGCGGCGGGATTATCGGCACCGCGGCGGCCACCGGGCAAGCCGTGCGCGTGAGCGATGTACGCAAGGATTCGCGGTATATCAACGCGCTGGACGCGGTGCAATCCGAACTGGCCGTTCCGCTGCTGCAACAGGGCAAGGTAGTGGGCGTGCTGGATATCGAGAGCCACCAACTGGATTATTTCACTCCCGAACAAACCAATATCCTGATCCTGGTGGCCAGCCGGATCGCCAGCGCCATCGAGAATGCGCAATTGTTTGAACGCACGCGCCGGCAGGCGGATACGCTGCTGGTGCTGAATGAAGTGGGTCGCGAGGCGAATACTCTGCTGGAGGTGGAAGCGATTTTGCGCCGCGCGGCCGAACTGGTGAAGCGCGTGATCGATTACCAGATTTTCAGCATTTTGCTTTATGACGAAAGCGCGCACGTATTCCGGCAGCGCGTAAACGTGAAATTCGGCCAGCATTTTCAGGAAAAGCACGCCGTGCCTGCTCATGAAGGAATCGTCGGCGCCGCCGCTTCACTGCGAAGACCGGTGGTGGTGCCAGACGTGGGCGCCGACCCGCGCTATATCTGCACCAATAAGGAGACGCGGTCGGAATTGGCAGTACCGATGATTTATAAGGGCCAGGTGGTGGGCGTGCTGGACCTGGAAAGTCCGCAGCTGAATTATTTCACGCCCGATCACGTGCAAACGCTTTCGATCCTGGCCGCGCATTTGGCGGTATCGATCGAAAACGCGCGGCTCTACCAGCAGGTGGCGCGAGACGAGGCGCGCATGGATCGCGATTTGCAGGCGGCCAAGCGATTGCAGGCGGCGCTGCTGCCTCGCGTTCCCGGCAAGGAATATGGCCTCGAAATGGCGGCGCACTATATTTCCGCGCGCGAGTTGGGAGGCGATCTCTACGATTTCGCACGGTACGGTCCACAGGAATTGGGAATCGCCATGGGCGACGTGAGCGGGAAGGGAACTGCCGCGGCACTTTACGGAGCCGCCGCGATCGGAATTCTGCGCAGCATGACCGCGAGCAAGCCGCATCCCACAGAATTATTGCGCGCCATGAACGCGATGCTCTACGAACATAAAATCGAATGGCGATTCATGACCATGTGCTTCGCAACGTGGCACAAGGGCAAACGCAAGCTGCGAATATCCAGCGCCGGACAGGAACAACCGATCCTGTGGAAGGACGGACGAGCCGTAAAGCTGAAGCTGGAGGGTTTTCCGCTGGGCATGTACGAAAATGCCGAGTATGACGAGATGACGCTGCAATTGGATCCCGGCGATATCATGGTGATTCATTCCGACGGTTTTGGCGATACGCAGAATCAACACAAGGAATTTTTCGGAAATGAGCGGCTGTGCGAGCTGGTGGCCGCGCATCACCGGTCTTCAGCCATTCACCTGGCAAAAGTAATGTTCGAAGAGATGGATAAATTTTCCGGCGGAGCTCCGCCAGCCGACGATCGCACTCTTGTGGTGCTGAAAGTATTGTGACAGCGGAGCGAACCCATTCCGGTGCCGCAAGCGCCGAGTGCGATCCCACTCGATACACTCCTAATTTTGCGTTCCGGGAAGGAGAGCTATTCTGCGAAGACGTTTCGGTTTCCTCGATCGCCGCGCACGCCGGCACGCCGGTTTACGTTTATAGCCGGGCGAGCATCGAGAATGCGTATCGCAGAATGCGCGCGGCGTTTGCCGATGTGCCGCACAAGATCTGCTATTCGGTGAAAGCCAATTCGAATCTCACCATCCTGCGGGTTTTCGCGCGATTGGGCAGCAGCTTCGATATTGTCTCCGGCGGCGAACTGGAACGGCTGAACTGCGCGGGCGTTTCCGGAAGGCGCATCGTGTTTTCGGGAGTGGGCAAGACGCGCGATGAAATCCGGGAGGCGCTGCGCGCGCGGATTCTTCTGTTTAATGTGGAATCGGAAGCGGAACTCGAACTGCTTCTTTCCGAAGCCAGCCGGTTGGGACGCACGGCGCCAGCGGCGTTGCGCATTAATCCGGATATTGAAGCCGGCGGGCATCCGCACATTTCGACCGGGCGGCATCATCACAAATTTGGAATGGAATGGAGCGTCGCTCGGGAGTTGTATCTGGCGGCGAAGAGCAAGCGCTGGATTTCCTGGCAGGGAATCAGCGCGCATATCGGTTCGCAGATTTTGTCGCTCGGCCCGTTTCGCCGTTCGGCGCAGCGCATGGCGCGCCACGTTCGCGATCTGGCGAAGCATGGCATCAAACTCCGCTATTTCGATTTCGGCGGCGGGCTGGGCGTGCGTTACAACCAGGAACAGCCGCCCGATTGGAATGCTTACGGGCGCGCGGTTGCCCGCATCGTACAGCCGCTGGGTTGCCGCCTGCTTCTGGAACCGGGGCGGAGCCTGGTGGGACCGGCGGGAGTGCTGTTGACTCGCGTGATTTACACGAAGGCGACGAATGGAAAGAACTTCATCGTGGTGGATGCCGCGATGAATGACTTGATTCGGCCAGCACTTTATGGGGCCACGCATCCCATCACAGCGGCGGCGCGGCCACAGACTCCACTGGAAAATATTTCCGCGGACATTGTGGGGCCCATTTGCGAATCGGGAGATTCCTTCATTCAAGATTGGCCGATTGCGAAACCCGAATCGGGTGATTTGCTGGTGATTTGGGGAACCGGTGCGTATGGGTTCGCGCTTGCTTCGAACTATAATTCACGGCCACGAGCGGCGGAAGTGATTGTAGAAGGCCGCCGGTTCCGCATCGTGCGGCGGCGTGAATCGCGCGCGGATTTGGTTCGCGGGGAATAGCGCGAAAGACTTGATGGCCCGGTCGCGGCCAAGAAATAGATTTTCATGCTCGTACCTGGCTCACTGATGCGCGGGCGCCATTGCCGTCGCGCCCAAGAAATCGACGACGGACTTGATGAACAAGTTTGGCTGGTCCACAAAGGTCATGTGGCCGCTCTTCGGCAAGATCACCAGTTTCGAGCCGGCAATTTTCTGGTGCATTTCCTGCGATAAGGAAGGATCGCACTCGTCATGGTCTCCGGCCATGATCAGGGTGGGCACATGGATGGTGTGCAATTGGTCCACGTATTCGACGGTTTCGAGATTTCCGTCGATCACGTACTCGCCGTGGGAGCCCCACATTTCGCGATAAAGATCCCAGGAAGTATTGCCCGCTTGAATGGGGTCGTAATTCGGGTCGGGATGGTTCTGGTAGAGATAAGGAAAATATCCTTCCCCCCAGGCCGCGATCATGTAATCGGAGGTGTAGCGATTCTTTTCGTAGTCCTTGCCGTGGCCAAACAATCCTTCGCGCTCCATGCGATCGATCCGTTCGCGGAGTTCCGGCGCCATTTTTTCCTTCATGCGCACGAAGACTTCATTCATCTGCCTGGTGCTGGGGAACGTGCTGCCTAAAATTAATTGCGTCAGATTATTCTGGTATTTCAGGGCGTATGCCTGGGCCAGCACGCCGCCGTAAGAATGTCCGAGCAGGGCGATTTTGCCCAGGCGCAGACCCTGCCGCACCGCTTCCACGTCTTCCACCATATTCTCGACCGTGTAGCCAGCGGCATCCTCGAGTTTCTGGGATTTTCCGGAGCCGCGCTCGTCAATAAAAATCAGCCGGTGGTGCTGGGCCAGGGGCAGAAGATAGGGAAGAAAATAATCATGGGACGCGCCCGGGCCGCCGTGGACGATCAGGAGCGGCGTGCCGTGCCCCACGGCCCAGTAATAAATCAAAACTCCATGGGAATCGACAAAACCTTCCGTGGCCGGATAAACGGCCGGCAAAGGATTCCTGCCGGGCAATTGGGCATGGACGGCGCCGGCAGCGGCCACCGCGAGCAAACACAGAAAGGCAAGAATGCCAATTTTCGTTTTCATCTTTTGCTCCTTGGACCTTGAAAAAGAAAGCCTCCGCTCAACGCTCGCTCCAACGGAGCTTGTTGCGCAGGACCTCGAAATAGGTCTTCTGCGGCGGCCGGACCAAATAAAGCTTGTTCTGCGCCTTGCGAATCACCACGCGATCATTGATAAAAAGTTCGAAGCCTTCTTGACCGTCGACCGTGAGGCGGGCCGGCTCATCGCCCGAGACGAATTGAATTTCCACTTGAGCGGAATCGGCAAGCACCAGCGACCGGTTGGTGAGCATGTGCGGGCAGATGGGCGTGATCACGAATGACTGCAGGACGGGATAAATAATCGGCCCGCCGGCCGAGAGAGAATAAGCCGTCGAGCCGGTGGGAGTAGCGACGATCAAACCATCGGCGCGAAAATGTCCCACCAGATCGCCATCCACAAAAACATCGAGATCGATGATGCGCGCGAGATCGGTTTTCGTCACCACGGCATCGTTCAGCGCCCGATGGCGCGAAATGGTTTTTCCATCCCGGAGCACTTCCGCTTCGAGCATCATGCGCTGGCTGATCCGATGCTTTCCCGCGATCACCAGTTCAAGCAACGGATAAAGCTCGCCGAGAGTGACGCTGGTCAAGAATCCCAGCGCGCCCAGGTTTACAGGCAGGATGGGGACGTTCCGATCGCCCAGGAGCCGCGCGGCCGCGAGCAGCGTGCCGTCGCCGCCAAGGACAATCAGCAGATCGACCTGCTTGGGAAGTTCTTCGCGAGATAGAGAAGCCAAGCCGGGCACGCACTGGGCCGCCGTTTCGGTATCGCAGACCGCTTTAACGCCGCGCTGTTCGAGCCACGCAAGCAACGTGGGAACAACGACGCAAATCTGCTCCTTGTTCGGCTTGGAGATGATGCCAACCGTGCGGAGCTGTGTGCCGGCGGAATTGTTCAATTGGGAGCTCATCTGGCTGCGCGCGGATTTACTTTATCATTTGCCACCGGGCGTGGAGAAAAAACTCTTGATTTCCGCCAGCGCCGGCGATCCGGCTGGGAATCACGCGCAATGGTTCGAGGCCCGCTTTTGCCGAAGCTTCCCGGACGCCCGCAATTGCCCGTTCGTGCAAGGAAGGATCGAGAACGATTGCTCCGCTGGGGACGTCGCGGCGATTCAATTCAAATTGCGGCTTGATCAGGATCAGAAAATCGGCACTTGGCTTGGCGGAGAGAATCAGAGCGGGAAGAAGTTTCGAGACGGAGATGAAGGACACATCCACACAGACGAAATCGACCGGTTCGGCGATCGATTCGGGCTTCAGATACCGGGCATTGCACTCGATGGAAACCACCCGGGAATCCTGGCGGAGTCTCCAATCCAATTGATCGATGGTCACGTCAACGGCGTACACTCGTTTTGCGCCCCGCTGCAGCAGGCAATCGGTGAATCCTCCGGTGGAGCTTCCCACATCGAGACAAATTTTCTGTTCGACAGATAGATTGAAATCCCCGAGAGCGCCCGCCAATTTCAAGCCACCCCGGCTCACAAAGGGAATCCGGCCGCTGGAGATCTCCAGCAGGGCATCGGCGGCGATCAGTGCGCCTGGCTTTTCCGCGCGTTGTTGATTGACGCGCACTTCTCCGGCCAGGAGCAATGCGCGGGCGCGTTGAATGGTGTCCGCGAAGCCGCGATCGACGAGCAGGACGTCGAGCCGCGTCTTGGAGTTTTTTAATTTGGATTTTTCAGCCATCGAGCAGGCTTAGGCACGCTGACTGAATCAGGCGCGCCGGGCGATCAGGAAATCGGCGATTTGCCGGAGCGGTTCGGCGCGCTTTCCGAAGGAAGTGAGTTCGTTCCTGGCGTTTTGAATCAATTCAGCCGCCATTTTTTGGGATTTTTCGAGGCCGAAAAGCGCGGGATAAGTGGCCTTTTGCTGAGCCTGGTCTTTTCCCGCGGTCTTTCCGAGTGCGGCGGAGGATTCTTCGACGTCGAGAATGTCGTCCACCACCTGGAATGCCCAGCCAATATTTTCGCCGAACCGGCGAATGCGTTCGACGTCCGGCACGCTCGCGCCACCGCACAGAGCGCCCGCCACCACGCTGGCGCGAATCAGCGCCGCCGTTTTCGAGCGATGAATATATTCGAGGCCCGCTGCGTCTACTTGCTTCCCCTCTGCTTCCAGATCGGCCACCTGGCCGCCAACCATGCCGTTAACGGTTCCGGCAGCGGCCGCAATTTCCTGAATCACTCTGACGCAGCGCGCCGGATCGAGAGGAGCCTTGGAAAGCGTTTCAAATGCCAGGGTGAGCAACGCATCGCCTGCCAGGATGGCGGCGGCCTCTCCGAATTGTTTATGGCTGGTGGGCCTGCCGCGGCGCAGATCGTCATTATCTAGCGCGGGCAAATCGTCATGAATCAGAGAATAGGTGTGGATGAATTCCAGCGCGCAGGCGACAGGCAACGCCGGCGTTAGATCGTCCAAGAAAGCGTGGCAGGCTTCCAGGCAGAGGATGGGCCGGATGCGCTTGCCCCCGGCGAAGACGCTATAACGCATCGCGCGATGGATCGAGGCGGGCATCGCGCTTTCAGGCGGCAATAGCCGGGCGAGTTCGGCATCCACTGCCGCGCGGTCCTGCTCGAAAAAAGTGGGTAGATTCATTCGATGGTGAGCTTCGCTGGGCTGAGGCATTTTGTGGTGGGAGCGCTAAGAAGATTCTTCTTCCGGCTCGAAGGGCTCCACTTCCATTTTGCCGCCGGCCTTTTTCAGGAGAATTTCCACGCGGCCTTCCGCTTCTTCGAGTTGTTTCTGGCATTCGCGCGAAAGCTTTACGCCCTCCTCGAAAAGCTTCATAGCCTCGTCCAGGGAAAGGTCAGCGCTTTCGAGCCTTTTTACCACTTCTTCGAGGCGCGCGAGGGAACGCTCAAAGCCTCCCTTGGGTTGTGGTTCCGCAGGCTTGTTAGTCGTCGGATTCATGAATGCCTCTCGTCACATACTGTCAGGCCAGGCGCGTCATTTCGCAGTCACTGGCGGCGTCGACAAAAGAAAGCCGGCAGTTTTGCGCGATTCGGCGGATCGGCAGGTGGCACGGGTGGCAGGCTTGACCTTCGCGCCCGTAGCCACGAACAATCGTTGCGAGCCCCTGGAACCACCATTCCGGATCGCGAAAATCAGGCGCAGGCCGGAGACAGCATACTAGCGCACGCCGGAGAACCGCAACAATGGCATTGTGCAGCCGCCGCGATTCAGCCGCGCTGAACAGGTTTGCCCGGCGGCGGGGGTCGAGCCTGGCGCGAAAGACATGCGCTATATGCCGTTGAATTTCATTCTAAACGCTGGTCAAGTTGCCACGGACGTTCCATTCTCGTTTGGAAAGGAAATTCGCACAGCCAGGAGTGGCTGTGCCACTGATCAGTGGCTGGTATCGGGAGCAGTTGCACCGGGCAGCAGTCTTAACCTGTGGATTTGTACACGAACTTCAGCCACGTCACTGAACGGCGCGGGTAGAGCGTGGCCTTCGTACCAAGGATTGAACTGATCCTGATAATACGGGCTGCCATATTGTCCCGATTCGCCGGTGGTGATTTCCATCAAGGAGTTGTCGAAGTTTGAGAGATCGGCGACGAATCGCATGGACGGGCCATGACCGTGACCCATGGCTTTGACGGTATCAATTGAGCCGCTCTGCGGCATCGGGCCAAGGCTCAGAAATGGCCGGAGGAAACCGGAGCGCCCCAGAGGGTGAGGCATGAACAGAGGGTTGACTTCGCCCCAATGCCAGCCGGTGCGATCGGGATTGCGGGATTGCACTTGCAACGCAGCCACCGCCTGATCGGCGCTGGCCATCAATAAATCGTCGTAGTTGGCGAACTGGTGCGGCAGCCAGATTGCCGGGCGATCGCGCAACACATTTTCGAGAAATACCTTGTCGCGGAGCCAAACGCTTTCGTACGCATTGGTGAAGTCCCACCACTCGTAAATCCCCGCCTCACTGCCCAGATAAGGTTTGAGCAAGTTTTGATACAGCATGTGCCGGCTGTATTCGAGAAAGGAAATTTCAACGGAATCCTGCTTGGCCAGCCCGTCAAAATTTGTGAGGCGGCGCAAACATTCCTGCGCGCGCGGATCGGATGGCGGGCGGATCTGCGCGGCATGCACCAATTGTTCGGCGAGAAAGCGGTCGGGAAGGGAGAGGATGTCGTTTTGAATTGTGTTGAAATCTTCTGGCTTCAAACTTTTGTTGCTTTCGAGCAGTTCGTAAATGCGCTGAGTGCGGTAGGGGTTGGCCCAGCGATCGGTAAGGAAACCATGGTAGCCCGGCCCGACGGTCCGGGCATTGGCCGTGGCGATGATTCCTTCCGGAGGATTCAGCACCTGCGGCAAATCATCGAATGGAATGTAACCGGTCCATTCATAATCGTCGGTTGCGCCTGGAACGGGAATGGAGCCATCGCCATTTTTTCGGATGGGGATGCGCGCGGCGACGATGAAACCGATGTTGCCGTCAACGTCGGCGTACACGGCGTTCTGGGCGGGGCCAGGGACGTGGCGCATCGTGTCGCGAAATTCAGACCAGTTTTTCGCGCGGCTCAAGAGCGGATAGCCGAAATCCATTGAGCCTGGTTCCAGGGCCGTCCAGCGCAGCGCGTAGGCGCGAACTCCTTCGTTGCGGACAATCGGGCCGTGGCGCGTTTCGACTACGTCGAGGGAATCATCCGGGCGGCCTTTCACATGAATCACTTCGTGACGCAGTTTGGCCGCTACCCAGGCGCCATTGACGCGATATTCCAGCGGGTTCGTGGGATTAAATGTTTCCACGTAAAGATCCTGCACATCCGCGCCGTTATTGGTGAATCCCCAGGCGATGCGGTCATTGTGTCCGATGATCAGCAGGGGCGTGCCGGGCAAATCGAATCCTTCCGCGTTGTAACCAGGGGATTGCAGGTGAACCATGTACCAGATACAGGGGATGCTCAGCCCCAAATGAGGATCATTCGCCAGCAGCGGTTTCCCGGAAGCAGTGTGCGCGCCGCTGACCACCCAATTGTTGCTGCCGATCAATCCCGGAATTTGTTCATTGAATTGGGCAAGAAATTCTTGCGCTTCAATCCATTCGCGCGAAGGCTGAGCTGATGCGACGGACGCTGGCTTGTATGGGCCGGCGAACGCCGCTGTTTGAATTTCCGCCGGCTGAGCATCGTGCTTTCTCAAACCACTGATTCCGGCGGATGGCGTTGACTTGCCGCCCGCGGCGGGGGCGCCCACGATGAAATGATCCAGAGGCGAATCCACGACGTACAAATCCCTGGCACGTGCCGGACCCACGCGTTCCGTAATGCTGGCGCGATTCAGGTCCGACTTCCAGGAAGAAGTCAGCGATTTCCACATGTAGAGATTGATGAGCAGCGTATCCGCCGGCGTCCACGGGCGCGGACGATAGCGCAACAGGACAAATTCAAGAGGAAGTCTTCCGGAATGATCCTGGATGTAGCGGTTGACTCCGCGAGAATAGGCTTCCACCAGCGCGCGTGCATCCGGAGTGAGATCGGAGACGCCTCGTTCGGCAGCTTTGCGCAATCCGAGCGTGCGATTTTCGCGGTCGAGTTGAAGAGCCGCATCCATCGGGCCGGGGCCGAAGATCTCGGCCAGGTCGCCGGCGGCGACGCGACGAAGGAGATCCATTTGCCAAAGCCGGTCCTGCGCCATCACATACCCTTGCGCCGTAACCATATCTTCCATGGAATCGGCGCGAATTCTCGGCACGCCGCGCACATCACGGTCCACGAGCACGGCCTGGTGGAGTTCCGGGATGGTGATGCTGCCATCCAGTTCGGGCAGCGGACGGTGTAGCAGCCACCATCCGAGCACCAGAGCAATGCCGGCGACCACCAGAAGCGCAGAAGCTAGATAACGCAGAAATCGCAGCAAACGGATCAATCCTTGATTACTCAAGTCACTCCAGAATTCCGGCGCGGAGTTTAGCCCAGCACTCGCCCTCAAGCAACCCGGACCTGGCACATATCTGTGGAATGAATCACCCGCCCGAAATGTTCTGGGAATTCGAGTGAGGGAGTATTTGGCATCTGGATGCCGTAGGGGAGGGGAAAACTCCAATTGGCGGACGTAACTTGTTAGAATTCAGCGAGTATGGTCGCCTTACGCCTGTTTGGAGTTCTCGCGCTGATCGGTGTGAACGCTTTTTTTGCTGCGGCGGAGTTTTCGCTGGTGGCGGTAAGGCTCTCGCGCGTGAAGCAATTGGTGGAGGAAGGTGATCCGCGCGCCCGGATTGTGGAAAAACTGCTGGGCGATCTGGGACGGGTTGTCTCGGGCGTACAAGTGGGTATCACGCTGGCCAGCCTGGGCCTGGGCTACCTGGGCGAATTGACGCTGGCGGAGTTCTTGCGTCCCACCTTGGAATGGATACCCGGCAAGCTTTCCGGACTGATCGCCCACGGCATTGCGCTGGGCGCCGCTTTTATCCTGCTTACATTTCTGCAGGTGCTTTTCGGTGAACTGGTGCCGAAGAGCCTGGGCCTGGAGCGTGCCGAGCGTGTAGCGCTGCTGATTGCCCGTCCCTTCCGCTGGTTCCTCGAGACGTTTCGATGGGCGATCGATTTGCTCGACGGCCTTTCCGGGAAAATTGTTCGCGCGATGGGGATCAAAACTCCGCACACACACTCGATGGTGCGGTCTGCCGAAGAGTTAAGCGTATTAATTCAACAGGCGCGGGAACGCGGATTGCTTGAGCCGCGCGAAGAAAGATTCATTCAAAGCGCCATGGGCCTGGGCCAAGTGCAGGTGCGCGAAGTGATGGTGCCGCGGCCGGATATGCACGTGCTGCCGGTGGAAGCAGGCCTGGAAGAGACGATGAGAATGTTTGCGACCACGCAACGTTCACGCATCCCCGTGTATCAAGGCTCGATCGACCACATCGTGGGCTTTGTGCATATCAAGGACATGATCTGGGTGCTGCTGGATCGCGCGCGTCGCGCCGAAGACGATCAACCGCCGCCCGAATTCCACCTGCGTTCCATGTTACGCGAAATCTTGATTGTGCCGGAGAGCAAGCCCGCCAGCGAATTGCTGCTGGAACTGCGCACACGTCGCGGGAGCCTGGCAATGGTGGTGGACGAATACGGCAGCATCCTGGGGCTGGTTACGTTGGAGGATATTCTGGAGCAAATGGTGGGCGAAATTCACGATGAATTCGATGTGGTCGAGCGCCCCATGACCCTGGCGGATGGCGCCATGGTGTTCGACGCGTCGCTGCAAGTGCGCGACCTCGCCTCGCAATACAATATCGAGCTGCCCGATGATCCAGCGTATGAAACCGTGGGCGGATACGTTCTGAACCAACTTGGCTTCATTCCCAAGGGGGGCGAAAGCTTCGAAGCAAATGGCTTCCGGTTTACGGTGCTGGAGATGGATCGCCGCCGGGTTTCACGCGTGAAAGTAAGGCGGCTCGACCGGGCCGGCGAGACGGCAGCGGCAATCGGCGCCGCGGGGCCTGCCAGCGGAAAATCCATAGTCGACGAGGATGCGGAACGCGATCGCCGGGTAGTCCAGCCGGATGAACAATCCAAAATAGGGCGCGCGAACTCGCGTTCGCAATCATGATTCGTTACATTTTCTCGCGTGTGCTGCTGGTGCTGCCTGCCCTGTGGCTGATTCTCACCATGGTTTTTCTTCTCGCTCACATCATTCCCGGCGACCCGGTGCAGCAGATGCTGGGTGAAGGCGCGCGAACTGAAGAAGTGGATCAGTTGCGCCATTCGCTGGGCCTTGATTTGCCGATCGGCGTGCAGTACGGCCGTTTCATCAAGGGATTGTTTCGCGGCGATCTGGGGCAATCCTTCCGCTTTCAGCAACCGGTGCTGAGCACAGTGCTGACGCATTACCCGGCGACGCTGGAACTGGCGGTGTTTGGTTTGTGCGTGTGCATGTTGATCGGAATTCCCGCTGGAATTCTGGCGGCGCACCGGCGGGGGAGCGGAGTTGACCACGCTGTCGGTTTTTTTACTCTCCTGGGACTTTCCGTGCCGAATTTCGCGCTTGGGCCGGTGCTGATCCTTATTTTCTCCGTGTGGATTGGGTGGCTTCCAGTATCGGGGCGAGGAGGGATTTCTCATTTGATTTTGCCGGCCATCACCTTGGGGGCCGCGCTGGCGGCCATCCTGACGCGGATGGTGCGGACCGCGATGATGGAAGAACTCTCCAGCGATTACGTGCGTACTGCCCGCGCCAAAGGCCTGCCTGAATCGGCCGTCCTGCTCAGGCACGCATTTCGAAATGCGTTGATTCCGATTCTGACCATATTGGGACTGCAATTCGGAACCTTGCTCGCGGGAACAATTGTGACGGAAACGATTTTCTCCTGGCCGGGAATTGGCCGGCTGACTGTGCAAGCAATTCAGGCCCGGGATTATCCGCTTTTGCAGGGCTGCATACTGGTGATCGCGGTTTCGTACGTGTTTGTGAACTTGATTACGGATTTTGTCTATGCGGTTGTGGATCCGAGGATTCGATTCGAATGAACGCGCTGAAACAATTTCTGCGCACGAGCGGACTTGGCCGGCTGGGACTGGCGCTGGCATTGTTTCTTTTGGTGGTAGCCCTGGCGGCGCCCTGGCTCGCGCCTTACGATCCCGCCGCACAGAACTTGCCTGCGCGATTGAGCGGGCCGAGCGCGCATCACTGGATGGGCACGGACGAACTGGGCCGCGATATTTTGTCGCGAATCATTTTCGGGACGCGCGTATCCATGCTGGTGAGCGTATCGGTGGTTCTGGGAGCCGGGATCGTGGGGCTTCTGATCGGCTCCGTGGCGGGATACTTTGGAGGCTGGTTCGACCGCTCGATCAACATCGTGCTGATCAATGCGTTTCTTTCGTTTCCGGGAATTTTGCTGGCGATTGCGTTTGCGGCGTTCCTGGGCCCTGGCTTGAACAAGGTAATTATCGCGCTTACGATTACTGGCTGGGCGGGCTACGCGCGATTGGCGCGCGCGCAGGTGCTGCAAGCCAAGGAGATGGACTACGTGGTTGCCGCGCGGTCGCTGGGCGCATCACATGCGCGCATTCTGGTTCGCCACCTGATACCTAACATTTTGCAACCCGTCATGGTGCAGGCCACCATTGGAATGGCTGGCGCGATTCTGGCCGAATCCACGCTGAGCTTTCTGGGACTGGGAGTGCTGGCGCCGATGCCCAGTTGGGGAGCGATGCTGAATGATGGCCGCGGGCATTTATTTGATGCGCCACACTTGGTGGTTTTTCCCGCGCTGGCGGTGATGACGGCGGTGCTGGCGTTTAATTTGCTTGGAGATGCCCTGCGGGATTGGATGGATCCGCGAATGCGGGCGTTTTTGATTGTGACGGATTTGACGCGGTAGACGGTGTGAGCTCAGGACGGGAAAAATTTCTGCTTCTCGAATGATGAAGTGGAGAGATTTCTCGGGCCTGAATGCGGCTCTCGGAATGACCGCTGAGCACTCCTGGCAGGCGCTCGCAAGCGGACGCTGGATTGGCAAGAATCCAAAGGGCCGATCGACTAGCCGAACTCAACGATTACTTCGGCGCCCCGGCCTGCGCCGATGGTTCGCGCAGCGTTGCCCCGGTTGACCGATATTTCGAGGAAGCCGCTTGAGCCTACAATGGCGACCGGCTCGCCGGGAGCGCCTTCTGCGAATGTCTGCTTCAAACTGGTGATTTCACCGGTGCCCACGCGGATTTTAAATGAGGAGCCGGGCTCGACAACTTTAGGCACATCCTGGGGCGTCAGATTCGTCATCAGGTTGCCGAAACTATCCACGCGGAGCACAACCCCCTTAACCACGTTCTCCGCGGCCTTGGGTTTCGGCAGGGCAAAGCGCACAAAATCAGTAATTTCCTCGCCGAAACTCGCGGTTTGTCCCACTTTCGAAAGCCATGCGGCGGCCGGTGCAAACACGTCGCGTCCGTGAAATGTATTGCTGATCGGGTGAAGAAAATAATGTTCGGCGGTGATGTGCCGGACGGTGAGTGAAGTTTCGCGGTCGTAGATCAAGGAAAGCACTCCGTTATCCGGCGCGACGAAATAGTGCTGATCTCCCGTGACCAGAATCGGGCGGCGTGGCGTGCCCACACCAGGATCCACCACAACCACATGGATCGTTCGCGGAGGGAAGAACCGGTAAGCTTGGCCAATCGTCAGCGCGCCATCCAGCAGGTCATAGGGCACCACTCCGTGAGTGATGTCGATAATCTCGGCGTCGGGATTGACGTTGAGAATCACGCCTTTCATCGCGCCAACTAGATGGTCCTGTACGCCGTAATCCGTGGTGAGGGTGATGATGGGCCGGCTCACGATGCTCTCCAGGAAGTCAGTAGGCAGGTTAGCTTGCCCCGCGGACCGGCGCAAGCGCGGCCGAAATATGCATGTCAGGTTCGTACACAGCAAGCGGAACCAGGCAAGATGTTTGGTTGTGAGAGCTATAATCAGCACGAGGGAACTGACTGGGACGGAGTGCGGATGGCGCGCGGGATTTTCGCGGGGAAAAGATGGGTCAAAAGAAAATCTTCTGGGCTCTGTTTCTCCTTGGGGGATTGATCGCTGACTTTAGTTTGCCGCTGATTTGGGGGCTTGTCGCGACAATCCCCATCGCCTTTGTCAGTTGGTGGGTGGCTTACCGTAGCGATTGGTTTTAGGGATAATAGAATCCGGTTTGAAATCGCGGGGCAGGTGCCTTCGGTAAGAAACTGCAGAAGATGCCACCCTTAAGGGTGGCGCTACACGGCCACTTTTGCCTGGCGTTGCCACACAGACTCTTCCAGCTACCCAAAAATCTAATCAATCCCGGGTGTGGACAGCAATCGCTGCCAGGACTGCTTGACCCCTCCTGCGCTGGAAAGTATTCTGGTGGTTGAAATTATGGCCTGCTGGCGGCAGGAGAGTGGGCCCCGTTACAAGTTCCGGTTGATTCGCTGAAATGAGCATCTATCTTGATCACAATGCGACGACGCCCGTGGACCGCGAGGTCCTCGAAGCCATGCTGCCTTATTTTGGGGAACGGTATGGCAATGCCAGTTCGATTCACTCATCGGGGCAGCAGGCGCGCGCGGCGGTGGACCGGGCGCGCGATTCCGTTGCGGCCATGCTGGGCGCGAAGCCTGCTGAGATTGTGTTCACCAGCGGAGGCACGGAAGCGGACAACCTGGCTATTTTCGGAGTGGTGGCTGCGTCACCTGGCGCGAAGAATCACATAATCACCACTCAGATCGAGCATCACGCTGTATTGCATTCCTGCGAGGCCCTGGAGCGGCGAGGGGTAGAAGTTACGTATCTGCCAGTGAATCAGGAAGGGCTGATCGATCCGGCGGACGTTCGCCGGGCAATTCGTGCGGAAACTATTTTGATTACAGTGATGCACGCAAACAATGAACTCGGGGCCATTCAGCCAATCGAAGAAATCGCGCGAATCGCCGCGGAAGCGGATATCTATTTTCACACGGATGCCGTGCAATCCGCGGGCAAACTGCCGCTGGACGTTAACCGGCTGGGCGTGGACCTGCTTTCGATTTCCGCGCACAAGTTTTATGGCCCCAAGGGCGCCGGAGCACTTTACGTCCGCACCGGAACTGTTCTGGAGGCCCAATCCCGGGGCGGGCGCCACGAGCGCGACCGACGCGCGGGCACGGAAAACGTTCCCGGGATTGTGGGACTGGGGGTGGCGGCGGAAATCGTGCGGCGAAATCTCGCTGGTGATTCAGAAAGAATTGCGGCATTGCGGGATCGATTCGAGGCAGGCTTGCTGCAGGCCGTTTCGAATGCCCGAGTGAATGGCAGCCTCGAGCATCGCGTTCCGAATACTTCGAATATTTCGTTTGCCCACGCGGGCGGGGAATCGATGGTGATTGCGCTCGACCTGAAGGGCGTGATTTGCTCGACGGGGGCTGCGTGCGCTTCGGGAGCGATTGACCCATCGCACGTGTTGACGGCGATTGGTTTGTCGCCCGAAGAAGCGCGCACCAGTTTGCGGTTCAGCTTGGGGAGGCATACGACTGCCGCCGAAATTGAGTTCGCGCTCGAGGTGATTCCAAGCGTAGCAGCACACCTGCGGAAACTATCACCCGTTGCGACGCAGGCCATGAACGCGGAACAAAAGAGACCGATTGCGGCGCGGTAAATCCCGGCGATGAATTCACAAGTCCAAACCGAGACAGGAAAGGTCGCGGCGACCGCAGCGCCCATCGCTGTAGCCATGAGTGGAGGTGTGGATAGCTCCACCGTCGCGGCGATTATGAAAGAACGCGGCCAGGCCATCATCGGCCTGACGATGCAGCTATGGAATCAGCGGCGTCTTCCCGAGCTGCAGGGAGATGGTCCGGCGCAGCATCGTTGTTGTTCGCTCGACGATGTTTACGACGCGCGCCGGGTGGCGGAGCATCTGGGCTTTCCGTTCTACGTGGTTAATTTCGAGCAAAAGTTCGAGGAGACGGTGATTCGGCCGTTTGTGGACGATTATCTATCCGGCCGCACACCGATTCCGTGCACCCTTTGCAATAATCACGTCAAATTCGATCAGTTACTTCTGACGGCCCGGGAAATTGGCGCTGAGCGCATCGCCACGGGACACTATTGCCGCGTGGTGAAAAACGGCGAGACCGGGCGCTACGAATTGTGGAAGGCCCGCGACGAGAGCAAGGACCAGTCTTATTTTCTGTTTGGCCTGACGCAGGAGCAACTTGCGCGCGCCGAATTCCCGCTCGGCGAACTAGCCAAGACGGAAGTGCGAGCGATCGCCCGGCGGGCACAATTGCCGGTGGCGGAAAAGCCGGAAAGCCAGGAGATTTGTTTTGTTCCCACGGGAAATTATGTGCGTTTCATTCAGAGTTATTTGAGCGAGCAGGGAAGAACGCTATCCGCGGATTCAGGTGAAATCGTGACCACGGATGGCGAAGTGATTGGACGGCACCAGGGCTTGCACCAATATACCGTCGGACAGCGGAAAGGACTCGGCGTGGCTGCGGGTCATCCGCTCTACGTGGTGGAACTGGACCGGCTGAGAAATCGCTTGGTGGTTGGAGCGGACAGTGAACTTCGCCGGGAGTCCTGCGAGGTCCAGGACGTGAACTGGATTTCGGTGGAATGCCCGGAGCACCCCGTAAGAGCAATGGTAAAAATCAGGAACCGCCATCTACCCGCATCCGCCACAGTGACGCCAGCCGGCCGCTCAAGTGCGCAAGTCCAGTTTGACGAGCCGCAGCGCGCGATCACACCTGGGCAGGCGGCAGTTTTCTATTTGGAGGAACAAGTGTTAGGCGGGGGATGGATCCGCTAAGCCCCCGCTCGGATGGAGATCAGGGAATCAAATAAAGAGTTCTTCGTCCTGGGAACCGGGATTCGAATCTGAATGTGGCCGCTGATTTCCCCGCAGGACATCCAAACCCGTTTTCAGGCCTTTGAGAAGCGCTATGACGTTGTGTATCGGCCCCCAAAGAGTGTTGCGGACTTGCGTGCCAGTATCCTCGACAACTTCCAAAGCGCCGGTGAGAATGTGATCGGCGCGAATCACTTGAACTCGCAGACGATCCACTGTGTCGGTCATCACCCGGTCCACATTCTGGGCTTGGTTCCGCGCCAACCGGACAACTTCCGCGGAATCGGCGACGATGCTGGCGATTCGATCCTGGGAATCTTCCAGAATACGATTGGTCCGGATCAGGATTGGATCGACCTTCAATTGGAGGTCTGTGGTGAGCCGCGTGAGATGGCGGCTCAACTCTTTCATCTGCAGGAACATCCCGATGAGGATGATGGCCTGCACCGTGATGGCAATCCCTGCTACGATGACGAAGAATTCCAGCCAAAATTGCAGCATCCGGAGTTCCTTTAGGAAGCCGAGGCTTTAGACTTTTCGCGCTGGTAGGCGTCCTTGCCGGCGTCAACGGCCGCGTTCAAGGAATCCTTCTGACGAGACATGATTTCTTTGCTGCGCGCAATCAGGTCTTCCGCACGATCGCGCAGTTCCTGCGCTTTTCTTTGGGCGTATTCGCGCCCCTCGTCTGCTTTAGAGGTCAAGAACTGCCTGGTCTCCTCACCTGATTTCGGCGCGAACAGAATGCCGACCAATGATCCGATTCCCAATCCAATCAAAAAATAGCTGATCTTCGAACCTGTATTTTCGCTCATAGCTCACCTCGTGATTGCGACAGTAGCATAGGCCCGGAGAACGAGCAATACAGTATCTACATCAACCAAAGAGTTTTAGGGCTGAAGCGAGGTCCTGCCATACGGTTCAGTATGGTACTTGTACTTGCGGCTGCGAAGTTCCCCCTATCGAGCACTTGAATTGGCAGGGTTATTGAGGGTGATCTTGATTTGCGCGGGTTGATGGTTCTTCGGTTGCCGCGCCACCTTGCTTGCGAAAATGTTCATACACACGCCGAGCCTGGGCTTGCGGTACGGCAGCGGCAAGTTCTTCAACAGACAGCCCGCGCAGGTGGACTACACTGCCGAAGCGCCGGAGCAGTTTCTGGGCGGTGAGCGCGCCCACGCCCGCAATTTCCGTGAGTTCGGTGTGCAACTGGCGGCGCTTGCGGCGATGGCGGTGGAAGGTGACGGCGAAGCGATGCGTTTCATCGCGAATTTGCTGAACCAGATGCAGGATGGGCGAGTGCCGGTCCAGAACGATTGGATCGTCCTCGCGCCCATGGATATAAATAATTTCTTCTTTTTTCGCGATGCTGGCGAGCGGCTGATTGATAATTTCGAGTTTTTCCAGCGCTTGCGCCGCGGCGCGCAATTGTCCGATGCCGCCGTCAATCAGGATCAAACTGGGCAGCGGACGCTTCTCGGCCAAAACGCGGCGATAGCGGCGTTCCACTGTTTCACTCATGCTTGCAAAATCGTCGTTACGCCTCTCCTCGCTCACGATAAATTTGCGATAACCGGATTTTTTCATTTTTCCGTCTTCCCACAGCACCATGGAAGCCACGGCGTCCGATCCCTGGATGTGCGAGATATCGAAACTTTCGATGCGGCGCGGCGGTTCGGGCAAGCCGAGGGCGCTTTCGAGAGCTTCGACGATGGCCTTCGACGACGGCTTGAGCACACGGAAGCGCTGCAGGAAAGAGTGGTGCGCGTTTTTTTCGACGAGATCGAGGAAGGCCCGCTTCGTTCCGCGTTGCGGAATCACGATTTCCACGCGATGCCCGCTGCGCTCGGTGAGGACCTCTTCGAGCAGGCCGCGATCTTCAAATTCAGCCGGCACGTGGATGAATTTTGGCCAGTATCCCGCGTCCAGATAAATCTGCTTCAACAGGGAAGACAGAAATTCGGGGCCGTCGAATTCGTCGAGGTCCTCCCAATAAAAATCACGCCGGTCCACCACCTGGCCGCCTCGCAAGTGAAATAGATTCACAGCCGCGAGAGGCGGCTCCGCGTACCAGGCAATCACATCGGTATCATCGCCGGCCGAGGCGGCAATTTTTTGCTTTTCTTCCATTTCCACAAGCGTCCGAAGCAGATCCCGATATCCAGCGGCTTGCTCGAAACGTTCTTCGCGGGCGGCGAGAGCCATGCGTTCTTCCAGGCTTTTCACCAAATCGTGCCGGCGCCCTTCCAGGAAAATCTTTACGTCGCGAGCGGCCTCGGCATAGCGATCATCGGTGGTGAGGCCGGGCACGCAGGGGCCCAGACAGCGATGAATGTAATATTGCAGGCAGGGGCGCGCGTGCGGCCGCGTCAAATCCACGAAGCAGGAAGGCACCAGAAAATATTTGTGGATCAGGCTGACCAGCCGGTAGGCCAGGCTGGCCGGGAAGTAAGGCCCAAAATAAATCGATCCGTCCTTCAGAAGCCTTCGGGTTACATAGACCCGCGGATATTTCTCAAATGCCGTGTAGCGAATGTAGGGATAAGTCTTATCATCGCGAAGCAGGATATTGAATTTGGGCTTGTGCTTCTTGATGAGATTATTTTCGAGGGCCAGCGCTTCTTTTTCGTTGTCGACAACGATGTAATCGATATCGCCGGCTTCGCGCACCAGCGATCCGGTTTTCGCGTCCAGCCACTTCGATTCCAGAAAGTAAGAACTTACCCGGTGCCGCAGGGAAGTGGCTTTGCCGATGTAAATAATGGTTCCCGTGGCATCCTGGAACAGATACACGCCTGGCTGTGCGGGTAAATTCGAGACTTTTTCGCGGAGTTCCATTCGAGCGCGCTACAATACCAATGGCGGTTTGCCGCCGGTGCCGGACGACCATCATCATAGCAAACGAAGTCTAACGGCGCAGAGGAGCACGATTGAGGCGATTCGTTCGAGGATCGATTTTGTGCTTGGCCGCAGGGTTCTGCATTGTGCCGCTCCTTGGGCCGTTTGCCGCGCCAGCAAGGGCGCAAGCTCCGGAAACTCTGCCCAAACAGCCCGCTCCGCCACCCCCGCAACCGCGCCCTGCGGATGAGGTTTTCGATCCTTATCACGCCCAGAAAGCAGTGGATGTGGGCGAGTTCTACATGAAAAAGGGCGATATTGACGCGGCCATCGATCGATACCTGGAAGCCATCCGCCTGAAAAAGGATTTTGCGCGGCCCCGCTTGTTGCTGGGCGAGGCCTATGAGAAAAAAGACGAAAAGGCCGACGCCCTGAAGTATTACAAGGAATATCTCCAAATCCTCCCTAAGGCTCCCGACGCGGCGAAGGTGCGCAAACGCATCGAAAAGCTTTCGCACGATCTGGAAAAAGAGAATGCCTCCGGTTCCCGCTGATCATACGAAGCTCTCCAGAAAACGAATCGCCCGCGCGTAATCCACAAAGCGCTTTTCTTCCCGCCGGAATTTGACGGAGTGCGATTCCAGCCGGCAGCGCGCGAATCGCAGAGGGTGCTTCAAGTGCAGCATCTCGTGATACAGAACATAAGCAACCACGAATTCCGGGACTCCCGCGCGGTCCAGATCCCGGTTCAGCACGATCTGATTGAGCGCGGGATCAAAGCATCCCAGTTGCGAGCGCCAGCCGCGCGCGCTCCAGCCGAGCTGAGGCAGCGGCAGGCCACCGCGAAAATAGCGATGATTCAGCTGCCGGAAGAGCGGCGCCAGATCGTGGCAATTCCCTTGGGAACTTCCTTTCACCCGCCGGGCCCGGCGGCGCCGGACCTCCAGCAAGCGATTTCGCGTGGCGCGCGCGTAACAGAAATTCTTGTGACGGTCGATCAGTTCCTGCGGCGCCTTGCGGCGGTAGATTCGCGCCAGCAAAATTCCGGCGGCCGCTTCCAGTACGGCCATCGGCGCGTCGCGCAATAAATCCGACAAACGGACATAGGCGGTCTCTTGGCGAAGACGGATCGTGTGTGTGAGGTCAGCGTAGGGATAGAACGTCACCACAAACTGCGGCGGCCGCCCGTGGCAGCCCAGCCGGGTGTATAAGCGATGAAAGATTTGCGCGCCGCCCGGAACCACGGTAGCGGCCGAATTCGCACGGTTCACGGTTTCTTCCGCGACGGGGCAGGGGCGTTTTTCTTGGCAGCCTTTTCCGCGTCGGCTTGAGCATCTTTTGTACTTTCGAAGGCGTCCTGAAGCGCATCTTTGTAGGTATCGATTTCCACGGCGTCTTTCTGGATTTTGTCGAGGATCTCCTGATAATCCTTCACCCTGGCCTGCATTTCCTTGATCCCGGCGCGGATGTCTTGCTGCCGCTCCACACCCACAGTGAGCAAATCGGCCGCATCGTCCAGGCAGCTCGAATAATCGCTCAACAGCTTATTGAGCATGTCCGCACGATGCGCTTCGGGCTCGGTGCGAGCTAACTCATATTGAAATTTCTTCAGACGGTCCAGCGCGAACGAAAGGAACAAACGGATGCGCTCGTTGGGCGTTTCCGCGTCACGAATCTTGTCGCTTTCGAGTTCACTGAGGTAATCCTTCTTGAGCTGCGCGTGGGCAGGCGGAGCGCCGGCCGGAATGAATCCGCCCAAAAACACGGCAAGCAGGAAAACTGAAATCGAAGAACGTCTGCGCATGGCCAGCTCCTACGGCTTGGGTTTCTGATCCTTAGATGCATGTCCTGGCTGGCGGGGAAAAAGTTCCAGGATGAGATGTTTATTGATCTGCTCCAATTCCTGGTGAATATCGTGGAATGGCCTTTGCCAATCCTCGGGAATCGAGAAGAACATGTCGTTGACGTCGCGCACTGCTTCCCGAACGGCAATCTGTAATTCCTTGAAACCGGCCGGTTTTTTTTCGGGGTCATCAACCTTCTGGTCGAGGGCCTTGGCGGTGCTGCGAATCTGATCGCGAATATCCCCCAGCATCACCAGCGCATTCGGATAATCGCCGCCGTCCATCAGTTTGCGCAATTCGGCGAACTCCGCGCTTTCGAGCTTGGGCATCAATTTGGCTTTACGGACAGGGTCGGTCTCACGATCGAATTGGGTTCGGAAATCCGCAAGCCGGCCTTGCGGAAAAGCCGGGAACAGGAGCACGGCCAAACCCAAAATGGGCGCCCAGGTTCCCGGTCCTTTTCCGACCGCTCCCATTTATTTCTTCCCCTTCTCTTTCAGCAATTTCGTCAAACTGCGCGCGCGCGCGGCTGCTTCAAAATATTGATCGTCATTTGTTCCAGGGTGAAGAGCCAGAAACTTTTGGTATGCGTCCAGAGCTTCCGGCAGTTTCCCTAGTTTATCGTAGCAGACCGCCCGGACGAAGGTGGTTCCATCCGTCGGCGTCTCGTGCTTTTCAAGCAAGTCGAGGCCCGCAAGTGCGGCGGCATAGTTTTGCGCCAGGAATTGGGCGGAAATCCAGTTTCGCAATGCGGACGTGAGGCGTGGATCGAGCTGGTAAGCGATTCCGAATTCCTTTGCGGCCGGCGGGTATTGGTGTTGTTCCATCAATGCGTGAGCCAGGCGATCGTGAAGATCGGCGTCCTTGGGAGATAGAGCGATCGCCTTCTGCAGCGACGCAGTTGCTTCTGGAAATTTCTTTAGCTCGAGGTAGAGCTGGGCGCGCAGGATCAGCGAGGCCAGAGTTGGCGGCTTGGTTTTCTCGGCTTCGTCGAGCTCCGCCAGCGCCTGATCGAATTTCGACAAATCCGCCAGCACTTTAGCGCGCTGGATTCGCGTATCGGAATCCTGCGGCTGCAATTTCAAGTAGGCGTCCAGCTCGTTCGCGGCTAGTTCCAATTTTTTCTGCGCGATCAGGCTTTCCGAAAGGCCCACTCGCTTTGCCGGGAATCCGGTTTCAATTCCAGCGCTTGCCGGAATTCGCCTTCCGCATCGGCTGACCGGTGGGATGCGAGCAGAACGCGCCCCAGCGCGAAATGGATATCGAAATTCTTCGCGTCCAATTTCTGGGCTTGCAGGTACTGCTCGATGGCAGGGGCCGCCTGTCCCGATAGTTCGAGCGCCCACCCCAGCAGGAATCTCGGCCGTGCCTCGCCCGGCATCAAATCCGCTGCCTTCCGGAACGGCTCTACGGCCGCTGCCGGGTCTTTCTCAACCAATTCAAGCCCCAGGTTCATCTGGGCCGCAGCCATCTTCGGATCGAGTTCGACGGCCTTGCGATATTCCGATGTGGCCTCCTCGTGGTGGTTCAGCGCCGTATAAACGTATCCAAGCTGGAAATGGCCGTAGGCCTCATTGGGCTGATCGGCGACGAAGCGGCGATAGATATCGGCGGCAGCGGCGTAGTCTTGCCGGTCCAGGGCCTTTTGGCCCTGGTCGAGAAGTTCCTTATCGGGATTCGAGAAATGCTGCACCCGGGGCGCTTGCGCGGGGGCAGCTAACGCAGAACCGAAAAAGAAGAACAGGGCAGGGAATAGCCACGGAATGGCCGAAAAATGCTTTCGCGGCGGGAAATTGTAAAACGAGTTCATGACAAAAGTGCTGCAACGAGAGGGATATCCGATACAACCACCGCGTAGTTGAAGACTTCCAGTTTTACGAGTTGGTCTCCCGCGCGTGCGGGGCGCAGTTCCAGTTTGGTCAAAAGAAGAAGGGCGGCGCGCTGTTCCCGAAGCGCAGGCCCAGGATGGTTCTCCGCTGCCCTAACGGCGGATGGGCCAAGTACGCGGGAAAGGCGATCAGCGGACCTGCACCGGATGAATACTTCGCAGGTCCCTGCGCAGCGGGGGCGGCGATGATTTGCGTAGTCTGTACCCTGGAGAGGTCACAGTTCTATCCGAAAGACCGCACATGCAAGGAATGCCGGAAAGCTGCGGTGCGCGCGAATCGCGTACTGAAGGTTGATTATTCCCCAGTACGACAAGGATAGAGCGATGCGCCGATCGAGTGGAGGGCCGCAAGGGATATCTCAGGACGCCGCGCGGCAAAGAAACCGACGCTTGGCAATCTGGAATTACCACACCCGCTACCCGGAAAAAGAGAAGGCACACGTTATGACAGGAAATGCCATCCGCGACGGCAGGCTAATCAAGCAGCCATGCGAAGTCTGCGGAGCTCTCAGGGTGGAGGCGCACCACCATGATTACAAAAGGCCTCTTGATGTGCGATGGCTCTGCAATGCACACCATCGGCAGGCCGACAGAGCCGTAGGGCGGCGGCATGAAAAACCATTTTAGTTGCGACTCCTGCCACTGCGTACGCACCTTCGACGAGGGCGTGCGCTTCAACGAATTGACGTTCTGTGAATCGTGCTGGCAGTTGGTTCTTGCTGAAGCGCACGATCCCGCAGACGAAGAAATCACCGACCAGAATACGGCCTGGTGGTGTGCAATGCTGACCGCCGCGGGCGTGACATCGCCGGAAGCGCGGGCGGCTGTAGAAAGGTGGGTGAACTGAATGGGCAGGCCAAGACGCACGATGGAGCAGGAATTCTTTGATGTGTTCGCGGACATGGATGTCGCGCGAAGCCAAGACGCCGCGCTGCGGATCATGCAGGAGGACACCACCGGCAGAAACGCCGGGGCAGTCTGGAGACCCGAGCCGGAACAGATCGAACTGAAGGAGGCCACGGCATGAGCGGCCTATCGCTGTACAACATCGAAGCCGCGCTGCTAGATCTGCTCACAGCGCGGGAAGAGTTGCTGGCGAAGAGAGGCGATCCGAAACAGATGCCGGATTGGGAAGATACCGAGGCCGAACTCGACGAAGTCGAAAAAGCCCTGGCTGAGTACGTCCGGGCTGAGGTCAAGAAGTGCGACGGCATTCACCACTACCTGACCGCCGCCAAGCAGACCGCCGAAGCCGCGCGCCTCGAAGCCCAACGCATGACGGAGCGGGCGAGGCGGCTGGAAGAGTCCACTAAGCTCCTGAAGGCCCTTTGCGTGGAAGTGATGGCGATGGCCGGAACGAAGCGCATTGACGGAACAGCGGGGCGGTATCTGCGCAGAAAAGTCAACGGAGGGCTGGCGCCGCTGGTAGTGCAGGACGATGTCCTGCCATCTGAATTCCGCGATATCACCGTACGGATGTGCCAGAGCGATTGGGACGTGCTGATGAAATCAGACTATTCGACTATCGGTCACAAGGTGGAGGACTGCCAGCCAGCTAATGACCGCATCCGGGCGGCTTTGGCGGCTGGCGAGGAAGTTCCTGGCGCGCGGTTGGGAGAGCGCGGAGAGCATTTGGAGATCAAATGACCAACGAAGAGAAGCGAGAAGAGGAAGCGCGGGTCGTGGCGATCATGGCGGCGATCCTGACGCGGCGGTGCGATGGAAAACCAACCGGCGCAGAAACTGTGCGTGAGGCCCGATGGCTCCTTGCTGAGTCCCGCAAGCAGGTACAGGAGGGGAAGTGAATCTACTCACGCCCACTAAAGCGGCCAAGAAAGCGCAACGCAAATTTGGATTCGTCGTGATTGGGTTTCCTCCAGGAGGGGCTGTAGACGCCTTGATGAATGGATACGTTACGGGATTGTTTTGCGGTGGGTGGCTTGATGGCGACCTGCGACTCAGAGTGATCGGAAGATCTTCGTACGACGAGTGGGAAGCACAGCGGCAACTATTCTTCGGCAAGAATAGCAAGGAAAGATTCGTGGAGCGTGTCAATGGTGCAGTGTTTCAGAAGTGCAAACTGGAACGAGTACAGGAGGGGAAGTGAACTGGACGCAGGCCGATCTTGACGCGCATCTCGCCGGCCGCGGGGTTCAACCGGGAATCGCTCCCCCGGCTGGACCCCGGCAACCGAAGGGCTACCGCTCGAAGACCGAGGCGGATACGCGCAGCACCTTGACTTGCAAGTGCACGCCGGCCAACTGGAGACGTGGCGCTATGAAGCGGTGCGGCTGGCTCATGGCTAAACCGATGGAGGAGGGCGGCAATCGATGGTGTACATTGCCGACTTCCTGGAGGTGTGCCCGGACGGTTCAGTGTTGCTTGTGGAGGTCAAGGGCCGGAAGGGTTCGGGATTCTGGACCCTTCCGGTGTCCAAGGTGAAGGTGAGAATGGCCGCTGTGCTGTTCCCTGGTGGAAGTTTGCAATCACGTGGCCCGGTGCGAGGCTCGGCACGTGGGACAGGATGGAATTATGACTAAGGAAAACGTTTACGACGAACAGATTAACCCGCTCATGAAGCGAATCATCGCCATATGCAAAGAGCGCAGAATTGCATTCATAGCGGATTTCTCCCTAGACGATGACGGGCTGCATTGCACGTCGGCAATACTAGAAGACGACACGAGCCCATCAGACGCACAACTCAAGGCATGGAAATTACTGAAGCCTCTTCACCCATTTGCACTTGCGGTTACCGAAGAAACGAAGCCGAACGGCGACAAGAAAATCACAATCAATAGAATATCCTGATGCCACGCATACCAGACTGCAATTGCGGCTTCTGTGTTCGATGCCTTCGACGCAGATACAACCGCACCTGGCGGGATAAGCACCGGGAGCGCGCGGGCCTTCCGCCTATCGTAGCGAAGCCGAAAGCGGAGGATGCCCGGAAGGTGTACAAGACGACGTTTGCGAAGTGGGCGGCGGGACGGCCGGCAGCTTGGGCTGCAACGACGGCGGCGGTGTTAGACAGGAGCAAATGGAACTAAGACGAAGAGGACGACCGCCAGCAGCGAAACGGCTCCCGGTAGAGGAACAGCGACGCGACTCCCGCGAACGGGCGCATCTGCGGTACCTGGAGCGATTGATAGCGTCTGGCGATCCACATGGCGGCAAGCGCGCGGACTGGATGAAGTTTTGTCACGGGTGCGGTTGCGACATCTCACAGAGCGGCCGTGGTGTGCGTCGGTGTTCATCTTGCAAGGAAATGCGGCATGGCTCTTGAAAAGCGACCCGATGTATAGTAAGATTTCCGTGAACCTTCATAGGTGTACGGAAGAGACCCGGCGTGGGTGGGAGCTTCCCCTCTCACCCCACGGGCAACTCGGGAAGGAGTTGAATGAAACGACCAACCATTCCGGTAGCTACCCGCATTGAAATATGGGCGATGCCATGTTCTTGCTGTGGAGATCGCGGAAAAACAGAGATAGACCACATTATTCCCGTCGTCTCTGGCGGAACCAATCAAAGAGAAAACCTACAGCCTCTCTGTAAAAGGTGCAATAGGACAAAGCGCAATTTAGTCCTGACAATCCCTGAACTGCGCCAAAAATGTTGGTGGTTACATGCCTAATCGAATACTTAGGGAGGCAATCATCACGAGCCGCGCCGTAAGCGCGATGAGTGACCAAGGACAACTCTTTTACCGCTGCCTTATGTCGGTGGTGGACGACTACGGAAGGTTCGAATCGGACCTGGATTTGCTCCGGGCGCGCTGCTTTCCGCGGCAGTTGGACCGCTGGCCGCTGTCACGTGTCAGCGAGTCGCTGTCAGAGTGCGGCGAAGCGCGGTCAAAGTGACGGCGTTCCGCTGCTGACTGTCTATAAAGATTACGATTCAGACAAGAAGTACGTTCAAATCAACAACTTCGGACAGAGGAGTAAGGGCCGACAAGAGCGGCAAAACAACTCCTAGCAAGTACCCTGCGCCGCTATCCGCCGCGACTCGCGGCGAAACGCCGCCGTCCGCCGCCGTAGTCGAAGTCGAAGGCGCTAAGCGTATTGCGGAGTCGTCGTCGGAGTCGGAGCAAATCTCGCCGCCGCCGACGGCAGAAATAAATCAAAAACTCCGAGAGCGGAGCAGAACCTCTGCACCACCGAAGGCGCAGGCGCAGGACCGCGCGGCGATGGAGGAATCGGTCCGTTTGCATGAGTGGGTTCGTGAGGTCCTGATGGAGTTTCCCGGCGCGCGTAACCTCGACGGAAAGCCGGACGACGTAATCATCATGCGGTGTCTGGAGCTTGTCGGAAACCAGCCGGAAGTGCTCTCCGGGGCCCTGCGTCGCATGCACCACGCGGGCAAGGCTCCCACGAAGAGTTGGGCGTGGTTCCCTCTGTGATTCCGCAACACACGGGGGTCCTGTGAGGCGTAAGGCACCCCGCCCCGTGCTTCCTCCGTCCTGTAGCCTCTGCCGCCCTCAGGATGGCGCGTGGCGCATCGGACAGGCAGGCGGCCTGGAAAGATGCGACTGCCCGCGCGGACGCGCCCTGAGCCAAATGCGGCACAACCGGGGCAGGCTGCCGGCGGCGAAGGCGGAAGCGTTTGACGGGAGAATGGCTGGAACAGGAGAGTGAAATGGGAGAAACAACCGGAATTTCTGGACGCATCACACGTTTAATCCGTGGGCCGGATGCACGAAGGTATCCCCGGCGTGCGATCACTGCTATGCCGAAGCCGACACTAAGCGGCGGGGGTTTGTTCAGCGGGGGAAGGATGCGCAGCGGCTTGCCGGACATCGCGGCGTATTGGCGGCAACTGGACAAGTGGAATACTGCGGGAAAGGCTGGGATGAGCGGCGGCGTCGTTCGGGGATCGTGGTGCGACATCATGGAGGATCGGCCAGAATTGCAGACAATACGGCAGGACTGTACCCGATAATCCATGCGTGCGATGCGCTGGATTTTCTCCTGCTGACGAAGCGCCCGCAGAACTTCCGAAAGTTTCTCCCGGCGGCGTGGCTGGCGAATCCTTCTGCCGAATGTTTGGGGTATGACGACAGTTGAGAGTGACGATTATCGCTGGCGCATTGTCGAACTCCTCAAAACCCCGTTTGCAGTTCGCGGGATCAGCGCGGAGCCTCTGCTTGGCCCTGTGGATCTCGGGCACGTCATGTGGGGAGATTGCCAGTACGACGCGCTGACATCAGGCAGGCGTAGCGATGGTGGTCAGCTTCCCCGGCTGGATTGGGTGATCGTCGGTGGCGAGTCTCAGCACGGCGCGCGGGCGATGCGGCCGGAGTGGGCGCGGGGACTGCGGGATCAATGCATCGCGGCGGGTGTAACCTACCACTTCAAGCAGTGGGGTGAGCACAATTCCGATCTCGTGCGCATCGGCAAGAAAGCGGCGGGGCACCTTTTGGACGGCGTAGAGTGGCTGCAAATCCCGACTCCTGGATGTCCAATCCCTCGAACTCCCCTGAAATGTTTGAACATCTCACCTGATTAGGGTGTAAAATGGCGCGTAGTTGACCAATTTTTACCGATTTTCGACACAAAAGAGGCATTTCCCACAGTACTTGGCTATCTTTTGGGAGCTAGTTACCGTGTTTAGTGGCGCTGTAGAATACATGTATGCTGTTATTTTTCAAGCAGATATATCGGACGCAAATTCTGAGCGGTGCGAAGTGCGACACAATCAGATACAACCGAAGAGCGCCTCGGGTGGGCTTCATTGTCAAAGCGTGCGTGGGTCCGTCTCGGATATTTGCGGCGTTGCGCATCGTAGCGGTGGAGTCTCTAGGCAATCTGCCGGAGTGGCGCGCGCAGCAAGTGCGCCAGTGTTACGGAGAAATTTCCTCGGACATGGTCCTGATCAGATTCGAGCTGCTGCATGAAATCTCCAAAAGTCACAATGATTGTAGTCAAGCTCAGCTTGCTTTCGGCCCTGCGGCGTAATCCCCAATATCTCACGAAAAACAAAATGAGGCACTACGCCAGTCGATTGAGCGAGATGGGTTTCTATGCCCGATTGTGATCCGCAAAAAGAAGCAGGCGTATGAAATCCTAAGCGGCAATCATCGTGTGATCGCCAGCCGAGAGGCTGGACTCACGGAAGTCCCGTGTATGCTGGTGGACCCCTGCGACGATAAGCGCGCGGCCCGAATCGCGGTGAACATGAACACCGTCCACGGAGAACCGACGCCGGAACTTCTAGCGCCGTTTCTTGCCGAGATGGATGACTCGACCATGAAATCTCTGTTTATCGGGGCCGAGCTTCTTACCGGGTTAGTGGCGTTTGATGAAACTCTTAGGGATAGGCTAAGCATCCTGGAACTTCCTGAAAAGATGGATCGTGACAGCAATTCCCAGATACCAAACTGTGTATGCAAATGCGGAAACAGACATATTGCCGCTGTGCCGAAGAGTTCCTTGTCCAGCCGGCCAAGGCGGAAGACTACCGCCGCATAAAAACTCTTCTCAACACTGGCAAACATCCGACGTTTATAGGGCCTAACTTGGTCCGCAGAACCAGCGCCAATGGGGGCGGTTTTATTTTTCAGCATAATGGTGTTGATATCGCTGTAGCTGTAGTAAATCCAGCCATCAACACTCTCCTGGTGCTAAATATTCATCCAGCGCACCGGGGTCACGGTTTAGGCGCGGCCATCCTGCGATATCTGCAATGCAATTTCGCTCGCGTGCTTCAATCTGCCGTCCCGTTTTTTAAAAAAAACGGTTATCAGTCTGCAGGTAAGCTAAAGAAAGGAAAGTCCCTATATACTCAGGTGATGGTTAAATCTTCCCTGATTCTATTGGCTGGCCGTGTGGCCCGGATTTTGGGAGGGCAAGATGCCGGTAGGCCGCGCTATACCCAACCGAAAATCAGCGCGCGCTAGTGGCGAATATGGCAGCGGCCAGTATCAGCTCAGGCGAACCATCCAATCATGCTTGCCGGATGCGCTGAATCTCCCAAGACATTTCTAAAAGCGTTTCGAAAAGAACTCACCACCGCGCCTCATCTAGTGACAGCCAAGGCGGTTAGCAAGCTCGTGGTAGCTCTGGACGCAGGCGAGGCGTGGGCCATCTGCTTCTGGCTGAAGACGAAAGCGAACTTCCGCGAGACGGAGCGCGGGGAGGTTGTTGGCGATCCCGCACAGCCGGTCGAGGTCCGCGTGGAGTACGTCGACAAGTCCATTCCCGAGTGATTCTCCTTAAACTCCAACGGCCACGCCTCGCAGATTTCCCTGCTTCATGAGCACCGCCGATTCAACGTCCTGTGCTGCGGGCGCCGGTGGGGAAAATCGACCATCGGCATAGACCGCGTCGTGGGACCCATGCTGCGGGGCCAGAAAGTGGCCTGGTTTGCGCCGACGTACCGCTACCTATCAGACGCATGGCGGGAACTCCAGGCGGTCCTGGGGCCCCTTACGACGCAAAAGAACGTATCCGACCATT